>NZ_JAFMYU010000005.1 GCF_017353255.1 Fibrella aquatilis | reverse complement strand
CACGCGTCAGCAATACGCTGTAGCAATTCTGAACTAGTATTACAGTAGTTAAATAGTATGAGAATAATAAAAATAAAAAAGGAATCAGGGGGCTCCTGATTCCTCTTAAAACAACGAGCAGATGCATTTCTTGTCAACCTATTCTCTCTCACGAGCATGAATAGTTAAAGAACCCTCCCTCTCACGTCCAAAGCGTCTTTATTTGAATTTCAGACAATTATCAGCCTCAAAAAGTTTCCCCTACGCCATTTCCTTCACTCCTGCCCGTTCGCGAAGTTTGGCGGTGGGGCGGAAACGGTCGCCGTAGGTATCGGCAAGACGGTCGAGGGTTTGAACGAACGTATCGAGGCCAACGAAATCGACGAAAGAAAGTGCCCCGCCAGTGTAGGCCGGGAAGCCCCACGCCAGAATCGAACCAAGGTCTGCGTCGAGTTTGGTGCGGATGACACCTTCTTCAAAACAACGAACAGCCTCGATAGCCTGCCGGTAAAGCAGGCGCGTTTTCACCTCATCGAGGCTGGGCTGCGTAGCCGAAACAGGATACAAATCGGACAACCCAGGCCATAGGGCTTTCTTGCCGTCTTCAGGATAATTATAAAAACCGGCTTTGGCTTTCTTGCCAATGCGTCCCAAGTCGTTAAACTGCTGCACCATTTTGTAGGTCGGCTCGTCGGCACTCATGGCTCCGGCTTTTATCGACTCGGTCATCACTTTCAGGCTTAGGTCCAGGGCCACTTCGTCGTGTACGGCCAGCGGGCCAACGGGCATCCCGGCGTCTTTCCCGGCGTTTTCGATCAAGATCGGGTTCACGCCGTCTTTCAGCAGTTCCATGCCTTCGGCAGTGTAGGTGCCAAAGCAACGCGACGTGTAGAACCCGCGCGAATCGTTGACCACGATGGGCGTTTTCCGAATCTTGCGGGTGTAATCCATCGCCACCGCCAGGGCATAATCCGACGTTTCTTTTCCCACGATAATTTCCACGAGCATCATCTTATCCACGGGCGAAAAGAAGTGGATGCCAATAAAATTCGCGGGATTCGCCGACGCTTCGGCCAGGCCCGTAATGGGCAACGTAGACGTGTTGGAGCCATAAACGCCGTTTTTGGCCAGTTTGGGTTCGGCTTCTTTGGTGACGGTGGCCTTTAGTTCGCGGTTCTCAAACACGGCTTCGATGATGAGGTCGCAGCCTTCCAGGTCGGCGTAGTCGGCAGTAGCCAGAATCCGGCCCAGCGTGGTATCGACGGTCGTGGGATCAACCTTGCCGCGCTCCACGCCTTTTTTCAGCAGGCCCC
The DNA here is from genome assembly GCF_017353255.1 of Fibrella aquatilis. Classification (GTDB taxonomy): domain Bacteria; phylum Bacteroidota; class Bacteroidia; order Cytophagales; family Spirosomataceae; genus Fibrella; species Fibrella aquatilis. Next base: position 365,825 of record NZ_JAFMYU010000005.1, on the reverse strand, counting down.
GCGTGTAGTCTTTGCCTTTCTCAGCGGCCTCTGCCGACACGTCTTTGAGCACCACCTCGATACCCGCCGTAGCCGATACGTAGGCAATGCCCGCACCCATCATGCCCGCGCCCAGGATACCCAGCTTTTTTACCTCGGTCTTCGGTTGCTCTTTCGGACGGCTAGCCCCTTTGTTCGCTTCGTTCATACCCAGAAACATGGTCTGAATCAGGCTCTTGGCCACTTTTGAGGTGGCTACCTTCACAAAATGCCGCGCCTCGATCACCAGCGCCCGGTCGATGTTTACCTGCAAGCCTTCATAGACGCAGGCCATGATCTCGATGGGGGCCGGGTAGTTTCCTTTGGTTTTGTCCATCAGCATGGCCGTACCCGCCGCAAAGGTCTGCGCACCGGTGGGGCTTTGGACGTTGCCGCCGGGCACTTTGAAATTATCCCGCGCCACAATCTTGCCCGTTTTCTTATCGATCTGATCCCACGGCTTAATCGGTTGGGGATTGGCCATGATCCAGGCGCGGGCCTTATCCATCAGAGTGGTGGGCGTTTCGGCCACATCGTCGATCAGGCCGTTCTTCAGGGCGTCGGCCACGCTTAGCTTCTTGCCTTCCACCAGCAAGGGCAGGGCAGCCTGCATCCCGATCATACGAGGCAGGCGTTGCGTACCTCCCCCACCCGGCAGCAGCCCGATGGTCACTTCTACCAGGCCAATCTGCGTTTTGGCGTTGCTAAGGGCAATTCGGTGGTGGCAGGCGAGGCAGATTTCGTAGCCACCGCCCAACGCCGTACCGTTGATGGCCGCCACAATGGGTTTTCCGCTCGTCTCCATTTTCCGGAAAATACGGTTCAACTCCATGGACACCTTCATCATCTCGGCAGGGTCGCCGCCATTGTTACGAAGGATCATTTTCAGGTCGGCCCCAGCCACAAATTCGGGTTTGTCGGAGGTGATGATGATACCTTTTACAGCCTCATCGGCATAAGCGTTGTTGAGGGCTTCCTCAAACTGTGGTATCGATTCGTCGTTCAGCACGTTCATCGGACTGCTGGTCATGTTCCAGCGGATGACGGCAACGTTTTGCTCTACGGTGTAGTTAATCATAGCTTTTAGTGAATGCACAATGTATAATGAACAATGTACAATGAATAGAATCAGCGTACTCTTGTGTCAACACATTGTACATTGTTCATTATACATTGTACATTAATTCACCCGCTCGAAAATAGTGGCGATGCCCATGCCGCCGCCGATGCAGAGGGTCGAAAGGCCAAACTGCTTGCCCGTCCGCTCCAACTCGTCTAGCAGCGTGGCCGAAATGATGGCCCCGGTAGCCCCCAGCGGGTGACCCAGCGCAATAGCCCCGCCACTGATGTTGATCTGGCTGTGATCCACGCCAAACTCGTCCATAAACAGCATGGGTACAGCCGCGAAGGCCTCATTTACCTCAAACAGGTCGATGTCACTGATACTCATGCCTGCCTTTTTCAGCACTTTGTGCGTGGCCGGCACGGGACCGGTGAGCATAATAGTGGGTTCAGAACCCACAATGGCGAAGGCCACAATCCGGGCGCGGGGCTTCAGGCCTGCTGCCTGCCCAAACGCCTCACTCCCCACCAGTACGCCCGCTGCACCATCTACAATTTGCGACGAGTTACCCGCGTGGTGTACGTGATTAATCTGGTTCAAATCGGCGTACTTGAGCAGCGCGAGGGCGTCAAGACCCATCTGACCCATCATCTCGAACGCGGGCTTCAGTTTACCCAGCGTCTCGGCGGTGGTGCCGGGCCGAACGCCTTCGTCGCGGTCTAGGACCGTAATGCCGATTTCGTCTTTAAACGGCACCAGCGTCTTATGGAAGCGGTTTTCGCGCTGCGCCACCTCGGCCCGGCGGTACGATTCGGCGGCAAATGCGTCTACGTCACCCCGGCTGTAGCCCTGGCGCGTGGCAATGAGGTCGGCCGAGATACCCTGCGGCACAATGTTGTGGCGGGCCACAATCTGCGGGTTCATGAAAATAGCCCCACCATCGGCCCCCATCGGTGTCCGCGACATCGACTCAACGCCCCCCGCTATTATGGCATCCACCTGCCCCGACATCACGTAGGCAGCGGCCTGATTGATGGCCTCCAACCCCGACGAGCAGAACCGGTTCAACTGCACACCCGCCACCGATTCGGCATAGCCAGCCTCCAAAACGGCCGTCCGGGCAATATCGGCACCCTGTTCGCCGATGGGCGTCACGCAACCCATGATCACGTCGTCGACCAGACGGGTATCGAGGTTATTCCGGTCGCGAATTTCGCGCAACACACTGCTTAACAGCGAAATAGGTTGAATATCGTGAAGCGATCCGTCGCTTTTGCCGCGCCCACGTGGGGTTCTGACGGCGTCGTAGATGAAGGCGTTGGCCATTTTTGAGGGGAGTTCAACGTTTAAAGTTCAAGGTATAAGGTTCAACGTTATTGACAAACTAGGTAGTAAGCGTTTGAACATTAAACCTTAGACCTTGAACCCGAAATTGTTATGCATGCATACGGTCTGGCAAAAATAGGCCAATTCCGCGAAGTTTATTCACTGAAGGTTGGATGCCGGATATTGTATGGTAGACACTAGATGTTGGCTAACGTTGCTCAATGCCCAGTATCCAACGTCTTCCACAAACAAAACGAGCGCAGTGGCCGGGGCTACTGCGCTCTTGGGTAGGGTTTAGGAAATGTCGGAACCTACTTGGGGGCCATCATCATCTCTTTCACAATGCCGTCGGCCACCTTGGCGTTGCGCAGGGCAATCATACCCTCAACTGAGGTATCGAACTTGTTTTTGCCTTTGTGAATTTTATCCGAAATGATTGATTTAGAGACTTTTGCGTTTGATAACTTAATAATATCATCGTTGGTCATCACATCGGTCATGGTGGTTTTGGCCATCATAGCCTTCACCAGCCCGTCCGAAATTTTGGCCGTTTCCAACTCAATCAGCCCGTCGGTGGTCAGGTCGAATTTGGCGGGGCTACTCTGAATTTTTGCTTCAATGAGCGACTTGCTCACCTTGGCCGTGTTCATGGAAATAACGTCTTTGTTGGTCATTGGCGCCTGCGCATAGGCCCCCAGGGTGAGGGCCAGCAGTAGGCCCAGAAACGTTGATAAACGAAGCATCATACAATTGTGGATTGAAGTTGAGCCGCAAGAATCAAAAAATTTGGTTACTGCCACCAATGAATTGATTTAACGTAGCAAAACAGTGGCTACAAGGCGTTTAATGGTTATTTACCCCAGAACGGGCGGCGCCCCAAACCGTTTCCAGTAAGCCAGATACACCCCCACTGCCGTGGCCGTGCCAATGAGCGAACCGGCAAACGCATCTTCCACAAAATGCTGAAACAGGTATACCCGCGAATACCCCGCCACCACGGCCGGCAGCAGCCACAGCCAGTTCCAGGCCTTATGCCGCCACAGCAGCCCCAGCAGTACAAACAAGGCAAACGCCGAGGTGGTATGCCCCGACGGAAAGCTATTGTATTCGTTGATTTTCAGGTCTTTAATAATGTGGTATTCCCAGTTCGAATGCTCGAAATAACGCAGCGGTCGTAGCCGTTCGGGAAAGACAACCAGTTTCAGAAACAGGCTAATCAGCCCGGAAATGGCGAAACTTACCAGCACCATGCCCCCCACGGGTCGATTTATGACCAGCAGCAACACGCCCAGCACAACAACAAAGGCTCCATCGCCGAGGTAGGTCAGGTACGGAAACAGCGCATCGCCGGGGGGGCTGTTGTGGTCGTTGACAAAGCGGATCAACTGCTCTTTGGTGTAGGCTAACATCAGTCCGCCCACCACCACCAATAGGACCAGATAGACACTAAACAAAACCCGGTTTTGCCGGATCAACGCAGACAAATTCATAGCCGCAAAGGTACGGTGGGTGGTTGAGTCGTTAGCGTTGATCTGTTTTGCTGTAAGTTCGCATACTGACCAACGCGGAACTCACTTCACCCCTGTCTACGTCTCATGAACAAACACATTTTCTTAACGCTGACAGCCCTTTCGCTGCATAGCCTGATGAACGCACAACCCCTGCCCAAGGCCCCCGTGGCCCCGGTTAAGCCCAAAACGCTGACCACAAACAAGGACACTCGCACCGATAATTACTACTGGCTCAACAACCGCGAAGACAAGGAAGTCATTCAGTACCTGACCGACGAAAACACCTATACCGACGCCGTATTGGCCCCCCAAAAGCCCTTGGAAGAAAAGCTCTTCGCCGAAATGAAGGGCCGGATCAAGCAACAGGATCAGTCGGTGCCCTACAAAGACGGGGCCTATTACTACCAGACAAACTTTATTCAGGGCGGCGAGTACCCCATTTATGTTCGCAAGAAAGGCGCTCTCACGGCCCCCGAAGAGGTCATGTTTGACTGCAACGCGCTGGCCAAAGGGCATAACTACTACAACCTGGGTGGCTATGAGGTGTCGGACAACGACGAACTGGCCATTTTCTGCGAAGACACCGTGAGTCGGCGATTGTATACGCTGCGGGTAAAGAACCTGAAAACAGGGCAACTTTATCCCGAAGCCATCCCGAACGTAGAGGCCGACAACTTTGCCTGGGCCACCGACAACAAGACGTTTTTCTACGTCAAAAAAGACCCGAAAACGTTGCTGGGCTACCAGGTTTGGCGGCATATGCTGGGCAACGATCCCAAGAAAGATGTGCTGGTCTATGAAGAAAAAGACAACCAGTTCTACATGGGTCTCTACCGGATGAAGTCGAAGAAGTACGTCGCCATTGTCTCTGACCATAACGGCGTCACGACCGAATACCGGCTGCTGGAGGCGAAGAATCCCAACGGCGAATTTGTGGCCTTCTACCCCCGCGAGCGTGGTCATGAGTATGACCTTCAGCACTACAAAGACAAATTCTACGTCCGCACAAATTACAAGGCGCAGAACTTCCGGCTCATGGAAACGCCCGACAAGCTGCGTGGCCCCAACATGAAAGCCGAAACCGGCTACACCAACGACCGCAGCACCTGGAAAGAAGTGATCCCCAACCGGGCCGATGTGTTTCTGCAAAACATGGATGTGTTTGCCAACCACCTCGTGCTGGGCGAACGCAAAGAAGGGCTGGCCAAACTGCGCGTCATCAACCAGAAAACGAAGGCCGACGAATACCTCGATTTCGGCGAACCAGCCTACGTAGCAGGCATCGGCTTCAACCCCGATTTCAATACCGACATCCTGCGCTACGGCTACTCATCGCTGACCACGCCCTCATCGACGTTCGACTACAATATGGACACGAAGGCCAAGACTCTGCTGAAGCAACAGGAAGTGCTCGGTGGGTTCGACAAGGCCAATTACACGTCTGAGCGCGTGTTTGTTACCGCCCGCGACGGCGCTAAAGTGCCCGTGTCTATTGTATACCGGAAAGGCACACCCAAAGACGGCACTTCGCCAGTGTTGCAGTATGCGTATGGGTCATACGGCAGCAACACCGAGCCGGGTTTCAGCAGCAACCGCATTAGCTTGCTCGACCGGGGGTTCATCTACGCTATTGCCCACATTCGGGGCGGGCAGGAAATGGGCCGGGCCTGGTATGACGATGGTAAACTACTGAAGAAGAAAAACACGTTCAACGACTTCGTTGATGTGTCCAAATGGCTGGTTGCCAACAAATACGCTGCCCCCGACAAGCTGTTTGCGCTGGGTGGTTCGGCAGGTGGGTTGCTCATGGGTGCGGTCATCAATCAGGCTCCCGAACTCTACCGGGGCGTAGTGGCGGCCGTGCCGTTTGTCGACGTGGTCACGACCATGCTGGATGAAAGCATCCCCCTCACCACGGGCGAGTTTGAAGAGTGGGGCAACCCTAAAAACAAGGTGTATTACGACTACATGCTGTCGTACTCGCCCTACGATCAGGTGTCGAAACAAACGTACCCGAACCTGTTGGTAACCACAGGCTTGCACGATTCGCAGGTGCAGTACTGGGAACCTGCCAAGTGGGTAGCCAAGCTCCGCACCCTGAAAACCGGCGATAACCTACTGCTGCTCCACACCAACATGGAAGCCGGCCACGGCGGCGCATCGGGCCGTTTCCAGGCGCTGAAAGAAGTAGCCATGGAATATGCTTTCATGCTCAATCTGGCCGGTAAAGGCGGTATGTAGAGCGAAAAGTAAGCATAGAGCTTAGTAGGAAGGGGAGGTAAGCCGATGGCTCACCTCCCCTTGAACGTTGTTAGATAAGGTAGCGTTTTGTAAGTTGGCACGCTGGTAGTTCACAAAATCAGGTCAATTATGCTAACGACATCACGTCCGGCAACACGCACACGCAACCCAGCCAAAGCGGGCATCTGGAAACAGCGTATTATTAAATATTTTGATTTGTTATCGCCTGAGGATCAAGAAGATATAAAAAAATTCATTGAAAATAGGCCCCTAGTAGTTGATACTGCGTCAGAAAACACATCAGCAACTACCATACAGCCACCGGATATATTCTTCGATTATACAGATGAATATGCTGCGATTCAAGCCAGAAAATCATCTATAAGCCAATGGCATTTTCCTGAAGACAGGGTGTGGCATCTACAGGCCTTGGTAGGTGATAGCATTGTGTATGAGGCCATGCAGGAAAATAACGGGCAGTTGACAGGTAGTATGGTCCTGGAGTTAATACAAGCCAGGCCCATACCGCTATATATTAATAAACGAATGGACTGTCTGTCAATGGGCACCACCGAACTGATGGAGCGTGACTTTGGTCCGTTAGATCCGATTGACCCTATTGATGCTGTGCAACGGTTTGGCTTAGCCAAGTTGGAAGAAGCGAGTGAACGAAGCTACGCTCGTATTTAATGGCTGCTCCAACCCCAGACCAGATCAATCGACTTGGACCTGAAGTAAAACCCTTCTAACGCCGAGACCCATTACGCAAGCCATCGCCAGGTGAAATGGCCCTTTTTGACGATTTTATTTTTGATGCTACTGACGGCGGAAAACCATCAGAAACAATTGTCACACCTGTTGATGAAATAAAGTATGAGCGCAGTGTGGGCCGCTACCTGTGGGTTATTGACCGATACGGTCTCAAACTGATACTAGAAGCAACACCCAACAATGCGCTTGCGAGGGGGATTGTTTGTCACACAAACATAACAGGTGGAGAGCCTGCACTTCAAGGAGGCGAACTCTGGTTTGGCGATGATGGCAAAGTGTATATCAACAATAAGTCAGGCCGTTATGGATCTGCAACGCCTGTTCAGGACGCTGCTGTTTTCGACTATTTCGTCTCATTAGGTTATGATGTCGTTCAACTCTCAGGCCATACTACTGGTTGATCTTCCCTCAATTTGTCGGCTTCATCAGGTCGAAATAGGGAAGGCGGTTTATGGGGGTCGTTATGGTGATTTTGGTGGGGCCAGTGATGGTGGTGCCGTCGTCGGCTTTCCAGGTTCCTTTGGGCAGTTGTACTATCCGGCTTTTGCTGCCTTTCTCGGTGACGGGCGCTACCAGCAGCGTTGAGCCAATCATAAACTGATCTGTCACGCTGGCGAAACCCTGGTTGGGAAATTCGTATTCCATGTGCCGCATGGTGGGTTCGCCGGTGTTGGCCGACTGCCGTACCGCCGCCATAATGCGGGGGGTCATGCGCTGCCGCAACGCCACGGTCTCTTGCACGGCGGCCAGGTGTTCTTTGTCCAGAATGCGCCAGGGGGCCACCGAAAACTGCATCATGGGCATCAGCGCGTGGCACTGCGCCGACCGCACCACCAGATCCTGATCAAAGTTACTCCGGTCGAGAAACGATACGTAATCGCCGCCGCCGATCATGTCAGGGCAGGTAAAGGCGTAGCCCATCATCCCCTGAGCGGCTACCTGCGGCATCAGCCGACGTAGCTCTTCCCAAGTGTGGCCTTTGTCGCCCAGGCGTTGCGCCAGGGGTTTGCCGGCCATTTTCCACATGGCGCGGTACTCGTTCAGCGGGTAAGTCAGGCCAAACTGCCCGAAGAGTTCGGTCTGCTGGTTGGGCAGCACCGGCTTGTAGGCAATGGTGTTGGCCGGGTAGAACGGCGCGTCGCCCGCGTCGAATTTGAAGCCATCGATGCCATAGGTATCGTGCAGGGTTTTAAGCTGGGCGTTAAACCAGTCTACGGCCGTGGGGTTGGTGAAATCGAGCACGGCGCTGGCACCGTTCCACCACCGAATCAGGGCCGGTTGGGTGTTGGCCGTGGCCCAGGTTTTTGCCGCCTGATCGGGGTTTTCCAGCAGCAGGGCCTTCTTTTTGCGCAGTTCGCGGTAGGCGGGCGAGTCGGCGCTGACAAACGGACAAATCCAGAGCATGACCTTGAAACCCATTTGGTGAAGCTGGTTGGTCATGGCTTTGGGATCGGGAAAACGGCCCGAATGAAAGTGCCAGTTGCCGTAGTTATCCTGCCACGTGTCGTCGATCATGAGCACCCCGGCCGAAAACCCGTGGTCCAGAACTCCTTTGGCATAACGCAGCACGTCGGTCTGATTCTGGTTGTAGGTCAGTTCGATCCAGGTGTTCCATTGCGGCTTGGTAAATAGCAGGGTGTCAGGCAGTTTGCCATCGGCGGGAAAGAAGCGATGGGCCACAAACTGGTAGGCTTCGCGGAGGGTTTTGCCCGCCTGACCCTGCTCAATTTTGCCGTGGGGTTGTGAGATCGTCAGCGTTTTTCCCGCCACCGCAAAAGCAAATGGCTGCTCACTCCAGACATAGCGCCCGTGGTTCGAGAGCAGCAGCGGCTGAGCCTGATTGCTTTTATTGTCGCCATAGAGGTTTACCGAATACGGCATGTCGCCAAAGGGGGCTTTCTCGCCTTCCGATACTACCCCACCCCACCACTTTTCGCCCGGCTCCAGCGGAATGACAATCGGGTTACCCCCACCCTCCCGGTTGGGTTGCGCACGGGTAATAAATTGAACGAACAAGCAGATTACCAGACCACAAAGACAAATCCTTACGCAAATCATCAGCAGCAATCGGTTAGTATAAAAACAAAATTTAGCACCTAGATACGCGCATTATTTCGCCCCGCCCAGGTATGCCGACAGGGTAGGCATGGGTTTATCGGGGTTGAAGCCGCGCTGGTAGAACTCCAGCATCTGCAACTGAATCTGCCGCCAGAACAGTTGTTCGTACCGAAACCGGTTAAGCACGGTTTGCAGCCGGAAGTTCGTGTAATCGGCTTGATACACATGGGCATACGGCGATTCCAGTTCGCCCCAGGCGTCGATCAGTTCAGACGTGCGGCCGTTGGAAGCGTAGCCCGCGTCGAAAAACAGGAGCCAGTTGCCGATTTCCAGCTTCGGATTTTGCCGCAGTTGTTCCCACTTCTCGTTGAGCTGAATGGCGTTGATAAACCGCCGGTTCACCACGTCGAGCAACCGCGCCGACACCACCAGCGACTGCACGTACAGGTTGTCGGGCTGGTCTTGCTGCAAAGGAATCAGGGTAGCCAGTGCGGTTTCGGCCTCCAGACGCGATGCCCGAAACAGGCCCAGGCTAGGTAGTATACTGCCCAGAAACGGTTGCCCAAATGGGTTGACGTAGGCATTGGTCAGCGTGCCTTCGTTAAAAGCCGGTACTGCCGTTAGCTTAAGCTGGGCCAGTTCGAGGTGATCGAGCGCCTGACTGAGGCGGCGACTACTGACCGAATCGGCCGGGTACATGTGCTGACCCAGGGTCTTCCTGAACGCCGCCTGATCGGGCTGGTGATCCTGCCAGGCCGACACCACGCCGTAGATCATGGCGGGGTAGGCGGGCTGCGGCAGGGTCTGCACGGCATCGTTCCAGAGCGACCCGATATAGCCCGCCGCCCCCGACCGCCGCCCTGCCGACACCAGCGCGTCGATGTTATCGAAGCTGGTTTTGGTGGGGTATACGTCGCGCTCATTGTCGATGCCCGTTTGAATAAAGTGCGTTTTATGACTGGCTACCAGCGGATTAAGCCAGTGGCTAATGCGGGCGGTGTCGGTTTCATATTCCCAGGCAACGGGCACCGTTTCTTTCGGAAAACGGTCGAGCAACGCAGGGTAATGATCGACAATGTCGTGCCAGAACAAGACCGTTTTTCCCCGTTTGCGTAGCAGGTCGTTTACGTAGGTGAGGTGGTCGAGGTAGTAGGCGGCGGGGTCTATTTTGCGGGCGGGTGCCAGTTCGGCCATCTGTTTCACTTCCCAAACCTCATCGAAACCAACATGCACAAACGGGCTGGGAAACCAGTCGGCCACCTGTCTGACGATATCGGCCACCAGCACCTTCGCCTGCGGGTTTGTAGGGTCGAGCGACTGCCCGTGGGGGGTCATGCCCAGGTTAGCGTAAGTTTCGGTGCGCAGCAGGGCGTGGTTGTGACCATATAGGTTGACATGCGGCACCACCTCGACAAACCGCTCATGGGCGTAAGTAATGATCTGGTCAATGTCCGATTTGGCGAAGTTCATGCCCTCACCAATCAGCGGGTGCCCGTCGATAGCCAGGTTACTTTCGCTGTAGAGGTAGAACTGGTTGGCTTTGTAGCGGGCCAACTGGTCAATCATGCGCGTGATACCCGCCACGCTGGGCCGCCCGCCATGCGAACAGTCCCACATGAAGCCCCGGTAGGGCATGGCGGGCCAGTCGTCTATGCTCACTTCGGGCAAAAAAGCATTCGCACCCCGCCCGCTGACCAGTTGCCGGAGCGTTTGCACGGCGTGGAACAGGCCCGCCGCCGAGTTGGCCGTGATCGCCACGCCGTTGCGTGTGATACGCAGGTGGTAGGCTTCGCGGCTGGTTGGCCCGGCGGTTTCGCCTGGTTTGGGCAGGTCGCCACCAGTGCCGGTTACCTGAAACGTGACGTTGCCCGTGGGCTTCACCGGCACCGGAACGCCGGTTTGCTCCTGCCAGTAAGTCAGCAGCATCCGGGCTATCCATTGCTGGCGGGCGGGCATGCTGGCAGGCAGCCTGATGCTGAGCTGACTTAGGGCAATACGCTGTTGCCCCCGTTGCATATAAACCGGCTGGGGCATCACCTGCGCCTGAGCAGAACCAAACAGGGCTACCAATAACAGCCCGGGCAAGGCTAGGCGAAATCGGGAAAAAGTCATTGAGTAGGGTCGGTTCGTTTCGTCTAAGAAGTGTCGGCAGCTAATTTACTGTCAATGAAGTCAGCGTGAGCCACCCACGCGAAGCAGCACCTTGTATGTGCCTGTGTGAAGCCCGTGGGTACTATTGAGGCTTATGCGAAGGCCATATGGCCCGATTAATCCGCTTTTTTGTTTTCACGTAGCCTGTTGGTTCTTAGAAACGGTTATAGGCACATGACATTCAACGAAACTTATTTCCGTCGGTACGACGAAACCGACGATGGTGAATTTTACCAGTCGCCCCGGCTGGTGGTGCACATAGACGAACCGGCCATTGCGGCAACGACGGCCCTTTTCCGCGAGAAACTGCCCAAAGACGGTGCCATTCTGGACCTGATGAGCAGCTGGCGGTCGCACCTGCCGACCGACGTGACCTATGAGCGGGTAGCAGGGCTGGGCATGAACGCGGTAGAACTGAAAAAGAACCCGCAACTGACGGATTATACGGTGCAAAACCTGAATCAGAACCCCATCCTCCCCTACGCCGATGGTGAATTTGGTGGGTGTGTGGTGACGGTGTCGGTGCAGTACCTGACCAATCCAGTAGCGGTGTTTCGGGAGGTGGCGCGGGTGCTAAAACCGGGTGCGCCGTTTATCACGGTATTCTCCAACCGCATGTTTCCTACCAAAGCCGTGGCCGTCTGGCAGGCACTCGATGATGCCGGGCACGCGCAATTAGTAGAAACGTATTACCAGGAAACAGGCCTCTTTACAGACATCCACACTGAAGACCGCAGCCCTAACCGACGACAATCTGACCCTCTTTTTGCCACGATTGGATTTAGCCGTGGTACTTTGTCATGAAATTGAATCTATTTTGAAAAATTACACCACTATTTTTCAAGTCGCAAACTAAAAGCGGCCTAGGGTCGTTTAACCTATACCAACCACAAAAAAAGCCCCGACCAGTATTGGCCGGGGCTTTTTCGTTGGAATAGAGGTAAGAGACGAGAGGTAAGAGACGAGAGGTAAGAAGCAAGAGACAAGATAAAAGATAGGTGCTCATCAGCTAGTCTATCTTTTATCTTGTCTCTTGCTTCTTACCTCTCGTCTCTTACTTCTTTGCCGAAGCCATCACACGCCAGACCGTACCCTTCACCGAATCGGTGATGTAGAGCGAACCGTCGGGGCCTTGGGCCAGGCCCATAGGGCGGTGCTTGGCGTCGCCGGGGCTGGCCAGATCGAGTTTGCCGGCGTTGCTGTTTTGGCCGGGCGTACCCTGCTCAGCTACCCCCGCAAAGTTCTCGGCAAAGACCTCATAGTTGCCCGACGGACGGCCGTCTTTACCAAACGGAATGAAGGCCACAAAGTAGCCTCCCTGTTTCAGCGGAGCACGGTTCCACGAGCCGTGGAAACACACAAACGCGCCATTTTTGTAACGCGCCGGGAATTGGTTTCCAGTGTAGAACAGCAGGTCGTTGGGTGCCCAGTGGCCCGGAAACGCCATAATAGGCTTGTCTTTGCCTGCACACTGATCTTCTCTTTTGCCATCGCCGCCGTATTCAGGGGCCAGCAGTTTCTTCTTCTGATAATGGTCGTTGTAGCAATACGGCCAGCCAAAATCAGCACCGTCTTTCACCATCAGAAACTCTTCCGAAGGCAGTTCGGCGCTGACCTCGTCGGTGAAGGCACCGCCCCAGTTGTTGAGGTTGTCACGGCCATGTTGCAGGGCGTAGAGCGTGTTGGTAGCTGTGTTCCAGTCGAGGGCCACGGCGTTGCGGATACCCGTGGCGTAGCGTTTGCCATCACTCTGGCGTTGGTTGGGCTTGTTGGCGTCGAATACCCAGATACCGGCGTAATTCTCCAGCAGTGGGCAAGGCGTTTGCCCCTTCGATCCGGGCTGCCGGTCTTTTTCCTGACAGGCATTGGAGGGCGCACCAAAGTTGACAAACAGCCGCCCGTCGGGCGAGACGGTGAGTGATTTGCTGGCGTGCTGCCGTTGCAGAGTCAGACCCACCACAATGGGTTCAGGCTTGGTTTCGGCCAGCACTTTGCCGTTGGTGAGTTGATAGCGGTACACCGACGTGTCGGACGATGCATATAGGTAGCCATTGACCACGGCGGCACCCGTACCGGCGTAGTTGCCAAACGTGACGGTTTCTTCGGCCCGGCCATCGCCATTAGTGTCGCGCAGTTGCACAGTACCATTGCCGTCTTTCAGCTTCTCGAGTCGAACGAACACCGTGCCTGTAACGGGGTCTACGGCAGCGTGACGGGCTTTTCCTAGGTTGTCGGCAAAGACCAGCGCCGAAAAACCGGGTGCCAGTTTCAGGCCGCCATTGTTGGGGTCGGGAACAATAATGGGCCGGGTGGCCGGTGCTTTTTTGCCGGGCTTACCGGGCGTGGGGGCCGCCTGCAACGAAAGAGCCGCAAGGGCAAGCGGGGCCAGAAAGAGAGCTTTTTTCATGGGTATAAAAGAATGAGTTAGTTGACGTTGCTGATTCCGTTTCAACATTGGCTAGCCTGGCTTAACCAGGATAAATCGCGTTTCATCATAACCATTTGTGTAGCCACGAAGTTAGGCAGTTAACCAGAAAGAGGTGGCTTTTTACCCGTCATCAGCCTACAAACACAACCATACTATGAACCCCGACCAAACCAGTTCAACCGAAACAGAACAAGCCCTCCCCGACAGCAACACCCTGGGCGGCACGAGCAGCACCGGCGCAGGTCCCGACGGCACCGAAACCACCCCCGCGCCCGAAACCGTAGGCCTGGATCTTGACGAAGTAGGCGAAGTAGCCAGAGAGCTGGAGGAATGAGTTAGCGTACTGGTTTGTAGTGTTAGGTCCAGTTAAAATAGTAGCAGGAAATACAAGGGCGCTTTTGCTTTAGTGAAGACCGGTAGGATACCAGCCTATGTTCGACTGGCATGACCGTAAAGCCGCTTTACTTATTCACTATGAACGTGACCCTGTTAGCCCGAAGCCTGTGCCTGGGGCTGTCTGGCCTGATAACCACTGCCAACGCCCAAAATGATCTCCCCCGGCTCGATTTGGCCAGTTTAACGCCCCCCGCCAACTGGCAACGGGCAGGCAGCATAGCCGGAAACGCTGATCAGACCACGCTGAAAACACAGACCGGAAATACCCTGCTGGTGGGCAGTGCCGGTCAGCCCCTGCCCCTAACTACGCAACCCGGCGACTTCATGCTTCAGTTCGACTGGTTGACCACGGCGGGTGCCACCACGCTGCTTACCCTACCCAACGGCTACGTCCTTGACCTTACCAAAAACCGGTCTACCAAAGCGCCCGGCCTCTGGCAAACGACGGCGATCAGCTATCAGGCGGGCATGGGCAAAAAACCGGCTATGCTGGTGAAGTACACCCAGAACGGGATCATCCTCAGCGAAGGCGAAACCTTGCCCGCGCAGTCTGCTACAAAGCCCGTGCAGCTACTGGCCAAAAACGGGTCAGTGGCCATCCGAAATGTGGGAGTGCGGGCCTTGGCCAACCGAAACGTGGCAAGTTGGGCCGGACCACTGGCCTATAAACTCTACAAAGAAGCCATTGAAACCCGCGAGGGCATGGCGGGTAAAACGCTCGTTAAAACCGACACCGTGAGCCGCATCAGCTACGACGTGGCCTACGGACAGCCGGGTAACTTCTCTATTTTTTATGACGGAAAACTAAACGTACCCACCGCTGGCGACTACCAGTTCGAGATGCATATGGGCGGGTTTGGCGGCCTCTGGATTGACGGAAAACAGGTGGTAGCCATGGACCGCCGCTACCTGGGTACACCCGAAACCAGCACAGTGCCCCTGACTGCCGGTACGCATGAGGTGCAGGTGTTGTTTTCGCGGTCGTGGCCCCGGCCCGGTCTGGGGCTGTACGTGAGTCAGGCGGGTACCCGGCCACAGGCGTTGCAGGCCGACGGCTCGTTGCCTGAGTTTGCGCCGGTGGGGCAGGTACTCATCGAACCCGACGCCAAACCCACGCTGATCCGGTCGTTTATTCAGATGCCCGGCGAGATCACCAAACGAACCCACGCCATGTCGGTGGGAAGCCGGACAGGACTGCATTATGCCGTAGATCTGGACCAAATGGCCCTGCTGATGGCCTGGAAGGGCAATTTTGCCGACGCCACCGATATGTGGTACGAACGCGGCGAACCCCAGTTGCTGAAACCCAACGGCACCACCGTTTACCCTGCCCCCCGCACCGCCCTGGTCGTATTACCCACCGCTGCCACCGCCTGGCCCGACAGCGTGGGCGAAAACGTCCTGCAATACAAAGGATATAGCCTCGATAAAGACGGGTCGCCCTCTATCGACTACACCATGAACGGCACCACCATCCGCGATCAGATCCGGCCCACGGGTACGTCCCTTTCTCGTACGCTGACGCTGGGCGGCACAGCCCCCACGGGTCAGCTCTATTGCCGACTGGCGGGAGGTAAGACGCTGGAAGAGATCAGCAAAGGATTATACGCCGTGGATGACCGCAGCTACTACGTCCGGTTCGACCCGAAGGCCCCCGTTTCGGTGCGGCAGAGCGGCGGGCGACAGGAGCTGATCATGCCCGTTTCGATGAAAAACGGCGCGGCCACGGTGCAGTATTCGCTGGAGTTTTAGATATGGAAACCGAACCGCTTACCTGGCCCGACTTCCTAAAAGTAGACATGCGCGTGGGAACGGTGCTGGCCGCCGAAGTCTTTCCGCAGGCCCGCAAACCCGCCTACAAACTCACCATCGATTTCGGCCCCGACATCGGCACCAAACGCACCTCGGCCCAGGTCACTACGCTATATACGCCCGAAACGCTAGTGGGTCAGCAGGTAGTGGCGGTGGTCAATTTTCCACCCAAACAAATCGGCCCGTTCATGAGCGAATGCCTTGTTTTGGGCAGCGTCGATGATGCCGGAACCGTAACGCTTTTAACACCTAATCGCCCGGCTGACAACGGGTTACGAATTGGATAAATAACAATAAACCTATAAGGGCTAGGCGCCCCCGTTTAAGACCTTATAGGTTTAAAAAGACCATGAATATGAAGCTGTTAGCCCCTTTAGCGCTCTCTTTCGCTCTTTCACTCGTTCACTCTTTCGCCATAGCCCAGCGCCCGGCCAGTGAAGAGGATTATTACCGGCTGGTGACGCTGCCCATTCCCGAAAATGTGCTGCTGGAGGTGGGCGGCATGACCTCACTGCCCGACGGGCGGCTGGCCGTGAGCACGCGCCGGGGTGACGTTTGGCTGGTCAGCAACCCCTACATGCAGGGTACCCGCCAGCCAACGTTCAAGCGCTTCGCTACGGGCCTCCACGAGCCGCTGGGGCTGCTTTACCGTACCGCCGGACCTTATAAAGGCGAGATTTTTGCCACCCAGCGCGGCGAAGTGACCCGCCTGATTGATACCGATGGCGACGACGTAGCCGACGAATACCGGTCGTTCTATAAATGGCCGCTGTCGGGCAATTACCACCAGTACAGCTACGGCCCCGTAACCCTGCCCGACGGAGACATGGTGATCACGCTCAACCTCGACTGGATCGGGAAGGGCGCCAGCCAGTCGAAGTGGCGGGGGTGGATGCTGAAGCTGAACGACAAGGGCGAAATGACCCCCTGGGCCACGGGCCTGCGCTCACCAGCGGGCTTCGGCGTATTGCGCGACGGTAGTATTTTTTACGGCGAAAACCAGGGCGACTGGGTAGGGTCGGGCCGGGTGACGCACCTGGAAAAAGGCGATTTCGCGGGTAACCCCGCTGGCCTCCGGTGGTCGGGTGAAGAAGGGTCGCCGTTGACGCTGAAACCCCAGGACGTACCCAGCACGGGCAAGCCCATGCACGAGGTAGCCAAGACGGTTCAGCACCTGAAAGAACCCGCCGTCTGGTTTCCGCACACGCTCATGGGCATCTCTACGTCCGACATCCGCGAGGACACCACTGCCGGAGCTTTCGGGCCGTTTGCCGGGCAGCTGTTTGTGGGTGATCAAGGCCATAGTAAAGTCATGCGCATGAGCCTTGAAAAAGTAGCCGGCAAGTGGCAGGGGGCCTGTTATCCCTTCCGCGAAGGGTTTCAGTCGGGCATACTGCGCATGTTGTGGGGGCAGGACGGCTCTATGTTTGTGGGCATGACCAGCCGGGGATGGGCCGCCACCGGTAAGTCGCCATTTGGGTTGCAGCGGCTGGTCTGGACGGGTAAAATACCGTTCGAGATGAAGACCATTACCTCGAAACCCGACGGTTTTCTGGTCACGTTCACCATGCCTGTCGACAAAAAAACGGGCGCAGATCCGGCCAGTTACAGCCTCAACAGCTTTACATACAAGTACCACAGCACCTACGGCAGCCCCATCGAAGATGCCCATGCGGTGCCCATTCGGGGCATTATCCTAAGCCCCGACGGCCTCAGTGCCCGCATCGTGGCCGACACCACCCTGCGCGAAGGCTATATTCACGAAGTAAAGGCCGAAGGTGTGAAATCGGCATCGGGCAATCTGCCACTGTTGCATAACACGGGCTATTACACACTCAATGCCATTGCCCCCGGCGAAAAAGCGAACGTACCTGCACGCCAAATGGCCGTGGTGAGCACGGGCATGGCTCACGACCACAGTGCCATGATGGCAAGTACGTCTGGAGATATGGGTGGTATGGGATCGTCAAAAGCTGGTAAAAGTGGCAAGGCGATTACGCCAGGCAAGAAAGTAGTGGGCGCCGTGAGCGCCAAACGCGTGACCGAGCAACCCGCCACCTGGACCAACGGCCCCGACCAGACCATCAGCATTGGCACTAAACCCGGCCTGAAATTCGACACCGAACGGGTGGACGTGAAAGCAGGCAGCCGGATCAAGTTTGTCTTCAACAATAACGACGACATGCTCCACAATTGCGTGATTGTGAAGCCCGGCACCGCCAATGCTGTGGGCGACGCGGCCATGAAGCTAAACCTGAACGGGGCCAAGCTCAACTACATTCCGGCTTCGCCCAACGTGCTGTTTCATACCAACATTACCCAACCTGAATCTGTGGAGAGTATCTATTTCGTAGCCCCGACCGAACCCGGCGACTATCAGTTTGTCTGCACCTTCCCCGGCCATTCGGCCCTGATGCAGGGCATTCTACGGGTTGTGAAATAGTGCATGTCATAGACATGAAGAGGGCCGCTGGATCATCCAGCGGCCCTCTTTATGTTTACCACTGTATGTGTTGGTTGATCAAGTTATGCCTACAGCGCGAAGCTGTTCGGGGAACAACCTAATCAACTCACAAACCTATTATTCGCTAAAGGCAAGCTAATTCAATAGTAGGTTGTTTTTGGCCTCCACCATACCCAAACAACCCAGCCGACAATACTGCCCTCAAGTGCAATGAAACAGGGCTGCACCAGCGTTATTTATTCGATTTGTCCTAAATGCACTGTAGCTTTGCAGGCTGTGTCAATTGACAGGCTCAGTACCGGCAACCGCAGACCCAAACATTCTGTTTTGCCGCTTGTTAACTTTCCATAGTTGACACTTCACGCAGACTTTATCGCTGTCACCATGCTCATTACCCCCGGCAACCTATTGGCAACCGTCAACACCCCCGACGATCTGCGTAAACTGCCCAAAGAGAGCCTTCCCCAACTTTGCGACGAATTACGCCAGTATATAATCGATGTGGTATCGGTCTACGGCGGCCATTTTGGTGCAGGGCTGGGCGTTGTTGAACTCACCACCGCCCTTCATTATGTCTTTAATACGCCCGACGATCAGCTGATCTGGGATGTGGGCCATCAGGCATACGGCCATAAAATATTGACCGGTCGGCGCGAGAAATTCTACACCAACCGTTTCTACGGGGGCCTGTCGGGCTTTCCGAAGCGCAAAGAGAGCGTCTACGATTCGTTTGGCGTGGGCCATTCATCGACCTCTATTTCGGCGGCACTGGGCATGGCCGTAGCCTCGCAGTTGCAGGGCAATCCTACGCGCAACCACATTGCCGTAATCGGCGACGGGGCCTTAACTGGCGGGTTAGCTTTCGAAGGTATGAACCACGCCGGAGCCACCGACGCCAACATGCTGATCGTGCTCAACGACAACTGCATGAGCATCGACGCCAACGTGGGTGCCCTCCGCGAATATTTGACCGACATTACTACTTCGCCTACCTACAACAAAGTAAAAGACGAAGTATGGAATCTGTTGGGCAAGTTTAGCACGTTTGGCAAGTCGGCGCAGGAGATTGTCTCGAAAGTAGAAACGGCGGTGAAGTCGTCGGTGCTGTCGCAGAGCAACCTCTTCGAGTCGCTAAACCTGCGCTACTTCGGACCCATCGACGGGCACGACGTCGACCGGTTGGTAGACGTGCTGGCCGACCTGAAAACAATACCAGGTCCCAAGATTCTACACGTGCTCACGGTGAAAGGCAAAGGCTACGCCCCCGCCGAAAAAGATCAGACCAAGTGGCACGCGCCCGGTTTGTTCGACAAGCTCACTGGCGTGATTCAGAAAAAAACCTTCACTACGCCGCAACCACCTAAATATCAGGACGTTTTTGGCCATACACTGGTGGAGTTGGCCGAGACTAACCCGCGCATTGTGGGGGTAACGCCCGCCATGCCGTCGGGGTCGTCGATGAATATTATGATGAAGGCGATGCCTACGCGTGCTTTCGACGTGGGTATTGCCGAGCAACACGCCGTGACGTTTTCAGCAGGCATGGCTACGCGCGGTGAGGTGGTGTTTTGCAACATCTATTCTACCTTCATGCAGCGGGCCTATGATCAGGTCATCCATGACGTCTGTATTCAGGAACTGCCCGTGATCTTCTGCCTCGACCGGGCCGGTTTTGCCGGTGCCGACGGGCCAACGCACCACGGGGCCTACGACATTGCCTATATGCGGTGTATTCCGAACATGATCGTGGCCGCGCCTATGAACGAGAAGGAACTCCGCAACATGATGTTTACGGCCGCTTCGGACACCGTTCAAAGAGGCAAGCAGGCCTTCACAATCCGTTACCCGCGGGGCGAGGGCGTAATGCCAAACTGGAAAACACCACTGGAGGAACTGACCGTGGGCAAAGCCCGGATGGTGCAGGACGGCGAAGGCGTGGCTATCCTGACGCTCGGTGCCATTGGAAACTACGCCGTCACGGCCTCAGCTATGCTGGCAAAAGAAGGTATCCGCCCCGCACACATCGACATGCGGTTTGCTAAACCCCTCGACGAGGCCATGCTGCATCAGGTGTTCCGCCGTTTCGACCGGATTCTGACCGTAGAAGACGGTTGCATTATGGGTGGGTTTGGCTCAGCTGTGCTGGAATTTATGGCCGACCACGGCTACATGGCCCGCGTGAAACGCCTCGGCATTCCCGACGCGGTGATTGAACACGGCGAGCAGATTGAACTCCACCATGAGTGCGGCTTCGACCCTGAAGGTATCGCCGAAGCTGTCCGCGAACTGCTCTATGCCGGTGACCGCGTAGCAGTTTAACTGGTACGTTTCCCCCACACAGCTCGTACAATCACATAGAGTAACAGCCCCGTGGGGCCGAGCATGAAGCAGAACAGCAGGCAGGGCACGAGCCAGCCGTGGGCAATGCCACGCTGTTGTCCATCGCGGAGAATCCAGCTGCCAGCCACCAAATCGAAGGCAAGGTAGTGAATCCAGCCTGCCAGCATCACGCGTTCACCGCCTTTTTCGAAAAGGGTCATCACACCTTTTAGCGTAGCAAAACTCATAAAGTCTAATCCGCCGGAACCGCTGCTACTGAACAAATAAAAGGCGTACATGATAGCCAGCAATGCTGGTATAAACAGCATCTTGGTGAGCCACTGCGTAACCTGCCAGCGGGGCGCAAAAATCATGAGCAGCCACTGTGGAAATACCAATGCGTTGGCAAGAGAAAAGGCGGCTTCGTTCGACATAGTAGAAAAGATAAGTTTAGCCTGCAAGCCTCCGCTAGCTAAAGCAATGCTTTAGTTTGGAGGGGTCAACAAAAGTAATCCACAATAACTTAGGTTATCCACAGTGGTTTTGCTCAAAAGTGTGGATAACTAAAGTTTTTGTACCGTTAGCTCGGAAATTGAACAATCGGCTTTATTACGTATTATAGTTGTCCCGTTGCCTTACGGACCTGAAGTTGTCCCAGTAGTATATCATATACGGCACGCAGGTAGTTGTTTTCTGCTTGTTGCAGACTGTATTCGCTGTTGCGAAAATCGGCCATGAGCAACGTCCCGGCGGCAAACCGAACCTTGTCTACCTCCAGAATTTGCTGGGCTTGCGTAATGTTCAGGCGCGTCTGAGCCAGGTTTTCCTGCGCCTGCTGCAACGTGTTCTGCGCCGAGCGCATCTCATAATCGAAGTCGTTTTGCAGTCGTTGCGCCGTGTTCTGACTTATCTGCGCCCGCTGTACGTAGTCCTGCCGGTTGAGCCGCGCCTGCCGCCCGTCGAATACAGGCACACTTAGCCGCAGACCCACATAATTATACGGATACCAGTTTCCGGTCTGAAACGGGTTGAAGGTATCGGCCAGTTGCTGGGCAAAATAGGCCCCGTATGCGGTCACCTTGGGCAGCAGCCGGGCGCGTTCGCGTTGTTCGTTTAACAGATTCACCTGCCGGTTTAACCCCTCCTGGGCAACTTCAACTCGCTCAGTTGTAACGCCGTTTTGGCTGTCGAACCGGGTAACTAGCTGGGTCAGCGAATCGGCGGGGATAAGGGCGGTCTGCAGGTTGGCCTGGGGCGCGTTGATGCGGTATCGGAGGTTGTCGAGGCTAAGCGCATAGTCGCGCCCATCGTTGCGGAGGGTGAGGGCTGCATTGCGGAGATCAAGATCAAACCGGTCGAGGTCAGACTTGAGCAGCGTTCCGCCGGCAAAGCGGGTTTGTGCCTGCTCCAGATACCCCTGCGCCCGCGCCAGTGCCCGTTCCGAAAGGCGAATTTTCTCCCGATTCAACACGGCCTGGTAATAGGCCTCCGTCACTTGCTGCCGCACGGTAATGCGTAGACTTTCAAGCGTAAGCTTCTGATTTTCAGCGTTTACCTGATTGATAGACCGGTCAATGCGACTTTGAGCATCATACAGCTTTTGTTCGGCCTGGGCGTTCAAGACATTGTTGATAGGTGTACCAAACCGCAGCACCTGATCGGGTCCGCTGCCGGTAAAACCACCCTTGACGATGTTGCGCTGAATCTGCGTGTTCCACCGAAAATCGGCTCCGGCTGTTAGCTGCGGTTGCCAGGTGGCCCGCCGCCGAGCTTCGTCGTTGGCCGTTATCTGAAGCTGCAACTGCTGGTTGGTTAGTTCGAGCCGGTTAGCCTGCGCCTGTTGCAACGCCTGATCGAGCGTGATGGGCGTTTGAGCGAGGCCAATGAGCGAATGAGTGATTGAGTAAACGAGCGAATAAACAAGAACGATGCGTTTCATGTCAAGCAAGGTTGGAGCGAATCGAGTATGAGATCCAAGCATCCGCTCAATCACTCATTCGCTCATTAATTTTTAGCCCCGAAATACCGTGGCGGGTTCAAGCGCATTGATGCGGCGGATGGCGAACACACTGCCACCCAGCGAAATGATTATGGTGACCACAAACAGGGCGTATTCAAACCAGAGGGGAAAGAAAAACAGCGTTCCTGCCTGGGCAATGCCCTGCCGAAAGCCTTCTACCATGCCCCGACCCACTACGTAGCCCACCAGGGCGAAGAGCGTGGCCTGGGTCAGAATCAGGCAGCTTACGTAGCCGTTGGTGGCCCCGATAGCCTTCAGTGTGCCGTAGTCTTTGATCCGGTCGATGGCCGCCGAATAAAGCGTAAGCCCGATGATAACCAGACCCGAAATAATGGCGAACCCAATAAGGCTGCCAAACGAAGCCGCAATGCCGTTGGTGGCGAGCACCGTCTTGACCGTAGTCTGCGAAAGCGCATCGGCGTTCCAGGCCCGAACACCCGTGATGCTCTGGTTAATCTGTTGAATAACAGCCGATTCCGGCACACCCGATTTAGGCTTTACGAGGTAAAAGCTAACGCGGTTGGTGGGTATGTTGGCCAGGTAACGCGCCCGTTCGATGGTGGTAAAGGCCAGCAATCCACCTCCAAACGACCGGGCGCCGCGCGTGAGGCCTGCGTTGTACACCTTCTTGCCATTCACCTCGAAATAATCGCCCGGTTTGAGACCACCGAGGGCTTTGGCATCGTAGAAATCCGTGACGAGCGCACCTTCGGGCAGCATATCCTGCGGCTTGGCCGTGTAGAGCCGCCACGGACCGCCCACAAAATCGGGTGCCTGCGAGCCAATGAGCGAAAACCCGCTGGTGGTGCCATTGGCAAACTTGGCCCCCGCCCCCGCTACCACTACTGGAAACACGCGATCTACCCCCGGCAGGGAACCGATTTCGTAACCTTTGCGCACGTCGAGCAGGCTAAGCTGGTTGGCATTGTTGGTGGTCTCATCCGTGACCCAGATGTACCCCTTGTTGTTGTCGACAATGCTGCGCATGGCATCGGTGAGGAAGATGAAAATACCAGCCTGCTGCCCCACCAGAAACACCGAGATCACAATGCCCGCCAACGCCCCAAACGACTTGGCCCGGTCGTAGCGAATAAATTTGAACGCTGTTTTAAGCATAGTCGTAAGTCTTCAGTCGTAAGTCTCGCTGTTTTAGCGAGGTGTTGTACCTAAGCGAAGCCCCTTATGACTTACGACTGAGGACTTACGACTATAATACACTCCACCCGCGCACCAATAATTACCCTGGAAGGATCATCCAGTTGCACCCGCACTTCACGAACGCGCCGGTCTTCGAGGTTGGCGGCGTTATCGGCAAAAAGCGATTTTTTGCGGAGGTAGGGCGAGGTGAGGATCACCGTGCCCGTAGACAGTTTTTCGTTGCTGCCCTGCGGTCTGATGTACGCCTTTTGGCCTACTTTCACAGTCAGCGCAAACAACTCGTCGATTTCCGTAACGGCCACCAGCGGGCCAGCGGGGGCAAAATCACCAATGGCCTGGTTGCTGTTGAGGTACTGCCCCACCTTGGCATCGAGGCTCAGGAGCGTGCCGTTGGCCGGGGCCTTCACCGTTTTGAGGCCCGCCACTGTGCTGGCATACTGGATGTCGGCCCGCAGTGAGCTGATCTGCCCCTCGGCCTGCCGCACCTGCGCCTCCGATGCCCTGATCTGCTGTTGCAGGTTCGTGACCTGGTACTGCGAATCGTCTAACTCTTTCCTGGTCAGGGCATTGCCTTTGAAAAGAACGTCGTTTCGGCGCTGATCGTCCTGGGCTTTCTGGAGTTGCACCCGTAGCGACTGTACGTTTTGCCGGGCTGTTTCAATAGCGTCCTGCTGGGTTTTAATCTTCACATTGGCCTGCCGAAGCTGCGCCCCTTCCACGGCATTGTCCATGGTTAGTAGCACCTGTCCCTTGGTCACCTGCTGCCCAATGTCAACACGGATGCTTTTCACTAGCCCACCCGTTTCGGCCGATAGTTGCGAGAGGCGGGCAGCGGGTTCAATAACGGCAATACCCAGCACCTCGTCTACCCGTTTGGGCGTTTGTACGGTGCGTACGGTGTCTTTCTGATCGGCAGCTTTCTGGTCTTTACTGCCACAGGAGGTTAGCAACGCCGTAACCACACAAAGGGCTATTTCGACGGTGCCAGGGCCTTTTCTACTTGAAAAAATAGCGCTCATGGTTGTTAATCGGTTAGCGAAATTTCTGTTACTACACCGTTGTCTACCTCCACAATCCGGTGAGCATATTGTTTCAGGCGAGGGTCGTGCGTGACCACGGCGACCGATTTACCTCCGTCGGCCAGGGTGCGGAGTTCGTGCATGACAATCTCCAGCGAATCTTTATCGAGCGAGGCCGTGGGTTCGTCGCAGAGAACGAGTTTGGGGTTTGTGACTAGTGCGCGGGCAATGGCAATGCGTTGCTGCTGTCCGCCACTGAGCTGCCGGGGCAGGTTGCGGCGGCGGTCAGTCATGCCCACCGTTTGCAGTGCTTGTTGGGTGCGGTCGCGGGCCTCGGCGCTACGCACCCCCTGTAGTTGCAGGGGCATCATCACGTTTTCTTCGGCGGTGAGGGGAGCCAGCAGGTTGAAATTCTGGAAAACAAAGCCAATGGTACCCAACCTCAATCGTGCCAGGGCATTCTCTTTCAGGTTATTGACGTGCTGTCCGTCTACCCACAAATCGCCTGAGCTAGGATAGATAACACAGCCCAGGAGCGACAGCAACGTGGTCTTACCCGACCCCGATGGCCCAATAATGAGCAGCAGTTCGCCTTCGTTGAGTTGCAGGCTGGTGGGTTGAAGCGCTACAATAGTTTGATCGCCCGTTTTGTACTCCTTGCTCACCGCCTTTAATTCCGCAATCATAGTATTCCCGCCGTTTGTGCCACAATATTACTACGAAAATTTAGCAATTGTTCAAATTTCAACAGATTAAATATCGAAACCGTACTAAAAACAGCGGGTTATACCGTATATTTGGTATGAAACCACAGTAACGATGGATAGCGGAGAAGAGAAACTGGTCGAGCTGGTCAATGCTTGGGCCGCCTATAGCAGCGTGCATGACCAGGCTGATTTGCCTGGGTTTTGCCTGCACTACCTCACCGAGCAGGCCAAGCCTGTGCCACTGCCAACCCAGCATCATCACCCCATATTGAACAGCGACGTGGCCCCCGACGCTGCGATACCCACCGGGGAAGAAGCCGGGCAACACCAGCCAAAAACGCAGTGGGTAGAAAGCTTGACCGAGCGGAAAAACAAGTCGATAGCAACCAGTCGGCATATCCGGCCCGAAGCGCATCTGGCCTCGTTGACGGGGCGGCTGGCCAGCTACGCGCACTTCTATTCCAAAAAGGCCATGCAGCCCATTGGGTTTAAAAGCATCGAAGACCCGGTTTATCTGATCGTGCTGGCGCAGATGGGTACTCCTAAAAAAAGCGAATTGATCTACGAAATGATGGCCGAATTTGCCTCTGGTATCGACGTGATCAACCGGTTGGTGAAGATGGAGCTGATCGAGGAGTTTCCTGATGAACAGGACCGTCGCAGCAAGCGACTCCTGCTCACCAACAAAGGCATAACCGTCATCCAGGAAACGTTTCCGGTAATGGACAAAGTGGCCGACGTGGCCTACAGTTCACTCTCGGAGGGTGAAAAAACCCTGCTGGTGCAGATTTTGCAAAAGCTGGACAAATACCATGCAGATCATTATCGACCCAATCGCACGGCCGATTTTGATACCGTCTACGAACGGATGGTGGCGGCTCAGGGTTGACTAGTGGAGGGGAAAAGACCAGCTACACGCCCAACATGAACATTGACCAGCTTCGCCGCGACACGCCCACCACCGGACACCTCATTCACCTCAACAACGCCGGAGCCGGGCTTATGCCCACTGTGGTTAGTGAGGCTATTCGGCAATACGTGGCCGACGAAGCCCGCTATGGCGGCTATGAAACCGGTGCCCGCTTTGCCGAACCGTTGAGCCAGTTTTACACCGAAGCTGCTCAGTTGCTTCGCTGCCAGCCGCGCAACATTGCCTTCACCTACAGTGCCACCGATGCCTACGCCAAAGCCCTGTCGGCCATTCCGTTTCGGGCGGGCGACGTGGTGCTGACCACCAACGACGACTATATCTCGAACCAGTTTGCGTTTCTGTCGCTGCAAAAACGCTTCGGTATCCGCATTGTCCGGGCCAATGACCACCCCGACGGCGGTGTCATGGCTGACCACCTGATTGACCTGGCGCGGCAACTGCGCCCTACCGTGATTGCCGTAACCCACGTGCCAACCAATTCGGGGCGGATTCAGCCGGTAGAAGCCTTTGGGACCGTGGCGCATGAGGTGGGGGCCTGGTATGTGGTGGATGCCTGCCAGAGCGTGGGACAGATGCCCGTTGATGCCCCGGCCATTGGTGCCGATTTTCTAAGCGCTACGGGTCGAAAATTCCTGCGGGGACCGCGTGGCACGGGCCTACTCTACATCAGCGACCGGGTGCTCGACGCGAACCTCGAACCCCTCTTCATCGACATGCGAGGGGCTGACTGGACTACCAGCGACAGCTACCAGATTCAGCCCACGGCGCGGCGGTTCGAGCAGTGGGAAACAGCCCCGGCGCTGCAACTAGGCCTGACCGAAGCCCTGCGCTATGCCAACGCCCTTGATCTGGCCGACATTGCCAAGCGCAACGCCATGCTCCGAAACCGACTGCAAGCGGGTCTGGGCAGCCTACCCGATTTGCGCTTGCTCGATCAGGGTGACCACTTAGCCAGCCTGCTGTTATTCACTCTCCCCGGCCAATCGCCCGAGCGTGTGCAGGCGGCACTGAAACAGCAGCAGATCAACTTTTCTATGAGCTTTACCAACTTCGCCCTCATCGATTGGGAACGCAAAAGTGTGGAATGGGCCTTGCGCCTGTCGCCCCATTACTACAACACCGAAGCCGAAATCGACACGGCCATTGGGGTGATTAAGGAGTCTGCTGCTTACCGTTGATTGTTCTCTGCTACGACAGTGTAATAACCTCTATCAACTCACTTATGAAAGCGCAAGATCTACCCGAATTGACCCTGGCTGATACGGACCGAATTATTGAAATGGCCTGGGAGGACCGCACCCCATTCGATGCCATCGAAGCCCAGTTTGGCCTGGTCGAACAGCAGGTAATTACCCTCATGCGGTTGAACATGAAACCGTCTTCATTTAGAATGTGGCGGGAACGGGTGCAGGGGCGAAAAACCAAACACGCAGCCACGGCGCCAGGGCTGGAGGCGGGGGATGAACCCCGTTTTCGTTCCAAAAGCCAGCGCACTATCACCGGCAACAAGCTATCGAAGCGATAATTTGGAGAAAAAGTTGGCTATTTCTACTCCCAATATTATGCGGCTAAACTGCCTTATGTCAAATTATTATTTTACACAACCCTATTAAAACAGCATTTTTTAAGAACAAATAGATCGCCAGTCTGTAAATTTGCTCTGTAATACACGAGCAACACCACAGACAACCCCCTATGCGGAATGAAACTAGACCAGATTGACCGTAAAGTTCTAGATATACTCCAATCCAACGCCAAAATCACTAACGCCCAGTTGTCGAAAGAGATTGGTTTATCGCCTGCCCCGACGTTGGAACGGGTCAAAAAACTAGAAACATCGGGTATTATTCAGAGCTACCACGCCCAGCTCGACCGAGAAAAAGTAGGCCTTGGTGTCACCACCTTCGTGATGGTAAACCTGGTGGGCCACAAAAAAATGGTGACCGATTTGTTCGTCGCCCGCGTTGAAGAAATTCCCGAAATTATTGAGTGCCACCACATTACCGGCTCCGGCGACTTTTTACTAAAAGTAATCTCGCACGACATTGCCGCTTACCAGAAGCTCATGCTCGAAACGATCAACGAGATCGAAGAAGTAGCCAGCACCCAAACCATGGTGATCCTGTCTACCTTTAAAGAGAGCAAGGTGATGCCGATACCATGATAGTGATGAGTGCTAAACGGTAAGTGGTGAGTTTGCTTACGCCAGAGCAGTTTCGCTGACGTAAGCAAACTCACCACTTACCGTTTAGCACTCATCACTAATTTATTCCTTCCTTTTCCGCCGTTCCTCCCGTCTACTTGCTTTGCCTTCTTTCACGGCTTTCTTGGCTTCCTGGTATTGAGCCGATTTGTGTTCAGCGTTATCCATCACCTCGGTGTAGTAGGTGCGGGCCTGATCGTAATTCTTCTCGGCGTCGGCAATGCGGCCCAGCGCCAGTAGCGACGACCAGTAGTAGCCCGCATTTTTGGCGTTGGTCTGTAGCGCAAAATCAATCGACTGCTGGTAATACTTCTTCGCCTCGGCGTTGTTGCGGTAGAAATTCTGCTGGATATAGGCCAGAATGTAGGCCGCCGTACGTCCGCTGACGCCCTCGTAGCCATCTTTGCCCGCCGCAATCTTCGTCAGAATATCTTTCGACAGCGTTTCGGCCTCCGTTAGTCGCCCCCGCACAAACGCCGACCGGGCGTAGTACCGCTCGAAAAAAGGGTTGTCGGGATACTGCTCGGTCATGAACTTGGCCATGTCATAGGCCTTGTCATACTGGTTTTCCATGCTGTAGATCTGCAACAGGAAATACCGGGCCTCCACCCGCGTGTAGAAGGCGTTATTGGCCGTTTTCTCCAGTTGCTTGATACCCGACGCTTTGTCGCCTTTCGGGAAAAATAGCAAAATGGGTTTCAGCAGAGGGTAATTTTCGGGAATCCACTTGGCGTAGTAATTATACAGCCCGTCGCCAAACATCAGTTCGGGGTTCATCTCGCCGTTACCTTTGCACTTTTCAAAGTACTTAAGGGCGCTCTTGCCCGCAAAGGTGGCCTTCGCCCACTTTTTCCGTTCCGAATAGATCCGCGCTTTGTAGGAATAAGCCCCCGCCAGGAAGAAAGCCGGTTCCAGCTTGTTTTCGCTGGTGTCGTAGAGTTTTTCGGCCAGGGTAATGGTGGTGTCCATCAGGGCCAGGCAGCGGTCGTCGTAGTCGGGGTTGTCGGTGTTGGGCACCATCTTCCACCACTCGGCCATGCCCATCAGGAAGTAGGGCATAGGGTGGCTGGGGTAACGCAACCGCAACCAGCGAAACTCCTTATCGGCTTGCGCGAACTTGTAATTGTACATGTAATTGATGGCCTCCGCCGATTCGATCTGCACGCCGGGGTGCTGAAGCAGGCCATCGTATTTCTTGTCGAAATCGGCCGACGAATAAAGCTGCGCCTGCGCCGGTTGGGCAACTAACAAGGCACAGGTAGCAAAAACGGCCAACAACAAAGATTTCATCTGCAAAACGGATAGTGAGAACGTCTGCTTGATAACGTTACCGCCTGGCTATCCGTTTGTTTAGCCCGTAAAAATCAGAAACCTTACCTTTGATGGTATGCTGAATGTACTCGACAAAACGTTTGTGCCCTTCATTGACCACGAAACGCTCCAGAACCGCATCGCCGAACTGGCCGACCAGATCAACCGCGATTACGCCGGTCGCCGTCCGCTGATTGTGGGGGTGCTGAATGGAGCCGTTCTTTTCACCGCCGACCTGCTCAAGAACCTCACCATCGACTGCGAGGTCACCTTTATTCGGGTGGCATCGTATATCGAAACAGCCTCTACGGGACAGGTAAAGCAGATTCTGGGCCTGACAGAGACTGTGGCCGGGCGCGACCTGATTGTAGTCGAAGATATCGTAGATACAGGCCTGACCATGGTGGAGGTGCACCGGCTGTTGCAGGAACAAAAGCCCGCCTCTATTGCCGTTGCTACGCTGCTGTTCAAACCAGCCGCCCTCCAAACGCCTATCCACTTGGAGTATGTCGGCTTCTCTATCGAGAACAAATTTGTGGTCGGCTACGGCCTGGACTACAACGGTCTGGGCCGAAACACAAAAGGCATTTATGTATTGAAGGAGTCGTAAAACTGTCTTCTGAAGACATTTTTCAGAAGACATTCTTATATGTACCACCCTCGCTTTTACCCTCTTCTGCTGTTGCTCCTCGGTGTGGTGTTTTACCTGCCGTTTCTGGGGCGCGTACACCTGTTCGACTGGGACGAGATTAACTTTGCCGAGTCGGCGCGGGAGATGCTGGTGACGGGAAATTATGCCCGTGTGCAGATCAATTTCGAGCCGTTTTGGGAAAAACCACCCCTATTTTTCTGGCTTCAGGCCACAGCCATGCGGGTGCTGGGCGTGGGTGAATATGCCGCCCGCCTGCCCAACGCGCTCATGGGGATTGCCACGCTGCTAACGTTCTTTTTCGTGGGAAAACGCGTCCACGGTCCTCAATTCGGGCTTTTGTGGGCTGTGGGGTATCTGGGTGCCCTCACACCGCACCTGTATTTCAAGACCGGCATCATCGACCCCACGTTCAATCTGTTCATATTCCTGGGCATCTGCTACATTTACGAGGCTGTGCTGCGCTACGGGCAGGCTGGCGCGGGTCGCTATACAGCGCTATCGGGCTTGTTTGTGGGGTTGGCTGTGCTCACCAAAGGCCCCGTAGGTGCCCTGCTGGCGGGGCTGACGTTTGTGGTGGTCTGGGTGCTGGCCAGGCTGGTGCGGCGGTTCCGGCCATTGCTCACGCTGAGAAACGCGCTGCTGGCTATTGCAGCAGTACTGGTGGTGGCGTCGGCTTGGTTTGGACTAGAAATAATTAAAAACGGACCGCAGTTTCTGGAAGAGTTTATCACCTACCAGATCCGCCTGTTCAGCACCCCTGACGCGGGCCACGGGCAGCCGTTCTACTACCATTTTGTGGTGGTGCTGGTGGGGTGTTTTCCCCTCTCCATCTTCGCCATCCGCTACCTCGCTGCCCAACCCGATCCGCGCGATTTCCGGCTCTGGATGGTGGCCCTGTTCTGGGTGGTGATGATCCTGTTTTCTATCGTGAAAACCAAGATCGTGCATTACTCCAGCATGGCGTGGTTTCCGGTATCGTATCTCGCGGCCCGGCATCTCCACGACCTGCTCATGGGCCGGGTACAGTGGAGCCGCTGGCTTACGGCCGGGCTGCTGCTGGTAGGTGGGCTGCTGGGCATTCTGCTGGCGGCCCTGCCCGTAGTAGGTCAATACAAAACGGCCCTGATCCCCTATATCAATGACAAGTTTGCGGTGGCCAATCTCCAGGCTCCAGTGCAATGGGGCGGCTGGGAGTGGGTCATTGGCGTGGTGTATCTGGCGGTGCTGCTCACGGCCATCGTGCAATTAGCCCGGTACGTTCGGCGGGGGGGCAGGCTACCCGAGAATGGCCTTCCTGGTAGCGTATGGTCGTTATACGGGTCTACGGCCGTGTGTCTGTGGCTGTACCTGAGCCTGATCGTACCCAACATAGAAGAGTATGTGCAGGGGGCGGCGGTGCGGTTCTACGAAACGAAACAGGGACAGCGCGTCTATGCCGAATCCATTGGCTACAAAAGCTACGCGCAACTCTTCTACCTCCGCAAAATGCCCCCCGTTGACCCGCGCACCCGGCAAGCCGATTTCCTCCTCTCCGGCCCCGTTGACCGGCCCACCTTTTTCATCACCAAAATCACCGAAGCCGACCAATACCGCACTAACCCCAACCTGATACTGGAACGCGAAGAAAACGGCTACGTGATGTTCCGGCGGAGGTAGGGGGGGGTAGTTGGTGGTTGGTGGTTTTGCTGACGCACGGCCCCTCGACTGCGCTCGGGGTGACAACGACATTGAATCAACTCTTTGAGATTGCTCTATTTGCCTGTCACCCCGAGCGCAGTCGAGGGGCCGTGCGTCAGCCAACTACAAACTACAAACTACTAACTACAAACCCCTACCCCCAACTCCCACCGCCTGCCCGGTGCGTTGCGATTCGTAGATGGCTTCGAACAATTGCACCACCCGGCGGCCGTCTTCGGCGGTGACGGCGGGGGGGCGCCCATCGCGGATGGCGGTGCAGAAATCGGTGAGTTGCAGGCCAAAATAATAGGTCAGGGCGTTGATTTGGCCGAAAAAGGCGGTGTCCTCGGCTTTGAACTCGTCGAGCAGATGGCCTTCGTCGGGCACCATCCAGATATCATTCATGGGTGGCTCCTGAATACCCGACCGTCCCGCAATGAACATGCTGCCGCCATCGGTTTGCACACCCACCGAGGCCCCGCTGCTGCCGTGAATATGCACCTTACCATAGAGGCCGGGCCGTTGACTGTTGCTGGCCACGATGTTGCCGATGCCCCCGTTCTTAAACTGCACAATGGCCGCCGCCGTGTCTTCTACCTCAATGTAGGGATGGTTCACGTTGCGCCACTGCCCATAGACCGACATGGGTTCACCCATGTACCAGAGCAGCAAATCGAGCTGGTGCGGAGCCTGGTTGACTAGTACGCCACCGCCCTCGTGCGCCCACGAACCCCGCCAGGGATCAGACCGGTAGTAGGCTTCGTCGCGCCAGCCCAGCATCTGCACCATGCCCAACGCAGGCGTACCTATTTTACCCGAATCGATAGCCGCCCGAATGCGCTGGCAAGGCGCATAAAACCGCCGCTGACTCACTACGCTCAACAATTTACCCGCCCGCTCTGCCGCAGCGATCATGGCATCGCAGTCGGATAGTGATGCCGCCAAAGGCTTCTCTACCAAGACGTTGGCACCTGCTTCCAGGGCTGCTATGGTGGGTTCGCGGTGGTTGGGGTGCGGGGTCAATACCACACACACGTCGACGCCTTCACGAGTGACCATCTCAGCCACTTCCGTGTAAGGCGCGATGCCATACTGCCGGGCAAAGTCGGCGGTTTTGTCAGGGTTGCGACCACACACGGCCACGAGTTTGACACCCGGAACTTGTTGCGTTGCCTGAGCGTGCAGGTGAGCCACCTTGCCGGGACCGATAAGAGCAATGTTCACAAATGAGTTTAAAGTTTAAGGTCCAACGTTTAAGGTTGGCTGACGCTAGCGTACTCCCGCGTCAGCCAACCTTAGACTCGCAGCGGCGGACCGCTTGGACCTTAAACTTTAAACTTGAAAGAATCTACCGACGGCCACCGCCGATATCAAAGCCGATTTTGATGCCTGCGTATGAGTTCTTGCTTTGTACCGACGTACCAATTTTGTTGGTGCCATTGCTGTCGTACACTATTGAGTTTGAATTCGGAATGAAGTTATACTCAACGCCCAGCACAAAGTGGCCCGTTTTGAATCCAACGCGGCCCATACCACCGAAAACCGATGCCGCGTTGATGTTGCCATTGGTGGTGGAACCACCCGTGCCGCTGGTAGCCGTAAAACCAGTACCAGCAATGCCGTAAATACCCGCACCGATACCCACAAATGGCCGGAAACCTTCGTCCGAAAGCATATAGTTACCCGTCAAGATATACGAAAAAGCACCCTGTGCATTTCCCGAACTAGTGTTGCCGTTAACCGTCAGGTCACGAGCCATCAATGCCGACTCCAGGCGCAGGCCAACGTCGATCTGGTCATTGATGCCGTATTTAGGTTCAATAGCGAACAGCACGCCACCGCCACCGCTCGGAATCGCACCGCCGATAGATACGTTGACTTTAAATGGCTTAAACTCTTGAGCTTGTGCAGTTACAGCAAACGTGAGCGCCACACAAAGGGCAAAAAAATGTTTCATGGTAGTTGATATATGATTGATGTATCAACCGCGAAGGTACACACGTAACAAACAGGCTCAATCATGGTGAGCGTAAACTTTAGCCATTGGCCTGGAAAAGGCGTTTGAAGTCTAACGTTTAAGGGACCTTTAAGGGACCTTAAAATTTATCGCCACGGCCATACGTTCCTGTTTACATTTGGTTGTACCACTACCAACCCGATTTTTTATCACTAACCTATGCGTCATTTCCTGATAAAGCCGTTCCTGCTGATGCTGGCGGTACTTTTTTGTGTTAACACAGGCTGGGCACAGGCACCGGCGAAACCTAAGCCCGGCACCAAAGTTGCTGCTAAACTGGCGGCCCCGCCCAAAGCGTTTAACATGGCCGCCCCCATCCCGTTTGATAAGGACGTGACGGTGGGAAAACTGCCCAATGGCCTTACTTACTACATCCGTAAGAACACCGAACCCGCCAACCGCGCCGAACTCCGGCTGGTGGTGCGGACGGGGTCGGTGCTGGAAAACGATGCCCAGCAGGGGCTGGCCCACTTCATGGAACACATGGCCTTCAACGGCACCAAAAACTTCCCCAAAAACGAGTTGGTGAGCTTTTTGCAGTCGTCGGGAATCCGGTTCGGGGCCGACCTGAACGCCTACACCAGCTTCGACGAGACCGTGTATGAACTGCCCGTGCCGACCGATTCGGCCAATGTGTTCGAGCGGTCGATGCAGATTCTGGAAGACTGGGCGCACAACATTTCGCTCGACACCACCGAGATCAACAAGGAACGTGGCGTGGTGCTGGAAGAATGGCGATTGGGGCGCGGAGCGCAGCAACGGATGCGCGACAAGTATTTTCCGGCTATTCTGAACAACTCGCGCTATGCCATGCGGCTACCCATCGGCAAAGACAGCATCATCCGCACGTTTAAGCCGCAGGTACTGCGCGACTTCTACAAAACCTGGTACCGCCCCGACCTCATGGCCGTGGTAGCCGTGGGTGATTTCGACGTCAAAAAAGTCGAAGCCATGATCCGCGAGAAGTTTGGGCGTATTCCGAAAGCGACGGACGAGGTGCCTCGGCCTACCTACACTATTCCGGCCCACAAGGACACGAAAGTGGTGATTGTGACGGATAACGAACAGCCCAACACCATTGTGCAGCTGATCTACAAGCGTCCCGAAGTGAAGGAGCGCGTCTTGGGTGACCTCCGCGCTGATGTGGCCCGCGACCTGTTCAATGCCATGCTGGGCAACCGCATTCAGGAGCTTACCCAACAGGCTAACCCACCGTTTCTGTATGGCTACAGCAACTACGGTGGCTTTTTGGGCAACCTCGACGCCTTTACGGCCTTTGCCGTGGCCAAAGAAGGCAACATTGAACGGGCTATCCGCGCCCTGCTCGATGAGAATGCCCGTGTAAAACAGTTCGGCTTCACTCCTACTGAACTGGCCCGCGCCAAAACCGAACTCCTGCGCGGTGCTGAGCAGGCTTACCTGGAGCGCGATAAAACCCGCTCGTCCAGCTACGTGGGTCAGTACGTGGGCAACTTCACTGACCAGGAGCCAGTCGTGAACATTGGGTTCTATTATGACTTCCTGAAGAGCACATTGTCGGGCATTGGTTTAACCGACATTAATGGGCTGGTGGACAATTTTATTCGGAATGAAAACCGGGCGGTGGTGCTGATGGCCCCGGAGAAAGACCGCGCCAAACTGCCTTCTATTGAGCAGGTGATCGGCTATACCGACGCCGCCGGTAAGGGCCTTACTGCCTACGATGACAAGACCATCGACAAACCACTGCTGCCCAAGGAGCCTACGCCCGGCCCAGTGATAAAGGAAGCCAAAATCGACAAAATTGGTGTGACGGAACTGACGCTGAAAAACGGCGTGCGAGTGGTGCTGAAACCTACGACCTTCAAAAACGACCAGATCCTGTTTTCTGGCAATAGCCTCGGTGGTACGTCGCGCTACGACCTGCCCGATTTCCAGAGTGCTCGGTTCGCCTCTACGCTCGTGTCGCTGGGGGGTACGGGTGAGTTCAGTCAAGTGCAGCTGGGTAAGTTTCTGGCGGGAAAGGCCCTGAACGTCAACCCGTACATATCGGAACTGGGCGAAGGCATCAGCGGCAGCGCGGCCCCGCAGGATCTGAAAACGGCCCTGCAACTGCTCTACAGTTACTTTACCCAGCCCCGCCGCGACCCCGACGTGGTAGCAGGGTTCCTCTCAAACCAAAAAAGCGCCCTGGCCGCCCAACTCGCCACACCCACCCCGCAGAAGGTGTTTGGCGACACCGTGGCCGTGACGCTGGGCAACCACAACCCCCGTCGGCAGCCCCTCACCCCCGCCGATCTCGACCGGATTAATCTCGACCGGGCATTCCAGATTTACAACGAACGCTTCGCCGATGCAGGCGGCTTCACGTTTACCTTCGTCGGCAATTTCGACGTGGCCAACATCCGGCCCCTGCTGGAGACCTACCTGGGTGGGCTGCCTGCCACCGGCACGAAGCAGACCTTCCGCGACCTGGGCATCCGCGCCCCGGAGGGTCAGCTGACCAAGACCGTGCGCAAGGGCGTCGACCCCAAAGCCTCTGTCCAGCTGGTCTACACCGGCAACTTCGACTGGACACCCGAAAACGCCACGCAGGTAGATGCTCTGGCCGAAGTGCTGGAAATCAAGCTGATCGAGAAGCTACGTGAAGACGAAAGCGGCGTGTATGGCGTGAGTGCCAGTGGTGCCTATGGCCGGTATCCTGTGCCGCGCTACACCTTCCGCATCAATTTTGGCTGCGCCCCAGAAAACGTCGAGAAGCTCATTGCCAGCGTGAACCGCGAGATTGCGAAGCTGAAAACCACCGGTGCCGATGCCAGAGACATTGCCAAGTTCAAAGCCGAAACTACCCGCGAACAGGAGGTGCAGCTAAAAGACAACAGCTTCTGGCTCAGCTATTTGTCGAACCAATACTACAATGGCGACGATCCGCTGGAAGTACTCCGCGAACCGGAATTACTGAAAACCGTAACGCCAGAAAGCACTAAAGCCGCCGCCAACAAGTACCTCGGTACCAACCTGATCCAGTTTATTCTGCTGCCGGAGAAATAAGGTAAGCATATCTCTTCAAACAAGAAACGGCTCTCACTGCGCAGTGAGAGCCGTTTCTTGTTTGAAGGATGATTCTATTCAAATACCTCAGCCAGTGGTAGCTCAATACCTGTGGCGGGGTCGACGAGGGTTGAATCATGCATGAAAAACTGGTAAGTGCCGGGGGCAGAATAGACAGAGATGGCTTTGAAACTGGGAATAACCAGCCAGCACGACTTGACCCCCGCGGCAAAATACCGTTCAAATTTGGCTAGAATGTCGTCGTTTGATCGGTCGGCGTTCCGATGTGATGGAGAAATAATCTCTACGACGGTCAATGGCATTGTTGTCATTGATTGAATATCGTGCAGGAAGTCAATTCGGAGTTTGGGATAAATAGCGATGTCAGGGACAATGATTAATCCATCTGCCATCAACAAGTCCAATTCGGGCAAGATCGAATACGAACCTCTGTATTTCATGTGCGATCCAAACAGCAGGTTGCTTTGCACATAAGCATGATTCAGCGAAGGTGCGGGTTTACCGCGTTCGCGTTCGTAGTCCGATATTTCCTCGATGACTGCCTCCATAGCGTTTGTCTTTTCCCAAATATAACCAGAATGAAAAAAATATAGTAGGTACTATACACCTTCCTACGCGGCCTTCTGAATGGGCACAACCACCTGCGTTTCGTCCCAGGTAAGGAGCATGTTGACGCCGCCGGGCTGGGGTTCAAAACTGATAAAAAACTGTTCGGCAGGCGGGGTATAAGGGCGCGTGGTGGCCGTGACGCGGAGCACGTCGGCGGCTTCTTTGTAGCTGATACCCCATTGGCCCGTGCGGCGGTTGATGATGACCGTCCAGTCGATGGGGGTGGGAATGGTGTAGAGCGAATAACGCCCTTTGGCCAGCCGGTTGCCCCCGACACGCACGTCCTGCGCTAGTTCGATGATCGTGGCCGCGTTGGCTCCCGTGCGCCAGACTTTATCATATTTCACCACCCCTCCGAAGATAGTGCGGCCTTTTTTGCTGGGCTGGCAATAAAGCACTTTCACCGTGATACCGTTTTGTGTAGCCTGCGCAACGGCCCTGGGGCTTCTTTTGGCCGATTGGCGCAGGTAGACAATAACCAGGATAATAAACAGCGCAAATCCACCTATGATCAGCCAGGTGGTTTGGTCAATTGAGTACAGAAAATTCATTGTATATAAGGTTGTTTACTGCCCAACCAGTTGGCAAGCAGTAGACTTGATAGATGATAAGGCGGCAAGATACGTCCGTTGGCCCATTAACTATTGGCCGACTTGTGTACCGTCTTCATCTGAATCACGTCGACCAAAAAGGCGAAGGCCATGGCGAAATAGATGTAGCCCTTCGGTATTTTAAAGTGCATACCCTCAGCAACCAACGACATGCCGATCATGAGTAGAAAGCACAGGGCCAGAATCTTGAACGACGGATGTTGGCTAATGAACGTACTAATGGGCTTAGACGCTACCAGCATAATGCCCACCGTAACGAC
The DNA here is from genome assembly GCF_017353255.1 of Fibrella aquatilis. Lineage (GTDB taxonomy): Bacteria > Bacteroidota > Bacteroidia > Cytophagales > Spirosomataceae > Fibrella > Fibrella aquatilis. Next base: position 327,041 of record NZ_JAFMYU010000005.1, on the reverse strand, counting down.
TACTGCCGTGTACATCACCCACAGCGTATCGACCATACCTACGGCGGTGATGATCGAATCGACGGAGAAGACGAGGTCCAGAATCAGCACCTGCCCTAACAGGGCGTTGAAGTTAACGGCGGCGCCAACGTCGGGGGCATTGGCGTCGTTGTCGAGTTCGGCTTTATGATAGATTTCCTTGGTGGCTTTGTAGATCAGAAACAGGCCACCCGCCAGCAGAATCAGCGATTTTCCTGTAAAATCAACACCTGCCACAACAAAGAGCGTTTGGTCGAGCTGTATAATCCAGGCAATCACGGCGAGTAGGGCCAACCGCATCACCATAGCCAGGCCAATACCCCAATAGCGAAGCCTGTCGCGCTGCTCGACGGGGAGTTTATCAGCCAGTATAGAGATAAAAATGATGTTGTCGATGCCAAGAATTACCTCTAGCACGATTAGCGTAAGCAGAGGCACCAATTGTGCTGATAAATCGAGGTCCATACCTGATGGGTTATGTATACAGAAGCTTAACTAACCTGCCAGTCAAGGTGTTGTTAAAGAAGCATTAGATGTGTGTGAAGCCGTTTATAAAAAATGGTATGCATGCATACTACTTATCGAACTATTCACCACTTTTGCACGTAACTAGTATGCACGCATAACAATTCCTGAACGATGATTGCGACCGACAACAAGGCTTCGATTAAAGGGGGTGAGTTCCTGATTAAGGACACGGACGCCTCGCAAGTGTTTATCCCTGAAGAGTTTACGGAAGAACAGCAAATGATTGCGGCTACCTGCCGCGAGTTTCTGGCTAAAGAAATCTGGCCTCGCCTAGACGAAATTGACCGTGCGGAATCACCCGCGCTGATGTCGTCGTTGATGGACAAAGCTGGTGAGCTGGGCCTGCTGGGTACGTCGGTTCCTGAAGAATACGGCGGCTTTGGCATGAACTTCAACACCTCGATGCTGGTAGCTGAGGCAACCGGTGCGGGGCACTCGTTTTCGGTAGCACTGTCGGCCCACACGGGTATTGGTACGCTGCCCATTGTCTATTATGGCAACGAAGAGCAAAAAGGTAAATACTTGCCAAAACTGGCCTCTGGCGAATGGAAAGCAGCCTATTGTCTTACCGAACCCGATTCAGGCTCAGACGCCAATTCAGGTAAAACAAAGGCGGTGCTTTCCGAAGACGGTACGTACTATACCGTCACGGGTCAGAAAATGTGGATCACCAACGGTGGTTTCGCTGACCTCTATATCGTCTTCGCCAAAATTGACGATGACAAGAATTTAAGTGCATTTATCGTAGAGCGTTCCTACGAAGGCATCACGATGAATGAGCCTGAGCATAAGCTGGGTATTAAGGGGTCAGACACCCGTCAGGTGTTTTTTACCGACGTGAAAGTGCCCGTGGAAAACCTGCTCTCAGAGCGGGGCAACGGTTTCAAAATCGCCGTGAATATCCTGAACATTGGCCGGATCAAACTGGGTATTGCCGTGATTGGCGGGGCCAAAGAGGCGGTGAATGATTCGGTTCGCTACGCCAACGAGCGCAAGCAGTTTGGTATCAACATTTCGCGGTTTGGGGCTATCAAGCACAAGCTGGGAGAGATGGCAATTAAGATTTATGCTTCTGAATCAGCCAGTTATCGCGCTGGGCAGAACATCGACGACCTGATCGAAGACCTGAAGGAAGGCGGTATGGAAGACGCACCAGCCAAGTTGAAGGCCCTGGAACAGTTTGCCATTGAGTGCGCCATGATGAAGGTGCATGGTTCGGAAGTGCTCGACTATGTTGTGGACGAAGGCGTACAGGTCTACGGCGGCATGGGTTACTCGGCCGATGCGCCTATGGAACGCGCTTACCGCGACGCCCGGATCAACCGCATTTTTGAAGGCACCAACGAGATTAACCGGATGCTGGTGGTAGACATGATGCTGAAGCGGGCCATGAAAGGTGAACTCGATTTGATGACCCCCGCCCTGGCCATTGGCAAAGAAATTATGTCGATCCCCGATTTCAGCAGCGACGAAGACGAAAGCCTGTTTGCCGCTGAGAAGAAGGTGTTGAAAAACCTGAAGAAAGCGGTGCTAATGGTGGCCGGTTCTGCCGCGCAGAAGTTCATGGGCAAGCTCTCGCACGAGCAGGAGATTCTGATGAACATTGCCGACATGGCCATTGAAGTGTACGTGGCTGAATCGGTGCTGCTGCGGGTAGAGAAGACCATCGGTATCAAAGGCGAAGCCGCCATGGCCCTGCAAAAAGACATCGCGATGGCCTACCTGCACGAAGCCGTCGAGAAGATCAACAACGCCGGTCGCGCTGCTATTACGAGCTTTGCCGAAGGCGACGAACTGCGTGTGATGCTGATGGGCCTGAAACGGTTCACCAAAATCGAGCCAATCAACCTGAAAGATGCCCGCCGCCGCGTCGCCGATGCGATGATTGCGGAGAATAAATACATATTTTAAAGTGGTGAGTGGTGAACGGTAAGTGATGAGTATTCTGCTAGGCTAATGCAACTGAGCAAAGCACTTATCACTTACCGTTCACCACTCACCACTTTTATTCCCTTTTTACAACAACTGAAGAATTATAAAGCCGTTCCTGTTTCGGGGGCGGCTTTTTTGTGTTTAGGTAGCCGGGGTGGAGCAATGGCATTATAAAGCGGGACTTCTTCGCTTACCATTGTTATTCTATCAAGCTACCTGCTATGACACACCACTACGCTTACAAACTTCTGTTAGTCAGCATCTTGTGTTTATCTGGTTGTGCGAGTCTAGCCCAATCGTCGTCATACAATACCGACACGGCTTATGTGGGTAACTCGTTGCGGGCGGGTGAAGCCGTTGAAAGCAGCGACGCTAAAAAGGCACTTGGTTACTACCAGAAAGCCTATACCGTGGCCCGGCGCGTACAGTATACCAAAGGCTATTTTGAGGCAGTCCGGCTGGTGGCGTTTGTCCTCAACAACGTGGGGCGATCTGACGAGGCCAAGGCGATTGCCCGGCAGGCGCTGCAACAGGCCAATGCCGATACATCGAAGCGGTACAAGATGATTTGCCATGCTGCCCTGGCTATCACCGCCGCCAAACAGGGCGACCTTGCCGAAGCCATTCGGCAGTATGAGCAAACGGCGGGCTACGTGCGGGCGCTGGGGCGGCGCGATAATGAGGCCGTGATCTATAACAACATGGCTGCCATTTATCAGCGGCAGAACCTGCTCGATCAGGCCATTGCCTATAACCAGAAAGCCCTGGCTATCCGGCGGGCGTTGCCCAACAACGACCGCGAGATAGCCAGTTCGCTATTCAACATCGGGGCGGTCTACGGCATTCGGGAAGATTACCGGCACGAAACAGACTACACCTTGCAGGCGCTTAGGCTATTAAAGCCAGAACGCGATGTTGATATGCTGATGACAGTGTACAACAACCTGGGCTACGTCTATAGAAGCACCAACAGGTATGATTCCAGCTTCTATTACCTCAACAAAGCGCTTGTGTTGAGCCAGAAAATGGGTATGCCTGCCGAAGAGATTCGTATCCTGAGCAACCTGGCGGCCAATCACCTCGACAAGAAACACCCAGCCTCAGCCCGGCCTCTGCTGGCCCGTGCCCGCGCCATCATGGATACCCTAAAACCGGGCTTGCCCGAACAGCAATCATGGCTGGTGCAGATGGTGAACATGTCGGAGTTGTTGGGCGATTATAGGTCGGCCTACCGCTGGCTGGATCAATACCGAATTAATAAAGATTCGCTGACGAGCCTGTCGATCCGAGAGCAATTGGAGACGTATGACCAGACCATGCGCCGGGCTGAAGCGCGTGAGAAAATTGCCGAAAAGCAGACGCAGATTGCCCGCCTCGAAGCTGATCAGCGTCGGCAAACCACGTGGCTCTGGATAGCTGGTATGGCTGTTTTGTTCCTGGCAGTTGGCGGTGGGTTGGGTTGGCTCTACTACCGGCAACGCCAGAAAACGGCCGCTGCCGCCTTATTGGCCGCCCAACAGGAGCAGGAATTGACGGCTATCCGGTCGGAACTGGCGGGGCAACAGAAAGAACGTACCCGAATTTCAAAAGAGATGCACGACGACCTGGGTGCGTCTATGACCGCCATTGGCCTGCTGAGCGAAGTAGCCAAAACCCGCGTGGATGCTCAGGCCGTGCCCGAGGTGGGTAAAATATCGGAGATTTCGGCGGCCATGGTCACCTCCATGAACGAGATTATCTGGTCGCTGAACACCCGCAACGACAGCCTCAACGGCCTTATCGCCTACATCCGCGTCTATGCCCGCGAGTTCATCGACAACACGTCGCTGACGCTTAAAATCGAGGCTCAGGAATCGCCCGACGAGGTGATGATCCGGGGCGTAGACCGCCGCAATGTGTTTCTGACAGTGAAAGAAGCCCTGAACAACGTAGTCAAACATGCCCAGGCTACTGAGGTCACATTACGGATGCACCCCCTGGCTAATCCTATACAGGGCGGCATTTTCCAGGTCGATATCTGCGATAACGGCCGTGGTTTCGACCCTACTTCAGTAGCCCACGCAAACCGTAACGGATTGACAAACATGCAATTACGGATGGACGAATCAGGAGGTTCGTGTAGTGTCGAGTCAACAGAAATGGGTACCTGCGTGAAGGTGCGGTTCCCTTATTAGAAGCAAGACATAAGAGTCAAAAATCAAGCGTTGAGCAGGTCGTTGTCGCTTGACTCAACGCTTACTTCTTGACTCTCATCTCTCACCTCTTGACTCTCTCCCCAAAATACTACAAATGAAGTATAGTATTGCCCTGCCTATTTTCTGAACCTTGCAGCATGAATACGCCTATTATCGTTGCCATCGTCGAAGACAAGGACGACATCCGTCAGTCGCTGGCCATATTAGTCAATGGGGCCGATGGGTTTGTGTGCAAGCAGACCTACGTCAACGCCGAAGACGCCCTGGATGACCTCACGCGCTACCCCGTCGACGTGGTGCTGATGGACATCGACCTGCCGGGCATGAATGGCATTGAGTGTGTGCGGCTGCTGAAGCCCCGCCACCCCGACATGCAGTTTATGATGTGTACGATTTATGACGAAGAAGAAAAGGTATTCGAGGCCCTAAAGGCAGGCGCTAACTCATTCATCCTCAAGCGCAGTTCGCCCGCCCGCCTCCTCGACGCCATCCGCGAACTCCACGACGGCGGGTCGCCCATGAGCAGTTCCATTGCCCGGAAAGTGGTGGGATCTTTTTTTAACGTACCCGCCCCCGCCGAAGCCGAGCGCAACACCGAACTAGACATACTCACCCCCCGCGAACGCGAAATTCTGGGGAGACTATCCAAGGGATACAGCCATAAAGAAGTAGCTGACGAGTTGTTTGTGTCGCCCACGACGGTGCGCAAACACATCTTCAATATCTACGAAAAGCTCCAGGTCCACACGAAGGTAGCGGCCGTGAACAAGTACCTGAACCGAACAAACCTATAAGGTTTTTTCAACCTTATAGGTTAAAAAAGGGGTATCAGAAGTGTCATACAATGGCCCTTCTGATACCCCTTTTTATTTCACAACTGGTTGATTTACAAAAAGATAACTGCAAAAATCATACAAATGGAGTATTGAGCCTAGGCTGTTTGGGGGTCTACCTTTGCCCTTGTCGAATGACGAACAGACCAACGCTTAAACACCCAAAACGTATGAAACGCATCCTGCTTATCCTGATCGTACTGCTACCTGTGGTGGCCTGCAAAAAGACCACCGACGTAGCGCCGCAATCACCCGCGGTAGCGGTACTGGGCAACTACAAACTCAGTTCATTTACTCTAATCCAACCATCCAAGCAAGTAAACATTCAGCTTGACCGCATGCCCATAAACCAAGGCGGGAACACCGCTTCGGGCACCGTCGTAGCCACGAAAGGCGCTAAGGAAGGGTTTGTCAACCTGAAACTCACGCTGATAGTAAACACGCAGCAAGCCAGCATCGACCTTACCGACATTGAGGTAAAGCAGTCGTCGGGAGCCTACGGATTATACGATGGTAGCGAGCGCGTGGGCGATGCTACGGGGTCAAATATCATTTTCAATCTTAACGATGGCGACGATAAGCTGGCTTTCGTAGCTGATAAATAACTGACAACCAAAACCAAATAAGATAATCATGAAAAACGCATCAATTGCCGCACTACTAACCCTTTCGCTGCTTGTTTTCGTTACGCAACATACACTGGCCCAATCGCGCAGCCGCCAGCGGCATATACCCACTGTGGGCGAACGGAGCCTGGCTTTTATAGAAACAGGCATTGGCGTGGGCATTGGCAAATACAACGCTACCGGCATTGCCACCGGCCTGAGTGGCCGCTTTCAGATGCCACTGGGATCGAACTTCACGCTCAACGCCAAGACGGGCTTCTCCATGGGTACCATCAAGAAAGCATACCGCTATAGTGGCTACTACGATTACTACGGCTACTACTACGCGTCGGAGTACCCGGCAACCTACTTCTGGATACCCGTTAACGTGGGGCCACGGTACTATTTCGCCAAAAACCTGCACGTGGGCCTCAATCTGGGCGTAGACATTGCCGCGTCAGAGGCAGCTGCCACGTCATTTCACTTTGAACCAGGCTTTGGTTATGCCTTGCCCCTGGCCAATGGTAATTTCATTGATTTCGGCACCACGTTTGAAACCAGCTTCGAGCAGGGCCAAAGCCTCTTCAACTTCCGCTTCGCCTACGGGTTGAATTTGGGGAAATAGACAATCGTAAACGGTATCAGAGGCACGTACCACTTACTCAATCGAAGGCCGAAAACGCAGCGTAACGGCTATTTTCACGGCAGTACACCACAAACGTACCTGCCCCATGCCTATTGTCCACATTCACGGCGTTGCCGTTCGTAATCAGGCTGACCTCAACCAGCGGGAGGCCATGCTCGCCCGCTACATCGCCGATGAACTTCACCACGACGATGTAGCGGGCGACGTACCTATTCTGCGGGTGTTTTGGGGCGATCTGGCAGCCAAGTTTGCCTGGAATTTACAGGCCTGCCCCGACCCCGCCACGCTGGTACATATGGGTGGCCCCGTTGCGCTCTCGCCCAACGAACAGGCGCAGTTGCTGGCCGAATTCGACAAAGAACTCGGTCAGCTACCGGTTAATCAACCCGTTGCACCCGTAGGCGGTGGCGGACTTATTCTGGCCGGGCCTGCCCCCGCTGCGGCCCCGCAACTCCGTACCCGCCTGAAAGACCTCGCGCCCAGCGACCTCAGCGACCTGGCCGTGGCCACAATCCTGGCCGAACGGCACCAGCAACTGAAGCAGGAAACGCTGGCCCTGCTGGCAGCCGACGACGTAGCCCACGACCCCGCCACCCCCGCCCAGCTGGCCGCCCAACCCAACGCCGAGACCGAACTGGCTTTATTTCAGCAGTTGATTTCGCAGCGATATACCGAGCTTGAACAGGCCCAAGGCCAAGCGCAGGGCGGATTATTGTTGCAGGGGCCGGGTTGGTTCGGCGATTTGAAAGATCGCATTGGCGAGGCCCTGGGTCGGGCTGAAAACGCCACCGGATCGGCCCTAACGGCGGTGCTGAGCCGGTTTCGGCCCAACCTGACCCGCGCCGCCATCACCTTCTTTGGCGACGTGTTTGTGTACCAGACCAACCGGGGTACCCCCGCCAAGCCCGGCGCCATCGTGACACGACTACTGGATGCCCTCCGGCAGGCCAAACAGCTTCAGCAACAACGACACGGCGAACCCATCGTACTGCTGAGCCACAGCATGGGCGGGCAGGTGGTGTATGACGTGCTGACCCATTTTTTGCCCAACACGCCTGATTTACAGGACCTCAAAATCGACTTCTGGTGCGCGACGGCCTCGCAGGTGGGGGTGTTTGAAGAACTGAAAATCTTCGCGGAAAGCAGCGCCGACTTTAGTCTTGAAACTGGCAGGCAGGTGCCCCTGCCACTACCAGCCCACCTCGGCCACTGGTGGAACGTCTGGGACCCTAACGACTACCTGAGCTTTACGGCCAAACCCATCTTTGCGGGTATCGACGACGAACCCTACCGAAGCGGAATGTCGGTGCTGGAAGCGCACGGGGGCTACCTACAACAACCTAGTTTCTACCGGAAATTTGCCGACAAGCTCCGCACCCACCTGCCTGCCAACTGGTTTCGCCCATGACCCTCACGCCCGACCCACAGCAGCCCGGCCTCTGGACAAACCCCGCCTGGCAGCCCGGCACCCCCGGCACCTTTGCGTTTTTGGTTGGCGTAAGCACCTATGACCACCTCGACGGTGGTTCAAATCCCGCGCCCGACACCTTCGGTATGCCTCAGTTAGCCGTGTCGGCCTGGACGGCCTACGCCATTTTCGAGTGGCTACGCACCACCTACCGCTACGCCCCGGCCCCGCTGGCGCAATGCTGGTTGCTGCTGGCCCCTACTGATGCCGAGGCGGCAAAAATAGAGGCGGCCGTAGCGGCTTCGGGCGGGCCAGACGTACTGGCTCACAGCCTGTTACCCACGTTCAATACCATCAGCGATACCATTCCGCTTTGGAATGCCCAGATGGTGGCCCTGCCCAAAGCGGCGGCGCAAGCCAGCAGGCTGGTGTTTTTTGGCAGTGGACACGGGCTTGAAATCCGGGCGAAAGAATACATCCTGCTGCCCACCGACTACCTGCGCCTGCCCGACACCTACAACCGTGCCCTGAACGTGCGTGGCCTGGCCGACGCGCTGACCAAGCTCGATGTGTGCGACCAGTTTCTGTTTGTCGACGCCTGTCGTTCTACGCCTGATGGCCTAAAGAAATTGCTCGTGGAAGGCAATAGCGTCCTGACACCACCAGCACTGGGAGGCGTGGTAAACACGGCCTGCAATTCGGTCACGCTCTGCGCCACGGCCAGCGGCCTGCCCGCCCACCAGAACAACAGCCCGGACAATGGCTACTCGCTGTTTGGGCAGGCCCTGCTCGACGGGTTGCAGTCGCAGCAGGGGTTCGTGCCGGAGTGCGACCCCGCCGCCTGCGCCGTGAAGCTGCCCCCGTTGCAGACGTTCATTGGCAAACGGTACAACCAGTTGCTGACCGAAGCCCAATGGACCATTACCCAGCTTACGTATCTGCGCCTGGAAGGCAACAGCGCCGATTTAACTATTACGCACGTTGACCCGCCCACCAAACCAGCCCCGGCGATGCTCTCGGTGATCGAATCGCAGCAACAAAACTTCACCAACCGGTTTGCTATTGACAATGATGACCCAACCACCGATGTACCCTTCTTCCGATACGAAGCCAGCGACAGCGACGACATTATTCAGGAAGCGCCAGATGCAGACGTAGACGGAGGAGACTCCTTTCCGGCTCCCCGAACAACCAATAACCTCCACGACGTGCTGGGGCGCGAGTCGGTAACGGCGTTTTGGGATAACGCCAGGGTGTACGCCATTGATCAAAAACGACTGTTGGAACGGGGCGAACTGCTGCTACTGCGGGTAGAACGAACGGGCTTTTCACCGCTGGCAATGGGCTACCGGCTCACATTTTCGCTCCGGCTATACAACGGTTCGGCCTGGCTTGAACTGAACGACGGGCGAACGCAATATGGCATTATGTTGCCGCCCACCCTAGACTACGGTTTCTACCAGCCCAGCTACCGGCTCGACTTCACCGTCACCGCCGACGGTCACGTCTCTGAACTACAAGCCAATCTGGCCCACGAAAGCACGGGCAATCTGGGATACGTGGCCGACGTTTGGGAAAAATACCAGACTGTCAATATTGTGTCAGCAGCCGAATTGATCGATATGAATTTCCTGCGTGAAGCCCTGTACAACAAAATCCGTTCTCCGTTTGCAGCTCTTGTGGCGGCTATGGTACTGTTGCAGGCCCGCCGCTACGATCTAGCTGAGGGCGACTGGCTCCGCAACCTGGCCAATCGGTTTCCCCGTCTGCCCGATGGCCTGTTGCTCCGCAACCAGTGGCTGCTGCAAACCAATGCACGGGGTGCCGCTACTGAGTTGATAGACAATTTATTAAAACTTAAGCAGCGTGGTACACCCTACACCAACGAAGCCTTGGGCATGGCCGCTGTACAGCTCGACCGCCTGCTCGACAGCGACTTACCCACGCCCGATCAGCGCACGGCCCTGACCGCCCTGCGCGACCAACTGCGGGTGGCCCTGCGCTACGGGCGGCCTGGTGGGTTGCTGGCCGTTTTTGCGGGTGATCCGGGTTCGTTTACCCCCCAGTTGCTGGGGTATCGGTAGCGTGGAGCAACCGTATTTGCTCAGCCTCCCAGACCGAATAGGTGGCGGGTTGGGTGAGCAACTGCTGCCAGGCCATATCGAGCAGGTGCGCCACCGGTGGCGTATGGACCGGTGCGTAGCGAAGTTGCTCGTGATAGCCAACCAGTTTAATATTGGGGCATTCCGCCAGCACACAGTCTACCAGCAGATTGAGGAGAGCGTCGGGTACGATGGCGGCGTAGTTGGCGGGTTTTCGGTTCATGCTTAGGCGCGTGTAGGCCACCCAGTCGGCCTGGAGGGGCGCGAGTTCGTCGGGGGTCCAGCCGCAGCGGCCCAGCATCTTCACAATGATCCGCATCCGGGCTTCGTTGGGTGGGTGCGTCAGGTGGCTGGTGTAAATATGCCGCTGAGGTTGCCGGTTTTCGTTGGCCGGAATAATGGACGACAGCCGGAAATTACCCCAGGCGTAGGCCCGGCCTGTGAGGTAAGTAGCGATCAGGTCACAGCTGAATTCCATCAGCCAGTAGTCGAGCCAACTCGTTTGCAGGTTCTGCCAGTAGGCTTTCTTGTTGGCCCCTGCCCGATCGATTTGTGCGGCGAAATGCGCTTTCACCTGTTTCACCACCTGCCCGTCGCCCAGCAGGAACGTCCGGTGTTCGTCGTAGACAAAATGGCCGATCTCGTGGTAGAGGTCGGGCCAGTTGAGTAGGTGATGTTCCTCTTCGATGGGCACGCCAATAACCCGGTGGAGGCAGTGGGCCGAGTAATAGTCCTGCGCATTGCGAATCAGCGAGACTACTGGCAAGGGTTTTGCCAGCCCTATTTCACCGTAAATACGATTCAGAAACCGGCTGAATTCAGCTTCGGGGTTTCCGTAGCGCACAATAACGGTGTAGCGAAACTCCACCCGCTGAAGGGCCTGGTAGAGCCGGGTGTAGGTGGCAATGTAGCCGGGATTATAGTCGTTCATCAGCCGGTTGGCCGTGTCAGCACCGAGGTCCAGCAGGCTCTCGTACAACTGCGCATTTTCCCGGATCACCCCATCGATCTCGGCGCTAAGCCGGTCGAGCATCGTGAGGGTATCGTTCATAAAAAAAGCAGGGACGAGCGACTGAGGCAGCCGACGAAGTTCGTCGCGCATCCGTTGGGTTCGCCCCTGCACATCCACGAAAAGGCCCATCAAATAGGCTCTCATTACCCCCCGCTTTGTCTAAGTTTCTGAAAGATTTCTTTCCGGCTGTTGTCCAGCGTAATTACTAAATCGTCTAAGGCGGGCTTGTCGGTGTCGCGCACGGGTTCATCGGCCTGCAACACTTCATAGAGTTTTTCGAAGCGGCGGCGGGCCGTGCGGTTCTGCCCAAGTCGGCTCCGGTATTCGTCAAGGACGTCGTCGGGCAGGGCGGCTGTTCGGTAGGCTACTTCGGGTTCACTTGCTACGGGGGCCATCAGATTTTCAATCAGGTGGGCCACCGTAGTGCGGGCTTCCTGAACGGCCTCGTCCTGAAGCTGAAACCCCGGCTGATCGGCCAATTGGGGATATTGGTGCACCTGCTTATCCTTTATCAGGATCTGCACCGACTCGTTGATAGCATCGGTTACGTTGGCCAGCTGTGTATACTGGTTCGCCCATGAATTAAGAACAGACATAGCGTTGAGAAGGATTAGTGAACATGATTGTCGGTGGTTAGCTCCTGGCTAAGCCGATCAAGATAAACCTGGAGGGCTTCGTCGCTTTCAAACAAAAGCCCATCGCTGCTGCCTCCTGTAACGGTTAGGGCAGCATCACTCGCTACCCGTCCGTAGGCCATAGCCACGTCGGGCAGGCGTTGTTTCTGGAAGTAGTAGGCCGTCTCCCGGATCGCCATAATAGCTTCATCAAGAGATAGTTGCAAAAAAGATACGAGCCGTTTCATACGCATAATGGGTACCGATGTGGGAGCCAGCGCATCGCGGCTGAGAGCGTCCAGCGTCTCGGCCGAAAAGCCCGTCTGCTCCGTTTGCCAGTCGGGCTGGGTACCAGCCAGCCGGGCCTGTAGGTGTTGGCCAAGCGTAGGCGAAAGGGGCGCAATCTGGAGTTTTTCCAGGATTCGCTGCTCATAGAAATGAGGCAACGTGGCCGACGGTCCGCCCACCAGCAGGTAGTCTACCAGGCGGGTGGTGGTATCGTCAGACAGTTCCGTAAGGGGGTCGGCATCGGCCAGCCAGGTTCGCTGAAGGGCAAAGGCAAGGGCATCGGAGGTGATCATAGCATGGCAATTTTTGGGGTGTGTTGGGCAAACCAGCGGGCAACGTGCTGCCTGATGCGGTAGAGCTTCACTTTCAGGTAATCGTTGGTAAAGCCGAAAAGCTCGCCCAGGGCATCGTAGGTGTAGCCCTGCGCCCACAGCAGCAGCAGTTCCCGGTCGCGGTCGGGCAGGGTGGTCAATGCCCGTTTCATCTGCCCGATCCGTTCCTGCTCATCGGTGGGGTCAGTTCCGTCAAACCAGGTATCAAGGGTGTCGCGCTGCTTCAGCAGTGGTTCGTCGTCATCGTCAACAGATTCCAGCTGTTCCAGCGGCACATGAAGTTTTATAGACTGGCTTTTCTTTCGCAACGCATTGTGAACCAGGTTAATGAATATTCGTAGCAGGTAGGCGTCCAGCTTCATTTCGTCGTTGAACACCAGTTCGCCCGCGTCTATTCGCCGCAGCAGCACCACAAATGTTTCGCTGATCAGGTCGGCAATATCCTCGTCGGAAAAGGCACCAAAGCGGCGAGCATAGCCGACCATCCGATGCTTGCTTCGCCGGAGCAACTCGTTCCACGTTTTCGGATCACGTTGCCCGATCAGTGCTACGGTTTCGCTGAATGGCCTGGGTGTGTTCATAACCTGCCGGTGAGACCTTCTCACCCTATGTTGGTATATGTCGGAAGATACCGCCCGGTTATCACCTACCCTGCTTTTTTTTCGTAAAACACCATTTTGGTCCTACCTCAGCCCATCGCGGCGGGCGCGGTCGCGTACGCGGGCGGCCCTTTTCTGGCTGTCGGGGTGACTCGAAAGCACTTCCAGGGTGCCTCCACCACCCAGTTTGGCCAGTTTTTCAAACGAGGTGGCCAGCGCCAGCACACTGTATCCGTGGCTTTTCAAGAATCCGTAACTATAATCATCGGCCTCAGTTTCTTGCTTCCGGCTAAACTTAGCCCCGTATAGCCCGTCGGCAAGGCCTGCTAGTTGAGACCTCGATAAACGCCCCAAGACGCCATTCGTTGAGGCAAGCCCGTCGCGCAGAGCCGCCCGGCGTAGGCTGCTCTTCATGGCGTCGCGGGTATCGTGGTTAACCACGTGGCCCATTTCGTGGCCAATCACGGCAATCAACTCACCGTCGGTCATAATGTCCATGAGGCCCTTGAACACCCGTACGCTGCCATCGCCGGCGGCAAAAGCGTTTACATCTTTCACCAGGTACACTTTGTAGTTGACCGGAATACCGCTGATGGTGCGGTGCCGGGCCACAATACGGTTCAGCCGTTGCGTGTAGGGGTCGTTGGGACCCGCCACGGGGCTTTGGGCATCCATTTGTTGCACCCCCTGCCGTGAGTACTCGGCCACCTGCGCGTCAGACAACGTGATGGAACCAAGTCCTTCTAAAATAGCCTGACCCAGACCGCCTTGTGCCTGCGCAACAAAGGTGGCAGCTGTGAAACATAGGACCAGTATCGGGGTTGAAAAGCGTTTCATGATCTGTGTAGGTTAGTTGACTAAAGCCGCCGCACAACTTATGGACGTTTATCTATTGACTAACTATAGAGCGGAGGGTTTAAACGAGTTGGTAGTTTGTAGTTGGTGGTTTGTAGTTGCTTCGCGCTCTTAGTATTTAGCGCGAAGCAACTACAAACCACCAACTACAAACTTATTTCACCAGGCCATCCTTCTTGGCCTTTTCCCGGACTCGTTCGGCGCGTTTGCCGCTGTCGGGGTGGCTCGACATAAGCTTATCCAGGCCATTGCGGTTGTCTTTACCCTCGCTTAGTTTCTGCAATTTCTCAAAGGCCGAGGCCAGCGCCAGCACGTCGTAGTTGTGGCTTTTGAGGTAGTTGTAGCTAAACTCATCGGCTTCGCTTTCCTGCTTCCGGCTAAACGACGCGCCCACCATGTCGCTGGCAAAGCCACCAATGTCCGACCGGGCAATCTGCCCCGCAGCCCCCGCCTGTGAGCCTACGCCCGTGCGGATGGCCTTCCGTTTTAACGACGACCGCATGGCGTCGCGCGAGTCGTGGTTGATGACGTGACCAATCTCGTGACCCATCACGCCCAGCAGTTCATCGTCGGTCATGAGGTCCATGAGAGCCGAAAACACGCGAACGCTGCCGTCGGCGCAGGCAAAGGCGTTGACGTCGGTAACTTTATAGACTTTATAATTGAGTTTTACGCCGTCGATCTCCTGGTGATCTTTCACAATCTTGGCCAGCCGTTTGGCGTAGGGATCGCTGGGGGCGGCAATAGCGTTGTGTTCGTCCATCCATTTCACCCCCTGCCGGGCGTAGTCGGCCACCTGTGCGTCGGTGAGCGTGGCGGCACTGATCGCGTTGGAGCCGGCCTTCATCATTTCTGAATTGACCCGGATGCCGCCAAATTGGGCAAACGTCAGGGCAGGAGCCAGCAATAGGCCCATCGCCGGTACATACAGTCGTTTCATCGTTGAGTATGCGTTAAACAAATAGCTACAAAATCACCCGATTTTGTAGACATACTTAACGCGAAACGAATTGGATGTGTTTTGGGGGGTCGTAAGTCTGGGAAGTCCTGTGTTGTGTTGCTTCGCTAGCTAGGCCCCGCAGCGGCGGACCGTCTCGACTGCGCTCGGGTGACAACAACCTTGACTCAACTCAGTGAACTTGACTCTAGTAGCCTGTCACCCCGAGCGCAGTCGAGACGGTCCGCCGCTGCGGGGCCTAGCTAGCGAAGCAACACAACACAGGACTTCCCAGACTTACGACTTGCCTAGCAACGACACCAGCCGGACAAAGTAGAAGGCACCGTTCATGCCCATTTGCACGGGGGCATACTTGAATACGCCGAAATAGCTGTTGCCGTAAGCCTGCTGATCGGGGTATACGTTTAGCAGGTTATTAGCCCCGGCGGTGAGCGTGAGGGCCGGGCGCAACGTATACGACAGCGACAAATCCGTGACCACTTTTCCGCTGAAGGTCTGCACCGGGCCGTAAGGAAAGCCGTTGCGCGTGGCCTCGCCAAAGTAGACGTTGGCCAGGGTTACGCCGAATTTGGTGCCGGTGAAATTCAGCAGCAGGTTGATCTTCTGCCGGGGATTCACTACCTCGATCAGGCCACGTTCATTGGGGCTGAAAAAAACATCTTCCTGTCCCGCCAGCCGCGTCGGTAAATTGAACTGATCGTCGGCTTTGGTGCGGTTAAAATTGCCTGATAATGTGGTGGTTAGCCGCCCCGAGCCGAGGTTTGTGCTGTGGTTTACGACCACGTCGAGACCCTGTGTGGTGGTGTTGATGGCGTTGGCAAAGAACCGGGCCCCGTCGGCCTGGAAGGGCAGCAACAATTTTTGGATAGCAGCCACGGGTTCGCCGAAGGGGGTGAAGCCAAACAGGCCTGTAAGCACAATCCGGTTTTCGACCCGAATCCGGTAGGCATCTACCGAAATGCTCAAGTTGCTGACGGGCCGCAGGGCTAGGCCCAGGCTGATGTTTTGCGAGGTTTCCTGTTTCAGTTTCGGGATGCCCAACGCCTGGGCCACGGGCGAATCGTTGGTAAAGATGCCGCTGTTGCCCAGCAGGCCGTTGGTGAGCAATGTAGTGCTGACGTAACTGAAATGCTGCTGATGCAGGCTTGGTGCCCGGAAGCCCGTACTGAACGCGCCGCGCAGGTTGATGCCGTCGGTCAAGGTCAGGCGTGAGGCCAATTTGTAGTTGAACGTGCTGCCAAAATCGGTGTAATTCTCGAACCGACCAGCGGCTTCAACCAGCCATTTTTTGGTGATCTCCAGTTCGTTATCGCTATAGATAGCCACGTTGCTACGGCCAAACGTACCGGCGTTGGCGGGCGTGAAACCAGGAAACGACTGCGCCCCACCCGCCAGGCCGCTTGGGTTCGACACCGTGCCGCTGGCGGGGTCTGTCACGAAGCCGTAGTTACGCCAGCTTTCTTCCTGCCCCGCCCGAATCCGGTACTGCTCGGCCCGAAACTCGGCCCCCAGCGCCACGTTGAGGCCGCTGGCTACACCCGTCAGGTAACGGGCAAAATCGAGATTGACGGTGTTCTGCGTGAAGGCATGCCCCCCCGCCTGAAACGACGTGGGCGATTTGGCCTGCAACGAGGCGTTGACGGTATTGGTGATATCGAAATCGAAGCGGTTGTTGCCCAGCGTGTTGCTGAGGTCCATCTGCCACTCGCCCAGTTTATAGCGAAACCCCACCGCCAACGACCGGTCCTGAATGTCAGAGCCGGTGTTGGGCTGGAAGCCATTGGGGAAAATAGAGTAGACCATTTGGCTCGCACTGCTGGGCAACCGGCGGAAGCCATAGCCGGTACCACGCCGGTAGTTGTAGCCACCGAAAGCATAGAATTCGCCTTTTCCGCCTTTCAAGGGTAGGCCCAGGTTCAGAAACGTATTAACGTTGCGGATGCCGGCATCGCCCACGTGGAAGTTGAAATCGTCGCGGTTCAGGCCTTTTTGCTTCAAAACCTGGTCATCCAACGC
Organism: Fibrella aquatilis; assembly: GCF_017353255.1. Taxonomy (GTDB): domain Bacteria; phylum Bacteroidota; class Bacteroidia; order Cytophagales; family Spirosomataceae; genus Fibrella; species Fibrella aquatilis. Next base: position 310,100 of record NZ_JAFMYU010000005.1, on the reverse strand, counting down.
CCGCGATTTGGCCGCGTCGGCCCCATTATCGCCCGCGAAGGGGTAGGCAAAGTAGTAGTCGTTGGCGCTCTGGTCGAAGATAATTAGGTCGTTATTCTGGGTGCGGTTGGTGCTGCCCCGGCCGTAGGCTTCGAGCGACAGGTTAATGAACCCGCCATTTCGGCCCAGGTTGGTGCCATAATTGGCGTTGTATTTCAGCAGTTGACCATCGCCCTGTTTCGTGGTGCCGCCCGTGAGTTGCTGCTCGAATTGGCCCGTATTTTTCTTTAAAATGATGTTGATTACCCCCGCAATGGCATCCGAGCCATACTGTGCCGACGCTCCGTCGCGCAGGATTTCGATGCGCTCAATGGCCGCCGTTGGAATGGCGTTGAGGTCGGTGCCCACGGTGCCGTTGCCGAAGGTGCCCTGGTTGTTCAACAACGAAGTAGTGTGCCGCCGTTTGCCATTAATTAGCACCAGCGTCTGGTCTGGTCCCAACCCGCGCAACGATGCTGGGTCGATGTGTTCAGTACCGTCAGACGAGGTTTGGCGGTTGGACTGAAACGACGGCGCGATGTAGGTAAGTAGCTGATTCAGATCGTTTTGCGGCAACGTGCGCTGCAACGTTTTCACGGGTAGCACATCCACAGGAACGGCTGAGGTGAGCACGGTGCGGCTGTTGCTCCGCGAACCAACCACCACCACGGCGTCGAGGTCGGTGTTGCCGGGTTGTAGCATGATGCGTATCTCCGTCTGACGAGCCGTAACGGTGTATTCCTGCGCCTGGAAACCCACACTCGAAAAGGTCAGCACAGCACCCGGATTCACACGAATGCCAAAGCGGCCATTGGCATCGGTAGCCGTGCCCGTACCGTTTCTGACGGTGATGTTCACACCCGGTATGGGTTGGTTAGTGTTGGCATCGGCCACGGTGCCGCGCAAGTCAATAGACTGTGCCTGAAGCAGTAAAGCGCTTAGCAAGCAGCATAGCGTAAGGATATATTTCATAAACGGTTGTATTGGTGAAAGCGCAAAAGTACGCCCCAACACAGAAAATGTGGGTTTTGCGGTTGAGAGGAGGCGATTTGTGTTGGTGGCGTATTGCTGACGCCTAGCCCTTCGACAGGCTCAGGGTGACAGGAAACCTGATATAGGTCCTCGAACTGATTCAAGGTCGTTGTCACCCTGAGCCTGTCGAAGGGCCAGGCGTCAGCAATACGCCGCCAAACTATCTATTTACCCCGAAACACCTGAACGCGGTCGTTATTGCGCCCGACGAGCCACTGAGGTCCGTTTTTGCCCCGCGCCTGCACTATAGACCGCACCTCACCCGACAGTAGAAAGCCCGTTTGAGTGGGTGGGAGCGCCGTGAATAGTAAACCCTTGGGGCCACGGTCGTTGCGCAGCACCAAGCCCATACTGGCATCGTAGCGGCCCTGATACGGGGCCACGCCGTAGAAATTACCGCCGCCCAGCAGGTCCATATCGCCGTCGTGGTCAATGTCGGTGGGGAGCAGGGCAAAAAGCTTAGACACCTGCGCCATCAGTGGTAGCGGTTGCACAGTGAAATGGGGCGTGGCTTTTCCATCGTTCAGCAAGAGCACCGAAGCAAATTGATCAACCGTTTTGATATCGGCATCGGCGAGGTCGTCGGCGGTGAAAATCTGGGCCATGGTCTTGCCCGCCATGCTGCTGTAGGGCACGTAGCGCTTGTTGATTACACTCGGCATTTGTTTGCCCAGTTCGTCTTTGGTGCCCACCGGAAACCAGTCGTCCAGGTTGCTGCCTCGGTTGTAGGCCAGGATTGATTCGGTAGTTTGGTTCTTATCCACGTCCTTCACCCACATTCGCAGTTGCCCATCCGGCGATTTGCGGAGCTTGGTGTTCAGGCCCAGATTACCTACCGCCAGGTCTACGTCGCCGTCGTTGTCGAAGTCGGCGGCGGTGATGCACTGCCAAAGTCCGCGCATGGGCGTTTCACCAAAAGGGGCTTCCAGTTCGTGAAAATGGCCTTTTTGGTTCAAAAATGCCCGTGGTGCCATCCAGTCGCCGGTCACGATCAGGTCGGGTTGGCGGTCGTGGTTAAGGTCGGTCCAGACGGCGTCGGTGACCATACCCGCCTGACGGAGACCGGAGACCAGGGCATCGGTTTGCACCGAAAAATGCCCGCGACCGTCGTTGATAAGCAGGTAGGAGTCGGGCGTTTGGCCGTAATGATTAGGCACCACACGACCACCCACAAACAGGTCCAGATCACCGTCGGCATCTACGTCGGCGGGACGAACACAGCTTTTGTTGCCGGGCAGGGAGGGCAGCGGGGCTTTGCTGAACTGCCCGCTGCCGTTGTTCAGGTACAGCCGGTCTTGCAAGGGCGGGTCTTGGCCCGAAAATTCATTGCCTCCCGCCACCACATACAAATCCAGATCGCGGTCATTGTCGGCGTCGAAGAAGGCGGCGTCAACGTCTTCGGCTACCGAATCGGCGGCAATGACGGGCTGGCGTGACGCTACAAACCGACCGTCGGGCTGTTGCAGCAGCAAGCTTCCCGGCACATCGCGCGCCCCCCCGGCGTAGACATCGTCGAGGCCGTCGCCGTTCACGTCGCCCACGGCCAGGCGGGGGCCTTCGATAGACACCTTAAACGGCATCAGCGACTCGCGGGCGAAGTCAAGGTAACGGGTATTTTCGCGGTGTCGATATGGTATGCGGGTAGAATCGGTTTGGGCGAAAAACAATCTTGGCGATGCCGGAAGGCCGATTGTATAACCCCGCCCGTCGAGTTTGGCATCGTCCTGTTTCAACGTCAAGACCTGATTCATGGCCACCTGCGTACGCACTTCCATGCGTTGGTCGGGCCAGATTACAATCAGCGAATCGACCATGTTGCGGGTGCCCAGCCCAAACAGCAGCCGCGGCTCTACCGACGACATAAACCCCCGCGTGGGCATCAGTTGCTGCACTTGCAGGCTGTCTGCGTAGCGCAAAATCACCTTGGCCCCTACTCCGGCGGTGTTGGCATTGTTGCCCCGCAGGCTCAGGGTCAGGTGGGTGTGCTGCGGGAAGAGGGTCGTGGCCCCATTTTGATGAATCCGGGCGGATTCGTTTAGGTTGTTGGTAATCAGATCCAGATCGCCGTCGTTGTCCAGGTCGGCGTAGGCGGCTCCGTTGGCGCAACCCGCTTCGGCAAAGCCCCAGGCAGCCGATTTGTCGCTAAACCGCCCTCCCGCCCCACCCCGAAACAGGTAGCTTGGCACCCGCCCGTCGGGCATTTTTTCGATGGCTTTCCGCAGAAATTCGGGCGAGTTGGCCATGGCCTGCTGCACTGAATCATTCGACACGTATTTGACGTAGTCGAGGTCGTTAGGGCGGCGGGCAATGCCGTTGGCAATAAACAAATCGGTTTGCCCGTCCAGGTCATAATCGGCCAGCAGCGGCGACCAGCTCCAGTCGGTAGCGGCCACACCCGCCAGCGCGGCAACGTCCATAAACCCCCGCCCTTGTTGGTTGATTTGCAAACAGTTACGGCTATACTGATTCATATAGCCGTAGGCCAGCTTATACTGGTAAATGTCGTACGGGTCTTCCCCCGCCGACGACTTTTCTACCCGTTCATCATCGGGATACATGTCGAGCGTGATGAGGTCGGGGTAGCCGTCGTGGTTGATATCGGCGGCGTCGCTACCCATCGAAAACCGGCTGGTGTGGCCTAGCTGCTGGGGTGCTTCGTTGGTGAAATGCCCGTGTTGATCGTTCAGGTACAAATAGTCGTCTTCGTGGAAATCGTTCGAGACGTAGATATCTTCCCAACCATCGTTGTTGTAATCAGCCACGGCCACGCCTAGTCCATACCCCATGGGCGCCATAAACAAGCCCGATTTGGTGGTCACATCGACAAAGCGGCGGGTCTCCTTACTTGTGCTGCTGCCCTGATTCTCAAACAGATAATCTCCCGCTGACAGGTCTTTTTGGGTGCGGGCCGCGACTTTATCATACGACCGGACAGAATGCACCGCGTGGTTGAGCAAAAAGCAGTCGAGGTCGCCGTCGTGGTCATAGTCGAAGAAGGCCGCCTGGGTGGAAAAGCCTGCAAAGGCCAGCCCGTAGGCTTCGGCCTGTTCGGTGAAGGTGGGCACCCCATCAGGGCCATTGCCCTGGTTGATGTAGAGTTCGTTATGGCCTTTAGTGCCCCGAAACTGGCTCACGGCACAAACGTAGATGTCAAGAAGACCATCGCCGTTGACGTCGGCCATGGTCGTACCCGTTTGCCAGTCGGCCTGCCCCGCCACAGCAGCTTCGGCTGTAATGTCTTGGAAATGAATAAGTTCTCCTTTCTTCGTTTGATTCAGGTACAATTTATTCGGCCCCTGATTCGCTACAAAATAAAGATCCGTCAGCCCGTCGTTGTTCACATCCCCCGCCGATACGCCCCCGCCGTTGTAGAAATAGAGGTAGTCGATGATGTTCAACTGCGGCGTTTCCACTACCCGGTTCACAAACCCCACCCCCGTTTGCGTTGAGTCGAGCGAGGTAAAGAGGGGTGGTTCAGTAGGCGCGGTTGTGCAGCCCCAGCTAGTGATGAGGAGGAGGAGAGGGATATATCTATATCTGATGATCAATGAGTTATAGTTTTGGTTGGTCGGGGGAATTGCTAGATGGGTTGCTGACGCGCGTGGCTTCGCGCTACGTGCCCGGACGCGGGACCGCCCTCGACTGCGCTCGGGGTGACAGGACATTTGAACAAGTTTCTTAAGATGATTCAACGTCGGTGTCACCCCGAGCGCAGTCGAGGGCGGTCCCGCGTCCGGGCACGTAGCGCGAAGCCACGCACGACAGCAACCTCCAGCGCGTAGCCACTCGCGCCACGCCCATCCCCGCATCATCGCACCGAAAACGTCCGCAGCGGACCGTTACACTGACCGATGAGCAACATGTTACCTACACGTTTGGCATCGCGGACATCGCCGGTGATGAAGAGACCGGTCTGGGCGGGGGGCACGGTTTCGAACTGGAAAGCACCCTTGTTGCGAAGCAGCAGGCCGTGGTTGGCATCTACTTTACCGAGGCGCAGGCGGAAGTAAGAATTGTTGCCCAGCAAGAGCAAATCACGCTTCCCGTCATGGTCGAAGTCCTCCGCCAGAATGCTACATACGGGGGCCTCCTGCGCCGACTGCGGCAACGCGTGGGGCACCAACTCGCCGTTTTTATTTTCCAACACCAATGTCCTCAGCTCACTAATCCTCTCCTTATGAGCCTGTTGCAGCACCGACTGATCGAAAAACTGATCGATGGTGGCGGTGGAGTAGGCAGCGTAGGTGGTGAATGTACGACGGAGGCTCGTGACCTGATCACCCACCTCATCGCGAGTATAGGCGGGATACGATTTGCCCTGGATGAAGTAATTCATAAAGCAATCGACGGTGCCGTTTTGGTCGAAATCGTCGTAGACCATCGTGGCGGGTTCAGCCTCGGTGGCGTGGAACTGCGTGTTCTGGCCCAGGTTACCCACAATTAGATCCTCATCGCCATCACCATCCAGGTCGGCCTTTTCGATGCGGTTCCACCAACCGCACAAGCTGTTTGGCTGTTTATCTGTTTGTTTGTTCGGCTGTAGTTGGCCTTTGCTGTTGTGTAGTACCGTGACGGGCATCCATTCGCCAACAATAATAAGGTCGGGCCAGCCGTCGTGGTCGAGGTCGGTGGTGGTGGCGTCAGTAACAAGGCCGAGTTGACCCAGCGATTGTGGGGTGAAGTGGGCTTTGCCGTCGTTGATGAGCAGCCGACTTTCTTCGGTGAGCGGGAAGCGGTTAGGTCGCACGTGGCCACCCACAAACAGGTCCAAGTCCCCGTCGCGGTCGGCATCAAAGGCCACTACGCACGAGCCGTTGAGCTTGTCTTCGGGCAGGGGCGCGGGGGTCAGCTGCCCGTTTTGGTTTAGCCAAAGCTGGTCCTGCAAGGTGCCGAAATCGCGCAGGTTGTAGGCCCCGTTCACCACAAACAGGTCGGGCCGTTTGTCGCCGTTGAAGTCGGCGATCACGGCGGCGGTGTTCTTGCGATGCGCCGTATCGGGTAAAGAGCGGAGAGCGAAGGGCGGAGCGCGAAGAGCGGAAGGAGAAGTAGCCGTTTCATCGCTTGCCCTTTGCTCTACTCTCTGCTCTCCGCTCACCAGCAATGCACCCGGTTTCTCAGGGGTACCACAGACAAACACGTCGGGGGTTCCGTCGCCGTTCACATCGCCCACGGCCATGCGCGGACCCGTGTAGGAATACTGCATGGGCAGCATCTGTTGCCGCTCGAAATCATTAACGGGCGCGATGGTGTGGGTGTAGGGAAGGGAGGAAAGGGGGATAGGAGAAAAGGAGGAACGGATAGTAGCTATTAAGCTTGTAATCTCTTTACTGGCCTGTGCGTAGTCTGCTATGAACACCTGATCTGGCCCGGCTTTCATACCTGTTAAAACACGTCCATCGGGCCAGCGTACCTCAATGCGTACTCCTTTTTCGGCATCGGGCAGGCCAAATAGCAGGGCGTCGTGGCTGCTGGAGAGGTAGCCACGGGTGGGGTAATATTCCTGCGTCTGGGTCTCGCCCGCCTGCGTGACCGTCACCGTGGCGCCAATGCCAAACGGGTTGCCGACGGGGCCTTTTAGCCTAATTTTTAGGTAATGACCCTGTTCCTGTTCGCGTTGGGTGTTGCGGTAAATTCGGGAGGGTTCGTTCAGGTTATTGGTAATCAGGTCCAAATCGCCGTCGTTATCGAGGTCGGCATAAGCGCAACCGTTCGAGCGCGTGTTTTCGTCGAAACCCCACGCTAATTGCCGGTTTTGAAACGCCACACTATCCGGTTTCGGGCCGCCCACATTTTGGAAAATATAATTTTTGGTGGGCGTAGAAGGCATCTGCTTCAGCTGCTCTAGCATACTCGTGCCGGTGCGCATTTCTTCTTCGTAGCTGATGTATTTCGTAAAATCGGCGTTGGTCAGGTCGCGCCCAAGTCCGTTGCTCACAAACAGGTCTTTACGCCCGTCGAGGTCAAAGTCGGCCAGCAGGGCACCCCAGCTCCAGTCAGTGGCCGATACCCCCGCCAGTTGCCCCACCTCTCGGAAACGACCGGCTATTGCTCTATGCTCTCCGCCCTCTGCTCCCTGCTCATTTATCTGGAGCATATTCCGCATGTTCTGGTGCCAGAAACCATTTTTCAGCTGCGCCTGATACACCTGCCAGTTGTCGGGCCAGATGAGCAGTTTCTGCCGGGCGTTGTCTTCGGGCAACATGTCGAGCGTGAAAATGTCGGTCAGCCCGTCGTTGTTCACGTCGGCAATGTCCACGCCCATTGCTGAATACGATGTGTGGTTAATCCGCTCCCGCAGTTCATCGCGGAAAGCGGGACCCGCCTTTTTTGGTAGCAAATCTGAACGGGTTATTTCATCCCTGCCACGCTGATTGATATACAGATAATCATCTTCCACAAAATCATTTGTTACGTACACGTCGGGCCAGCCGTCGCCGTTCACGTCGCTGACCGATACGCCCAGCCCAAACCCCAGCGGGTTGCCCTTGATGCCCTCAGCCTCAGAGACGTCGGTGAAAAGCGTGGAGCGTGGAGCAGAGGGCGGAGGGCCAGAAACAGGGTCTGTCAATTCTATGCTCCCTGCTCCGCGCCCTACGCTCTTCGCCCTCTGCTCTACGCTCATGTTCCTAAACAGCTTATCGCCCGCGTTGTAGTCGCGTTCGGCACGCATGACGGCGGCTTCTTTGCGCTGGTAGTTTTTCAGGTTGTGGTTAATCAGAAAGCAATCCAGATCACCGTCGCGGTCATAGTCGAAGAAGTTGGCCTGCACCGAATAACCCGAATCGTCGAGGCCGTATTCGTGCGCCCGTTCGGTGAAGGTGGGGGTGACGCCAGCCGTGGTTCCGGAAGCCCGAACGCCGTTGTTGATAAAGAGCTGGTTGCGCCGTAGCGAGTCGGGCCGCATGCCTGAATAGCAAACGTAAATATCCAGCCAGCCGTCGGCGTTGACGTCAGCCAGGGTCACGCCCGTTTTCCAACCGCTCTTGCGCCCTGCCACACCTGCCTGAGCAGTAGCATCGGTAAATTTCAGCGGCTGTCCAGTTTCTGTTTTATTAATGAATAGTTTATTATCTACTTGATTACCAGTAAAATATAAATCGACTTTGCCATCGTTATTAAGATCACCCGCGGCTACGCCTGCACCGTTATAGAAGTATTCAAACGATAATATATTCTCTTGCTCAGTCTCGGTAAGTTGGTTTGTAAATGCCACACCCGTTTGGGCTGGATCTGTCTTTTCAAACAACGTATTGCCATTTCGGCAACCAAAACAAGTGAGTATAAGTAGGAGCGTTACGGCCAGTTTCATAGGTACGTAAAGATACAAAATTGTAGGGGTGGCCCATAGTGGCCGCCCGCACTCAGACCGAAGGGCCGCTGTTTTGCGCGATGGCATTACAGGCGGCCCTTCGGTCCGAGTGCGGGCGGCCACTATGGGCCACCCCTACAAATAATCCTTAGTACCCTGGGTTTTGCTTCAGGTTCGGGTTGCTGTCAAGCGCGCGTTGGGGCAGGGGGAACAGTACCGCCGTGTTGGGCGATTTAACCGCCCGCTGATCAACCGGGTTCAGGAACGTGCCAAAACGAATTTGGTCGTTCCGGCGCCAGCCTTCCCAATACAACTCGCGACCGCGTTCGGCCAATAGTGCCGTTAGGTCAACCGTGGCCAAAGCCGTGGCTTTGCGCGTGGTGCGCAGGTTGTTTACGATACCAGCTGCCGTTTGGCCCTGTGGGTCTGTGCCGCCGCGCAAAATCGCTTCCGCTTTCATCAGCAGCACGTCGGCATAACGCAAGAACACGTAGTCGTTGGTTGGGTTATCACGCTCGCCCGCTTTGGGGAAGTACTTGATCACCCGAATACCCTTCGGCTCCAGCGCATAGGCAATGTTAATGTCAGGCGTAAACACCAGCGGGTTACCCGACCGGTCGCGGATGGGGCGGCCGGTGTAGGCGTTGGTTTGCTGCCCCACCAGGAAGCCTGCCGTTACGTCTTTGCCGTTGATACCGCCCGGAATAGCTGCCGCACGACGACCGTCTGTGGCCTCGAAGCTGTTGTAGAAATCACCCAGGGTGGTAAACCCGTTCCAGCCGTTCACACCCAGTGAACTTGAGTCCTGGTTGTAGTGAGTGGTCATGAAATACCGGTTCCGCACGTTACCCGGCTGACTGGCCGAGGTGTTTACAATCGTGAAAATCAACTCCTTCGACCGTGAATCGTTCTCCCAGTGGAAGTTGTCGAAATAGTTGGGCGTCAGAGCATATTTACCCGATGCAATCACCTGATTGGCGAAATAGATCGACGAGTCCATGTCGGCTTTGGCAAACGTGTAAGGGCCTGCCGCGTTGGCCACATCCTGGTTATACACCGCACGGTTCAGATACACTTTGGCCAGCATCGTAGCCGCTGCGTTTTTCGTAGCCACGTTTGGTGCCGTAGCGCCCGAATTGTTGAATGCGCTACGCAAGTCGCTGATCATCAGGTTAGTGGCTTGCTGACGTGTATACACCCTAGGGTTGGCATCGGCCGCATCGGTCACTTGCCGGAAGGGCACCTGGCCATACAAATCGACAATGTAGAACGTGTAGAAGGCCCGCAAAAACGAGGCTTCGGCCTTTTGCTGGGCGGTGGCGCTGGCAATAGACAAGGCCTGCGTAGCCCGGAAAGCACCCCGGTTCAAATCGTCCCAGGTGCCAATTACCTGCGGGTGGAACGCGTCCCAGTTGTGCTGGTGCAGTTTCCGCCACTGGCCAAAGTCATCCCAGTCGGTACCGCGCGTGGGTCCGAGCATTTCGTCAGACGGGTGCTCTTCCATGGCGTAGGTATTGCCCTGGTTTGTGGCAATGTCGTTGAGGCTAGCGTAGGCACCGGCCAGGCTACTAGCCGGGTCGAGGGGTACGCTCGTGGCCGATGCTTCCGTCGACGATAGCTGGCCAAAGACCTTATCATCGAGGTTGGTGCAACTCGCCAAACCGGCCAGCAGGGTCACGCCGAGCAGGCCAATTGTTTGCTGTTTAGTTGAGAATGTCATGGTTGTTGAATGAAATAAGCTTAGAAGCCCACGTTCAGGCCGACCGTCACGGTGCGGGCGGTGGGGTAAGGCGTGTAGTCAATACCCAACGACGGAATGTTGTTGTAGTATTTCACCGTGTTCACATCTGGGTTCAGCCCCGTGTAACCCGTGAAGAGCAACAGGTTCTGCCCAGCTACCGATACGCCCAGGGTCTTGGCAAAACCACCCTGCGGCAGGTTAAACGAATAGCCAATGCTGGCGTTCGTCAACCGAACGAAATCACTCTTCTCCAGGAAGCGCGTCGACACGGCACCTGAGTTCAGGCCGTTTTCGGGCGAACTAGCCACGTCGGTCAGCACGTTACGACCGTTCTTCAGAGCACCTTTCAGGAACAGGGCGTTGGCCGTGTTGTTGTAGATGAACCCACCAAACTGACCGTTGAAGAACAGGCTGGCATTCCAACGACCAAACGTGAAGTTGTTGGTCAGGCCCAACCGCATTTTTGGTAGTGGGCTACCGTGGATGGTCGACGCACCGTTGTCAGCATACGTGGCAAAGCCGTTGCTGTCGAAACCCGTGAACGTGGGCAGGATAAACGAGAAGATAGGATAGCCATCCTGAATCGTTTGGGCATAAGCACCCGACAGACCCTGACCGTTGATGCCGCCGGTTGGTACAGTCGTTCCAAAATTCCGTACCGTATTGTTCAGGAAAGTCATGTTATACAACACTTCCCAGGTTAGCTTCTGCGACTGTACGGCCTGGTAGTTCAGGTTCAACTCCACACCGGCGTTGATGATCTGACCCGGCAGGTTCACCCACTGGAAGTTCACCGGCGCGGGCTGCGCGTAGAACACCTGGAACAGCGTGTTCGACACCGACTTGTGGAAATAATCGACCGAACCACCCAGACGACCTTTCAGAAGACTGAAGTCAATACCAGCGCCAATCGTTTCGTTTTGCTCCCACTTCAGGTTCGGGTTGGGGTTGTTCAACTGCGTAGTCGACCCGTTTGAGTTGTAATTGAAGATGATCTTCGACGCACCACCCGCAAAATCCTGGTTGCCCGTTACCCCGTAGTTGACGCGCAGTTTTAGGTCGTCGAACACGTTCTTAGGCACGAAGTTCTCTTGCGATAACCGCCAGGCCACAGCCACCGACGGGAACGCACCGTACTTGTTGTTAATCCCAAACCGGCTTGAACCATCAACGCGCAACGTACCCGTTACCAGGTACTTATCGTTGATGTTGTAGTTCACCCGACCGAAATACGACTGCAATTCGTTCTGGCTCCGCGACGAACCGCCACCGAATGACGTGCGGTTGTTGGCATTGGCCGCCCCGATATTGTCAACGTAGCTGATCTGGCTTTCGTCGAAGGGGAAGTTACCCGCCGCCACGTAGCTGCCCTTGTTCTGGAAAATCTGGTACGAGAAACCGGCCAGGGCGTCGAGGCTACCAGGACCTAATTTCCGGTTGTAGTTCAGGGTGTACTCAACCAGACGCGACGTGCGGGCTGTGTTCTGGATATAAGCAGCACCACCCAGTCCCGTCGTGTTGTCGCGGAAGATGTTTACGTTGGCCAGGCCCGGAATGATGGCCAAGTTAAACTGTCCGTTCAGCCGTGAGTCGAGGGAGGTCTGCCGGTTCGAACTGCTGTTGTCGATACCGAAGTTGGCCTTCGCCGACAAGCCGTCGATGATTTTCCAGGTTACGCTGGCGTTGGCTAGCGTACGGTTGGTTGTGCCCCGGTCATTGTTGTAAGCCAATACGGCTGCTGGGTTCCGGAAATCACCGCCAGGCTGGAAAAACGAACCGTCGGCGTTGGTAACGGGGTAGGTTGGGTTGGCCTGAATGGCCGCACCGATGAGGTTACCCTGGAAACCCGCGTTGTCGCCGTTCAGGATATAGCGGTCGTTCAAGCCCGACGTCGTCGCGTTCAGGTCGATAATCACTTTATCGTTAAACAATTCGTGCGAGGCATTAATCCGACCCGTGATCCGCTGCTGCGACGAGTTGCGCACAATACCCTGCTGATCCTGGTAGCCCAACGAGAGGTAGTAACGCGTATCCTGCGTACCGCCGCCAAAACCGATGTTGTAAATCTGCGATACACTGTTGCGCAGGATTTGGTCTTGCCAGTTGGTGTTGCTTTTCTGGTTCACCGCACCGCTGATGTCGCCACCAGCCGCTTGTACACCCGACAAAAAGGCGGGAGCATCCAACACGTTATACCGCTTCAGGGCACCCGAAAACGCCGTCGAGGCCGAAAACGACAGGCTGTTTGAGCCAGCGCGACCCTTGCGCGTGGTAATTAGTACTACGCCGTTGGCCCCCCGCGAACCGTAGATAGCAGCTGCTGAGGCATCTTTCAATACCGAAATGTTCTCGATGTCAGCCGGGTTCAAAAACGCAAGCGGGTTACGCGCTGCCGATGAGCCACCACCAAAATCTGGCGTACCACCCGCGCTGTTGTTAGGGTCACCGTTGCTGGGCGTACCGTTGTCCAAGGGCACACCGTCTACCACAAACAGGGGGTTGTTACCACCCCGCAACGACGACGTACCCCGAATCTGTATATTGATGGGTGCACCCGGCTCACCGCTCGACGGTGTAATCTGCACACCGGCCACCCGTCCCTGCAAGAGTTGCTCTGGCGAGGAAATAACCCCTTTGTTGAAGTCCTTCGCGCCGATTGACTCGACTGAACCCGTTACGTCTTTCTGACGCTGACTGCCATACCCTACCACGACTACTTCGCTTAGGGTTTTGTTGTCTTCAGCCAACGCCACGTCAACAGTTTGGCGGTTGCCTACGGCCACCTCCTGCGTTACATAGCCAATAGAACTAAACACCAGGGTAGCACCCGACCCTACGTTTGTTATTCTATATTTCCCATCGACATCAGTATTTGTGCCACGGGTCTGGCCTTTTACCTGTACTGTTACACCAGGCAGGCCGATGCTGCCGGCTCCGTCGGTTACTTTTCCGGTTACAGCTGCCTCCTGCGCGAAAGCCGCCGAAGTGCTAAGCATGACGACAAACGCAAAGGCCGTCCATAGGTTCGCAAACCGGGTCAGTAGCCCTTTAGGGGGGCCATAAGCCGGTCGACCTACCGTTGAGTAGGATTTGTTCTCCATAAGATGTTGACTTGATAAAACTGGTTAATAAAGGCCAAGCACTACCTTCCCCTACAGATTATCAAAATAAATCAACCCAACATCGCTCACTCTGATACTGAACATATTACCATTCATAGCGTTGAGAATTGACTCATTCTAATTTGTAGTTAGACAAAGCAGGCTTAGTCGATAGGGCAAATTACAAGATTAGAATCGAAAAATTCAAGATTTTTAACATATCAACTATACTGCAACTCACTCGTTTTGAGCAGAATAGTACAACTGTAGGTAAAGATACTGCTATAAAAAAGGACCCACACCATTTGTGTAGGCCCTAACACTGAGGCGATTGAGCTATGAGAGAAGTGGCTCTATTCAGCTTGGGAACCAATGTAGCCCTGCTAGTGAAATCCTTTTTTAATTCACTTTAAATAACGTAGGCTGGGCGTTATTGATCAGATTTAAGAAGTAGGGCAGTTTATTAATCGCCAACGGAGCTATCTGCTTCACCTCGCCATTGGTCAGGTAGCCGCTCTCATTACTGGCCACCACCCGGAAACTACCCCCCTTTTGCCCTAGCAACACCAGCCCCTGACAGGCATCGATCATGCCAAGCTGCGGGGTGAAGTGAGTGAAATTGCCCCCCAGTAGCACGTCCGTACGGCCATCGTGGTTCAGGTCCTGGCAGGCAATGGCATTTACGCAGGTCATCTGTACGGCGGCGGGCAGGTCGTGCACGGCAAAGTGGGGGGCGGCTCCTTCTTTCGCATCATTGATGGCTACAATAGAGCGCCGGTAGGTGACCGCTTTGTTCTGCCCGGCATTCAGCACGTCGGGTGGGAACAGGTCCTGCAACGTTTTGGTAGCGTAGTCGCTGTGCTTTAAAATCTTGGCTTTCAAAAACGGAAACTGCTCGGCCATTTCGCGCTTCAGAAATACCGGCACATCGCGCCCGTCGATGGTTTTAGTCATGATCTTATCAAGAATGCCATTCTTGTCGAAATCATTGACCCACAGTTTCAGCGGGTGCTCAGCGTCGAAGCTAAGCGAGAAATTTTCACCTATGTTACCTATTATCAGGTCGTTATCGCCATCACCGTCTACGTCGGTGGGGGCTACGCTACCCCAGAAGCCAGTCAGGTCGCTTAAGCCCGTGTTACTCAGTTTACTGAATTTGCCATTGGTATAGCTGAACACCTGCGGTCCCATCCAGTCGCCCACAATAACTAGTTCGGCGCGACCATCGCCGGTGAGGTCGGTCCAGACGGCATCGCGCACCATGCCCAGGTCTACCAGTTCGGGGGCCACGCGGCGGGTCACGTTGGTGAACTCGCCCGCGCCGTTGTTCTGGTAAATAAAGCTCTGTGGACTCACGCCATATTCGCGGGGGTAGCTGCGGCTCCCTACAAAGAGGTCCAAATCACCATCGCTATCATAATCATAGGGAATACCGACAGCTGTGTTCATACCACCGGGCGGCAAGGCCCGGCTGTTGAAAGTGAAGTTGCCTTTGCCGTCGTTCAAGTAGAGCCGGTCCATTAGCTCCCGCGACGCGGCAGGTACTTCATTGCCCCCACTGCCCACATATAGGTCCAGGTCACCGTCGTGGTCAGCATCGAAAAACTGGGCGGCGGTGTCTTCAAAGCCACTTAGTTCGGCAAAAATGGCCTGTTTTGATTTGGTAAAACCGGTGCCTGTTTGCAGGTAAAGTTGTCCGCCCTGTCCTTTGGCACCGCCTATATACACATCCTGCCGACCGTCGCCGTTGACGTCGCCTACCGCCGCCTTCGGCCCTTCCGATGAAAGCTTCATGGGCAGATTCCGTTCGCCAAAGAAGTCTTCGTACTTATCTTCCACATGCGCGTCAAATGAAGCCGAAACAGGCATCAGCAGCGCAGGTTGAGCCTTTTTAGTTACGGTAGGCAACCCAGCTACAGACCTTGCACCAGCGTGGGCCAGAGTCAGTGTATTACCAATTTTGGGCGCTTTTACCACCGTAACGCGGTCATCAAACCAGGTCACCCGCACCGAGTCAATTTGCTTTATGGCACCCAGGCCAATGGTCTGCACGTATTCGGTGCTCGATTGAAACCCGCGCGAGGGAGCAATGTAGCGGCTCATGTCCTGCCCCCCGGCAAACACCTCAATTTTAGAACCGATGGCATAAGTGTTCTGCCCATCACCCTGAAGTGTTACCTTTAAAAAGCCGTTGCCCGATGCCTTTTTCTCGGCATGGTTCTGATATACAAAACAGGGCTGGTTGACATTGTTGACCACTAAATCCAGGTCGCCATCATTATCGAGGTCGGCATAGGCGGCTCCGTTCGAGAAGGAAGGTTCGGCCAGGCCCATGGCTTCGGCATTTTCAGCAAAGCGCAGGTTCCTTTGGTTCTGGAAAAAACAGTTCGGAACAGGCCGCGAGGGCATGTTTTTCACAATCTCATCGAACTGCTTCTTCTCGCCCGACAGCACCATTTTTTGCGCTAACTCATTGGCAAAGAAGTCAATAAAGTCCTGGTCAATCACATCGTTGTAGATGCCGTTGCAGACAAAAATGTCGTTGAAGCCGTCGTTGTCGGCATCGAACAGCAGAGCGCCCCAACTCCAGTCTGAGGCGGCCACCCCGGCGTAGTTGGCAATCTCGCCGAAGGTGCCGTTTTGGTTGTTGAGTTGCAGGCAGTTTTGCTGAAGCTGGCTGTAAAAACCCTTATCCCGCTTCAGATTGGCCACATAATGATTCTCGAACGAGGTAGTGGTCTTGAGTCGCTTCTCGTCGCGGGGCAACATTTCGGTGGTGAAAATCTCGGCATAGCCATCGTTATTAACGTCGGCCATGTCGGCACCCATCGAGGCGATGCTCAAGTGTTTCATCCGCTGCTCGATCTCTTCTTTGAATCCGGTATGCCGCCCGGTCGCATCGTGCTGATTGATGTAGAGATAATCCTTCTCAAAAAAGTCGTTTGATACATACACGTCGGGCCAGTTATCGCCGTTCACGTCGCCGATGGTCACGCCCAAACCAAAGCCAATCAGGCTGCTGTAGACGTTTTCCTCCTTTGTTACGTCAACAAAGAGCGGTTGCGCCGGTGCCACGCGCGGATCTGACAGCATCGCTTTGGGCTCTTTACTCTCAGTTCCTACCTCTTGGCTCTTGGCTCTTGGTTCTCGGCTCTGCTCTACGCTCATATTACGCATGAGTTTGTCGCCGCCCCCTTTCAGGAAATCTTTCACCGGCCAGTCCTCGGCCCGCAGGTCGCGGTTGTTTTCGTAGTTGAGCGTGTTGACGGGTATAAAGCTGTTGTTGAGAATATAACAGTCCAGGTCGCCGTCTTTGTCATAGTCGAAAAAGGCCGCGTGGGTAGTGTAGCCATCTTCGTCAAGCCCATAAGCCTTGGCCTGTTCCTTGAAAACGGGCAGGCCGTCGGGGCCGTTTCCCTGGTTGATATATAGTTCCTTGCGCTGATCGACGCCCTTCTGGTAGCCGGCATAGCAGACGTAGATATCGAGCCGCTTGTCATTGTTGATATCGACCATCACTACGCCGGTACCCCATTTACCGTTGCTGCCCACGCCCGCCTTCTGGGTAATGTCGTCGTATTTCCACGACCCTTTGTTTAGATACAGCTTATTCGACCCCATGTTGGAGGTGAAAAAGATGTCCGACAAACCATCGTTGTTGATATCGCCAATGCCCACGCCTCCCCCATTGTAGAAGTTACGGTAGTTGAAAATGTTAAAATCAGCCCGGTTTTCGACCTTGTTCTGGAACGTGACACCAATGGCCTCATTGTCCATTTTTTCAAACAGCGTGTCGGTCTTTTTATTGGAACAGGCTGTAGCAACAAGCAACCAAAGGGGCAGTAGTCTGACAAAAACGCGGGTATTCAAAAACTGATTCATAGGCTAGTTACAAGTGGCACGTAGGCAGGCCAAAGTCAATACAGTAATGAGCGGGAAGCTCCGCCCTGCATGATGAGTTGTGGGCGTTTGTAAACGAGCAAGCCTTCCAACCGTTGCCAGGTGTTGGCATCGCGCAGGGTATTAAAGTTACCCACCTTTCCCGACAGCCGAATCACTATTTTCTGATCCGACAGTGCTTCAATGGTCACCTCACCTGCCGTCATCACAAAGCCATCGCCAGTGCGCAGTTTGCGGTCGCGAACCCGGCCAATCATGACGCTGCCCGCTACCTGGTTATCCACTTGAATGGTACGTTTGATGGGCTTTTCAACAAATAGGTTTTCAGCATTAAGGGTCAGGATTACGTTGCTCTCAAACTGATCGAACAGATTCATTCTGATGGCATTGGGGGCAATAGTTACTTCTCCTTTGAACCGGCTCTCGTCAGGGTAGAAGTCGGTCCCGTTCATTGTAACGATGAACTTGGCCTGACCATTGGTCAATGAATCATAGATTGCGTCGGCGTCGGGTGGCGCGGTGCAGGCGCTGAGGAATGGGATAATCAGGAACAGACTACCTATAAAACGCATGGCGGTGGGCATTAGCATAAATCAACTTTATAAGGCTCTCAGGATTGTATAGGTTTCGGGTAGTGCGTTAAAATGCAAAAAGGCTCGCCAGAGCGAGCCTTTTTGGTACTTGGTAACATCACTCGATCTTAATACCCGTTGTTTTGCTTCAGGTTTGGGTTCGACGTGATAGCGTCAGATGGAATGGGGAACAACACGGTTCCTGGATCTTTGCGGTCAACGCCCGTACCCGTCAGGTACTTGTTGAAGCGAACTTCAACCGTGCGCTTGCCACCCTCCCAGTACGTCTCGCGGCCAATCTCGTCGAACATCACGTCGTCGGTCAGGGCTGCCAGCGCAGTGGCCTTGCGCAGCGTGCGCAGTGCGTTTACTTGCGCCAAGGCACCAGCCGCATCGCCACCGCGCAGGGTTGCTTCGGCCTTCATCAGGTAGGCATCCGCATAGCGCATCAGGATGTACTTACCGGCATCGGCAGGGTGGTACTTAATTACGCGAATACCTTTGTCGGTAGGCGTACCAGCCAGCGTGATGTCACGCGTGAAAACCAGCGGCTTTTTCGAACGGCTATCAGTGATCGGTGCCCCCTTGTCGTCATACTGCTGACCAATCAGGAAACCACGGCTGATACCTGAGTAATTAGTTCCGTCTTTTTTAGCAGGAACACCCTTACGCACGTCGTTTGCTTCAAACTTATCATAGAAATCGGCCAGCGTAGCAAAGCCATTCCAACCCGATGGGTTCTGGTCGTAGTGCAGGGTCATATACCAGCGGTTTTGGGCCGTGCCCTCGGGGCTGGTGAAGATGATCTCGTTTTTACCAGTGGCGGTATAGGTACCGTAGTAGTCTGAGTTCAGTTTGAAACCAGCCGCCGTGATGGCGTCTACGTATTTCGCCACCTGATCCATATCCGCTTTGGCGTGGGTGAACGTACCTTCTGCGCTGGCGGCCGTGTAGACTGCTTTATTCAAATACAACTTGGCCAACAGAAAGTTAGCAGCAGCTTTTGACGCAAATGAATTCTCGCGGTTAGCAGGAACGGCTTCGGGCAAACCGGGCAGTGCTTCCGTCAGGTCTTTCACGATGAAGGCAAATGCTTCAGCCCGTGTTTTCACCTTTGGGTTGTCGTTTACACCTTCGGTAACTTCCCGGAAGGGCACCTGACCCCAGTAGTCCATCACGTGAAACATGTTCCAGGCACGTAGGAACTTAGCCTCGGCCATGGGCTGAGCAGCGGGGTTGGCAGCAATGATCTGCGTGCATTTGTATACCCGCTGATTCAGTTGGTTCCAGGCACCCAACACCCACGAGTGCGTGGCATCCCAGGTGTGCTGATCAAGCGTACGCCATACGCCATTATCACCCCAGTCAACGCCCCGCGTTGGTGGAATCATTTCGGCGGTAGTGTGCTGACCCAGCGAGTAAATGTTGGCCTGATCTGTGTAAGCGCCCAGGTCAATATAGGCGGCCTTCAACGATTCTACTACATCAATTTTAGGAATACTGCCATCCGACTTGACGATTATAGAGTCTTTGTCTTGTACTACCAGGTCCGTGCAACCCGACAAGGTTGCCAGCGTAACGCTCATACCAAGCGTCAACAGATTAATTGTCCCTCTCTTGTTCATTGGTTTTAGTGTTTGGCAGATTAAAATGCAAGGTTAGCACCAAGCGTGATAGTCCGGGCGCGTGGGTAGGCCGTGTAATCGATACCCAGCGATGGTACACCGTTGATGGCTTTGTTGGTATTTACTTCGGGGTCCTGACCGGTGTAGCTCGTGAAGAGCAACAGGTTTTGGCCTGTTACAAACACACGCAGGTTCGACAGAACCGAACTGTTGCCGGTGTTAAACTTGTAGCCAAGGCTGGCGTTCTGTAGCCGTACGAACGAACCTGACTCCAGGAAGCGGGTCGATACGTCAGGGGCGTTGAAGCCGCCTTCTTTCAGGGCTGGTACATCGCGCGTTACGTTACGACCGTTGTTGAACGCACCCTTTGTAAAGTAAGCGTTGGCCGTATTGTTGTAGATGTAATTGCCGAAAACGCCGTTGAAGAACAGGCTCAGGCTGAAGTTCTTCCAACGAATGTTGTTGGTCAGACCACCCGTAACGGTTGGCAGTGGGCTTTTGCCCAAAAACTTCTGCACGTCACCACCAGCGTAAATCGAGTTGCCCGATTCATCATAGCCGCTGAAGTCACGCAGGAAGAACGCAAACAGGGGCTGTCCTTCGGCAATCCGTTGCGAGAACGCACCCGTCAGACCCTGACCGCTGATAGCGCCCGTGTTGATCAGACCGGCAAAGTTTTTCACCACGTTGTCGTTGTAGGCGGCGTTGAACTGTACATCCCAGCCAAAATCTTTCTTATCAACGGCTACCACGTTCAGGCCCAGTTCAATACCCTGGTTGATCACATTCGCGTCAAGGTTTTTCCAAACGAACGGAGTCAGGGCAGGCTGTGCCGACGTTACCTGAATCAGCAGGTCAGTGGTGTTCTTGTGGTAGTATTCGATGTTACCCGTCACGCGGTTACCAGCCAAAGCAAAGTCAACACCGATGTTGGTTTGCGCTGTCTGCTCCCATTTCAGGTTCGGGTTCGGGAAGGCCACATCGTTTAGACCACCGCCGTTGATGTCGTTGGCGTCTGAGTTGGTCCCCCAATCACCGTACCGTTGCCGTTGCGTATACAGGTTGTGCGGAATTTCCTGGTTACCCGTAATACCGTAGCCCACGCGAAGTTTCAGATCCGAGAAAACGTTTTTCGGGATGAAGGCTTCGTCGCTCAGCTTGTAAGCCAACGCTGCCGAAGGGAAATAACCAACCTGGTTACCGCTACCAAAACGAGTCGAGCCGTCGGCACGCAGCGTAGCTGTGGCCAGGAACTTACCAAAGCCCACGTTCACACGACCGAAATAAGACCGGATTTCATCGTAAGAAGCATATGAGTTGGCCAGCAAGCTACCCGACAAACCTTTCGAGTTGTCGGCCGAGGCCGCGTTGTTGATCATCAGATCCAGGTTGTTCGTACGGAAGTTCGAAGCCGTAGTACGCTTCGAGAAATAATCGAAGCTCTGGTATTCATAACCCAGGGTGGCGCTCAGGTTTATTTTGCCAATTTCTTTGTCATAAGAGAAATAGCCGTCGAACAGGGTATTATTCACCTCAATGTCGTTGAAAATCAGGCGACCTACGTTCTGAATATCCTGATACAGCAGGTCTTTCGAGAAAGCCGCTTTACGTGACGACATTGATTTGTCAAAACCGTAGACTGCTTTGAATTTCAGGCCGCTGAAGATCTCATACTCGGCATTGAGGTTACCCAACGTACGGAGCGTTCCGGTGTTGTCGCGCGAGAGGCCGAGTAACGCGGCTGGGTTTGGCTCAGCAATATTCTTCGACTGCTTATAGGTCCCATCGGCGTTGTATACAACAGCCGTTGGATTCGACTTTAGAATACCACCCAACAGATCACCTTGGTAACCAGCGTTATCGGTTACCGGAATGTTACCGTCTTTGGTTTGTGACACCGTCACCTGTACGCCCACAGCCAACTTGTTGTTGATAAACTTCTTGTTGCCGTTGAACGTACCAGCCACCCGGTTTAGCGAGCTTTTCTGCATGATACCCTGCTGATCGAGATAACCAAGCGAGAAACGGTAGTTGCCACCGTTACCATCACCACCGCCGTAGGCCAGGTTGTGCTGGTTGGTCGTGCCTGTGCGGAACAATACGTCCTGCCAGTCGGTACTACCGCCCTGATCTTGTGAAGGTTGCAGCGTTTTGTATTCTGCTGCACTCAACAGATCGTACCGCTTCGTGATTGAACTGAAGCCTACAGAAGGTGAATACTCCAGGCTACCCTTGCCTGTTTTGCCTTTTTTCGTTGTAATCAGTACAACACCGTTGGCACCCCGTGAACCGTAAATGGCTGTAGCCGAGGCGTCTTTCAGGATGTCGACACTGGCAATATCTTCTGGGTTCAGGAAGTTCAGTGGATTTTTAGGAGCCGTTGAACCAATACCCGAATTATCGCCACCCGCCGACGTAGCGTCGCCGCTCAGGGGCACACCATCCACTACGAAAAGTGGGTTGTTGTTGCTCCGTACCGACGACGTTCCTCGGATACGGATGTTGATACCACCGCCTGGCTCACCGCTGTTTTGCGTGATAGCCACACCCGGTACCCGGCCCTGGAGCAGTTGCTCAGGTGATGAGATGATACCCTTGTTGAAATCTTTGGTACCGATGGTGTTCACCGCACCGGTTAAATCTTTTTTCTTGGCAGTACCATAACCAATAACCACCACTTCATTCAATGTCTTATTGTCTTCAAGCAGGGTAACATTGATTACCGACTGATTGCCCACCGTAATGTTCTGACTTTCGAAACCTACATAGCTATACACCAACACAGCGCCGTTGGCTGCACTGATTTTGTAGCCACCGTCGGCATCTGTGTTTGTACCACGCGTGGTACCCTTCACGCTGACACTTACCCCCGGAAGGCCCCGGCCACCATTGTCTGTTACTTTACCAGATACACTGGCATCCTGAGCAAACGTTACCTGGGTGCTCAGTGTGAGAAACACCAGTAGCATCAGCCCTAGCCGAAGCAGTGACTGAACCGTTTGCACACGCCGGGTGATTACGGCGCTACCTACTAAGTAGGAATTGTCCATCATAGGTTTGAATTGTTTGAAAAAAAGTTTTTGGTGAATACTACTGGCTTCAAAAAAGTAGCGTTAAGTAAAATTGCCATGCGATAGCCTCTTTATGTTCGGTAAGAAGAACCAAGCGAAACATAGCACCTTACCAAGATTAGGCTTTCTTTTGGTAGGAAACCAGTCGGCAAATTACAAGAAAAAGTTTGTCAGGTACAAATCACTAGGAGTGAAATAAGATTTCCTTAGGTTAAAATGACGTAGAAAACACTGTTAAAATGTGGTGTAAATACTCGCTTTCAGGCTTATCCTACAAGTACAACTTTGGATACAACTTATTTAAATACAGCGTATTAACCACTACCAGCACAGACATTCGGGTAATCTATTTTGATGTAGCTACCTATAATTGTTGCCTGCCACGTTTTGGCCCCTCTATCGTACTTTTGGCATAGTAGAATAGTCTGCTGGTGTGCTCATGACCAGCCACGTTTGTAACCAATTGTATATGACAAAGTCAATGGCATCATTGCCAAGCCACTATACGGGCGAGTTTTACACTGACACCACCACCCGGACGCTCTATGCCACCGACGCCTCGGCCTACCGCGAGATGCCCCTGGCGGTGGCCGTGCCTCGCACCGAAGCCGACCTAGCGCTCCTAGTTCAGTACGCCCGTCAGCACAAGTTGCCCCTAATTCCGCGCACGGCAGGTACCTCGTTGGCCGGGCAGGTAGTGGGCAACGGCCTGGTGGTCGACGTGTCGAAGTACCTCAACAATGTTTTGGAAATTAATGCCGAAGAGCGCTGGGTACGAGTGCAACCAGGCGTTGTACGGGATGAGCTAAACCAGTTTTTGCGGCCTTACGGTCTCTATTTTGGTCCTGAAACCTCAACCGCCAACCGGGCCATGATTGGTGGTATGGTGGGCAATAATTCCTGCGGATCCAACTCTGTAGTATATAGAGCTACGCGCGAACACACGCTGTCGGTGAAAGCAATCCTGTCCGATGGATCGACAGCAGAGTTTGGTAATCAATCAGGCTGGGAGTATACGAAGGCCGTGGGCGAAGCAAGCCGCAAGAATGACCGAACGCGGCCCGGCTCTGCCTCACTGGCCGACCAGATTTTGCTGAAGACCAACGCTATACTGAGTAATCCGGTCAATCAGGCTGAAATCAGGGCGCATTTCCCAAAAGCCAGCATCGAACGCCGCAATACGGGTTACGCCCTTGACGAACTGTTGAGCTGTGCTCCTTTCGCGCCCAACGGTGAGCCGTTCAACTTCTGCAAGCTCATTGCCGGTTCGGAAGGTACGCTTTGTTTTATAACCGAAATAAAGCTGAACCTGGTACCGCTGCCCCCCAAAGAAGGCGGTCTGGTGTGTGTGCATTGCCACAGCATCGATGAGGCCCTCCGCGCTACCCTGGTGGCCCTGAAATACCAGCCGCAGGCCGTTGAACTTATCGACGACATTATTCTGGAACGGGCCGACACCAACGCCGCGCAACGGGCCAACAGCTTTTTTGTCCAGAAAACACCAGTTGGGGGATTCCCCATTATCCTGGTGGTCGACCTCTCGCGGCCTACGCATGACGAAGTCGTAACCGCCGCCGCCCAGATGGAGGCCGAGATGCGGGCGGCAGGCATGGGCTACCATTTTCCGTTGCTCTTCGGCGACGATACCAAGAAAGTATGGATACTGCGCAAAGCCGGGCTGGGCCTGTTGGGCAACCTCCCCGGCGACGAAAAAGCAGTGGCCGTGATTGAAGATACCGCCGTGGACGTCAATGACTTACCGGCCTATATCCGGGAGTTTAATGAGATCCTGAAAACCCACAACATGGCGTCGGTGCATTATGCCCACGCGGGATCGGGCGAGTTGCACTTACGGCCTATCATCAATCTGAAGACCGCCGAAGGCCACCGGCAGTTTAGGATGATTGCCGAAGAGATTGCCACGCTGGTGAAGAAATATAACGGCTCGCTCTCTGGCGAACATGGCGATGGGCGCTTGCGGGGCGAGTTTATTCCGCAAATGGTGGGCGCACACAATTACGAACTGATGCGGGAGATCAAGCACCTCTGGGACCCGGATGGACTGTTCAACCCCGGCAAGATCGTCGACACACCCCCCATGGACACGTTCCTACGTTACGAAGCCGACCAGCAAACGCCCGATTTTCAGACCTATTTCCGCTTTCACGACCAAAATGTACTGCAACATGCTGAGCAGTGTAACGGCTCAGGCGACTGCCGGAAAACAGAAAAATCGGGTGGGACGATGTGCCCCAGCTACATGGCTACCCGCAATGAAAAAGACACCACGCGGGCGCGGGCCAACATCCTGCGCGAGATGCTGACACGGTCGCCGAAGGAAAACCGGTTCGACCACAAAGAGATCAAAGATGTGTATGATCTCTGCCTCTCGTGCAAGGCGTGTAAGTCCGAGTGCCCTTCAAACGTGGACGTGGCGAAGCTGAAGGCCGAGTTTCTGCAACACTACTACGATGCCAACGGTGTGCCCCTCCGGTCGCGGCTGGTGGCCAATTTTGCCACATTGTCGGGCATTGCCAGCTATGTGCCCTGGGCCTGGAACGCGGTATTGGGCACCCCCGCCCTGCGCCGCCTGGCCAACCGCCTCGTGGGTTTCCACCCCAACCGCACCATGCCACTCATGGGGAAAACGACGTTAAAAAAGTGGTTTGACACTAGACACCGGACGCTGGATGCTGGGCCTACGATACAACCAGCCGCTATCCAACGTCCAATGTCCAATGTCCAACGTCTTTATCTCTTCTGCGATGAGTTTACCAATTTCAACGATGTAGAGGTAGGCAAGAAGGCTATCATGCTGCTAGAGCGGCTGGGGTATACGGTGGTCATTCCTGAGCATGGCGAAAGTGGCCGGGCGGCGCTCTCGAAGGGAATGCTGAAATACGCCAAAAACCTCGCCGAGCGAAACGTATTGGCCCTGCGCAACCTGGTTACCGACGAAACGCCGCTGGTGGGTTTGGAACCCTCGGCCATCCTCACCTTCCGCGATGAATACCCCGATCTGGTCGATGCGTCACTAGCCGACGATGCCCGCGACATTGCTAAAAATGCGTTGACGTTTGAAGAATTTATTGCCCGTGAGTTAGATAATAAACGCATTGACTCGCAAGCGTTTACCGATGAAAAACGCCTAGTAAAAGTCCATGGTCACTGCCAGCAGAAAGCAGTATCGAACATGGCTCACAGTAAGCGGATGCTGGCCTTGCCGAAAAATTATACTGTTGAATTGATTCCGTCAGGCTGTTGCGGCATGGCGGGGTCGTTTGGCTACGAAAAAGAGCATTATGATGTCTCGATGCAGGTAGGCGAGCTAGTCTTACTGCCCACCGTGCGGCAACTGGCCGATGATGTGATTATTGCCGCCGCTGGCACCTCCTGCCGCCATCAGATTCACGATGGTGCCCACCGCACGGCCAAGCATCCGGCTGAGATTTTGTACGAGGCGTTGCGGTGAGAGAGTCAAGCCTAATTAAGCCTGCTACGCCAATTCGCGTTCGCCTGCATTTTCGTACTTTCGTGGGTATTTTATCAGTCATCGACTTAATGAAAAAAATCCTTCTTGGTGCCGCCTTGCTGCTTAGCTGGCAAGGTATGGCCCAAACTTCATCAACCACTAGCACAGCGGGTTACGACCCGCAGGTGCTGTTTCACCCGCTGTTTAATATGCAGCCCGGCAACGACTACCGCACGGGCAGTGGTGCCCCCGGCCCGCGCTATTGGCAGAACCGGGCCGACTACAAAATCAATGTCAGCCTCGACGATGTGCAGAACACTGTAACGGGCGAAGTAGAGATTACGTACAAAAACAATTCGCCCGAAGCACTCAACTACCTCTGGCTGCAACTAGACCAGAACGCCTTTAGTGACTCGTCGCGGTCGGCTAAGACCACGCCGATTCAGGGCGGGCGGTTTGGCAACAAAGATTTCGCCGGAGGCAATACCATCACGGCGGTATCGGTAGAGCAGGGAGCCAGAAAGTTGGCCGCTGCCAACTTCCTCATCACCGACAGCCGGATGCAGATCAAGCTCACCGAGGCCCTGAGAGCGGGTGGCGACGTGGTGAAAATTAAGATCGCCTATTCGTTTAAAGTACCTGAATACGGCTCGGACCGGATGGGGCAGTTGAAGCGCAAAGACGGCGTCATCTACGAGATTGCTCAGTGGTACCCCCGCATGTGTGTCTATGACGACATTCAGGGTTGGAACACACTTCCCTACTTGGGCGCAGGTGAGTTTTACCTCGAATATGGTGACATCGATTTTGCCATTAACGTGCCCTGGGACCACATTGTAGTAGGTTCGGGCGAGTTGACCAACCCCACCGAGGTGCTCACCGCCGAGCAGATTAAGCGGCTGGCGCAGGCCCGCACGAGCGACAAGACGGTGATGATCCGCAGCAAAGACGAGGTCACCAATGCCAACTCGCGACCCAAACAGTCGGGTCGGCTGACGTGGAAATTCCGCGTCACCACCACGCGTGATGCCGCCTGGGCTTCTTCAAAAGCGTTTGTCTGGGATGCCGCCAAAATCAACCTGCCGAGTGGCAAAACAGCCCTGGCGCAGTCGGTGTATCCCGCCGAAAGCGCCACCGATGATTCGTGGAACCGGTCTACCGAATACGTGAAGCACAGCATCGAGTTCTATTCAGGCTATGTCTACGAGTACTCGTACCCCGTGGCGACCAACGTGGCGGGCATTGTGGGCGGCATGGAGTACCCCGGCATTGTTTTCTGCGACCATCGCGACAAGAAAGACGGCCTCTTTGGCGTAACCGACCACGAGTTTGGCCATAACTGGTTTCCCATGATCGTGGGCAACAACGAGCGCAAATATGCCTGGATGGATGAAGGCTTCAACACGTTCATCAACTTCCTCTCAGCGGCGGCCTTTAACAAGGGCGAATACAACCGTGAGCAAGGAACCATGCACGACGTAGCCCCGGCACTTTATTTCCCCAAAGAGCCAATCATGACCATTCCCGATGTGCAACCTGCGCGGGCACTGGGCGTATTGGCCTACTACAAGCCAGGCATGGGCCTGCGGATTCTGCGCGAAAGTGTGCTTGGCTCTGAACGGTTCGACTACGCCTTCAAGCAATATGTGGCGCGCTGGGCGTTCAAACACCCCACCCCGCACGACTTTTTCCGGAGCATGGAAAACGGCTCGGGCGAAGATTTGGGCTGGTTCTGGCGCGGCTGGTTCTTTGAAACCTGGAAGCTCGACCAAGCCGTGAAAGACGTGAAATACGTGAACTCGTCGCCCGAAAAAGGGTCGACCATCACCATCGAAAACCTCGATAAACTGGCTATGCCTGCCGTGGTAGAGATTCAGGAAAGCAACGGAAAGAAGACCCGCTTAACCCTGCCCGTTGAGGTGTGGCAACGTGGCGGCACCTGGAGCTTCCGAGCCAACACCACCTCGGCCATCTCGCGCGTGACCATCGACCCCGACGAAAAACTGCCCGACTACAACGAGAAGAACAATGTCTGGACCGGCGAACCTGCCAGCCAGGGGAATTAGAGACGATTTAAGCGCTTGTCGGTTATGATTACAAAACGGCGGTTCTTCGGGGCCGCCGTTTTGTGTTTACTGTTTTCGCTACGGCACCAAAATCAGCTTGCCCGTGGTGCCGCGCCCTTCGAGGTCGCGGTGGGCCTGGGCGGCGTCGGCCAGAGCGTAGGTTGGTTGGATAAGTACGTTCAGTTCGCCTGTGGCCACCCAGTTGAAAATAGCCCTGGCGCGTTCCAGCAGGGCCGAACGGGTGGCAATAAAATGCCCTAGCGAAGGCCGCGTGAGCACCAACGACCCCCGCCGCATTAGTTCGGTCAGGGCTACAGGTGGCACCTGCCCACTAGCCGACCCGTAGGAAGCCATCATCCCCAGTAGGCGTAGGCAGTTCAAACTCCCCTCGAAGGTGTCTTTTCCTACGCCATCGTAGACCGCGTGTACACCCTGCCCGCCCGTGAGGGTCTTCACGGCCTCGGCAAAATCGGTTTGCGAGTAGATAATAACCTCATCGGCTCCGTTGGCACAAGATAGTTCTGCTTTGTCGGGCGTGGAGACGGTAGTGATGACCCGCGCGCCCCGCCTGCGGGCCAGCTGGGTCAGCAACAGGCCCACACCGCCTGCGCCCGCATGTACCAAAACGGTGTCGCCGGGGCGGATGGGATAGACTGTAAAGGCCAGGTAGTGCGCCGTCATACCTTGCAATAATACTGCGGCCGCCTGCTGGTCGCTGATATGGTCGGGCAGAATAATTAGCTTGTCGGCAGGCACGGCGGCATACTCGGCGTAGGCTCCTGGTTGGGTGTTGTAATACGCCACGCGCTGCCCTACGGCGACCTCCGTTACGCCCTCGCCCAAGGCCTCCACCACACCTGCGGCTTCACATCCTGGCACAAAAGGCAGGGGTATGGGGTACATGCCCTTGCGATGGTAGGTGTCGATGTAGTTGACGCCGATGGCCGTGTGTCGGACAAGTGCCTGACCGGCGCCTGGTGTTGGCGTAGGCATAGCGACCAGGGTAAGCACCTCCGGACCACCCGTTTCTGACAATTGTATAGCACGCATAAGGGCAAGCGATCTTATTTAAACTATGGGCTAAAGTAACACTAACAGTGACCAATGTGGCTTGTATTAATCGGCGATTTTGGCGTAATTTTGTAAGACGTATTCTTGATTAACCAACACGTAACATGAAAAAATCGCTGCTTTTCAGTACACTACTGGCGCTGCTGTTTGTAGGCCTGAGCGGGTGTCAGAAGCAAGCCGAGCCGACCGAATATATGCCCAAAGCGGCCAATCCGGAGCGGTATAACGCCTGCCTGAACAAGCTGACGCAGGTGGTCATCCACGACATCTTTTCGCCGCCTGTGGCCAGTCGCATCTATGGCTACGCTACGCTGGCAGGCTATGAGGCCATGGTTGCCTTCAACCCGAATTACGAATCGCTGGGGGGTAAGCTGAAACGGTTTAAAACCCCGCCCCGCCCCGAAGCCGGGCAGGCGTATTGCTACCCCATTGCCGGGGCCAAAGCCTTCCTGACTGTGGCCCGTGCCCTGACGTTCTCGGCCAATTTTTACGACGAATTCGAGCCAACATTTTACCAGCAATTTGAAGCCGATGGCGTTCCCGACGACGTGCGCGAACGGTCGATGGCCTACGGCGAAACGGTGGCCAAGGCCATTCTGGAGTTTGCCGCCAAAGACACCTACAAGCAAACGCGGGGGTTCAAACACACCGTGACCAACGAAGATGGTACCTGGGTGCCTACCCCACCTGCTTATATGGATGCCGCCGAACCCCAGTGGAACCACATCCGCTGCTGGACGCTGGACACCTGCAACCAGTTTGCCCCGCCTAAACCGTTCAAGTTCACCACCACCAAGGGGTCTGATTACGAAAAAGAACTGACGGAGGTGTACAACATTGGTAAGAGCCTGACGAAAGAACAAACCGAACTAGCTTACTTCTGGGACGACAATGCGTTTGTGATGAACGTGGCCGGGCACGTGTCATACGCCTCGAAAAAGATGACGCCGGGGGGCCATTGGCTGGCCATTGCCCAGACCGTAGGGCGGCAACGGAAGCTCGACCTGATGCGTATGGCCGAAGCCTATGCGCTTACTTCGTTTGCTCTGGCCGATGGGTTTATTGCTTGCTGGGATGAGAAATACCGCAGCAAAACCGTGCGGCCCGAAACCGTGATCAACAAGGTGGTAGACCCCAAATGGGCACCGTTTCTGCAAACACCACCTTTCCCCGAATACCCCAGCGGCCACAGCACCATTTCGGCCGCTGCCGCCACCGTACTCACCCAGCTTATGGGCGACAATATTGCCTTCACCGACTCGACCGAGTACCAGTATGGGCACGGGGTGCGGTCGTTCAAATCGTTTAAGGATGCCGCCGACCAGGCCTCCATTAGCCGCCTTTATGGAGGTATCCACTACCGGTCGGCGCTGGTCAACGGCGCAGCTATGGGTGCCAAAGTAGGCCAGAACGTGCTGGAAAGGGCCAAAACCCGCAAGGGTGAAGTAGCAACGAAATGATATTGGATTTTGGATTGTTGCTGACGCCAGAGAAAACGTACGCTGGCGTCAGCAACAATCCAAAATCCAATATCATTTTCTTTCCAGTTCCCGCAGCAGCTTGTTAGCGTAGATGAACTCGTTGAGTTCTTTCACGTCCGAATGGGCCAGGGTGTCGCTGTTGCCTTCCCAGAGTTTGTGGCCTTCAAAGAGAAACATAATTTTCTCGCCAATTTCCATCATCGAGTTCATGTCGTGCGTAATCACCACCGTGGTGATCTTGTATTCGTCGGTGATCTCTTTGATGAGCTGGTCAATCTTGATCGACGTGAGCGGGTCGAGGCCGGAGTTAGGTTCGTCGCAGAAGAGGTACTTGGGGTTCATTACGATGGCCCTCGCAATACCCACCCGCTTTTTCATACCCCCCGAAATCTCCGACGGCATCCGCTGTTCGGCGTTTTCCAGTCCTACGCGTTGCAGGCTGGCATGCGCCCGGTCTGCTTTTTCATCTTCGCTCATTTGCGTAAGCATATCGAGCGGAAATCGGACGTTATCAAACACGTTTTTCGAATCGAATAGGGCCGACCCCTGGAAGAGCACGCCCATTTCGCGGCGAATAGCCTTGCGCGTGTTTTCATCGGCGGTCAGGAAATTACGACCGTCGTAAAGCACTTCGCCCTCGTCGGGGGTAACAAGACCAATCATACACTTTAGCAGTACACTTTTACCCGTGCCACTACCGCCAATAACCAGGCTGGTTTCGCCCGGCTGAAATGACCCGTCGATGCCCGCCAGCACCTGCCGGTCACCGAAGGTCTTGGCTATGTTCTTGATTTCTATCATGGAGGGGCATGAGTGAAGGTCTGGCGTTCATTCACTCATTAGTTTCTATGCCAATAACAATTGAGTCAGTACGAAGTCGGCGACGATGATGGAGATACAACTGGCTGTAACGGCGTTGGTCGAGGCGTTACCGACTTCCAAAGCGCCGCCACTTACATTGAAGCCCTGATAAGCCGAAATGGTAGCAATTAAGAAGGCGAACACCTCTGTTTTTATCAATGCAAACTTGATGCCGAACGGGTTGTAGCTAAAGCGCAGGCCGGTCATGAAATCTTCGTGCGAAATAACACCCACGATAACCCCCGCCAGATAGCCACCCAGAATGCCCAAAAAGGCCGCCATGATGGTCAGTAAGGGAAACATGAGCATGGCCCCGATTACTTTAGGCAACACCAGATACGAGCTTGAATTGATGCCCATTACTTCCAGCGCGTCGATCTGCTCAGTCACGCGCATGGTGCCCAGCTGACCCGCAATGCTAGAGCCAACCTTACCCGCCAGCACAATGCTGCTGATGGTGGGCGCGAATTCCAAGATGGTGCTGTCACGTACAATAAAGGCAATGATGTTGCGCGGCACAAAGGGGTTGTCGAGGTTGTAAGCCGTTTGTACGCAGGTAACAGCCCCGATAAACGACGCAACGATGGCGACGATGAAGACCGAGTTGACACCGATATCGACGCATTCGTCAAGGATCAGGCGTAGATATACTTTGAGGCGTTCGCGGTTGCGGACCAGCGTGCCCAGGAAAATAAAATACCGACCAAGGGTAACCATAGTAAGGGGAGAAGTGGGGTGCCCGACCGCAACGGTCATCTATAGTGGCACTAGCAGAAAGAACGGCCCGGCCCGGCGAATGGTTTCGGGGGCGGCTTCCGTTTGATAGCCGAATGGCCGAACTTTGCCCCATGAATAAGCTGATTGTGGTTACCGGCGGGTCGAAAGGTATTGGCCGCGCCATTGCCGACTTTTTTTCGCAACGTGGTTATGATGCCGTAGTCTGTGCCCGCTCTGTAGATGGTATTTCGGGTGAACGGATGCTCCCCTTTGCCGCCGACCTCAGCACCCGCGAAGGCGTCAATGCACTGGTAGGGTACGTCAAGAGCCTGAACCGCCCCGTCGACGTGCTGGTAAACAACACGGGTACGTTTCAGCCGGGGCAAATCAGCAACGAAGCCGAGGGCACGTTTGAGACGCTGATGAACACCAACGTAGCCTCTGCCTACCATCTTACGCGCGGCCTTGTAGGTGCCATGATTGCCCGGCGGGCGGGGCATATCGTGATGATGTGCTCTACGGCCAGCATTACGGCATACACCAACGGCGGCTCGTACTGCATCTCTAAATTCGCCCTACTGGGCATGAGCAAGGTGTTGCGTGAAGAACTGAAACCCCACGACGTGCGCGTGACAGCCGTGCTGCCCGGTGCCACGCTCACCGCCAGTTGGGAAGGCACCGACCTGCCCACCAGCCGCTTCATGCAAACCAACGATGTGGCCGAAACCGTCTGGGCTGCCTGCACCCTCCCCCCCACCGCCGTTGTCGAAGAAATCCTCATCCGCCCACAGCTGGGAGACATCTAATTTTAGTGGTAAGTGTTGAGTGCTCAACACTTACCACTCCCTTTTATGAACACCTACTTCCGCCTTCTTTCGTTTGGTAAGCCGCTGGGGCGGTTTTTGGTGCCGTATGTACTCACGTCGCTGCTGGCGGCGGTGTTTGCCACGATCAATTTTACGCTGTTGATTCCTCTGCTCAACGTGCTCTTTGAACAGACCAACACCACCAAAGTACAGGCTATGCTGAGTAAGCCTATGCCTGCTCACTGGTATGACGTTACAGCCTGGTTCAATTACTACTTCGCCTATTTCTTTCGGGCTTACGGCCAAATGGGTACGCTGAAGTTCGTTTGTGCAGCCGTGGTCGTTTCGGTGCTGAGCAGCAATATTTTCAAGTACCTGTCGGTCAGGCAGTTGGAGTCATTCAAGGCGCGTATGGTAGCCACCCTGCGCGAAACGGTCTTTGCACGGGTACTCGGTCTGCACCTCGGCTACTTCTCCGATCAGCGCAAAGGCAATCTTATTTCGCACATCACCACCGACGTGCAGGAGGTCGAAAATTCCATTGCCAACACGCTCTCGGCGGCCTCAAAAGAACTGTTTACGCTCATCAGTTTTCTGGTGGTGCTGTTCAGCATTTCCACCCAACTCACGCTGGTGGCGTTTCTGGTGATCCCAGTGTCGGGCGTGATCATTGCCACCCTGGTGCGGCGCATGAAACGCGACGCCACCCAAGGCCAACAACGCCTCAGTGGCCTGCTCACGGTGCTTGACGAAACCTTCGGCGGCATGCGCGTGGTGAAGGGTTTCAACGCCGAAGGGTTTGTGCTGAGCAAGTTCCAGACTGAAAACAACGGCTACCGGCAGGCCGTACAGTCACTGGCCAATCGCCGCGAACTGGCCTCGCCGTTTTCCGAATTTATGGGCGTGACGGTACTGGCGGGCATTCTGCTCTATGGCGGGTCGTTGGTGTTGTCGGGGCAGTCGCCGCTGACGGCGGGTGAGTTTGTGGCCTACCTAGCCATTTTTTCGCAGGTGACGCGGCCCGCCAAAGACATCTCTAACGCCTTTAGCGCCTCGCAACGGGGGCTGGTGTCGGGCAAACGGGTGCTGGACCTGATTGATACCGCACCCGCCGTAACCGACAAACCCGGCGCCATCCAACTGACCGATTTCAAAGACGCTATTTCGTTTGGGCGGGTGTCGTTCGCCTACGAATCGGGTACGCCGGTGCTGAACAACGTGAGCTTTACGCTCAACAAAGGCAAGACCATTGCCCTGGTGGGGTCGTCGGGCGGGGGCAAATCGACCCTGGCCGATCTGGTGCCGCGCTTCTACGACCCCACGTCGGGCAAGGTGAGTATTGACGGCCACGACCTCCGCGACTGCCAAACGGCCTCGTTGCGCAACCTCATGGGCCTGGTGACGCAGGAAAGCATTCTGTTTAACGACACGGTGTTCAACAACATCGCTTTTGGCAGCGCCGCCACCCCCGTCGAGGTGGAACAAGCTGCCCGCATTGCAAATGCCCACGAGTTTATCAGCGCTATGCCCAACGGCTACCAAACGGCCATCGGCGACCGGGGCAGCAAGCTCTCTGGCGGGCAGCGGCAGCGCATCAGCATTGCCCGCGCGGTGTTGCGCAACCCGCCCATCCTGATCCTCGACGAAGCCACCTCGGCGCTGGATACCGAGTCGGAGAAGTTGGTGCAGGAGGCTCTCACGCGCCTGATGGCCAACCGTACCACGCTAGTGATTGCCCACCGCCTCAGCACCATTCAGCATGCCGATGAGATTCTGGTAATCCACAAAGGCCAGATTGCCGAACGCGGCACTCACCAGTCGCTGCTGGCCAAAGAAGGCGGCTACTACTGGCGCTTGCAGACTATGCAACAGGGATGAATAGAGTATGCATCGGGGTTAGTTAAGGTACGATATGTATTGGCAAACAGCATACTAGTTCGTAGGCAAAAACCTAGGAAATAGCATACCTTTTTGTAAGTATACGCTTACGTAGTCGGGATTGTGGGTCATAAACACGCCCGGCCTTTTCCGTGTTATGTGCTTTACAGACCATCCACCATGCACGTCATCAGTATGTCAACACAGCCCCCCGAAAACACGCCCGGTCCAATTGACCAACTGGCGTTGCGGTACCTTCGGCGGGCACTCGACGCGAACCACCCGACCGACGAGCCGTATGTACTGAACGAGGTAGAAACCTATGTAATCCACAAAATCAGGTGGGAAACATTAAGCATGGCGGGCCTTTTTGGTGTGCTGGGCGTGGCTCTGCTTTACATGCCACAATATTTCTGGCCTGCCTTCTTCCAGGGCACGGTGCTGTCGCTGTTCAGCTATGAGGTGGAGGCTCCCCTTGTTACGGTGCTGTATGGCATTTTACTGGTATATCTGGAGATCTACGCCCTACTCTACATTAACCTTCGGGCGGTGCGCTATATCATGGCCGTCTGTCAGTTTCCCCGGCAACATGATGCCCAATATGAACGGCACCTTCAGGCACTGGCCGACGCCGCCCAGGAAAAAGAAAATCAGTCTATTCTGCGCTACAGCATCGATCCCTACCTGGGTCTGCCACGCTGGGGCCTGATGTTCTTCTTCATCGTTAACCGGCTAAAAGCAGCGCTAAGCAACATGGTGCTTAAGTTTCTGGTGAAACGCCTGTTTGGCCGCTTTGTAGTGCGGCAGGTGACCGACTTTGTGAGCATGCCCGTCTATGCATTCTGGAATATCTGGGCATCGCATCGGGTTATCCACGAAGCTAAAATCAGAGTGATGGCCCCGCTTACCGTCCGCGAGTTTGTCGAGAACCTGCACGACGAATGGAAGCACAATGAAGAGTTTCGGAGCCTTATTCCCGAAGCCCTTCAATACGTAGCTATCCTGAAACGGCAATACAATTACGCCCACCTGCTGCTCACCGAAAGCCTGATAAATCGCTTTGGTATTCAGTCAGTTAAGCCAACCGGCAACTTTCTGACCATGCTCGAAAAGACGTCGCCGGAATTGCGCCGTCCGCTGGAGCGGCTGGTTGTTTTCGGCGTCCTTATCGACGGTGATCTGTCGTGGTTCGAGAAGCAGCGCCTGCGGAAATTGAAAGCCCGTGGCTGGCTTACCTATTCCATTGCCGACATTGAAGCTATCGGCGATGAGTACTACAAAGGCCGGGGCCTTTGGGTGTGAGAGGTTATTGGTTATTAGCCCTGCGGGCGTCATTAGCCTTCGGCGTCATTCGGCAGTAATTCATTGCCTTTACGACGAATGACTACCGAATGACGCCGAAGGCTAATGACGCCCGCAGGGCTAGTGACCAATAACTTATTTCAGACTTTCTAACACAATTTCTTCGAAGCCGGGTAATGTCTTATAGGCATAGGTAGCCCGCCAGGGGGTGTCTTTGTAGTCATATGACACTTCGAGATAGGGTTTCTGGCCGTT
The DNA here is from genome assembly GCF_017353255.1 of Fibrella aquatilis. Classification (GTDB taxonomy): domain Bacteria; phylum Bacteroidota; class Bacteroidia; order Cytophagales; family Spirosomataceae; genus Fibrella; species Fibrella aquatilis. The sequence goes on along the minus strand of NZ_JAFMYU010000005.1, from coordinate 273,822 downwards.
GCCGCCCGTATCGGCCCGGCGGGTGTTAATGCGCACGGGTATGTTTTCGTAGTACTTGAAGTAGTTGGGATGAGTGAGGTAACCCAGCGGTGTGGTGTCCCAAGGTACAAATCCGTCTACGCCAAAGGCCGCTTTGTTGAGCAACTGCCACGGGCGCAGGGTCTTGCTCAGCCACTGATCGCCCTCAGAACCACGTGCCAGAAAATCAAGGTCAGTACGGCCCAAAAATGTGTAAACGCTGCATTCATAACCTGACAGCACCACTTTTACGCCCGAATCGAAGAGAATACGAAATGCATCGGGGTCCATCTCGAAATTGTAGTCGCCCACGGTTATTTTCTCCAGTCCGGGCCGAAACGGCAGGCCCGGCGTACGCCCCGCACACACTACCACAACCTCAATCTGTTTGGCCAGTTCGGGGTGGTTTTTGAGTACCGTGGCTACGTTGGTAAGGGGGCCAATGGCCAAAATGGGCATCCGTTCGCGGCGCAGGGCTTCGGCCATAGCACGGCTGGCATCGGTTTCGCGGCCAGCGTCTCGGAGGGTATCTGACCCCCGAAAAACGGGAATAACACGGCCCGTTTTGTTGTAGTAGCCCAGCAGTTTCTGGGTTATACTGTGGCCATAGTTTACGTAGGTCACTGTGCTGATACCCACTAGTTGCACTTTGTCGCTATGGCGCAGAGCCATCATGAGCGCAATGGCATCGTCTACTTCGCGGGCGCCCTGTCTGTCGGGCAGCCCCACCATAATGTCGGTGTCGAGCCAGATGTGTTTGGGGGCTGATGGAGCCGTTTGTGCAACGCTCAGCAGCGGCAGAAGTAAAGAAAGAAGGACGTATTTCATTCGTTGACAGATATAAACAATGGCCTTAGGCCGTATGAATCAGCTGGGCCGCTTTGGCCAGTAGTACTTTTTTTTCAGCCAGCGACAGACTCAGCGGCAACTGCGCCAGGCCAATCAGCCGGCGCATGATTTCGACACCCGTAAACTGATGCAGCAGGGTGTCATTGAACCCATCGGGGCGGTCATACAGGTGCAACACCTGCTCCAGCACGGCCATGGGCTGCCGGGCCATGTGCAGGTGTGCCAGCATCACGCCCAGGTCAAATTCGGGCGGGCCGTAGAAACAAAATTCAGGGTCTATAATGCGCGTACCTGCCTTTGTATGTAGCCAGCTACCCGGATAATAATCGCCATGCAACAGTGAGTAGAATTCAGCACGGTTATTGCTCGTATACTGCTCAGCCAGCGTAGCAATGGCCTTTTTCAGTGCATCGTCTTGTTTGCAAGGCATAGCCAATGCCTGCAAACCGGCCTGAACAGTATCCAGATCGAAGCCATTATCGGCTAGAAAAGGGTAGTTGAAAATATGTTCGGCGTTGAGGGTTCGCATGGCCTGATTAGCAAAGGCCGGGTCGGGTTGAGCCACGCGGAACTGATTGTGTAACAGAGAAATAAACGCCACTAGTTGCCGCAACTCGTCCAGGCTGAGCGTATGGTTGGGTCCGTTGGTACTACCCTGGTAGAGGTGCGTAAAATCGCTCGATTCGCCCAGGTCCTCCAGTACCAGCAGCGACTCGTCGATGTCGGCTCCCAGCAGTTGGGGCATTGCGCCTGTCAGTATGGGGTTACAGCCCACACGCTGGTAGAACTGCCCTTCTATGACAGCCCGTTCAACGGGAGCGGCAATGGTTGGGTATTTTTCAACGTAGGGCCGGGCCTGCTTGACAATCAACGAGCGGGCGTTGGTTTGCACACGAAGCGTATAGTTCATATTGCCTTCGCCGGGTTTAGTCAGCGAAAGCAGCGTTTCATCAGGGCTAATCCAGCCTTTATTGATTAGGTAGGTTTGCAGTTCAAGAGGCTGATTTGCGTCGAGGTACATAGATAGCGGGCGGTTGCAGAATGATGCTAAATGGCTGCAAGGCTGCAAGAATAAGCCATTCAGCAAAGGATTTGCTAAAAATTACGGAGAATGCAGGGCTTTGGATGACAGAAACACCACGTTGCCCTCTAAACTATATAACTAGTAAACGGGGGAGTAACCCCCCGTTTACTAACAAAATATTTCCCGCTTGTCGCCTTAGGCGCCAGTGGGCTTTGTGATTCTTGTTTAGTGCTTACCTTTAAACGTCGGTTGATGAGCCATACTTACGTCAGCCACCTTATTCATCAGCATTGCCCGTGTCTACAATTCGTTGTTGCCAGATTGTTTGCTTCTTCATCTGGCTTATGCCTGCTTACGGTATTGCTCAGGGGGTTCCGGTCATTGGACCAGAACTTGAATTTGCTGGTATATCGGTGGTTTTAACAACGCCAGGGCAGCAACGCTTACAACAGGAAGTAGCCCGTCTTTACGCCGACCGCACAGCCCTGCGCAATTCGCTCGAGCAGATGCGCTATGTGCAGTCAGTGCTGGAACCGCTGCTGGAAGAGCATGACGTCCCCAACGATTTCCGGTATCTATGTCTGCCCCTCACCCAACCCGGTGGCGGGTATTGGCAGGTAGATAACGCCACCAAAGCCAAGGCCCTCAACCTGCGCGTAGATGACCAGATTGATGAGCGGCTTAACGTGGCGTCAACGTCAGAGGCCGCCCTGGCCGAAATAGCCCAGCTTCATGCTGCCCAACCAAACTGGATGCTCGTGTTGCTTCAGTACGTTGGCTACCGCGCTGCCGCCAATGCCGCCACCGTCTCGCCAACTCAGTATACCCTCCCGCTCGACGCGCCAGCGGTCGTTTGGGGCACCATTGCCCGTAAGCTCGTTTTTGAGCGTGAATCGCCGCTGGTGCGGCCCATTGAGCCTTATTTGCTCTACGATTACCGCCAAAGCCGGGGCAAATCGCTGTCTACTATTGGCCGCGAACTGGGCGTTGACCAAAGCCGGTTTGTGCCGTTTAACGAATGGTTGCGGGGCCGCGTTATTCCCCTCGACAAGGCCTATCCGGTGCTGGTTCGGCTTACGCCCGGTGAGTTTTTGGGCGTTAAGAGTCAACTCAACGGCCTGGTACAAGCTAACCAACTAGGGCAATCGGGGCAGGCTGTGCAACGGACCGACATGGGTTTCCCTATTCTGAAAAAGCTGCCCGCTACCACCTCACGCGACGCCCTCACCCGGGTGTCGGCCCAGTTTTATGAGATCAATGAACTGCGTGGTATTCAGGCTCAACCCTGCGACAATGCCGTCACACTGGCTTATTACGGCAATATTTCGGTTAAATCATTTCTGGATTATAACGACCTGAATGAGCGTGATCCCGTGCGGCCCGGCGAGATTTACTACCTGGAGCGCAAAGCAAAAAAAGCCAAAATACCCTTCCACGTGGTCCAATATGGCCAGTCCATGCGCGACGTGTCGTCGGTCTACGGGGTGCGGCTGCAAAACCTGTTGCATTTCAACAACATGGAACCCAACCAGCGCGTACAGTCGGGGCGGATTCTGTGGATGCAAAAGAAGCGGCCGTCCAGTCAGCCCATTGAATACCGCAAAATGCCCGATCTGTTGCCCGAACCAGAACCCAGCGTAGCCCAGCGGGGCCTCAGCCGTGAGGACGACGAAACCCAGATCGACATGCCTGACTCACATTCAACCGTAGCGTTGGCCCGTCCCGATTCACTGAAGTACGCTGCTGCAGCCCCTCAGCCTGTGTCTACGGTGCTGTCGGTAGAAGAAACCGAGCCGGTGAAGGGCACATTTTTGCACGAGGTACGCCCCGGCGACACCTTCACGATTATTGCGCAACGGTACCGGCTTACCGTACCTGAGTTATTGAAACTCAATAACTGGCAACTCAGTAAACCGCTGGTGGTGGGCCAGCAACTGGTGGTGGGCGCTGAACCCGCGGCTATATCCACCCCCGCTACCAGCGCCAGCACTACTACTCCACCGCGGGTGGCAGGAACGCCGGTGTCTCCGCCGGTCGGCTCAGCCCGTCGGCCAACTACCCCAACAAGCCCCGCCCCAAAAAGCCGCGAATATGCTGAGTCGGTTGTGGATGTAGACAAACGGCCCGTTATGCCGACACCCGCTTCAGCCTCGACAGCCTCAGCTGGGGTGTTGGCCAAAAGTACTCCCGTTCGCCCCACAACCACCAGCAAACCAACGGCTGGCCAGCGGCTGGTCAATGAAGCCAGGGTTGAAACGCCAAAAGTCAATGGCAACTCCTACTACCATATCGTGCAGGCAGGCCAGACTGTTTACCGCGTAGCCCTCATCAATAAAGTGAGCGTACCTGACGTAATGCGCTGGAACAACCTCAGCAACTACACGATTGAAATCGGCCAGCGGATACTTATTAAGAAATGAGTGACGGTCCGACGCATCGGTGAGCGAATAGCCTGGAGCGCTTCGCACATTCACTCAATCGCTCACCGATGCGTCGGACCGTCACTCATTTCTTTATTTGCTCCTCGATCCAATCGAGGCCGCGGCCGTATAGAGCTTGAGCAAAGTAAACCCGATTGTCAAACTCAGCGTCATTGGTCTGGCTTTCAGACAGATACTTACGTACTAACCGGGCGTTGTCACCGGCCTGTGGCTGCACTACCTCGGCATCGGTAGCGGTATGGAACTGGGCGAAATAAGGTCGGTCGGCGTCGAAATTTTGGAACGCCAGGTGGTTGGTTTTGGTGCGCACGGCACAGAGCACCCCCGTGGCCCGCGAAGTAGCTGGTGCCAATGACCCTTCCAGCCCCCGTTTCAACACGATGGCCCCGTCGAAACCCGCCATCAGCGCCAGTTCAGCCATTTTCATCTGGTAGGTAATATGAAATACCGACGTCACCAGAATCTGGGCGCGGGCCGGGTTGAGCACTTTTTCCAGCGTCGACAAGAATGGGCGTTTTAGCAGCACCCGCCGCCGGTCTACCCACCTATCCAGCGCGGGCGAAAGGGCTTTTTGGTCCAGTACCCAACCGTAGGGCGTGAGCGGTTCGGTCAATTCATGCCCGCTTTGCAGAAACGAACAGCCCAGGTGCATGTATAGATCGTAGGCGTTGAGGGTTTGTTTTGGTCCCGGTGTGCGCCCCACCATCGCCAGCGGCTGGTAGTTTCGTTGCTGAAAAAAATGGGCCAGCAACGGGGTAATCAGGTACGAATGGTCAACCCCGTCAAACGGTTCGGCTAGTTGCACGATGGGTTGGTCAGCCACGGGCGGTACTTTCTGAAAACCAGGTGCCAGCGTAGCCATCGCCGCCTGATACAGCCCCTGATATTCGTCGTTCGATTCGTGCCGTACGCGCATGATGCTCACCGCCAGCCCCCGAAACGTGTCGCAGTCGGTTTCGCGGTTCTGTTCGCCAAAGAGGTAGTCGCCCAGTTGCCGGGCCTCGCTGATTTGCAAATGATGCCCCCGGATGAGTTTGGTGGCAACGGGCATCAACATAAGCGGCAGGGTAGGGCAGAGTTTATTGACCAGAAACGTGGGGTGCGAAAAAGCGTCGCGGCCAAAGCAAGTCTCCAGCGTACGTTCGGCCTCGGTAGGGCCTTTGGTTAGCAGTGCCCCAATGAAGGCCCCAACTTGAAGTAAGTCACCATTGCCGGATAGCAACACAGCGCGGCATTCTTCCAGCAAATCAGGCGGTAGGGGCTTACTACCATACTTACCAATCCCGATGAGTTTAATGCCCCGGCCCAGTGGGGTGTCGCCCGGCGCAAGCGAGGGACTAGCGGCTGTCTGCATGGCTGGAGATTACATTTGGCAAAAGTGCTCATCTGCCTCTTTTGTTCAGGAATTTTTTTGCCGTTGTGTAGCTGTAAGTCAGGGAATGAATTTCCTTACCCTTTCTGATTAGTTATCTTAGCTGGTAGCCCGATTGGGTCATAAAAAGGCCATGATCATAACCTATTCCGGCGTTCATCGAACCACCATCTTTGCTTTACTGACGGCCTGCCTGATCGGCGTTGAGATGGCGCTTGCCCGATCAACCGTTTTCAGCCAGCATCCCTCGCTACTGTCCTTCGGCATTTTATTCGACTGTACGGTGGTGGTTACGCTGCTTTTCTACGGCTTGGTAGCCCGTCCGCTGCGTTTACCCTCCAGCCGAACAATATTGGTTGCACTGGCTATGTTGCGAGTGGCGTTGTTTATCTTACCTACCACGCCGCCCACCCCAGAGCTAAGTCTGCCAATACTGGCTGGATTACTGGAGGGGTGTTTACTGGTAATGACGGTTTTACGTATACGCACCATCCGGCAGACGTATCGTGCTCTGCGTCCTACCCACGGCATTGAAATGGCCATACTGGGGGCTTTCGCTACTGTTTTTGGCGAAAACGCAGCTGTCATTATCTTGTCGGAAGGGCAGGTGATGTACTACGCGCTATTCAACTGGCGTAAACCCGCCAATTTGCCGACAGGCGCCACGGCCATCACTACCCACCGTGAATCGGGACAGGTGGCCCTACTAGCTGGGCTGCTGAGCGTGGGGTTGATTGAAGCCGCAGCCATGCATGTTGTGCTGGCGCACTGGTGGCCCACGGTAGCGTTTTGGGCTACATTGGCGAGCCTTTATAGCTGCCTGATTGTTCTGGCTATCATCAACGCCATTCGGAAACGGCCTTCTTTCTGTACTGAAACGGCCCTGCACCTGCGCCTGGACATACGCTGGCAGGTCATCATTGCCCGCACCAGCATAATAGCTATAACGCCAATCTCAGAAAAGCCTGCCAAACAACCAGGCTTGCTCAACGCGTCGCTACTTACGGCCCCAAACGTGCTTATTACCCTCCGTGAACCAGTGGTTGTGACGGGTATGTATGGCCTTAGCCGCACGGTGAAGCAGGTTTCACTGTTCGTTGACGATAGAACAGAGTTTACAGTCTTCTGTCGCTTCACCTGTAGTAGCTTGCAGACGCGAAGCAACAGAAGACCGTAAACTGTAAACTCCCTATGTCTAGACAAAACGTACTTTCCGGCTCACCCTGGGAAGATAAAATGGGCTACTGCCGAGCCGTCAAAATTGGCAATGTCATTGAAGTGTCGGGTACGGTAGCCATCGTGGATGGTGAGACCGTGAAGGCCGATGACATCTACGCCCAAACCAAAAATATCCTCGACCGTATTGCCAACGTGCTGGCAGGTCTGGGTGCGTCTATGAGCGACGTAGTCCGCACCCGCATGTTTACCACCGACGTGTCGCGCTGGCAGGAAATTGCCAAAGCTCACGGCGCTGTTTTCGGCGAAATCAAACCGACCACCAGCATCTACCAGATCAGCGCACTCATCAGCCCCGAATACCTCATCGAAATCGAATTCACAGCCATTGTTGATGGGGGACGCGGATGACGCGTTCCGCCTTCATTCTTATGAAGATCTTCATTTACACATCACTCAACGAAAGCAATCAGGCCGTTCTCCGTCAGCGAATCGGCAATGACCACACCCTGACTTTCCGCAGCGCCGCTACGCCCGCCCCACCGGCAGACGTGGCCGTGCTCATGGGCAACCCACCTACGGAGCAGGTTCGAGCACTTAGCAACCTCAGGTTCTGGCAGTTAGACTCAGCCGGTTTCGATAAGTATGCGGGCATAAAGCTGGCTATTCCCGTTTGCAACATGGGCGATTTTTTCGCCTGGCCCTGCGCCGAAACCATTGTAGGGGCCGTACTGGCGCTCTACCGCCGCCTTGATGAACTGGCTGTGCAACAGCGGGCAAAAAACTGGATCGGTGTGCCGTTGCGCTACACCATGCACACCCTGCACCGACAACGGGTAGTGATCCTGGGGGCAGGCACCATTGGGCAGGCCGTGCGGTCTATTCTGAGTGGTTTTCAGTGCCAGATAAGCTTGTTGGCCCGTACGAATCCCGCTGCCAATCTACACAGCCCGGACGACCTGCTAGCCGCTCTACCCACCACCGATTTACTCATCAACACCCTCCCCGGCTCGGTCGATGGGTTTGTGTCGGCAGAGGTGATTGCAGCCATGAAACCAGGTAGTTTTTTTGCCAACGTGGGTCGCGGCAACACTGTAGACGAGGCCGCGCTGATTGCCGCTTTGCAGAATGGCCACCTCGGCGGGGCGGCGCTGGACGTAACGGCACAGGAACCTTTGCCTGCTGACAATTCGCTTTGGGCCATGCCCAACGTCCTGCTCACGCAGCATACGGCCGGGGGGCAACGCGGTGAAGATGAGGGCAAAGTGGCGCAGTTCATTCACAGTTTCGGCCAGTTTATTCGCGGCGAAACACCTGATAATCAAGTAGATCTGGAACGCGGTTATTAGTTTTTGCCAGTTGCTCTCGTCAAAACTTTTCCGAATGTTGGAACGTTGAGGCTCCAACCGCCACCTGCTTCAAACAGGAACTTGCCATAGAGCAGGGTATTGCGGAGGCAAGTTCCAGAGGTTCGATTCCTCAAGTACACTGGTCGTACCGTCGGAAGACAACTGGATGAAGTGAAGGACCAAGTGGCAACACTTAACCTGGTTCGGGTTTGCAGGGCAGCAGATACCGCCCGGCCATTGGTCGGGCTTACGTTGCACTCCCCCGATTTGGGTGTCCTTCATTTCTTTTTCTATCATCAACTCCAGCTTACCATGAGTTTATTCTCGCTGAAAAAGACATATCAGGTCAGGCCAAATCAGGCAGGGTATCTTTATCGTAACAACGTATTTAAGCAGGCCTTGCCCGCCGGCCGACACGAGATCAGCGATTGGCGTAATCGTACGTTTATGGTTACCGTACCCACGGTCAGTAAACTGATTACGATAACGAACCAGGAAGTGCTATCGAAAGACAACATAGCCCTGCGTTTTTCCTATACGATCCGCTACCATATTGCCGACGGACTGATTTTTCTGTCTCACCATGATTTCCAGCATACTGTTGACCAGACAGTACACCATCTGGAAGCCCAGCTTGCCGCCATTTGTCAGGTACCTGTCCGCAACCGGATTGCAGCATTGGAAAGCGAAGTAATGAATGAAAAACGGGCCGAACTCGTTGATTTTGAGCTAACCGACGTTCAGAACTCGGTGCGTGGTTTAGGCATCGTTGTTGAGCAGATCGACCTGCGTGATTTAACGTTTCCGAAAGCTATTCAGGACCTATTTGCCCGACAACTGGAGGCCAAGATCCGCGCCAAGGCTGACCTCGAAAACGCCCGCACGGTGGTGGCTACGTCACGGGCACTGAAGAATGCGGCTGACCTCATGAAAGATGATACCAACATTCGCTTTTTTCAGATGATGGAGATGATCACAAAGATTGCTGCAAAAGGTAAGCACACGTTTGTTGTTGGTGATATGCAACAACTCACAAAGACGACACCCTAAACAAGCGGTGCTGGATAAGCTGTACTTAACGACGTTTTCCGTTTTCATACCCTTTCGGCGTTACCCCGTACCTTTGCGGTTTTCACGGAACGGTTGAACCGTCTTTTGCCCATTTTTTGTTAAACTCCGAAGCAACATCTGGTTATGGAATCGCAAGCAGCACCTAGAGGCAGACTGAATGCCCTGCAAATCAGCCTACTAAGACTGTTCGACCGTGGCATGACCGACGAGCAAATCCTGGAGTTGAGACGGGTGTTGGTAACCCATTATTCGGCCTTGCTGCACGATGAGGTTGAGCGGGTAATTCAGGAGAAAGGCTATACCAATGACGACTTTGAGCGGATGCTCAATAGCCCATCTTAATAATGCGGGTTGTTATTGACACCAATTGCTTACTTGCTTCGATTCCCCCGCGCAACCCTGCCTATGCGTTGTACAAAGCATTTGTAGCAGAGCAATTTACATGGGTTGTCAGCAATGAAATCCTGACAGAATACGCTGAACAACTGACATTGATGTACTCATCAGTGACAACAGATTTAGTTTTAACTATTCTGACGATTGCGCCTAACACCCTCTTCCAGGAAGCTTATTTCAAGTGGCAGCTTATTGAGCAGGATCATGACGACGACAAATTCGTTGACGTAGCTATTGCCGCAGGGGCCGATTATTTAGTAACCAATGACGGCCATTTTGACATTTTAAAAACTATTGACCTACCTAAAGTAACGGTGGTCTCGTTGCAGGAATTTCTTGCGTTGATCAATTAATTCGTACACATTTTCGCATGGCCGAACGCATTACGTATGGAAAGACCTGGTGGGGGCAGCAGTGGCTACAGGCACTCACCCGCATCGATGAAGCCAACCGCCTGCCACGGGGCAAAACCTACGCCAACAAGGGCGCCGTTCGTGCCCTGAAAATCGACACCAACCAACTCAGTGCGCAGGTACAGGGCAGCAAACCCCGGCCCTATAAGGTGAAAATGACGGTGCCGCTATTCGACGCCAACGAGAAAAAAGCCCTCCTCACCGAGATCCGCAACAACCCGGCCCTGCTGGCGCAGTTGCTCAACCGGCAGCTTCCGCCCGATTTGATTCAGTTTGCCGACAAGCGGGGTATCCGGCTCTTTCCGCGGTCGTTTTCCGAGTTGCAGGCGGGTTGCTCCTGCCCCGACTACGCCATGCCCTGCAAGCACCTAGCCGCAGTTATCTATTTGATGGCCAACGAGATAGACCAGAATCCGTTTCTGGTTTTTGGGCTGAAAGGCCTCGACCTCCTGGCCGAACTCCCCACCGACGCCATCGGCAGCGGAGGCATGGAAACGGTCCTGTCGGCGCATAGTCTGCTTACGGATGATCTGCCCGGTTCGGCGGGCGAAGAAGACGACTGGAAACCCAACGATACCGACCGGGCCGCCCTCGACTTTGCCACGCTGCCCACCCTGGCCGACTCGCTGCTGGGCCTGCTGGAACCCGAAACGACCTTTACGAAAAGCAACTTTCTGAAAGACCTCGGCAAGGCCTATAAGCTCTTTGCCAAACCCATGCAGGACAAAGTGGTGGTGAGCCACCCCGAACCAAGCGACAGCCTGGAACTGCAACTGGATGAACTGCTCGACCTGCGGAAGATCAATATTTTCAGCGAGCATGGCGACGCCCGGCCCCTCCCTCATTTCGCCATTGCCGACCTGATGGGCTGGCTCGCCGACCTCACCGACGCCGATTGGCCCGACATGAGCGACTCGGTACGCGCCCTATACCTCACCCGTCAGTTTACCGTTGCCCTGATCCGGCGGGGGGCCATCGTGCCGCAAATTCTGCGCATCGGCACCGACGAAAACCAGTACCGGGTGAGGTGGGTACCCGCCACGCTCAACGAAACCGTTCGGCGGCAGGTAGACCTGATAGCCACGCAGCTACCGCCCGAACTGCTCAACGTTCGCTGGCAGAAAGACATTCTGGTGCCCGCTTCGCCAACAGAACAGGTGCTGATGCTCAGCAGCTTACTACTCCGTCAGCCTGTTCGGCAGCCCACCGTGGAACTCTGGGAACGCTGGCCGCTGGAAGATGCCGATCGGCTGTTTTTCGGGCAGGAGATCCTGAAATTCGAGGGGTTCGGCAAGCGCGAAAAGCCCCTGGCCATGCAGCTCTGGCTCAACGATTTCTTCCTGGGCCAAAAGCGGTTTGTGCCCATTCTGGCGGTTGAGGACTCCGAGTTTGGCGATGTGTTTAAGCTCAGCCTGCTCATCCGCGACCGGCAGGCCGAAGATGCCGCCGCGGCACCCGTGCCCCTGACCGAGATTCTGGACGAGTCGAAACACGCCAAGATCAGGATGGCCGTCTTGCAGGATCTGCTCGTGCTGTCGCGGCACTTCCCGGATCTGTCGAAGCTGACAAAGAAAAATGGCCCGACGTACCTGAGCTATGCGCCTGACGATTTTGTTAAGATTTTGCTCGAAACCCTGCCCCGGATGCAGCTCCTAGGTATTTCGCTGCTGCTGCCGAAGTCGCTGCAACACTGGGTTCGTCCGCAGGTGGGGGCGCGGCTGAAGGCCAAGGTATCGGCCAGCAACGCGTTCATGAAACTCGACGATATGCTCACCTTCGACTGGCAGGTGGCCCTCGGCGACGACTTTGTGAGTGCCAGCGAGTTTCAGACGCTGGTAGACAACCGGACGGGGCTGGTGAAGATCAAAGACCAGTACGTACTCATCGACCCCAACGATTTTGCACGGCTGCAAAAGCAACTCGCCAAACCACCCGAACTGACCGGCTCGGATCTGCTCCGAGCCGCCCTGGCCGAAGAGTTTCAGGGCAACCGCGTAGGCATCGGGGCCGACGTGCGGGAGCTATTGAAGCAGTTTACCGACACCGCCGCCCAGCCCCTGCCCGACCACCTCAACGCCCAGCTTCGGCCCTACCAGCAGCGCGGTTACGACTGGCTCGTGAAGAACACAGCCCTGGGTATGGGTAGCCTCCTGGCCGACGACATGGGCCTGGGTAAGACGCTTCAGGTAATCACGTTATTGCTCAAATTCAAGCAGGAAGGCCGTTTTCTGAAGCAAAAGGGCCTGGTGGTACTACCTACCACGCTGCTCACCAACTGGCAAAAAGAAATTGCCCGCTTTGCCCCCGACCTGAAAGCGCACGTCTTTCACGGCCCCAACCGCAAACTGCCGGAATCGGGCAAGAGGGCCACCGATTCGGGCAATGCCTACGACATCCTGCTGACCACCTACGGCGTGGTACGGTCAGACATAGAGACGTTCAAAAAACACACCTGGGCGGTACTGATTATCGACGAAGCGCAGAACATCAAAAACAATGATACCGAGCAGACAAGGGCCGTGAAAACGCTGAAATCGGGCATTCGGATTGCGCTCAGCGGTACCCCCGTAGAGAACCGACTGTCGGAGTTCTGGAGCATCATGGACTTCGTGAACCGGGGCTACCTGGGGGGCATGAGCAAGTTCAACGAAGAGTTCGGCAAGCCTATTCAGCAGGAGCGCGATGGGCAAAAACTCGACCTGTTCCGGCGCGTGACCAGTCCGTTTCTGCTCCGCCGCCTCAAAACCGACAAGAGCATCATCACCGACCTGCCCGACAAGATCGAGAACAATCAATACTGCGCCTTGACGTCGGAACAGGCCGCGCTGTATCAGAGCGTGGTGTCGGAAAGTATGCGGGCTATTGAAGAAAAAGACGGCATTGCCCGGCGCGGCCTGGTGCTGAAGCTGATGACGGCGCTGAAGCAGATTGGCAACCACCCGCACCAGTATCTGAAGAAGGGCAATCAGAATCCGGCCCTTTCCGGCAAGGTGCAGATGCTGCTCAATTTGCTCGAAACGATCTACGCCAGCCACGAGAAGGTGCTGATTTTCACGCAGTACCGCGAAATGGGTGAACTATTGCAGAGCTTCATTCAGCAGGCGTTCGGGCAGGAGCCGTTGTTTCTGCACGGGGGTACCTCCCGCCCCGACCGCGACGAGATGGTGGATATGTTCCAGAAAAACCGCTCCGACCATACGTTTATTCTGTCGTTGAAAGCGGGCGGCACGGGCCTCAACCTCACCCAGGCTAACCATGTCATCCATTTCGACCTCTGGTGGAACCCCGCCGTAGAGAATCAGGCCACCGACCGCGCCTTCCGCATTGGGCAAACCAAGAACGTGCTGGTGTACCGTCTCATGAACCAAGGCACGCTGGAAGAAAAAATAGACGCCATGATCCGTTCCAAAAAAGAACTCGCCGACCTCAGCGTGAAAACCGGCGAAACCTGGCTCGGTGACCTCAACGATGATGAGCTGAAGGAGCTGGTCAGTTTGGGGTAGTTGCGGAACTAACCGAGTTGGCCTATCTTAGTGAAAATAGAAACTGACATGACCGAGATCATTTTTGTGGTTCACGAAGCCGAAGAAGGCGGCTACTATGCCAAGTCGGAAGGACCAGCCATTTTCGCGGAAGGCGATACCGTCGAGGAGTTGAAGGCAAACATCAAAGGCGGCGTAGAATGCTATTTCGACAATGGCGCAGAAATGCCGAAATTGGCCCATCTGCACTTTGTCAAAGACGAAGTGTTCGCGCTTTAATTCATGAAAACGCCCCGCGACGTTTCTGGTAAAGACCTCATAAAATTGCTCAAACGCTTCGGTTACGAAGTAGTTAGCCAAAATGGTAGCCACATCAAAGTGACAACAGAACAGAATGGCCAGCACCATATTGCCGTGCCCAATCACGACCCGATCAAGATTGGTACGCTCAACGGAATCCTCTCCGAAGTAGCCCGTCATTTTGGTTTAGCTAAAGATGAGGTAGCGCAAACACTGTTTGGTTAACTTACACCACCTCAGCGTGAAAACCGGCGAAACCTGGCTTGGCGATTTGAGCGACGACGAGTTGAAGGAACTTGTCAGTTTGGGCTGAGAATTTTCGTAACTTACAACTATGAGCACTGCTATTCTGGAGACCGAACAATTGCCTAGCCGCCTCTCGCGAGCTGAGAAAGCCGTAAGAAAATTTCTTTCTGTATCCTCTTCTTAGGTTCTTAAAAAGCCTCCTGGATGGGACTAACTAACCCATGATTCTTTTTTTGCGACATTTAGGACAACAAACAATCGTTTAACTCTTAATTGTACTTATTGCTTGATTACTATAAAGTTGACTTGACTACCAGCTTTTCACAATTCTTCAGCACGTAATTGACCTCTACAGGATGGAAAATTTAGACTACGATCAACTTAAATCTTTGTTCAAGAGAGTAGAGGGAGACATTACTTTACAAAACTTAAGAAAAGACATAGCTAATAAACTCATGAAAAATTATCCAACTTACGAAACAGCTGAGTTTTTGTTAGACAGTTATCCCGGTATGGTGACTGCATTCACAAATAGAATCGGTCCAGAAACAATAGAATTTGAAAATAAACTTCAAACATGGGTCGGTAAAATGATTTTAAAAGCCAGGCCAGATTTAAAGCATGTGTACAAGGTTTTTAAAACCTGTAACAGTAATAATACAGAATTACAGGAGTTGGCAGGATTTGAAGTTATTGATCTGTGTATGAAATTGGAATTCGATGAATTTGATATTAGTAAAATATGGTACGTTTTTAATCATGCACGTAAAGGTTCTGAACTACAATTCAAAGCGGCTAGTATATTACTAACCGAAATCGGAATACATTCATCATCCGTACAGACTATTTTAGATATTGCGCCCGCTGGGTCTGAATTAGAGAAGGATGCTAAACGTCAATTACAAATTTCTAAAGAATATGAAGATCAGGAATACGATAGTGGATTTGAATAACAATTGCCAAAACCCGCATTCCAGTTTGGGTATTAGAACAAGCCCGTCGTCTTGGTGCTACCGAAGCTGATTTATTGCTGGCATATCCCACGCTGTATGCTGCCGATCTGGCCAATGCCTGGGCTTATGCGCGTACCAACGCCACTGAAATTGACCAAGCCATCGCTGAAAACGAAGCTGATTAATAAGGCGGTATCTTTACCGAAAGAATCTTCCGTCACGGCCATGCTTCTCTACGGTCAACTTACGTTTCAGGAGTTGCGCGACCGGTTTGGGATTGTGGTTGAAAATGAGGCGTTTTTGCCTGCTATAACGCCGCTGGTGTTACCAGATTGGCTACGGCATTACCTGACGATCAATCAGTTATCGCCTGCGATGGCTAAATCGGAGAAGGCGGTGTCGGAGATGTTGATAGCGCCGGTTCTGTCGGCAGTGAAAGAAAACAATGCTGATAAGATTGCCTTGTTTTCGGGAGATTCACTCACCATGCCCGGCGAATCATCCGGCATTTGTGATTTCATCATCGCGGCTAACCCCAAGGCGTTCCTGCCCGAACCGCCCATTATCGTGCTGGTCGAAGCTAAGCGACAGGATTTGTACAGCGGTATTCCCCAGTGTGTGGGCGAAATGCGGCCGCCCGGAGCGTTAACGAACGGGCTGGTATTCCTTATGAAGCCGTTTACGGCTGTGTCACAACCGGCAACGAATGGCTCTTCATGCAACTCAGTGGCAACCGCGCCATCACCGACCCAACTATCCTGTATTACCCCCAACTAGATCGGGTACTGGGCGTTTTCCAATGGATAATCAGCCAATTTGATTAGAACCGTGATGACCACCGCAGCCATTGCTCACTACCTGCATCAACCCGGAATGGTGATGGTGAACGTGGTGCCTTGGCCTTCGGTGCTCACTACGGTGAGGGTGCCGTTGTGGCCTTTGGTGATGATGTCGTAGGCCAGCGACAGGCCCAGGCCCGTGCCCTGACCGCTGGGTTTGGTGGTGAAAAAGGGCTGAAATATCTTGGTCTGTAGCGCCTCGGGCATACCCATACCGTTGTCGCCGATGTGTACCATTACCTGTTTACCCCGGCGCTCGGTGCGCACGGTCACGGCAGGGTGGTAGCCAGGCTCGCCCAACCCAGCCCGTGTCTGCGTAGCGTAGAAAGCATTGTTAAAAATATTGAGCAGCACCCGGCCCATATCTTGTGGCACCAGACTCACCAGCCCAACGGTGGGGTCGGCTATGAGTTCATGGTGCGCCGTAAATCGATCCGTCGAACCGGTTTTGTCTTTGGCACGAATGCCGTGGTAAGCTAGTGTCAGGTACTCGTCGGCCAAGGCGTTCAAATCAGTCGCGGCGCGTTGACCGGTGCTGGCGCGGCTGTGTTCCAGCATACCCCGCACAATATTGGACGCCCGCAGACCGTGATGCGCAATTTTCTGGAGGTTCTGCGTCAGGTTGGTCATGAGGCTATCTTCCAGATCGTAGTCCCGAACGGGCCGCTGACGCTCTTCATTCAGTTCCTGAATAATATCGACCGATACTTCGGCGAAGTTGCCCACAAAATTGAGCGGGTTCTGAATCTCGTGGGCAATCCCCGCCGTCAACTCACCCAGCGAGGCCATCTTTTCAGCCTGAATCAGTTGGTTCTGCGTAATCCGCAATGTGTCGAGCGACTGCCGGAGTTCGATGCGGAGTTCTTCCTGCTTCCGCAGAAAGCCGTCGATCAACATATAGATGATGATCGAAATAAAGATGAGGTTGGCCGTAAAAAAAAGCGTGACTACGTAGCCAGGCAACCGGGTGGCGGGGGGCGTGGTTGACAATTCCCAGACACCACCCACTAATACCACTACGATGAAGAGGTAAAAGAAGAGCCGGGCCGTTTTGCGGGTTACAAACGTGAGGGCAATAACGGGGGTAATAAAACTGGCTAGGATAACTATGCTGCTCTCCACAAACCCACCTACCAGGATGTGATTGACCAGGGGAGCCAGCAGAATCAGGCCAAGCTGAAGGTATTTGTAAACGTTGAAATTGTGGGTAATGGCCAGATACCCCAGTGCAAACACAAATGAAATGATGTAGCTGCCCGACGACAGGGTCATGCTGGGGAAGCCCAGCCAGACGTAGATAAGGCAGTAGATTACACCGAATATGGCCGTAAAAAATCCCAGTTGCACGGCAGTGGTACGCCGGGTGTACTCTTCAGTATCCAGGTCGACGAAACCCAGGTTATTCCAGAGGTATTTTTTCCAAAATACGGGTGATGTCATGTAGGGGTTGCCTTTCGTGTGTTGTTGGCAAGCTGTCTTCGCGCCTCAACAAATGAATAGAGGAAAACTACATCGAAAATAGTTGTTAGTACACACAAAGACAGCAAAAAGCCGTCGGTAAAATGCAGGAAACAGAATACGTTGATTAGCAAGTTACCTATCGCTTTAGCCCAGCTAGAAGAGTACGAAAACAACGTCCAGTTGTTCAGTCGCAACGCCAGCGGGATATACGTAGCCGAGATCATCACGTTCAGAATATAGCCCGAATAGGCCCCTATGTGGCTGATGGGCGCATCGTAGATCTTGATGTAATAATACAACACCGGTGCCCAGCAAACGATACCAAACGCCACCAGCCACGGTGCTATGCGCGTTAGCGAGGGGATCGAGATCTGCTTGTAGCCGTAGCGAAACGCGCCGTAGACGATGAGGCAATCCATGAAAAACCAGACCCGGTACCCCCACATAAACAGGGCACCCATGTTGGTAACAAACACCCAGCTCCAAAGAAACTCCCAAACAATGTTGCCCGTGATTGTCACCACCGGAATATCGACGAACTGGTGTCGGAAGATGTTTCGCAGGGTGAAATAATAAACCACGATCCAAAGAAAGCACCCCGCCCCAAACAGGATCAGTTCCAGCGTAGTGTAATCGACAGTGTTAATAAATGCCTGGTTCATAACTAGTTATTGTTGTCTTGTTTATTTTCCCCGCACCCACGACGTCACAAACGTCCAGGCGGTGTAGGCCAGGAACCCGGCTCCGTAGATCAGGCCCCAAACTACCATGATGGCGTTGAGCCAGCCGGGGGCTTTGCCGTAGGGCATCCCGTGCCGGTAGCGCCAGAGGTCATACCATTTCAGGGGCAGAAAGAACACGGGTTCGTGGAGTTGCCAGACATCGCAATAGGGGGCGCTGCTGCCCGACGCGGCAATGATGCTGTTGACGGCCCGGCGGGCGGCTTCGTTGGCCCCTTCCATAGTGGCCAGGTCGGTGCTGGTGCGCACGTAGTCGGAGGCCAGAAACAGGTTGTTCAGGCCGTCGAGGTAGGTGTCGGGGCGTTGAAACCAGCTGTTGACGGTGTTCACCAGCAGCGGTTCGTGGTTCACCAGTTTGTCGCTGACGTCCGATTTCTTACCCACTACCGATGCACCGGGGTCGGTGGCGGTGGGCGGTAGCTCTTCGTTGAGCGAGTGGTCGAGGTAGAAGCCTTTGTAGGGAACGCCGTGGTCCTTATAGGTAGCATAGCGCATCTCGTCGCGGAGGAGCACCTTGCCGTCTACGTTCAGGCTGCGCTTCAGCTGCGCCCACACCCGGTCAGCAATTTCGTCGAAGGTCTGGCAGTCTTTGGCCATCATGGGGGGCAAACCCGGCTCGGCAGGGCTGAGGCTTTCCCAGTCCGACACGTCGACCGAGAAAATGGTTTTCACCTGCCCGTCGCTCCGCCCGCTCATGTCGAAATCGGCCCAAAATGGCAGCTGCGAAATGGAAGTAAGCGCCCACTCGCTGTCGACGTAGATGCAGTGGCCTTTTACAATCTCGACTTCCTCATTGAGGTAGAACTGAATCCCATTCATCCAGGCCACGTCTTTGGCTAGGTCGTCGAGGTGCTGAAGGCTACCCACCTGCTGCTTAACGGTATCGCTCAGTACCACGGCAGTTACCTCCACGGGCGTGGCCAACAGGTAATAATCGCCCTGGGCGGGTGGGTCGTAGGCGGTGCCCTTTTGCCAGTCCTGAATCGTTACGGACTGCACTTTTCCCTTGTCACAGACCACCTCTTCCACCAGCGCGCCTTTAAAAAATCGAACGCCTTTACTCACCAGATACGCCTCCCAGGGTTCTATCCAGACCTGGGTGGTGGGGCCGTTGAGTACCCGGTCGGTGTGCATGCCGGGGTTGGCAATGTTGAAGAGCAGCTGGATGAAAATGTCGCCGCCGGTTTTGGTACTGGCCTTTTTGGCGTTGGCGGCCACCAGCGTGCGCGTGAGGCCCTCTACCAGCAGGTGCTGGTAGGCCGGGCTGTGGCTGTCGGCTTCCATATATTGCCACCAGCCCACTTTTTCGTAGTCCAGGTCGCGCCGCCGTTGACTGGAGGTCATTAATTGCCAGACTTTTTCGGCAAAAAAACGGGCCTCGCCGGGCAGCAGGCCCGTATCGTGGGTGTGCAGCACGGCAATGGCCGCCTCAATGTCGGCCAGCGATTTGGGAAAGCTGACAATGGTGATGATGGGCGCTTTACCGTTACGGAAAATGCCCACCCGCGTTACGTCGACGAGGTTGTCAAACACGCCCTGCGGGTTTTTCTTACCCGACGGTGCCGTGTACGGAATGCGCTTCATGGTGTCGGTGATGTGCCGGTAGAAGCCGGGGAAAAACCGAAAGCCGTGTTCGCCGGGTAGCGACCGGCTGCTCATGCCGGGGGCCGACGGGTGGTCGCCGTTGGGGTCCGTGGGGTCCGAGCCGGGGACGTTTACGCTGCGGGCCTTTCCGCCCAGGTAAACGGGTTTTTTCTCGTAGACATCAACACTGAAGCCGCGTTCGATCAGCTCATGGGCGGCGCTCATCCCGGCGACACCGCCACCGAGAATAACAACTTTAGGCATGAAATCAGGAGGTTAAGTACGTTTGACAGCAAGATAACTTTTTGGCAGCATGACCAACGGATTAGGCCGCCCATATACGCTGAGAGGTCATTTTGGGCTACCGGTCTTCGCTATTGATCGGCACAAACGGCTCGTCTACCTGCCAGCTGCCGACGAAGCCAGTTGCGGAGACAGCGCCGAGGCAGACACCCTGCGGTTGTAGGCTTCCAGGGCATTGATATAGCCCAGATACTGCCTGGTGAGGTCGGTTTGGCCGTTGAGGCTGTAGCCTTCCTGCACTTCGCGGCAGGTGGCCAGCAGGTTTTCACGCAGCACGGTCGTGACCTGATACCCCCCCTGCGCCCGCTTGCGCAGCCGCCCCACGGTGCCTTCGTCCAGCAATTGGCGAGTGCGGGGGTGGCGCAGGCTGTTGTCTATAGTGCGGTAGAGCGCGTCGGTCTGGATAAACTGCCCGAACGACCGGCACGCCTGCGCTACGCCCAAACCATTGCTGGTCAAGCCAGTACGGTTTCCCAACAAAAGTACCGTATGGTTGGCCAGCGTGTCGGCCTGTTCCAGCCGATTAGTGAGTGTGGCGTACAGCGTTTCGCGTTGCCCTTCCAGCGCCGCCAGCGCGGGTAGCGAATCGGGATCTACGCGCAGATACTGACTACCCAGCCGCAGCAACAGATTGCGGGCCACCAGGGCAGCGGCGTCTTCGTAGTGCTGCTGTGCGGTACCGTATTCATTGCGCGACTCGGCGTAGCGGGCGTTGCTCAGCAGCCGGCCGTAGCCCTCCTGACTTTGCAGAAACAGCACCACGCCAATGCCCGCCAGGATCAGCATACCCAGCCCCGCCCAGGCCAGTTTTGTTTGCCGCACCAGGGCCAGGCTGCTCCGCAAAAAGGCCCGTTCCAGCCTGGAAAGCCAGCTTAACCGCCCAAACTGCGCCGCAAATGGTCGCAGCAGCCAGACTCTTCCCGGCGGCAGGCCGTTCGTGCGCAACAGACTTCGTAGCACCACACCGCCCCAGGCATAGGCCCGCTGCTGCCCCTGATCGCGGTAGCGCAGGCTGGCTTCGGTAAGGCTTTCGCGCTGGGCCAACTGCGCCGGTCCCGCCGCCCGAATCCACTGCCGAAACGTGCTCCAGGAATTAATCAGGGCTTCGTGGGTAAGCTCATAATACCCATCGCCGGCCTTCACGTCGCGGCCCGACACCAGCCGGTTGTCAGTTAGGGCAGTCAGGATCTGGTCGCAGAGGGGTTGGTTCAGACCAAAATCCAGTTCAGTATTGCCCACCCGCCGACGAGCGTATTCGCCGCCCTGAAAGGCCACAAACCGCAGCAGCAGGTCGCGGAAAAAGTCGAGGTGGGCGGCAAAGGGCTGCATGAGGGCCGCGGCTTTGTTTTCCAGAATCTGCCCGATGCCCACGTAGTCTTTTTCGTAGATGGTGCGTTCGGGGCGGTCTTTGGCCAGTTCGTAGAGTTCGTTCAGGGCCAGCGAGAGCAGCGGCAGAGCGTTGGGGTAGTGCCGGAAGTCTTCAATAATGCGAGCTACAGTCTCCTTTTCGGGGTAATAGAACATGCCCGTTTGCAGGGCCGGGCGCACAATGATTTCCTCCAGCGCCTCTACATCGAGCACCGGAATGGCGTACTGCTGCGTAGCCGTTTTCCAGAAGCGTTCCTGCGGGTTGAACTGCGGCACAAACTCGATCCGCACCGTGGCCAGCACCTGCGTTTGCTGGCCGACGGGGCTTTGCTGAAAGGCATTCAATTCGGCAAAAAACCGCACCAGAGCCTCATCATCGCGGTTTTCGGCCTGCGTAATCAGCTCTTCCAACTGGTCGATCAACAGCAGCTGCGGCGGCTGTTGCGTCACCCGCGCCAGTTCGGCCAGGGGCGTTTTTCCGGGTCGCATCACCGCATACGTAACCCCGTTGCGCTGCCGTGGCCCCAGAATGCCGCCCATCACGAGCGACGATTTGCCCGTGCCCGATGCCCCCGCCACCACCACCAGCCGGGTAGTGTCGAGCAGGCGGTTCAGGTCACGAATGGCCCCGTCGCGGCCAAAGAAAAAGGCGCTGTCTTCGGGCTTGTAGGCGCTCAGGCCTTTGTATGGGTTTGTGCGTTGCCGACTGGCCAGCGAAGCCGGGTTGAACGAGGGGGCCAGAAACACAAACTCGCCGCCTTCGTGGCTCGAAAACGCAAACAAACACGAGGTCTGGTCGTGGTCCTGACCCGCTGCCGCGGCCGCCAGGCGCTGCTGCACGTAGCCCTGCAACTCAAACACGGTCACGATGCCGTCGTGGTTGGTGTCGGCCTCGCCGTGCATCAGGGCGCGGGAAAGCAGCACCGCAAATGGGGAGTTAACCTCCTGTTGGTCAGCTACATCGCTAGCCACATACTGATCCAGCGCCTGCTGATTATGAGCCGATGACGTCAGGATCTGGTTGGCCCGGTAGCGGGTGTAATGCCCGAAATCTTCCTGAAAAACGGCTCCTTCCACCTCGGTGTCGATCCCGCCCCGGAAGCCCGCCACCGCCTGTTGCACCGCCCCGGCATAGCAGCAGTCCAGAATGAGCAGCACCTGCTTGCCGTTGAGGTGCAGGACCTGGTCGGCCAGCCACTGCATGGAAATAGCGGTGTCGGCCAGTTGTCCGCGCCGGGCGTCAACGGGCATCAGGTAGCCGCCGTAGCTCGACGACCCGTCGGTTTGTTGCTGGGTCAGGGCCACGCCATGGCCGGCGTAGTAGATCACGATCTGCGCCTCGCCGTCGGGGTCGAGGAGGGCAATTTGTTCTAGAAACGAGACAAACGTGGCCCTGTCGGGGTCGGCACAACGGTGGATTTGGTAGCCGTAAGCCCCCAGCGCGTCGGCCATGAGGCTGATGTCCTGTATGGGTGTCTTCAACGCCCTGATGCCCGGATCGGTGTAGGCCTGCACCCCGATCAGAAAGGCATGACGTTGCGGAAAAATGGCCAGCGTACCCATAAGCGGCTACTGCGCAGACGAATCGACCAGGTAATCGGTGGGCGTTTTGCCGAAAAACTCCCGAAACACGGTGCTGAAGTGCGCCGGACTTTCGTAGCCAATCATATAGGCCGTTTCCGACACGTTATGACCACCGCGCAGCAGTTCGCCGCTGCGCTTGAGGCGATACTGCCGGATGAAGTCGGTGACGGAAAGGCTGGTGACCGAGGCCAGCTTGCGGTGCAGGGTGCGGCGGCTCATGCCTACCGCCTGCGCCAGTTCATCGACCCGGAACTGGCCGTCGTCGAGGTGATTTTCGATCAGCGCGTACAGTTTTTTCACGAACGTGTCGCTCATCGTTTCGGGCTGATGAAGCTCTTCCGGGCGGTTGAACTGTTGCTGAAAGTGCGCCCGCAAGGTTTGTTGCCGCACCAGCAGGTTATGAATCCGGAGGCGCAGTTCGTCTACGTGAAATGGCTTGCTGATGTAGTCGTCGGCGCCCCGTTCCAGGCCCTCCATCCGGCTGTTTTGGGCGGTTTTGGCCGTCAGCAACACCACGGCTATGTGGTCGGTGGCGGGGTCGGTTTTGAGGCGGTGCGTGAGCTGGTAACCATCCATGCCGGGCATCATGATGTCGGACAGCACCAGATCGGGCAGTTCGGCCTGCGCCAATGCCCAGCCGTCGGTGCCGTTGTGGGCCGTCAGAATCCGGTAGCGGTCGGCTAGTTCGGCAACAATAAAGGCGTTGAGTTCGGTGTTGTCTTCTACCACCAGCACCAGCGGTTTTTCGGTAACGTCGACAGCCACAGGAGGCGGCTGATGCAACGGCCTCACAACCGCAACAGCCTCATTTATAGGCAGTAAAGGTAAAACCGACGAATCTCCATCGGCATACGGCTCCGTACGCATTATAGGCAGCGTAACCGTAAACGTGGTTCCCGACGGCCTGCTTTTGTCCTGCGCCGACACGCTGCTGACGGTCACGCTGCCGCCCATAAGTTCGGCCAGTTCTTTCACCAGCGCCAGGCCAATGCCCGTGCCCGGATTGGCAAACTGGTAGGACGAGGCACCGCCCGTCAGGCCCGGCTGCTGAATCTGGTAGAAGCGGTTGAATATGTACGGCAGCTTTTCGGGGGCAATGCCAATGCCGGTGTCAGTCACGGTGAGCGTCACCACCGGGTTGGCGCTAAGCCGGACCGTTACGTGGCCCCGTTGCGTGAACTTCAGGGCGTTGGCAACGAGATTATGGGTAATCTGTTCCAACTTGTCGGCATCGAATGTGTAGCCGTCAGTCAGTTCGTTTTCGTAGGAGAGCAGCAGGTTTTTCTCGCGGGCCACTCCCTCAAACGCCTGCACGATCTGCCCCACAAAATCGCCGGGGTCACCAGCCTGCAACGCCACCGAGAGGTGCCCCGATTCGAGCTTGGCCAGGTCGAGCAGTTGGTTTATGAGCCGCAATAGCTGCTGGGCATTGCGGGCCACCATGCTCAGGCTGTGCTGCAACTCGGCCGAGTCGGGGTAGCGCTTCAGCAGTTGTTCCAGCGGGGCCAGAATCAGCGTAAGTGGGGTCCTGAATTCGTGGGTGATGTTGTCGAAAAAACGCGTTTTCAGCTCGTCAATGATCTTTAGCTGGTGCGACTCGCGCAGTTGGCGCACCTGTTTGGCCGTTTTTTCGATGGTGATTTCCAGGTCGTCGAAGACAATAGGTTTGCACACGAAATCGAACGCCCCCCGGTTCATGGCCGTGCGGATATTGCCCATATCGCCATAGGCCGACACCATCACCACCAGCAGCAACGGGTTCAGCGCGGGCAGTTTGGTCAGCAGCGTGAGACCATCCATTTCGGGCATGTTGATGTCGAGCAGGAGCAGGTCGATAGCAGGCTCGTTGCGCAGCACCGTCAGGGCCTCGTAGCCGTTATGGGCGAAGTGAAATGCGTAGGTCGAATCCCGAATTTGGCGCCGAAACCAGTTCAGCAGGAGTGGTTCAAGATCAAGTTCGTCGTCAACGACTAAGATGGTTGTCATAGGGAGGTCAATAGACTACGGAAAAATAGCTATAAACCCCGCTTATACTCTATTTATGCATTGACTGGTAGGGGGTTGGTTGTTAGTGTCTGGTAGTTGATAGTTGCTGACACAGGCATACCTTAGCCGATAAATAGATTTTGGGTATACTTAATATTGACACAATACCGATCATTGGGCTTACTGATTAGATTTAGCCGTACCAAATCTACCAACACACGTTATTATGAAACATCTTTCGCTTTTCGGCTGGCTCTCACTGGTCTTCATCTTTAGCGCGGCCCTCACCTGCAATGATCACCGCGACCAGCCAGCCCCCCGATTCCGGCTCAAAACCGTCAATTACGTCAAGCCAAATGATGCCGGGGCTGTACAGAATGGCTTGTATATACTCTCTTACGACAGTAATGGACGTCTTTTATCATTCAGTAACGAAAGGTTTCTTACGCTTAGATTTAAGACTGCATCTATTACGTATGATGCAAATGATCGCATAAATTCTTCGTACCGGTATTTAACACCAACGGCAATTCCTATTCTAGATTACAGCTTCGATAATCAAAATAGACCCACTCGAATAAGACTTAACTATGGGTCCGATTATAAGGTGGTTTATGATTTTACTTACGCTGGAAATAGTACCACGCCTTCGTCCCGTACGACAACCAGGATTGAAAACGGAACACCTATTGGTACTAAGACTGAGACGTACACGTTTGTGGGTAACAATGCAACAACAATCAACGGCAACGCCCACACCTACGACTCAAGTCCTAATCCATACAAAGGATTATTTGGTTTCAATGCTATCGAATATCTATCGCCCGATTATTTTTCTTCCGGGTCAATTACTGAGCTAAATAGACCGTTCAACATCAGCGAGAATTTTAGCGATTCATCGGTTAAAATTTTTAATCAGAACAACCGCACCACCAATGCTCAACTGACTTATGGCAGCAATGGCTTGGTAACGAAGATTACTTACACAGACGGTAATTCTGAAGAGTTCACCTACGAAACGTATTGAACAAATTAGCATTTACTTCTCATAAAAAAGACCACGTTATCGTGGTCTTTTTTATAGTTTTATTTTTTACCAGATTTTCAATGCTTCGCTTCGGCGTAGTGGCGTTTCAGCAGGTCATCGCCGAAGTCGTTGCCTTTTTCACGGAGGATGGCGTGGATGTGGTTGCCGTCGTTCTGGAAGCCCACGTTGTCATATTCGATCAGGAAATCGGGGGTGTTGATGATGTAATAGTGTGGTTTGTTGTTTTCCAGGCTACCCACCCAGGCAAAATACACCTTGTCGAAGCCCGTCTTTAGCAGTTTGTCATAGAGCCGGTGCGCAGTCTGATGCTCGAAATTGTGCATGTATTCCTGAAGCAACATCGTCAGGATAACTCGCTGATCATCAGAGAAATCACCCGCCGACAGGCCGTAGTACGACGTGATCCGCTGATTGGCCTGCGGCGAGGTAATGATGTCCTTCGGTACCGCCTGTGGCAGCACGGCTTTGGCCCGTTGCTTGTCGGTCAGGGCGTTCACCAGCATAAACCCGTAGTCTTCTTCCTTGCTCAGCACCCGCAGCCCGGCATATTTAGCCGATTTCACTTCCGAGGGGTCGGTGCCGTAAAACATCGGCGACGTGATCACATCACCACCGTTGACCGTGATGCTCAGCGCCATATGGTGTCCGCCAAAATTCAGCCCCCACGGGGCCTTCTCCTGCGGTTTACCCCAAATGGAGATGTAGAAATTACCATGCGCCCACTTCAAATTCTGCATCATTGTCAGAGTCCTCTGATCAATTTTTCCGGCATCGAAGGCCTGCTGATAGAGCGTATTCAGTATATCGTCCAGCGCCATGATGCTGACAACTTTCAGATACCCCTGCGAGCTGAGTAACGATGACAGCACCCGGTGAAACGCCATCCGACTTTGGTCGGTCAGGGCGCCGTAGGCAATGCCAGGGCGGGGCACCATGCCTACGGGCAGGTTGGTCCACTTGCGGCGCGTGGTATCGCTAAAGGCGTAAGTAGCTTTTGTCTGTTCGTCAGGGCTGAGGGTGCTCAGAAAATGGCCCACCGTGGTTTGCACAGAGGCACCGGGCTGGGCACGGAGGGTATAGCTGGTCAGTAACAGGCAGAGTAGCAGCCAGTGGCGGTTGGGTAAGTAGCGATTCACTGTCGGTTAGGAGTGGGTGTAAATCTGAAAAAGGCATAGCCGCAAAAACTACTTAACCCCGCCAGCAGGTGCCAGACCGAGTGCCCCTGACAAACCGAATACGGATCGCAGTTTATTTTCTGCACGTCCAACTGACGAATTTTGAAAGCGATAAGAATCAATGTGATACTGGATATTGCCAGCAAGATAGATCGTTGCTTACGAAACTGCACATAGTTGATCAAAGTCAGCAACCAAATGGATAGTATAAAAACGGGCAATAAAATACTACTCGATATGAATAAAGCAAGTGGATAAAAAGCGACGATTAACAAAAT
The DNA here is from genome assembly GCF_017353255.1 of Fibrella aquatilis. Classification (GTDB taxonomy): domain Bacteria; phylum Bacteroidota; class Bacteroidia; order Cytophagales; family Spirosomataceae; genus Fibrella; species Fibrella aquatilis. The sequence continues at coordinate 246,366 of NZ_JAFMYU010000005.1, read as the reverse complement.
GAGCAGGCCAACTACACTTGTTTTCAAGCGGTCCGTTAATGTCCATTTGTAAAACGCCTGGTACAGACAAATAGCCAAAAGCGCGATGCTGAGGCCGTAGGTACCGTTCATGTCTACCCGTTGCCCAACCCAGGTCAGCGAAGCATGAAAAAAAGCGCTCCCAACGCTCAGGTAAATGAAAGCGCCGCCGATGAGGTAAGATAAACCCGGAAATTGTTCCAACCGGTTTCGCCCAATAACTGCCCTGTTCTTTTGATCTTCCCAGGCTAGCTGACAGATGAATATGCCGAAAAAGAAATAGACAATATTAGAATATGTATTCATGGACTGGTGAAAAAACCGGTCCACGTTATTAAACTCACAATATTCAACCGTCAACGCTGATTTGCTGATAACCATGCCATCCCATGCATGACCGGTTAGTAGTGCATTTAATACGAAATAGATTAATAGTACAATTAGCGAATAAATTACAGACCGGGTAGTTATTTTTTTGAGCATACAGGTAGGGGTTTGTAGTTTGTGGTTTGTAGTTGCTACGCGAGGTCGGTTGCTGACGCCTAGCCTCTCGACTGCGCTCGGGGTGACAACAACCTTGAAGCAATTCTTATAGGTTGCTCTATTTGTCTGTCACCCCGAGCGCAGTCGAGGGGCCAAGCGTCAGCAATCTAAAGCGCGTAGCAACTACAAACCACAAACCACAAACTAAAAAGAACGCCGGAATTTGTCGGAAGTGCCGTGGATGCGGCCTGAGAAGCCTGCCCGCAGGGGACTGCGGAAACGGGCAGGTGTTGGCTGATAGGCCATCTCTTCGGGCTGACCAGCATAGGCGTCGGGGCCATCGGTCGCCGGTTTGGCAGTGGCTTTATCGCTACCAACTGTGATATATACGACAGCCGTAACAAGCAATACAGCCGCAATAAACATACTGGTTTTCATAGGGTTAGGCCGTTTTTTTCAGTTGAGTAAAAAGGTTATTGGCAGCCCGTATTGAACCGCCAACAACCGACACTTATAGCGATGAAACGAGTGGACGTAGGCGGAAAGGGTGTACTGCTGGGCTTGCCTCTTGTAACCCGCCGTAAACTTCAGGCTCTGCCGACGAAAGGACGTTCGTTTTTCGGCCAAACATGTTCGGGAATCGGCCAACATGGGTTGACATGCCCAAATTTATAGTACGAAATGGGGTTTCCGTGGTACATTTAGCCTATGGAACTCCAAACGCATTACCGCGCCTGCAACCTCTGCGAAGCTATCTGTGGACTCACCGTGACGCACCAAAACGGGCAGGTTGTCAGCATCAGCGGTGACCCCGCCGACCCGTTCAGTCGGGGACATATTTGCCCCAAGGCGGTAGCCCTCAAAGACATCTACGAAGACCCCAACCGCCTACGCCGCCCGCTGAAACGGGTGGAGACTAACGGCGAGGTGTCGTGGCAGGAAATTGGCTGGGAACAGGCGTTTGATGAGGTGGCCGACCGCCTGCATCAGGTGCGCACCGCCCACGGCCCCAACGCCATCGGGGTGTATGCGGGCAACCCCACGGTACATAATTCGGGGTCGTTTCTGAGCATGCCGGGCCTGGTGCGGGCCATCGGTACGCGCACTATGTTTTCGGCCTCGTCGGTCGATCAGTTTCCGCACCATTTTGCGGCCTGGCAGTTGTTTGGCCACCCCCTGCTCATGCCCGTTCCCGACCTGGACCATACCGATTTCTGGATCATCATTGGTGGCAACCCCATTGCGTCTAACGGCAGCATCATGACCGCGCCCGACGTGGGTACGCGCCTGCGGGCCATTCAGCAGCGCGGTGGGCGCGTGGTAGTGATCGACCCGCGCCGCACCGAAACCGCTCTTCGCGCCAACGAACATCAGTTCATCCGCCCCGGCACCGACGTGTTTCTCCTGCTGGCCATGACGCAGGTACTTTTCGCCGAAAACCTGGTCAACGTGGGTCGCCTGGCCGACGTGACCGACGGCCTAAATGCCCTTCAGGAAGCCGTAGAGACCTTTTCGCCCGAAACAGTGGCCAGCGTTACGGGGGTGCAGGCCGACGACATCCGGCGGCTGACGCGGGAACTGGCCAACACGCCCCGCGCCGCGCTTTATGGCCGCGTGGGCGTATCGACGCAGGAGTTTGGCGGGCTGTGTCTCTGGCTGGTAAACGTGCTGAACCTGCTCACCGGCCATCTCGACGAGCCGGGCGGCATGCTCTTCACCTCGCCCGCCATCGACGCACTAGCCGACAGGCCGGGGGTGCCGAAAAATCCGTATACCAAATACAATCGTTTCCAGAGTCGGGTAAGTGGCAAGGCCGAGTTTATGGGCGAAATTCCCGTGGCCTGCCTCGCCGAAGAAGCCGAAACTCCCGGACCGGGCCAACTGCGGGCCTTGGTCACGAGTTGCGGCAACCCCGTGCTCTCAACACCCAACGGCCGTCGGGTTGACGAGGCTTTGGCCGGGCTGGAATTTATGGTGTCGGTGGATATTTATTTGAACGAGACCACCCGCCACGCCGACTACATTTTGCCCCCGCTCACGGGCCTCGAAACGGCCAATTACGATCTTACCTTCCACGTACTGGCCATCCGTAACACGGCCCGGTATTCGGAACCAATGGTGCCAAAACCAGCCGGAACGATGTACGACTGGGAGATTTTCGAAAACCTGCGGCTGCGGCTAACGGGCACCCCGCGTGACGAATGGAAGCTGCAAAACCCCGCCAAAACCATTGATCAGGGCCTGCGCTTCGGGCCGTATGGCCAAACCGGACTAAGCCTGGAACAGCTGCTGGCCAATCCCCACGGCATTGACCTGGGACCACTACGTTCACAACTCCCTGCCCGCCTGCAAACCCCCGACCACCGCATCAACGCCGCCCCGCCCCTGTTCCTGGCCGACCTATCCCGTGCGCAAGCCGCTATCAATCAATTAGTTAATCCTACACTCTCTGCTCCCGGCTCTCCGCCCGCCCCTCCCGGCTCGCTGCTCCTCATCAGCCGCCGCCACCTCCGCGACAACAACTCCTGGATGCACAACGCCCGCGTACTGGTGAAGGGCCGCAACCGCTGCACCCTGCTTATCCACCCCGACGATGCCGCCCGCCTCGGCATTGGCACGGGGCAGGCCGTGCGCGTTCGTTCCCGCGTGGGCGAGATCGAACTCCCCGCCGACGTCTCAGCCGACATCATGCCCGGCGTGGTTTGCATGCCCCACGGCTACGGCCACAACCGCCCCGGCACCCGTCAGGACATTGCGCAGCAGCACGCCGGTGCCAGCGTCAACGACCTCACCGACGAGGCCTTCTCCGACACGCTCACAGGCAACGCCGCCCTGAATGGCGTACCGGTGTGGGTAGAAAGCGTGGGGTGACGAACACAAATCCGGGTGCTGCCTGTTTATCGTATGATGTCTAACCAACCCACCCGCCTTTGATCGGGTGGTATGAGCAAATTGTACGATGAACAACCAACTCGACAACGTCAGAAAGGCCATTGAGCCGCTGAGACAGCAAATTATCAACCACAAAGTGTATGGGGTCATTGATGACATCGACGACCTGCGCATCTTCATGCAGCACCACGTGGTGGCCGTATGGGATTTTATGTCGCTGCTGAAAACGCTGCAAAACAACCTCACCTGCACCTCCGTACCCTGGTTTCCGAAAGGCTCGGCCGATACGCGCTACCTCATTAACGAGATCGTGATCGGCGAGGAATCGGATGTGGATGAGGCAGGTAATCGGCTGAGCCACTTCGAGTTGTACCTGAACGCCATGCAGCAATCAGGTGCCGACACGGGCCGGATAAACACATTGCTGAATACGCTTCAGCGCACGGGTGATCTCAATCAGGCCTTTGATGCTGCGAATTTCCCCGAATCGGCGCGTCGCTTCGTCGAGTTTACGTTTGGCGTCATCAACAGCGGGCAAGAGTACCTGCAAGCGGCGGTATTCACCTTCGGGCGTGAAGACCTCATTCCGGGCATGTTTCTTTCTATCGTGAACGACCTCAACGCCAAATTCCCCGAAAGCATATCGACGTTCAAGTACTACCTCGACCGGCACATCGAAGTAGACGGCGACCACCACAGCCACCTGGCCCTGCAAATGACCGAGAGCCTGTGCGGCACCGACGAACAAAAATGGCGCGAGGTCGAAGCCGCTACCATCGAATCGCTCCAAAAGCGCATTGGCCTCTGGGACGGCGTCTACGACGACATCATGGCCCACCGGGGGGAGTTGGCGTTTAGTTAGGGGTTGGTGGTTGGCTGGCGCCTGTGGCTTCGCGGTCGAGGGGCACGTAGCGCGAAGCCACAGGTGCCAGCCAACCACAAACTACAAACCATAAACCATAAACTATCCCTCCCCCCAAACACTCCTTGCCAGCAGCACGTCTTTACCCGTTTCGGTGTCGAGGATGCGGTGGGTGAAGGCGGCGGGGGTGTCGGGGGCAGACTGTACACGGAGGAGGTCACCCCAGTGAGTTTCGGCTTTGTACACCACGTCCAACTCGGTTAATTGACCCGTTTTCAGCACGTTATGCTCCGAAACAGCGCTGCCCAGTTGTTCCAGTAGCCACTGGATGTAGGTCACGTTGTTGACGTGCTGATTCTGGTCGATGCTGAACCAACCCACCTGCACAGTCTGCTCCTGCGTGGGCGTAAAGGGCTGCGTCTGGAAGGCGGGTTTGAGAGGCAGCTTGGGCATGGGGTCGATGGCTGGGGGCAGCGGAATCTGCCGGATGAAGTCGGGCAGGGGGGCCATAGCGCGTTTTTCGGTCGAGAACACTAGCCAGGTGCTGGTGGCTTCGGCCAGTAGGGTACCGTCGTCGGCACTAATCTGGAAGTCGCGGTAGATGAAATATTTCTCCACCGCCGTGGGGTAGGTACTCACCCGGATGGTGTCGCCAAAGCGCGGGTACTGGTGCATCTGAAGCCGAAACCGCATGAGCATCCAGCCGTAACCCCGCGCCTGCAAATCGCTAATGCCAATGCCGTAGCTCACTGCATTCAGGCTGGCCGACTCCTGCATCAGGTTCATCAGTGCCGGAATACTCAGCCGCCCAAATGCATCACATTCGTACCCCCGCAGGGTGTAGGTGTCAGTTTGGATGAGAAGCATGGAAAATAAGTGCAAAGTGGTGAGTGGTAAGTGGTGAGTGTAAGAGCAAAAAACTTACCGCTTACCGCTCATCACTCACCACTCATAATGTGTACGCCCGAATAAGCAGCCCGCCGAGGATGGCGCCGATGATGGGGCCGACAACGGGAATCCAGGCGTAGCCCCAGTCAGACGAGCCTTTGCCGGGGATGGGCAGCAGGGCGTGGGCAATGCGCGGGGCCAGGTCGCGGGCGGGACTCATGGCGTAACCGGTAGTACCGCCCAGCGACAACCCGATGCTCCAGACCAGCACCCCCACCAGGTAGGGACCTACGCCCGTAGCCAGTACGCCCAGCGCCTTAGAGGATATGCCCGCCAGCCCCAGAATGAGCACCAGCGTGGCAATGGCCTCGCCCAGCAGATTCGGGCCGACTTGCCGGATGGCAGGACCCGTGCTGAAAACAGCCAGCTTATCGAACGGATCGGGCGTCACCTTCCAGTGGGGTAAGTAGGTGACGTAGACCAGGATAGCGCCCAGAAAAGCGCCCAGCATCTGGGCCGTGATGAACGGAACGAGGTTGCTATAATCGTTGGTAGCCACGGCAAACGCCACCGTCACGGCGGGGTTCAAATGGGCATCGAGGCTACCGAAGGCTTTCGACACAAACACGCCCATGGTTACGGCAAAAGCCCAGCCGGTGGTGATCACAATCCAGCCGCTGTTGTGGCCTTTGGTCTGTTTGAGCACCACGTTGGCCACGACGCCATCGCCTAAAAGGATAAGCACCATCGTGCCAATGAGTTCACCGAGGAAGGGAGAGGTATGCATGAAACGGCAGGTTTAGGAGGGAAAAATCTATCTTTATGCAAGTTTAGTCAAAGATTTTAACCCCCGGCCTATCCCCTTTCGATGAAAGCCATCCAATTTGAACAACCCGGCAAACCTGCCGCCATCCTCCAGTCGGTCGAAAAAGAAATGCCCCAACCCGGCCCAGGCGAAGTGCGCATTCGGGTAGGGCTAAGCCCTATCAATCCGTCCGACGTTATGTTTGTACAAAACCTCTACGGCATCCGGCCTCAACTACCTTCAGGGGCGGGGTTCGAAGGTATGGGCACTATTGATGCCGTGGGCGAGGGCGTGAACCTGGCTACGGGTGGGCGCGTGAGCTTCACCACCGTGGGTGCCTGGGCCGAATACGCCATTGCCCACCACAAAAGCCTGATCCCCGTTCCTGACGAAATTTCTGACGAGGTGGCTGCGCAGTTGTTTGTAAACCCATTTACGGTCGTAGCCATGGTAGAGGAGTCGGGCGTGAAACCCACCGCCGACGTTACCGACGGCCCCCAAGAGTGGCTGATGCTCACGGCCTGCGGGTCGGCGTTTGGTAAAATGGCCATTCAGCTCTGCAAGCAACGCGGCATCCGCACCATCGGCACTGTCCGCCGCGATGACCTGACCGACGAGCTGAAGGCCCTGGGCCTGACGGAAGTGATCAACACCGAGACCGAGGATATGGCCGCTCGCGTGAAGCAAATCACTAACGGGCAGGGCATAAACTGCGTGCTCGATGCCGTGGGAGGCCATACCGCCACCGAGGCTATCAAGTGTCTGGGCAAAGGTGGCACCATGCTCATCTACGGTCTCATGAGCATGCAGGACCCCACGCTAAACGCAGGCCTGATGATCTTCCGCGAACTGACGATCCGGGGCTTCTGGCTCACCGACTGGATGCGCCGCGTAGACCCAAAAGTTCGCCAACGAGTTGCTGGTGAAGTGATTACGTTATTATCTTCGGGGACGATAAAGCTGCCCGTAGAAGCTACCTACAGCCTCGACGACATTGTCAAAGCCGTTGAACACGCCGACGCCCCCGGCCGCTGGGGGAAAGTACTAGTGAAACCGTAAACATTTACGAATTACGAGGTACGAATTACGATTTATTGCTGACGCAGGCGTAGCCCCCCGCCCTAAAGACGGTCCGCTACTCTCGCGTCAGCAATAAATCGTAATTCGTACCTCGTAATTCGTAAATCCCTCTCATGCCTCTTCTCAAAAAACTCGGTTTTCTTTGGTCCTATAGTGTGCTGCTGGTCATTGTAGGCGGCTACTACCTCGGCGGCCCCAACTGGGCCGTGGCCGGGGTGCTGTACGTCTACGTCGGCATCCCCCTGCTCGACTGGCTCACGGGCGAAGACCACAGCAACATTGGCCACGATCAGTTCGACGCCGTGCTGAACGACCGTTTTTTCGACGTCATCGTCTACTCGTTCGTCTACCTCCAATATGGCTTGCTGGGCTGGGGTGGCTACGTTATCCTGCACGACGGCCTGGCCCTTTGGCAGCAAATCGCGCTGACCTACAGCATCGGGCTGTTTGGTGGCACGATCATAAACGTAGCCCACGAGCTGGTTCATCGCAGCAGCCGGGTGGCCCTGCTCCACGCCCGACTGGCCCTGGCGTCGGTCTGTTATATGCACTGGGGGCTGGAACACGTGCAGGGGCACCACCGCCACGTGGCCACACCCCACGACCCCGCCACCGCCCGCCGGAATCAGACGATGTACAGTTTCTGGTGGCAGTCGCTGGTGGGTGGGTATCGGTCTGCGTGGGCCATTGAAAAACGGCTGCTGGCCAAAGATGGGAAGCCGTTTTTGTCGTGGCAAAATCAGTTGCTTGGGTTCGCGTTTTGGCCTACGCTGCTCTGTACGGTGCTTACGGCGGGGTTTAGCCTGTACCTAGGGCATATGGCCTGGGCGTTTCCCTTGTTTTTTGTGGGACAAAGTCTGGTGGCAATCCTGCTGCTCGAAAGTGTCAACTACATTGAGCATTACGGCATCGTCCGGGCCGAACTATCGCCGGGGCGCTACGAACGCGTGAACCCGTTGCATTCCTGGAACGCCAGTCAGGTGGTGAGCAACATGGTCTTGTTTCAGTTGCAGCGCCACTCCGACCACCACGCCTACGCCGCCCGCCCCTACCAGGTGCTCCGCCATTTCGACGAAAGCCCGCAACTGCCCCACGGCTACGCGCAGATGATCCTGATCGGGATGGTGCCGCCGCTCTGGTTCCGCATCATGAACGCCCGCCTCGACGCCTGGAAAGCCCAGGCCGTCGACACCGAAACGATCACGAAAGTGGTGCGGCAATACGCATGAGAAGGTAGTTTTCAGTTTACAGTCTTCTGTTTACTGTTGGCTTGCGCACGTGGCTTCGCTAGCCAACAGTAAACAGAAGACTTCCTTTCAAAGACTCCCTTACTACCTTCGTGGCATCAATCCGATGTTCATGAAACTAGTCTTATACAGTTCACTGCTGCTGTCTTTACCCGTTTTTGCCCAAACCAATCTGCCCAGCCTCATTCCGCAGCCACAGTCGGTGGTGATGGGGGCGGGGCAGTTTACCATTACCACCCAAACGCAATTGGCTGTGCTTACGCCCATTCGCGAGGTGCGCGACATGGTGCAAACCAACCTGCCAGGCCTGAAGATCAACGACCTGGCTAAGCCCGCCAACAACATCACCGTGCGGCTGGCGCAACCCGGTGGCGCGGCGCTTGGCCCGGAAGGGTACGAACTGGTGGTGTCGTCAACGGGCATTCGGCTCACAGCCCCCCAAGCGGTGGGGCTATTTTACGGCCTGCAAACCCTGCGCCAACTCCTCCCCGCCGACCGTGAACGACCCGGCTTTCGGTTCAATAACACACTCAACACCAAGGCCTTGACTACGCTACCCGCGCTCACCATCCGCGATCAGCCGCGCTTTGGGTGGCGGGGTATGATGCTCGACGTGAGCCGGTCGTTTTTCACCAAAGACTACGTGAAGCGTTTTATTGACCTCATGGCGCGCTACAAATACAACGTCTTCCACTGGCACCTCTCCGACGATCAGGGCTGGCGGGTGGAGATCAAAGGCCTGCCCCGCCTCACGCAGGTAGGGGCCTGGCGCGCACCCCGGATGGGTCGCTGGTGGGACCGGCCCAACCCCGTACCGGGCGAACCGCAGACCTACGGCGGCTTTTACACCCAAAACGAGATCCGCGAGGTGGTGCGCTACGCTCAGGAACGGCACATTATGGTGGTGCCCGAAATAGACATGCCGGGCCATATGCTGGCTGCCATTGCCACCTACCCCAGCCTCACGTGCAGCGGCAAACCGGTGCCGATTTATCCCAATGGCAAGTTCTATAAGGTAGAAGACAACACGCTGAACCCCTGCAACGACAGCACGTATATCTTTGTGGACAAGGTGCTTACCGAAATTGCACAGCTCTTCCCCGGCCCCTACATCCACGTAGGTGGCGACGAAGCCTTCAAAGGATTCTGGGCTACCTGCGAGGCCTGCAAACCCATTATGGCAACCAACGGGTTGAAAACGGTGGAAGAATTGCAGAGCTATTTCATCAGGCGTGTGGAAAAGATCGTGCAGAGCAAAGGCAAAAAACTCATTGGCTGGGACGAGATCCTGGAAGGTGGCCTGGCTCCCAATGCTACCGTCATGAGCTGGCGGGGTATGAAAGGGGGCACCGAAGCCGCCAAACAGGGCCACCCGGTCATTATGACGCCCTACCAGAACTGCTACGTAGACTTGTATCAGGGCGACCCGTCGGCCGAGCCGAGTACCTACGGCATGTGTCGCCTGACTAATTCGTATGCCTTTGAACCCGTGCCCGACAGTGTGCGAGCCGAACTGATTCTGGGCGGACAGGCCAACCTCTGGACCGAATCGGTACCCACCACGCGCCACGCCGAGTACATGGTCTGGCCGCGTGCCTTCGCCATTGCTGAGGTACTTTGGTCGCCGAAGGCCACGCGCAACTGGCCTGACTTTGTTCGGCGGGTGGAAACCCACTTCACCCGCTTCGACGCGGCGGGCGTGAACTACAGCCGCAGCTACCTAAACCCGTTCGTGACTATTCAGCGGCAGGCTCCGGGCGGCCCGCTCAACCTGCTCATCGGTCATGAACTGGCCAACACCGACCTTTACTACACCGTCGACAACACCATCCCCGATGCCCAGTCGACGCGCTACACCCAGCCGTTTGTGTTTCCCAAAGGAGCCGACCGCCTCCGTGTAGTGGCCTACCGCGACGGAAAGCCCGTTGGCCAACCCCTCAATATCCCCGCCGCCGATCTGGAAGCGCGAGCGAAATGATTTACGAATTACGAGGTACGATTTACGATTTTTGCTGACCGGTCTGCCGGTACGGCACTCTTTTGCTGTAGAGCAAACCCATGCGACAGCAAAAATCGTAAGTCGTACTTCGTAATTCGTAAATCAAAACGTGTCTACAACCATCGCCCCGCTGGCCGAGAGCCTGCCCCGTTTTATTGCCCAACAAGATCCGTCGGCCATTGCGGTGCTGGTGGACAACCATACCGCCAGGGCTTGCTACCCGCTGGTGAAGCCGCTGCTGCCGAAGCATACGCTCATTCGGATTCCGGCAGGTGAAACACATAAGCACCTGGCCACCTGCGAAACAATCTGGGGCGCGTTGACCAAAGCCAATTTCGACCGGCACGGGCTGCTGCTGAACCTGGGCGGCGGGGTCATTGGCGACATGGGCGGGTTTTGCGCAGCCACCTATAAGCGCGGGATTGCCTTCGCGCAGTTGCCCACCACGTTGCTCTCGCAGGTGGACGCCAGCGTAGGGGGTAAGCTAGGCATTGATTTTCAGGACCTTAAGAATCATATAGGGGTGTTTAAGCTGCCCGATGCGGTGCTGATCGACCCGGCGTTTCTGGGTACGTTACCCCCGCGAGAACTACGGTCGGGATTCGCCGAAGTGATCAAGCACTGCCTCATTGCCGACGCCGTCGAGTGGGAACGTCTGCGCCACTACGACCTGGCCGACATTGACTGGGCAACGACCGTGGCGCATTCGGTGGCTATAAAAGAACGGGTGGTGGCGCAGGACCCTACCGAAAAAGGCCTGCGCAAAATTTTGAACTTCGGCCACACGCTGGGTCATGCCGTGGAGACGCATTTCCTGCATCGCCCAAAGGGCCGGTTGTTTCACGGCGAGGCCATTGCGGCAGGGATGATTATGGAGGCCTACATTGCCTACCAGAAGGGAATGATCACCGATTCGCAACTCGACGCAACCGAAGAGTACCTGTTTGCCGTATATGGCCGAGTACCGCTTGCCGAAGCTGATCTGAACCCCATTCTGACCCACACTTTGCAGGACAAAAAAAACCGTGCCGGGCAGGTGCGCATGGCGCTCATTGACGGACCGGGGCATTGTGCCTATGACATACCGGTTAGTAAATCAGTCATGCGCGAAGCCCTTGAGTATTACGTCGGTAACTAAATTGTGAAGTTTGCTCAGCGGGTGTTGTGAGGCCAAACATAAGTCGGTAACTTACGGTTCTAAGCGTACAGTTTTTTCCCTTCAACATTAATTCATAGAACATTTAGTAACAACATTTACCCACATGGTTATGAACCGATACTTTGGTGCCTTTGTCGTGCTGGCTTTGGCCGGTCTGAGCATGGTTTGCTGCTCGCCCGGTGGCGGCCGCCTGTTTGTGGAACATGATTATAGCTACGAAGGCCACTTCAAAGACTATAAGTCGTTCAATTTTTTGGAGTGTGAATTCATCGACTCGACCCTGCTTTGTTCCGACATTCAGGACGCGATTCGGCACCAGATGGAAGCCCGTGGGTATAAGGTCAGTAACCGCAGTCCAAACCTGCTGGTGTCGTATAATATCTTCCGCAGCGACCTCCGCTTCCGGGGCTATCAGCAGCCAGTAATCAAAGACTGGGTAGTACGCGAAGATGACGACGCTACCTACAAACGCATCGACTATAACCTCGACGAAGGCACACTGATGATTTCGCTCATCGACGCCGAGACGTATCAGGTAATCTGGAAAGGCTACGCCTCGAAGATGATGCGCAACCCTAACTTCAAGAACAACTACTTCAAGGGCATCGTCCGCTCCATCTTCGACCAATACCCCCTCATGGCCACCAATAACGGCAGCTCGGGGTTTGGCAGATGAAGGGATTTACGAATTACGAGGTACGAATTACGATTTGTTGCTGACGCTAGCATACGCATGCTTTAGCCTGCTGGCTTCAGCAACAAATCGTAATTCGTACCTCGTAATTCGTAAATCCCTTAGTACTCCGCCATTTGCTCGTGCACGTAGCACCACACCCAGCGTTCACCGGGTTCGGCGGAGGCCACAACGGGGTGCTGCGTACGGTGGAAGTGCTTAGTTGCGTGTTTGTTGGGCGACGAATCGCAACAGTGCGTACCGCCGCAGGTCTGGCACGTACGCAAATGCACCCACGATGCGCCGGTCTTGACGCACTCGTCGCATACCAATGCCCGTGGTTGGGTTACGTTGGTTAGTGAAGTCAGGTCGTCACAAAGCTTCTGCCGAATCATAAACAAGTTAGTTTCTGAAGAAGCAAGTTACTGTATTTACCAAAAAGGGCCACTGTTCGCGAACAGTGGCCCTTTTTGGTGGAGTAGGTAGTGCTAACTGCCTACTGTTTCTTCGTCTGCTGACCGTTGGGGCCGGTTTTCAGCGGGTCTTTGCCGGGGCCTTGCGCGGTTTTGTTGCGCTTGGCGGCGTCGCTGTAAGAGCCCTCACGTTGCGCACGTTCGGTAATACTTACCGGCGTTGCCCCCTGCGACGATTCGCCATTGGCAGCTGTTTTTTTACCGTCACCTGCCTGGCTACCCGGCGCTGAGGCCTTTTGGGTTTTGTCGTTGGCCGCCATAGCTGCCGCCCGGCTTTTGGGTTGCACCGAACGAGCCTCTTTAGCGCGTGTTCCCTGGGCGCCACCCGGCGAGGCTACGCTGGCGTCACCTTCCGAAGTGCTACCCTGCGTTTTCATGGGTGCCTCCGGGGCTTTGCCACCGTTACCATTGTTAGTACCCACGCTACCTAGCGTCTGCCGCTTCGCGGCCGAGGCCTTTGCCATATCGGCACTCATGGCCTTGTCTTTGGCTGTAGGCGTGGTCTTAGCCGTGGTAGTGGGACTGCCTGACGTGCTCGTGCTGGTTGGTTTGTTGCCCTGCACCTGATCCTGACCAGCTGCCGCTTTCTTGCTGTACGACTTAGCCTGACCACCACTGCCGCTATTCATGGTCGGCTGGCCTCCGCCCTGATTGCTTGCCTGGGCTGCACCACCCGACGATTTAGCTGCGCCGGATGAAGTAGACGCCCCTGACTTGGAAGCACCAGACTTAGTTGCCCCCGCTTTTGGGGCACTGGCAGCACCCGTTGCCTTGGCGGCGGGCTTATCACCACCCGGTGGCGGTACGTTGCTTTGCGAGGTAGGCGACAGGTTGGTGTTGCCATTACGCGACACCCCATTCTGCATTTTATTACTTTCTTTCGGGCCGGCGTTGGCACTGCCTTTCCGTTGCAGGCCATCCTTGCCCGATGTGTTGCGCTGCCCCGATTGGCTGGCGTTGTTGCCGCCTGTACTTTGCGATTGCGTCTGCGCTATAGCCGCTGTGGTCAGCAATGAGGCCATCAAAAGGGTGGCTATCCAAATTCGTTTCATGTCGTTGAGTCAATTAGTCTATTTAGTAAGTAAACTACTAGCAGAGGAGGTTGTTTGCAAAAGCGGGTGATCATGCCTGTGCTTCGGAACTTTACCCGCAACGGGCGGTTTCATCCCGATAGGCACTGCCCGAAAATTGACGAACCTATTGAGTTGAACACGTCTACCTCTCCTGATCCATCCGACGATACCCCGGCCCTACCCCGGCGGCTGAGTCTGCTGCAAGGCACCGCGCTCAACATGATCGACATGGTGGGCATTGGGCCATTTGTGGTGTTGCCGCTGGTGATGAAAACCATTGGCGGGCCGCATTTTCTGCTTGCCTGGGCCTTTGGAGCACTTATTTCGCTGATTGACGCCTCCGTATGGTCGGAATTAGGCGCGGCGTTTCCGCAGGCGGGGGGCAGCTACCGGTTTCTGAAAATTGCCTACGGTGAAGAAAAGCTGGGGCGGCTGATGTCGTTTCTATACGTTTGGCAAACGCTCATTCAGGCCCCGTTGGTGGTGGCATCGGGGGCCATTGGCTTTGCCCAATATGCTTCCTACCTCTACCCGCTTGATGACCTGACGCGCCGCCTGGTGTCGGGGGGTGTGGTGCTGTTGGTGATTGCCCTGCTCTACCGCCGCATCGATGGCATTGGGCGTATCAGTGTGCTGCTGTGGCTGTGTGTACTGGGCACCATGGGCTGGCTTATTCTGGGTGGCCTCCTGAACGGTACCCACCCCGTTGAGCAGCTTTTGTCCGATGCCTGGACCGCCACCGAAAGCACCTCGCCACTGGTGCTGGCGGCTACTGTGGGGGCGGCTTCGGTCAAGACAATCTACTGTTACTTAGGCTATTACAACATCTGCCACCTCGGTGGCGAGATCCAGAAACCCGAACGAAACATTCCGATGAGCATGTTTCTGTCAGTCATCGGCATTGCCATCCTGTATAGCCTGCTGAACCTCAGCGTGGCTAGTGTGCTGCCGTTCGAGACCGCCGCCAACAGCAAGTTTATCGTGAGCACCATGATCGAAACGCTGTATGGAACGAATGCGGCGCGGTTTGCCACGTTGCTGGTGCTGGTGGTAGCGTTTTCGTCGCTGTTTGCGGTTTTGCTGGGGTATTCGCGCGTGCCCTATGCGGCGGCGGTAGATGGGCAGTTTTTCTCGGCTTTTGCTAAGCTGCACCCCACGCGGCAGTTTCCATATGTGTCGCTGCTGTTTCTGGGTGGACTGGCCTTCATTTTCAGTTTGTTGTTCAAGCTCTCCAACGTGATCACGGCTATTTTAGCTATGCGCGTGGTGGTGCAATTTATTGGGCAGGCCGTGGGGCTATTGCTGCTCCACGGCCGCTCCCAACAAGCTGGGCAGCCCGCCGTAACGTTCCCCTTCCGTATGCCCCTATACCCCCTTCCGGTGCTGTTGGCCATTGCCATTTGGGGCTATATTTTCTATTCTACCGGCCGCGATTATATGCTGTCTGGCCTAACAGTCATGGCCCTCGGCACAGTGGCTTACTTCATTTCGGCGCGGGTACGGCACCGGTGGCCGTTCGGGTAAAACGGTCGGCGCCTCCTCTTTGCATAGCGACCAAACCCCGCAGTCATTATGAAATCATACCTGCCCTTATTTCTTTGCCTGGCGCTGTTTCATGAGGTGGCTGCGCAGGTGGTGGCTCCCCAACGCGTCAAAGATGATATGGCCGATGCCGCCCAGGTATTTCTGGCCACGCTCAACGCCGAACAGCGCAAGACAGCCACCTATTCATTTGCTGATAATGAGCGCTTTACCTGGGACTTTGTGCCCCACGCCCGCCACGGCCTCACGTTGAAACAAATGCAGCCCGGACAGCGAAAAGTAGCCCTGGAATTACTAAAAACGGGCCTTAGTGCGGCTGGTTACGACAAAGCCCTCCAGATCATGGACCTCGAAAACGTGCTGCGCGTGGTAGAAAACCGCCCCGCCAACGACACCTACCGTGACCCGGAAAACTACTATTTCACCGTTTTTGGCGACGTGGGTGCCAAAGAGCCGTGGGGCTGGCGCGTGGAAGGGCACCATTTGTCGGTGCAGTTTTCTACGCTGGGGGGACGGGTCATGTCCATCACGCCGCTGTTTATGGGCAGTAATCCGGGCGTTGTGCGGGCCGAGGTGCCGCAGAAGGGCAAGGAACTCATGCAGAGTGAAACCGAACTAGCTTTTGCCCTGCTCCACACCATGAGCGAAGCGCAACTGAATCAGGCCATTCTGGCCAAAAAAGCGTTTGGCAACATCACCACAGGCAATAGCCGCCGCGCCTCGATGGAACGTATGGATGGCCTACTCCTGGCCGATATGAATGCCAAACAGCGGGCCTTGTTCCTGGAAATTTTGGGTATTTACCTCAACCGCTACCGCATCACGCTGGCCAAACAGCAGATGGAGCGCATTGAAAAAGCCGACCTCAACAAACTCCGCTTTGCCTGGGCAGGCGACACCACCGCCAACAACAGCTCAGGCTACTACTACCGCATCCACGGCCCAATGCTACTGATTGAGTACGATAATTCGCAAAACAACGCCAACCACGTTCACACCGTGGTCCGCGACCTCACCAACGACTTCGGCGATGACCTGTTGCGGGAGCATTACGAAAAGCAAAAACATTGAATCATCTCTTCCCTTATATAGAACGTACACTACTTCACCCCAACGTTACCATTGCTGAGCAGTATGCGGCCCTCGACGAGGTGCATCAGTTG
Organism: Fibrella aquatilis; assembly: GCF_017353255.1. Classification (GTDB taxonomy): domain Bacteria; phylum Bacteroidota; class Bacteroidia; order Cytophagales; family Spirosomataceae; genus Fibrella; species Fibrella aquatilis. The sequence goes on along the minus strand of NZ_JAFMYU010000005.1, from coordinate 230,009 downwards.
GGGTTGGCGGGGTTGGTGGTGGCACCGTTTTGGGTGAAAAAACACCGCCGCGAACTTGGTGATATTCACCCGGCCATGCTGAACGTGGCGGTAGGGTATCCGTATGGGTATCAGCGCACCGAGATCAAGCAACAGGAACTTGAACTGGCGTTTGCCGACGGAGCCAACACCGCCGACGTGGTGCTAAACACGTCGGCGGTGTTTTCGCCCACGTCGGTCTGGCTGAAAATTGAACTGGCTAAGCTGGTAGCCACCGCTCACGCCCGTGAACTACCCCTGACGATCGTGCTGGAGTCGGCGCTAGTGGACGATGCCCAACTGCGTCAGCTCATTAAAATAGCCACCGACGCCGGGGCAGATGGCCTGAAAAACGCTACTGGAGCACCCTTGATGGCGCCAAATGGTAGCTTACTCACCCGTTTTTCGCTCGAAAAGGCATTGGCATTTCGGGCGGCGGTCTCCTCCTCGGTGGGCGTAACGATCTGTGCTGATGGCGCCTCCGAGGCCGAGATGGAACAATTGGTGGCGGCGGGTGTAAACCGGCTGGCACTCCGGTAATTTTTTTGCTCCCCCCACGCAACCCGCCCCCCCAGGCTTCCGTATTACCAAACGAAGGAAGTCTTCGAAGACAGTAAACTGAAAACAGAATTTTGGCCGGTAGCCCAATCATACCGCCCCTACCCGACCTGCTGGCGGGATGCCTGCGCCAACACCGGCGCAGCCAGGAACTGCTGTATCGGCAGTTTTACGGGTATGCTATGAGCGTCTGTTTGCGGTATACCCAAACACGGGAAGAAGCCGTGGAAGTGCTGAATGATGGTTTCCTGAAGGTGTTTACCCGGCTTAATCAGTACAACCCTGAGCAACCGTTTAAACCCTGGCTCCGGCGAATCCTGATCAATACCGCCACCGACCATTATAGGCAAACAGTGCAGTACCATAGTCAGCACGATCTACTGGCCGCCGAACACGTATCGAGCACCGACGCCGATGCGGTCAGCGGCCTGTCGCACGAGTATTTGCTCTCGCTGGTGCAGACGTTGACGCCCGCCTACCGGCTGGTGTTTAACCTCTACGCCATTGACGGATATAGCCACGACGAAATAGCCGGGCAACTGGGCATTTCGGTAGGCGCTTCAAAATCAAACCTGGCACGAGCGCGGGAAAAGCTGCGCCTTCTATTACAAAAAAAAACGAACGATGAGTATGCAAGAGTGGCCCGATGACCATCTGGACGAGCTCTTCAGAAAATCGACTGAAGAGTTTGAGATCCCTTTCGACCCGGCACACTGGGCCGATTTAAGCAACCGACTGGACGAACAGGACCGGCAGGCGTTCTATGACCGGTGGCGCGTTTGGGGTGGCGCGGCCGCCCTGACCGGACTGCTGCTAATTACGTTCTGGTGGGCCTGGAAAGTAACCACGGTAGCCGCTGACCCTGCTACCATAGCAAACCGCCCCACCGACAGCCGCCCCACTCCCGGCGTTGTGAAACAGCCTGTTGCAACGCCTGATTGGGCAGTGCGTTCGCGGGAAACAACCGGGAAGTGGCGGCGGCGGGCGGCCTCCAATGAGAGCGCCACAACGGTCTCGCCCCGTGATCTGGCTCAAAAACAGCCCGATAAGCAAGCTGAAACCTCAGCTATACCGACCGCTAAATTGCTGAACAACAGGAATTTATCAGAAGATTCAGTGCGACAAACCCAAACGGCAGATGCTGGGCTGGCAACAGCGCGCCAAACAAGTAGGGCCTTGGAGAAACGAGGCGTTGACGAAACGGCAACCGATGCTGACGAACGGGTTAGTGCGCTGAACAAACCCGGTTCATTGGCCAGAAAAAGATTAAGAACCACACCAACAACGGCCACAAAACGGGCAGGTACGGCCTGGATGGCTGGCGTGAGTAGCTCGACAGATAAAACAACACATAATGAACATCGGTCAGATCGCACCCCTGAGTTTACTTCATCGACAAACAACGTTGCTCAACGCTCAGGGGGCTTTTCTGACCAACTACCAGCCGCTAGTCAGGATTATTTACAGGCCACTGCACCAGACAACGTTTCGATGGCACAACCCGCTGACGCAACGACGCCTGAGCGGCTACAGCTAGGGGTAATTAGCCCGGCATTTTCGCTCACGGCGGTGAAAGTAACGCTTGCCAGCGGGCCGCAAGAACCTGAGTGGGAAGCTATTGACCAGCCCGCCAAACGGATAGCCGTGCCCCGGCAGCGGCTGAGCGTCATGGTTGTGTATTCGCCCGACTTCAGCGCCATTGGCCTGCGCGATTTCACCAAACCAGGCGACAATGTGGGTCTGATGATTCAGCACCGACTGTCGGACCGGTTTGTGGTGCAGACGGGCGTGATGTACAGTTCTAAAAAGTACCAGACCGAGTCGGAGTACTACGTGTTCCCCTGGACCTGGACACCCCGCCCCGAAAGTATCAACAGCACCTGCACCATGTATGACATACCTATCAACCTGCGCTACGACTGGCTTCGTCGGCCCATGGGCGACGGCATGCCCCCCGCCCGGTGGTTCGCCAGCGCTGGCATGACGAGCTATTTCATTGACCATGAGCGATACGTATATACCTACGCCGACCCCACCGACCCCGCCATTACCAAAAATCGCTGGATGTGGGATAATCAACTGGCAGGAAAACCGGGCGGCAGGTTTGGGTTCAGCAACCTGAACGTGTCGGTAGGCTATGAACGTCCGTTGGGACGGCACTTGTCGTGGCAGGTTGAGCCATTCATGAAAATACCCTTACAGCAGGTAGGATTTTTTAAAGTGCGGCTCCTGAGCACCGGTGCCTTTATTGGACTGAAGTACAGCCTTTAACTCAATATACTATCAATTCACAGTGGCTAGGCGCGTTGACTACGTGCAGCTATGCTTTACCCCAAACCAAAAAACACATGAAAACTCAATCAGAAGACCAAACAACCCTTTCTCGCGGTGATTTTATGCGCAGCCTCGGCCTGAGCAGCGCCGCCCTGATGGCCTTTTATTGCATGGGCACCACCATGACGTCGTGCAAATCGTCAGACCCGGCACCGGTTACGCCAACACCGCCCGTTGGTGGGGGCGGCAGTACGGGTATTACGGGTACCACCACCGGCAGTGCCATTGATTTCACGCTCGATCTGACTAACGCCAACCTGAGTACGCTGAAAACAGAAGGTAATTTCTCTACAATCGGCGACGTGCTGGTGATTAAAGTAAAAGGTGGTAGCTACGTGGCCCTACAAAAATTGTGTACCCACGCACAGTTGGAAGGACTTTCGTATCGCCTTGCCACAGATGACATCAAGTGTTCTAACCACAATTCTGAATTCAAGACAGACGGTTCGGTAAACAAAGGCCCGGCTACCACGGCGCTGAAAAAGTACACCACCACACTGTCTACAGATGGCAACAAACTTCAGGTAAAGGCTTAATATGCTGATCAGTATGCTGCTCCGCGCCACGCTCGTAGCCTTTCTCTGTGCTAGCCTGGGGTTACCTTCGCTGGCGCAGGACACCACTCGCAAGGCACCGGCCGTGGCTGATACAACCCTGTCTCAGCCCGCCGAATCGGCCGATGCGCTGCTGTCGGGCCTGACCGATTCGCTCAGTGCGGCCCCGCTCCTGCCCGACCACATGCTGTTTACGCAGCGGGCCGTTTGGGGTAAAAAGGGGTTGGTTCGGGTGTTTGGCGGCACCGAACTGACGCTGGAACGCCGCGAAAAAGAACTGCGCATTCGGCGGTCTATGCTGAAACTGCACACCGTGATGGGGCTTGTGACGCTGGCGGGCTTTGTGGCGCAGGGCATTGTGGGTTCGCAACTCTACAACGCTACCGGCGAACGGTACACGAGCCTGCGCAATCTGCACGAGGGGATGGCCACGGCCATCAACATCAGTTATGCCAGTACGGCCCTGCTATCGCTGACGGCACCACCGCCCGCCGTGGGCCAACGCCGGGGGCTGAGCACCATCAAGCTCCATAAGTACCTGGCCATTGTGCACATGGCCGGCATGATTGCCACCAACATTCTGGCGAGCAAAATTCAGGAAGATTACACCCTGAAACCCTATCACCGCGCCGCCGCCTACACTACGTTTGGCGCGTTTGCTACGGCTATTATTGTCCTGAAATTTTAACGAACCTATGAGGTTTTCAAAACCTCATAGGTTTACTGCTACTACTATGAAAAATGTCAGCATGTTCTTGCTGGTCAGCACTTTACTGGCCTTTAGACCTACGCTTGCCCCGCGCAAACTAGTGGCCGACAAGACCAAATCGACGGTGACGTATTCGATGGTGCATCCGATGCATAAATGGGACGGTATAAGCCGCGACGTAAATGCCGCCATGCTCTACGACGAGGCCACCAAGCAGATTCAGAACGTGGCCGTAGCCATCCGTGTGGCCACATTCGACAGCCAGAATCAGAACCGCGACTCGCACATGATCGAGGTACTCGACGGGTTGAAATACCCAAACGTGACCTTCAGCAGCCAGGACGTAAAATCAAATCCAGACGGCACCCTAACGGCCAATGGCAAGCTCACGTTTCACAACGTGACAAAGCCTGTGACCGTGACCGTTACGCGCCGCGACGTGGGCGGGCAGATGGTGATGGAAGGTAAATTCGACTTGAAAATGACTGACTACGGCGTTGAACGCCCGTCGCTATTGGGCCTGGCTACAGAAGATCAGTTCAGGCTGGCTTTTTCACTGGCGTTTAAATGACTAATGGCCACTAATGTTTTCCGCTACGCGGTTCATGAGCGTTTTGCGGGCTTCAATGCTGCTCCAGGCAATGTGTGGGGCCAGCACGATGCGCTCTGGATGGGTCATGGTCAGGTAGGGGTGGTTAGCGGGCATGGGTTCCTGCACAAACACGTCGATACCCGCTCCAGCCAGTTTGCCTTCATCGAGGGCGCGGGCCAGATCAGCTTCATTGACCATGCCGCCCCGGCTCAGCAATAACAGAAACGCCGATGATTTCATCATCGATAACTGGCTGTATGCTAGCAGGTTGTTTGTCTTATCGGTCAGCGGCGCGTGGATCGAAACCACATCCGACGTGCGGAGCAGTTCGTCCAGCGATAATGCCCGATAGGGCACGTCGTAGGTTTGGCCGGAGGCCGAAAAATAGGCTACCTCCGCCCCGAAAGCGGTAGCAATCTGCGCCACCTGCCGCCCAATGGCCCCCAACCCGATAATGCCGAACCGCTTGCCGGCCAGTTCCCAGAACGGCCGCCCCAGGTGGGTATAGATCGTTTCGCGGCTGTACTCGCCCGACTTTACGTACTGGTCATAGTAGTAGGGTGAGTTGAGCAGGCTCAGCAGCAGCGTAAACGTTACCTGCGCCACGCTGTGGGTGGAATAGCCACTCACGTTCTTCACCGGAATGCCCCGTTCTTCCGCCGCGGCCATATCCACGTTGTTGGTACCGGTAGCAGCCACGCAAATGAGCTTCAGGTTGGGGCAGGCTTCCAGCACCTCGCGGGTGATGCGGGCTTTGTTGGTAATCACCACGTCGGCACCCTGCAAACGCTCAACGGTCTGACCGAGCGTAGTTTCGGGATAAGTAATGAATGTCCCCCCAGTGGTCGCGGCAAGCCGTTCAAACTGCGTCAGGTCAGGCTCGTGGCCCACCGTGCGGGCGTCAAGGAAAACAATAGTCATAGGGTATAGGGTCGCGTAGAGACGCATCCTTGCGTCTCTACGCGAGACGTTCATTTCTAATCTTCTCCTGCAACTTCAAAAACCCGTCGATGAGGGCTTCGGGGCGGGGGGGGCAACCGGGCACGTAGACATCGACGGGGATAATGCGGTCAACGCCTTTCACCACGTGATAGCCGTGTTGCCAGTAGGGGCCACCGCAGTTGGCGCACGACCCCATCGAGATTACGTAGCGGGGTTCGGCCATTTGCTCGTAGAGGCGGCGGATACGGTCGGCCATTTTGTAGGTGACGGTACCCGAAACGATCATGATGTCGGCCTGCCGGGGCGAGGGGCGTGGAAAAATACCAAACCGTTCGAGGTCATAATTGGCCCCCATGGCCTGCATCATCTCGATGGCGCAACAGGCCAGCCCAAACGTGAGCGGCCACAACGACGACGCCCGCGACCAGTTCAGCAGTTCTTCGGCGGTGAGAAACATCACGCCATGTTCGGCAGATTTGGTAGTGTCGGGAGCAGGCGAAGTGATCATGCAAACGGAACAGTCATTGGCTTCCGCCGGTTCGGAACTGATGATTAGAACTGACGCACTATCGTATAGTAATTGAGGTGATTATAGGCATTATGAAACCGGGTCGAACGACCAAGAATTCGTTCCGTATGTTGAGGGATGAGGCCTTGACCCATCCCACCCAGTACCATAGCAGGAGCAAATAAGTAACCAATAAAAACGCCGAAAGCAACGGGACCAATACCGGCTTTCGAATCAATCAGCAATGTGCCTATTCCCAAAAAAGCCGCTCCAAAGCCTACACCAATTGCAGTTTGCCGTAAGAAGTGGCCCTTTCGTCGAATCGAAATACGCTTCACGTCGTTCATGTTCAGCACCGATAATTCAGGTAGCTGCCCGGCTCTGAACTGTCTAATCGTGGCCTGATTGTTGGCGAATAAAACGAGTGTAGAGTCGGTCATCGCGTAAAGAATACCATCGATCTTTTCGCCTGTCATCGTTCTCACAGTGGTCTGATACAGCTTAATATCCCGCAGATTAGCCCCCGGTTGTAATTCGACAGCCTGTGCCGAAGCCTGCACAACGGCCACGAATAAGAATAGGAAAAGTAAATTCAGTTTCATGAACGTCGAGGGTATATAGCTAACTATCAGATCATTGATTCTTCATTAATCGCTGTTGAGCGTCGTACAGAAACGGCTCTAATCGGAGCCTGATGCTACGGTTAATAGTTTCTGGGTCTGACCCCGCAGGCCGTATTACGAACCGCGACGTATTGCCAACCAGGTGTCCGGCTACCATGCCGATCAGGGCACCAGCACCGGTGGCGAGTATTGTGTTGACGATTGCAAGCGAAGGCGAACGAAATTGATTTTTCTGACTAGTAGCTACTTCGGCAAAACCCGCAAGCAGTCCTCCTACTATTGCTCCACTGATTCGGCTCCGTTTTTTGCTGGTCCGCTTTACAATCACGCGTTTAATATCGGTAAAGGCAACCGTGTTCCAGGGAGCACCACGGCTGCTGAACGATGCCCGTTCAGTATCGTTAGCTACCGTCAGGGTTGAATCGGTCAGGTAGTCAATAAGCCCATACAGCCGTTCGCCGCTGTTCAGTATAACCTTAATCTTGTATGATTCCTGGTAGACAGGCTGGGCGAAAAGAGCGGCATGGCCCAGGCTGAGCAAGAGTGCAAGCAGTGGTACGTTAAGGTGTGGTCGGGCGTTTATAGCGTTCATTAACCTGCTCATAGAGGGCAGTAGGCACCTTCGTCTCTACCGTTGGAAGTTGGGGTTGTGGCTTTTCCCAGTCAAGATAGCCTTTAGCCCAGGCGTAGGCCAGTCCGAGCGCCAATATGAGCACAAAAACGACGGCTTCGGTGAGGGCAAACCAACCCCAGCGGCCATCGGTTTCGGCAATGAGCGTGGGCTGACCAAAGACCGTTGCCCACGGAAACAGCAAGACCAGTTCGACGTCGAACAAGACAAAAACCAGCGCTATGACGTAGAAACGGGGATTGAACTGCACACCCGCGTTGCCCACCGGTTCTTCGCCCGACTCGTAGGTGGTTAGCTTCTCTTCATTAGGCCGGTCGGGCCGCAATAGTTTTCCGAACAGCAAAATACCCCCAATGAACGCAAACGCGGTCAGAATAAAGAGTAGCAGGATGCCGAAGTCGGAAATCACTTTTTATAAAAGTTATACACCAGCGAGAGTTGGAAGGCGCGGTTCTGGAGGGTGCTGTTGACGGTTTCGGGGATCTTGGTCAGGCCGTAAACGTAGCGGACGTTCAGGCTGAACTTGTCGAGCATATCCAGAAAATCGTAGTGAACGCCAAACGCAATACCCGTGTCGCGGTTGGTTTGGGGGCCGTTGGGGGTCTTTAGGGCAAAGCTAAATTCCGGTCCGGCCTGCAACGTCAATCCCTCGGTGGGCATGTAGCCCAGCATGAGAGGCACGCTAATGTAGTTGAAGTTGTTTTCGGTCGTGATCCGGTTGCTTGAGCCGATGGCCAATTGCTGATACGTACCTCCTTTAATCTGAAAGAGCAGTTCGGGCTGAAGCACGAATTTGTAAAACCGGTAGCGATACATGACCCCCAGGTGAAAGTCCAGCTTGCGCTTCACAAACGTAGGCGACACCCCGTCGATGGGCGATTCAGTAAGCGAGGGACCTATTTTAAACCCGAAATGCCCGTCGAATACGCGGGCACTGGGGCCGTAGCCGCCGGGGGCCAATTGCCCTTTTCTGAGCTTGGTAGTGGGTTCGGGAGCCTCAGCCGCCATAGTCTGCGACAAGGGTGCGGCAGCGGCGGTAGCCGACACGGCGGGGGTAGTAGCTACTGAATCAGCAGGGGTCTGAGCCAACGCCGCCAGGGGCAGACAAGCACTCAGCAAACAAACAAATACTTGATGGATACGCATGAAGGGAAGTTGAAACAGAAGACTCTCTTCCGAAGATTCTCTTCTAACGCCAAACGTTGGCAGAGTCACTTACAAAGTTGGGGTAAAAAAGGTTAAGAAACGTTTCCAAACCCATACTGGGGGCTGAATGACATGTCCGTTCCAGGACTGACATTGTCCGTTTTGGGACACTCACACCAGCAAGAACAGCCAACAATGGCCTGCAAAGCCCGATTTGGGCATGTATACTAGCTGGCACTAGATTTGGTCGACCAGATCATAAGCGTTTTTTCATAGCCAACAACGCGTGTCTACCCATGATCGGAAACTACATCAAAACGGCCGCCCGCAACTTGCTGCGTAACAAGCTGTTCTCTGCCATCAACATGGTTGGCTTGGCCATTAGTATGTCTGTCGGCTTACTGCTGATCGCGTTCCTGCTCGACCTCCGCTCCTACGACAAGTTTCACAAGAACGGAGAGCGGATCTACCGCATCACCAGTTCGCTGACCGAAAACCAAGAACAGCGCGGCAAATTCGCCACCGCCTCTATAAAGGCCGGTAAGCTGATCCGGCAAAAAATGAGCGGCATCGAGGACGTGGCTGTTCTACGCAACGACTTTGCGCAGGACGCCGTCGTTGGTACCACCACGCTGCCACTCAAGGGGTTCTGGGCCGACCCGTCTGTGTTCAACGTCTTCACGTTTCCGATGCTGGAAGGCAACCCCGCAACGGCGCTCAAAGACCCGTATTCGATTGTGCTCACCCAAACAGCCGCCAAAAAGCTCTTCGGCAATGCCTCGGCACTAGGTAAAGCGCTCACCATCAATGCATTCAATTACCAGGTAACCGGTATAATGAAGGATGTCCCCTTCTTTTCGCACATCGACTTTGAAGCGCTGGTATCGCTGTCTACAGCCGAGCAACTCAGCAGGAGCAATGACAAATTCGAGAAATGGACAAGCATGTCGGCAAACTACGTGTACCTCCTGCTGCCGGAACATGCCGACATACCGTCCATCCAGTCGCAACTCGATGCCATTGCCAGGGAAGAAAACCTGGCCGAGGCCGATACAAAAATCCAGCTTGGGCTGCTTCCCCTGTCTGACATCGTGGTTGGCGAGAGTCTTCGTCGCTCGGAGGGGGGTGGTTCCAGTGGCCCACACATGCCCCCGGCTGTGCTCTGGATACTGGCCGGATTGGCCCTCGTGGTGATTCTGTCGGCCTGTTTCAACTACACCAACCTGTCGATGGCGCGGGCCATGCGCCGGTTTAAGGAGGTAGGCCTTCGCAAAGCCATTGGTGCCGGAAAAGGCCAAATCTGGCAGCAGTTCCTGATGGAAGCTATCCTGATTTCCCTGGCTGCTCTGCTGCTATCCTACCTACTGTTTCTGGTTCTGCGGCCACAACTCTTAAGCCTGGCTCCGGAAATGCAGCGTACCGTAAAGCTGGAACTGACGCCCGCTACGGTCATTACTTTCATCGTGTTTTCGGTCATGGTAGGCGTTGTTGCCGGTTTCATGCCTGCGTTCTTCTTTTCAAAAGTCAGCGCCATCAGTACGCTCCGAAACGTGTCGTCGGCGAAGGGGTTTAAGTATGCGACACTCAGGCGGGCTTTGGTCGTTGTTCAATATACGCTCACCCTGATTTTCATTACCACCACCGCCATTGGCTATGTGCAGTATAAAAACATACTTGCCTTCGACCTGGGGTTTCGCACGGAAAATATCCTGAATATCAACATGCAGGGTAACAAGCCCGATGCACTGCTGAAGGAACTGGGCGAGATGCCGGAGGTAACGGCCCTGTCGCGGTCGCTGATCATCACGAGCATTGGCAATGCCTGGGGTGGCTACATGACCAGTGCCGATTCGCGCGATTCGGCACTGGTGATGACTAACCACGTCGACGAAAACTATTTGCCGCTGCACGGGTACAAGCTCCTTGCCGGAAGTAATTTCCGGGCACGGCCCGCCACCGCCAATGCCGTGAGTGAAGTGATTGTGAATCAGCAGGTTTTGAAACGATTTAACATCGCGACCAACGACCCGCAGCAGGCAGTCGGCCAGCAGATCACGTTTAGCAATTTCCAGTTGCACGGGCGCAAGATGACCATTGTTGGGGTGATAAAAGACTTTCACTACGGCAAGGTCGATAACCTCATCGAGCCGGTAGCTTTTATGCCCTGGACACCCGAAGACAGGGCCGTTGTCAATGCCAAAATCCAGACCACCGATATGCTCGCCACGAGGGCCAAACTAGAAGCTGCCTGGAAGAAGATAGACCGTATACACCCCTTCGAGGCTGAGTTCTATGACGACGCCATCGAGGCTGCCTACAGCGAATTTTCGGCCATAATCAAGATCATCGGCTTCCTGTCTATTCTAGCTATCTCTATTGCTTCGATGGGCTTATTTGGCATGGTGGTCTTCACCACCGAAACCCGGCTGAAGGAAATCAGCATCCGCAAGGTGATGGGGGCAAGTCCAGTTAACCTTGTCTACCTCTTGAGCCACGGTTTTCTCGTGTTGCTGTCCGTGTCGGCACTGATTGCGCTGCCTGTGACGTACCTCTTCTTTGAACGCGTGGTGCTCACCAAATTTCCCTATCACACCCCCGTGCGGGGTGCCGAGGTGTTTGTTGGCTTGCTGATGGTGCTGCTGATTGCCTTCGTCATGATCGGGTCGCAAACCATTAAGGCCGCCAGACGCAATCCGGTCGATGTGCTGAAAAGCGAATAGGGGCTACGCCATCTTACTCCCGTCGCGTCAATTGAGCCGGGGGTCTACGGGGTAGTTGGAGAGGACTTTGTATTGGCCGCCCATGCGCTTGAGAATGCCGCGCCAAAGCTGGTCGGCGGGGGTGTCGAAGAGGAAATCGGCGTCGGTTTTGGTGATGATCCAGGTCTTTTCGTCCAGTTCACGCGTTAGCTGCCCCGATTCCCAACCCGAATAACCAATGAAAAAACGGGCGTCGATTTCGGTGAGTGTACCGATGTTGAGGGCCTGTTTCACCTGCTCGAAATTACCGCTCCAATAGATCCCTTCGCCCAGCGGAATAGATCCGTCGATAAGGTCGGGGCGGCGGTGGATGTAGTGGAGGGTGTCGGGCTGAACGGGGCCACCCACAAACAGCGGAATGTCGGCGTAGATATCGTCGATCACGTCGCTGACGTTGAGCGTGGTGCTCTGGTTGAGGATGAGCCCGAAGGTGCCATCACCTTCGGTATGTTCACAGACCACCACCACACTCCGCTCGAAGTTGGCATCGCCCAGAAAGGGTTCGGCAATCAACAGGCTATTTCGGGCAATGGTCGATGTATTCATAACTGGCTATGTGCTGCTTACACAAGAATACGGGAAACTACCATTCAGAGTGGCATGACAATGAAAAAATTAGTAACAGGTCCAAGCCGGTCTTTCGTGCTCACAATGAGGCGGTTGGCTTATTGGTCACGTACCACAACGCCCACACGTTTACCCGTTAGCTGCGTTAGCATGGGTCGCAGCAGCAGCACGGCGTTCTGTGCAGTCTTGTCCAGAATACCACTCTGCAACGCCGATGCCCGCACCTGCTGCTCGGCCCGACGGTAGGCATCGCTCACGAGTTGGGCTTCGTTCAGAAACGTGTAGTCGGTGTCATATACGCGAGACCGGTCGTGGTTGATTTTCCAGGTGCATAATTCCGGCTTGGGCAACCGAATCGTGAGCGAATCGCCCTGCGTAATAAGGTCGGCGGGGGTCAGCTTGGTCAGGTCGACGCACCCCACGGCTTCGCCTTCTACAATGAGGACGGCGCGGGCGTTGGGCAAAATGGCGTTAACCTGCTCGTGTTCCACGATGTCTTTAAACGTGTAGCGCACCAGTTCCAGCTTGCCCAGGGCCGTGACGCGCTCCAGCACCACACTGTGCGTAGTTTGGTCAGGCTGCCGGGTGAAGCGACCCATAAACGGCATGGTGCGAATTTGCTCCCAAACGGCCAGCAACCCCACAATCAGCAACCCCCACAACGCAAGGCGAACGAGTTTATTCATGGGGACAAGATAGAGGGTAGTTTTCAGAAGGTTGTCTTCTGAAAACTACCTTAGTGCTTCCCACAGCACCTCGGCGGGGTGAAGGGCGTGGCGGGCGGTGCCGTCTTTGATTTGGTGACGGCAGGAGGTACCCGGCGCGGCCAGGATAACGTCGGGGGCGGTGGCGCGCACAGCTGGGAACAGGACCAGTTCACCAATCTGCATAGAGAGGTCGTAATGCTCTTTTTCGTAGCCAAACGACCCCGCCATGCCGCAACATCCTGAGGGAATCACGTTGACGGTGTAGTTGACGGGCAACCCCAGTGCCTGCGTTACGGGTGTCATGGTTGAGAGGGCTTTTTGGTGGCAGTGACCATGCACATAAACGGTGCGGGCATTGGTGGTAAAGGCCTCTGGACCAATGCGTCCGGCCTCCAGCTCGCGGGCTACCCATTCCTCAAACAGGTAGGTGTGCTGGGCAATGCGCCGGGCGTCGGCTTTGAGGTCGTCGGGTACCAGGTCGGGATATTCGTCGCGGAAACCCAGAATAGCTGACGGCTCGATGCCCACCAGCGGCGTTTGGGCCGAAACCAGGCTACGAAGGGCCATTACGTTCTTGACCGCAATCTGTTTGGCATCGTCCACCAACCCTTTCGAGAGGTATGCCCGGCCACTTTCGGCGTGTTTGGGTAGCTCAACCGTATACCCCAGCCGCTGCACCAGGTCAATCGCTTTCTCCGCCACATGCCCGTCGTTATAGCGGGTAAACTCATCAAGAAAAAGCAAAAGCCCCCCCTTTGGAGCGGTACCGCGGCCGGGTCCAGGTTGGGGGGCTGTAAACTGCTTCAGTTGTGGCATGGTGCGGTCGGGGTGGAAGCCTACGAGGCGGTTGGCGAGGCGGCGCAGGACCGGCGTGTTGTATATGGCGTTGTAGGCCCAGGGCACGTAGCTAGCTAGCTTCATCAATGTCGAAAAATTGCCAATGAGCCAGGACCGCACAGACACGCCGTGGTCATTGTGCAGGGTGTTCATAAACTCGGCCTTCATCCGGGTCATGTCTACGCTGCTGGGGCATTCCGACTTACACGCTTTGCAGGAAAGACATAGGTCAAGCACGTCCTTAATCGTATCATAGTCTGCATCGGTGGCTTTTTCCGGCGATGTATAAAAATGCCGGAGCAGGTTGGCCCGTGCGCGGGTGGTGTCGTGCTCACGGCGGGTGGCCATAAAGCTGGGACACATCGTGCCACCCGACAGTTCGGTCTTGCGGCAGTCGCCGGAGCCGGAGCATTTTTCGGCGGCTTCGAGCAGTCCACCCTCACGCGAGAAGTCGAAAACAGTCTTTGGCTGGGGCGTAATGACGTCGGCTTCGTAGCGCAGAAACTCGTTCATGGGTGGAGCATTGACCACCTTGCCGGGATTGAAAATACCCTGCGGGTCCCAGAGGGCCTTTACATCCTGGCAAAGCTGGTAGTTTTCGGGGCCAAGCATATAGCTGATAAATTCGCCCCGCAGCCGCCCGTCGCCGTGTTCGCCGGAGAGTGAGCCGCCGTATTTCTTCACCAGTTTGGCGGTGTCGGCCAGCAACGCCCGGAAGATCTCACGCCCTGGCGTCGATTTCAGGTTGATCAGGGGCAGCACGTGCAGTTCGCCCGCGCCCGCGTGGGCCGAAAACTCAAGGTCGAGGCCGTGGTTGGTCTTGGCCATTGCCGTCAGCTCGTCGATGTAGTCGGGCAGGTCGGCGGGGGCCACGGCGCAGTCTTCGATCACGTTGGCGGGTTTTTCGGCACCGGGAATATTGTACATGATGCTGAGACCCGCCTTGCGCAACGCCCACGGCTTTTTGGTGTCGTCGCCGTAGAGAATGGGGTACGCAAAACCCAGTCCCTTGTCCTGTAAATCAGCCACAAACGCTTCGGCTTTAACCTGGACACTAGCTAGTTCATCATCGAAAAATTCCACCATCAGCACCGCTTTGGGGTCGCCTTCGGTGGGGTGCGTTTGCACGAAGGTGCGGTTTTTAGCCTGCTCAGTGTTGGTTTTGGTCAGTTGCAGAATGTAATCATCCACCAGTTCCGACGCCCAGCAGCCGTGTTCCAGCGCCACCAGATTAGCCTCCAGCGACTGCCGCAACGTGCCAAAATGCGCACACACCAACGCCACCTGCGCGGGCGGCAACGGCAGCAGGTTCAGCTTCGCCTCAGTAATGAAACAAAGCGTGCCTTCGGAGCCGGCGATGAGGGAAGGAAGAAAGAGGGAGGAAAGGGGAGAGGGGGAGGAAAGGGAGGAGGGGGAAGTCGAATGAGTAGTTTGTGCAACACGAATTTCTGACGCGACAGCCTCCCTCTCTTCCCCCTCCTCCCTTTCCTCCCCCAAAAGAGCATCCAACGCGTAGCCCGTATTGCGGCGCGAGACGTTGGGGTTGGGGTAACCGTCGCGGATTTGCTGGCAGATTTTGGGGTCGGCGAGCCATGTGCTAACCTGTTGATAAATAGCCTGTTCCAGCGGACTAACCACGTTCTCGCCCCGGCATTTCGCCCTAAACTCATCGTCGGTCAGTTGGCCGAAGGTGACCTCGGCCCCGTCTGAAAGCACGGCCCGGACTTCGAGGAGGTGGTCTCGGGTAGTGCCCCAGACGATGGAGTGCAGCCCGCAGGAATTGTTACCAATCATACCACCGATCATGGCCCGGCTGGCGGTGCTGGTTTCGGGACCGAACATGAGGCCGTGGGGACGCAGGGCCACGTTGAGGTCGTCGCGGATAACGCCGGGCTGCACTCGTACCCAACGTTCGTCGGCGTTGATTTCCAGAATCTTATCGAAATGTGTACCAATGTCGGCCACGAGTCCGCTGCCCACTACCTGCCCCGCCAGCGAGGTACCCGCCGCACGGGGTATCAGGTTGATCTTGTTGGTTTTGGCAAAGCGCACCAGCCGCTTGATGTCGGCCACGGTGCGTGGAATAGCCACGGCCAGGGGTAGCTCCTGATACACTGACGCATCGGTAGCGTAGGCCATCCGAATGGCCTCGTGTTCGGTGGAATTGTTGAAATACAAATCACCCTCAAACGATTTCTGAAGGGCAGCAAACGGCAGCTTCGGCGTGATCTTAAACATACAGTAAAGATCGCGTTAAGGAAAGGATTAATGTACATTGTTCATTATGCCGCATCGGCGGACCGATTGTACATTAATCCTTTCCTACTGCTTCTGGTAAGACATCAGTATGCTTTTGACGTTGCTCTTATTGGGCTTGCCGGGCTGAGCATCGGCATCCATTACCCACATCATGGTATTGCCTGAGAGGGTCACCGTGTAGGTTACTGCCGGGAGCTTGGTAGACGCGCTTGGGGTGATGATCAGCTGGTTACCCTTCAGTTTGTAGCGGGCATCGCCCATAAATTGGTTAGCCATAACACCTAGCCGTTTTTGGCAATCGGCGGGAATGGAGGTCTGCTGTATGCCCGATGCCAGAAACGTATACGTGATGTTGTTGGTACAAGGCATCATTTTTTCGGTCATCGCCAGCATGTCCATCATCGATCCGTCTTTATTGGTCACAATGGCGCCCACCCGTTTCCAGGTACCCACCACCGACTGCGCCATGCCAGACAGCGTGATAAACAGGCAAAGGGAGAGGAGGAGGGTTTTCATTGGGGGGAAGGTAAAGGTTAATGTACAATGTACAATGCGGTCCGACGGGTCGGCTTCGCGCCTCGTGCCGGAACGCCATTGTACATTGTGCATTATACCGCATCGGCGGACCGATTGTACATTAATCCTACCACAACCGCTCTGGATAGGCCCCGCTGTCGTGGAGGCGCTGGAAGGATTTTTTCACCGTGGGTTTGTCTTCGGGGTAGGTTACGCCAAACCACTCCGACTGACTGCGGAACACGCGGCAGGCCCCCTCGTTGGTCTGAATCAGTTGCGTCACGATGGTGGGGATGTAGAACTCGGCTTTGGGGTTATTGACGTTGGCGCGGGCGTAGGTCTCAAACTGGCGCTGGGTGTGGTCGAAAACGCCCGTTTTGAAGCCCCAGAAGTTCATCGATACGGGCGTGGTGGGGTCCAGGGGTGTCAGGCCGTCGGCTTCTTCATACACAATCACGCCTTCTTGTCCTTCATTCTCTACGGCTTTGCGGTAAATTTTGGTCCGCTCAATCACCGACGTCAGGTTGTCGTGCTCATCCGTAGCGCATACCCCGCGCGACACCGAACCAAACTCGGAGAGCGTGTTTTTTACCTCGTAGCCTACCATGGCGTGGAGGCTGTCGTTGGTATCGTGCTGAAGAAACTGGCTCATAACGTCAAAGGCCTGGTGGCCGTAGAAATCATCGGCGTTGATAACGGCAAAAGGCGTGTGGGTGTGGTCTTTGGCGCAGAGCATGGCGTGGCCGGTACCCCAGGGCTTGGTCCGTTGCACAATGCCCAAGTCTTCGGGCACGTATGAGAACAGGGCCTGAATGGCAAAGTCGACCTCGATTTTTCCGGTTAGTTTGGGCAGAAAAAGGGCCTCGAAGTCGGCGCGGAGTTCTTGGCGGATGATGAACACCACCTTACCGAAACCGGCCCGGATGGCATCGTAGAGGGAATAATCAATGATCGTCTCGCCGTGGGGCCCAAACTGATCGAGTTGCTTTATGCCCCCGTAGCGGCTGCCCATGCCGGCGGCAAGGATTAACAGAGTTGGTTTCATTGAAGGAGCAATGGGATGTTGGAAATTGGACGCTGGACGTTGGACGCTGGATGTTGGATACTGGATATTGGACGGTCTGTCTTACATCCAGCGTCCAGTATCCAACATCCAGCGTCCAACGTCCAGTATCCGGCGTCCGGCATCGAACAAAGGTACGGCCGGGGTGGCTTGGCTGTGGCCCGTTTACCATTTTTTCCGGCTTCCTTTGCCGTATGTTTCAAGGCCGACTGCTGCATATCTACGCCATTATCTTTCTCGATGTTATCGTAGGGTCCATTATTGGGCCGGTGCTGCCGCAGTTTGTGCGCGGGCATAGTAACCCTCAATTATGGCTGGCGCTGGGTACGGCCCTGTTCTTAGGTGTCCAATTGGTGTCGGCTCCGCTGCTGGGTAAGCTCTCTGACGGGTACGGACGTAAACCCATCTTCCGACTCTCGGCCGTCGGCACGTTTCTCGCCGACTGTCTGCTGCTGCCCGTACGGCTGGGTTCGCAGTTGGCCAACCGGTTTAGCGACGGCCTCACCAACGGGCTGTATGCTACCGTCCGCTCGGCCATTACCGATATTTCGCCCACCGATCAACTCTTCAAGAATCTGGGTATTGAGGGGGCCATCATCTCGCTTGGGTTCGTTATTGGTCCGGCCATTGCGGGTTTGCTCATCACCGTTCTGGACCTCACCGACCCTGTTGAGCAAGCCAGATATGTGGTGACGATGGCCGTGGGGCTGTCGGGCCTAAACGTGCTGCTGAGTTTTTTGCTGCGCGAAACCCATCCCAACCCCGGCAGTGTGTCGCGCGAGGCATTAAAGACGGCCATTGTGCAGTCGCTGAATGTGAGCACCATGCTGGCACGGCTTCGGCAGAAAGACCGCGACCACCCCGGCCTGCTCAACCTGGTGCTCACGCAGGTGGCCCTGACGGGCGCTATTGGCTACTACAACTATTTTGTGGCCTATGTCAGCCTAGGCCCCTTGCAGATGGGCACCAAAGACATTTCGTACTTCTTCATGTATTTCGGCGGGCTGAGCGTGGCCATCAGCTACGGGTTCTTCGGCTTTCTGGCCGACCGGATTAACCAGCGGCGGGCCATTTACTGGCTGGCGCTGGTGGGCGTGCCCGTGCTGGCGGCCTATGGCGTGGTGGGCACGTCGCGGCTGTGGCTTTACGTCATCATCACCATCGACTGCCTCACCTACTCGCTCATTCAGGGGCTAATTGAAGGCCTGATGGCCCAAAAAACCACCGACACCGACCGAGGCGAAATCTTCGGGCTTAACCAGGCCATGCAGGGGCTGGCCAGTTTTGGCACCACGCTCGTCTTCGGCCTGCTCTCTATCGTAGATCTCCGCCTGCCCTTCGCCTGGTTTGCCGCCTGCCTGGGTGTGGTGGCGTGGCTGGTGCGGCAAAACAAAGACGAACCCAAAACGGAGGTGGTTAACTGACGATTTTCATCGTTAACTTGCTGGTTATAAACCTATGACAGACTCCCGCAGACTATGAATTTCAACCCGGTCATGCTGGCCATTCCGTTCTTTTTCCTGGCCATGGGAATCGAGATCTGGATTGACCGCTACCAGCAAACCAAGCTGTATCGCCTCAATGATTCCATCACCAACCTTAGCGCGGGCACGTCGCAGCAGGTGGTGGGTATTTTTTTGAAGGTCATTACGTTAGGCTTTTACGAAGTCATATACACCAAATTCGCTCTGTTTCACGTACCTCATACGTGGTGGAGTTGGATAGTAGCGTTTTTTCTCTACGACCTCTGCTATTACGTGGCCCACCGTATGAGCCACGAAGTAAACTTGTTCTGGAGTGGCCACGTGGTGCACCACCAAAGCGAAGAGTACAACCTTTCGGTAGCCCTGCGCCAAAGCTGGTTTCAGGGTGTCTGGACCGCCCCGGCCTACATCCCAATGGCCCTGCTGGGTTTCGACACCACCCAGCTTATTGTGGTGGGGGGCTTCAACCTCATCTACCAGTTCTGGATTCATACCGAACTTATCGACCGGATGGGGCCGCTGGAGTGGTTTATGAATACGCCCTCGCACCACCGCGTACACCACGGTCGCAACCCCAAATACATCGACAAGAACCACGGGGGCACGTTTATCATCTGGGACCGGATGTTTGGCACCTTCCAGGCCGAAGAAGAAAAGCCCGTCTACGGCATCACCACGCCCATCAATAGTTGGAACCCCGTCTGGGCCAATTTTGCCCATTACGAACAGATCGGCCTGCAACTTCGCGACGCGCCCAAGCTAGCTGACAAACTGAAGGTGCTGTTCTACAAACCGGGCTGGGACGCTAAAATGGCCGTTTATCACCCCATTCCCGTTGTAGACCGGACCAACTACCAGAAGTTCGACACGCCCCTGGTGGCGCAATCGGTCAACTGGTATGTGCTGTTTCAGTACGCGCTCATGACAATGGCCACATTCCCGTTTTTGCAGTTTCAGGGTCTGCTCACCTGGCCCCAGAAAGCCCTCATTGGTGTGCTCATCGGGGCAACGGTGGTCAACTTCGGCTGGTTTTTTGAGGGACGTGCGTGGGCATATCGGGTCGAGGCGGCGCGGCTGGTGGTTAGCGCGGGCGTAGCCGTCTGGCTGCTTTTGCCGCTGGCGGCGGGAGTGTGGCTTAGTATCGGTGTGGGGGTGGCGCTACTGATCTCGTTGATTTGGCTGTGGCGGTTATCTGGCAGCAAGCAGTAGGCAGCCACGGCGCGCGGTGACGGCGCGTTACAAGTTAGGCAGCCACATGCCCAGGGTAGCCCCCACAATACCAATGCCCATAATAAGTGTGCATAGGAAAATAACACCCGCCACAAACAGGCTAAATAGCTTAAGCTGCCTTCTCTGGGCGTATAAATACAGTTCCAGCACAAGCAACGACAGCGGTATGGCGTAGGTGAAGATGGATAGAGCCGTGAGAAAAGGGCCGGTGAAGGTGTGAGGATCAAACCCCACTGGCCCGCCGTTGACCAATAGCCAGAACATGAGGCCCACTCTGAAAAACCATACCCCACTGACTACCATAAACAGCCGCAGCGCCCAGACCCTGTGCGGGGCAAATTGACGGGTTCGGGCATAGTGGATGGCTAGTAAGGCAAACGCAATGATGTACAGCGCCTGAATGCTGATGCTGACGTGCTGCGTGGCGTCGCCTACCGTACCGCGTGTCCAGGTCATAAACAGCCCCAGCGTGCTGACTACCAAAGCCGTAACTATATACGCCCGGCCGAGCCAGCGATGAAACCGCGGCACCCGTTGACGGAGTTGCGGCAGCAGTTGCAAGGGTCCACCCATGACGAGGATAGCCGCCAGCAGCACGTGCATACCTACCGCCAGATTTCCCTTCCAGTCGCCGGCAACGTAGCCGTGGGGCAGGACTTTATTCCACCGCTCAAAATCGCCTGCCAGGGTAGATTGGCCATAAAACAGCAGGATATACACCCCAAATAGCCATTGCCCCGCCGTGGCTACAATCAGCCAACTGGTGGCTGCAAGGGTCAGTAATCGGGTTTCGTAAGGCGGCTTCGCCGCTTTGGGCAGGAGAACATCGTTGTCGGTCAGCATGGTCGAACGGTCGTTAAGATTCGCTCAAACGTAGAGCCGGCCACGTCGATGCTGCGTAGACAAATGTCTAATAGGGATGAACGGTTTTAATTGGGGGTAGTCTCGCGCCGCAGCCTGCTCAGATGTCGCTGGGTAATGCCCAGATACGACGCGATGTAGCGTAGCGGCACATACCTGATAAGGGTTGGGTAATCGATTAGAAATTGCCCATACCGATCCTCGGCGGTCAGGTTGATGAGGTTGTGCATCCGTTTTTTGTTGTCTTCCAGGTGCTTTTGCAGGATCAGGATGGTGTAGTCTTTCTGGGTAAGGCTGTGCGCCGCCCCCGCATCGACATCGTCGCGGCTGATACGCAGCAGTTCGCAATCCGTGATGGAGTGCAGGTTTTCGTTGGAAACCGAGCGGTTCATGAAATGGAAATACGAAGTAAAAAAGCGCGAACCATCGTTGAGATCGGTCGTGATTTCATTGCCGTCATTGTCCAGGTGGAAGTTTCGCAGGTAGCCCGAAACGACAAAATTATGGTGTTGGGGCACGTGCCCGGCAGGCTCGATGATGGTGTTTTTGGGCACAAAAACAGGCTTAAATAAGCGCCGGATAGAAGCTTTGTCGGCATCGGGCAAGATTAACGTCTCGGCGATGTAATCGAACAGTTTTAGGTAGTAGTGTTCCACACAGAAAAGATACGAATATAGCTGACTGTTTGTGGTGATCGTCGGACGAAAAACTCGCCCGTGCCAGTGGCCACATCGCCTTTGTGGGTATACTCATGGGGCCGTCGGCACCCATTGCTACGGGTCTGATTTTGATTCGGAGCCTGCGCATCACGGGCATTCATGTGGGTAGTCGTGTTATGCTTCTGCAAAGCGGTGCGCATTTCGGCAAAATCGTGGTGCGGCTATAACGTCAATGCTCACTGCACCGAAATCCGGAAGGCAGCCGGGCTGAGGCCAGTCTTGTTTTTGAATAGCCGACTGAAATACTGCGGATACTCGAAGCCCAGTTGAAAGGCCGTTTCGTTGATCGTCAGCGAGGTAGAGAGCAGCAGTTGCTTGGCCTTGTCAATCAGGGCGTGGTGGATATGCTGCTGCGTATTTTGCCCCGTCAGGGTGCGAAGCATGTCGCTCAGGTAAGCAGGCGACACGGCCAGTTCATCGGCGAAATACTGCACTGTAGGCAGCGGTCTGGTGCCCTCCTGCGCGAAATAGGCCGTCAGCAGGGCTTCAAAACGGGTCAACAAACTGTTTTCGCCGTGGCGGCGGGTAATGAACTGCCGGTTGTAGAACCGGTTGGCGTAGTTGAGCAGCACCTCCAGTTGCGACACCAGCACGTCCTGACTGAAGGCATCAATGGGGCGTTCGTATTCGGTCCGAATACCCGCCAGCAGTCCATCGAGCATGGTCTCTTCCTGAGCCGACAGGTGCAGGGCCTCGTGCAAATCGTAAGAGAAGAAGCTGTAGCTCGCCATTTTTTTGGCCAGCGGGTACCGGGCAATCAGGTCGGGGTGAAACAGCAGCATCCAGCCCGTTACCTCCGAAATATCCAGCGACGGATCTATGGTAAACACCTGACCGGGGGCCGAAAAACCCAGCACCCCTTCGCTGAAATCGTAGGGCTGATGCCCGTAGTAGAGCGTCCCTTTCAGGTTACGTTTCAGAAACACGGTGTAGAGTTGCGGCACCACCGGCGTGTACAGCCGCGCCCACTCCTCAGCCGTGAGCGCCGCCCGAACACGGGTCGTACTCAGGTCAAGGATCGTGAGCAGCGGGTGCAACGGCGCGGCCATCTCGTAAAACCGCACGTAGTCAGATACGGTGTTGAGTACCTGAAAATCGTTGACAGGATGCTTCATATGTTGGTTTAGCCAAAGACCGGATAGGCATCACCAACGGCACTACCCACGGGCATAACCGCTTCCATTTCAGTTAGTTCAGCGTCGGTCAGTGTCAGGCTGGCGGCGTTAACATTGGCTTCTAGGTACTTGCGGCGTTTGGTGCCGGGAATAGCCACTACGCCTTTGGCCAGCACCCAGGCCAATGCCAGTTGTGCCGACGTGATGCCTTTGGCCTCGGCAAAAGATTTTAGTTTCTCCACCAGTTCCATGTTTTTGTAGAAATTCTCGCCCATATAGCGGGGAAAATACCGCCGCGAATCAGACGCCTCAAAATCGTCCGGCGACTTGATTTCGCCCGACAGGAAACCCCGCCCCAGCGGTGAATACCCAACAAAACCAATGCCCATCTCGCGGGTAGCGGTCAGTACGCCGTTTTCTTCCACGCCCCGGTCGAACAGCGAATATTCGGTTTCGATAGCCGTGATGGGATGCACTGCGTGCGCCCGCTGAATGATGTCTACCGGCACTTCCGACAGGCCCAGATAACGCACCTTGCCCGCCGTAACCAGCTCAGCCATAGACCCAACCGTTTCTTCAATGGGTACGTTGGGGTCCAGGCGGTGGAGGTAGTACAAGTCAACATAATCGGTGCCGAGGTGTTTCAGCGACCGGTCAATGGCCTTGCGCACATACTCAGGCCGACCGTTGATACCAAAATTCCAATTACCGGCATCGTCAATGTCGAAACCAAATTTGGTGGCGATGGTAAACTGATCGCGCTTACCGGCAATGGCTTTGCCTACGAGTTGTTCGTTGTGAAACGGCCCGTATATGTCGGCGGTGTCGAGCATGGTTACGCCCAGTTCCAATGCCCGGTGAATAGTGGCAATGCTTTCGGTGTCGTCCATAGCGCCGTAGATCGTTCCGCCCGGTGTCCCCGACATGCCCATGCAGCCCAGTCCTTCCACTGGCACCACCAGCCCCTGACTACCCAGGGCCACTTGTTTGATCGTATTCATACGTTGTGTTGATTCCGTTTTGTACACCACAAAGGTCCGGCTATCACGGGCGGCAGGGCCTATACAAATTGTGGTTTGTTCAATACAAAACGGGTTTCTACTGAAAACCAGCCCTTACCATGTTTCGGTTATCTTTACTCTTATAAAGTAAATAGACGTGCTTATGACTGCATCACGTGCTCCGCTTAGCAATCTTCAGATAGAGTTACTACGGCTGTATGCGCATCAAATTGACGAAAAGGATTTGCTGTAGATCAAAGAGCTGATAGGTCAATACTTTGCTCAACGATTATCAAACCAGGCTGATGAAGTCTGGATACGTAATGGCTGGACTGATCAGGATATGGACGCAATCCTGAACGACCCTAATCAGTAAGATTGGCTGATTATTTGGTCACCAATGACCGACATTTCGAGGTGTTATTATCCATTCCATTTCCTCCAATTCGACCGATTAGGGCAGAAGAATTTCTAGAATTGCTAACTACAGCATAAAAGACAATCAATATCAAAAAGCCCGCTCCTGAATACAGGAGCGGGCTTTTTGGTAGGAATTAGTGGATTACCGTCCCCGGCCTCCCCGGCGGTTTTGGCCTTTGGGGGCGGCACCTTTGTTCGATTTGGCGGCTTCGCCAATGGCTTTGGCGCGGCCCCCGGTGGTGGCTTTGCGACCGCGGGCAGCGTTGCGCTGGCTGTCGTCGCGGCGAGAGCGGCCCCCTTCGCGGCCACCCTGTGATGCCCGGATGAACCCACCGTCTTCGGCAGTTTTGGCTTTGTCGCTGATGAGCGTGAAGTCGATGCTGCGGCGGGCGAGGTTGGTGTCTTTAACCTTCACCGTCACCTCGTCGCCGAAGGTGTACATCTTCTTGCCCTTACGGCCAATGATGCGGTAATTGTCTTTGTCGAACTCGTAGAAATCGTCGTCCAGGTCCTGCATCCGCACCAGACCCTCGCAGCTGTTTTCGGGGATTTCCACGAAAAAGCCAAACTCGGTTACGCCCGCAATCACGCCTGCAAACTCCATGTCTTTAGGCATGTTGCTCATAAACTCCACCTGCTTGTACTTGATGCTGGCGCGTTCGGCTTCGGCGGCGGCTCGCTCGCGGTCAGAGGCATGCTTGCAACGGGCCTCCAGCGTCTCGCGATCTACGGTCCGGCCTTTGTCGAGGTAATGTTGCAGCAGCCGGTGAGCCATCATGTCGGGGTAGCGCCGGATGGGCGACGTGAAGTGCGAATACCGCTCGAACGCCAGGCCAAAGTGCCCCAGATCTTCGGTGCTGTACCGCGCCTTCGACATAGTCCGCACGGCCAACTGCGACAACATGCCCGCCTCTGGTTTGCCTTCAATAGCCTCCATAAAGCGGTTCATCGACTGCGACAACTGACTGCCATCCACTTTCAATTTGTACCCCAGCCGACCCGCAAATTCTGATAATGTGCGCAGGCGGTCTTCGTCGGGGCCTTCGTGCACGCGGTAAACCATCGTGTTAGGCTCCGCCCCGCGCGACAGGCTGTGCACAAATTCGGCTACGCGCTTGTTAGCCAGCAACATAAACTCTTCGATGAGCTTGTTGGTATCCTGCCGAATCTTGGGAATTACGGCCAGCGGCACCCCGTTCTCGTCCAGCTTAAACCGTACTTCGGGTGTCTCGAAATTGATGGCCCCGTGCCTGAACCGTTCGTCGCGCATTTTGTGGGCGAGGCCATTCAGCAGGGTCAATTCTTTTACAAAATCACCCTGCCCGGCGTCCAGAATACCCTGCGCTTCTTCATACGAAAACCGACGGTCGGAGTGAATGGCCGTGCGACCAAACCATTCCTTCACCAGCTTCGCCTCGGCGTTCATTTCAAACACCGCCGAGAAGGTCAGTTTATCTTCGTTGGGCCGAAGGGAACACACGCCGTTCGAGAGTTTTTCGGGCAGCATCGGCACCACGCGGTCTACCAAGTACACCGACGTAGCACGTTTGTAAGCTTCTTCTTCCAGTTCGGTGCCGGGTGTAACGTAGTGGGTAACGTCGGCGATATGGATACCAATTTCGTAATTACCATTGCCTAAGTACTTGACAGACAAGGCATCATCGAAATCTTTGGCATCGACCGGGTCAATCGTGAATGTGGTAACGTTCCGAAAATCACGGCGGTGTTCCCTGATCTCAGCCTCGTCAATCACTACTGGAATTTCTTCTGACTCTTTCTCAACGTCGGCGGGGAATTCTACGGGCAAACCGAACTCAGCCAGGATGGCGTGCATCTCGGTATCGTGCTCCCCAGCCTTGCCTAGTACAGAAATAACCTCACCCGTAAAATGGCCATCGAGATCGTCGCTGTCGGGGTAGGTAGTCAGCCGCACGATTACTTTTTCGTTGGCTTCGGCCGTGCCCCGCTTATCGTCGGGGATAAGAATATCGTGGTAAATCCGGCGGCTGTCGGGCGTCACAAACAGGTGTTTACCATGCCGTTCCAGCGTCCCGACAATGTCGGGTTTGCCCCGTTCGGCAATGCTTACCACGCGCCCCACAATGCGCCGGGCCATTTGCCGGGTGCCGCGCTGCCGCGAATCGCTGAAGGCAATGACGCGCACCTTGTCGCCGTCGATGGCCCCGCCGAGGTCTTCGGCAGGTACCCAGATATCGTTGTCCCGATCTCGGTTGCCGTTGTCGGGCACCACAAACGCAAACTTGGCGTTGACGTGCTCTACGGTTCCCAGAATGGTGTTCTGGTTGGCGTTGAACTGATACCGCCCGTCGGGCAGGCGCGTGAGGCGGCCTTCGTCGAAGAGTTCGCCCACCAGGCCCTGAATCATCAGTTTCAGCTTACGGTCGTCCGCGTCAAAATTCTCGACCACGTCCATGGTGCTCCATTGGCCGGTGTTGTTGATCTCAAAAAAGGCTGCAACGTCGTTTTTTAGTTCGTCCAGGTACGTATTGGCGTGGCCCAAGGTCTTGGCAGGCCCGGAGGCTGGCCCAGCGGGCCGTTTGCCATACCCCCCACGCGTCCCCTGACTGTTCCGTGATCCGGCCGTCGAGGGTGCTTTGGTGTATTTGTTGTTTTTGGGTTTCATTTAGAAGGGTTTGTCATTTGGCTTCGCCGTCATTCGGTGGTCATTAACTAGTCATTAGTTGTAAAGACAATGAATGAGAGCCAAGCGAATGACCACTGAATGACGGCGAAGCCAAATGACAAACCTTAAACATGTAATATACCCTCCAGCCCAAGCACCGGTATATTGACCAGGTGTGCTTCAGTGATGCTGTCGGGCACGAAAATGAATTTTTTGTCATAGATCTGAGCGCCAATATAATAGCTGACCCAGAACTCATTGTTTAAGTGAAAAACGTCGGGCATGATTGACTCTACGATCTCATACGCCCCTGGTTGCAGGTCGACGAAGTAATGACGAAGTGTAGCTGTCTTTTGCACCTCACCGTCCTTTTCGCCGTACCCACTCGATGTAACAAACACATTATGAATAGGTTGGTCATTCTGGTTAATCAGATACACCTGCCATTCGTACTGATTCAGTTCAGTCAATTTCCGGGCCACAACCACCTATATGCCCTCAACGGGTAAGAAAGGGATGTCTTTTTTCATGGAAAGAAAAGAGTCCAAAGTTCAATCTTTAAAGTCCAAAGTTGCTTCCTTAGTTACTGTATTACGCGGAGCAACATTAGACTGTAGACATTGAACTTTAGACCTAACCGTTCATCTCAAATAAATCTAGTAAATGCCGTTGCAGCCGTTCCGTCACCTCGGCCATAGGCACCGGGTGGCCCAGTTCCTGCTGCATGGAGGTCACGGCTTTGTCGGCAATGCCACAGGGAACAATATGAGAAAAATAGCTTAAGTCGGTGTTCACGTTCAAGGCAAAACCATGCATCGTTACCCAACGGCTTGCTTTCACGCCCATCGCGCAGATTTTGCGCTCCGGTCCGCTCGGTCCGCCGGAACCACCCAGCCATACACCCGTCAGGCCCGAAATACGTCCGGCCTGGATGCCGAAATCATTGAGGGTCAAAATAATAGCCTCTTCCAGCAGCCGCATGTAGCGGTGAATGTCGGTGAAAAAGTTGTCGAGATCCAGAATAGGGTAGCCCACGAGTTGGCCCGGCCCGTGATAGGTGATATCGCCACCCCGGTTGATGCGGTGGTAGGTGGCACCAATCTGTTTCAGAAAGTCATCATTGGCCAGCAGATGGCTTTCGTGGCCGCTCTTGCCCAGCGTATACACGTGCGGGTGTTCGCAGAAAAGCAGGTAGTTGGGCGTAGGCAGCTGCTCGTCGGGTGGAAGGGTGCGGTTGGCGATTTTCCGGGCAACGGTGTCGGCAAAAAGCCGCTCCTGCTCATCCCAGGCAGCCTGATAATCGACCAGGCCAAGGTGCTGAATCTGAACCGTTTTGTTCTGATGTGTAGTGGTAATCATACTGCTTAAAGAACACCAAACGGGTAAAGGGGGTTCGGACGGGCAATTTTAGGGGGTATCATGGGCCAGGCCAGTAATCCGGCTGGCGGTCCGTTGGTGTAAATGCCCGCGTGCTTCATACCGAATTGGTATAGTATTACCCGAAAGAGCAAATTACCACGTATGGAACGTTACCCTCGCCGACATTTTTTGCGACAGATGGGTGTAGGTGTCGGGGCTTCTGCCGTGGCATCTGTACCCCAGTTGCCTGGTCTAACCGCCCCCCATGTTTCCAAAAAACTAAACGTAGCCCTCTGCGGATTGGGCCGGTATGCGGGCTATTTGGCCGAGGGGCTAGCCGTGTCGAACTACTGCCAGTTGGCGGGGCTTGTATCGGGCACACCGGCCAAACTGGAGCAGTGGCAAAAGCGATATACCATCGCGCCGAAAAACTGCTACAGCTACCAGGATTTCGACAACATAGCGACCAACAAGGATATCGACGTGGTGTATGTGGTGGTGCCGAACGGGCTGCATAAGGACTTGACAATTCGGGCAGCAAAGGCGGGCAAACACGTTATTGTGGAAAAGCCAATGGCCGTTTCGGTGGCTGAGTGCGAGGCCATGATTGCGGCCTGCAAGGCAGCGGGTGTGCAATTGGCAGTAGGCTATCGGCTACATTATGAGCCTTATCATCAAGAACTTAAGCGATTGGGGCAGCAAAAAGTGTTTGGCCAGGTACGGCTCATCGAGGTCTCGCTGGGCTACCACCTGGACGGTATCCCCCCCACCGACTGGCACCTGAAAAAGGCGTTGTCGGGGGGTGGGCCGCTAATGAACCTTGGCGTGTATTGCGTACAAAGCAGCCGCTATGTACTTGGCGAAGAACCAATTGCCGTGACCGCGCAGTTTGGTCCGGTGCAGCATAAAGACCTGTACCGCGAAGTAGAAGAAAGCGTTACGTGGCAACTGGAATTTCCATCGGGGGCCATTGCCACATCCACGAGTGCCAACAACATGAGTGTAGATCGGTTTTATGCCGCTGCTGATACCGGTTTTTTTGAACTCAGTCCAGCAGTGAGCTACGGGCCGTTTCGGGGTCGTACAAGCGCGGGCGAGCTAACCTTTCCCGACATTAATCAGCAGGCGGCACAACTGGATGGCATTGGGCAGGTACTGCTAGCCAACCAGCCGCTCCCCAACCATATTGCTGGAGTTGAAGGCCTGAAAGACCTTCGGGTCATCGAAGCCATTTATCAGGCCGCCAGAACAGGGCAGCGCGTACGCCTAACCGGGTAATTGGGTTAATGTAGCTGCCAAAACGCGGCGGCTTCCATAAGCCAGGCAATACCGATGTGGATAAAAAGCCCACCCCAGATGCTGCGCGTAGACACGGCTAAAACGCCTAAAATGTACCCGCCAAACAACGACGAAATGGTCTCGCCGAGGGGACGGCCAAAATGGATGGTGGCATACCAGACAATCATGGGTAGAACGGGTCCGGGCCGCGCTAGGCCGCGCTGCGCTATGGCAGGTGAGGTCAGGTAGGCGGGTTGGGTAGTGACCTCGTTCTCAGTCTGCGGACTACCAGTCCGCAAAACATAGCTCAAGCCAATAATCAGGAAGCCTCTGAAGATCAGTTCGGTAGGCACAAAATCCCATCCATAAGCTAGTTCGTAGCCGAAGGCCGTGAGCCACTCAGGTACGTGCAGGGCTTCATGAGGAGTGAGATTACGGTAGGTGGGGTACGCTTCCAGGAAATCGGGCTGGAACGAGGCAAACAGGATGATCGGCACCATGAGGCCCAATAGCATCAGGTATACCAGCAGTCCCTTGCGCTTGGGTTTCAACCCATAAAAGCCGCTCTGATTTTTATCGACGAAGAGGTAGTAAAGCCCTAGCGGCAGCACAATGGTCAGGATCGAATGCAGGTTGCTAAACACCTTGTAGGCATACAGATACAGCCGATAGTCGCTGAACTGTTGCGCCCAATCGACGTACCCGGCAAAGCCTGCATAGTAGGAAAACACCACCAGCGCCACCAGCGTATGAAGCCAAAACCGCGGGTTGCGCCAGATATCCAGTCGGTGGTGAAATTGGCTCCAAAGCCAGAACGCGCCGTAGTAGGCCGTGGCGTACATGCCGAAGTACCAAACTGGCCGCCAGGGGCTAAGTGGCTGCGCATCAATCAGTCCATTTTCGAGATGTAACGTGTAGTTGATCGCAATCAAAACCGCCACCCACAACGCCGTAAGGGCATATAAAGCTAGTTTAAAATCAGCCCGGAGATATGCCCGAATGTCGCGGAGAAGTTCAGTCAACGGGGAAATTATTTTGTGGTTTGATGTATGTCTGACGGAGCGTTGCTCCGTTTTCTGCGTTGAAACAAACGGAGCAACGCTCCGTCAGATATGAGTAGAGCCAGCTACAAGCTATAAACTTCCTTTCCCGTTGCCTTGCCAATTAACCCCTCAATATATGCCTGAAAATCAGCTTCATGCTGTGCCGCTTCGGTAGTTGACCAGCCGAGTTCACGAGCCAGTAGCTGGGCCGAAAGGGGTAGCGCTTCGAGCGTAGCCTGCCAGTCAATGAGGCCGAGGCGGATGCGGCGCATAAGCACGTCGGGTAGGGTCAGGGCCATTTCGGTGCGAGCGGCGTAGATCACTTCGGCCTGAATAAACGGGTGCTTTTGGGCCAACCGAGTGCCCCAGGCCGGATTTTCAACCAACAACGTCAGAATTGCCGGGGCTTCGGTGCCGTAGGTGTCGGCTAGGTGTGCCAGTATATCAGCCGCCATATCAGGGTGACGTTCGGCGAGGCGCTTCGGGTAGTTGGAGTCGTAACCCTCGGCACCCTGAAGCAAAAGTGACTCCGTCACACAGGGGCGTGGCTGACCCAGCTTCGCGCAACAGGCATCAATCGTTTCCTGCGCCATAAGCCGATAGGTAGTCCACTTGCCACCCATAATGCTGACCAGTCCCGATTTAGTATCAATTTCTACCTCATGGTCGCGCACTACGGCTTTGCTGCTGGCATTGGGGTCAGATTGTAACAGCGGACGCAGCCCGGCAAACCCACCCGCTACGGCCTCAATCGGCACAGGTTGTGCCACGAACTGGTTGACTTCAGCCAGCAGGTACGCGGCTTCGTCGGGCAGCAGGGCGGGCATGTCGGTGGTGTCAGCTTCGGTGTCGGTGGTGCCAATGAGCCACTGCCCGCGCCACGGAATAGCGAAAAGCACCCGACCGTCTTTTGTTTTGGGCACCAGCAACGCCGCCGGTTCGGTCTGCGCCGGTGCTTGGGGCATGGCCGAGCCGGGCAGCACCACGTGGGCACCTTTGCTGGCCCGCATCCGTACGCCCTGCCCACTGTTGGCCTGCCGCCGAAGCCGGTCGGCGTGGGTACCGGTGGCGTTCACCACTACTTTCGCCCGAATCGTGAATGCCTCACCCGACAAGGTGTCAAGGGCGGTTACAGCGTTGAGTTGGCCGCTTTCTCCCGCTACCAGCGATGCCACCCGCACGTGGTTGGCCACGGAAGCACCGTATTTGGCGGCGGTTTGCACCAGCCCCAGGTTCAGCCGAATATCGTCGAACTGCCCATCGTAGTACAGCACTGCGCTATGGAGTTTGCGGCCATCGAAGGCCGGAAAATGGCGCAGGGCTTCGGCTTTATTCAGCCATTGGCTGGGGGCCATACGTCGACTACCGGCCAACCAGTCGTAGATTTTCAGGCCAATGGCATAATAGGCCCCTTCAATCAGGTTGCTCACGGGTGTGAGCAGGGCCAGCGGGTGGCACAGGTGCGGGGCAATGTGCAGAAGTGTCCGGCGTTCGTGCAGCGCCTTTCGCACCAGCGCTAACTGCTTGGGATCAAACGTTTTAACGGCCTGCTCCAGATACCGCACCCCCCCATGCACCAGCTTGGTGGACGTACCCGACGTGCCCGCGCCAAAATCGTCGGACTCGATCACGGCCACGCGCAACCCCCTGCTGGCGGCATCGGCAGCACAGCCCGCCCCCGATGCGCCCGCCCCGATAATGCAGATGTCGAAGGCTTCGGTTTTCAGGCGGTGGAGGTGAGCGGCGCGGTTCATTTTTTGTCGTATTTCTTGGGCGCATACAGAAAACCGAACGCTTCGGCCCCGTCGCGGGTGTGTACTTTATGGTGTACGTAATGCGCCCGCATAATACGCAGCAGGTACGAATTTTTGGTACTAAACTTGATGCGAATCCGGCGGTGAACGATCACGTCGTGAAAGACGAAGTAGCCTATGCCATAGAGGGTTACGCCCGCTGCAATAGGTGCCAGGTACCAGAGCGAGGGTATTTCCAACCCTACTACAAACAGCCCCACGGCCACCCCGCTGAACAGAATGCTAAACAGGTCGTTTATCTCGAAAAAGCCCTTGTGCGCGTTATGGTGCGAGTGGTGCCAGCTCCACATGATGCCGTGCATGATATACTTGTGGGTGAACCAGGCCACCCCCTCCATGATCAGGAGCGTAGATAGGGCAATAGCAACGTTTACCAGCATTTGTTCGTTTTATAGTTGGTAGCTTACTGTGTTTACACAACCGCCCGTTTGACCAAAAAGTTAGCGGCCGAACCAGTTACTAAGTTAAGGAATCGTTGGGGTTGTATTGTTCCGTATGTGACCGTAAAAAATGGTTGCAAATTCGGTTAGCGGTTGTATCTTTAGAAGGTGATCAGTACGCAAATGGTGGGCAGATCAACTACAGACTATAAAATGCTCAAAGACCTGGTTCGCCGGGGAGAGGGGCATTGTCTTGAGTTCAAACTCAAGACCAACCATCCCGACAAAATTGTGCGGGGAATCGTAGCGTTCGCCAACACCGACGGCGGCACGCTCCTGATCGGTGTCGGCGATGATGGCACCATTCCGGGCCTCAAATACGCCGACGAAGACGAGTACCTGCTGGTGCGGGCCATCGAAAAGTTTTGTTTCCCCGCCATCACCTACACCCTGGAGCGTGTACAACTGCACGACGAACGCGAAGTGCTTATATTCCGTATTCCACGCAGCCCGCACCGCCCCCACTATATTCTGCCCGATCCCAACGACCCCGACAACAAGAAGGTGTATGTGCGGGTAGATGATAAGTCGGTACAGGCCAGCAAAGAGGTACGCGAGATCATGAAAGGCGAACGCGCTGACCGCAACGTGCGCTTCACCTACGGCGAAAAAGAAAAGGTGCTCATGCAACACCTCGACAAAAACACGCACGTCACGGTCGATTCCTTCGCCCTGTTGGCCAACATCCCCCGCAAGATTGCCTCGCGCACCCTTGTGCTCCTCGTCCTCGCCAATGTCCTCGACGTTTTCCCCAGCGACGTCATGGACCGGTACACCACGAAGCAGATGCGGTAAGGTAGTGAATAGAAATTGGCTACTTCCAAAGTTCAGGGTAGCCGCTTTTGGTTAAGAACGCCTTATAATCCGTAGTTTGTAGCATATCGCGGAGGGCCTGGGTTTTGTTGGTGGCCCGGTTGTAGTAGGCTTCGCAGATGCGGTAGCCCACGAAATAGCCCATGTCGGCGGGGTAATTGTAGGTGTTGCCTGCGTTGCCGTTGTAGAGCCAGTTTCGCCAGTTGGTACCGTCCATCTCCTGGCTGAACGCCTGCCAAACTGCTCGCTCGTTGGCCTCGCCAAACGTATATGTTGCGGTACCCGTAGCGATGGCTCCGGTGGCTAGTTTGGCCAGAAAATCGGCCGACCCTTCGGCAATGGCAGCGGCCAAAAGTGTGTTGCCGCCCGCTATGCCGTAGCGCTGTTGCTGATGCACCATTTCATGGGCCACAATGGCCGGTAATTGGCTGGAATTGAACAGGATACCCCTCGAATAGGCTGTCAACTCGGTCGTGATGGTGGTGGGGGCAGCGGTGTAATATTCGGTGCCAATGTAAATGCCGCTGGGCAGACTTTTACCGCCGTTGTTGAATAACCCCATACCGAAATAGATGGCCGGAAACGTAGCGTCGGGGTACAGTTGTTTCAAGGTGCGCAACCCCTGCCGGATGGCCCCCTCCTGTTGGCGAACCATACCCGTGGTAAGCGTCCTGACCGACGGGAAAAATTGCCGGTAGGTGCTTATCGTGGCTTTCGCCATGATAGCGGCGGTGATCTTGCCACTACTCAGTGTCGACTGCACGGTGGGGCTTGCTTTGTCGATATAGTTGCGTTGCCAATGGGCCGTTTGGTCAGTAGCCTGCGGGGCCATGTCATAGGCTTCCCAAAACAGATCAACGTCGCGGGTTGATATCAGGAGTTGGTCGGGATCAGCCACGCGCCCCTCAAATACGGTTACCTCTCCGGCTGGTATCAGTAGGCGCTCACAGCTGAACAATAAACTGACAGACAGCACTGTATTGGCTAATTGCCTGGCTTTCATAGTTGATTTTGGCTAAAGAGTCCAGGCAAAAACAAGCCCATTGAATGCGTGTTGCTGATTAGCGTCGGCGAGTTGGATGGCCCGGTAACTCCACTGATACCCTATGCGCCAGGGGTGCCGGGCGGGGGTGTTGAGCGTTAGCCAGAGTTGGTTGGAGAGGCCGGTGAATGCCCCGGGAAATGCTACTCCCGCCGAGTAATTGCCCGCGTTGTTACCCGCCACCAGGCCCGTCAATAGCGGAACGCTCAGGCTGTTGGTAAACAGGGCCGGGCGGTTAGCCAGCTTGAACTCCCATCGATAGTACAGCATCGGGGCTAACTCGAGGGCCGCATATCCGCCAATGTGGCTATCGGTGGTCTCGTTGAACGCCAGCCTGTCGTAATAGGTCTGTATGGCCAATTGGGCCTGCCACCCCAACCCAAATTGGCTGGGCTTGCTGGTATTGGCTGACCCAAGCCGATAGGTACGTTGCAGGCTGCTGCTTAGCCCGGCGGTTCGGCTAAAAAACCGGCCCGTCTGCACATCCTGACCCCAATAGGCCCCAACGGTGAGCCATTTTTCGCCAGTACCAACCGACTTGGTTCTGTTCAACTGAAAGCCCACCGTTGGCATAGCATAGCGAAACACCGAGTACCTATTATCGCGAAACGTGGTTAGCCCCAGCCGTAGGTCAACGTCTGTCTTAGGCGGGTTCTGACCCAAGCCCATCAGCGGCAGAAGTAATAATAAAAGCAGCCGAGTAAGCATTTATCTTTCTGATTTACAAATGGTTGTTTGTCAATAATTTATGGTTAGTCTCAGCGGCTGCCCCGGTCCAGGGCGTCAATGTTGAAGGGGTTCTGGCGTTCTTCGCGGCGTTTTAGTCCGAAATTATAGCGGACGGTTAACCCCACCCGGCGCGTGTCTGACTGCCGGGTGCCGTCGGCCAGAATGTTGCCCTGGTTGAGCGTAAAGGCCGTTCGGTTGGTATAAAATGGATCAGAGACTACCAGCGTCGCGGTTAGTTTGCGGTTCATAAACTGCCGGTTCAGGCTCAGGTTGACGTTGCCAAACGTGCCAAGCTCGTAGAACTGCTGCTGCCCGTTGAGCAGGCAAAACGCGTTGACCGTCAGGGTCGACCGGCCATCGAGTTTGAGTTGCTGGTAAGTAAACAGCCGCCACGACCCCCGGCTAAAGTTCAGTGGTTTGCCCTCGTAGAAGCCTTCGTAGTCGGTGTGTGAATACTGCGCGGCCACCACAAAAAAGAAGCGCCCGCCCGGCGGTATGCCCGCCAGCAGCCGGAAATACGTTTCGCGGTTTTGGCCCAGGTTGGCGTAAGTGCGGTAGGCCACGCTGCTGTTGACGGGGTCCTGGTACAGTACGCTTGTAAACAGGTTTTGGGTATAGTTGCGCCCTACGGCCAGAATCGGCATCTCATCCACACTCACGTTGGCCTCCAGGTTTTGAGTGAACTGCGGTTGCAGGGCCGGGTTGCCCGTTTCGTACAAATACTGGTCAATAAACCGAGCAAAGGGGTTCAGAAAATCGTAGGTGGGGCGGGTGATGGACCGGCGATAAACGAGGTAGCTGCGCAGTTCAAAACCCGCAATTTTGGCTACCCGTCGGCTGAGGTATATATACGGAAACAGGTCGGTGCGGTGCAGTTGAAAGGTGGTGTCGCGGGGAATGCGCTGATGACCGTTCATGTTGGTGTTTTCGGCCCGGACCCCCACCTTCAGCAGCACCGACCCTAACTGTTTCGACCCTTGTAGGTAGCCCGCGTGTATGGCCTCGTTGTAGTCGAAGGCGTTGGTGCGAAACCGGTCGGGCAGGCGGATGCCGTCGGTTTCGGTGGTGTAGCTGGTGCGGCTGTCGAACTGCTGAATAGCCGTTTTCAGGCCCGTTTCGAGGGTTATTTGCCCCCGCAGCCGGTAGCGCAGGTCGGTTTGCAGGGTGACAAAATGCCGGTTGGTGTTAATCGAACCGTCGCCGATGAGCGTGGCCTGGGCGGGTTGCAAAAACTGCGTGGTGAACCCCTGTGCCGTTTGGTTGCTCGTATAATTGTACGACCCATCTACGGTCCACTGTGACCCCAGCGAGTCGATTTTGTAGGTGGCCGACACCTCCTGCGTCAGCGATTTGGCCGTACCGGTGTTGCCCAACCGGTTTTGATTGCTGGTGAGCAAAGCCCCGCCGTCGCGCTGCCGAATCTGGGTTTCGTTCTCGGAAAACGAGTTACTGTAACCGTAGTTGGCCCGCCCGTCGAGATTCAGCGACCACTTCTTCGTTAGCTCATACCCGAGGCCATAGCCCACAAACAGGCCATCGCCGGGGAGGCGCGTGTAGGCAGTCTGGCTAATAGACCGATTGCCGGTTAGCTGCCGGTTGGTGGTAAGTTGTTCGTAACTGTTGCGGCGGTTGTAGTTTATGTTCAGGTACGACGACCGGTTGCCTTCGCTGTTGTTTAGGCTGATGCCAAGTCCCTGATTACCAAAGCGCCCCTGGTTCATGTTGCCCGAAATACTGCCCGTCCGGCCCAGCTTCACCCCCCTCTTCAAAACAATATTTACCGCCCCGCCACTCCCCGACGCGTCGTATTTGGCCGAGGGGGTACGCATGATTTCCATCCGCTCGATGCTGTTAGGCGGTAGGCTTTTCAGCAGCGTGGCCAGGTCGGCGGCGCTCAGTTTCTGTTCACGACCGTTGATATAGATTGTGGCGGGCGTGGCGCTGCTGATATACACGTTGCCGTCTTGATCGAGAAAGAGGCCGGGTGTTTTTTCCATCAGGTCGTAGGCGTTGGTGCTGATGTCGGCAATGGGCGTGGGGTCAACAATGGTCATGTCGTCCTGCTGCCGAAGCAATGGTTTTTTGGCCGTTACCGTCACCGTGTTTAGCGACTGCACGTCGGTTTCCATCGAAAAACGAAACGTGGTCTGCGTTGCCGTGGGCCTGATGCCTTTGTTCAACGGCTTCATGCCCATGGCCGTAGCCCGCAGTGCGTAGGGTTGGTCGGTGTGCAGTAATACCGTGGCCACCCCCAGCGTATCCGTAAGAGCATTAACGCGTTCGGTGGAATCGGTGCGGCTGGTTAGCTGCACGGACGCGCCCACCAGCGGGGCTTGTCTGCTATCCAGCAATACCACCCTGACGCGCAATTTGGGCCGGGGCAAGCCTTGACCCGTGGCCCGGTAGGCACTGAGCAACAGGATGAGCACCTGCGCTATGAAGAGGATGATGGTAAGTGGTTTAGGCAAGGTCGTGAGCGGTTTTTTATGGAGATGAACATACAACGGTACGCAGTTGCTTCGCCCAATAAAAATTGTTAACGACCGGAAAAACGGGTTAAGCGCAAGAAAAAGGCCAGCCAGCGGCTACACGCCGTACCAGCGAGGTGTGGCCACTGGGCAAAATTATTTCAGTGGTTTCGGGAAGGGCGCGCAGCAGGGGGCGGGTGTGGCCCAGGGGCAGGACGGCATCGAACTGGCCCAGAAACAACCACACGTGCACTTTATTGGCTCGTAGCTGCTTCGCCAGCGCCGGAATATCGGTGGTCAGGTGACGGAAACCTACCCAGGCTTGGCCAATCTGCGCCCGTTGTTCGGGGGTTTGCATAGTAGCTTCTACAAACCGCATCAGCCCCGCGCTAAGTAGGCCCAGTCGTACCAGTCCGTGCCCCAGGCGGGTGAACAGGCGGGTGTTGTTCAGAAAAAAACGTAACAGCCAACGGCCCGGTGCCGTGTTCGTTGCCAGTCTAAACCAGGGGTCTTCGGTAATGCCGTCGGGAGCAATAAGGATCAGTTCGTCTAGTTGCGGGGCAAACAGGCTAGCGGTGATAAGCGCAAAGCGCCCCCCCATGCTGAACCCCACCACCGAAAACCGGTCGATGCCATGTTTGGTGAGAAAGTGGGCTACCAAACTTTGCCAGTATGTTTTGGTTATGTTAGCGGGCCAATTAGTCTGGTTATCTTGCCCGTGGTAGGGTAGGTCGATACTATAGACAGTGTGCGTTTTGGACAGCCGTTCACCAAGCGGGGCCATTGCCGCCGCGTCCTGCCCAATACCATGAAAGGCCAGCCAGATAACCGGCCCAGAACCATATTTAACAAAGGATGTCGGATATTGGACGGTAGACATTGGATGCTACCCGAAGGCACTTATTTGATCAGCCGCGAATATCCAACATCCAGCGTCCAGAATCTAAAATCCATTTATGACCTCCTTCCCCAACCTCGATGCCTTTACCGCCCATGCCGGGCAGGAACTCGGTACTACCGACTGGGTCACGATCTCGCAGGAGCAGATCCAGCTCTTTGCCGATGCCACCGGTGACCACCAGTGGATTCACCTCGAGCCCGACCGCGCCGCCCGCGAGTCACCGTTCAAGACCACCATTGCCCACGGGTTTCTGACCCTATCGCTGGCACCGCGTTTGCTGTCGGAGATCTACACGATTGAGTCGGTGAAGATGGGCGTAAACTACGGTGCCAACAAAATTCGGTTTACCAACGCCGTGCCCAGCGGTAGCCGTCTTCGCATGAAAGCCTGGCTCCACCACGTTGAGCCAACTAACGCTAATGAGGGTGCACGCGGCGTGCGGGTGATCATCGAATGCGTCTTTGAAGTAGAAGGCCAAACCAAACCCGCCTGCGTGGCCGAATTGATATCGCTACTTTTTGAGTGATAAACGATGAGTGGTAAGTGGTGAGTTTGCTGCCGCCAGCATATTATTCTTGCGGCAGCAAACTCACCACTTACCACTCACCACTATTCATATGCGTCTAGAAAACAAAGTTGCTATCATTACCGGCGGGGCACGCGGCATTGGCCGGGCTGCCGCCGAAATTTTCACCCGCGAGGGTGCCACCGTTATCATCTGGGATATGCTGGATGAGGGCGAAGACACGGCCCAAACCCTACGTGACCAGGGCCACAACGCCACCTTCATGCGCGTAAGCGTAACCGACGTACCCGGCGTGGAAGAAGCCGTCCGGGCAGTGCTGGAACAACACGGACAGATCGACATCTTGGTAAACAACGCGGGCATCACGCGCGACCGCACCCTGCTGAAAATGAGTCATGTAGAGTGGCAGCAGGTGATCGATGTGAACCTCACGGGCGTCTTTAATTGCACCAAAGCCGTGGTGCCGCACATGGTAGAGCGTGGTTATGGGCGCATCATCTGCACGTCAAGCGTAGTGGGGATACATGGCAATTTCGGGCAGACAAACTATGCTGCCACCAAGGCGGGCGTGGTGGCTATGTGCCGCACCTGGGCCAAGGAACTTGGTCCCAAAGGCATTACCGCCAACGCCGTGGCACCCGGCTTCATCCGCACCGACATGACCGATGCTATGCCTGAAGAGGCCCGTCAGGCCACCATCGCGCTTATCCCCGTAAAACGCATGGGCGAACCTGCCGACATTGCCAACGCCTACCTCTACCTCGCCTCTGACGAAGCCTCGTTCGTGAACGGACAAGTACTGGGCGTCAACGGCGGGCAAGCTAGTTAGTGGTGAGTGCTGAGTGGTAAGTGATGAGTTTGCTTCCGCGTCTAATCGTGCGGAAGCAAACTCATCACTTACCACTCAGCACTCACCACTAAATTTGTTATGCATGCATACTACGTTGCTTTGTAAATTTGCTTCATCAATCAACAACACGACCATGACAACGGCACCGCATGACCTTCAGGGTCTGAATTTTAACTTATCGGAAGAACACTTGGCCGTGCAGGAAGCGGCCCGCGATTTTGCGCAGAATGAGCTGCTACCCGGCATTGTAGAGCGCGACAACGCTCAACAGTTTCCCGCTGAGCAGGTGAAGCGCATGGGCGAACTGGGCTTCATGGGCATGATGGTCTCGCCCGAATACGGCGGTGGCGGTATGGACACCGTTTCCTACGCCATTGCCATCGAAGAAATTTCTAAGATCGACGCTTCAGCATCGGTAATCATGTCGGTCAATAACTCGCTGGTTTGCTACGGGTTAGAGGCTTTCGGCACCGAAGAGCAGAAGCATAAATACCTCACGCCGCTGGCCTCCGGGCAGATGATTGGCGCGTTTTGCCTCTCAGAACCCGAAGCCGGCTCCGACGCCACTTCACAGGCCACCACTGCCGAAGACATGGGCGATTATTACCTTGTAAACGGTACCAAAAACTGGATCACTAACGGTAATTCGTCGGGGGTGGCCTTGGTGATTGCGCAGACCAACCGTGAAAAAGGCCACCGGGGCATCAACTGCCTGATTGTGGAAAAAGGTACGCCCGGTTTTGTAGTGGGCAAGAAAGAAGACAAGCTCGGCATTCGGGCGTCAGACACCCACTCGCTGCTGTTTACGGACGTGAAAGTGCCTAAGGAAAACCGTATCGGAGCCGACGGGTTTGGGTTCAAGTTTGCCATGAGTACCCTCAACGGAGGTCGTATCGGTATTGCGGCCCAGGCCCTCGGCATTGCAGCTGGCGCTTATGAACTGGCCCTGAAATACAGTCAGGAGCGGAAAGCGTTTGGCAAAGCTATTTTCGAGCATCAGGCCATTCAATTTAAACTGGCCGAAATGGCTACCAAGATCGAGGCGGCCCGACTACTGGTGTATAAAGCTGCCCGACTCAAAGATGAGCACAAAGACTATGTGCAGGCGGCGGCAATGGCCAAACTATTTGCCTCTGACGTGGCGATGTGGGCCACCACCGAAGCTGTTCAAATTCACGGTGGTTATGGCTTCGTGAAGGAGTTTCACGTTGAGCGATTGATGCGCGATGCCAAGATTACGCAGATATATGAAGGTACCTCGGAAATACAAAAATTAGTAATTGCCCGAGAGATCGTTCGGTAGGCTTTTCTTGTAAAAACTATATTTTTTAACCCCCTCGGCCCTATTTCCAGCGAATAGGGCCGTTTTTTTTTAGCAAACGGAAACTTTTATAGTTGTATTAGTTTTGTACAATTTATTAGTTTTGTGCAATATTGCAGGGCAACGAAGCACCACGCAATCCGTTCGGCTATGGAAGACTATAACAAAATCATTGAATCGCTGGGCGTCAAGTTCATTAAAGCCCGGAATATTCGCATCCTGCAACCGATTGTTATCAAGAATTTCTACGACGTAGAAAACACGTTGTTGATCCTATATAACGGTGATGTATCGTACGGCGATGAGCACCAAAAGGTTGAGATTGGCGATATGCTGTTTATCCCCGGTGGTAAGCACGTGACCGTTACCTACGGCGAACCCTCGAACCCGAAGGCGGTAACCAACGAAGAGTTCATGACTCACCGTGAGCATTACTTCGAGGCCAACCGCGATCCAAGTCGTATTGGCAATATGCCCAATTCGTTTGGTTACGTATCCTTCGAAGCCAAAGTGTTCGACTCGGTCAATTTCTTCAACTCGCTCGACGTGCCGCCGTTCATTATCAAGCATGACGAAACGCTGGCGCAGGCGATCCGGCAGATT
This sequence comes from Fibrella aquatilis, assembly GCF_017353255.1. Taxonomy (GTDB): domain Bacteria; phylum Bacteroidota; class Bacteroidia; order Cytophagales; family Spirosomataceae; genus Fibrella; species Fibrella aquatilis. The sequence goes on along the minus strand of NZ_JAFMYU010000005.1, from coordinate 188,025 downwards.
TTGCTGGAAGACATGACCGAGGTGGCTGGTAAGGGCCGCGTGATCAAGATCAAAACGGAAGAGATCGTGATCGAGGTGATCCGATACATCCTGAAGCAGCGGCTGTTTGTGGAACAACTCGTGACCAACAGCACCTATTTCAAAGACCCGCGCCTGATCGACATTTTTGCCTATATCAAAGACAACATCGGCGGCGACCTTTCGAACAAAGTGCTGGCTAACGTAGCCAACGTGTCGGAAGATTACGTGGGGCAGTATTTCAAGATGCTCACGGGCATCAACCCGCAGGACTACATTGAATATCAGCGTATGGAAGCCGCCGTGGGTCTGTTGCGCACGAGCAAAAAGAGCATCCGCGCCATTGGTGCCGAAGTAGGCTACAAAGACACGGCCTATTTCTGCCGCCGGTTTAAAATGATGTTTGGTATCCCCGCCGGCAAAATGCGCCGGAGAGAGTCGCTGATGAACGTGTAAAAAGTACCGTTAAGCAATAAGACTTTTGCAAAAGCCCAACCCGAAAATTTTTGGGTTGGGCTTTTTTGTGGCAATTACTTAATAAGCGACAAGCTAATATATTGTCAGTTAGTTACTTGCATTAGTAAATGACGGGTTTTTTACTTAACTAACTGGCTCATTTGTCGTGTCTTTTGAGCGCACCTCTCGTCTTTACCCCACCTAACTTGACTTAAGCTTATGCCATTCTGTACTGCTTATTTGAACAACCTATGCTGTCGCCTACTATTGGCCCTGTTGTTGTGCACGGTAGGCTCGGCCAGTTTCGGGCAAATTATTGCCAACTGGCCATTTGGTGCTACACAAACAGCCCCCAACACGGTAGACCCTAATGCCACAGCCTCGGTAGCAACAATCACTACACCTACGCCGGCAACTAGTATTGTAAGTAGCCGGTTTCGGGGCCAGGGCTGGAATGTGCCATCCATTGATCTAGCTCGTTATTTTGAGGTTAGTATCACGCCGAATTCAGGGTACGATCTCACCATTCAGCAATTTGTTATCAACCTAGACAAGTCAGCGAACGGACCTACTGCGTATGAGGCTCGTATCAGTACCGATAATTTCACTACGGCTGTTTCAATTGGCAATGGCCCTGTTACAACCACCACAACCAACGTATCTATGGTTGTCAGTAGCGTGGTGCGGGTAACGGCAACTGCCAAGATTCGGGTTTATTTTTGGGGTGCCTCTACTAGTACCGATTTTATCAGCATAGGCAGCGCAACCATTTCAGGTAAGATAGTGCAGCCAACGCTCACCACAATTCCCATTACGCTGTCGGGCTTCACAACGACGTTGGGAGTACCGTCGGCCACCAAAAACTACAGTATTTCGGGGGCTAATCTGTTTGATGATCTGGTGATTACGGCTCCCGCCGGTTATGAAATCAGTACGAGCGCGGGCGGCGGGTTCAACCCTTCGCTGACGCTGCTACAAAGCGGTGGCACCATCGTCACGAACACCATCTATGTCCGGCTTACAGGTGCTGCCGTAGGTGCTCCGTCGGGCAATATTACCAACGCAAGTAGCGGCATTACGTCGCTAGTGGCTGTGTCGGGCACCGTGCAGGCAGCGCAACCTGTCGAATTGGTTAGTTTTAAAGGACAGGTGGCGGGAAATACCGTGTTGTTAACCTGGTCTACAGCTTCAGAGCGTGAGTCGGAGCGGTTTGTAGTGCAACGCAGTAGTGATGCCAGCGAGTTTATAGGAGTGGGTACGCGCCAGTCGGCGGGAAACACAAACCAACAGCAGTATTATTCGTTAACGGATGAGTCGCCGCAGCACGGAGTCAACTATTATCGCCTTAAACAGATTGACCGGGATGGTAGCGCAGTTTACTCCAAGGCTGTTGCCATTCGGGTAGACACCAGTCAGCCATACGCCAGTCTCCGCGAAAACCCGACTGATGGGCAGGCTATTCAACTGCGGCTGTATCAAATGACTACTCCACAGGTACGATTAAGCGCACTTTCGGGGCAGACCATTGCCGGGCAATTGGCTCGTTCCAGCACCACAGAAGCCGTTTACACCCCCGCCAGCACCTTGACCCCCGGCCTCTACATCCTCACCGTACAGGAAGGATCCGTGCGGCAGGCAATAAAGGTGCTAGTAAAGTGATTTTGGGAAACACGGCTAACTTTTTGTTGATTTGTCCGCAACAAAACTTAATCACGGACGCTTATGCGCTTTTTCACCTATCTGCTTGTCTTTGTTCTACTGATCCTGGGCGTTTTATACCTGCTCACGGGCTGGAGTTTTTCTGATGGCGAACGGGCCGGCACCGTCTCTAAATTCAGCCGTCGGGGCTATCTGTTCAAAACCTACGAAGGCGTTCTGAACGTGGGGGGCTTTTCGGGCGAAACAGGCTCACTGACGCCACAATTCTTCGATTTTTCGGTGAAAGACGAAGCTACAGCCCAGAAAATCACCGAAGCTGTGCGGACCGGTCAGCGCGTAACGCTGCATTACGAAGAGAAAATCCTGCGCCTGCCCTGGAACGGCGACACTAAGTATTACATCACCAATGTGGAGTTTGTAGGTGGCAATCGCTATCAGCAACTCCCCGGCGACCAATCGGCAGCGCCGGGTTATCAGCAGGGGCAGCCCGCCCAACCACAGGCCCAACCCGTCCAACCACAGGCTCAACCGGCTCAGCCCCAAACACAGGCCGCCGATTCGACGTTGTAACGAAGAAGAGACAAGAGGTAAGAAGCAAGAAATAAGATTCTTGGCATGAACATCTTGTCTCTTGCTTCTTACCTCTTGTCTCTTTTTCATGCCCATCATTTACTGGTTTCGCAACGACCTACGCCTGCACGACAACGAAGGCTTTGCGCAGGCCGTAGCCCAGGGCGATAGTGTACTGCCCGTTTTTATTATTGACCCCCGCTCGTTTGCCGAAGACCCCGAACTGGGCTTCCGAAAGGCGGGGGTTTTTCGTGTCCGCTTTTTGTTTGAAGCCCTCGCCGACCTCCGCCGACGACTGCAAGAACGGGGCGGCGACCTGCTCATTCGGGTGGGCAACGTGGCTGAGGTCCTGGCCGACCTGGCTCGTGAATATGGTGCGTCGGCGGTGTATGCGGGTAAAGAAATTACTCAGGATGATGTGGCTATGGAAGCCGAGGTTAATAGGCAACTGGCCGCGCTAAACGTGCCGGTGCAGTACTTCTGGATGCTGTCGCTCTATCACCCCGACGATTTGCCCTTTGTGGCTGATGCCATCCCCGACTCGTACCGTGACTTTCGGCGGGGGTGCGAACGCGAGTCGAGCGTGCGACCGGAGGTGGCAGAACCCCGGTACGTAGGCCTGCCCACGGGCGTTGACCCTGGCCTCCTGCCTACGCTGGCTCAGTTTGGCTACGAAGACGTCGTGCAGGACCCTCGCGCCGCCATCCATCACGTGGGGGGCGAAACCGCCGCGCTGGACCGGCTGGCGGCTTATTTTTGGGAACGCGACGGTCTTAAAAGCTACAAGTTTACCCGCAACAACCTGCTGGGCGAAGACTACTCGAGCAAGTTCTCGGCCTGGCTGGCCTACGGTTGCCTCTCGCCCCGGCGTGTCTATTGGCAGGTGAAGCAGTACGAAAAAGAGCGCGTCAAAAACGTATCGACCTACTGGTTGGTGTTTGAACTGATCTGGCGCGACTATTTCCGATTTATTACGGCCAAATACGGATCGCGCATTTTCTTTCCGTCGGGGCCACGGCGAGTTAAAACGGCCCACTGGCAGCGCGACAAGGCCCTGTTCTGGCAGTGGGCCAACGGCCAAACGGGCGTACCGTTTATCGATGCTAACATGCGCGAGCTGAACCTGACCGGCTACCAGTCGAACCGGGGGCGGCAAAATGTGGCCTCGCACCTGCTCAACGACCTCGGCGTGCTCTGGACCTGGGGAGCGGCTTACCTGGAAAGTCTGCTCATCGACTACGACCCGTGTAGTAACTGGGGCAACTGGAACCTGGTAGCTAAAGTAAGCGCTGACCCGCGTATGGACCGGTACTTCAACGTCTACACCCAGGCCCGCAAGTATGACCCCAAAGGCGAATATGTATCGCGCTGGCTTCCCGAACTGGCCAACGTCCCGCCTGGACACCTGCACCTCATTTCCCTAACCGATCCCGCCACCCTGGCCGAAGCAGGCGTAACCCTCGGCGAAACCTACCCCCTGGCCCTGTTCGACGTGTCGAAATGGACACGGCGGAAAGCGAAGAGCGTGGGGCAGAGAGCATAGAGCAGGGGGCGTAGGGCATAGAGCAGGGAGTATAGACGGCGGAGCAAATACCGCTCTTTGCCCTACGCTCCCTGCCCTACGCTATTTCCCCCAGAATCACATTTCCTTTCGCCCTACGTTGGCTTTGTTATCTTTGGCATACGATTCGCAGCGCCCTGGGCGTTGTGATTGCTGAACGTCACGACGCCCAACTTTTCGGTTTACCTTCTATCTATGACCATCCTGCTTCAGGTTCCCGTTACGTCTGCCTCGGCCGTTGCCGACTCAACAGCTACTGCTGCGGCCAGTGCCGCCGCCGCTCAACGGCTGGGTTTGTTTGATCTGGTGGCCAAAGGGGGCTGGGTGATGGTGCCCATTGCCTTCCTCTTTTTTGCTACCCTCTACCTCATCATCGAACGCTGGATTCTTATCAGCAAGCAGGGAAAAGTTGATGAAGGCTTTGTCGATAATGTGAAAGACATGCTCTTGCAGGGCAACGTGAAGTCGGCGGAGTCGTTCTGTAAAAATCAGCGCACCGCCGCCGGACGGGTGTTCGAGAAAGCCATTGGCCGCGTGGGCGTGGGCACAAACAAAGACATCGAAAACACGATTGAGACCGTAGGCCAGATCGAATTGTCGCGCATGGAGCGTAATCTGGGCTATTTGGGCATCATTGCCGGTATTGCGCCCATGCTTGGCTTCATCGGTACGATTTCGGGGATCATCCGCATCTTCTACGACATCTCCCTCACCGATAACATCAGCGTGGGCATTATTGCCGGTGGTCTATATGAAAAAATGATCACCTCTGGCGCGGGCCTCGTGGTGGGTGTGATTGCGTATACAGGCTATCACCTGCTCAACATGATGATCGAACGCTTCACGCTCAAGCTGGAAATGAACGCCTTTGATTTCATGGAAGTCCTCCAGAAACCCACCGAAACTGCGCGAGTGCGCTAAAAGAGTCGTAAGTCTGGGAGTCGATAGTCTGGAAAGTCGCGTTTAGTGTTGCTGACGCTGCTGCAACCAGACTGATGCGTCATCAACACTAAACGCGACTTTCCAGACTATCGACTCCCAGACTTACGACTCTTTTCTATGAAGCTCCGCCGAAGAAAGAAATTTGCTGCCGAAGTGGCCACGTCGTCGCTCAACGACATCATGTTTTTTTTGTTGCTGTTTTTCCTGATCGTCTCCACGGTGGCCAACCCGAACGTGATCAAGCTGTTGCTGCCCAAAGCGGCTTCGTCGCAGCAGCTGAGTAAGAAGCAGGTGACGCTATCGGTCGATGCGGGCAAGCAGTATTTCATTGACAAGCAACCTGTTTCGCCGCAGAACCTCGAAGAAGAGCTAAAAACGGTGATGACCGGTATTGACGAACCCACCGTGGTGGTGCGGTTTGACAAGACGCTGACGGTGCAGGACCTGGTCGATGTGCTACAGACGGGTGCCAAACTCAACATTCGGATGGTGATGGCTACCTCGAAATAGACGGTACAACCGCTTTTTAATCATATACCTATTCAGTGGTCTACCTACTCCACCTATAGAACTTGTTACAACTTATACCTAACCCGCCAATCTGGCGGGTTTTTTTATGGCACCCGTATGTTTAAAAATCCTCGATTAGCGCTCATCATCGGCATCCTCTTTATCGATTCGGTGGTGGCGGGCGGAGTAGGCCCACTGCTCAACAAATACACCGAAACCCTATCGGGCAAACAAGTCTGGGTTATGGCGGGCAGCGCTCTGTTGCTGGGTGCACAGTTGGTTACCTCGCCCGTGCTGGCAGCTATCTCCAACAAAATTGGGCGCCGACCCGTGCTTATTGGCACCTCGCTGATGTCGTTGCTGGCTTCTTTTTTCCTGCTACCCGTCAACGTGTTTGGCTACCTCACCAACCGGGGCATTGAAGGCACTACCAATGGTATGCTCTCCATCCTACGGTCGGCGGTGGTCGATACAGCCGACGACGGTGACGTGGTGCAACAAACTGGCATTTTGGGATCAGTAACGGCCTTGGGAGCTATTTTCGGTCCGGCGGTGGGTGGCATCCTGATTATTTCGCTGGCACAGGCTCGTTACGATGCCAAACCGCTGGTCATCATGGGCATCATCCTGGCCGTGGTCAACGTGGTGCTGACGTTTATTTTCAAGGAAACCAGCACCAAAGAAAAGCAACCCATCGACCCGAAAGAACTGCGCGAAAAAGCGTTCAATGCGCTGAAGATCAAAACACTATGGGGACAGCTGGCCGACGTTGAGGAGAAGCTGAAAGGATTTAAAGCCCTGTTTATCATTCAGTTGCTAACGGTGCTGTCGCTGGGGTATTACAATTATTTTATTGCCTACCTCATTGTAGGTGATCTGGGACTGACCTACCGCGAGGCGTCGTATTTCTTTATCTACTACGGCCTCATCACGTTGACGGTAAACCTGGTGTTTTTTCAGTTGATCGTGAAGCATATCAACCAGCGTAAGGTCATGATTTTTGCGGCTATTGGGGGTATTGGCGTCATGGCACTCTACGCGCTGTCGGGCAAGAGTATCACTATGCTCTACTTTACTGGCGCGCTCGATGCTGTCACGGCGGGCCTGCTGACGGGCCTCATTACAGGCCAGATTTCAGCACTGACGGCCAAAGGTGGTGGTTCGGGACAAATCTTCGGCGACTCGCAGGCTTTGGGTGGAGTAGCTAGTTTCCTGACGGCCGTGATGACCACGATTCTAACGGCCCTCGACCCCCGTGCACCCTTCGCGTTCTTCGCCCTGGCTATGGCTGTGATGGCCTACCGCGTAGCTACGCTACCCGAAGAATCGGCCGTAGAAACGAGGTCGGAGAATCAGAAGTGAGGGCTTGGCCCCTCCGCTCAATAATAATTGTTCCAGACAAAATACTATTTCGAGCAGTTGTCGTTATAATTGTACGCTAAACAATAGTTGTTAAGCTAACATATACTTCATCAACAACAGAACAGCGGCCACGTCGGCTCCCAGGGGGGCTGATGTGGTCCGTTGTTCGTTCAACTATGGAAGCCCTCCTCGAACCCGTTGTAGCGCCAACCGCTGTGGCCAACGGCGCTGCCCGCCCCGATTTTCTGCCCCTCAACGGCACCGACTACGTTGAACTCTATGTAGGCAACGCCCGGCAGTCGGCGCATTATTTTCAGACGGCTTTTGGTTTTCAGCCCCTCGCTCACGCAGGCCTCTCAACGGGCCTCCGCGACCGCGAATCATACGTATTGGAGCAAGGCAAAATCCGGATTGTGCTTACCTCACCGCTCCACGCCGACAGCGAAATTGGCCGCCATATCGATCAGCACGGCGACGGCGTTCGGGTGGTGGCGTTTTGGGTCGATGATGCTACGTCGGCGTTTGACGAGACTACCAAACGCGGGGCAAAGCCGTTTATGCAACCCACCCGCGACGAAGACGCACACGGTTATGTGGTGCGGTCGGGCATCCATACCTACGGCGACACCGTTCACCTGTTTGTGGAGCGCACCAATTACGCAGGCGTGTTTCTGCCCGGCTACGAAGCCTGGCAACCCGCCTACCAGCCGGCCTCGTCGGGCTTGCTCTACGTAGACCACATGGTAGGCAACGTGGGCTGGAACGAGATGAATGAATGGGTCAGCTTCTACGCCAACGTTATGGGATTCAGCCAGTTAGTGTCGTTTGACGATAAAGATATCTCAACGGATTACACGGCCCTGATGAGCAAGGTGATGAGCAACGGCAATGGCCGCGTGAAGTTTCCGATCAACGAACCCGCCGAGGGCAAGAAGAAATCGCAGATCGAAGAGTACATCGACTTCTACGGCGGCGCGGGCATTCAGCACATGGCCGTGGCTACCGACAACATCGTGGAAACCGTGATTGCCCTCCGCGACCGGGGTGTGGAATTTCTGCGCGTGCCTGATGCCTACTACGACGACCTGAAAGACCGCGTTGGCGAGATCGACGAGGAAATTGAAAACCTCCGCCCGCTGGGTATTTTGGTCGACCGGGATGAGGAGGGGTACTTGCTCCAGATTTTCACGAAGCCCATCTGCCCCCGCCCTACCCTTTTCTTTGAGATTATTCAGCGCAAAGGTGCCCGCTCGTTCGGAAAAGGCAATTTCAAAGCCCTCTTCGAAGCCATCGAACGCGAACAGGAAGTTAGGGGAACGTTATAAAAGGAGGAAAGGGAGGAACGGGAGAACGGAGGAAGGGGAGCTTCGCGACGAGACCAAAAGTAGTAGAGCGCGAAGCTCCCCCTCCTCCGTTCTCCCGTTCCTCCCTTTCCTCCCCTACGCCATATGAAACAAAATTATGCCCTCTACACTGCCGATGAGCAGGCCGTTTGGCGGTTACTGTTCGAGCGGCAAATGAGTCGGCTGCCGGGGCGGGCCTCGCAGGCGTATATGGACGGGATTGTGGCAACGGGCTTTCCTAACGCCGCCATTCCCGATTTTGAAAAAGACCTGAACCCGCGTTTGCTGCCTCTCACGGGCTGGCGCGTGGTGGCGGTGCCGGGCCTGATTGGCAACCGCGAGTTCTTCGAGCTAATGGCCGACCGGCAGTTTCCGGCCACCACCTGGGTGCGCAGCCGTGATCAGATCGACTATCTGCCCGAACCCGACATGTTTCACGACACCTTCGGGCACGTGCCGGTGCTGACCAACCAATCGTTCTGCGATTTTCTGGCCGCGCTAAGCCGCATGGCGCTCAACCACGTAGACCACGACGAGGCCATCGAGATGATTGCCCGGCTCTATTGGTACACCGTGGAGTTTGGCCTGATCTGCGAAAAAGGGCCTTCAGGAACCTCAGAACTGCGTATTTACGGGGGTGGCATTCTTTCTTCCCCCGGCGAAACGATCTACGCCCTTGAAAGCGACGTGCCGAAGCGAACGGATTATGACGTGGCTACCTTACTCCAAACGCCCTACGTGATCGACCGTTTTCAGGAGCAATATTTTGTGATCGACTCCTACGAACAACTCTACGAATCGGTCCCCGAAATTGAACGGCAGCTAGAGCGGTTGCTGTCACTCGTCTAGCAGAGCGCCGCTTTGCTAATTGCAAATGGGTCAGCGGGTTCAGTAACTTGCAACAGGAACAGCACTACTGCAACCTGTCCACTGCCCTTTACTGCATACTGCAATGACCCACCCTTCCGACGAGCGCGCGTATTTTTTTAAGATCGACACCGCCATCAAGCGTATCCGGTATGCGTTGCAAAAACGATTCAACGAAGCCGGCTCCGACCTTACCGTCGACCAATGGGTGCTTATTGACCACCTGCATCGCAACCCCGGCATCAGTCAGAATCAGTTGGGCGAGCTAACCACCAAAGACGCCCCCACCGTTACGCGGATTATTGACATCCTGACCAAAAAAGGCCTCGCCGAACGCCGCCTCGCCGACGACGACCGCCGCAAGTTCCTCATCTTCCTCACCCCCGACGGCGAAACGATCTACGCCCAACTCCTGCCCATGGTGATTGACATCCGGCGGCAGGGCTGGGGCGAACTCAGTGATGAAGATTACCAGCACTTCACCCGCATCATGGATTCTATTTACCAGAATTTCAGTGCGTAACATTCATGAAAACCATTCCTGCCAGTAGCTTACCTCAACTCGAATTTTACCGGTATTTGATTGGCACTGTGGGACCGCGGCCTATTGCGTTTGCTTCTACGATCAGTGCTGAGGGGCATGTGAACCTTAGCCCGTTTAGCTTCTTCAACGTCATCGGGTCTAACCCGCCCATGCTCCTGTTTTCGCCCAATCTGAACCGGAATGGGCATAAAAAACACACCCTGCTCAATATAGAAGAAGTGCCGGAGGTGGTCATCAACATCGTCAATCACCAGATGGTGGAACAGATGTCGCTGGCCAGCGCCGAGTTCGAGCGGCACGTGAACGAGTTTCAGAAAGCGGGGTTCACCGAAGTACCGTCCGATCAGGTTCGTCCCCCGCGGGTGGGCGAGGCCCCGGCGGCGTTTGAGTGCGTGGTGCGGCAGATCATCCCCACAGGCACCGGTCCCGGCGCGGGTACGGTGGTGCTGGCCGAGGTGCTCGTGGGCCATTTCGACGAGGGTATTTTTGGCGAAAATGGGCTGGTCGATCCCCGCAAAATAGACCTCGTGGGCCGCATGGGGGCCGATTGGTACGTGCGGGCTAACGGCGATGCCTTGTTTGAGGTGGGTCGCCCGCAAATGGGCATTGGCTATGATGCCCTGCCCGCCGCCCTGCGCCAAAGCAAGATCCTGACGGGCAACGACCTGGGCAAACTCGGCAGCGTGCGGGCGCTACCCACCGCCGAAGCCATTCGGGCTTATGCCCAGACCAACACCCTAGGCGCACTTCTTGACGAAGCCCGCAATGGATGCCAGTATTTGCCCGATTTGTTGCATCAGCAAGCCCACAACCTACTGGCCAACAATAAGGTAGAGGAAGCCTGGCTCACGCTGTTGCAGATTCCCGGTTAATTGGTCGTGCAAACAAGTAGGGTAATTGCCGGGTTTGTGAGGCACCAACGAACGTTATGAATTATGAACCATCCAACCACCCGAACCGGCTTAGCAGGCATAGCCACCGTGGGACTTTTCTTGCTGTTTATCAGCCTGTTAACGCTCATGTCGGGCTGTGCAAAAGACAGTACTGACAAAGCTGAAGAAGCCAACAAAGCCCGCATTGAAGGGCAGTCGTCGGCCATCAGCAAGGATGCCAAAGACGATGCCGTGAAGATGGCCGACAAGATGGTAAACCTCGCCAGCATGAACATGACCGTGCGGCAGCTCAGCGAAGTGGCGCTCAAACAAGCCATCAACCCGTCGGTGAAGGATTATGCCCAGCGGGTGTTGCGCGAGGGCGACACGCAGGATCGAGAGCTAAGCAGCCTGGCAAAAAATCTGAAAATCGACCTGCCCGTTACCCTCTCCAGCGAAGGAAAAGACCGCGTAACGGAACTGACAAAAGAGAAGCCCGGTACCGCCTTCGACCTGAAGTACCTCGACGAACTGAACAAAGTGGTGAAGAAAGCCGCCAACGTAGCCGACGACCTGAAAGATGATGCCACCAACGACGCTGTGAAAAAATACGCCGCCACCGTTAATGCTGCTTATGAGAAACGCACCGACGAGACAAAAGACTTGCGGAACGTGTTAAACTGATGCCGGCAACTTTTACATAAAAAATGCCCTGCCGCGCCTCGGTTGGGCATTTTTTATGTAAATCGTGCTTATGAAAATGCGCAAAAAGTCGGACTTGCCGACCAAACTATGCCCCGTTTGCCAACGCCCCTTTGCCTGGCGAAAAAAATGGGAGCGCGACTGGGACAACGTCATTTATTGCAGCGACCGTTGCCGCGCCGAAGGGAAGAAGTAAGAAAGGACTTTTGGACAGGATTAACAGGATTTCGGGATGGACAGGATTTTCTCTTTCAACTGATTTGAAAATCCTGTCCATCCCAAAATCCTGTTAATCCTGTCCAAAACCTGTTGCGCCAGCAACCCGCCAATTAAACCCCAAAGCCAGTAGACTGTCCTATATTTGCAGGTCATTCACGGCCTTGCCTATCTGGTTTTATGCGTTTCATTGTTACTCTTGGCACTTTGTCGCTGCTCGCGGTTGGGTTAACCCGCTGCCACCGAAACCCTCAGCAGGGGGACTCGTCGCGGGTGGTGGTTAGTACGCCTGTTTCTACAACCCCGGCTAGAAATACCGTAGCTGCCATTCCCACACCCGCTAAGCTCACTCCCCGTCCCTCGCCGGATACCCTCCTGCTCGAACCACCCATAGATGGCGGTCTGACCACGTCGCCCAAGCGCGAATTCCGGGCCGTTTGGATCGCCACCGTCGACAATATTGACTGGCCCAGCAAGAAGGGCTTGCCCGCTGCCGACCAGCAGCGCGAGTTCACTGAACTGCTCGACATGAGCCAGCAAACTGGCCTCAACGCCGTAGTGGTGCAGATTCGCGCCGCCGCCGACGCCTTTTATGCCAAAAGCACCGAACCCTGGTCGGAGTGGCTCACGGGACAGCAGGGGCTAGCTCCCGACCCGTTTTATGACCCGCTGGAATTCATGATTCGTGAGTCGCGCGCCCGCAACCTGGAGTTCCACGCCTGGCTCAACCTCGACCGGGCCACGTTCAGCAAAAATGCCAGCGTGGCCCCCACCAACATTTCCTACCAGCGCCCCAACTGGATGGTGGAATACGGCGGGCGAAAACTCTTCAACCTCGGCCTGCCCGACGTACGGGCCTACGTGGCGGGCACGGTGGCCAACATTGTGCGGAATTATGACGTTGATGGTATTCACTTCGACGATTATTTCTACCCTTATGCCGTATCGGGACAGGGGTTTGCCGACGAAACAACCTACCAGACCTACAACGTTGACGGCCTGAAAAAAGACGACTGGCGGCGGCAGAACATCGACAAACTGATCCGGCAAATCGGCGATTCTATTCACGCCGTGAAGCCCTGGGTGAAGTTTGGCGTGAGTCCGTTTGGTATTTGGAAAAACCAGAAAAACGACCCCGAAGGCTCCCTCACCTACGGCGGACAGGCGTATTACGACCTCTACGCCGACATTCGGAAGTGGGCCAAAGAAGACTGGGTAGACTACATGGTGCCACAGATTTATTTTTCCACGCGTTTCGACCGGGCCAATTACAAAACGCTGGTCGACTGGTGGGTGAAAAACCGGGGCAACCGCCACCTCTACATCGGGCAGGGCACCTACCGCCTGGGCCGCAACACCCGCACCGACTCGGGCTGGGCGCAGCCCTCACAAATGGCCGATCAGATGCGGCATAACCGGCAGTATGCCGACGTGACGGGCAGCGTATTTTTCAGCGCCAAATCCCTGCGCGACAACCTCGGCAAAAGCCGCGATTCGCTCCGCACCGACTTCTACAAATACCCGGCCCTGGTGCCCACCATGCCCTGGCTCGATGCCACGCCCCCCGGCCAGCCCCGCGACCTGAAAGCCGCCCCCGCCCCCGACGGCATCGAGCTATTCTGGCAGGAACCCGACCAACCAACCGAGATGGACAAGGTGCGCTACTATGTGGTGTACCGCACCGACGGTAGCCGCCTGCCCCGCACCACCGACCCCCGCCGGATCATCACGACCTGGCTCCCCGACACCGGCACCCGCCTGGTCGACAAAACCGCCGACCCAAAGAAGGCGTACACCTACGTGATTACCTCTGTAGACCGCCTCCACAACGAAAGCACGGGAAGTACGATAGTATATCGGGGTGGGATGAATTAAGCCACAAACGGCTCCATCACCTCCGAAACGGCTCTGGCGTCGGGGAAGTAGCCTACGATTTTGGTGAGGATGCCCTCAACCACCGCGTCGGGGCAGGAGGCGCCGCAGGTGAGCAGGATGGTGGCGGGGCGGGTGTTGGGCAGGTAGTTTTCAGCCACGATCTCCTGCTTGGTAGCCATATCAAAATGGCGAATCAGGGTGTCGGAGAGGATTTTCTGCTCGGTTTCAATGAAATACGTCGGCAGTTTTTCAGCGCAAAGCTCCACAATGTGCGACGTGTTCGACGAGTTATAGCCGCCCGCTACAATGGCCAAGTCTGCTGGGTAGTCGAGCAGGGCGTAGGTGGCATCCTGGTTGTCGTTGGTAGCGTAGCAGAGCGTGTCGCGGGTGTTGGCAAAGCGCTCTTCCACGCTTGGCGTGCCTTCAACCAGGTTATAATGGCGAATCATGGTCTGCTTCAGAAAATCGGCAATACCCTGAGTGTCAGATGCTAACATAGTTGTTTGGTTCACCACGCCGATGCGCTGAAGATCACGCGCCGGGTCGAAACCCTCGGAATACTGCCCGGCAAATTCGGTATAGAATTCATCGGCGGTGCGTTCGCCGGTAATGTACAGAGCCAGCCGCTGAGCCTGCGCCATGTTTTTCACCACCACCGTAGGGCCAGCCTCCTTGCTGTGCGAAAACGTAGCACGGGTTTCCTCGTGGCTGGGTTTGCCGTGTACAATAATGGTGTAGGTCTTTTGCCCAATCTGGTTGGCTTTGTTCCACACTTTTTCAACAAACGGGCAGGTTGTATTATACGTAGCCACGTCCAAGCCGATGCCCGCTAGTTCGCGCTGAATCTCGAGCGTGGTGCCAAAGGCAGGAATAATGATAACGTCGGCGGGGGTCAGGTCTGAGAATGGGATAAGCTGCCTGCCCGACGTGTCGTGCAAAAAGCGCACCCCCCGGCTGAGCAAATCGGTGTTCACGTCGGGGTTGTGAATCATTTCGCTCAGCAAAAATATGCGCTTGCCAGGGTTCTCGGCAATGGCTTTGTAAGCAATCTCGATGGCATTCTCCACACCATAGCAAAAACCAAAATGCCTCGCAATCAGAAATTTAACCGGACCAAAATCGAGCACCGTGGGCGTGAAATCACGTTTCAGCTTATCGCGCTTCCGCCGATACTCTTTTAACGGCGAGATGATCGTGCTGCGGTAATAGTTAGGAATGTCGAATGTCTTCATCGAATGCAAAGGTCAGGAAAGTGGGCTAATCCGCACTCATCTTCTGTAAGGAGAACAAACCCACTTTCGCCTTTGTTCGTAGGACAGTCATCCTTATCTGAGGCCCGGAAAAGCCCCTTTTTGCTTGGTAAAACCGCAAAAACGCAGCTGTTTTTTCCGTATCTTTCCTACTCAATAACTCAACCAGTTTTCTATGCGGCAACGCTTTACCCTCTTGATTATCACCGCCGTAGCTATTGGTTCGGCAGCTTTTCTACCCAACCCTAGTCTACGCCCGTCGCTGGAGAAGGTTTTCAATAATATCAACGAAGAAGTGGGTCAGCACAGCCGGGCCTACGAAACCCTCGCCGACGCTACTACCCGCATTGGGCACCGCCTCACGGGCAGCGCCAACGGTGCCCGCGCCGAAACCTACGCCTACGACCTGCTGCGGAGCTACGGATTTAAAGACGTGCGCTACGAAACGTTTGAGGTAGAAGCATGGACAAGAGACACGTGCACGCTCAGCATTGTACCCAACAAGTCCGATAATTTTCGCGATGTGAAGGTGGTGGCCCTGGCGCACTCACCGGTGCAGGCCCACGTAGAGGGCGAGATCGTGGATGTAGGTAATGGTCTTGAAGGCGACTTTGCGGCTATGAAAGACAAGATTCGGGGTAAAATTGTACTGGTCAATATTGGGTTGGCGGCCCCCACCAAGGGTGCTCGCAACCTGCACCGCTCTGAAAAAACGGCGCTGGCTATTCAACACGGCGCATCGGGCGTAATTATGGTTAACCTCGTGCCGGGCAACGTGCTGCTCACGGGTACGGCCTCGGTCACGGGCAAGCTGATTCCGGTGCCGTCAGTGTGTATTTCGTACGAAAGTGGTGTGGCCTTGCGGCAGTGGCTGAACGACGAAACCAAAGAACGGCTCCACGCGGTGATCGACATGACCAACACGAGCCGCAAAATCAAAGCCCGCAACGTGGTGGCCACGCTCCCCGGCTCAAAACTGGCCGACGAAAAAGTGGTTATCGGCGGTCACCTCGACTCGTGGGACCTGGCCACGGGCGCTATCGACAACGGCATCGGTTCGTTTTCAGTGATGGACATTGCCCGCACGTTCAAGGCCTTGAAGCTGAAGCCCCGCCGCACGGTTGAGTTTGTCCTGTTTATGGGTGAAGAGCAGGGCCTGCTGGGGTCGCGGGCCATGGTAGAGGCCTACAAAAAGACCAAAAAACTGGATCAGATCCGCTACATGATGAACCTCGATATGACCAATAACCCAATGGGTATCAACGCCTTTGGTCGCGACGACATGATGCCGCTGTTGAAAGAAATCGGTGAGGTCATGCGCCTCACCAGCCCCACATTTGCCAACACGCTCAGTAATCAGGCGGGTCTACACTCTGATCACCAGCCGTTTATGATTGAAGGCGTACCCGTTATTGGCATGAACGGTAGCCTCCCCCGCGAAACTCTCGACTGCTACCACGCCAACTGCGACCGCATGAACCTGGTGAACAAAGAGCAGCTCACCAACACGGTTCGCTACAGCGCCATGGTCCTCTACGCCATCGCCGACGCCGAGCAGATTCCCACCCGCCGCTTCGACGACGCCACCACCCGCACTTACCTCATCGCCCAAGGCCTCCGCACCCCCCTGCAAATAGCGAACGAGTGGCGGTGGAAAGAGTGAAGGGATTTACGAATTACGAGCGGTCCGCCGGGGGCGCCTAGCCGCTGCGGTACGATTTACGATTTGTTGCTGACGCCAGCATATGCTGCTTTAGCCCGCTGGCGTCAGCAACAAATCGTAAATCGTACCGCAGCGGCTAGGCGCTCCCGGCGGACCGCTCGTAATTCGTAAATCCTTCTACTGCGTTCCTCCCGAAAACTGGACGCTGGCAATTTTCCAGCCGCTGCCTGTTTTCACACAGGTGGCGGTGAAGACCACGTTGGTGTTGAAATTGGTACCTTGCAGGCTTCCCTTAAACTTCGAGTCGCCAGTAACGATGGCCAGGTCACTATTATATGTGCGGCTGCGCAGGTTGTTGGCGGGTGCCGTTTCGATCACCAAAAAACCACCGCTTAAGCCTTGGCCCAGCAGGTCGCGGTCAGCCACTTGGCCATCGAAGCTCACAATGGCAAAATCGTCGGTGGTGATGGCGGCAATAGCAGCACCGTCTTCGGTTTCCATGGCTTTCATAAATGCTGTGGCCAAACCTGTTGGTTCATTGGCGGCGGGGGCTGCTGTCTGGGCAACGGCAAGGGTAGTAGTGAGCAACGTGCTCAGCAGGAATAATGTCTTTTTCATTGGTACGTGTACGTGGTTTGTTTGGTGTAAATATAAGAGTCGATAGTCGGGAGTCGATAGTCAATAGTCGCTTTGCGTGCGGTGCTCTGAGTGCCAAGTGCGAAGCGACTATCGACTCCCGACTATCGACTCTTATATTTACACCAACCCCTCCCGCAATAAATCGTGCAGGTGAACAAAGCCAGCGAGGCTGCCATTTTCGGCCACCAGCACCTGCGTGATGTTGCGGGTTTGCATAACTTCCAATGCCGCCACGGCATAGTCGTTGGGCGAGACGCAGATAGGGTGGGGCGTCATGATGTCGCGGGCGCAGAGGTAGCGGTAATCGTCGTGCTGACTTACCATCCGGCGCACGTCGCCATCCGTGATTACGCCCACTAGCTTGCCGTCGGCATCAATTACCCCCGCCGCACCCAGCCGCCCCGCCGACATCGTGAGCATGGTGTCGTGGATAGAGGCTTCTGGGCTTACGCAGGGGCACCCGTTAGTGGGGTACAGATCAGCTACTTTCAAATATAACTTCTTACCCAGGCTGCCACCAGGATGATTCCGGGCAAAATCCTGCCGGGTGAAGCCCCGCGCTGTAAGTAGCGCAATGGCCAGCGCGTCGCCCATGGCCAGGGCCACGGCGGTGCTGGTGGTGGGGGCCAGGTTGAGCGGGTCGGCCTCGTGCGGGGCATGGGCCACCAATACATAGTCGGCCTGCCGGGCCAAGTACGAGTCGGCTTCGCTCACGAGGGCAATCAGCTTGGCTCCGGTGCGGCGAATTAGGGGTACCAGCACCTTTATTTCGGGCGTGTTACCGCTTTTGGAAATAGCCAGCACCATGTCGTCGGCCTGCACCATGCCCAGATCGCCGTGAATGGCGTCGGCGGCGTGCATAAACAGGGCAGGGGTGCCGGTAGAGTTAAGGGTGGCCACTATCTTCTGACCAATCAGGGCGCTTTTGCCCACACCCGTAATGACCACTCGGCCCGGCAAATCGAGTATGGCGGCGGCGCACTGCTCGAAGGCCTCGCCCACCCCCGCCACGGCATCGCGGATGGCGTCGGCTTCGGCCAGCAGCACCTGCCGGGCCACGGCTGCCAGCGACGACTTGGTAGATGCCTGCATATTTTTTGTTAGATTCAACGTCAATTAACTACCTAGTACCAGCAATGGGTTGTAAATTCGCTAAGCGCGTGCCGATAAACCATCGACAAAGCCTACTTCCTCTGGCTTTCGTCTAAGTCGGTTTACACAAAGCTATTTTCCTTTGTAAAGATACGACAGACCCTAAGCTCCAACCACCTTCCGTAGTAGCGTACCATGATGCAGCTTGACCAGACCGTTCAACTCACCCTGAAAGAACGGTTGAAAGAAATTTTCGGCTTCAGCCAATTCCGGGGTGAGCAGGAGGCTATCATTCACAACATCCTGACGGGCAAGAATACGTTCGTCATCATGCCCACCGGGGCCGGCAAATCGCTGTGTTACCAACTTCCGGCTATTGCCTCGGAGGGGACCGCCATTGTGATTTCGCCCCTGATTGCCCTGATGAAAAATCAGGTTGACCAACTCAACGCGTTTGGTATAAATGCGCAGTTTCTGAACTCGACACTCTCGAAGGGCGAAATCACGAAGGTGAAAAAAGACACCCTCAACGGTACGCTGAAACTGCTCTACATCGCCCCCGAATCGCTCACGAAAGAAGACAACCTCGACTTTCTGAAAAAGGCGAAGATTTCCTTTGTGGCCATCGACGAAGCCCACTGTATTTCGGAATGGGGTCACGATTTCCGGCCCGAATACCGCAAAATCCGGGGCATTGTCGACAACATTGGCCACCATTCGGGGCGAATGGGCCTGCCCGTTATTGCCCTCACCGCCACGGCTACGCCCAAAGTGCAGCAGGATATTCAGAAAAACCTGAATATGGAGGATGCCGACGTATACAAAACGTCGTTCAACCGTAAAAACCTGTACTACGAGATCAAGCCCAAAGTAGATGCCAAAAAAGGCCTGATCAAATACATCAAACAGCATAAGGGCAAGTCAGGCATTGTGTATTGCTTAAGCCGCAAAACCGCCGAGGATATTGCTGAATTACTACGCGTTAACGACGTAAAAGCCCTACCCTACCACGCCGGTCTGGACCCCCAAACGCGGATGAATAACCAGGACGCCTTCTTGAACGAAGACGTCGACGTGGTCTGTGCCACGATTGCCTTTGGTATGGGGATCGACAAGCCCGACGTGCGGTTTGTGATCCATTACGACGCCCCTAAATCGCTGGAAGGCTACTACCAGGAAACGGGCCGCGCCGGGCGCGACGGGCTGGAGGGTAACTGCATCATGTTCTACAGCTACGACGATATTCTGAAGCTGGAGAAATTCAACAAAGACAAGCCCGTTACTGAGCGCGACAACGCCAAGCACCTGCTCTCGGAAATGGTCTCCTATGCCAACCTCGGCGTATGTCGGCGGCGGCAACTGCTAGGCTATTTTGGCGAATACGTAGATAAAGACTGCGGTTTTTGCGACAACTGCCTTAAGCCAACGCCCAAGTTCAAGGCGCAGCACGAGATCATTCTAGCCCTGCAAACGGTGCTCCAAACCGATCAGCGGTTTGACGTCAGCCACCTCGCCGACGTGCTTACTGCCACTGACAATCAGTACGTTACCAGCTACGAGCACAATAAACTGCCGACCTATGGGCAGGGTAAATCGTTCAGCGACGATTGCAACGTCTGGTGCTCGATCATCAAGCAGATCACGATCTACGGCTTCCTGGAAAAAGACGTCGAGAACTATGGTGTACTGAAGCTGACGCAGAAGGGCCTCAACTACATCGAAGATCCGTATCCGGTAATGCTCTCGCAGGACCACGACTACGAACAGCAGATCACCGACGCCAACGACGATGCCGCCGAAGCTGCCAACAATAGTGGTGGCGGTGATGCATACGACGAAGAACTACTTGGTTTGCTGAAAGCCCTGCGCAAGAAAGTAGCCAAAGAGAAAAACCTGCCGCCCTACGTTATCTTCCAGGATCCGTCTATGGAAGAGATGGCCACCACCTACCCCGTCACACGCGAGGAGATGGCCCAGATCAACGGCGTGGGCATGGGCAAAGTCCAGAAATTCGGCAAGCCCTTCATCGACCTTATTGCCAAGTATGTGGCGGAAAATGAGATCGAAACGGCCAAAGACGTGGTCGTAAAGTCGATGGTGAACAAGTCGAAGATCAAGATTTTCATCATTCAGCAAATTGACCGGAAAGTAGATCTAGACGAAATCGCCGAGTCGAAAGGCATGACACTGGTCGATTTAGTGGAGGAGGTAGAGCATATTTGCTATTCGGGAACCCGCCTGAACCTGGATTATTACATCGACCAGATCATTGACGAAGACCGGCAGGACGAAATTTTCGAGTATTTCATGCGGGCCGAATCCGACAATATTGCCATTGCCATGGACCAGTTCCACGGCGATGATTTCACCGAGCAGGAACTCCGCCTCATGCGCATCAAATTCCTCTCGGAAGTAGCCAATTAAGTGGTGAGTGCTAAGTGGTAAGCGGTGAGTGGGCTTAAGATTAAGTCTGTTCACCACTTAGCACTTAGCACTCACCACTCACCACTATCTATGAACATACTTATACTTGGCGCTGGGGGGCGGGAACACGCGTTTGCGTGGAAGCTGGCCCAGAGTCCGTTGTGCGATCACCTCTTTGCGGCACCCGGCAACACGGGCACGGCTCAGGTAGCCACTAATCTGCCCATTGCCATCACCGATTTTGCGGCCATCGCCACCGCTACTCGTACCCACAACATTGATCTGGTGCTGGTAGGGCCGGAAGAGCCGCTGGTGAAAGGCGTGGTCGATTTTTTGCGTCAGCAGCCCGATTTGGCCCATTTGCGCATAGTTGGCCCTGACGCGGCGGGTGCGCAGCTGGAGGGTAGCAAAGATTTTTCGAAGCGGTTCATGAACGCCCACGGCATTCCAACGGCGGCATCGCAAACGTTCACTGCCGATAACGTAGCCGAGGGATTAACGTATCTGGAGACACATTCGCTGCCCGTGGTGCTCAAGGCCGACGGCCTGGCGGCGGGCAAAGGCGTGATTATTGCCGACACCATCGACGAAGCAAAAACCACCCTGACCGACATGCTGGATGGGCGATTTGGGCAGGCGGGCCACCGCGTGGTGATCGAGCAGTTTTTGCGGGGCATCGAACTGTCGGTCTTTGTGCTGACGGATGGCGTGAACTACAAAATTTTGCCCGAAGCTAAAGATTACAAGCGCATTGGCGAAGGCGACACCGGCCCCAACACGGGCGGTATGGGGGCCGTTTCGCCGGTGGTATTTGCTACCGATGCCTTCCTGAAAAAGGTGGAAGAACGGGTGGTAAAACCTACGCTGGCAGGACTTCAGCAGGAGGGAATTGGGTATAAGGGCTTTATTTTTATTGGCTTGATGAACGTGAAAAGCGAGCCGGTCGTGATTGAGTACAACGCCCGTATGGGTGATCCCGAAACGGAAGTAGTGTTGCCCCGCATCCAGACCGATCTGATTGAGTTGCTGGTGGCCGCCGCCGACGGTGAACTGGACAAAGTCACGATGCAGGTAGCAACCCAAACGGCGGTGACCACGGTGCTGGTGGCAAACGGCTATCCCGATGCTTACACCAAAGGCCACCCCATCACCGACCTCGATCGGTTGGCTGGGCTTGATGAGGTAACGGCTTTTCACGCGGGCACTGCGGACAATAACGGTGCCACAGTGACCAACGGAGGGCGGGTGCTAGCCATCACGGCTATGGCAAACTCGCTCGAAAACGCCATTCGGAAGTCGCAGGAAGCGGCCCGGATGGTGCAGTTTGACGGAAAATATTTCCGAAAAGATATAGGGCTGGATCTGATCCGGTACCAAGACTGAAGAATTTACGAATTACGATGTACGAATTACGATTTATGCAGCAGTCCGACATCTCGGCGCAAGCGTATTTGAGCGTAACTGTAAATCGTAATTCGTACATCGTAAATCGTAAATCAACATGGGATGTCAATCCTGCGCAGTGGGCGGGTGTGGCTCTAAGGCGAAAACAACAACCGATGGCGGGGCCGAAGTGGCCACCAAAACGGCCGGTTGTTCAAGCGGGGGCTGCTCGTCGGGAGGCTGCAATAAATTAAATTCATTCGACTGGCTGAGCGACATGACGCCCGGCAGTCTGAGTATGACACCGAGCGGTATTGCCGTGGTGGAAGTGAAATTCAAAGGCGGACGGAAAGAATACTTCCGCAACGTGCATAACCTGGACCTCACCACTGGCGACTTTGTAGCCTGCGAAATGACGGCTGGTTACCACTTGGGGGCTGTTTCGATGCAGGGTGACCTGGTGCGGCTGCAGTTGAAACGCAAGCACATCACCGTCAACGACGACACCAAAGTGATTCAGCGCGTGGCTTCGGCCCGCGACCTGGAAAAACACGAGCAGGCTATCCTACGCGACTTGCCCAGCCTCTACCGCGCCCGCGAAATTGTGCGCGAACTGAAGTTGCAGATGAAGCTGTCGGACGTAGAATTTCAGTCCGACAATACGAAGGCTACGTTCTACTATTCGTCAGAAGATCGGGTCGATTTTCGGGAGCTGATTAAGATGCTGGCGGGCGAGTTTAAGGTACGCGTGGAAATGCGGCAGATTAGCCTGCGGCAGGAGGCTGGGCGCATTGGAGGCGTAGGCTCGTGTGGCCGTGAGTTGTGCTGCTCTACCTGGCTCACTGACTTCAAAAACATTACCACATCGGCGGCGCGGTACCAAAATCTGTCGCTCAACCCGGCCAAACTGTCGGGGCAGTGTGGCCGATTGAAATGCTGCCTTAACTACGAACTGGATACCTACGTAGATGCCCTCCGCGACATTCCGACGGTGGAAAAACCGCTGGAAACGCAAAAGGGACGCGCTTTTTTGCAGAAGACCGACATCTTCCGCAAGATCATGTGGTTTGGCTACAGCTCAGAGAGTACCTGGCATCCGCTACCCATCAAACGGGTGCTGGAAATTGTGGCGCTCAACAAGCAGGGCGTCATTCCCGAATCATTCGATGTGCTTACGCCCATTGGCGAGCGGGAGGTGGTCACCGCAGCTGCACTCAACGCCGATCTGACACAACTCGATAAGAAGTATGCTATCCGCAGCAGCAGCAGTGGCCGCAGTAAGAAAAAAAAGAAACGGTAGTTGGTACCACATACTCCACAAGAAAAACGCCCTCAATAATGTGTTGAGGGCGTTTTTAGTACTACCTAACTTTCTTCAATTCAATTGGCATTCAGTAGTAGTTGAGATCCCCCACGTCCGCCGCCCATGACCACAATTTTGGTGTTGGGCGAGGCCGCTAGCTCCCGCTGGGCTTTGATCTGCTCATACTGCAACTGTTTGTCGGTGAGGCCGGTAGCTACAATGCGTTGGTAGTCGGCAATGCCCTGGGCCTCCACACGCTTCCGCTCAGCCTCCTGGCGTTCCTTCTGCAACACAAACTGCATTTTCTGGGCCTCCTGCTCGGCACTGATCTTCGACTCAATAGTCGATTTTACCGAGTTGGGCAGGTTAATTTTCCGAATCAGCAACTGCTCCAGCAACAGCCCCCGGCCTTTGAAATCAGATTCGATGCTCTTATAAATCCGGTTCTGAAACTCGTCACGCTTGGTCGAGAAAAGGGCCACGGCGTCGTAATAAACGGCATTGTCACGAATACGGGTACGCGTTACGGGGCGCACAATTTTGTCGCTGTAATCAGTACCTAATTGCCGGAATATGCGGGGTGCTTCGGAAGGTATAACGCGGTAGAGCACCGTAAGGTCAACTACTACTTCAAGGCCATCGGCGGTGAGTACCCGAATGGCGTCATCACCTTTCTTCTCTCCCTCATCCGTATCGGCCGACATCGTATAGTTCTGGGTCTGCACGTCGAACTCGGTGATGGTGGTGAGTGGGTTTACAAAGTTCAGGCCGGGGGTATAGGTCTGATCAGACACCTGGCCAAACAGTGATCCAATACCTATTTTACCCGCGTCGATCTGCCGAACGCAAGCCGATAACAACCCAAGTCCGATCAGGACAACGCCAACCACTTTAACAGGCCGCGAAAACCGGGCAAACGCCAGCGAAGGCGTGTTAATAGCGAAGCCGGCAACCAGGGCTACGATACCTAAAAAGACTAGAAACATGGTGTTTGTTGGTACTCCGGTTAGACGAGTACGGAGCAAAGATGAACTGAAAACCAAGCCTCTGAAAGCGAATCTACAAGAGTGGCTGCGGGTCTATGGCACCGGCTGTGGGGCCTGATAGCGCAAAAAGGCACCCGGTACACTACCGGGTGCCTTTCGGGCACTACTTGATCAATTAACCCTTCAGTAAAGGATTTTTAAAAACTATTGGTCATTCGCTTCGCTGTCATTGGGTGGGTATCATTCAATGGTCATGCAGTAGTCATTCATTGACTTTACAACGAATAACTATTGAATGACTACCGAATAACAGCGTAGCGAATGACTACTTCGTCCCTTTCTTCTTGGCCCCGGCAGCGCCTGCTTGTGCGGCAGCTTCGGCGGCTTCTTTCGATACCACTTCGCCTTTCAGCGTCAGGTATACCATCGACGTTTTGGCGTTGCTGGTTACGGTCACGGTTTTGGTGAACGGCCCCATACCGGCGGCGTTGAACGTGGCAGAAATTTTGCCTGTCTGACCCGGTGCTACAGGCTCTTTCGACCACGACGGCTTGGTGCAACCACATGAGGCCGACGCGTCGGTGATAATGATAGGCTCAGTGCCCGTGTTCTTGAACGCAAACTCATGCGTTACAGGCTTGCCCTGCTCGATCTTACCGAAGTCATGCGTCTCCGTAGAGAAGGCTGCTACGCCGTTTTGTGCGAGGCTTACCGTGACAAAGGCAAAAAAAGCTACAAAAAGTGATAATACGGTTTTCATTGCGTAAACAGATATTGGTTTGGTTTTCAGATTGGTTCAGACTCTAAAACAAAGATACCACAAACGCTTTGCCAAAGACTCTTCGGAAGGCACTGTGTCAACAAAGAATTGCGAAATTTCGTTTTCTTGATAGCTCAACCGCTTTGCCGTACTTTTATGGTCGGCCGATTAAGCCACCCACTGTACAGCCTTTAGAAGCCATACACGAGCCAAAGGTTTAATCCGGTCAGCAACTTTTTTGCCACTTTTTACGCTCCGTTGTTTTAGTAGTCCCGGCAGGCTTCAGCCAACACTATTTATTCATACGACTCGTTAACCCGTCTTATTGTCGTGATCGCTAACCAACCCATTGATTCAACCGACCTACTAAGCCGCGAACGTGTTCTGGCTGACTACCGGCTCGCTTGTGAAAGTCGCCAGGTAAGTTTGCTGGGCCGCAAAGATGTAATGGGCGGACGAGCCAAATTCGGTATCTTCGGCGACGGGAAAGAGCTAGCCCAATTGGCTGCCGCCCGTGCGTTTCAGAAAGGCGACTTCCGGTCGGGCTATTACCGCGATCAGACCTTTGTGGCCGCCCTGGGCGAACTGCGCTGGACCGAATTCTTTGCCCAGCTCTACGCCCACACCGACTTGGCCCACGACCCTAACACGGCAGGCCGGTCAATGAACGGTCACTTTGCCACCCGCTGGCTCGATGAGCAGGGCCACTGGCGCACCCAAACCGATTGTTACAATTCCGTTTGCGACATTGCACCCACCGCCGGCCAAATGCCGCGCTCGGTAGGGCTGGCCTATGCCTCTAAGCTCTACCGCGACAACCCTGGCCTGGCGGACATTACGCAGTTTTCGCACGGGGGTAATGAGGTTACGTTTGCCACTATCGGCGATGCCTCTACTTCGCAAGGCATGTTCTGGGAAACCATGAATGCCGCCGGGGTGCTTCAGGTGCCCCTGCTGGTGTCGGTTTGGGACGATGGCTACGGTATTTCGGTGCCCGTGGAATTGCAGACTACCAAAGGCAGTATTTCGAAAGTGATGGCCGGTTTTCAGCGCGACGGCGGCACCGATGGGCAGTCAGACAAAGGGTTTGCTATTTTTACTGTCAACGGTTGGGACTATGCCCGGCTGGTAGAGGTCTACGAGAAAGCGGCCCATATTTGCCGCACCGAACATGTACCGGTGCTGGTGCACGTGCAGGAACTGACCCAGCCACAGGGCCACTCCAGTTCAGGTTCGCACGAACGCTACAAACCCACCGAGCGGCTGGACTGGGAGCGCGCCCACGACTGTAATCTGCAATTTCGTAACTGGATTCTCGATAACCATTATGCCTCGGAAGCTGAGTTGGAGACTATCGAGAAACAGGCTAAAGACGTGGCTCGCGATGCCCGAAATACAGCTTGGAAGGCCTTTATAGGATCGATTCAGCCCGATCATCAGGAGGCTATTACCCTGCTTGAACAAGCAGCCGGGAACCTCACCACTACCCAGGCCGACGTGCTGTTGTCGCTGCGTACCGACCTACAGAAAGAAACGTCACCCCTGCGCCGCGACGCCGTTACAGCCGTGCGCAAGGCCCTTCGGCTACTGCGCACCGAACCGCTGGAGTACCGCCAGGCCCTGATTAGCTGGCTCGAACGCGCCAACGCCGATAACGAAGATCGATTCAGTTCGCACCTTTACAGCCAGTCCGACGAGTCGCCGATGCGGGCAGAGGTCGTAGAAGCCGTTTATTCTGACGACAGCCCGGTGCTGGATGGTTATCTGGTCATGCAGCGTTATTTCGACGGTCTTTTTGGCCGAAACCCGTTGGTAGTGGCCATTGGCGAAGATGTAGGCCACATTGGCGACGTGAACCAAGGTTTTGCTGGTTTGCAGGAGAAATATGGTCACCTGCGCATCACCGACACCGGCATCCGGGAGACCACCATCATTGGTCAAGGCATCGGACTGGCCATGCGCGGCCTGCGGCCTATCGTCGAGATCCAGTATTTCGATTACATTTTCTACGCCCTCGCCACCCTCACCGACGATCTGGCCACGCTGCATTATCGCACCAAAGGCGGGCAAAAGGCTCCCGTCATAGTGCGTACGCGCGGCCATCGGCTAGAGGGCATCTGGCATTCGGGGTCGCCCATGGGCGCCATGCTCAACAGCCTGCGAGGCATGCATGTGCTGGTGCCGCGCAACATGGTGCAGGCTGCCGGGTTTTATAACACGCTTGTGAAATCAGACGACCCGGCCCTGCTGGTTGAGTGCCTGAATGGCTACCGCCTTAAAGAACGCCTGCCCGACAACCTCGCCGAATTCTGCTTGCCGCTGGGCATCCCCGAAACCCTGCTGGAAGGCACCGACGTAACGGTGGTCACCTATGGGTCGATGTGCCGGATTGTGCTGGAAGGGGCCGCCCTGCTGGCCGAAGCAGGCATCAGCGTGGAAGTGATTGACGTGCAGACGCTGCTCCCCTTCGACATCACCGGCCGCATCGTTGATTCTATCAGGAAAACGAACCGGGTTGTTTTTGCCGACGAAGATTTCCCCGGTGGCACCACGGCTTACATGATGCAGCAGGTGATGGAAGAGCAAAACGGTTATGCCCACCTCGACTCGACCCCGCGCACACTGACGGCCAAGGCCCACCGCCCACCCTATGGCTCAGACGGTGACTACTTCTCGAAACCCAGCGCCGACGACGTATTTGATGTCGTCTACGCGCTCATGTCCGAAGCCGAACCCACCCGCTTCCCGGCCATTTATTGACGAAAGTGGTTGTCATAGCTTCCTCCGTTTGGGCGTTATTTACCGAGCACTTGGCATACTAAACTGACCATTTTTTAGTGTATAGATGGGCTTATCCGTTTCGTCATACGCTGTAAATGATAAGATGCCAAACGTTTGCTTTTTGCCCAATTTTGTAGTCAGGTGGTTGGCTATCGTTAACGTGCCTTTTGTCTTGTAAGACCGCCAATTGTTTTCATCATAGACTTGATCATCTATTCGGTTTGGCTGTGCAATAAATCGTTGAAAATCGAGCTTGATTGGATTTGTCAAGGCCTCTACAGCGTAGGCGCCAGGAGCCAGTTTGCTTAAATCAGTGTTGGCTAGCACGGCAACTCGATACCCATCATTAGAATAGAATTCCCAGCTGTAGGTGAGCTTATTGTACAGATTACTCGACCAGGACGTGGTCTGAAAATCATTACCTTCTTTCTCTAACTCACTGGTTTTTAGACCACTGATATAGTCGATATCACAGTTTGTAGCCTTCAGCGGCAGGTGGTCGAAACTGCCGCTCACTTGAATTGGGCGTCTGACATTGTCGTTGAATAACGTGGATGTGAAATCAAAGGAAACCTGGTTGATTGCCGCATCATATGCGAAATTACTGATGGTGATATAATCTTTCGGGTTGTAAGTTGCCGATTGGTAATAACCGGCAAACGTGGGTAAATTCACCCAGCGGATAGCTCCTTTTTTCGACAAGCTTATTTCTAAACTGTAAGGAAAATCATTTTTTCCGCCATTGCTAATTCTAACGAAGAGATTATCGCAATTTTCGTTGCCAAAATAAGTAATCGTCGGCGTGTACGTTTTATCAGAAACCGTGACGATAACTTTAGGTTTGATAAGCTCTTTTTGAGTACAACTCAAGACAACTAGTAGACAGAGAACTAGCAGTATCGCTTTCATAACTATATGCGTTTATAAAGGGTCGTAGCCCCAATTACTACGCCATATTAAATAGCTATTTTTGCATTACCGACACCAGTAAGTAAATAAGTTCGTAAGCAGTCAAAATTTAATGACAAGTGCCCACCCCAAATGCTAAAAAAAGAACGCTTTCGTCGGTTTATTGACTACTTCACGACCCATTTCCCCGAACCCGTCACCGAGTTACAGTTTGGTAATCCGTATGAGTTGCTGGTGGCGGTGATCTTGTCGGCGCAGTGTACCGATAAGCGCATCAATCAGCTTACGCCCGCGCTCTTTGCCCGTTTTCCCGAACCAGAATCCCTCGCCGCTGCCTCGCCCGACGAGATTTTTACGTACATCCGGTCGGTGTCGTACCCCAACAACAAGGCAAAGCACCTGGCGGGCATGGCGCGGCTTCTGATGAGCGATTTTGGGGGTGAGGTGCCGGGCACTATAGAGGAGTTGCAGCGGCTGCCGGGCGTGGGGCGTAAAACGGCCCACGTCATTCTGTCAATTATTTTCAATCAGCCCACTATGGCCGTCGATACGCACGTATTCCGGGTGTCGCACCGGCTGGGGTTGGCCCCCCTCACGGCCACTACGCCGTTGGCTGTTGAAAAGGCCCTGATGGCCCATATTCCAAAGCAATACGTGCCCAAGGCGCACCATTGGCTCATTTTGCACGGTCGCTACATCTGCACCGCCCGTGCCCCTAAGTGCTATGAGTGTGCGTTGCGGGAGGGGTGTAAGTACTATTTAACGGTGAGTGGTAAACGGTAAGTGGTGAGTTTGCTTACGCCAACATAGTAGTGCTGGCGTAAGCAAACTCACCACTTACCGTTTATCACTTATCACTCCCTCAATACTGCTCCGTGCCTGCAAAGAAGAATGACCCCTCAATCTGAGCGTTTTCGTCGGAGTCCGAGCCGTGGATGGCGTTGGCTTCGATGGATTTGGCAAACAGCTTGCGGATAGTACCGTCGGCAGCCTGAGCGGGGTTGGTAGCGCCAATCAGCGTACGAAAATCGGCCACAGCGTTTTCTTTCTCCAGAATCATGGGTACAATGGCCCCCGACGACATGTAGTTGCGGAGATCATTGTAGAACGGACGTTCGCTGTGAACGGCGTAGAATTCGCCAGCGCGTTCGGGCGTCAGTAGGGTTTTTTTGATGGCTACGATGCGGAAACCCGCTTCTTCAATCATCTTGGTAATGGCACCGGTATGCCCTTCCGCCACAGCGTCGGGCTTAATCATGGTGAACGTACGGTTCGTCGTCATTGAGTTGCTATCCTTGCTTTAATTTTGCCTCAAAAATAGGGGTTAAAGTTCAAGGTCTAAGGTTTAAGGTCTGGGCGACCCCGTCTAAAGTTGGCTGGCCGGTGCGGTAAGCATACTCCTGCGCCGAGACGTCGGACCGCAGCCAACTTTAGACGGGGTCGCCCAGACCTTAAACCTTAGACCTTGAACTTTAACCCTACTTCCTCCCTTCCTCGGCCGTTGCCAGGTCCTCTGCACTGCGGCGGAAGGAGCTACGCTTACTGGCCAGGCCATCGCCATCTTTCAGGATTCGGGCACTACCCACCGGAATGAGTTCGTCGTTGGGGTCTACTTTGCTCTTAACCAGCAGTGTGGTGTAGAAATCTTTGATACCTGTGGCGGTGATTTCGCCCGTGAAAATGCGTATCTGTTTGGCAGTAGCCGCCCCCGACACCAGGTCGACTTCGGCGAAAAATGTGAATTTCTGGCCATTACCGGCTAGAAAACCACCCTGCCCACTACCCGTTGAACCGGCGTTTTTGATTTCTACCAAGGCCGTCTGATCTGTTGAGTTTTGGCCTGAAAACCGCATGATAAGGTCCGAGAAATCGTGGCCCACGGCATAGGTGTCCTTGGGGCCATAGGGGGATACCAGCCGGTGCGGCGACGAGGCAAAAATACCTTCGATGTTGGGTGGCTGCGACCCCTCGTTGATGACCATGCCTTTGGCCCGTAGGGCATCAATGTCTGACTGCGAAATGATAGACTGGATTTTCGCAGAAAAGCCTTTGGTAGGATCAACGGCAGATGAGTTTTTACACGACGAGGCAAACACAAGCAGCGACACCAGCAACAAACCGGCAACCGACTGGGAGAAAGAAGATAATTTCATGGTGCAGATAGTGGCAACAAGCCAGTTAAGTGAGCACCAAAGGTCTGTGGCCCAACCCGCAAATGCGTCCCATGAAAAGGGGATATTGAGTTCAAAGTATAAGGTCCAACGTTTAAACGTTGGACCTTATACTTTGAACTCAATATCCCCTTGCCGTATTATCGGCCCGTGGGTCAGAAGCACCTTCGTAGCTGCCGTCATGGCGGACGAGTACGCAGTCCATGCGGCCGAGGGTGTTGGTGAGGCGTTCCAGGTTGTAGCCTTTTTGGCTCAGGGTCTGCTGCGTAGCGTCGGAAAAGGCACCATTCTCGAAAATGACCTTGTCAGGTAACCACTGATGGTGGAATTTCAGCGCATTCACGGCCTGCTGCATAGTCATGCCGTGCTCCACCACGTTCAGGATAGTCTGAAAAACCGACGTCATAATGGTTGACCCGCCGGGTGTGCCCACCACCATAAACAGCTTGCCGTCGCGCTCCAAAATCGTGGGCGTCATGCTCGACAGCATCCGTTTGCCGGGGGCAATGGCATTGGCCTGGTTGCCTACCAGCCCATACATGTTGGGCGTGCCGGGCTTAATGCTGAAGTCATCCATTTCGTTGTTCATGAAAAAACCGGCCCCACCAACCACCACACGACTGCCATAACCACCGTTGAGTGTGGTGGTGATACTCACGGCATTGCCTTCCTTGTCGACTACCGAAAAGTGGGTGGTCTCCAGGCTTTCATAGCCCGGAATAGCCCCACCACTCACGGCGCTACTGGGCGTGGCTTTGGCAAAGTCGAAGCTATTCCAGCGTTGGCGGAGGTAGGCGGGGTCCATGAGTTGGGTGGTGGGCACTTTCACAAAGTCGGGGTCGCCGAGGAATTTGGCCCGGTCAGCGTAGACGCGGCGTTCGGCTTCTACCATTACCTGCACGGTGCTGTCGCGGTTCCAGCCCCAGCGGCGCAGGGGGTAGGGTTCTACCAGGCGCATGAGTTGCACCAGCACTACTCCCCCGCTGGAAGTAGGCGGCATGGTCAGGATGGTGTAGTTTTTATAGGTCGCCCGGACTGGGTCGCGCCACACGGCATGGTAGGCGGCCAGGTCGGCTTCGGTAATGAGGCCGGGGCCAGTGGCGGGGTTGCCGCGCTGCATTTCGGCGGCGAGCAGTTTGGCCGTTTCACCTTCATAGAAGCCCGCCCGGCCCTGCGTCTGGATGCGGCGGAGGGTTTTGCCCAGGTCAGCCTGCACGAGCGTATCGCCTTTTTGCCACGCCCGGCTATCGGCCCGCATGAAGTACGTTTTGCCCGGATTGTAGGTCTGAAGGTCAGTTTTGATCCGGTTGAGGCCCGTGGCGTCGCGTTCGGTGAGCGAAAAACCCTTTTCGGCCAGATCAATGGCGGGTTGCACTACCTGCGCCCAGGTCAGCTTGCCATATTTCTGGTGCGCCTGCACCATGCCATCGACCGCACCAGGCACCCCACTGGCCAGATGCCCGCTAATGCTCAGCCCGCCTTTGCGCACGTTCTTGGCCGAGTCGAGGTACATATCGGCCGAGGCTGTGGCGGGTGCCTTTTCGCGGTAATCGAGGGTGTGTGCCTCACCCGCTTTGTCGCGATACACGAAGTAGCCACCGCCACCAATGTTGCCCGCGCCGGGGTAGACCACGGCCAGCGCAAACTGCGTAGCCACGGCCGCATCGACGGCGTTGCCACCGGCTTTCAGAATATTCAGTCCCACGGCAGAAGCCTCCGGGTGTGCCGAGGCCACCATGCCATTGCGCCCCACCACGCCCTGCCGGTCAGAAAAAAATGGTTTAACCGGGCTACCGGACCGAGTCGGGTCTTCTTCGCGGTACTGATACACCCCCTGCCCAGTCTGCACGGCAGGCGTAGCGGCAACCTGAGGGTTTGTTGACTGGCTGGGCTTGCAGGCCACCCCAATTAGAACGGGCAGGCCAAAGAGAGTAATATAGGTAGGAATCTTGGCGATACGCATGGAACAGATGAGCCGGTTTTTCCCCCTAAACTACAGCTTTTGTACAAGCCCGTATGGTAGTAGAAGGGACCAGTAGGTCTAAACATCATGGTTGTACATGGCATAGTGGCTATTTTTGGCCTTGATTGTATGCAAAAGTCATTCCTGGTGAAACCTGCTGGTACTAGTCGGCAAGGGTCAACGGATGGCGCAACATAACTGCCGATGCTTCCTCAGATTTCTTTTGTCGTGCCCCTTTACAATGAACAGGCCACGTTTCCGCACCTGGTGAAGCGGCTTAACGACCTGATGGACCGTTCGCCGGAGCGCATTGAGGTAGTGCTGGTTGATGATGGCAGCCGCGACCAGACCCCCCGGCTCATGAGCGATCTGGCCCTGGCCGACTCCCGGTATCATGCTCTGTTTCTGTCGCGCAACTACGGACACCAGACGGCCCTCACGGCGGGGATGGCCGTCGCCCGCGGCACCGAGGCTATCATGGTCATCGACGGCGATTTGCAGGACCCCCCCGAACTGCTGACCGAGTTTTATGCTAAGCTGAAAGAAGGTTTCGACGTGGTCTACGCCGTTCGGCAGAAGCGCAAAGAGGGCGTACTAAAACGGGCCTCTTATTTCATGTTTTACCGGTTTCTGGCTTCCATTTCGTCCATCAAAATTCCGCTCGACAGTGGCGATTTTGCTCTGCTGAGCCGCCGCGTGGTCGATGTGATGAACCGCATGCCCGAAGAAAGCCGCTACCTGCGGGGTATGCGTAGCTGGATTGGTTTCCGGCAAATAGGCCTGCCCTATGAGCGCGACGAACGGCTGGCGGGCGAGGCCAAATACTCGTTCAAGATGCTGCTGAACCTGGCCTACAACGGCATTTTTAACTTCAGCGAATACCCCATCAAATTCATTACCCGGCTGGGTGTAGGCACGTTGGGACTGGCCTTTATCTACTTGATTTACAACCTCTACCGCAAGTTTTTCTACAATGACGTGCCGCAGGGCTTTACCGCCATGATCCTGTTGCTGACGGTATTTAGTGGGGTGCAGCTTATTGCGCTGGGCATCATCGGCGAGTATGTGTTGCGTACATTTTTCCAGGCAAAAGGTCGTCCGCTGTTCCTCATCCGCGATCAGATCGTAGAAGGTCACCCCCTGCCCGACAACCGGGGTCAGGCGGCCATTACGGCACAGGCGGTGGCACCCGTGGTGGGAACCGCTGCCAGATAAAGCGGCCTAACCTGGCCGCAGCTCTTGCCGCCCAACCCCACAATCGGACCGGGTGTGTGGTTGATGGCCCATTTCCTACCAAAAGCATTGGTCCCATCAGATACTGCCCTTAGTTTTAAGGCTATATCGTCTGATCCTGTGCTCACTATCTTCCGCCAAGTTCTGGAGAGTTTTCGCTTTGCCTGGCAGGCATTGCGGTCCAATCTGTTGCGCACCACGCTCTCCCTGCTGGGCGTCACGATTGGCATTTTTGCCATCATCGCCGTTTTCACCATCGTCGACTCCATGCAGCGGAGCATCAAAGAATCGCTGGGGTCGCTGGGTACCAACGTAGTATACATCCAGAAATGGCCGTTTGTCTTCGCCGACGAATATCCCTGGTGGAAGTATTTTCAGCGCCCCGATCCCACCTATAATGAATACCGGCTGCTGTCTGAGCGCCTTGAAAACGCCAAAGCCGTGGTAGCCATGAGCGGACGTGGCTCAGTGACGATGAAGAATGGCAACAACAGCATCAACGCACGGCTGTCCGGGGTGTCGTTCGATTATAAGGAAGTATCGGATGTGCCCATTGCGCAGGGGCGGTATTTTACACCACAGGAAATGGAAGCCGCCCGCAACGTAACGCTCATTGGGTCGGAAGTGGCCGAGAAACTGTTTCCCAACCAGTCGGCTATTGGGCAGACGATCCAGATTGCCGGGCTGAAGTTTTCGGTCATTGGCGTAGGCGAAAAAAAAGGAGCCGGTTTTCTGGAAATCGGTGGTAACCCCGACCTGCGCTGCATCATTCCCTACAACAGCTTCGCCAAGTTGTTTTCCTCGAACCGCCCCAGCCTGACTATCTGCGTAAAAGGCTATGAATCAGACGCCGGACTGGAAAACCTGGAAGGCGAGATAAAAGGGCTGCTCCGCGCCCGCCGCAGCCTGCGCCCCACGCAGGAAGACAGTTTCGCCATTAACCGCCCCGAAGCCGTAGTGGGGTTCATCAGCGGCATTTTTAGTGTGCTCACCTTTGCGGGATGGATCATTGGCGGGTTCTCGATGCTGGTGGGTGGCTTTGGCATTGCCAACATCATGTTTGTGTCGGTAAAAGAGCGAACCAACCTTATTGGCATTCAGAAATCGCTGGGTGCTAAAAACTATGTGATCCTGCTCCAGTTCCTGTTCGAGGCCGTTTTGCTTGCCGTGGTAGGCGGTTTGGTGGGCATTTTGCTCGTCTATCTGCTCTCATTCATGCAACTGGGTAGTCTGGATATCATCCTCACACCGGGCAACATTGCGCTGGGCACGCTGGTCTCCATCATCATCGGCACCATCTTCGGCATCATCCCCGCCGCCCTCGCCGCCCGCATGAACCCAGTAGATGCCATCCGGTCGAAGTAGTGCCGCCTCTCAAAACACCGCCTCGTAACGCTCGGCGTTAAAGCCCAATGCCACGATTTTTCCGTCTGCTTCAATCAGCGGTCTGCGGATTACAGAGGGCTTTTCCAGCATGAGGATAATAGCGTCGTCGGCGGTGGTGGGTTTATCAGCGTCGGGTAGTTTTTTCCAGGTCGTTCCGGCGCGGTTTATTAGGTCTTCCCACGGTTTTTGCGTCAGCCACTGCGCAATCTTTTCCCGGCTGATACCCTGCTTTTTGTAGTCGTGGAACTGGTACGCAACCCCATGATCGGCCAGCCATGAGCGGGCTTTTTTTACGGTGTCGCAATTCGGAATGGCGTAAAGGGTAAACTGGTTAGTAGTCATTGGTTATTATTAGTCATTAGTCAGTCAACGCCAACTCACTTGCGGGTACACCAAACCAATCACACAGCACAGCCACCACTATATTATGGTCTTGGCGCTGAGGCAAGCCCGAAATAGTGATGGTGCCGATGAAGCCCGTGCCCCGGAGCCAGACGGGGAAACAGCCACCCGCCGCCGCATGGTCCTGCACATCGAGCCAGGGGCGGTCTTGCAGCGTGGTTTGGGTTTGTTTCAGTTCCAGCCCGATGGCGTAGGAACTGCGGTGGTACCGATGCACCACATTGCGCTTCCGCCGAATCCAGTCAACGTTATCGGGCGTGGTACCGGGCATGGCAAAGAAAAACAGCGGCTGATTAACTAATTGAATATCAATGGCTACGGCTTTACCCAGCGCCTCTACGGCTGCTTTCAGCCGCATGCCAAGTTGCCAGGCCGTTTCGGGGGTGAAGGTATCAAACTGAAGCCGCTCTTCCTGAAACGTAATCCGCGTTAGGTCGTCGGTGTGGTTTTGTTGTGCATCCATGGGGTAAACTTAATCAAGAACGAACCCTTATCTTTCCGTATGACCGACCGTTTACTTCAGCAACTCAACACCATCGCTTCGCTCACCGAAACCGAGGAGCAGGCGTTTGTTGCCGTTACCACAACCAGGCGACTTCGGAAAAAGGAATGGCTCATGCGGCAGGGGGACATTTGCCGCATGGTCACGTTCATCTATTCAGGTTCGTTACGCCTGTTTCATACCGTCGACGGGGAAGAGAAAACGATCCAGTTTTTCTTCGAGAACGCCCTGTATACCGACTACCTGAGCTTTTTAACGGGCCAGCCCACCCTGGAAAACGTGCAGGCCCTGGAAGACTGTGCGCTTGTTCAGTTCAGCCGGGCCGACCTGGAGCAACTCTATCAGCAGCATCCGGTTTTTGAACGAATAGGCCGCATTTCAGCCGAAAGGGCTTTTCTCAGCCTGAGTGCCCGCAATACGCTGCTAACAAACCAGTCGCCTGAGATCCGCTACCAGCAATTGATTCAGGCCCGGCCTGACCTGTTTCAGCGGGTACCACAATACCATATCGCCTCGTTTCTGGGCATAAAACCAGAAAGCCTGAGCCGTATACGAAAGCGCATGGCAACCCGGTAATTTCTTAACCGAAATCAATCATTCGGGGCAGCGGCGAAACTCACCTTTGTGCTATCACTAAACAGCATAAAGTTGTGAAAAAGACCACCTTACTTGTTGCCACCTGCTGGTTCATGTTTAGCATGCTGCCTGGCTTTGCGCAGACCATGCCCCCCAAATGGGGCATCGAAACCGAACTGGTTCAACCCTTTCTGCCCAACGTTGGCATCATCCGGTTACAGGCCACACGCACCATCACCGGCCTTACCGGCACCAACCGGGGCGACCTCCTGCTTGGGGCTTACATCCGCCCCAATGTGAAGCACGATATAGTCGAAAAAATAAATGAGTACATGCTCATGGTGGGGTATCGCCAGTACCTCTGGCGGGGACTTCACCTGGAAGCTAAAACAGACATCGGGTTCGCCGATGGCACCAGGAACTTGATCGACGGCAAAAACTATAACAACTTCTCCTGGTTCTGGGAGGCCAACGCCGGCTACAAATTTGCGTTGACCGGCAAGGGGGCCAGGGGACTGTACGCAATCCCGCAGTTTGGCATAATCAGCGGTATATCAGCCGATATTGGTCCACGGGGCGGCAAGTCCGACATCTTTTTGCAGGGTAGCCTGATCTTGGGCTTCCAATTTTAACCCACCAGATAACCATCATGAGAACGCAACTAATCGTCTTTGCCATTTGGGTAGGTACGTTCACGACAAGTGCCGTTGCCCAAAACGCGCCCCGGCCATCCCTGCTGTATAGCAACCGGTTCAGCCTGTTGTTTGGTCTTCAGCAGCCGCTAGTTCTGGGTGGCGGCAATGTGGAAATCAACTACTTTACGAAGCGCATGAGCTTCGATTATTCACACGGTTTTTCACTCGACATACCCGTGGCCGGAGCCTTCAAAGACAACCGGCTGGCACTGCATCTGCCCTATACCACCGGCTTTGGCATAGGCTACCGATTCACCTCCTTCTTCGACGTTCGCTTCGAGCCAAAACTGCATAGTTGGGAAGTCTACGCCGATAATGCCGAGCAGTCATTGGCCAACCGGATCGCGAGCTTCCGAACGGTCACACTGGGTATTGGCGCCTACTACCGATATATGCCTTTCAAAAACAGCACATCACCTGTCTTGCAGGGGATTACCACCAGCAGTAGCCTTCGCTGGTGGCAGAATGTGAGCAGCAGCCAGGCCAACGACACGTTCAGCTACACAAACAAGGCAACGGGCAAGACCGAACAGCTGGCCGTACCTAACATCGGCATTGCCAACACACCCCTGATTGTTAACATTGCCGTTGGCTACACGTTTGGCGGTAAGTGATAGTCAGCGCCTGGTCACTACAGCACATTGTCACGATCCTGTTCTTCGGCCAGCCAGACGGGGAACTCGGTGAGCATGGAAACGACCAGGTCGGCTACCTGCCGGGGGGAGGCGCTTGTAGAGACGAAACGGCCCAGCAACGTCTGGTGAATAGGGTTGTCGTGAGCCAGTAGAATGTCTTCGGCATAGTGAGAGAGTTTGTCGGGCGGGAGCAGGTTGACAAAGCCCGCCGCCAGCGCCGTAGGCAACACCATATTCGACCCATGTACGCCAATAACTACTTGACTACGAGCATATTGAACACACCAGGCACGTTCCTGTTCGGGCGAAATCGGGGTTGGTTTGCGCTGATCTTCAACGGCGTAGCCCAGGTCTATGGGATACTGACCGCCGCCCGTAATACCCACAGCCACTATGTTGGCGTAAGGCAATTTTTGGTGAATATGGTGGGCCAGTTCGCGGTACCGTACAGCCTGCCAACGCGCCCAGAGTCGTCGTGTTTTTTGTCCAAAACCAAGCCGGTTCAGGGCTTTGTGCAGGAGCCGTTCCCAACCATGCCGAAGCCATAGCCGATCTTCGCGCAGGATAAACGTTAGCTTCGGAATCGACTCGGTCAGCGAGGCAGTGAACTGGCGCAGGTCGAATTTTGAGGCGTGCGTGAAGTCAGAGAAGCGGGCGGTGCGGTGGTCGAAATGGATATGCGCATGGCTGAACCAGACCGTTTGAAAACGGCTAAGTTGTTCATTAACAAAGGCATCTAATCCAGGCACCTGCCGTTCCAGCGCAGAAAGCGGGAGATCGACAACCCAGGTTTCGGCCACATAATCGGGTACGAGCCATGCAAGAGCGCAAGGTACCACGGCGATGATGGGCCGGTTGGGGACGGTCTGCCGCTGCGGCTGCTCGTGGTGACGTTGGGCGTTGAACAGCATCATCAGCGCGTGACCATAGCCGGGATCGAGGCACAGCAGCAACACCGGACTTGCAGTAGCGGGCAGCGGGTTGGCCAGTTCGCCAACCTTCGGCGGCAACGCATAAATTCGGGGAATCTCAGCCGCTGTCTCGACCAGACAACGTTTCACTAGATCGACCAGCCAACGGCCTCGATTATCAACAGCAACGTGCTGATAATCAGCCGATATAGCTACAGAAAACCGATTAAACTGGCCGTTGGGCAACGTTTGCAGGTAGACCGTCTGGCAGGCTGCACACACTACGTCGACCCCGGTGACGGCTCCCAGAAAACGAACGGTGCCCAACGCATTGGCCGCGCCACAGGCAGGGCAGTTTGTCGAGTGCGTTCCGTTAGGGTGCAGCCGGATCATGCCTCAGTCGACCGAGAGAACCAGCTTACCCAGTTGCTGTCCGGCGTTCATGCGGTCGAAGGCGGCTTGTCCTTCGGCTAGGGGCCGCACCGAATCGACCACAGGTACTAGCTGGTGTTTTTCAACAAACTGGAGCATGTCGGCAAACTCGGCATCGTTGCCCATGGTGGTACCGAAGATGGATAACTGCTTGAAAAACACCACCGACGGCTGCACATCGGTGATTTTGCCGGTCGTGCCACCGAAAAATGCGATACGGGCTGCGGGGGCTGCTACCTGCGTCAGTTTAGCAAAATCTGGCCCGCCCGCACTGTCGATGATGACGTCGAAATAACCGACTCTGGCCAGGGCAGGATTGTCGACAGTGGCAGCTTTCATCAGCATTTTATGCCAGTCGGCCTCTTTGTAGTTCACCCCACCCTTAGCACCCAACTCCTGCGCCTTGGCCAGCTTTTCGGCCGATCCCGACGTAACCCAGACCTCGGCGCCAGCTGCTACGGCAAACTGCAATGCAAACAGGGCCGCACCGCCGCCCACGCCCGTAATGAGCACACGCTCAGTCCGTTGCGAAGACAGTCCCGCCCGCGACATCAACGCCCGCCAGGCCGTGAGACCCGCCAGTGGCAAAGCAGCGGCTTCGGCAAACGACAAGTGCTGTGGTTTGGCGTAGACATTGGTTAGCGGAACAACTACTTGCTCGGCAAACGTGCCGTTGTCGGGCATACCCAGAATCTTAAACGCCGGGCTGTTCATGGCCGGGTTATTGCCCCAGTTCAGGCCTGGGTTGATGACTACCTCACGCCCCAGCCAAACGGGGTCAACGCCTTCGCCAACGGCCAGAACGACCCCGGCCCCGTCGGAACCGGGAATAACGGGTAGCGCAATGCTGGGATAAAGCCCCTGCTGAATAAACACGTCGCGGTGGTTAAGCGCCGCCGCTTTAATGGCAATGACCACCTCATTGGCATTAGGTGTTAGATCGGGGACGTCGACCAGCGCCAGCGGCTGATTCAGGGCAGGAAGTTGGAGGGCTTTCATAAAGGGTAGTTACGGGTCTAGAGTAAGTTTAAGGTCTAATGTTGCTCCGCGATCTACACAGCTCGCGGAGCAACATTAGACCTTAAACTCATTTTTTGTAGTTGTCAATCGCGCCGCGGACGTTGCCGAAGCGGGTAAGCAGGTCTTTGGCTTCGGCTTCGGAAACGCCCGTTTCGTCCATGACCATATAGGCGGCGCGTTGTTGCAGTTTAATATTCGAGAGTTGCATATCGACCATTTTGTTGCCCCGCACCCGGCCTAGCTGAATCATCACCGTGGTCGATAACATGTTAAGGGCCAATTTCTGCGCCGTGCCCGCCTTCATGCGCGTGCTACCCGTGACAAACTCCGGCCCCGTGACCACTTCCACCGGAAACTGGGCCGCCGCCGCCACCGGCGAGCCGGGGTTACAGACAACGCAGCCTGTGAGGCAACCCGCCGCCCGCGCCTGCTGCAACCCGCCGATGACGTAGGGCGTCCGGCCCGATGCGGCAATGCCCACTACGGTGTCGAGCGCGTCTATTTTGTAGGCGCTGAGGTCTATCCAGGCTTGGTTAGGGTCATCTTCGGCAAATTCCACGGCCTTGCGAATGGCCCCGTCGCCCCCGGCAATGATGCCCACCACCAGGTCGTGCGGCACCCCGTACGTCGGTGGACATTCCGACGCATCGACCACGCCAAGCCGACCGCTCGTCCCTGCGCCGATGTAGAACAGCCGACCGCCTTCACGCATCCGGGCTGTCACCTGCGTGGCAAGGGCTTCCAACTGCGGAATAGCCCTCTCTACAGCCAGGGGCACGGTTTTGTCTTCGTTGTTGATGTTCACCAGCAGGTCGTGGACCGACATCTGCTCCAGGTTGTCGTAATGAGACGTTGTTTCGGTAATCATGCGCAATACATTGTCGGGCAAAGCTACCAAAAATACTGGCAGAGGGAGGGTGTGGTTGGTAGTTGGTGGTTGGCTGACGCAGGCGAAGCCCCCCACCAACCACCAACTACCAACCACACCCTCTCCCCCTTACCCCAATTCCAAAAACTGCGTGACGGAGGTAGGGATTTCGGCGGGGTAGTGGGTGACAAACAGGAGCGTAGTGGTGAGTGGGAGGTGGCTTAGCAGATGGCGGGCGCGGGCAAGCTGGGCAGGATCTAGGCACTGGAACGGCTCATCGAGGATAAGTACGGGAGGGCGTTTCAGCAGCGCCCGACACAGCAGTACCAGTCGCTGTTGCCCCGCCGACAGACGGCCAAACTGTCTGTCTATTAAGGCATTAAGGCCAAAATAGCTCAGTAGGGAAAGGGCATCGGCGGTATGGCTAGGGACCACAGCGCGGGGTACGGTGAGCGTGTCGGTAAGTCCGGTATAGATTACGTCAAGCACGGCGAGGTGGCGGGGAAAGTACAGATGCAGTTCGGGCGAGACAAAACCAATCTGGCGTTTTATGGCCCAGATGCTCTGTCCCGTACCCGTGCGGCCCCGTCCGTGGGGCTTGCCAAACAGCCGGATGTCGTTGGCGTAGGCCTGTGGGTGGTCGCCATACAATAGGCTCAACAGCACCGATTTGCCCGACCCGTTTGGCCCCAGCAACGCCCATTGCTCCCCCGCCCGGACGGTCCAGGTTAAGCGGTCGAGGATGACCAGATCGCCGTACCGAATCGTCACGTCGCGTAAATCGAATACCGTTTCGGCAGGCAGTGGCTCCATCGGTGGCGTTTGCCAGATGGGTATGGTGGGTAAACTGGCGGGGTTTATTTCCTCCGTTTCTAGTAATGCAGCAGAGCGTTCATATTGACTAACTATTTGTCCATCAGCTAATTCGACAATATGCGTAATGCAGTTGGGGAGCACGTCGGGTGGGGCCACCAGCACCAGTTGCGTACCGGTAGCTACTAGTTCATCGAGCCAATCGATTAGGTTCCGGCGCATGGCCGCATCCAGCCCCACAAACGGGTCGTCGAGTAGCAACAGGGCTGGTTTGGTAAGCAACGCCTTCGCAATCAGCACCTTCCGCGACTGCCCGTTCGAGAGCTTGATAAACGGCAACGACAGCAGCGGCAGCAAACCCAGCCGACTCAATACAGCCTTACTGTCAGCTAGTTGTTCGTCTTTGACTTGCAAAAACGCCCGCACGTCGAGGCTTTCTTCGAGGGCGGCGTGGTAGCGTTGCTGGTAGAAAAACCGGCTGTAATCAAAGGCGTGGGAGGCCTCGCGAAAGGTGACGATAGCCGTGCGGGCTTTTTGATGTTCACGGGAGATAGGCTGGTCCGGCTGGTCTGTTTCGCTAAACGTAACCTGCCCCGCCTGTGGCAGCAGCCGACCGGCCAGGGCGTTCAGCAGCAGCGATTTACCCGCTCCCACCGGCCCCGCAATGGCCCAGTGCTGTCCCGGTGCCAACGTCAGATTCACACCCTGCAACACCACCACCCGCCCCTTCCGAAACAA
The DNA here is from genome assembly GCF_017353255.1 of Fibrella aquatilis. Classification (GTDB taxonomy): domain Bacteria; phylum Bacteroidota; class Bacteroidia; order Cytophagales; family Spirosomataceae; genus Fibrella; species Fibrella aquatilis. Next base: position 144,993 of record NZ_JAFMYU010000005.1, on the reverse strand, counting down.
GGCATTTTCCAGTTGAATCATAGGAATTGAGGGAAGTCAGACAGTAGCCTGGAGCGCGAAGGCACACACAAACTGCCATTTCTATTATATACGAATCTATCAAAAAAGGCCCAACCACCCCCTACAAACAATCTACGTCGATCACGATGCTAACCTGACGGAGGCCTTTGTCGGTGAGGATATTGGTGATGCACTCCTGAATAAATGCCTTCACGGCCTTGAAATTGATTTTTTCGCGTTCCAGCTTGATCAGTATGTCGAATAGAAACTGATTCCGTACGCGCTCTACCAGCGGCTCTTCGGGACCCAGCACGCGCTCGTCGCCCAGCTTGTCGGCCAGGTCGAGGCGGAGTTTGTCGGCGGCGCGTTTGCTGATGCGCTGGTCGGTGTGGCGAACGGTAAGCTTGATCAGCCGCGAAAAGGGTGGGTAGTTGAAATTCTGGCGTTCCACAATCTCATCGGAATAGAGAGCGTGATAATCGTTGTCGATGATTTTGGCCAGCACAGCCTGTGTGGGGTTGGCGGTCTGAATGAGCACTCGCCCCTGCCGGTCGGCGCGGCGGCCCGCCCGGCCACTCACCTGCGTCATCATCTGAAAAGCCCGTTCCGTGGCCCTGAATTCGGGGAAGTGGATGATCCGGTCGGCGTCGAAAATACCCACCAGACTCACGTTGCCAAAATCTAACCCCTTGGTAATCATCTGCGTACCTACCAAAATATCCACATTGCCGGTCTCAAATTCCTGAATGATCTGCTGGTAGGCGTTCTTGGCCCGCGTGGTGTCGAGGTCCATGCGCTGAATGCGGGCGTCGGGAAACAGAATCTGAAGCTGGTCTTCCAGCTTTTCGGTACCGTAGCCCACCGTTTTCACTTTCGTAGACCCACAAACGGGGCACAGCTTGGGCACCAGCTCTTTATGGCCACAGTAGTGGCAGCGCAGTTCGGCGGCGCGTTGGTGGTAGGTCAGGCTCACGGCGCAGTTGGGGCATTGGCCAATCCATTCGCAGTCTTCGCACTGAATGTATGGCGAATAGCCGCGCCGGTTCTGAAACAAAATGCTTTGTTCACCCCGCTCCAGGTTGTCAGACAAGGCCTGGTACAGCACCGACGAAAACTCATTTTTCATGGTTTTCTGGTGCCGTTCCTTCTTCACGTCGATGAGTGAGATAAACGGTAGGTTGGCATCGCCGTAGCGCTGAAACAGCTCTACCAGCCCGTAACGGCCCTGTTTAGCCTGGTAGTACGACTCCATGCTGGGCGTAGCCGACCCCAGCAGCACCTTGGCCTGCTGCCAGTGGGCCATCATCATGGCCACGTCGCGGGCGTGGTAGCGCGGGGCGGGGTCGTGCTGCTTGTAAGAAGTCTCGTGTTCTTCGTCTACGATAATCAGGCCGAGGTTGTCGAACGGCAAAAACACCGCCGACCGCACTCCTACCACAAACTGGTACTGCCCCGACACAATGCCCTTCCAAACCTCAACGCGCTCATTATCAGAGAATTTCGAGTGGTAGATGCCCATTTTGTCTCCGAAGACTTTCTGCAGGCGCACCACAATCTGGGTGGTCAAAGCAATTTCGGGCAAGAGGTACAACACCTGCGACCCGCCGGCCAGCACCTTCTGGATCAGGTCGATGTAAACTTCAGTTTTGCCGCTGCCCGTGATGCCGTGAAACAGCACAATGTCTTTGTCAGCAAAGTGGCCCATCACCTGGTCGGAGGCGGCCTGCTGGGCGGAGGTCAGCTTAATCTCGCCCTGGGGGGCAAACGTCTGGCTAAAGCGCGGCTGGATCAGCTCGAAGGTATCGAACACGCCATTTTTTATGAGCGTAGCCAGTGATGACGACGACAGTTCGTCGTCTTTGTTGAGCAGCGTTTTATCGAGGCCGATCTGGTTTAACGCGGGGCTGCGTTGTAACGGCACATGACTTAAATAACGCATGACTACCTCTTGTTGTTTGGGTAGTTTTTCTAGTCTATGGATGAGAGCTACTAACTCTTCGGGGTCTTCAAACCGGGGGTTTAGCCGCACCTTACGCACCATTTTGGGTACGTATTTTTCTTTGACTTCGTCAAAGACAATGACCGCCCGTTTACCCACCAACGACTTAATGAGCGTGGGCACATTGATCTCGCCAACCAGCCGCCCCACCTCTTCATACGACAGGGCTGGTTGTTTTCGAAGCTCATCGATCAGGGCAGCTTCTTGCTCGGTGAGTAATTCGGGATAGTCAAAATCGGGGTTGTACTGCACCTTCGACTGGCTGGTGATTTTCAAGCCGGAAGGCAGCGCCACGTTGAGCACCTCACCCACACAACACATGTAGTACGTTGACATCCAATCGAATAACTGAAGCTGATAGCCTGTTACCAGGGGATATTCGTCCAGTAGTTCGAGCACGTAGCGGGCCTGGTAGTTCTGGGGTGGCTGGTTATGCAAACTGGCCACTACGGCGGTCATCACCCGGCTTTTTCCGAAGGGAACAATTACTCTGGCCCCAATTTTGATAAGACCATTCATTTCTCTCTGAACCCGATAGGTGAACAATCGTGGCACAGGAATAGGCAAAATCAGGTCAACGAAAAAAGTACGTTCCTCAACAGACGAATACGCAAATAACGGCTCAGACGACGATTTATTCATAAGTAATTGGTGCGCTCAGTAAACATTCACGGTGCGAAATGGCTGGCTGGCAAGAAATTTGAGGTATTCGCTCTAAGTACCTTACATCCCATAAACACGTGTCGATTTCGGTAATGCAAACCAGTTCCTTCATAGGACTACTGGCGACCAGTCGATTTGTGCATTGACTAATGGTAAATCAGTATAGTAGAACAGCCTTGAAAATGAAAAATTTGTACGTAGCGTTCAGGCGGGGACTAGTGGTTGGTGTGGCATACCTGCTTTCGCAATCCATGTTATTTGCTCAGGTTAAGGGCACCGTATACCGGGACTTCAACCAAAGCGGCACCCAGACGGCCTCACTCCCCGAAGAGCCAGGCGAGCCAAACATCGTAGTTAGAGCCTACGTGAATTTCAGTTCGACACCCATCTCTACTACTACCGACAGCAACGGCGCTTACCAGTTTAGTGCTGCCGACGTACCCGCCAATGCAAAGGTACGGATTGAGTTTAGTGGCCTGGCCGATGGCTACTTTTTTGGCGCGGCTGGTGCCGACGACCGGTCGAACGTGCGGTTTGTCATTGCCGGCCCCGCCGCCACCGGCATCGACGTGGGCATCAACTACCCCACCGACTATTGCCAGAACGGCGAAGTATCGACGATCATTCCCTGTTTTGTGAACGGCGACCCAATCAGTACGCTCAACGCCGATGGATCGCCCGCCGACCCGGCCAACCGCGCCAGCGGGGCCGACGTGCTGGTGGCGTTCCCCTATTCGGCCACGGGGCTGGCCGGGCCTGGCAACTTTCCCCCGGCTCACCTAGCTACTGCTGGGCAGGTAGGGTCAATCTGGGGCGTCGGCCTACTCAGAGCCGAAAAGAAAGTGATCACCTCGGCAGCCATCAAACGGCATACCGGGCTTGGCAGTTTGGGCACGGGGGGCATCTACATCACCGACATAGCCGCCCTTACGGCCACGCCCACGGCCGTTCAGGCCGATTATCCGCAAATCATTACCAAGCCCTTTTTTGATTTCCAGGCCGACCTTGGCGTGGCGACCGGTGCCGACCCTCACTCGGGGCTGTCGGGCAATAAACTGGAGGCCAGTGCTGACCCCGGATCGATGGTGGCAATGGGGCGCATCGGCCTTGGCGGCATCGAAATTTCGGACGATAGCAAGACACTCTATGCCGTAAACCTCTTTGACCGTAAGCTCTACGGCGTGTTTATTGACTCGCCCGCCCGCAAGCCCGGCCCCGGCGACGTGAAATCGTGGGCGATGGACCAGTCGGGCTGCCCCAACGGCGACTATCGGCCCTGGGGGGTGTATAGCTACCGCAAAATTGTGTATGTGGGGGGTGTTTGTTCGGGCGAAAACCGGACCTCGAAAATTGGTTCTACCCCATCGGCAACAGGCGACCTGGCTGCTACCCTACCCGACACAGCCGGCCTGAAGCTAATTATTCAACGGGTTGACCCCCGTATTGTGGGCGCTACTTTTCAAACCGTGCTTACCTACCCGCTCACATTTCCGCGCGGTGCCGCCGACTTGACCGACAATTGTGCCGACTTTAAGTACTGGCTCCCCTGGAATAACGATTTCCCGGTTGGCTGCAATAACACCGGCATGTTTGTGATGTGGCCGCAACCCATGGTTACTGATCTGGCCTTCGACGTTGACGGGTCTATGATCATCGGTATGCTCGACCGGTTTGGTCACCTGGCGGGGGTACAAAACCATAACCCACAGGGAACAGGACTATTCAATGGGTTTACGGGCGGTGATATTCTGCGGGCGGCCCCGCTCAATGCCGCTGGTACTGCCTACAAGATGGAAAGCAACGGTTCAGTGGGGGGCGATTTTGTGCCTGCCCGCACAGCCGGGTCCAATCAGGTGCCGGGAACAGGCATCAGTGTGCAAGGCACCAACAACAATCAGGGGCCAGGTGGAGGCGAGTTTTACTACAACGACCAATGGGCGTTTTCAACCAGCAGCACCAAATTAGCTCACGACGAAGTAACCAACGGTTCGCTGATGGTGGTGCCCGGACGCGGTGAGGTGATGACGTCGGCGTTTGACCCCATCACAGGCATTTATCAGTCGGGCGGTATGAAAGTCTTCAAAAACCGCGACGGCAGCATTGTGCGTAATTATGCCCTGTTTGCCAACCTGGGCGGTGGTCCCGACGGCAACTTTGGCAAGGTATCTGGTTTGGGCGACGGCAAAGTCCTCTGCGATATGCCGGGCCTGGAAATTGGCAACCGCGTCTGGTTCGACGACAACCGCAATGGCATACAAGACGCCTATGAACCCGGCGTAGACGGCGTAGTGCTGGAACTGTTTGATATGGGTGCCGGAGGGACTAAAGTTGCCTCGACAACCTCGGCCAACGGCGGTCAGTATGTGTTCAATAAAAACAACGTGCCGGGTGGGCCTCGCTACAACCGCAGCTACGAAATTCGGCTGGCCATGGCTCAACTCCCCAGCCTGGACCTAGCTGCCCAAAAGCCCACCGGTGGACCAGGTGCCCGACGCGCGGCCACAACACGCGACTATTATATCTCACCGCAACTCCAGGCATCGGGTGTTGATGGCGCTATCCGTGACAACAACGCCGTTCAGATCGGTACTAACGCCGTAATTCAGCTAACGACCGGCTCATTTGGCGAAAACAACTACGACAACGACTTCGCTATCTATTCTTGCCCCACTATCACGGCGCAATTCGAAACGCTTTCGGTATGCGCCGATGCAGCAAAAATCCCTGACGTTCCGTTCGACGGGGCCAATTTTGCACTGGTAGATAACGTACAGTTTGTGCTGTTTACCAGTCCGCAAAGTGGTACGGCTATGTATACCGGCGGCACGGTGCTGGCCACGCTTACGCCCACCAACCCAGTCAGCCAGGTTGTTTCGCTTACAGCCGCTAACATTTCTACGCAGAACAACACGGGTGCTCCCATTCAATACTTCATCTACGGCATTATTTCGCCTGCCCCCATAGACCCCACCTGCCGGGTGTCGTCGGTGACGAAGCTGACCATATTGCCCAAGCCGACAGTTGCGGTGACGCCCAGTTCGGCTACGCTGACCTGCAACAAGCTCACGGCTACGCTACAAGTGCTCAACCCTACTCCCGGCACTGTTTATGGCTGGGTTAGTCCACCCAACGGCACTACCACAGCAGGCTCGTCGCTGTTGGTGAGTGCGCCGGGCGTCTATACAGTAACGGCCTCGTTGAGTGCCTGCGCGGCGTCTTCGGGCACAGCCCTGGTAAGCGAAGACAAAATCACCCAGCCCGTAACGGTCAACGACGCGGTGCTGTCGTGCCGCAACCCAACGGCCTCGCTAACGGCCCTGGTGGGTGGTCAGGTAACAACACAGACAGTTAGCTGGAAAGGGCCAAACGGCTTCACCAGCACCCAAAACCCCATCTCGGTTACGCTGCCGGGTACCTACTCAGCCACCGTCACATTTGCCAACGGTTGCACGGTGGTATCTACAGGTGGCACGGTAACGCAGGGCGCATCGACTACTCCAGACGTAGAGGCCTTCGGTGGTGTAAAACTATGTAATACGTGCTCGGTAACGCTGGTAGCGGAGGCATCGGGCGTGTCTTTCTACTGGACTGGTCCGGGTAATTTCACCAGCACCGAACAAAATCCCGTGGTAACCCTGGTAGGCAACTACACGGTCACTGTTTATGATATTGAGACGGGTTGCCCCAATCAGGCCGAAGTGGTGGTTGAACCCCCAGCTGGTGACCAATGCGTAACGACACTGTCCATTAGCCCGGGTGCATCGACCATTTGCTCGGGAGGGCCAGCACCGGCCATCGTAGCCACGGCTAGTACGACCCTGGTGGCCGGGCAGCAAATTCAGTTTGTCAGGTTCAAAACGCTGCAAACAGGCACCAATATGTACGTAGGCGGCACCGTACTAGCCACGCTAAGCCCCAATGCCAGCAATCAGGCCATCTTGCCACCCGCTGCCTTCGTCGGCGTGACCAACACCGCGTCGCAGCCCGTTGACAACTACATCTATGCCATTCTGACGCCAGTTAATCAGGCCAGAGCCGAGTGTAAACCATCAGCTTTGTTCACCGTAACTGTGCAGCCAGGCGGTTGCCTTAGTATACAGGGAACCCGAGTTCGCTAAACTGGTTTCTCATCTAGCCATAGACCCCAAAGCCAAACCTTTGGGGTCTTTTTTTGCGTTACACCTGAGTAAGACAACGGAGCAATCCGGCCTATATGACAACCAGCCAACCTTATGATGTTTTGATTGTGGGCGGCGGCCCCTGCGGGTTAGCCGCCGGGATCGAAGCCAGCAAGAGTGGTTTAAGCCACTTGATTTTAGAAAAAGGAAGCATAACCGAGTCTATTCGGCGGTATCCGAAGCTGATGCGTTTTTTTTCCACGGCCGAAAACATCGAGATCGGCGGTATTCCGTTTCCGGTATCGAGCGTAAAAGCCAACCGTAATGAGGCGCTTCAATATTATCGCAAAGTGGCAGCTTACTATAAGCTGAATACCAAAGTCTTCACCGAAGTTCAGCGTGTACAAAAACAAGGCGACGTATTTGTAGTGACCACTACCAAAGACGAGACCTTTCGAGCCTATAAAGTCATCCTGGCCACGGGCTATTTCGACCGGCCCCGGTGGCTGGGGATTCCCGGTGAAGATGGCCCGCAGGTATCGCACTACTACGACGAACCGTTCAAATATTCATTTACCAACGTGGTCATCATCGGCGCGTCGAATTCGGCGGTTGAAGCGGCGCTGGAATTGTATCGCCACGACGTAGACGTGACGGTAGTGCACCGCGGACCCGACTTCCGCTCAACGGTGAAATATTGGCTCATTCCCGATGTGAAGAACCGGGTGAAAGAAGGCAAGATCAAAACCGTGTTTGATAGCTGCGCCACCCGCATCGGCCCCGATTTTGTGCGGGTGCATAACCAGCTGACCGGCGAAATCAGCAACATTCCCGCCGACTTTGTGCTGGTGTTAACTGGTTATACACCTGATGCAGAGCTACTTCAACGTTGCGGCATAGAATTGAATCCTGATACACAAGTACCAGTTTATGACCGCGAAACGTTCGAGACCAACGTACCAGGACTATATGTGTGCGGTACCGTTCTGGCAGGTATCTATACTGAAAAAGTATTTATCGAAAATGGACGTGAACACGCCCAGGCCATCCTCGACCACATCATGGGCCGCGAGCTGCACAAAGTGAACGAATTGGTGCAACGGATCTAAATAAGTTTAAAGTTCAAGGTCTAAAGTCCAAGGCTGGCTCACGCAAGAATACGTATGCGTGAGCCAGCCTTGGACTTTAGACCTTGAACTTTAAACTTATTTTTGCGGCATGAATACCCCGCTTGCCGATTTGTTTACCCAGTTTAATTCACTTCGCGTACTGATTGTAGGCGACGTCATGCTCGATGCCTACGTCTGGGGGCGTGTAGAACGCATTTCGCCTGAAGCACCCGTGCCGGTTGTGACCGTCACCCGTCGCGAAGTGCGGCTAGGTGGTGCAGGCAACGTGCTGCTAAATGTGCAAGCCCTTGGCGCTGAAGCCATTATCTGTTCAGTCATTGGTACCGATGCCCCCGGCGATCAACTGGTGCAACAACTCCAGGACCGCCACCTCAGTTGCGACGGCCTGATCCGGTCGGCGGGGCGGCTGACGACCATCAAAGAACGCATCATTGCCGGGTCGCAACAGGTGGTGCGCGTAGACACCGAAACCGACAAATACATCACCGATGATGACCGGGCACAACTCATTGAGCGAGCTAAGTCTTTGATTCCTAGTTGCCAGGTAGTTCTTTTTGAAGATTATGACAAAGGTGTGCTCAGCCGCGAAGCCATTGCCGAGATTACCGCTTTCGCCAATTTACACGGTATCCCCACCGTAGTCGACCCTAAAAAACGGCACTTTCTGGACTACGAACACGTCACGCTCTTTAAGCCCAACCTAAAAGAACTGAAAGAGGGCCTGAAGCTGGCCGAATCGGTTGATTTCAGCGCAGATGACCCTGGCGAACTGACCCGCGTGGTAGATCAGCTCAAAACCCGGATGCACCTGCGCGGCACGCTCATAACGCTTTCAGAACGAGGTGTTTACATTGATTTTGATGGCGTTCAGGATCGTCTTCCGGCCCACGTCCGGCAGATATCTGACGTATCGGGCGCGGGTGATACCGTCGTTAGCATTGCTGCCTGCTGCGTGGCCCTGAATCAGTCGGCGCACCGCATTGCGGGCCTGTCGAACCTGGGCGGTGGCCTTGTCTGCGAAAGTGTGGGGGTAGTGCCCATCGACAAAGCGCACCTGCTGGAAGAGGCCCGGCGGCTAGATATTTAGGTACGGTTGATGTTCGTATATTACGGTTGATAAACAGGTTGCTAACGCCTACTGCTATGACCACCCTTGTACTGCCCATAGAGCTTGAACCGGGCACAGATATGTTTGAACAGATTCGGCACATGAGTGACGACGAGTTCTATTATTTCTGTCAGGATAACGCAAACCTAAACTTCGAGCGCGACGCGAACGGTAATATCAAACCCATGGGACAAACAGGTGCCGATACAGGAGAGAAAAACAGCGAGTTGGGCGCTGATCTGGTTATTTGGAACCGTCAGTCAAAGCTCGGTTTTGTCTACGATTCGTCAACGGCATTCCGTCTACCCAATAGTGCTGTTCGTAGTCCGGATGTCGCCTGGTTAACTGCTGAACGCCGGAATGCATTTACGCCAGAGCAACGCAGAAAATTTCTGCCCTTGTGTCCCGATTTTGTGGTTGAACTGGTCAGTGAATCGGATTTGCAGAAAGACACCGAGGCAAAAATGGTTGAATATATGGCCAACGGTTGTCGGCTGGGCTGGCTGATCAACCCCAAGACGCAAACTGCCAAAGTGTACCGCGCCAACGGGTCTATAGATGTGATCACCAGCTTTGCCGGGGCATTATCTGGCGAAGGGGTGCTGCCTGGTTTTTCTCTGTCACTCGCCTTACTGTGCTAGGGCCTTTCAACCTACCAGTTTTGTTATGTATCAGCCTGTGTCAATCGATTTGAAACAAAATGCGCTGTACTGGCTGGTTTGCCTGACGGCCGTTATGCAACAGCTTTCGCCGTTGTTCAGCTCATTCGACGGCAATGGAGGCAACGATCCACAAATTACCCCCGCTGGGTATGCTTTTGCAGTGTGGGGCGTCATCACGTTGCTGTCACTGGCCTACGGTATCTACCAGGTTATTCCCGGCAACCGCAATATCCCGTTGTTTGGTCAGTTGGCCCCATATCTTATTGGCACCTACCTGGGTTTTGGCCTGTGGCTCTGGGCGGCGGCTAGTCCGAACGTCTGGCTAACCGTTCCTATTTTCATTGGTATGTTCTGGCTACTACGTCAGGCCTACCGGCGTGTGTTACCATACCGGTCACAGTTAACAACTACGCAACGCCTGCTTATAGAGGCGCAACTGGGCATTTACCTTGGCTGGACCAGCGTAGCCATCTTTGCTAATATCGCTTCTGTGGTAAAAAGCCTGGGGGTCTCTGACACCGGCCCCGCTGGTCAACTCTGGCAGGGCCTGATCCTCCTTGGGGCCACAGTTAACGTATTTGGCTGTGTACGGTTAACAACGGGTAGTCTAGCCTATACCCTCACCGCCCTCTGGGCTTTTGTCGCCGTATTCGTGGGCCTTCGTCAGTTGCAGGGACCAGTCATATTGCAAGCGTTGGCACTGACGGCCGTAGTAAGCGTGCTGGCGTGGTTTATCTATCAACACAAACGTCTACTACGGCATAAATAGTCAGGCGAATTATACGTGCAGTCATTACTTATTTTTTGCATCAAAACCGGTTAAGAGATGCAGTAATTCCAACTGGTATGTAGCTTGCATAGTAAGCTATATACCAGTCTTTTTTTGCCAACACCGTAACAACATTATGCATCGTATTTATACTGAAAAGCCATTCAGTCGACCTTTCGCGTCTACTGCTTTACCCGTTTTTTTACTTATCTGGTGCGTAACCAGCCAAGTCGCGGCTCAGTCACGGGCGGCTGTTCAGCAACCCGTGTTGGGTGCTCAGTCGGCCCCACTGTTGCATCTGGGCAATCTGGTATTCAAGGACTTAAACAAAAACGGAAAGCTCGATAAATACGAAGACTGGCGGCGACCCATTGCCCAGCGTACGGCCGATCTGCTGGCCCGGATGTCGCTGGAAGAAAAAGTTGGCTTTATGCTCATCAGCACGGCACGGCTGAAAAATGACTGGTCGTTTGAAGCACCCAAAAACAAGGACGCCATCACCAGCGATTTCAATGAAGATGACCTGGTACAAACGGGCAACATGTTTACCAAAAAGCCCCTGCCTGCGCCAATGATGATGGCCGCGGGTACCACCAAGGGCGTAACTCAGTACCACCTGCGCCACTTTATCCTGCGGGCCAACGTGAGCGCCCGCACCACGGCCCAGTGGGCCAACAAACTCCAGGCCCTCTGCGAAGCCGACGGGCTGGGCATCCCGGCTATTATTGCCTCGAACCCCCGCAACCACATCACTCGCGACGCCTCTATTGGCCTGAGTGTGGGCAAAACCGTATTCTCGACCTGGCCCGGCGAACTGGGTCTATCGGCCATGCGCGATCTGGCGCTGGTGCGCGAATTTGCCGACATTGCCCGGCAGGAGTGGGCAGCGGTGGGCCTTCGCAAAGGCTACATGTACATGGCCGACCTGGCCACCGAACCCCGCTGGCAGCGTATAGAGGGCACTTTTGGCGAAAACGCGGACTGGGTCGGGCAGATGATGACGCAGCTAGTGCTGGGGTTTCAGGGCACCACCCTCGGCCCCACGTCGGTGGCGATGACAACCAAGCATTTTCCCGGCGGCGGCGCGGCCGAAGGAGGTCAGGACCCCCACTTCGACTGGGGAAAGAACGAGCGTTTTCCGGGGCATATGCTTGCCAACAACCTCATTCCCTTCCGGGCGGCGATCAAAGCGGGCACGTCGGCCATTATGCCGTACTATTCCATTCCGCAGGATACCAAATACGAACCCATCGCCTATGCCTACAACAAGGGCGTAATCACCGACCTGCTGCGGGGCGAACTGGGCTTCGACGGGATCATCAACTCCGACACTGGCCCCATCGAGATGATGCCCTGGGGTGCCGAAAACCTGACCCTGACCGAACGATACAAACGCACACTGGAGGCGGGGGTAAACTTGTACTCGGGCACGTCGGACCCCTCGCAACTGCTTGAAACTGTGCGGAGTGGCACCGTCGACATGAGTTACATCGATAATTCGGTGCGGCGGTTGCTGCTGGAAAAATTCAGGCTGGGGCTGTTCGAGAACCCATATGTAGACGAAGCAGCCGCTGAGCAACTGGTAGGCAACGCCCGCTTTCAAACCCGCGCCGACCTGGCCATGCGCAAGTCGATTGTGTTGCTGCGAAATGAGCCGCAGGCGCTGCCGCTAACCCCAAAAACGAAGGTGTATTTCGAGCAGTATTACCGCCAGCCAAACCCGCAGGCCAACCCAAGCAACGTTTTCGCCGACAAGGCGGGTAAGTATAACCTGACCTTCGTGAAAACGCCCGAAGAGGCCGACGTAATTGTGCTCTGGATCACGCCCGGGTCCAAGTCGTTGTTTAATTCCGACGGTTCACCGCTGTACCTGTCGCTGTCGAAGAATGCCGTCGACGTAGCCTACGTAAACGCGCTCACGGCCAAAAAACCGACTATTCTGGCCATCAATTTTACCAACCCCTGGGTGGTTGATGAGGTTTATAACCCTGCCACAACCGCTAACATCAGGGGCGTATTGGCCACATTCGGCACCACCACCGATGCCTTTCTGGATGTCATAACGGGCCAGTTTAACCCGTCGGGCAAAATGCCATTTTCAACGCCGGTTTCAGAAGCCGCCGCCCAAAACCAAAAAACCGACGTGCCCGGCTACCTCGAAGGCCCCGGCTACGCGCTGTTTAACTATGATGAAGGACTGCGGTATAATAAATAAGTGATGAGTGGTAAACGGTAAGAGGTAAGTTTGCTTCCGCCAGAGCAGTTACGCTGGCGGAAGCAAACTTACCTCTTACCGTTTACCACTCATCACTATTGCCCCATCCATACCACAAAATCGTGGCTTTGCCCCCACCGGGGTTATCGTGCAGTTCGCGGCCAAGGCAACGGCCACCCATGCGTTCGTAAAAACCAATGGCGGGTGTATTAGCCTCATAAACAGCCAGGTAGCAATTCGAATTGGTAGCTTCGGGCAGCAATTGGCGGGTGGCCTCACGCAGTAGCTCTGCTCCAATGCCCTGCCCTTTCATCGCCGGGTCAACGTGCAGGTTGTCAATAAGGGTGCCGCGCACAGGGTCTTTGTCGAAAAATAAACAGATGAATCCCAGCAGGTTATCGTTCTCTTCGGCCAATAGAATACGCTGATTCTGGGCGGGGTCTAGCAGGCGCTCAGACCAGACGGCATAGCGGTCCTGATCAATAATACCATCCAGGTACTGATCGCGCAGAATACCCCGATAGGCCAACCGCCAGCTACGCGTGTGCAAATTGGCAATACCCTCGCAGTCAGTCAGTTGGGCCAAGCGATATGTAATCATGCGCCTTGTATACTATTTCCTGCCTCTTGTCTCTAAGCTCCGTGCTCCATACCCTACACCCTCTGCCCCACGCCTTCCTTCACGGCGTCGATAAACACGCGAACGTGGTCGGGGTTGGTGTCGGGATACACGCCGTGGCCGAGGTTGGCAATGTGACGCTGTAGGCCAAAGGCGGTGAGCATCTGCTGCACTTCGGTGCGGATCTGAGCGGGTTCGGCATAAAGCACACAGGGGTCGAGGTTGCCCTGCAAGGTCTTGCCCGGAATCAACGCCCGCGATTCGGCCGCATCCATGTTCCAGTCGAGGCCCACCACGTCGCAGTTGAGTTGACCAATGGCCTGGCGGGCAAAGAATGCGCCTTTGGCAAACACCGTAATGGGCGTCTGCCCCACCTCGGCATCAGCTTTGATGGCATCGCAGATTTGACTGATGTAGGGCAGCGAAAATGTGCTGTATTGATCCGGCGAGAGAATGCCCGCCCACGAATCGAAAATCTGCACCAGGTCGGCCCCGGCCCGTATTTGGGCTTTCAGGTAGGCAATGGTGCTGTCGGTGATTTGTTGCAGCAGCGTATGGGCAAAAACGGGGTCGGTGTAGAGCAGCTTTTTGGCCACCGAAAACGTTTTCGATCCTTTGCCCTCTGTCATGTAGCAGAAAATAGTGAACGGTGCCCCGGCAAAACCCAGCAAGGGTACCCGGCCATTCAGCATCTGTTTTGTCAGACGAAGGGCCTCCAGCACATAACCCAGGTCCTGCTCAGCATCGGCAATGTGCAAGGTGTCGAGGTCGGCCAGGGTGCGCACCGTACGGGGGAACACCGGCCCGCGCTGCTCGATCATCTCGTAGGGCAGGCCCATGGCTTCGGGCACCACCAGAATGTCGGAGAAAATAATGGCGGCATCAACGCCCAGTAAATCAACGGGTTGCACGGTCACTTCGGCGGCAAGTTCGGGGGTAGTGGCCAGCTTGATAAAGCTGCCCGCTTTTTCCCGGACGGCCCGGTACTCTGCCAAGATTCGCCCAGCCTGCCGCATCAGCCATACGGGCGTACGTTCTACTGCCTCACCCCGCGCCGCCCGCAGCACTAAATCATTTTGTAATAGCATGGTGCAAAGATCGGAGTGATTTACGATGTACGACTTACGATGTACGATTTATTGCTGACCGGTCCGCCGGTGCGGCCAGAGCAAACCCAGGCGTCAGCAATAAATCGTACATCGTAAGTCGTACATCGTAAATCACTGTTCTGCCAGCGCCAAAATATCCTTCACTTCCAGCACGCGCTTTTGGGTGCCGTTGTCGACGGAGTGGATCATAGACAAGCCCAGTTGTCGGAGGGTGATGACCGAATTAGGAAACAACCGACGAAGCACGGGGTAAAGCCAGCTTAAGTAGCGGTAGTAGCTCTTGGTATTTTTGAGGCCTTCGGTAGGGTGAATGTAGCCCGGACGAAAATTGTAAACCTGCTTAAACGGCAGGGCCATGAGGTCGTTTTCGGTTTTGCCCTTCACCCGCGCCCACATCGAACTGCCCATCTCGGTGCTGTCTGTACCCACGCCCGACACGTAGCAGAACGTCATGCCGCCGTTACGTTGGCTCAGCAGCGTGGCCATGTGCAGCGTAAGGGTGTAGGTAGCCCGGTAATAATCACGCTCATTCATGCCCACCGACGATACGCCCAAACAGAAAAAACAGGCATTATAGCCCGTCAGTTGGCTTGCTACGGCCGAAAGATCATAAAAATCAGGCACCAGTAGTTCGCTTAATTTGGGGTGAACGACACCACATGTCTTCCGGCCAACCACCAAAATATGCTCCACATCCGGATGTTGGAGGCATTCGTGCAAAACACCTTCCCCCACCATGCCTGTGGCACCCGTAATTATTGCTCTAATCATCATAGATTAACGACGCGTGTTAATGAATGGTATTGAAAACAATTTGTTATTGACCAACCACAAAAGTAAGATTAAAAATAGGGTTCACATCAATTTGTAACTTGTGGTATACATAAACACTTATCTTGTAACATGACTATTCTGCACACGCCCCCCGACCGGTTCGCCAATTTGCCCGGCTACCCGTTCACACCTCATTATCTGACCGTGGGAAAAGACCTGCAACTGCACTACCTTGACGAAGGTGACCCCACTGCTGCCCCGGTGCTACTTCTCCACGGCGAACCCACCTGGTCTTATCTCTACCGGAAAATGATTCCGATCCTAGTCGGCGCGGGCCACCGGGTTATTGCCCCTGATCTGATCGGCTTTGGTAAATCAGACAAGATCGTGGAGGCAGAGGCCTATTCGTACCAAAGCCATATAGACTGGCTCACATCGTTTATCCAACAGCTTGATCTACAACACATAACGCTGGTCTGTCAGGACTGGGGCGGGCTACTGGGGCTACGACTGGCCGCCGAAAACGAGTCGCGCTTTGCCCGCATTTGCGCGGCCAACACCGGCCTGCCCACCGGCGATCAGCCCCCGTCGGAGGCGTTTTTGCAGTGGCAAACGTTCTCGCAAACCATTGCTTCCCTGCCCATTGGTCAGCTCATCAGCATGGGCTGCACCACCAAACTACCCGCCGACGTGGTTGCCGCCTACGACGCCCCCTTCCCCGACGAGACCTACAAAACCGCCGCCCGGGTATTCCCGAAGCTAGTGCCCACCCGCCCCGATGACCCCGCCGCCCCCGCCAACCGCGCCGCCTGGCAGGTGCTGATGCAATGGCAAAAACCGCTCCTAACCTGCTTCTCAGACCACGACCCCATCACCGCCGGTGGCGACAAAGTCATGCAGAAGCTCATCCCCGGCGCGGCGGGCCAACCCCACATTACCCTCTCAGGAGGCCACTTTTTGCAGGAAGACGCCGGCGAAGAGTGGGCACGGCGAATTGTGGCGTGGATGGGGTAAAAAAGGAGAAACGGTGGAAGGGAAGAAAGCAGGAAAGGGTTGGCTGACACAACAGGAACTACTGGTGCGTTAGTCCTCCCCTTCCTGCTTTCTTCCCTTCCTCCATTCCTCCTTTTCTCCCTTTCCTCCTTATTTCCCATCTTTGCACCCTATAAAGCATAGCCCACATATGGAGTTAAAACGAGTCGTTGTGACGGGCCTGGGTGCCCTTACGCCCATCGGAAACACGGTTGCTGAGTTCTGGCAGGGCCTGAGCACAGGCAAAAGCGGTGCCGGTCCCATCACCAAATTCGACGCATCCCTGTTCAAAACTCGCTTCGCCTGTGAAGTAAAAGGGTTCGACCCACTCAATTATTTTGACCGGAAAGAAGCCCGAAAAATGGACGGCTACGTGCACTATGCCATTGTCACCGCCGACCAGGCTATTAACGATGCCGGGCTGCTGAGTGAAGGCATCAACAAAGAGCGTGTGGGCGTAATCTGGGCGTCGGGCATTGGTGGGCTGCACAGCTTTCAGGAAGAAGTGCTGGCCTACGGAGCCGGGGGCAAGATTCCACGGTTTAGCCCCTTCTTTATTCCGAAAATGATTGCCGACATGGGCGCTGGCATGATTTCTATCCGTCACGGTTTCATGGGCGTCAACTTCGCGCCGGTATCGGCCTGCGCGTCGAGTACCCACGCCATGATCGACGCCTTCAACTACATCCGGCTGGGCAAAGCCGACGCCATTGTAACGGGCGGCTCGGAATACGTGATCACCGACTCGGCGCTGGGTGGGTTCAGCAATATGAAAGCCCTCTCGGAACGCAACGACGAGCCACAGCGGGCCTCGCGTCCGTTCGACGCTGACCGCGACGGCTTTGTGCTGGGCGAAGGCGGCGGCGGCATCATTCTGGAAGACTATGACCACGCTAAAGCGCGGGGTGCCAAAATCTATTGTGAACTGGTAGGTACCGGTGCCACCGCCGACGCCTACCACATGACCGGCACCCACCCCGAAGGCCTGGGTGCCGCCAACGCCATGCTCGAAGCCCTCCGTGAAGCCGGCTTGCAACCCGATCAGCTTGATTACCTGAACCCACACGCCACCTCAACGCCCATTGGCGATTTGTCGGAAGCCAAAGCCATTGCCAAAGTGTTTGGCGACAACCCGACCAACCTGAGCATCAGTGCCACCAAATCAATGACCGGTCATTTGCTGGGGGCAGCAGGAGCTATTGAAGGCATTGCCAGCATCCTAGCCATGCAGCACGGCGTGATCCCCCCTACGATTAACCTCGAAAACCGCGACGAAAACGTGCCCGCAGGCCTGAATCTAACGCCCAACGTGGCACAGACGAAAACCATTAATACGGTGCTGAGCAACACGTTTGGCTTCGGGGGGCACAATGCCACAGTGCTGTTTAAGCGACTGGAAGAGTAGTCTAAAGTTTTAAGGTTTAACGTCTAAAGTTGGCTGACGCGCATACTCTTGCGTCAGCCAACTTTAGACTTTGAACTTTAGACGTTAAACTTCCTCTATGAAAATCTTCGTCGATACCGAACGCATCCGTGACCTGAATAGCGGGTTGGGACAAACCTGTTTGCGGGTGGGGCAGGAGCTGGTGCGGCAGCAACCCGCCGACGCCAACCTGACGTTTTTAGTGCCGAAGGGGCAGACGGGGGTTTTTGGCGAACCGAGTCCACGGCTGCACTACTTGGAGGCCAGTTGGCTGCGGAAACTCTGGAACCCTGGACAGTACGACGTCTGGCACAACCTACACCAGGACGCTGCCTACTGGCCTTCGCAACGCCCCGGTAAGCTGGTGTTGACTATTAACGACCTGAATTTTCTGGAACGCCCCGATTATTCGGATGCGAAAAAGGCCCGCAAACTCGCCGCCGTACAGCAACGGGCCAACCGCGCCCAAATCATTACTACCCTCTCTGACTACACCGGCTCGGTGGTACGCGAACACCTGACCTTACCTCCCATAACCAAACTCCAAACAGTTTATATCGGCGTCTCGGACCTGCCCACGCCGCCAGCGGAGCCACCGCCAAAAGGCCTGGAAGGACTGAAAAGGCCGTTTTTCCTGTTTTTGGGCGTATTGCACCCCAAGAAAAACGTCCACACGCTGCTGGCCATCGCACAGGCCTTCCCCGACTACGCCCTGGTGCTGGCCGGGCGCAACGACCATCCCTACGCTCAGCACCTCCGCGAACAGGCCGCGCAACTTGGTGCCGATAATGTGCTACAGACCGGGCCCGTTGACGAGATAACCAAGGCCTGGCTCTACGCCAACTGCGAGGCGTTTCTGTTCCCCTCGCTCAGCGAGGGCTTTGGCCTGCCCGTAGTGGAAGCCATGAGCTTCGGCAAGCCCGTGTTCCTCTCGCACCTCACCAGCCTCCCCGAAATCGGGGGCCGCGAAGCTGTCTATTTCGACTCGTTTGAGCCAGAAGCCATCGTGGAAACCCTCCGCGCCGGTATGCGCGATTTCTACGACGACCCCCTCAAACCCGAACGCCTCCGCTGGCAGGCCAACCGCTTCCGCTGGCAAAACACAGGCAAAGCGTATTGGGAGATTTACAGTATGCAGTGAAGGTCAGTATGCAGTATGCAGTGGGCTGACGCGCCAGCAGGCACCCTTCAGAGTGGGGGCGATCCCGCGTCCGGGCTACGCCGACTAACCAATGCATACTGCATACTGTTCTTCACTGCATACTGTACAAAACATCCGTTGTTAAAATGTGTTAAGCGGTGAATAGGGGTCGAATTTTTCGCGCTTCTACTTTCGTTATGTTGTCAGAAGCGACAACGAAAAAGTGGGTTTTCTTCCTAAACTCGCCCTTTTTGTCGCCTGGAACGTCTACACAAACACCGATTTTTTTAGTACCCAATACCATGAAAAGCAACTGGAAAGTTCTAACGCTGATTGCCCTCTTCTCGAGTGCCGTTACGTTGTTCGCTTACAACCTGCTGGGGTTCAATAAGCGGGACGTCGTATTTAGTGAATCGTCGGCCACGCCCATTAGTCGGCTGGCTTCGTTGACGGGCAACGCCCCTTCGGGTGCCCCCGGTGATTTCTCGTATGCCGCCGAAAGCGCCACGCCGATGGTTGTGCACATTCGTACCACCATGACCCGCACCGTGCGGCAGCAACAAATGCCCGATATCTTCCGTGAGTTCTTCGGCGACGAAGGCATGCCCGGCATGGGTCAGGGACAGGGTCGCCCCCGGCGTGAGCAGGGTCAGGCCTCAGGTTCGGGCGTGATTATCTCGAAAGACGGGTATATCGTGACCAACAACCACGTGGTGCAGGACGCCGACGAGGTAGAAGTGATCATGACCGACAAGCGGAGCTTCAAAGCCAAAGTTATTGGCACTGACCCACTTACGGATCTGGCCGTCGTAAAAATTGATGCCAACAACCTGCCCGCCATTACGCTGGGTGACTCAGACAACCTGAAACTGGGCGAATGGGTATTGGCGGTTGGCTACCCCCTCGACCTCGAATCGACTGTTACGGCGGGTATCGTGAGTGCCAAAGGCCGGGGTATCGGTATTCTGAGCCGTAACCAACAGCAGCAGCAACCCGGTGCCAAAGCCGTTGATACGCCCATCGAAGCGTTTATCCAAACCGACGCCGCCATTAACCCCGGCAACTCAGGTGGTGCGCTGGTGAACCTGCGTGGCGAACTGGTGGGTATCAACTCAGCAATTGCCTCTGCTACAGGCTATTACAGCGGCTACGGTTTTGCTGTACCGGTATCACTCGTGAAGAAAGTAACCGCCGACCTGCTGAAATTCGGTAACGTGCAGC
This sequence comes from Fibrella aquatilis, assembly GCF_017353255.1. Taxonomy (GTDB): domain Bacteria; phylum Bacteroidota; class Bacteroidia; order Cytophagales; family Spirosomataceae; genus Fibrella; species Fibrella aquatilis. The sequence continues at coordinate 125,010 of NZ_JAFMYU010000005.1, read as the reverse complement.
GCGGTTATATCGGTATCCTGCCTCGCGAACTAGACAGCAAATTGGCTACCGAGGTAGGTTCTAAAGTGGGCCGTGGTATCTACGTAGAAAGCGTAACCGACAACGGTGCCGCCAAAGCCGCCGGTATTCAGAAAGGCGACGTGATTGTGAAGATGGAAGGCGCTCCGCTTGATTCGGATGCCCAAATGCGCGAGATCATCGGTCGTCGTCGTCCGGGCGACGTGGTTACCGTGACCGTGAACCGGGGTGGTACCGAGCGTGATTTCAAAGTCGAACTCCGCAACCGCAACGGTGGCCGCGACGTGATCAAGAAGGAAGAAATGGCCACCTCAAGCATGAAATCGCTGGGTGCCGAGTTCAACAACCTGACCGACAAAGAGCGTCAGCAGATGGGTGTTAGCGGCGGGGTCCGCGTCAGCAAAATTGTTGACGGTAAACTGGCCGAAACCGAAATCGAAGAGGGCTTTGTGATCCTGAAAGCCAATGGTAAAAACGTAAAGACCGTTAAAGACCTAGAAACCATCGTAGGCAGCGTGAAAGAAGGCGAAGGCTTGCTCCTGATCGGGATGTACCCCAACAGCAGCCGCACCCTTTACTACGCCGTACCGATGTAAGGTAGGGGCGAGGCCACGTGCCCGCCCGAATTTCCCTAAAAAGGGGGTTGCTGGACCATGTTTGTGGTTCAGAAACCCCCTTTTATTTGTTCTTGACGCAGACTACAAAATTGCAAATCCAGATAAATAATTGATTATCAATCCATTAAATAATAGGCATATTCATAGCCTTGGGTAGCTTAGGCCCAGCGGGCCGTAACGTCGGTAGAATAGGTTGATGCTCCTCATCCAATCAAGCCCCAGCGGGGCGTAACGTGCGGATATGGTAGCAAACATCTAAGCTAGGCATCACCGCTTGGGCGTATCCGCACGTTACGCCCCGCTGGGGCTTGATTGGATGAGGAGCATCAACCTATTCTACCGACGTTACGGCCCGCTGGGCCTAAGCTACCCAAGGCTCAATAGGGCTACAATCCCACGGTTCGCTTCATATCAACATCCAACGCTTATATGCTTCCCCACCAACTTTACTAGGTTATTCTTTAGAGCTGGTTTCGACAAAAACAGCGTCGGTACAAAGGCATTGTAGTGAGCAGTTGTGTTAATTAGGAAATCGAGCTTGTCGTCGCCGTCGATATCGCCCACAAAAAGAATTGTTGTCTGAGTATCACCATCGCTTTGCTGTTTTTGCTCTAATAGCTGAGTTACGTGATGCCCGTTGTTGGCAGCTGATAGGTACAACCTATAGTCTTGTTCATATTTGTCATCCCCCTCACCAACCAATGTACCTGTGGCAAAGAGCGTGTAATCTGTACTACCAAATACAAACCGTAAGCTGTCGCCAGGTGCTAAATGGCGCTTTGACAGTTCAATATGAGGTACAGCATTAGGTTTAAGAAAAGTAGGGGGATTAATCAGCAGTACTGAACTGTCCTTGTTTGAAACTGAGATATCCCAGGCCAATCCATCAGCTCCTACTGGATCGTCGACTCGCTTTACTCTCAAAGCACAATGATCCAAATAATAGCTTTCCCCGCGTTTGAAGAGTCCGAACCAATCCCGCTGGATGGCGGTCTGATCCACTTCATTGCTGTGATAGATACCCACGTTAAGGATGTATGTTGAGTCAGTTAGCGTTGATGCCACCTCGACCGTATCATTTTTAGCTGTAGGGTCCGACATAGTTACTATTATCGGGAGCTGAACAGGGAGTTGTGCTTCTAAGGCTTGTTGCTTTCCGCCTGATTTACAAGCCCATAGTAAGCAAAAGACCGAAAGTAAGGCAAGCTGATTCATGAAGCGAACGGGTTTACGTTTAAACGAGCATTGTCTCAGACTCTATATATCCTTTACTCAACGAATCAAGTGCGTCAGCTTCCGCAGCCAGAAGAACAAAGGTTACCGCATATAAAAAAAGCTCCGCTAGAATATCTAACTGAGCTTTTTTTATATGCGGCAGCACTTCCCCTTCGGGGCGGTCCTGCGTCCGGGATAGGGGGCCGTTATTCGTAATAATTCAGCACCTGGTGGCCGCTCTTGGCCAGGAGTTGGTCGCGCTGGAAGAGGGCAATGTCGGCCTGCATCATGTCTTTCACAAGAGCAGCCAGGTCATATTTGGGTTTCCAGTTCAGCTTGGTCATGGCCTTGGTAGGGTCGCCCAGCAGCAGGTCTACCTCGGTGGGGCGGAAATAGCGGGGGTCAATGGCCACCACTTCTTTGCCCACTTCAACGGTAAATTCGGGGTTGGTTGACGACACCACGTAGCCTTTTTCTTCCACGCCTTCACCTTTGAACTCCAGCGTCACGCCGATTTCGGCAAACGACATTTTCACGAAGTCACGCACCGTGGTTGTCACGCCGGTAGCAATCACGTAGTCTTCGGGGGTATCCTGTTGCAGAATCAGGTACATCGCCTCGACGTAGTCTTTGGCGTGGCCCCAGTCGCGGAGGGAGTCCATATTGCCCAAATACACCTTGTCTTGCAGGCCCAGGCCAATGCGCGACACGGCGCGGGTGATCTTGCGCGTTACAAACGTTTCGCCGCGCAGGGGCGACTCGTGGTTGAACAAAATACCGTTGCAGGCAAACATGTTGTAGGCCTCGCGGTAGTTGACCGTGATCCAGTAACCATATAGTTTAGCCACCGCGTAGGGCGAACGGGGGTAAAACGGCGTAGTCTCCGACTGCGCGTGGCCCTGCACACCGCCATATAGCTCGGATGTAGAAGCCTGATAGACGCGGGTTTTCTCGGTCAGGCCCAGCAGCCGGACGGCTTCCAGAATCCGCAACGTTCCGATCCCGTCGACCATGGCGGTGTATTCGGGTTCGTCGAAGCTCACGCGTACGTGCGACATAGCGCCGAGGTTATAAATCTCGTCGGGTTGCACCTCCTGAATCAATCGGATAATGTTCGTTGAGTCCGACAAATCGCCGTAGTGGAGTTTGAAGCGAACGTGTTTTTCGTGGGGATCTTCGTACAAATGATCAACACGCTGCGTGTTAAAGAGGGAGCTACGACGTTTCACGCCGTGTACTTCATACCCCTTTTCGAGCAGTAATTCGGCCAGATAAGCCCCGTCCTGCCCGGTGATGCCGGTTACCAACGCCTTTTTCATAAACTTTGAAGCGACTACTAATTTGTAAAATTTCGTGTTTCAGAGAGCAAATCTACGGTACAACAGGCATTTCGTTGTACTTATCTTATCAAGAGGCCCCGCCGGAGGTCTACCTTGTCGGGCTGCGACTGGGCAGAGGGGAACACAGCCTTCAGTTTCGGCATATACCGGTCAATGTCCATCCGCCGCATAAAATCGCCCACCTTGAGGCGGTAGGTGGGTTGCTGGTAGGTCATGTAGGCGCTTAGTTCGGGAAACTGCTGATAGAGTTGCAGTTTGGCGGCATCGGCGGCGGCGCGTTCATTGCCCACATACACTTGCACCCGGTAGCCGGGGGCGTAGCGAACACGGCGACTTTGCACAGCCATAGTATCCAGGATGGCATCTACGCGCTTGTTTACATGCAACAGCTCTGGAACGGCAGTAGTTTTGCGCGGCTGTTCGATCGGGCGAGTGGTGGGTGGGGCGGGCGTAGTCGGCGTATTTGCGATAACGTCATTGTATATAGGCCGCACCGCCGCGAGGTCTTCCGAATAGTCGTTATAGCTGCCTGCGTTGCTTCGGCTGACGGTGGTCACCTTAGGCGCGCAGGCCCCGGCCACTACAAAAAGCCCCCCTATGCAACAAAAAAGGCGAAAACCGTATATCATCTGATAAAGCGAAAAGCCCGTAGTTACGGGGGTGAACTGCTTGCAAACTTAGTAATTTTGACCCGATCATTCGTGAACCTATGCTCACCGTTCAACGTGCCGTGTCGCTGCGGCCATATACTACGTTCGGCATTGCGGCCAACGCCGATTATTTCGCCGAAGTAACGTCCGAAACCGACCTGCAAACCCTACTGCAACTGCCCGATTTAGCCACAATGCCTAAACTGATGCTAGGTGGCGGCAGTAACATACTTCTCACCCGCGACGTGCCGGGCCTAGTGGTGAAGCTAAGCATAGGCGGCATTGAAGTGGTGCGCGAAGACGACCTGCATATATACGTACGGGCGGGCGCGGGCGTGGTCTGGCACGAACTGGTACTCTATTGCGTGGAAAATAACTACGCCGGCATGGAAAATCTGTCCCTGATTCCGGGCACGGTGGGTGCAGCGCCCATGCAGAACATTGGTGCCTATGGCGTTGAAATTGAGCAACTGGTAGATCACCTCGACGCCATCGACAGCGTTACGGGCGCAACACGCCGCTTTGACCACGCCGACTGCCAGTTTGGCTACCGCGAAAGTGTGTTCAAACACGCGCTGAAAGGCAGGTACATCATTACGTCGGTTACGTTCCGCCTAGATAAAACGCCCACGTTCCACACCCGCTATGGAGCCATTCAGGAAACCCTGACCGAAATGGGCATCACCGATGATAAGCTGAGCATCCGGGCCATCAGCAATGCCGTCATCAAAATTCGCCGCAGCAAACTCCCCGACCCTGCCGAGATTGGCAATGCGGGCAGTTTTTTCAAAAACCCGGAGATCCCAACGGCCCAGTTCGACGCGCTGAAGGCCACTTACCCCACCCTACCTGGCTACCCCACCACCGAGGGGCAAGTGAAGGTGCCCGCCGGTTGGCTTATCGAGCAGGCCGGCTGGAAAGGTTACCGCCACGGCGACGCGGGTGTTCATGCCAAGCAGGCCCTGGTACTGGTCAATTACGGCCGCGCCACAGGCAACGAGATTCTGGCACTGGCGCAGCAGGTGCAAGCGTCCGTCCAGGAAAAATTCGGCATCGAAATCAGGCCGGAGGTGAATGTGATATGAAACGAGTTCAACGTGTAATGTCCAATGTCTAAACGGTCCGCCGTCGCGGTTGCTTCGCGCTCTGATCTAGTAGAGCGCGAAGCAACCGCGACGGCGGACCGTTTAGACATTGGACATTAAACATTGAACCCGTTCAGAAGCACAACGACGCAGCCCCCAGCAGGCCGGCATCGTTACCCAGGGTGGCTTTGGTTACTTTCAGGCCGTCTTTGTAGTAGGGTGTAAGCCAGTAGTCGAGTTGCTTGGTCACGGCGGGCATGATATACTCAAACGAGGCTGAGAGACCACCGCCAATGAGGATCTGCTTAATGTCGAGAATACGGACCAACGATACCAGGCCCTCACCCAGCATCTCGCCTACTTCGCCCCAAATGGCCAGGGCCAGCGCATCACCTTCGGCGGCGGCAGCTACCAGGCCGGTGGTTGAAATGCTGCCATCGGCGGGTAGGGTGGTTTGGCCTTTGAAGGTAGCGCGGCGGGCTGTGGCTAATTCGAGCAGTTCTTTTTTGCCAATGTTGCGCTCCAGCACCTTACCATTTCGCGACGGAATATGGCCCGGCTCCATGGCGTTGCCGTCGCCACCCACAAACACCTTTTTGCTGATGATGGCCGCCCCGCCCACGCCCGTACCGAGGGTGATGAATATGTAGTTTTCATCATTCATGTCGTCCACAAAATAGAATTCGCCCAGGGCAGCCGCGTTAGCGTCATTTTCCAGGAAAAATTCAACGTCGGGGAAACGTTTGACCAGGATATCGACCATGGGCACGCCGTTCAGTTCGGGGATGGCCGTGATCTCCAGGGGAGTGGTGCGTTCGCGGTTGATCATGCCGGGCAGGCCGATACCCACTTTTTTCAACTCCTTGTTGGCGTAGAGCATCACGGCAATGGCATCGGCAAACTGGTCCATGAAGTGCCCCGATTCGCGCCAGCTACCGGTGTCGTGGCTGTAGAAATTGGTGATTTTACCTGATTTAGCGTCGATAACGCCCATTTTGACGTTTGTGCCGCCAACGTCGATACCCAGATACTGAACTGAAGCCATGTATAGATTTACGATTTACGAGGTACGATTTACGATTTGTTCCGGCTGTGCAACACCATCCGTTGACCAATAACAACGTGCTGCGCCGACAATTGACCGTAGATGAATATGCTAAAGTACGGAAGGGTAAAAAAAATATATGCCTAAGATATTGAGGTATATAATTTTCCTATATACTTGCATTCATGAACAGCACCACTCAACACATACTGAAAGGCAGCCTGTCGGTGATTATCCTGAAATTGCTGGAAGACCGCGAACGGATGTATGGCTATGAGATCACGCAGCAGGTGAAGGCCCTTACGGCGGGCGAGATGGCCATTACGGAAGGAGCACTCTACCCTGCCCTGCATAAGCTGGAAGCCGAGGGCCTGCTCACCACCGAAACTGAAGTAGTAGACGGCCGGGCACGGAAATATTATTCGCTCACCAAAGACGGTCAGCAACAATCCGTCAGCCGCACCTCCGAACTGCGGGCCTTCATGCAAAACCTGAACCTAATTCTAAACCTGAAACCTGCTGTTTAGCCATGCCACTTACCTCTGCACAAACCGCACTGATTGACAAACATTTACGTAGCGATAACTGGCTGCAGGATAAGGCGCTGATTGCCGAATTGACGGACCATTATCAAGAGGCAATAAGCTCGTACATGGCACAAGGCAAACCCTTCGACGAAGCACTGCGGCTGGTTCACACTGATTTTGGGGGCAGGAAAGGGTTGCTGGTGATGGAAGAGAATTTTGTCAGGAACCAGCAGAAAGATACCGTCCGGTTGCTCAAAGAAGGGCTGCTTAATTACTTTCGGTGGCCGCGTATGGCCTTTACACTAGCCGTTGTGGCTTTGGTCGTTTACCTGTCTGTGAGTGATGTCGCCCCGCTGTTTGTCGAATATGCGCCTCATTTCTTTGCGGTTGCAGCCACAGGTCATTTTCTGGCCATTCTGCTGGAACAGGGATACCGGTATTGGAAAAAGCAGCCCACGTTTCTTACTACTTATAACTACGGCCCCCTACAGTTTGGCTATGGCCTCATTATCTGGCTGGTTATATGGCCCCATTTTTTCATCAATAAGACTAGCGCACCTGTTATCCACGTTGCGTTGGCCGTGCTGATTGTGCTAGTGGTTATTTTCCACGAAGCCAGCGTCATCTTCTACCTAAAAATTGCCAAACAACGCGCTGCCCGGCTGCGAACCAGACAAAGCAAAGCGTAGACAGCCATAGAAGCAAAAATGCCCTGCCAGTGCTGGCAGGGCATTTTTATAACCAAACCTATAAGGTCTTCGAGACCTTATAGGTTTATTACTCCTTCCGGATCACCACCCGGCGCACGGCACCGTCGTCGTTTTGGGTGACGGTGACGAAGTAGACGCCCTCGGCTTTTCTGCCCAGGTCAACCTGCCCAACAAATTCGCCGAAGAAGTCTTTCAGATCGCGGTGGGCTACTTCTTTGCCTTTGGGGTTAGTCACCACAATGCTCACATCGCCTTTGGCGGGGGCGTTGAAGCGCACGTTCAGCATGTTGCGGTCGGGGTTGCTGGGGTAAGCGTCCAGGCCGCGCACGGTAGATGGTTGGCTGTTTGCGTTGCGGCTCCAGGAGTCGAACGGGCGGGCTAATTGGCTTTCCAGATCACGCGCCCAGTCGCCTCGGTTCAGTTGATCGACCATGGGCTGGAAATCGTGGCGGAAATTGTACTGAAACCGACGCATGTTGCTGGCCAGCGAATCCATCTTCCGACGGTCTAACCGGAACCGCCGCATCTGCCGTCCCAGCGTGTCGAACTGACTCATGAACGAGTCATCGATGTGGACCGAATCGCCGCTGATCCAGACGTTGCCACGCGGGGCACGGGGCGCACGTGGGGGGCGGGGTGACCGGGGGGTGCTGTACGAATAGCCTTCTATACGGCGGTCATCATTGTTACCATTAGAATTCCGCTCAATAACGCGCTCATCCTGTACACCAACCCGGCCCGATGGTCCTCCTTTGCCTTCCTGGGCATATTTGCCTTCCATCGTGACCGAAATCTGACTGTCTTTGCCCTTACGCGTGGCCCGGAGCGAGTCGATGAGTTTGTTCACAATAGCATCGCGGCGGGCATCGGTCATGCCGTCGGCGCGGTAGGTACGTTCAATTTCGCGCACGTCGTTGCCGCTGCGTTCTACCACCTTCAGCCGGAGTTCGCCCGACTTATCATTACCCGTTTGCGCCTGAGCGGCGGTGGCTAGCAGGGCCAGCCCCAGAGCGAACCGCAGGCCTGATTTCACTGTTTTTTTCATAGTAGTCAGCGACTTAAAAAGGAGTTGTTTGCTAACGAGTTAGTAGCGGTTTGCTGCTGTTAAAAGTTGTTAAGCCCATACCCGTGGCGGTGAGGCTGGCGTACTTTTAATAGTTGTTGTTTAAGATACGAGAAGCAAGATGTGAGCGATGAGAAGCAAGATGTAAGAAGCAAGAGACAAGACTGTCTTCAGCCGGTAAAGTGATCTTGTCTCTTATTTCTCACATCTTGCTTCTCATCGCTCACATCTTGCTTCTCGTATCTTCTTTTTAAAAGAGGTGAGTCAAGCCCGGCACGTTGCACGGATTTGCCAAAAATAATATGTCGACCAATCGGATTCGTTGGATTGTCTGTTTGATGGCCGTGGGGCTACTTGGTTTAGTGGGTTTTCAACTCTACTGGATCAGCAATGCCCTGCATTTACAGAAAGAGCAGTTCGACTATAAAGTGACCGATGCCCTCCAGGAAGTGGTGCGTACGTTGGAACGGCAGGAAATTCAGTACCAGGCCAAACAGCGGCTGAATGCCCAGGAACAACACCAGCAGTTGATGGCCATTGGCAAGGATACGCCCAAACCTGCGCCATCGGCGGGGGTGGCCCGCAACCCGGTAACGGTCCGCAAACCCGAACGCCAAACGGCTTCGGCGACACCACGACGGCAGAAACAACACGCCTCGTCGCCTTACCTGGCCAACGAGGGCGTTCCGGGCACGGTAACGATTCAGATGGACGCGCTTCAGCCCATTCAACGGCAACTGACGCCCGAACAGCTGCGCACCGTGGAAGCCTTCTACCGGCAGCAGGACGAGTTGGTGGCGGCGGGCGATATTGAAGCGCAACTTATTCAGCAAGAGCGATTTAGCCGCTGGATCGACCAGGTATTGCAAAGCCACGTCAACGACTATCTACGGTCGTCGTCGGGCCTGGTCGTGCCCGATTCGGTAGCCCGGCTAGTAACGCCCGGTGCCGTAAAAGCTGAGAATGACCGGTTATTGGCACGGGTGAAACGAAACCGCAAAGCAACGGGAAAACCCATCCTAACGTCGTCAGTAACGATGCCCGCCCCGCCCAACGATGCCACCAACAAACCAGCCAATGGCACGTCGGTGGCCGATCAGTCGGAGGCGATCAAGGCTATTTTCAGGGGCATGATGTTTTCTGACCGCCCGCTGGAAGAACGCGTCGACCGGTTTACGCTCGACACCCTGCTGCGGCAGGCATTGCAGGAGCGCGGCATTGCCATTCCGTTCGATTACGCCGTGCGGAGCAAAGACCGCCCGCAACTTCTGTTTGCGTCGAACGGGTCTACGGGCGGGTTGGGAAGTGCCAGCGAAGCTGACAAACGCTTTCAGACGGCGGGTTATAAGGCGGCGCTCTTTCCAAACAACCTGCTCGAAACCAACAACTACGTCTACCTCTTTTTCCCCAATCAACAGGCTTTCATTCTGGAGCGACTCACGGCCACGCTGGCCGGGTCGGCGGTGTTGATTTTGGTGATTATGGCCTGTTTTTACATTGCCATTAGCACCATTCTGCGGCAGAAAAAAATGGCCGACATCAAGAATGATTTCATCAATAACATGACCCACGAGTTCAAAACACCCATTTCGACCATTTCGCTGGCCGTAGACATGGCGCGGGAACAACTGGCTCAGCCTGCCTCGCTGGCGCTGGCGGGCGGCGGGTCTGTGAGCGAAAATCCGCCCATTACTGACCGACTGAACCGCTACATCGGCATCATCCGCGACGAAAACGGGCGGCTGGGTTCGCATGTGGAAAAGGTACTGCAAATGGCCATGCTCGACCGGGGGGCCATCCAGCTTAGCCTGTCGTCGGTGAATGTGCATGATGTGATCGAAAAAGTGATCAACTCGGTGGGCCTGCAAATAGAGCAACGGCAGGGCGAGCTGGACCTGGAATTCGACGCCACCAACGAATGCGTAGAAGCCGACGAAGTGCACCTGACCAACATGCTCTACAACCTGGTCGACAACGCCATCAAATACTCACCCGATCACCTGGCTCTGCGCATTCGTACGCGCAACACCACCTTGCCATCAGGACAGGCGGCCGTGGGTATCGCCGTGGCCGACAGGGGATTAGGCCTGACAAAAGAACAGCAGAGCCGCATTTTCGAGACGTTTTACCGCGTACCCACCGGCAACCGCCACGACGTGAAAGGCTTTGGCCTGGGCCTGAGCTACGTAAAAAAAATGGCCGAAGAACACCACGGCCAAATCACCGTAACAAGCACCCCCGGTGAAGGCAGTGAATTTGAAATTGTTATACCGACCGCCCCCTGACCCTTATGCCCTCGATCCTACTTGTTGAAGACGACCCGAATCTGGGCCAGCTCACGCAGGAATACCTGACGATGAAAGGCTACCCCACCGACCGCGCCACCGACGGCAATGCGGGCCTGCAACAGTTTATGGCGGGGCAGTATGACCTCTGTATTCTGGACGTGATGATGCCCAAAAAGGACGGCTTCACCCTCGCCAAAGAACTCCGCATGGCCGGGCGCGACGTGCCGATTATTTTTCTCACGGCCAAGTCCATGCAGGAAGATACCATTCAGGGCCTCCGCGCCGGAGCCGATGATTACATGACCAAGCCGTTTAGCATGGAAGAGCTTTTGCTGCGTATCCAGGCCATTTTGCGGCGATACCAGCGCACCGGCTCCGTGCCTGACATGAACGTCTACGAGTTCGGCGCTTTCCGGTTCGACTACCCCCATCAGATGCTGTTTCGGGAGGGTGAACCCGCCGGGCAACGCCTCACCAGCAAAGAATCGGAGTTGCTGAAGCTGCTGGCACAGAACCTCAACCAGCCCCTGAGCCGCAGTTTTGCTTTAAAAATGGTCTGGGGCGATGACTCCTATTTCAATGCCCGCAGCATGGACGTTTACATTACCAAACTGCGCAAATACCTCAAAGAAGACGAACGTGTACAACTCGTAAACGTCCACGGCGAGGGATTTAAATTGGTGGTGTGATGGTTAACTGGTCATTCGCTTCGCTGTCATTGATCATTAGGCTTCGCCGTCATTTGTAACCGCTACCCTGGCCTGTGTCCCCACAGGCCGGGGTAGCGGGGCCAATGACGCCAAAGGCTAGTGACAGCGAAGCGAATGACTAATGACGCCCGCAGGGCTAATGACCAATGATTAATCTCCGTCGTCCCCGCCGCAACCGCCAGTCGGGTGTGTTGCGTGACATGGTGCAGGAAACGCGCCTGCACGTCTCTGATTTTATTCTACCCCTTTTTGTGCTGGAGGGGCGCAACGTTCGTACCGAAGTGGCCTCTATGCCAGGCATCTTCCGGCACTCGCCCGATCTGCTACTGGACGAAATTGGTCGGTGTATGGAACTGGGTATCAAGGCGTTTGATTTGTTTCCGAACCTGCCCGACGATAAGAAAGACTGCACCGCCAGCGAAAGCCACAACCCCGACGGGCTATACCTGCAAACGATCCAGCAGATCAAAGCCAAATACCCTGACGTGCTGCTCATGACCGACGTGGCCATGGACCCGTATAGCTCAGACGGACACGACGGGCTGGTGGAAAATGGGGTGATCCTCAACGACGAAACACTGGAGATTCTGGCCAAGATGGCCGTTGCCCAGGCACAAGCCGGTGCCGATCTGATTGGTCCTTCCGACATGATGGACGGGCGCGTGGGTTACCTGCGGCAGGCGCTGGATGGAGCGGGTTTTAAGCACATCGGCATCATCTCTTATTCGGCCAAATATGCCAGCGCGTTCTACGGCCCCTTCCGCGATGCGCTGGCCTCGGCACCCAAATTTGGCGACAAGAAAACGTACCAGATGAACCCCGCCAATAGCCGCGAAGCCCTCATCGAAGCCGAACTTGACACGCAGGAAGGCGCTGATATACTGATGGTTAAGCCCGCGCTGGCCTATCTGGACATCATCAGCCTGTTGCGCCAAAACAGCCAACTACCTATCGCCGCCTACAACGTTAGCGGAGAATATGCCATGATTAAAGCCGCCGCCCAAAACGGCTGGCTCGACGGCGAACGCGCCATGATGGAATCATTAATGGCCATCAAACGCGCCGGTGCCGACGTAATTTTGACTTACTTTGCCAAAGAAGCCGCGCAACTGCTCCGATGAATACGGATAAGCACATAAAAAGTATTGACATCGAAAACTTTCGAAGTTTCGACAAACTAACTGTTGAAGACTTTAGTCAGGTCAATGTTATTATTGGCCGTAACAATAGTGGTAAGACGGCACTCATGGAGGCTATTATTTTGGCTTTCATGAGTGCCGCTAATGAAGATATTTTATTTGCTTTGAATCAAATAAGAGGTATTACAAACAGAGACATCGAGAAAATACGGTTATTTTTTTTCAATCTTAATTTTTTAAATACTATTAAATTCAAAATAAATTTCAATAAAGAAGAAGAAAGACTAATAAGCATAAGAGCATTAGTCAGCAATCTGTATCCTTCGGAAAAGACTACTACGCAACATTTTGAAAAAAACAGTACAACGCTATTTTCAACACCTTCGTCATTTAATCAGATTATTATTTCAACAGAAATTGACTCATCCGGCAGATCGATTGATTTTTCATTTCTGTTCAACAAATCATCAAATACTTATTTAATCGATAAATCAAATGAAATTGATACGCTCAGATTTATTATTTACATTCCACCAACAAATACTGGATCTGCTGTACTCAATTTTGTCAAAGGATTAGTAAAGAGTAAACAGACTACTATGTTGCTATCTGCTTTACAATCAATTGACAAGCGAATACGGAATATAAGTGTGATTGGGGAAGAAATATTCTTTGATGTAGATGGTATAAGTGAGCTAATGCCCATGAGCCTAATGGGTGACGGCACAGAAAAAATTATATCCTGTCTTACTCCTGTAGTCGTTTCAAATACGTCAACCGCCGTTTTTATTGACGAAATAGAGAACGGTCTACATTATTCTGCCCATAAAACGCTTTGGAATGGGCTACTTGACCAGTCAAAAGAATCTGGTTGTCAGTTATTTGTAACGACACACAACATCGAAACGCTTCGTTATTTGGATGAAGCCTTATCTAACCGGCCTGATATGCAATCGAAGCTTCGTGTATTTGATCTTGTAAAAACTAAGAACGCTGGTTTTCAAGCATATAAGTACACCTATGAAGGTTTGAGTAATGCAATTGAGTTGGGAAACGAAATTCGATTATAAATATGGTTCGGCTATTTGTGGAAGGAGTAACAGACGTAAAGTTTCTGGAGGATTATATTTATTATAAATTTAACAGACGTATTATACAAGAGAATGACATCATAAAAACTGGAGGATATGGATCTTTATATTCAGAATCAAGTATTAATCAACTTCGTTACACACAAAATCAAGGTGGTATAAATTTGGTTATTTTCGATGCAGACTTAGATTTCGTTAATAGAAAAAATGAGTTAACAAAAAAATCAATTGACTATCAGATTGATTTAGAGTTGTTCCTATATCCTAATAACCAGGAGTCAGGTGACAGAGAAAGCCTGTTACAGAGCATAGCTAACCCAGAAAAATATGGCTCTTTTGCTACTTGTTTCGATCCATATGCTACTTGCATTGAAGCTTATAAAGCAGAATATGATTTACTGAATGCTCCTAAATTAACGCCGTTTCAGCAGAATAGTCGCAAAACAGCTATTCACAACTACCTAATTATGCACGGTCAGGAAGCGAGAGAAAAAAGCAGAAACTATGCAGATACAGCCTACTGGAACCTTGATAGTGACGCGCTGAATCCACTATACAGCTTTCTCGCTCCCCATTTTTCAAAGCCTATCTAAATATGCCCAATTACATCATCCGTAACGCCCGCCTTATCAACGAAGGCCGAATCATAGAAGCTGACCTGCGCACCGAAGATGGGTTCATTGCCGAAATCGGTCAGGCCGTGTCGGCGCGGGCGGGCGACGTGGTGATTGATGCGCAGGGGCAATATTTGATGCCGGGCGTAATTGACGATCAGGTGCATTTTCGGGAGCCGGGCCTGACACACAAAGCGACCATCGGCAGCGAGTCGCGGGCGGGCGTGGCGGGGGGCGTGACCACGTTTATGGAAATGCCTAACACCGTGCCCAACGCTCTGACGCAGCAGCTGTTGCAGGATAAATATGACATTGCCGAACGGACTGCTTTTGCCAACTACTCGTTTTTCATGGGTGCGTCAAACGACAACCTAGACGAGGTGCTACAGACTGATCCAGCTACGGTTTGCGGCGTGAAGGTGTTTATGGGGTCTTCAACGGGCAATATGCTGGTGGACAACGAGCAGACGCTGGATGCCCTGTTTCGGGAGTGCCCCATGCTGATTGCCACCCACTGCGAAGACGAGGCCACCGTGCGGGAAAACACCCAACGATTCCGGGCCGAGTACGGCGACAACCCGCCCGCCCGCATTCACCCCCTCGTGCGCGACGAACTGGCCTGCTACAGGTCGTCGAGCATGGCGGTGGAACTGGCCAAACGGCACAACACCCGGCTGCACATTCTGCACCTGACCACCGCCGATGAGCTTTCGTTGTTTCGTAATGACGTACCCCTAAGCCAGAAACGCATCACAGCAGAAGTATGCGTGCATCACCTCTGGTTTTCGGCAGATGATTACGAAACGCTTGGTAATCAGATCAAATGCAACCCCGCCATTAAGGCCCCGCACCACCGCACCGCGCTTTGGGAAGCCTTGCTGGACGACCGCCTCGATATCATCGCCACCGACCACGCGCCGCACACCTGGGACGAAAAACAGCAACCCTACTGGCCCGCTCCGTCGGGCTTGCCGCTGGTGCAGCACCCGTTGTTGCTGATGCTGGAAGCTGCCAAACAGGGTAAGATTTCGCCCGAAAAAGTGGTGCAGAAAATGGCCCACGCCCCCGCCGACTGTTTCCAGATTGACCGTAGAGGCTACCTCCGCGAGGGCTATTGGGCTGATTTAGTGCTTGTTGACCTTAATCAGTCTACCGCCGTTTCGCCCGAATCGATCCTCTACAAATGTGGCTGGTCACCGCTGACGGGCCAAATCTTCGGGCACAAGATCACGCACACGTTTGTGTCAGGCGAATTGGTCTATGCCAACGGCACTTTCCAGGCCGAACGGGCCGGGCAGCGGCTGGTCTTTGCGCGATAACCCTTTCACCCACCTACCAAGCGTGCAATGCCAAAGGCGGCAGCGGCGGCGAGAGCACCGATGAGCATGACTTTAATAGCCCCACCAATAGGCGGCTGGCCTGTCACTTTGCTTTTGAAATAGCCAAAAACAAATAGGCAAACGAGGGTGATCCCCGCCGAATAAAGTAGCCCCTCTTGCGGACTTTTGATCAAAAAATAGGGTGTAAGGGGAATCAGGCCACCCACCACATACGACAGGCCAATGGTGAAAGCGCTCTTGGTAGCACGGTTGGGGTCGGGTTCGTCGAGGCCGAGTTCGTACTTCATCATGAAGTCTACCCACTTCACTTTGTCTTTGGCCAGCTCGTCGGCAATGGTAATTTGGAGGGCGGGGCTGAGGCCCATTTCGGCGAAAACCTCACGAACTTCTTCCTTCTCTTTTTCGGGAACGGCCTCAACCTCAGCCACTTCGCGACGACGTTCAGAACTGTAATGATCTGCCTCCGTGCGGCCTGCCAGGTAGCCCCCCAGGCCCATAGCAATTGACCCCGCCACGATTTCGGCAATGCCCGCCGTGACCACCAATGATGAACTCGCCACGGCCCCGCTAAGGCCTGCCGCCAGTGCAAATGGCACGGTTAGCCCGTCAGACATGCCAATGACAATGTCGGAGATCACGTCGGAACTGCGGAGGTGTTCTTCGTGATGAACGTACCCGATGTCTGCTGCCACGAGCGGGTTTGTTAATTAACGACGGCGTCGATGAGCCAGGTTACTACAGATACTACGATACTAAACAGCAGGGCGGCAATGAACCCACTCACCCGGAAACCATCGACGAAGGCGGCGGTCAGGTACACCATCAATACGTTAAGTACAATGAGGAAAAGGCCCAGGGTCAGAATCGTGATCGGGATAGTCAGGATGGTGAGAATGGGTTTCACAAATGCGTTGAGCAGGCCCAGTACAATGGCCACAATAATGGCCGTGCCGAAACTGGCAACGCCTACGCCCGGCACAAATTTGCTGGCCGCAAAAACGGCTACGGCACTAATAAGGATACGGATAATGATGCCCATAAGTCAGGTCAACCGGTGCGCCGGTGCGGTTTAAGATTCAACGTTACACATGACCGAAGTCAATACCAAGACATCAAACCCCAAAGGAGGAACCCTTGTTTAGCTGGCGTGGCGTTGTTGTAGCACACCAATGATCTCGTCGAGGCTTATGTTCTTCTCTTCCAGCAGCACCAGGTAGTGAAAAAGCAAGTCGGCAGCTTCACCCCGAAACAGGTCGTCGTTGTTGTCTTTAGCTTCAATAACAAGCTCCACGGCCTCTTCGCCTACTTTCTGCGCAATCTTGTTCACGCCCTTTTTAAACAGTGACGCCGTGTAGGATTGGTCCGACGGGTTCACCTTCCGGTCATGGATAATGCCCTGCAAATAATTGAGGAACCGGCCTCTGCCCTGATTCACTTCGTTAAAACACGTATCGGCCCCGGTATGGCAGGTTGGCCCGTCGGGACTGGCTTTTATGAGCAGCGTGTCGCCGTCGCAGTCAACCAGTAACTCCTTCACATGTAGGAAGTTATTCGACGTTTCACCTTTGGTCCAGAGGCGCTGTTTACTACGGCTAAAGAAGGTCACGATGCCCTCTACCTGCGTTTTTTCGTAGGCTTCGGCGTTCATGTAGCCCAGCATTAGCACGTTGCCCGTTTGGTAGTCCTGCACCACGGCAGGCACCAGCCCATCCGGCGATTTTGTAAAGTCTATTGTGGTCATTGGTCATTGGTCGTTTCGTTGCGCTGTAATTCGGTAGTCAGTCAATGGCCATTCGATTGTCATTCAGTGTATTTACAACTAATGACCACTGAATGACAATCGAATGACCATTGACTGACTACCGGATGACAGCGCAAGGAAATGACTAGTTCAGTTTGTCAATCGCATCGGGATACCCTCGCCAGCTAGGTACTGTTTCAAGTCGGGAATACCAATTTCTTTAAAGTGAAAAATGCTGGCAGCCAGTCCGGCATCGGCTTTTCCAGTAGTGAACACCTCCGTGAAATGGGCCATTGTGCCCGCCCCACCTGAGGCAATCACAGGAATATTAGCCGCCGATGACACTGCCGCCGTCAGTTCCAGGGCGAAGCCCGCCTTGGTCCCATCGGTATCCATCGAGGTGAGCAAAATCTCGCCCGCCCCGCGTTCTTCTACTTCTTTCGCCCAGGCCAGCGTCCGCAGTTCGGTTGCTTTCCGCCCGCCGTGGGTGTGTACAATGTGTTCGCCGCTCACATACCGCGTATCGATAGCCACAATGATACACTGTGAACCAAATTCGAGCGCTAACTCATTGATTAAGCCTGGGTTACGCACCGCCGACGAGTTGATCGACACCTTATCAGCCCCCGCATTCAGCAAGGCAGATACGTCGGCAACAGATGAAATACCGCCACCCACCGTAAATGGAATATTGACCGCGTGAGCTACCCGGCGCACCAGTTCAATCAGCGTCTTGCGCTCATCGACGGTGGCCGTGATGTCTAGGAAAACCAGTTCATCGGCACCCTCAGCGGCGTAGATGGCGCCCAGTTCAACGGGGTCACCGGCATCGCGGAGGTTTACAAAATTGGTCCCCTTCACCGTGCGCCCATCTTTAATATCGAGGCAGGGGATAATACGTTTCGTTAGCATTTTAATAAGCCTCGAAAGGCTTGATAAACATAGTATTCTGCGGATTTTCGGTCGTGGGCTTGAAGCCAAACTGTTCGTAAAGCCCATGCGCGTCGTAGGTGATGAGCATCCACCGGCGTAGGCCCTGCAATGACGGATAGGCCATGATGTAAGCAATCAACTGTTTGGACAACCCCTTCCCCCGATGTTCGGGCAACACAAACACGTCGGCTAGGTAAGCGAAGGTGGCATAGTCGGTGATGACGCGGGCAAACCCCACCTGCTGATTGTCCAGATAAATACCGAAGCACAGCGACCCTTCAATGGAACGCTGCACCGTATCCAAAGGGATATTTTTGCTCCAGTAAGCCTCCTTGCTTAAAAACCGGTGAACCATCGCTACATCAAGCCGGGCCTTATCGGTACTTATCTCGACGTTTTCCATTGTACACCCTTGCTCATTGTTCATTGATAACGGCTAACTGTTTCAATGTGACCCGGCCTTCATAGATTGCTTTGCCCACAATGGCCCCAAAAAGACCCATATCGGCTAGGGTTTCCAGATCGCCCACGTTGCTTACGCCCCCGCTGGCAATTATGTTTAGGTTAGGCGACCGGTCTTGCAGGTTACGATATAGGTCGAACGAGGGGCCTTGCAGCAGCCCATCTTTTGCCACGTCGGTGCTGATGACATGAGTTATTCCCTTGTCCACCCAGTTATCCACAAAATCGTAGACCCAGATGTGGGTATCTTCTTCCCAACCGCTCACGGCTACTTTTTCGTTCTTGGCGTCGGCACCCAAAATCATAGCCTCGGCTCCGTAATGGCTCAGCCACCGCTCGAATACCTCTGGCTGCTTCACGGCAATGCTGCCACCCGTGATTTGCTTAGCCCCGCACTCGAACACAATTCGCAGGTCGTTGTCAGACTGTACGCCCCCGCCAAAATCGACGTGGAGGCTGGTTTTAGACGTAATTAGTTCGAGCACCTTATAATTGATCACGCGCTTGGCCTTCGCCCCATCAAGGTCAACCAGGTGCAGGCGCGTCAGTCCGGCGTCTTCAAACTGCTGGGCCACCTCCAGCGGACGAGCATTGTATTCTTTTTTCTGGGCATAATCGCCTTGGGTCAGCCGAACAGCCTTTCCGTCGATGAGGTCAATAGCGGGGATGATGTGCATTAGAGAGGCAAGATGTGAGAGGCAAGAGACAAGATCAGGCTACGTCTTAACAGACTTTTCAGAAGTGGGATGGGAAGAAAGAAGGAGCCGAGAAATGTTGCCGATAACTTTCGCTGGAAGCCGTAGACAACACGCTGTACTTCCTGAATCTGTAAAGACAGGGTTTCCAAGTCAGTTGACGATATTAGATTGAGGTCAGCAGACAAGATTAACTGGGTTTCTAATTCGTAAGCGGATGATAAACTCATCGATAGAAACTGATGAAAATCTTTATCTGTCCGGCCTGATCCCTCCGCAATGTTAGACGGTATGGATATAGCCGCCCGCCGCATTTGAGAACAGATTCCGTAACGCTCATCAGATGGGAACGTAGCTGTTAATTCATAGACCGCTTTTACCAGAGACCGACTTAACTGCCAGGCTTTCAAATTTTTGAAGTTATGATTTTGCATTGGTTAAAAACGGTTAAGTACGCCGCAAGCTACAGTACATCTTGTTTCTTGCTTCTCACTTCTCGTTTCTACAATGTCAGGAAGTTTTCCAGTATCAGCTGCCCCACGTTACCGCTGATTTCGGCGTGGAACTGGGCGGCGTAGAAGTTGTCTTTCTGGAGCATCGCGCTGAATGGACGACCATAGTCGCAGACGGCGGTGGTGTCGGGGCACACGTCGGCGGCGTAGCTGTGTACGAAATAAACGTAGGCCTCGGGCGGAATGCCTTCGGTTAGGGGGCCGCGCAAACTGTGCAGGCTGTTCCAGCCTGTGTGGGGCACTTTTCCCGCCGCCGCCGGAAACCGCCGCACGTCGATATCGAAGATGCCCATGCAAGTTGTGTCGTTTTCTTCCGAGTGGCGGCACATAAGCTGCATGCCCACACAAGTACCCAATACAGGCTGTTTCAGGCTGGGAATCAGCTTGTCCAGTCCGCGTTCGCGCAAGTAGGCCATGGCGGTGCTCGCCTCACCCACGCCGGGGAAAATCACCTTGTCGGCAGACCGGATAGTGGTCTCGTCGTCAGTGAGCGTATAGCTGGCCCCGATTCGTTCCAGCGCGTACATCACCGACTGCACGTTTCCAGCGTTGTACTTTATAATGACTGTCATATGTATGATAGAGCAACAAAAAGCCCGGCTCCTGAACAGAACCGGGCTAGATAATGTGGTACAATCACAAAGCCAACTCGTCGTTCTGCGTTAAGCAACGAAGGTTACGTGGACGTAATGGCTGGCTGAGCGAATAAGCATAGGCCAAAATTACGGTACCCCGCCCGAAACTCCAACCACAAACCAGACGTGGCAAGGTCCTTGCAAGCCATTATCTTTACTGTATCAATAGACCAAGAACTTATGAAAACAGCCTTGATTTGTGGCGTTTCAGGACAGGATGGTGCCTATCTGGCTAAACTTCTTCTCGAAAAAGGCTATACCGTATATGGTGGTTCACGCGATGCACAGATGTCGTCGTTTCGGAACCTCGAGCGCCTGGGCATCAGGCAGTCGGTAAACTTGCTATCCATAAATATCCACGATTTCCGGTCGGTGCTGCAAACATTGTTGAAAGTAAAACCAGATGAAGTCTATAACCTGGCCGGCCAAAGTTCAGTAAGCTTATCGTTCGACCAGCCCGTGGAAACACTGGAAAGTATCAGCGTGGGCACCCTTAACCTGCTCGAATCCATCCGGTTTAGTGAACAGCCCATCCGATTCTATAATGCGGGTTCCAGCGAATGCTTTGGCGACACCGGCAGCCTGGCTGCCGACGAGCAGACGCCCTTTCGGCCACGCAGCCCCTACGGTGTGGCCAAAGCCGCCGCCTTCTGGCAGGTAGCCAACTACCGCGAAGCCTACTCACTCCACGCCTCAACGGGCATTCTGTTTAACCATGAGTCACCCCTTCGGCCCGAACGGTTTGTGACGCAGAAGATCGTCGCCACCGCCTGCCGCATTGCCGGGGGCAGCGGCGAAACTCTCAAATTGGGCAACATCGACATTGCCCGCGACTGGGGCTGGGCACCCGACTATGTAGATGCCATGTGGCGGATGTTGCAACAAGATCAGGCCGACGACTACGTAATTGCTACCGGCCATACCCATACCCTGCGTGATTTTATCCAAGCCGTTTTTGCGCAGCTTGACCTCAACTGGAAAGACCACGTCAGCACCGACACGCAATTCTACCGCCCCACCGACATTGCCGAAGGCCACGCCTACCCCATTAAAGCCCGTCGGCAATTGGGTTGGTCGGCCAGTCACCAGATGGACGACGTGGCCCGGCTCATGGTCGACGCCATTCGGGTACGGCAGCAACCCCAGCCGGCTTAGCCAATGGGGCAATTTTTTGGGTAAAGGGTCGTAGCTTTGCGGCCTTATTGGTGGCTTCCTGGCCGATTGGTATGTCCGTAACAACCATTTTATTTCGTTTTTTGTCCTGTTTTTCATCCATCCGGATTCACCTGATTGTCAGCGCGTTGCTTATACTAGTGAGCAACCTGCCAGCCTTGGCTCAGTCGCGGGCCGATCAGCTTTCCGATGATCAGGTGGCCGAATTTTATCGTCGCGCCCAAGCTAGCGGACTTAACGAAGCCCAGATTGAAAACGCCGCCATGTCGCAGGGGTACACGCTTGATGACATTACCAAAATGCGGCGGCGCATTACCCAGATCAGGGCACAGGGCGGGCGAAACAACCAACGAAGCAGTGCCACTGATACCAGCGTAGTGCGCACCTCGCCAGGGGGCCTTTCGCGCCGGGCCGATACCCTCGGCCTTCCCCGGACAGATTCATCGGGCATACGCCGGAGCCGGGTGTTTGGGGCCTCGCTATTTCAAAACGCCGGTTTGTCGTTTGAACCTGATATTCGTATTGCCACCCCCCGCAACTATATCGTTGGCCCCGACGATGAGATTCTGCTGGACATTTACGGTGCTTCGTCTGAAAATTTCAAGCTGCGCGTTACCCCCGAAGGCACCGTGAAGATTCCTAACCTGGCACCCGTTCAGGTCAGCGGCCTCACTGTCGAACAGGCCGAGCAGCGTATCATTGCCCGGTTGAAGCAAGGTGGGTTTAAAGACCTCGGTACAGCGGGCAGCGGCACCTACGCCTCGGCGTCGATAGGCAAAATTCGCAGCATCCGGGTCACGCTGGTGGGTGAGGTAGTCCGGCCCGGCACCTATACGGTCTCTTCGCTGGGGTCAGCCTTCAACGCGCTGTATCAGGCGGGTGGCCCAAACCCCGAGACGGGTTCGTTCCGACGTATTCAGGTGATCCGGGGCAACCGCGTAGTGCGCACCATTGATCTATACGACTTTTTGCTCCGCGCCGATCAGCGCGACAATATCCGGTTGCAGGACCAGGACGTCATCCGGGTGGCCGAATACCAAACCCGCGTAGACATGCAGGGTGAAGTACGCCGCCCTTACCTCTTTGAGCTGCTGCCCGGCGAAACCTTTCAGACACTACTGAATTTTGCGGGCGGTTTCACCGACGAAGCTTACACTGCCTCGGTATCGGTGCGGCGCAATACCGCTAAGGAACGGCAGGTGATCAACCTCACCCCCGACGAATTTGCCAAGTTTCTGCCCCAACGTGGCGACCGGTTTACCATTGGCCGCATCCTGAACCGCTACGAAAACCGCGTCCAGATTGTTGGTGCGGTCATGCGCCCCGGCGACTACGCCCTTGAACCCGGCCTGACCACCGTAGGTGAGTTGATTCGGCGGGCCGACGGCCTTCAAAAAGATGCATTCACCAACCGAGCCACCATTTTCCGCGAACGTGACAATAGCGAAACCGAGGTCATTCCGTTTGATTTGAAAAGCCTGCTGGGTGGACAAACCCCCGACATTTCGTTGCATCGGCAGGATAGCGTGGTGGTGCAGTCGATCCGCAATCTGCGCGAAGCGTATTTCGTCACCATCGAAGGTGCCGTAAACAGGCCCGATACGTTCAGTTTTGCCAGCAACATGACTGTTTCTGACCTCATCACCCTGGCAGGTGGGTTTCAGGAGGGAGCCACCGCCAGCCGCGTTGAAATTGCCCGGCGCTTGCGAGGCGACACCACGTCGGGCAAAACCAATACCGAGATTTACCGCTTCTCGCTCGACCGGTCATTGCAATTGAATGAAGCCGACGCCCGTTTCGTTCTTCAGCCGTTCGACATTGTCTACGTGCGCACCCAGCCTTTTTACGAACCCCAACAGCAAGTTTTTGTAAACGGCGAAGTGATGCACCCCGGCCTTTATGCTATCCTGAGCCGCACCGAACGCATCGCCGATCTAATTCAGCGGGCAGGCGGCCTTAAGCAAGATGCCTATTTGCCGGGCGCACAGTTTATTCGTAATAGCCAGGTGGTGGGCACCAACATTGCAGCCGTAATTGACAATCCAAAAGTTGAAGGCAACCTGCTTCTCCAGAACCGCGATACCCTGCTGATACCCCGCCGGTCTGATCTCGTCGAAGTACGTGGAGGTGTGCTCAACCCGTCAACCGTAAGCTTTGAACAAGGCTTAACGCTTCGCGACTACATAGCTTTGTCAGGAGGTTATACAGAAAATGCCCGGGTTAGTCGTTCTTACGTTATCTATCCTAATGGCCGCAAGGACCGCACAGAGCGATTCCTTTTCTTTCGGCTACACCCCAAAGTTCAACCTGGGTCTGTCATTATTGTACCAATCAAACCGCTGGAGACCAGAGAATTAAGCCCAACGGAACGAATCGGTATGTTCTCGTTGATTGGCACATTGGCGGCTACGTTGACCACCATCATTATTAACCTCAGTCGATAACGCCTATGTCTGTTACAGAGCAGCACCGACCAATTGGGCATGAGGACGACGATGTGGTGTTCACCTTGACACTAGCCGACATTCTTGCCTTCCTGAAACGTAGCCGCCGGGCCATGCTGATTGGGGCATTGATTGGCGGACTGCTGGGAGCGCTTTATGCCTTTAATAAACCCAATGAATACACCTCGCAGGTAACGCTGCTGCCCGAAATTCAGGCTAAAAGTGGCGGAAATATGGGTGGTTTGAGTTCACTGGCTGGCCTGGCGGGTATCGACATCAATAGCCTGGGCGGCAACGCAGATGCCGTCCGGCCTGAGCTGTACCCTACTGTGTTACAGAGCGTTCCCTTTGCGTTGGCTGTGGCCAAACAGCCCGTTTATTCCAAAGAGTTTAAAAAAACGCAATCCTTGGAAGCGTATCTGGAAGCCAAAAACGAGCCGAGTTGGTTCAGCCGCCTCTTGTCAAGTTCAGCCGACTCAACTGCGGGCCTTAGTTTCGGACCCAATACGGGGGCTTTACGCCTGACCAAGCAGCAGGATGAACTTACCAAAACCATTTTGGCCAGAGTGACCGGGGCGTACGACAAAAAATCGGGGGTGCTAACCATCAGCGCGACCATGCCTGATCCGGTTGTGGCGGCAGCAACCACCCAGCAAACCCTCGCCTACCTCACTGACTACGTCACTGGCTATCGCACCGAGAAGGCCCGAATGGAAGTTGATTTTCTGACAAAGCAGGTAGCCGCTGCCAAACAACGTTACCAACAGGCAGAATACGCCCTCTCGGCCTACCGCGACCAAAACCGAAGTGTTTATTTGAACACTGCCAAAATTGAAGAGCAACGAATTCAGGCCGAATTCATTTTAGCGCAGGACCTCTACAATGCTCTGTCGAAACAGTCAGAAATGGCCAAGATCAAAGTACAGCAAGATACTCCCGTCTTCAAGATACTGGAACCCGCCCAGATTCCTTTAAAGAAAAGTGCGCCGAAGCGTACGGTGATTATATTGATTGCTACAATACTAGGCCTCTTCGTCGGCCTGATTGTTGTTGGTCTACGCACGTTTAGAAGCGTATAAATCAGGCCTGTATTAACGGCCTCTCATCGTGAACATTCTCCAAAAGTTATCCTCCAGCCAAATACGACTTAGTTTGCGCAATGCAGGATGGATGTTCTTCGACAAAATTTTCCGTATGGCCACCAGCCTTTTGGTTGGTATCTGGCTGGCCCGCTATTTAGGTCCCGAGCAGTTTGGCATCTTAAATTACGCAATATTATTCCCCACAATTTTTTTATCTATAGCAGGCTTTGGTTTAAATAACATATTGATGATAGAATACACAGCTGCTGCTGGTGACCTATTAAAGCAACGTAAATTAGTCAGCGGAGGGGTCTATATAAAATTCACAATAGGTTGTCTAACTTATTTGATGTCATTTCTAGCTAATTATATTCTAAATTATTCTAATGATGTTTTATTTGTAATTATTAATATTACTGGCTCCGTTTTAATATTTCAAAGTTCTGAGGCTATCGATACCTATTTTCAAGCTAGATCCAGAGCTAAATTATCCGTTATAGTTAAATCGTTAGCACTGTTTACAACTTCTATCTTTAGAATATATGCAATCATAAATAAACTAGATATTATATATTTCGTTATGATTAATTTTATTGAATTACTGATATCTTACATCCTCACGTTGATTGTTGTTCGTACCGCTTTAGAAGCAAATATTTTTGATATTATCAAAGAAATCGATCTCAGAATAATAAAAAAACTGTCAAGCCAATCATGGCCGATTATGTTGTCTGAGTTTTTCGTTTTTATTTACATGAAGATCGATCAATTCATGATTAAGTCGTTGTCTACCGATCATGAGATAGGCTATTATACTGCTGCCTTACGTTTGTCTGAAGTGTGGTATTTCATAGCAATTGCCATTACAGCGTCTTTCTACCCTAATATTGCCAAATATTATGATTCAGATAGAAAGAACTTCTTAGCACTATACCAAAAATTAATTAATATACTGTCGTTCATCAGTATTATAATTTCTATATTTATATCTATGTTTTCTTCTTCTTTAGTATATTTTATCTTTGGTGAGCAATATACTGGTGTAGCACCTATACTCAGTGTTCATATATGGAGTGGAGTTTTCGTATTTACAGGTGTTGGCATAAGTAATCTTATGGTTATCGAAAATTTACAAAAATTTATTTTGGTTAAAACAATTATAGGTGCATTTGTTAATGTTTTGCTTAACATTTGGTTGATTCCACGATTCGGCGCTTTGGGTGCTTCCGTAGCTACTCTCATTGCATATTCTCTATCTGCATACTTTCTCAATTTTTTTTATACAAAGGCCAAGTTTATATTTGCCATGCAGACTCAATCGTTTACAAACTTTCTTACATTGAAGTCATTTAGAGGTTAGCTTCTTATTTGTTTGGCTTAAAGTATTTCAACATGACAACCATCCAGACTCTTTTTAAACAGTTTTCCCTGCTTGATGCCATTAGATTTTCTTTACTAGAGCTTGCCCGCAAGCTATTATGCAATGATTCATACTATGCCTACTCACAAACAGGCGAAGACATAATCATTAATAGTATACTAAAGAATATACCAATAGGTTTCTATATAGAGGTGGGTTGTAATGAAGCAATACAGCACTCGAACACATTCAAATTGTATAGGCGGGGTTGGCGAGGCATCACAGTTGATGCTAGTAAAAAAATGGTTGACATGCATCGCTCACTCCGAAAAAACGACATACAAGTTTGTGCTGCCGTATCTAATGAAATTAAAGAAGTGGTTTTTTACGAGTTTGCCATGGATGAAATTAGTACTATAGATAATGATTTTTATGTTAAAAATGTGCAAAGTCAATCTATCAAAAATAAATCAATGGTTGTAACGCGCACTTTGGATTCAATAGTTTCCGAAACATTACCTCCAGGCTTTTCTATTGACTTACTTTCAATTGATGTAGAGGGTCATGATTACCCAGTGCTTAGTTCGATTGATTTACACAAATACAGGCCTAAACTTATTGTTATTGAAATGCACAATTTTGACCTGTCAAATCCAGAAGTTAACGATATATATAGCCGGCTTGTAGCACACGACTATGTGTTCGCAGGGTACGTCGTTTGGAATGGCTATTTTTTAGCCAAAGAATTTAGCTCTACGTTATAATCAACTTTCTATGACAACCAGTCATATTATCGATACTCCAATCCTTCTGATTTGGTTTAATCGACCTCAGCATTCAAGCCGAGTACTTGAACGGCTTCGTGAGTTGAAGCCGGCCACTCTGTTCGTAGCGATTGATGGCCCTCGCGAAGGCAGAGTCACTGATATAAAACAAGTTTCTGACACGATTTTGCTTCTTGATACTATTGACTGGCCTTGTACTATACAAAAGTTAATCAGAACAGAAAATTTAGGATGTAAATGCGGTGTTAGTTCTGCTATCGACTGGTTTTTCGAGCAAGTTGATATGGGCATCATATTAGAGGATGACTGCTTACCTGATCCTTCTTTCTTCTCTTTTTGCGCCGATCTACTGGAACGCTATCACGATAACGAACAAGTGATGCACATCGGCGGAGCAAATCTGGCCTCTGGCAAATGGTGGAGTCAGGATTCTTATTTGTTCACCAAGGTATGCCACATATGGGGATGGGCCACATGGCAACGAGCCTGGCAGCATTACGATGTAGCAATGGCCACTTATCCTAGTCGCCGTGATAGGTTGATTGACCAGCTTGTAGATAACAAAGCTTCCCGCAAACTATGGAAACAAGTATTCGATGATACTTACGCTGGGCGAGTTGATACTTGGGATTATCAATGGGTATATAGTATTTGGGCCGCAGGCGGACTAAGTATACTGCCCAGTGTCAACCTAATATCTAACATCGGCTTCGATAGTCAAGCTACTCACACTCACTTTGCCACTGAGTTTGCCAACTTACCCACTGGTTCACTGCCTATACTGCACCATCCGAACCACCTTGCTGAGCATAAAGAGGCAACTCAATGGTTATTTGGTCACCTATATCAACCGCTTTCAACTTGGGTTATTTGGCTCGAAAAAGTAAAAAGAAGGGTACCTTTGCTTAAAAAACGGCGATAGTATGGTTTGTAAAGTTTGTGGTGCCAATAGTACTCCCTGCATGGAAGCACAGTTGTTGGGCAAATACAGGGCCGTTTATTACCAATGTAATTCGTGCCAGTTTATCCAAACAGAACAACCTTACTGGCTCAATGAAGCGTATTCCAGCGCTATTGCAGGCCTTGACATTGGATTGATCCAGCGCAATGAAGTGTCTGTCAGTATTGTGCAATCCGTTATTTCTAGGTGGTTTGACCCCAAGGGCCAGTTTGTTGACTTTGGCGGAGGATATGGTATGTTAGTCCGCATGATGCGAGACCGTGGGTTTGACTTTTACCGGTACGACACACACTGCGAGAACTTGTTCTCTCGTACGTTTGAGGCTGTTTTACCTTCTGATGAAGAATCATTCTATACACTCTTAACAGCATTTGAAGTGTTTGAGCATTTGGTGGAACCTATGGAAGATGTATCTCTCATGTTACGTTATAGCCATAATGTGCTTTTCTCTACCGAAGTACAACCCGTAAACTGGGTACCAAAAATCGACACATGGTGGTACATTTTGCCTGAAACTGGACAACATGTATCTCTTTACTCAATTAAGTCGTTACAGATTATAGCAGAAAGATGTGGTTTACATTATGAGAAAGGTCAGAATAACATGCATCTGCTAAGCGAACGCTCTGTAAATAGTCAATGGTTTAATGGACTGACCAATTGGCGGGGTTCACAATTGTATAACCAAGCTACTCGGAATCGTCGGCCATCTCTTATTAACTCTGATTTTGCAAGATTACGTAATCAAAAGAGCGACGCAAATCCATTTGTAAGATAATTCGCTCATCAAGCTTTCCCACAATGAATATATTATATGATCATCAAACATTCTCCTTGCAAACTTACGGTGGTATCTCAAGATACCATGCGGAGTTAATTGGTGGCATAAATAGAACAACTAACGATCACGCGTCCGCATCAGTGTTAATTTCTAACAATGAATATCTAGAAGAAAATGGAGTAAATATTATGTCTTTTTTACCTGATTATCAAGTAAAAGGCAAAGGAAAGTTCATTTACTCAGTGAATCAATACTATTCCATAAAAAGATTAAAACTTAATAGATTTGATGTATTTCATGCGACTTATTACGATAATTATTTTTTACCGTATTTAAAGGGAAAACCTTATGTTGTAACTTTTCACGACATGATTTATGAAAAATTTAGTCATCAATATGCTGATCTTGCCAAAGATTTAAACATAGTCTCTAACAAAAAAAGGCTTGCGGAACAGGCAGCAAAAATTATTGCAGTTTCGCAACATACTAAGAATGATATTGTTGAACTGCTAAATATTGATCCTCATAAAGTAAGCGTTATATACCACGGCAGTTCACTTTCAATAAAAAAGAATGATTTTGTAAACGAACCTTGTAAATACATTCTGTATGTTGGAAACAGGCATATGTATAAGAATTTCATTGGTTTATTAAATTCATTAAATTACTTATTGAAAAAGTATAATATTAAACTATTGTGCGCTGGTGGTGGTTTCTTCACAAAAGAAGAAAAATCACTTATCAATTCTCTGAATATGTACGATAATATTGAACATTGTAATATTAACGACGAAAGTTTACAAACAATATATCAAAGAGCAATTGGCTTCATATTTCCTTCGTTCTACGAGGGCTTTGGTATACCCATCTTAGAAGCTTTCGCATGTGGTTGTCCATGTGTTGTCAGTAATGTGAGTTCATTACCAGAAGTAGCAGGAGATGCAGCTTTGTATATAGATCCAAAGTCACCTGAATCTATCAGAGACGCGGTAGAGCAATTAATAACTAAGCCTGAACTGAGAAGTACATTAATCCAAAGAGGTTACAAACAACTGTCTAAGTTTTCATGGGCACGTGCGGTCAATGAGACACTTATTGTTTACCAATCTATCGCATAACCTAAATAGACCACACATGGGAAAACCACTTATTTCAGTGATTACAGTCGTTTATAACGCCTATTCAACACTAGAAGCAACTATCAAAAGTGTTCTGGACCAAAACAGAGAGTTGGTAGAGTATTGGATAATTGATGGAGGTAGTACCGATGGATCAATAGAACTGATCCGACGGTACGAAAATGATCTTGCAGGATGGATAAGTGAACCTGACAAGGGGATCTACGATGCAATGAATAAGGGAATAGACCGGGCAAATGGTGACTGGATCTATTTTTTGGGTGGTGATGATACCCTGCGGCCTGACATAGTAAGTCAGGTAAAAGCTGAGCTGAGTAAGAATTATATCATTGTATTTGGCGACGTATTATTTGATAATGGACACAGAATGCGCTCATTTTTAGGTCCAAGAACCATTTTCCAAAATACTATTCACCACCAAAGTGCATTTTATCATAAGTCAATATTTAACAATTATCGATATGATCCAACTTTAACAATTGCCTCAGAGTATGATATTCATTTAAAGCTTTATATACTCAAATCTCCTGTGTGTTACGTACCAATAATTATAGCTAATTGCGCTGTTGGTGGAGCTAGTAGCGATCTATCCCAGTCATTAAAGGAGACAAACAGAATTCGGATGCGGTATGTAGCGGGTAACTGGAAGAATAAAATTCTATCTGTATCTTTGGCATTGTACTACGCCCAAAAAAGGTTAAGATATTTCCTTTATGGACATCGCGTATAGTAAACATAGTTTTGAGCGATCAATAGCCGTACCTACTGTTTCAGCAAACATATTAATTTTATAAACCAAACTATGTATTCTCCTTATATTTCAATCATTATTACGGTACTAAATGGAGAGAAGACAATACGAGAATGTCTACTTAGTATTGCCAATCAGACCTTTCCTGACTATGAACTGGTGATTGTTGATGGAGGCAGTGAGGATCGCACGGTAAGTATTATAGGCGAGTATACAATCATAAACAAAACGGTGCGTATTATACCTGGTATAGGACTGTACGCAGGTTTGAATACAGGCATAAGTCTATCAACAGGCAAATGGCTCTACTTTATTGGCGCTGATGATGAACTACATACGCCCAACACATTGCACGCTGTAGCTAACTTTATTAGATCAGGCGAGGCCAGTACAAAGATATTCGTCGGCAGTGTAGAATGTGTTAAACAGGAAATTATGCTACGTCCACTATTCGGATCGCCTCATCTTATGCGTCATCAGGTACATCATCAAGGTATGTTTTATGACAGACAAATTTTTGATAAATTATTGTATAACGAATCTATGCGGATAGCATCTGATTATGAATTCAATTTAAAATTATCGCTGATGAATATACCTCATCAAAGCATGGATATTGTAGTATGCAACTTTGGTGGAGACGGCATCAGTGAGAATCAAATGCAACAGGGCTACTCAGAAATGCAGCAGATCCACAGTCAGTTGTTCAGTGGATGGAAGCGTACTTGGGCAATGGGTTATTTCTGGCTGCGGCGAAAGACAGGTGCAGTACTTAGAAAATATAATTTATTGAAAATCAGCAAAAATCTTAAAGATTTTTTTGGCTGACGACAATTCGTACACTCTTTCGAAATTCAAATGTTTCTCGTTTACAGCTTCTAATAATTAATTTTTAATTAAACAAGAAAAACATGGATGTCAACTATGAAATATTACCAATGATAATTCTTTTGACTAGTGCTTTTTTTGTTATTTATTTTTTAATGTACTATAGATTTATTTACTCTGTTTTAGATCCTCTATTTCTTTTTGTTTTCACGACTTCATTTGCTAGCGTATTGGCAATACAAATAGTTCCTACTGTCAAGGATTTAATCCACTTCTTTGTATGTCAATCTTCGGTATGGGCTGGATTCGCAATTGCTCATCATCGTACGAATTATTCATTCTCAGGAATTAATATTACAAATAAAGTGCATGAGTTTTCTGGTCAATCATTACTAAAATGTATAACATACATATTTCTAGTATTATATATTCTATCAAATTTGGTAATAGGTTATGTAAAAGGGTTTGCTTTACTGTCAGAAGCCCCATCTTCGGCAAAATTCGCTAATTTTCAAGAAGGATTTGGCTTATTTAGAAAGATGAACTGGGCCTTAGGTACGTTTACTATTATTTCTTTCGTTTTTTTGTATCTTATTCAAGGGGGAAAGAAATATTTTTTACTTATATTGATTGTAACTTTTTTCTCTTCTCTTGAAGGTTCCAAAGCAGCACTATTACAGATTGCAATTTCAGCCGGCATAGTTATTTATCACCCAATGTTTTCGGTTAGAAGGGAAGCACTTAAGAAATTTCGACGTTATATGCCCCTTGCTTTCATAGGCATATTTGGTGTAGTTTTTACAGTGCTTTTGAAAGAGAATGATGGATTAAATGGAGCTTTCTTGGCATTTGTCCGTCGGCTATTATATAGCTCAGATTCTTTAATTTATTTTTATACACCAGTCAACATAGATTATTTTGGTGGATATTCTATCGCTGACTATTTCGCCCGATTGGTTAATCCAATTTTCGGATTTCTTCGATTACAGCCTTACCAGGAAGCACTTGGCAATATTTTATACGATAATTTACGACCACCGGGTTCTGTAATAGAAAGCATTACTGTAGGCCCTAACGCACCGTTTTACCTAGAAGGCAGGATCTATTTTTATTACTGGGGGGCTTTTCCTTACTGCGCGATTGTAGGGTATTTGTATGGAGCTATCAGAATTTACTTTTTCTCTCTGATGCGTACAAGTGCATTCTACTTTGTCTTTATAGGAAGTTTTTGTCATTTTGCTCAAGCTATATTGGTAGATTCTAACCTTGCTGTAACTCAATTTTTCAATTTATTCTTTTTCACTATACCAATATTTATCTTAGTTAGTTTGTTACTTACGGGTAAGCTTACTGTGCGGTTTAATAAAAATCTGAAACGCTTTAAATTTAAAATACTTCATAAATATGATTCCAATTAGTGTTTGTATGGCCACATTTAACGGTGAACGTTTTATTCGCGAACAAATCGAGTCGATTCTCGTTCAACTTGGTCCTGAAGATGAATTAATAATTTCGGATGATGCGTCAACGGATGCTACGGCAGCAATTATCTCTCAATTCAACGACAAGAGGATTAAGTTATTTATCAACAAATCGCCTCGCTCTGCAACAAGAAACTTTGAAAATGCATTATCTCAAGCGAGTGGCGATCTTATATTTTTATCAGATCAAGATGATATATGGTTACCTAATAAAATAAATATTATGTTTCCCTATTTACAGAAGTACGATTTGGTCGTAAGCAACTGCGATTTTATCGACGAAAATGGCAAATCAATGGGAGAATCGTTTTTTATTAGCTACCATTCAGGTTCTGGACTATTGAAAAATTTCATAAAGAATACATTCTTGGGTAATTGTATGGCATTTCGTCGTTCTTTGTTACATAAAGCTTTACCTTTCCCTGAAGAATTGCATCGGGCCACCAAATACCTCATCTATCAAGATGTTTGGTTGGGATTGCTAGCTAATTCTTTATACAAAGTAATATTTATTCCTGAAAAGCTTTCGGGTTTCCGGAGACATTCCGGGAATGCTAGCCCAACCGAAATGAGCACTAAAAGTCCTCAGCCTTTTATCAAGAAGTTGAGGGGACGTACTTTGCTGGCTATTGCCTTGTTTAAACGAGTTTTTTCTGTCATTTAATTTTGCATCATGCGTATTCTGTTATATAGTATCAGTTATTCTCCCGAAGTGGCCGGATCAGGAAGATTTAATGGCGAACTAACTAAATGGCTTGCGGAACATGGCCATGAAGTTGACGTGATTACTGCTCACCCATATTATCCTGAGTGGAAAGTTAAAGATGAATATAAGGGAAAAGGCTGGTTCAATGAGAAATCAGGCACGTTGACCGTCTATCGCACCCCCTTGTATGTCCCTGAGCATGTTACTGGTGAGAGTCGAATTTTACACGAACTGTCCTTTGCTTTCAATTCCTTATTTCATTGGATCAAGCTGTTATTCAAGCATTATGACGTGTTCATAGGCGTTTGCCCACCACTGCAAGCTGGTTTAGTTCCCTATATATTTAGTCGGTTGAAACAAACGCCATTTGTCTTCCATATTCAGGATTTACAGGTCGATACCGCTCGTAATTTAGGAATGATCAAGAATAGGAGATTGATTAGTTTTCTGGACGGCATCGAGCGTTATTTGCTCCGCAACGCGGATAGGGTTTCAAGCATCAGTGAGGGGATGAAGCGAAATATCCTATCGAAAGGAACGCCACCTGAACGGTATCGGATGGTTGAAAACTGGGTAAACATCGACATGTTTCAACCGATGTCTATGGAACAGTCCCTTCGGGCAGAACTAGGTTTTTCGTCGGAGGATCAGCTTGCACTTTATGCTGGCAATATTGGCGAAAAACAAGGACTAGAGGTCCTCGTCGATGCTGCAGTACTGTTAAAAAATCATCCTGCTATTAAGATTATTGTATTTGGGGAAGGAGCCGCTCGTGAGCGTTTGCAGGAGGCGGCAAGACAGCAATCACTTGATAACCTACTATTTTTCCCGATTCTTCCTTATGAGCAAATGCCACGTGTGCTTGCTATGGCAGATATCCATTTGGTT
This sequence comes from Fibrella aquatilis, assembly GCF_017353255.1. Taxonomy (GTDB): domain Bacteria; phylum Bacteroidota; class Bacteroidia; order Cytophagales; family Spirosomataceae; genus Fibrella; species Fibrella aquatilis. The sequence goes on along the minus strand of NZ_JAFMYU010000005.1, from coordinate 90,201 downwards.
GTACAGAAAAGGGCTGCCTCTGACTTGGTAATGCCGTCGAAACTGGTTGGTATTTTGGCTGCTGGTGGAGCTTCAATTGTTTCAGCAGATAGCGGCACTTCACTAAGTGATGTTGTTTTAGATAATCGCCTAGGTTGGGTTATTGAACCTGATCAAGGCGACAAACTGGCCAATGCCATCCTAATGGCACTTCACTCTCCTATGTTACAGCAATACAAACTTAATGCCCGTACGTATGCTGAGAACCATCTAAGCGAACACGCAATTCTCCCTCGCTTTGAAAAAATGCTTATCGAACTTGTTAATGGTCCCAAGGTAATCTAAATTCAGTAATTGACTGACCTTTTCATTTTGCAGAAAATCGGTAATTAAATCGTCTGTCAGGCGCGCTATCACCGTTTAAAAAAAATTCAGTTACTGCGTTCCATTTTTGCACATTATCCGCCCAGTGGAAATCAAACGAAGGGGCTAAACGCAAACCTACTATATGGCTGGGTATGCTTAATTCTAACCTATTTCCTGCTACCCTGTATGTTGCCACGCTTACAGATTGCCACTTTCCTTTTAGCCAACGGTGAACGCTGGTTTTATTGTTTTTACTAATCAGCCGGTTTATAACCAAATCATACCCTTCCCACCCAGTTTTTTTTGAGCGATCTACATCGATAAACAACAGCATCCAGTTCTTGTCCGTTGGTGTGCTAATTGGCTTGACTGTCTTAGCAAACACATAAACAAATTCTTTATCATATGTAATGCGGCTTTCTACAATATCATTTCTGCCTGTCCTGTTAATTAACCGGCTTTTGTTATCAAACCGAAGCCAATTGCGATGATACGTATCTCCTTGAGGATCAGTAAATACTGGCTTTACTCCTTGCCATTCGTCAAACTTACCGTCAATAACTATTGTCACTGCTGGTGTAGCCGTAATTGGGATAGTCATTCCCTTAAAGCGACGTATGTTGGCCACGAGTTGGTAGTAATAATTATCCGTATAACCACCTCTCATCGGTTCGATATCCCGATTAAACTCTTCATTATATAAGTCCTGAAAAAAGGTTTCCCCATGGCGTAGCTTGTGGTCAATAAAACTTTTAAATACTTGATTTTTATCGTTGGTATCTGCTACGTATCGTTGTGCAATCCATTCATTCCATCCCGTAACAAAAACAATTGCTGGATCAATGGTTAAAGCACGTTTCCATTGTTCGGCAAAATGACGTCCTTCACTTGTCACTAAACTTGTAGCGTATTGATTCAATTTACCTTCCCGACTGTTTGCATTACTTTTTCCAACACCAAATACAGGGTGACTTGCCACGGCAACCGGTATCTCTTCAGGTACACTGGGGTTTTTGATCCAGCCAAAATTCTGCGGCGTATTATCAAGCCACTGCCAATGACTGGGCTGGGATTTAGCGTCAGTAAATTGCCAGCTATAGCGCCAAGTAAAAAAACCACGTTGGGCAAGATCATCAATTTCTTGTTGTTTGCCTAAAATAAGTGGCTTCCCCTCCCATCTAAACCATAAATCTGAATACTGCTTATCTGCGTAGAAGTTGAAATATAAATCAGATACTGTTTCTTTTGTTTTATAATTCGTAACAAAACAGATGTAAGGCGTTGGCTGCCCTTGCTTCCGCATCTCATTTGAGATGGCGCATAGTTTTTTTAAAGTATTTAGATAAGTATCTCTATTAGTAACATCCATAAATAGGACATCAACTCCTGCATTGGTCAGCATGCTAAGATTGCGCCTAATTAACCAAGGATCATCTGCTCTGTAATACCCTGCTTCGGGTTCCCCCCACCAGTGGAAAGCACCAATTGGTCCGTAAGTAGGTTTTGTAGGGTTTTGTTTAAGTATTTTGGTTATGTCGTATAATTTCTGATTATATTCTCCGTGCCACAAAAAATAAAACAACCCAACATATTTATTAGCGCGTGATAGGCCTGTTTCAGATTGATTGGGTAATGAACGTCCAAGTGCGTCCGTAGCTACCCAGTTACTGTTATTCAGTACGCGGGCAGGAGAATTTTTTTGGTAAGCAAATCTTGTAACCCGTACGTTTGAAACAGATACGTGTATCCCTAAAAAGCCAACCAGTACACTGAACGACGTAATGGCAGTGAGCAGATAGCGCATCATAAATCCACTAAATTAAGACGTCACTTTATCACCGAAAAACTACTGAATCATTAACCAGAAAGTCGGCTTGCAGTTCTGCCTGACCATTGTATGTTATTGGATCCCCTGTACTTGTACCCGTGATACGGGGAGTTAGCAAAACCGAACCCACGCCGTTTGAAAAACTTGCGTCCATAGAAACACCAACAATTGACATATAAGCAGCGTTGGTTGTTGTCTGATCAAGAGTGATAATGGTAATCGATGTTGGGCTAAAGACACCGTTATAGCTTTGGTTGACAAGTATTTGCGCTTGGAAAGCTAATGATGCTGATGCCTGGGTACCGTATGATCCTGCACTAATAGTTCCATCAATCCAAATTCGATAACTACCTCCATTGGTGTTATTTATAGTCGTAGCACTCGCTAATGAAAAACGTAATATAGTCGTTTGTGTACCTCCCCGTGTTTGGCCCAAGCTGGCAAAATTTGTAAATAACTGTCTGATGCGCCCGCCTCGCTTCTCAAATGGTTGGTCAGTGTTAAACACTACATTGTCAGCCCGTTTCAGCAGATTGGATGTAATCACATTTCGGTTATCTACCACATCCGTACATGTAATCACTGAATTAGTTAATACTCCGTTTGCTTGTTGAGTCCCACCGGCCACGGGTGCATGGTACACTAAAAAACGGTTGCGTTCAGAGGCAACCGGCAAGCTTACTTGAAGCAACAGTCCTTTTACCCCACAATTTGTGACATCCACTAATTCAGTGGCTGGTGCACTACTGTTAGCTATTACTACTTTTAGCTCATTGCCCTCGAACCCACCAAGTAAAGCTCTTAATATTCTAGAAAATGATTCAATTGTTGCAAAAATTTTGAGATTAGTTGTGTATCTGACGCACAGTATTGCCGTTTCGTTGTTACCATTATTAGATGAAGCGCGACTTATATAGCCTTGAAAACTAATGCTGTTTGTGCCTATTAGCACTAGAGCTGGCTGCCTTCGTTCAATATTTTGGAGTGAAGTGCCAGTAATACTGACCACCCCCATTGAACCAACATCAGTTGGAAGAGCTTGAAAAGGGCTTGACACAGTGAAATTGGTGCCCGTTTCAGACAAATCCCGTGTGTTGGAGAAAATCAAAGAAGTGTTGGCTTTGAGAAGGCATTCATGGATAAAGAACTCTTCACTCCGAACATTCATCAAACCTATAGAACCAAACCCTCCATTTGCCGTCGGGGTGTCATTCATCTCAAAGTAGCAGTGTCTAATGCCACAGTTTAGCCCCCCATTAGTTGTTAGAGCAAACAAAACACCAGTAGTAGATCGGCTGTTGCGGTCTGATGTTAGAAACGTGAAGTTCTCGCAGCCTGACAGAGACGACCCGCTAAAATCAAATATGACCCCACCTGTACTACCATATATTATGGTGTTTAAATAAGATCCCCCGTCTCCAGTTAGCCATATTCCATTGGTGTTGGTTAGGTTGATTGGACTCGCCAAGTAATAGTAGCCGGCGGGAAAATAGACTGTGGCTCTATATGTAGCTGGTGAACCAGGCACCGCTGGACGTGACTTTGCATAATCGACAGCCCTCTGTATAGCCGCAGAGTCATCTGTAGCACCATCACCAACCACTCCGAATTGAGGGTCTTTTACGTTTACTGACATAGTAGACTAACAACAGACTGTACTCATCTGTTGTTTTTTTAAATGTGTAATAAGTTTACATTTGACAACAAAACTAAGCAGGCATGAAACAACTACTATTTGTCGCAGGATTTATTATTGCAGGATCGGTTTGTCAGGCGCAGACAAACTATGTTTCAACTTCCCCAAGTTCAGCTACTCCAGGCTCTGACAACACTCTGGTTGGGGTGGGTGCAGGAAACTTAAATATGAGTGGAGCCAGCAACTTGTTTATTGGTAGGGGCACTGGCATCCAGAACATGGCGGGTACGCAGAATGTGTTTTTAGGTGCCAGCGCAGGCAGCTTGAATACCTCAGGGCAAGGTAACTCTTTTGTGGGTTACTCTTCAGGTTTCAGCAACGTCGGTGGCAACAACAATACGTTCATGGGTTCGGGGGCTGGATATTCAAACGACGCTGGCTTCAGCAACCTATTCATCGGTCAACGCTCTGGCTACTTCAATACAGGAGGAAGTAATAACGCTTTTTTGGGCACTGGGGCAGGGTATTCAAATGGGAGCGGTTCAAATAATGCTTTCTTAGGTTCAGACGCTGGTTCGAGCAACACATCGGGTGGAGACAATGTATTCGCGGGGTCATTAGCTGGTTCAGGAAACTCCACTGGACAACAAAACGTGTTTGTCGGTAGTAAGGCGGGTTCTGTCAACACAGGATCTCAAAACACTTTTGTTGGCTTCGAGTCAGGTGCGTCAAACATAAATGGACTTGAGAACACCTTTATAGGTTATCACTCAGGTTTTAATAACGTCAGTGGTGTCAACAACACATTTATTGGTTATAGTGCAGGTCTGACCAATACGGGGATAAATAATACCTTCATAGGTCAACGAGCAGGAGCTAACAACACCACAGGTATTAACAACCTATTTTTGGGAGCAACTGCAGGAGCCAACAATGTGTCAGGAAGCGGCAATTTCATGATGGGTAATGCTGCTGGTAATGCTAACTCTACGGGTAGCGGCAACATCTACATTGGTGATGGAGCAGGCTTAAAGGGTAATACGTCCAATAATATAGCTATTGGGCAGTATGCAGGAAACAACTTTATTGGTAACTCAACAGGTAACGTTGCCGTTGGACAGGTGGCCGGAGCCTTTGGTAATAACACATCCAACAGCGTTTTTTTGGGCAAAGATTCGGGGATTCCACAGTCATTCAGCACCGTGCAGTTAGACAATGTAGTAACCCTGGGTGCTGGAGCGCAGGTAACGCAAGCTAACTCGGTGATTCTAGGCAACAACGCCAATGTGGGTATTGGTACTACCGCACCGGGTAATAAACTGGAGATTGTTAGTGCCGCCGCAGGCACCAGCGGGTTGCGCCTGAAAAACCTGACTACGGCTAACCCTGGCACTATTGCCACAGCTACGCGCTTCCTCACCGTAAACGCGAATGGTGACGTGGTACTGGGCAGTACAACTGGTGCCCGTCTGGGAGCCGACGGCGTTGATGGAAACTGGTCAGTAGAGGGGGCAAACCTAACGAATACTAACGCGGGAGGCGTAGTAATTGGTCCTGGTGTCAGCAAGACGCCGGCGGGCTATCGTCTCTATGTAAGCGAGGGCATCCTGACCGAAAAGGTGAAGGTAGCCGTGGCCAACACCAGCGACTGGAGCGACAAGGTGTTTGATAAACAGTATAACCTGCGTTCGCTGGCCCAGGTAGAGCAACACATCAACGCGCATGGGCATCTGCCGGGTGTTCCTTCTGCAGAAGAAGTGGTACGCGATGGTGTAGATGTGGGTAAGATGGATGCCAAACTACTGGAGAAAATCGAAGAATTGACTCTATACATGATCGAGTTGAAGAAAGAAACGCAAGCCTTACGCCTTGAAAACAAGCGTATTAAACAGCAGTTACGCCGTGGTGCCTCGTCAGGAACCCGTAAATAAATAATAGGGACGAAACACCCACACTGCATCGTTAAAAGGCCGAAGCCACCTCCACGGGGTGGCTTCGGCCTTTTTGCGGCTATCTTTGGTGGTTTGTATACTGGCATGTTTCATTCACTCACCGCAAAACGGTAACGATGCGTAGTTGGCTCAACATCTTCATTATCAATAGCTTCTGCTTAGGCTCATTCCAGCTTTATGCTCAGTCATCGGCCATCCGGGCACCGAACCAATATCAGGTTGAAGCGGGCGCGTATTTCTCTACATCTGGGCAAACGCCGTTTTGGTTGCGAGCTAATCAATATGGATCGGTTCCTTATTATACGCCTTCGGCTACTTTTCGTGTCGGCTTAGCTAGTGACTACGATACCACCCGACACGGCTTTGATCTAGGCTATGGGGTGGACGTAATTGCTAACGGTGCTAACTACGGTAATTTACCTCCTGCGTCGCCCGTGATTTTGCAACAGGCTTACGTCAAAGCCAGGTTTGGCATTTTTGAAGCCTACGCCGGTCGCCGCCGGGAGATCTTTGGCCTGGTCGATACGCTGCTGACCTCCGGTTCTTATACCTGGTCGGGTAATGCGCTACCAATTCCTAAACTGCAAATTGGCATACCCATCTTTACACCGATTAAGTTTACTAAAGGCTGGGTATCGGTTATGGGTATGTTTGCCCATGGCTGGTTGGGCGGTGGCACCTACGTTCGGCACGCCTTTTTGCACCAGAAGTCGCTGTTTTTCAGGCTTGGCAAAGCGCAAAGCACTTTTCGGGCTTACGGTGGCATCAATCATGATGTAGTATGGGGGGGTAGAAGCCCGGAACTGGCCGCCTTGGGTGTAGTTAACTCGGAACAGTTACCTGCCAGTTTTCAAGACTATTTGCTGGTTATTACAGGACTACGCACAGGTAGTCAATCCATTTTTACTCCTTCGCCGGGCATTACAGACTTTGACTTGACTAACCGCATCGGTAATCACTTGGGATCAGTTGACCTGGCTTTAGAAATCGATTTACGAAGGCATTCGCTGTTCATATACCGGCAGAACCCATATGATTCAGGTGCCCTCTTCTACCTCACCAGCATTGCTGATGGACTCAATGGCATTCGTTTACGAAGCAATGACCCAGATGCCGTGGTGCGCACCGTTCTGTTTGAATTCCTAAACATTGCTAATCAGGGCGGGCCTGAATTCGTCATCGACGACCCGGCGCGGCGGGGGCGTGTTAATTATTTTAACAATGCCCAGTTTCGTGACGGGTGGGCATATCAGCGGCTGACTGTCGGCACTCCGTTCATCAATCCATATTATGACCGTGCGGGAAATACATCCTTTGGTGGTTTTACCAATAACAATAGAATTTATGCCTGGCATCTGGCCGCCGCGGGTACGTTGCCCTGGCGTGGTGGCGTATTGCCAAAGGGGCTTTCTTACCAGACAAAACTGTCAGTGAGCCGAAATTTGGGTACCTACGACACACCCTTCCGTATGCCAATTACACAGGTATCCCTGTTTGGCCAATTGTCTACGGTAATTCATTCACAAGGAAATTTTGGTCAGCTTTTTGATGGTACCGAAGTGATCGGAAGAGTAGCCTATGATACTGGTGGACTGTACCAAGATTCTTTTGGGTTATACGTAGGCCTTCGTAGACAGTGGACAAAATAGTACTGACTTAAGTGCCGACTACTCAAAGATATAGCCTGTTTTTGGGCGTATGGCCTTACCTTTATCAATGATGACATAAGGCCGTTGCCTAAACCGTCTCACTGTGATCGTTTCAATGCCGTATATTTCTGGCGGCATCGTTGTTGACGTTTTGTATGAAGCATCGTTATTCCGTATTGCTGTTCCCACTACACGTTTTCTTTGATTTCGTGTGCCTTAATGCCTCATTCGTGGGTGCATATGGGTGGGCTTTTGGCAATATTGATGAGATTGCTCAGCCACCCTACCAATCGTTGTGGATTGCCTTTAACGTTGCCTGGGCAGCTATTATTCTGCTCACCCAGCCGTATGTGTTTCCACGTCAACTATTTAAGGCGGGGCCATTGATGAGGAAACTGCTGATGCTCACATCTGTCCATATGGCTGTTATTGCCCTGTTTTGGATGCTTTTTCAGAATGTGTTTTTCTCTCGAACTCAGCTCTTAATCACTTATTTACTTTTTCTGATTACGGCTGGTCTGTTTCGTCTGGGCGGCTTATTGTTTTTGCAGGAATTTCGTGCCAGAGGTTATAACAGTCGCCGGTTTGTGGTGGTTGGCTATGGCAAACTAGCGCAAACGATAACTCGCTTTTATGACGTACACCCCGAGATGGGCTTTCGTTTTCAGGGTTATTTTGATTGGTCTACACCCGAAAACGCGGGTCAATTAGCAGGAGATTATACACAACTAGCCGCCTTCGTCAAACGCGAAGGCATTGACTGCGTCTACTGCTGTATGCCTTATATTGATAACGTACAGTTGAAACAGATCGTAGACCAATCTGAACGACTCGATTTTCAGATTAAACTACTGGTCGATTTCAGGGGATTTTTGACAAAAGGAGCTTCTGTTGAGTACCACGATTTCCTGCCCGTTCTAAACTTATCGACGAAAGATCTCGACAGTTTTCGCGTGGCATTTTTAAAGCGCTCGTTCGATATCCTGTTTTCGGCAGGAGTACTGGTACTGGGATCACCGTTGTATGTGCTGGTAGGTCTGATTACCCGCTTTGCGTCGAAAGGCCCGGTGTTATATGAACAGGAGCGGATCGGGCAGCATGGTAAGCCCTTCATGATCTATAAGTTTAGAAGCATGTATGTCGACGCTGAGAAAGCTGGGCCTTCGCTCTCGCAGGGATTACTCGACAATCGTATTACGCCTTGGGGTCGGTTTATGCGCCAGACTCGCATTGATGAGCTTCCCCAATTTGTCAACGTGTTGAAAGGCGACATGTCAGTAGTAGGCCCGCGGCCAGAACGGCAGTTTTTCATCGATAAAATCGTGGAAATAGCGCCAGAATATACTGACTTATTGAAGGTGAAACCTGGCATCACCTCCATCGGACAAATACGGTTCGGCTATGCCGCTACTATCGAGGAGATGGTACAGCGGCTTCGGTTCGATTTGCTCTACCCAAAACGGCGTTCACTGATGCTCGATTTATGGATCATCGCACAGACACTCCGTGTAATGGCTCAAGGCCGGGGTAGGTAGTTAGGCTATTGCTAATTTTTTCTCAAACACTACGCGATTTTACCCCCACTGGTCGTTATCGGGCCGGGAGGGCACTTATTTTTGTAGCTTGTAAGCAGTAAGGTTACGAATCTTCTCTTTCTTTTCAACTAGTTAGTGATCGCATTGAGCGACTGGATTTGTGCAGATGAGACTGTTGTTATGTCGCCGTTGGGCAGTTATTGCCGTTGTTGTTGGTAGTACTCTGGTTAGTATGTCATGTGGACAGTCTACTCAAACAACCAACCGTTCGACGGTGGAGTTGCGGAACTGTGCCGATGACCAGATTCTATCGCCGACAGAAGAGCAGGTTATTCGGGAATCAATCGGGGCTGACGAGAAAACCCGACAAATTGAAGCCATTATCCAGCAGAAAGTGCGCGGTGGGTTGAACGGCAACGTGCTGGTAGCTCAGAAGGGCATTGTCTTATATAAACATTGCTTTGGGCTGGCTCATTTCGAGAAAAATGACCGCGACACACTGGTCGAGCAGTCTAAATTTCAGCTGGCTTCACTCTCCAAAACGTTCACGGCCATAGCTGTGCTGAAATTGCAGGAAGCCCACAAATTAGCCTTTAGCGACTCTATTCAGCAGTTTTTTCCCGACTTCCCCTACCATAATATAACCATCCGCGACCTGCTAAGCCACCGGAGTGGGCTACCGAACTACGTTTATTCGTTCGACGATAGTATGAAGGTGAATTATTACCGTAAAGAGCCGCACCTGCCCACCAACGCCGATATTATGCACTGGTTTGCTACGGTATCGCCCACGCCGAAAAAATATAACGTGCCGGGCCGGGGGTTTTCGTATAATAACACCAACTATATGGTGCTGGCTGCCATTGTGGAAAAGGTAACCAAACAGCCTTTCGACGAATACCTGCGCCGCACCATTTTCTTGCCCTTGGGTATGCACGACACCTACGTAGCCACCACCAAAAACGATTCCATTAACCAGCACCGCACAGCCGGTTATCAGATGAATCGCCGTATTCCGAAAGATTACTTCGACGGGGTAGTGGGCGATAAGGGGGTTTATTCAACCATCGGCGATCTGTTTCGGTGGTACCGGGCACTCAACGGCGACTGCCTGCTGTCGCGGAAGACACTGGCTGAGGCATTCATTCCGCGCAGTTTCGAGCGAAAAGGTGCCCGCAACTATGGCTATGGCTTTAGGATGCAACTTAATACGCTCAACCAACCCGAATTTATTTACCACACCGGCTGGTGGAAGGGCTACAATACCATGTTTTGGTTTAGCCCCAAAGACGAGTATGTAATTATCATTCTGGGCAACCGCTTAAACTCTACCGTATATAGGGTTCAAGAACTGATTGATGTGTTGCATGGCAGTAAAAAGGCTGGTACGACAGAAGTAGATGGTGAAGTAGAGATCTAGGGGCACGGGCTTTTTTGGGACGGGGTTGCTGACTCTACCCTTAATTTCTCCAGACAATGCACACACTGATCGCCACAGGACTGGCCCTTTCGGTTAGCCTGCTTTCTTCAGCCGCAATGGCCCAAACTGTACTCCCACTCTGGCCTTCGGGTGCCATTCCGCTGGCCAAGCCGGGCGTAACGCTCACCGAAAAAAGTACCACCGAAGGGGGCATTCTCCGTATTAGCGACGTGACCGTGCCTACGCTGACGGTCTACCTGCCCACTAAACCATCATCGACCCAAAAAGCCGCCGTGATGATCTGCCCCGGTGGTGGATACTCTATTCTGGCGGCGGGGCACGAAGGCAGCGACATGGCCAAATGGTTTACCGACCGGGGACTAGTGGCTGTGGTGCTCAAATATCGCCTCCCCGACGACCGCACTCAAACCGTCCCCCGCGAAGTGCCCCTGACCGATGCCATGCAGGGCATGCGGATGATTCGGCAGCAGGCGAGTCAGTATGGCATTGACCCCAGCCGCATTGGCGTAATGGGATTCTCGGCGGGCGGGCACTTAGCCTCTACGCTGTCTACGCATTACAACAGAGGCCCCAAAGCCGACGAGCAGGCTAAGCCCAACTTCACCATCTTGCTCTATCCCGTGATCACCTTCGGCGATAAGGCGCATGGCGGTTCGCGCGATAAACTGCTGGGTCCCGACAAAGCCGATGCGGCCATGATTGAACTGTATTCCAACGAAAAGCAGGTAACGGCCCAAACCCCGCGAACATTCCTGGTGCATGCTATGGATGATAAAGGCGTGCCGGTTGAGAACAGTATCATGTACTATTCGGCCTGTGTACAACATAACGTACCTGCCGAAATGCACCTCTACCCTACTGGCGGTCACGGGTTTGCGCTTCGTACCAAGCCCGGCGAGTCGGTATCAGGCTGGCCCGCCGCCTGTGAAAACTGGCTGCGAAGCTTTCTAAAATAGTGGTGAGTGATGAGCGGTGAGTGATGAGTTTGCTTACGCCAGCATATTACTCAGGCGTAAGCAAACTCATCACTCACCGCTCATCACTCACCACTACTTTTCTTCCTTCAACGAGTTATAGATAACCTCGTGAATGCGCCGACGGAGGCGGGTGGTATTGATGGCGTTGTTGCCGCCGGTGGGATAGAGCCGGTTCGAGAGAAACACAAATACTAACTCTTCGGCGGGGTCAACCCACACCATGTTGCCGGTGAAGCCTGTATGGCCAAACGACTGCGCAGAGGCCTGTGGGGCCAGATAACTACTAGTAGTACTCTCGGGGTTGGGTTTGTCCCAACCTAACGATCGGTGACTACGCGTACTAATCGTCTGCGTGAAGTAAGGCAACGTTTGCGGTTGTAGAATTCGCTGTCCGCCATATACGCCCCGTTGCAGGTCCATTTGTAGTAGCTTGGCAATGTCGTGGGCATTGCCAAACAGGCCTGCATGGCCCGATACGCCGCCCTGCACCGCCGCCATCTGGTCATGAACGGTGCCTACAAGCAACTGATTTCTGAAGTAGGTGTCCTGTTCGGTGGGCGCACAATGAGGGTTGGTTAATTTCTGCAACGGCGTGAAGGTTAAATACTTAAGCCCCAGCGGCTGGTATATCTCACGGTCCACAAACCGGTCGAGTGACTGCTTGCTAACGCGCTCCACAATTTTTTGCAGCATCAGAAAACTCAGATCGCTGTAGACAAATGAAGGTTTACCGTCGGCATCTACCTTACGCGACAGGGGCGACTGAATGACCCATTTCCAGACCGAGTCTTTCACCGCTGGCCTGGCCCAGAGCGTGGGGGCAATTTGCAGGGTGTGCGCACTATCGGACTGATTACTATAGTAGGCCGGGTTCAAACTACCCGACGACGTGCGGGTGCGATCCCAGAGGGTAGGGTAAAATGAGATCAGCCCGGCCTGATGCCAAAGCAAATCCTGAATCAGCATGTTTTGTTTGTTGCTGCCCCGCAGTTCGGGTAGATAAACTGATGCTTTCTGAGTTATGTCGATTTTTTTCTGATCATATAGCACCATTACGGCCTGCAACGTACCCAACACTTTCGTCAGCGATGCCAGGTCATAGAGCGTCTGGTCGGTCACCTTTTCAGTATTGCCCGCGTAGGTAAGCCCGCCGAAATTATGGTCATACACGATCTTTCCCCTGCGGGCCACCAGTACCTGACAGCCTGGAATGACCCGGTCATGCACGGCTAATTCAACCATTTTGTCAATTTTGGCCAATTCAGACGACCGCATACCCACGCTTTCGGGCGAGGCGGGCAAGAGTCGGCCCGATGGGTCAGCAGATAGCCCTAGCCCCTCTTTAAAATCACCTGTCGACACGGGCAAGGCACCTTTCGAGGGTAGGTTGCCAAAGAGAACTTTGGCTGTGGCCTGTTGCATTTCGTCAAACTCCTGGTAGGCACACACAATGGCATCAGCTTCGGTGAGTTTATTGAGGCTATAGGCCGACCCAAACGCCGCTACGACCACCAATTTACCCTTTTCCTTGAGCCGTTTAATGAGCGACAACGATGGCTGATTGATACCATATTGCCGAAACGCCGACTGGTTCATCCCGTGAAAACTGATGATCACCGTACTGGCATCGCCTACGCTGGCCAGTAGTTCCTCTACCTCGGCATCGCCCTGCGGCCGTTCGGGCGACACAATCTGCTGAACCGGCGCCAGGCTGGCCAGTGCCTTTTGAAACACATTGCCCGGCATAGCGCCAATAGCCACCGAAGCCACCCGGCTGGTATCTAATTTGCTCATGGGCAGCAACTTACGAGCATCACTAACCACCGTAACGGCCTGTTCGCACAACTCACGCTTCAGTTGTTTGGCTGCTGGGCTGCTCAGATCCTGCGCCAAACTCGCCAGCGCAATGGGCTTGTACTGGTGCAAACCCGACCAATATTTGGCCCGCAGGATCTTCTTTACTTTTTCGTCGATAAACGACTGCGACAGCGTACCGTTCTGAATGGCTTCCAGAATGACGCGCGTGGCTTCGCGGATATTTTCGGGATAAAGCAGGATGTCGTTACCCGCGGCCAGCGCTTTCAGGTTCACAACCTCTGACCGCTGCGACCGGCTCACGCCCCCCATGTTCAGCGCATCGGTGAAGACTATACCCCGGAAACCAAGCTCTTTCTGCAACAAATCGGTCACGATCTTGCCCGACAGCGTGGCCGCTACGGCGGGGGTTTGGTTGTCTACGCCCGGCACGTGCAGGTGGCCTGTCACCACGCCCATGAGGCTGTCGGCAATGAGGCGGCGGAAAGGATACAGGTCAATGTCGTGCAGTTGTTCCGACGACCGACTGATAAGCGGCAGCGTATGATGCGAGTCGGTGCTGGCGTCGCCGTGGCCGGGGAAATGTTTAGCCGTGGCAATAATATGCTGCGCCTGCAACCCACGCATGTAGGCCGACGCCTTGCCCGCTACGTTTTCTTTGCCCTCGCCAAACGACCGGTTGCCGATGACCGGGTTTTGGGGGTTACTGTTGATGTCGGAAACAGGGGCGAAGTTGATGTGAATACCCAACCGGCTGCACTGACGGCCAATTTCGGCTCCCATCCGGTAGATCAGGTCGTTGTCGCGGATAGCTCCCAGCGTCATCTGCTTCGGAAACTCCATCGTGCTGTCAAGGCGCATGCCCAGGCCCCATTCACCGTCGATACCGATAAAGAGCGGAATCTTAGATGCGGCCTGGTAGCGATTTGTGAGCACCGCCTGCCGGTAAGGTCCACCCTGGAAAAATATGACCCCGCCAATGTGGTAATTATGAATCAGCGTTTCGATGTACTGCCGGTGGTTGTCGCTGTGGTTCGACCAGGCGGCGACCATAAAAAACTGACCGATTTTTTGCTCAGGCGTCATGGTCTGAAACACACTGTCTACCCAGTGTTCACCAGCCAACGGCATTTGCAGCACGTCGACGGGTTTGGGCAAGGCCATGAGCAACCGTCTGCGTAAGCTACGCTCTCCACCATCGTCGCCGGGCCTAATGGTCCATTTCGAGAGAGGTGTAGCCGCCGATGTACCGCGCCACCCCGTTGGAGAGCCGGTCGTATTTCGTAGAAAACCGCGCCCGTTCGTTCCCAGACTCGTTAAATAAGTGGCTAGCAGCAACGTGCCAGTAGCACACAGCAGAACAATACGCTTCCGCATAAGTACGCACATAGGTCAGTAAAATCGTACAATCTTACGGTGGTTAATAGGTTCATATTGGGTGATGGGAACCCTAAATTTAGCCGTTCAGTAGGTTAAACCATAGCTTTACTGGAAAATAAGGCCTATGCGCTACCCGTTTACCTGCTTTTTAATCCACCTGTTCCTACTGATTGGGCCGTTGGTTACTCGGGCGCAGACTTACCGGCACTCGGCAATTTGGCTGCGACTGGCCCCAACCTATTCGCTGACAACCCACTGGAGTTTGCTGGGCGACCTGTATTATCGCCGCCAAAGTAATCCCGACCAGAGTTTGTTAAACGCGCTTGATGCTCCCCTGGTACTGGCGGGCCGGTTGGGCGTGAGCTACCGCACCAAACACTGGCTTTATTCAGTTTATCCCGTTTCGCATTTCTACACCTACCCTGCGCTGGGCAACACCGCCGACTTAAAACGCCCCCCCGTGGCCGAATGGCGACCTACATTGATGGCTGAGTGGACACTGGATATGCCCCATAAATCGGCGTTGCGGCTACGAACGGGGTACGAATACCGTATATTCAACAGCCCCGACTTGCCTAACATCGGTCGATTTAGGGCGCGGGCACTGTGGCGGCGGGGCATTGGTCAGCACAGCTACGGGCAGCTTTGGAACGAAACGCTCTTCTACGCGCCCCCCCTGCTGCCTGGCATGAGCAACGTCTTCGACCTCAACCGCACTAACCTGGCTCTGGGTCATGCGTTCTCGAACTGGTCGACAGTGGAAATAGGTTATCAGTTCACGCACCGACAACGCCGAAGTCAGATAGAATTTGATAATGAACACGCCCTAACGCTGACACTTTTCCTGAAACATTGACATGAAAATTGCCCTTTTTATGGCTTTGATGGCCCTTTCGTTACCTACCCTGGCGCAGCGTACCAACAACAAAGCCTTTGGCATGATGGTCGACGCGCTCATTAGTGAGTCGGTGCCAGTGGTCACCTGCAATGAGCTAAAGCAGATGCCAGAGGCCGTTCGGCTTGATGCCCGTGAACGAAAAGAGTTTGACGTGAGCCACCTGCCGGGTGCCCGCTGGATTGGCTATAACGATTTCGACCTGAAGCGCGTAGCTGATCTGCCCAAAACCACACCTATTGTGGTTTATTGTTCAGTAGGATTCAGAAGCGAAAAGGTGGGCGAAAAGCTACAGGCGGCCGGTTATACCAATATACATAATCTGTATGGCAGCATTTTCGAATGGGTTAACCAGGGTAATCAGGTAGTAGACAGCACCGACAAGCCAACACAATACGTGCATGCCTACTCGCGTACCTGGGGTATTTGGCTGAAGCGGGGCAAAAAAATATACGAATAGCGGCTAAGGTCGCGTAGGCCTCTGGCTGGCTTTGTTTCAGTGCCGATGCCTGCCCGGTTAGCAGCGCTGTTGGCCCGGCGCTCTAAAATGGCTTTACGGGCCGCAAACAGGTTATGTGGCCTGCCAATACCATAGCCACTGAGGCTGGTGGCGGCCCAGAGAATGCTCACAACTAGTGCCGTTTTCATAATACGCTCAGTTTGCATTTGTTCTATAACGACACAAACATAATATATCGCTATGTACTATGCAATACAAAGTACCTGTTTTTGTTTTATGCCCTCAGTAGACCGTTCCCTCAATATAACCTAACATCCCTTTACTAAGGGCGTTCAGTAATTAGACTATCAAGACGATAGACATAAAGGCTAAACGTATGAAAAAGGTAATGATTTTCGCAGCTCTGCTACTTGCCGGGCTATCTTTTGGTGTTCAGGCACAAACAACACCATCTACCCCCTCAACCACAGGCGGGTCGACTACCGGCACTGGTACCCCCACAACGGGCAATACCGGCACTGGCACTTACAACAACTCGACAAATACGTCGACCAACTCAGGTACTTACCAAACGCAGCCCACCACGGGTTCGTCGTCGGGCACGTATCAGGGCACACAGCCTGCCACAGGCTCGTCGTCGCAAACGGGGACAATGCAGAATGGTACGATGCAAAACGGTACCATGCGTAGCGGCTCTTCGTCAACGCAATCAGACCGGACTATGCAAAACGGTACCATGCAAAATGGCAACCGTACGCGCACTACCGACCGCACCACGATGGACCAGATGGACACAACTACGCCAAACGGACAGGGAAGCATGAACCGCACGAACAGCAATTCACGGAGCCGGTCAACGCGTAGCTCGTCGGGTACGACCACACGGCCGAATTCGGCAACCAACTAGTTAGTCGTTCGGCACGTTGTGCGGTATTTAGCAATGCTCACAGGCTGTTTAGCTGTTGATCATAAATACGCCGTCTGGTCAATTAATTTATTAATTGATCAGACGGCGTTCTATTTTTGTACACATATTAACCTATGAAAACCGTAACGTACACTATGAAGAGCACAACCACTGTTGGTTTGCTTGCTATGCTGCTTGCAATAGCCTGCCCAGTCTATACGTTTGCCCAGGGGCAGCAGAACCCTGCCTTTAGGGCCGCCAAATCACCTGTTGATACACTAACTAAACGCTACCGGGTCAGCAAACCAGATAGTCTGCACCGACGGGCAAGCATGAGCCGGATCGACACTGTTAGGGGTAGTCGATAAACTTATTTTTTCTTACCTAGGGGACTTTAAGCCCCCTTTTTTATGCCTTTTCTATTTTTAAGCTGTCTTTAACTAATAAAATAACCGTCTGGACAGCCTTTCGCTGTTATAGGTTGAACTCGTTCACTCAACAATAACAATGGAAGATCTGACAACATGTAATGAACCGGCACCAGAGAAAAATTGGGCTGAACGGTTCGACCACTTCGCGCTATACATTACGCGTATCACGGGCAGTTCAACGGCTTTTATCCTGGCTATGCTGGTTGTGCTTGTTTGGGCAGCTACCGGGCCAATCTTTCATTACTCTGAAACCTGGCAGTTGGTCATCAATACAGGCACCACCATCATCACGTTTCTAATGGTTTTTGTGATTCAGAAAGCACAAAACAAAGAGTCATTGGCCGTGCAGCTGAAGCTCAACGAGTTGATCGCCGCCACCAAAGGAGCGAGTAACCGGCTGGTTTCGGTCGAAAATTTATCGGAGCAGGAATTACAAGTACTTTGCGAACACTACAATGCCATGGCCGAACTGACCCGGCAAGCCAGCGACCTACTAAAATCACACTCTGTAGAAGAAGCTATCCGCGACACCGAAGAAAAGCTGACCGACACGGGCACCCGCGACAGCAAAGGCCGCACCAGCTCTACAGAGGCGGCCTTATCGTCGTTAGCCTCCACCGTTAAAACCAAGCACTAGCTGACCAGGGGCAGGTTGATTACAAACGTGGTGCCTTCGCCCTCTACCGATTCCGCGCGGAGATTACCACCGTGGCCTTTGGTGATGATGTCGTAGCTGAGGCTCAGACCCAGACCGGTACCCTGGCCAGCGGGTTTGGTAGTAAAAAAGGGCTGAAAAATCTTGCCCAGCGTTCCTGCTGGTATTCCTGTGCCGTTGTCAGTTACTCGTATTTCAACGATATTACCTGCTGTTTTCGTCTGTACCGAAACCGTTGGCTCATACCCTGCCAGGGCTAAAGTAGCGCGTTGTTGAACAGCGTAGAAGGCGTTGTTGAACAAGTTTAGCAGCACCCGGCCCAGATCCTGGCTCACCACCGAAACGGGCGGCATATGTAGATCAAAATCAGTTAACAGTCTGGCATTAAACAGCTTGTCCTTGGCTCTTAGTCCGTGATAGCTAAGCCGCAGGTATTCGTCGGCCAGTGCATTCAGGTTGGTGGGTTCATGTTGGCCGCTGGTGTTACGGCTGTGTTCTAACATGCCACGGACAATGCTGGATGCCCGCTTTCCGTGCAGGCTGATCTTGCTCAGGTTCTGGGTCAGGTCGCCCAGCAGTTCGGTTTCCAAGGCTTCGTCCCGTTTGGCAGCTGGCTTTCGTTTTTCCTCCTGCATCTCCTCCACCAGTTCTGTGCTTACTTCGGTGAAGTTATTGACGAAGTTGAGCGGGTTCTGAATCTCGTGGGCAATGCCCGCCGTTAGTTCACCCAGCGAGGCCATCTTTTCGCGTTGCACCAGTTGCTGCTGCGTGGCCCGTAGTTCGGCTAATGATTGGCTCAGTTCGGCAGTACGTGCGGCTACCTGTTCTTCCAAAAATGCCTTTTGCTGCGTCAGGATGGCCTCTTTCTCTTCCGAAAGTTGCTTTACTTCGGCCAGATTGTGAGTCAGTGCGGCATTGGTCTGCGCATTTTCGCGAGCCAGCAATAAGGCCAGCGTGAGGGGTACGGTAATGAAAAACAGGGCGTTAATCGTTTCGTTTATGGTCGCGGCGTAAGGAGCTAGCGGCTCTGCGAATACATAATTGACAATGAGTTGGCTTGTCAGCATCACGATCAGGGAAATCAAACTTCCCATAACGATCCACCCGTCGGCCGACTTCGCTTTGATGGCCCTCACGCTCAGGAACATACCCTGGGTTAGCAACATCGTGATCCCAAATGAAAACAAATAGTTGACAAACATAGCGCCAGTATAGTTACTCAGGATGACGTTTACCAGCATGAGCAGAGATGTTATCCAGAACACTATGCCCGTACGTCGCTGCAAATAGGCGTAGTAGGTAAGCAGCAGGCAACAGAAGTAGAGCGTGAACGAGAGCAGGCTGAAGAAGCCCAGCCAGGCTATCTGCACAAGGCTGCTGGTGTATTTGATGGCATTCTCGGCAATAAAATACACCGCGCCAAATACCATCGTTAGCCCAAAAATGAGGCTGATTCGTTTTCGGCGATACATAAAATAGAGGGCATGAACCACCCCCAGCGCCAGGAAAAACCCGGCCAGCCAATAAGCCCCGGCGGCATCCCAAAACGTGCGAAGCACTACGCGGCGGGTAATACCTTTTGTTGGCGCAAGCCGCAGCCCAAACGCACCATTTACTTTATCGAGCCGGTTGGGTTCATACCAAGGCACGGGCCGGTGAGCCAGCCGAACGGCCAATACATGTATACCGGGACGCAACAGGGGCAGCACTTCGTAGTCACCCTGTGGGGCCGTGGCGGCCTCGATTACCCTGCCTGCCCTGTCCATTCGGCCATAGGCCCGCAACAGTTTTCCATCCAGATATACTTCCGAAGCCCCAATCTGCGCAATGCGAATAGACAGTGACTGTGCAGTAACGGACGAATCAAGGTCAACCGTTAACCGGAGCCAGCCGATACCTGTTTTTCTGAAACTAGGCAACTGATCTATAGTAGGATAGCTCGATATGGTATCCCAACGTGCATCATCTATTGCTGGAGAAGCCCAGGTGGGGTTATCGCCAGCATGCCAGCGCCAGCCTTTATCAGGAACAACTCCCTGCTTTGGCAGGCTGTCGATAGGAAACGTTTGGGCAGATGCAGTAACTGCGGTTAAACCACAGACAACGAGCAGAAATAAGGTGGGTTTCATGCCCCAAATTAGGTGCTGTCGTCAGTATTTCCACTCAGCCGTTTTTGAACAGGCATGAAAAAACCTCCTGCTTTAAAGACAGGAGGTTTTTTCATGCACAAGATACTGTAAACTGTAGCGTTGAATTGATAGCTGAGCAGTGTTCCGCTAATCAATCAGACAGCTTCAGATGTGATTTTAGCACCGAGGTATTCGCGGTTGAGACGCGCAATATGATCTAGCGAAATCGACTTGGGGCATTCTACCGAGCAAGCCCCCGTGAAGGAACACGCACCAAAACCCTCGGCGTCCATCTGCGCCACCATACGCTCGGCCCGAATGCTCGACTCGGCCTGTCCTTGTGGCAATACAGCCAGGTGAGACACTTTCGCTGCCACAAACAACATAGCCGACGCGTTTTTGCAGGCGGCTACGCAGGCACCGCAGCCAATACACTGAGCGGCATCCATAGCCTCATCGGCAATGGTGCGGGGAATTGGTGTCTCGTTGGCATCGCGAGCCGAACCGGTATTGACCGATACAAAACCACCCGACTGCACCACCCGGTCAAACGCCGACCGGTCGACCATAAGGTCTTTAATGACGGGAAAAGCCCTTGCCCGCCAGGGTTCCACAATAACGGTGTCGCCATCGGCGAAGCTCCGCATATGCAATTGGCAAGTGGTGGCACCCGTCTGCGGCCCATGCGCCCGGCCGTTGATGTACATCGAGCACATGCCGCAGATACCCTCGCGGCAGTCATGGTCAAACGCCACCGGCTCGTCGCCTTTGTGCATTAGTTCATCATTCAGCACGTCGAACATTTCCAGAAACGACATGTCGGGCGAGATGTTATCTAACTTATAGTCAACGAGTTTGCCCGCCGCATTCCCGTTTTTCTGTCTCCAGACTTTGAGATTGATTTTCATTTTTGAAATGGATGCTGGACGTTAGATGCTAGATGTTGGACTGTTGAACGGATCCAACATCCAATGTCCAGTATCCAACATCTAGTTTATTTGTAGCTCCGTTGCGTCAGTTTCACGTTTTCGAAGATCAGGTCTTCTTTGTGCAACACTTCGGGCTGGTTTTCACCTTTGTATTCCCAAGCCGCCACGTAGGCAAAGTTGGCATCGTCGCGGAGGGCCTCACCGTCTTCGGTTTGGTACTCTTCGCGGAAGTGCCCGCCGCATGATTCCTCCCGCGCCAGCGCATCGTCGACCATCAGTTCGCCCAGTTCGATAAAGTCAGCCACGCGGCCGGCCTGCTCCAGGGCCTGGTTCATTTCTTCGGCGTCACCCACCACGCGCATATTGGTCCAGAACTCTTTTTTCAGGTCCTGGATCATACCCTTGGCTTTTTTCAACCCTTCGGCCGAGCGCGACATGCCGCAGTAGTCCCACATGATGTGGCCCAGTTCGCGGTGCAATTCTTCCGGAGTGCGTTCACCTTTGGCGCTAATCAGCCGGTCGATCATGTGCTTCACATTCTGCTCAGCTTCTTTAAAAGCGGGTGCTTCAGCAGGTACCTTGTCGGCGTGACCAATGGTGGCCAGGTAATCGCCCAGGGTGTAGGGCACCACAAAATAGCCGTCGGCTAGGCCCTGCATGAGCGCCGAAGCACCCAGGCGGTTAGCACCGTGGTCAGAGAAGTTGGCTTCACCCAATGCGTAAAGCCCTGGAATAGAAGTCATTAAATTATAATCGACCCAAAGACCGCCCATTGTGTAGTGCACGGCGGGGTAGATCATCATCGGCGTTTCGTACGGGTTGTCGTCGACGATTTTTTCGTACATCTCGAATAGGTTACCATACTTGGCTTCAATCGTGGTACGACCGTCGCGCTTGATGGCATCGGCAAAATCGAGGTAGACAGCCAGGCCGGTAGCGGCCACGCCACGACCTTCGTCGCAAACGTATTTGGCATTTCGGGAGGCCACGTCGCGGGGTACCAGGTTACCAAAAGCCGGATAACGGCGCTCCAGGAAATAGTCGCGGTCTTCTTCTTTCAGGTCAGTTGCTTTTAACTGCCCCTTCCGAATTTTCTCGGCATCTTCTTTGGTCTTTGGTGCCCACACCCGTCCGTCGTTCCGCAGTGATTCCGACATCAGCGTCAGCTTCGACTGGTACTTGCCTTTCACCGGAATACAGGTAGGGTGAATCTGCGTGAAGCAGGGGTTGGCCATCAGCGCGCCTTTCTTGTGCGCCCGCCACGCCGCCGTCACGTTCGACCCCATAGCGTTGGTGCTCAGGTAGAACACGTTGCCGTAGCCACCCGTACACAGCAGCACTGCGTGCGCCGAGTGCGACTCGATCTTACCCGTTACCAGGTTACGCGTAATAATGCCGCGGGCTTTTCCGCCTTCCACTACCACGTCGAGCATTTCGGTGCGGGGGAACATCTTCACTTTGCCGTTGGCAATCTGCCGACTCAGGGCTGAATAGGCACCCAGCAGCAGTTGCTGACCAGTTTGGCCCCGCGCGTAGAATGTACGGCTCACCTGCGCCCCGCCAAATGAACGGTTGGCCAGCAGCCCGCCATACTCACGGGCAAAAGGTACGCCCTGCGCCACGCACTGGTCAATGATGTTGACGCTTACTTCGGCCAGACGGTATACGTTGCCTTCGCGGGCGCGGTAGTCGCCACCTTTGATGGTATCGTAGAATAACCGGAAAACAGAGTCCCCGTCGTTCTGGTAGTTTTTGGCGGCGTTGATACCACCCTGGGCCGCAATGCTGTGCGCCCGGCGGGGGCTATCCTGAAAGCAAAAAGCCTTCACGGTGTAGCCCAGTTCGGCCAGCGAGGCGGCCGCCGAGGCGCCCGCCAGACCAGTACCAACCACAATTACTTCATACTTCCGCTTGTTGGCCGGGTTTACCAGCTTCAAGCCGAACTTGTGCCGCGCCCATTTTTCGGCTAACGGTCCTTCCGGAATTTTTGACTCTAAGTTCATAGACGCTCGTTGTTAGGAAAGCTACTTATCCGATGACACCTACGTGTTTAAGGAAAAAATAAACCGGCATGGCTGCAAAGAGGGCCGGAATCAATATAGAAAAAACCCAAACTCCCAAAAATTCGATCAGGGGCGTGTACTTCTTGTGGCGCAGCCCCAGCGTTTGAAAACCACTTTTGAAACCGTGCACGAGGTGATAGCTCAGTGCGGCCATGGCAATCACGTAAAACAACACATACCACCAGTTTGAGAAGGCCTCCAGCACAATTTTGTAGAGGTCTTTGTACTCCTTGCCGTCATATTCGGCCATGGGGATGGGGCCGAAGTGCATGGTGTACCAGAACGTACGCATGTGGATGACAATGAAAATCAGGAGCACCGTACCCAGAATACCCATGTTGCGCGACGACCAGGGGCTGTTGGCCTCCGGGCGAGCATACGCATACTTTACCGGGCGCGAAGCCTGATTGTGGCGAGTTAGCAGCAGCGCCATAATGGCGTGAACAACAATAGACGTGTAGAGCAGATACGACACCGTCATGATCACCGGGTTGTGGGTCATGAAGAAGCTGTACTCGTTGAACGCCCGGCCACCGTCAGCCTTAAACAATTGCAGATTACCTGCCACGTGTACAATTAGAAACGTACACAGAAACAGGCCCGTCAGCGACATGATCACTTTTCGTCCAAGCGAACTGGCCAACGTTTGGGTTACCCAAGACATAGGTTATTAAGCAGATATACAGTTGAAAAACACCAAATTAAGCCCCTCTAAACGATGACTGTCAACGCCCGAAAGACCCCGCAAAAGTACAGGCCAATGCCTGCGCAAACAAGGACAAAAAACCCGTTTTCAGGGCCATTTGAGACATATATGGTACCTGTTTTGTCAACGACCTGTTTGCATCATTTGTTCATCATTTTCGGGACAAACTTAAACAAAGCAGGCCGTCCTGTCTATGTCTACGCTGCAAGGGCCACAATACCTTTGGCAGCACGGATACAGGCAAGATAGCCTGCTGATTACCAGTCGCTTTTGGCGGTCATCAATCACTTGCAAAAGTCGGAACTGGGGGGTAACTTTACTATGTTACATCAGTATACTAACAACACTAATGAACGCCGGCAAGACCCGGCTTTTTTCGCGCTTATGGCCCGTACCAAACAGCTTCCCGGTCAACTTCAGATTGATTTTCTGGCCAATTTCCGCCAGATGCTTGTGAGCCTCGGCAACGCCGAAAACCTGCCCCATAATGAGGCTCTGTTCGTACGCATGACTGATCAGTGGGAGAGCGCGCGCGTATTACCTGCTGACCTGCTGTTTCAGAAAAGCCCGGTAGATGCCGTAGTCTACAGGCTGCAAAAAGATGAGCTGTCGGCAGGTGAAAGTCGGCTGCGTTTTCCCGCCGAACTGATTGCGGGTGAGTTGCGCGGCACGCCGGGCCTGACGGGCTTCTCGGCCAAATTTCGAGAGCAAGGTTGGATTATTATGCCCGCCGAACTGTCGGGTATGTATAAAAACCTGTTTCTGAATATCCTGGCGGCCTCTATCGGACTAGAGTACCTCTACCCCAACCGCCGCGAATTATTGGCCGAAGCCGAACGCATCGCCTTGGCCTCGCTCCTGCCCGAAGCCGAGATGAAAAAATTCTTTGGCATTAAACTCTCCCGCTTCCCCGACTCGTTCCGCAGTGAGGTGTCTACCTATTTCAACCTCCCCTTCGACTATGTGCTGAAGCGGGCCGAACACATGGGCGCGGTATCGGCTGAGGCCGTTGAAGAGGCTAATCAACCCCGTTCGGTGCGGCCGGGTACGTTGCGAAAGCCAGTTAGCTCACGAGCAGCTTAATAAGCCAGCGTTTTTTATGGACGAGGATGTTCCTATTCGATGTAGGGGCATCCTCATTTATTTTTAGTCGGATTCCGCGATTTTATTTCACTCTCTAGGGATTTCTGGCCTTTTTACCCCTTAATCCATCACTTCGTTTGGACGATTGAATAAGCATATCCTTTATTTGTAAACTCTATTAAATCAATAGATTATAAGTACTAATAGTCTATCTGGAATAGGGAGTAGTTAACGAAAGGCGATATTGTACTCAATCAAATGAAGAATAACCTACTCATTGTTAAACAGTTACTGTTTACTAGTACCCTGTTTATGGCTTCCATCGCCTATGCGCAGGACGACCTGGTTCTGCTGTCGGGGCGGGTAGATGATTACGAGACCAAGTTGCCACTTCCAGGCGCGGGCATACGCATCAAAGGCACCGTAGCAGGCACCACCACCAACGAAGCGGGGGAGTTTGCCCTGAAAACGCGGGTTAAGTTTCCCATTACGCTTACGTTCCAGATTATCGGCTATGCCGCCAAAGAGATTGTGCTGGAACGTCCGGGCACGGCGGGCGCGGGGCAACCCATTGCGGTGTCGCTGAGTACCGAGGCTATTTTGGGCAAAGAAGTGGTCGTGACGGCCTCGCGGGTGGAGGAAGACATCCTGAAGTCGCCGGTGGCGGTGGAGAAACTGAACCTGCGGGTGCTGAAAGAAAGCCCCGCACCCAGTTTCTACGATGCCCTGGAAAACGTGAAAGGAGTGCAGATGACCACCTCCAGTCTGACCTTTAAGGTGCCCAATACCCGCGGGTTCAATATCCCCAACAACTTCCGGTTTATGCAGCTCGTAGATGGGGTCGATATGCAGGCGGCTACGCTGGGTGTACCGCTGGGTAACGCCATCGGGCCAACGGAACTAGACATTGAGAGCGTAGAAATCACGCCAGGGGCGGCTTCGGCACTCTACGGCATGAACGCCATTAACGGCCTCGCTAACCTGCAAACCAAGTCGCCGTTTCAGTACCAGGGCGTGAGTTTATATCAAAAAACGGGCGTGAACCACGTCGACGGCATCGACCGGAACCCGTCTATGTTGACTGAATCGGCGGTGCGGATTGCCAGAGCGTTTAACAATAAGTGGGCGTTCAAGCTCAATATCAGCTATTTACAAGGCACCGACTGGCTGGCTAACACCCAAACTGATCAGAATCCGCAGCCGCTGGCGTCGGCCAATCCGCGTTTTCCGGAGCTATCGGGCGCCAACAATCCCGCCGCCGATTTGTGGAACCGCTACGGCGATGACCGCAGTTCACGGTCGGCGATTGCGATTCAATATCAGGGCAAGACCGAGACGGTCAACGTGAGCCGCACGGGCTACTATGAAAAGGATCTGGTGAACCCCCAAGTGCGCAACCTGAAGTTCGACGGGAGTGTGCACTACCGCGTTACCGAAAAAATGGAACTGACCTATGGCTATCGTTACGGCCTTATGGATGGCATCTTTCAGCGGGGCAACAAGATTCAGCTCAACGGCGTGACGGTGCAAAACCACAAGCTGGAACTCCGCAGCCCCGACTTGCTGGCGCGCGTGTATGTGCTCTCCGAAAACACAGGTAACTCCTACAACCTAAATCCGCTGGCCTACAACCTCGACCTGAACAATGGCACCAACACGGCTTGGGCGGGCAAGTTCCAGAAAGAATTGCAGGCACAGGTAAACAACGGCACCGACCTGGCTACGGCCATGAACCGCGCCCGCGCCGTGGCCGATGCCGGTCGTGCAGAGCCGGGCACGGCAGCATTTAACACCCTTACAACCACCATCGTTGGCGTCAATAACTGGGACATCGGCTCAGTCATTCCGGGTGCACCGGCCACAGGCGGGGCGGCCCTCTGGCAGCAAAGCCACACCTATCACGCTGATATTCAGTACAATTGGCGGCAAGTCAAATTCGCCGATGTGCTGGTAGGGGCCGATTTCCGGCAGTATGCCGTGGTGCCAGACGGCAATAACTTCGTCGATTTCTCGAAACCCCTAGATCAGCGGGCCACGCCAGGCGGGGACAACCAACTGTATACCAAATATGGCGCGTTTGTATCAGCCACAAAGCTGCTGCTGGCTGACAAACTGAAAGTATCGGCATCCGTCCGGGTGGATAATAACCCAGAGTTTTCGCCCAAAGTGAACCCCCGGCTGGCGTTTGTCTATACCGCTGCCGAGAAACACAACATCCGGCTGACGTACCAGAACGGCTACCGGTTTCCGGCCCTGTTCGAGGCGCTTTCTTACGTAAATAACGCCGGGGTGCGGCGCGTGGGTGGCCTGGCGCGGGTAAACGAAGGTCTCGGTTTCCTCGACAACTCCTACACACTCGCTTCCCTCGACCTCTTCAGCGCCGCCGTCAACACAGATGTGGCGGGGGGGATTTCACGCAATGCGGCGGCGCTGAAAAATCGGGCTATCCTGAAAGTAGCTAACCTCAATACCATTGAACCTGAGCACATTAACTCGTTTGAAGTGGGCTATAAAAGCGTAGTGGCTAACAACCGGCTTGTGATAGACGGGGAGGCATATCTGAACCAGTACGATAAATTTCTGGGTCAGGTAGACGTGGCTGTGCCTACCAGTGGTGCCGTGGGTACCGATGCCGCCGTACTCGACATGCTCACGCGGGCCAGGCAAACGCGCTACCGGGTCTATACCAATGCCAAAAACACCTATACCAGCTACGGCGCGGCCCTGGGAATGACCTACAATTTCGTCGGGAAATTTGTGGCTTCGGGCAATGCCAACTACAACAACATCAGCCGGAACCCCAACGGTGCGGCGGCCCCCCCCGACGTGTTCGTCACGGGCTTCAACACGCCCAAATTCGTGACTAACCTTAGTATTGGTAACCGCGAACTCCTGCGCAAGGCCAACGGGGCTTCGACGGGGTTCAACGTGGTATGGCGCTGGCAGGATAGCTTCCTCTGGCAAAGTCCCCTCGCCGACGGCATCGTGCCTGCTTACCAGACCGTCGATGCCCAAATTACAGTGCGTGTACCCCGCCCGACGCTGACTATCAAGACCGGCGCGGCCAACGTCTTCAACAATCGCTACATCCAGTACGCCGCCGGCCCAACCATCGGCGGGCTGTATTATGTAGCGTTAACGTGGGAGGTTAAGTGAAAGAGTGAAGGGTGACGGTCCGGCGTCCCGGAGAGTGAAAGAGTGTTTGCTCCAGCCGGAGTGCCGGACCACACTCTTTCACTCTTTCCCCATTCACTCTTTCACTTTTATTGCATCTTTACCAGAAATTTTATCAATTACCTATGCAAACATTACGCTACTTAACCTTGCTCCTGTTTTTCGTAACAACAGCAGCACAAGCCCAAACTGTAACGATTACCGGCCGGGCATCAGATAAGAAAACAAACGAACCCCTGGCGGGTGTGACGGTGCTGCTACGAGGCACCAACATCGGGGCCAGTACCGGGGCCGATGGTACGTTTTCGCTTAAAACCGACCGCAGGCCACCGCTGGTTATTGTGGTTTCGTCGGTGGGGTTTGTGAGGCAGGAAATCATCGTGACCGACCCCACCCAGCCAGTCGCCATTGCGCTGATGGAAGATGCCGTGACCCTCACCGAAGACGTGGTTGTGTCGGCTAGTCGGGTGCCGGAGGATATTCGGAAAGCGGCCGTGACGGTGGAAAAGTTGGGTGCCCGGCAGTTTGCCAACTCGCCCGCCGCCACGCCGTTCGACGCCCTCCAGAACCTGAAAGGCGTGGACCTGCTCACCCAGAGTTTGACGTTTAAGTCGGTGAATGTCAGGGGCTTTGGGGCCAACAACAACAACCGCTTCGTGCAACTCACCGACGGTATGGACAACCGGTCGCCGGGGCTGGGGTTTGGCTTTGGCAACGTAGCGGGTATTTCTGATCTCGACGTAGAAAGCATCGAGCTGATTCCGGGGGCCTCGTCGGCGCTGTACGGTCCCGACGCCTTACAGGGTCTGATGCTCACCACCAGCAAAAACCCGTTTGTTTATCAGGGCCTTAGCGCCCAGGTGAAGGTGGGCATGAACAACGTGGGCAAGACCAATTTTGGCCCGAAAGGCTATGCCGATCTGGCCATTCGCTACGCCAAGGCTTTTGGCAAGTTTGCTTTCAAGGTGAGTTTTCAGCGCCTGAGCGGCACTGATTTCATTGCCGATGATTACAACGACCGGTCGACCAGTGCCCGTAGTCCTTTCTGGACTACCGACGCTGGCCGGGGCGGCGTGGCAACGGGCATTGCCTACATCCCCAACAACGACCCCAACACCAATCTCCAGTATGATGGAGTAAACATATACGGTGATGACATCAACGCGGGTGGTGCGTTTACGTTTCCGGCTACGTTTGCCAATCCGTCCTTACAGAACAAAGTGGTGACCCGCACCGGCTACACCGAACTGGACGTGCTGGGCAACAACGGCAACGTGTTTAACAACCGGGCTAACGTGTCGCTGCATTACAAGCTCACCAACAAGATCGAGGCATCACTGGGCTGGTACTACGGCAACGGCAATTTCATCCGCACGGCCGGTTTCCGCGAATATTTCCCTGACTACGTCCGCAATCAGTTTAAGGCCGAAATCAGGGGCGAAAACTTCTTTGTGCGGGCCTATTCGACCCGTCAGAACGCCGAGGGATGGAACATTGGCCAAACGGCTGCCGCCATCAACAACGTCTGGAAACCCATAGGAACAGCCACCACGGGCTGGGCGGGCGACTTTGCCACGGCTTTTGGGGCTAACGGGGGCAACATTGCCGCCGCCCGCGACGCGGCCAATCAGGGTCGGATTTTGCCGGGTTCGGACCGGTTTAACCAACTGCGCGATCAGCTCACAAGCACGTTCAACAACCAGCCCGTGGCCGGTCTGGGACGCAACGGCCTGCGTTTCCGCGACAACACCCGGATGGATCATTATGAGGGCATGTATAACCTCACAAAGCAGATTCGGGTGGCCGAGCTGCTGGTGGGTGCCAGCCTGCGGCAATATTTCCTGAATACCGGGGGCACCGCCGTGGCCATCAACACCGACGGATCAGAATATTCGATCAACGAATACGGGGCCTATGCGCAACTGGCCAAGGAGATTTCGCTGGGTACCATTGGCACACTACCCTTTTCGGTGAAGCCTACGGTGGCCATTCGCTATGACAAAAACGAGTACTTCAACGGTGGCTTTACCCCCCGCGCGTCGGGCGTGATTAGCATCGGGCCGCACAATTTCCGGGGGTCGTGGCAGTCGGCGTTTCGGAACCCCTCGCCGGGGCAGTTGTTTGCCGTACCGGCGGCTGGGCAGGGTGGCGACGTAGGCGGTTCGCGGCTGGCGGCCGAACGGGCGGGCCTGCTGACCAACCCCGCCTACCTAAGCAACGACGTGGCCGATTTGCAGGCGGGGCGCATTACGGCTGCTCAGCTGGCGGGCAAGGCCTATGACCCTACGCGCTTCACAACGGAGAAAATTACGACCTGGGAGATCGGCTATAAAACGCTCATCAGCAACAAGTTGTACGTTGATGCTTTCTTGTTTCGCAGCAAATACACCGACTTCATTGCCGCCCAGACGTTCTACCAGTTGCTCACGCCGGGTGACGTGGCCAACCTAACTAACACAGCCACCCGGCGCACGTTGCAGGTGAATTTCAACAACTTCAACGAGATCTTCGTGAACGGCTGGGGCCTGGGGTTAGAGTATGGACTGGGGCGGAATTTCACTGTCAGCGGCAATTACGCCCGACAGGTGGGCCTGATCACCCTCCGCGACGCGCAGGGCAACGTGCGCACCAACCGAGCGGGCGACCCCATCATTGAACGCCGCATGAGCGACCCCGACGTGGCGCAGTTAGGCCGTAACTTCTTTATTTCACCCGAAAACCGGTACAACATCACGCTGGCCAATCCCCGCATCACCGACCGCCTGGGCGCCAACATTACCTACCGCTGGACCGATCAGATGTGGGTAGAGCAGGGCACAACGCAAGGCGATATCTGGCTCCCCAGCTGGAACACCGTCGATGCGCAGGTTAGCTACAAACTGCCCGCCCTGAAAACGGTGGCCAAGCTGGGTGCCGCCAATCTGCTGAACCAATATTATTCGCAGGGATATGGCCTCGCCCGCATCGGTGGCCTCTACTACTTAAGCCTGACGTTTGATGAGCTGTTTCGGTAGCGGTTTTGTAGAGTAACACGCTGCTATATTATTGCTTTTTCGAAAAGGATAGGGTCAATACCCTGTCCTTTTTTCGTTAAATTTCATTGACGTTATGCTACGGAACAGGCAGACTTCCTGCTTAATCCGTGTTCCATTTTATCCCCAGCAACATGACCTGGAATCGACGGGAATTTTTGCAAAAAACGAGCGCAGCCACGCTGGCAGCCCTGGCGGCTAGCGCACCGGTGGCGAACCTGTTGTCGGGCTGTAGCCGGGCTACAAAGCAGGGCCAAACCAACGGCACCGCCGACACCGTGATCCTGCTCTGGATGGCAGGCGGCATGGCCCATACTGAAACATTCGACCCCAAACGCTACACGCCGTTTGAGACGGGCATGGAGGGGAACCGGGTGCTAAGTACTTTTAAGTCAGCGCCTACCGTACTCGACGGTATCCATTTTTCTGACGGGTTGCAGCGCATTGGCAACGTAATGGATAAGGGTACGCTGATCCGGTCGTATATGGCTGCCGACATGGGGCATATCCTGCATTCGCGCCACCAGTATCACTGGCACACGGGCTACGAACCGCCCCAAACCGTGGCCGCGCCACATCTGGGTGCCTGGATCGCCAAAGAGTTGGGGCCAAAGAATCCGGTTATTCCGGCCTTCGTAGACATTGGGCAGCGATTTACCGTGGGCGAGGCCGAAGAGCTAAAGGCGTTTCATACGGCGGGATTTCTGGGCCATGAGTTCGGTCCGTTTTTTATTCCCGACCCCAGTCAAGGCCTCGAAAGTGTTCGGCCACCGGTGGGTATGGATAGCAAACGGTTCGAGCGGCGGAATCAACTCTACAACGACCTCATCAGCAACGGCCCCGTTGGCGAGTTCGGCAGTGACTACCAGAAGGCCTCGCTGAAGCGGTCGATGGAGCAGGCGTACCGGCTGCTGAACTCACCCGAAGCAAAAGCCTTTGACCTCAGTAGCGAACCTAAAGCTAGCTACGACACCTACAACACCGGCAAGTTTGGCCTGGGCTGTTTGCTGGCCCGCCGCCTCACCGAGCAGGGTGCGCGGTTCATTAGCGTCACCACCGAATATGAACCGTTCAAGGGCTGGGACACCCACGAAAATGGCCACACGAGGCTGGAATTGATGAAAAAACAGATCGACGGCCCTGTGGCACAACTCATCAAAGACCTCGACAAAACCGGCCACCTCGACCGGACGCTGGTGATTCTGGCCAGTGAATTCAGCCGCGACATGATGGTAGAAGGCCGCCCTGATGCCAAAGTGCTGGAGCAGGTCAATCAGCCTGACATCCTCTCAGAACCGAAATTCTATGGGATGCACCGCCACTTCACTGACGGCTGTTCGATTTTGATGTTCGGTGGTGGCATCAGAAAGGGGTTTGTTTACGGCAAAACCGCCGACGAACGCCCCTGCAAAACCATTGAAAACCCGGTGCGCATCGACGGCATTCACCAAACCATCTACCACGCCCTCGGCCTGCCACCCGACCTGCATTACGACGTAGAAAAACGCCCGTTCTACTCCACCCCCGACGGCCTGGGCAAACCCGTTATGGACCTGCTGGCGTAAGTTCAGGATGATCAACAGCAGCCCTTTTCTCAACTACATTCGCACACATCGCTGGCCTAAAGTGGCTCTTGCGGTGCTGCTGGGGCTTTTTTTGCTGGACAGGTTGTTTCCGCCGCCGCTGAACGTGCCGTATTCCAGCATTGTAACGGCCGCCGACAGCACCACGCTCCACGCTTTTCTGAGTCGCGACGACAAGTGGCGGATGTACGCTACCCTAAGCGAGATTACGCCCACGTTGCGGCAAACGATTTTGCAGAAAGAAGACCGCTGGTTTCGGTGGCATCCGGGCATCAATCCCGTGGCCATGGTGCGGGCGTTGGGGCGGAATCTGTTGTCGGGAAAGCGCACGTCGGGGGCCTCTACGATCACCATGCAGGTGGTACGGTTGCTGGAGCCGCGCCCGCGTACGTATGGGAGCAAAGTGATGGAGGTGCTACGGGCGCTTCAGCTGGAACTGCACCTGAGTAAAGACGAAATCCTGCAATTGTACCTGAATCTGGTGCCCTACGGCGGCAACATCGAGGGCATTAAGTCGGCGTCACTGCTTTTTTTCGGGAAACTGCCGCAACTGCTTAGCCTGGCCGAAATTACCACGCTGGCTATCATCCCCAACCGCCCGTCGAGCCTGCGGCTGGGCGAGAACAACGCCGCCGTGGTAACGGCCCGCAACGCCTGGCTGAACCGGTTTTTGGCAGCAGGTACATTTAGCCAGTCGGCCATTGACAATGCGCTGCTGGAACCCCTCAATGCCCACCGCCGCCCCGCACCCAACGTGGCTCCACACCTGAGCCTGCGCCTGCAAAGCGAACACCCAGACGAACCCATCATTGTCAGCACGCTACAGGCCAACGTGCAAGCGGCGGCAGAACGCCTTGTGCGTCAGTACGTTGACCGCATCAGAACGCAAAATATTCATAACGCCGCCGTATTGGTGATCAACAACCAGACGGGTGCCATAGAGGCCTACGTAGGCTCGGCAGCGTTTGACGACATAGTAGATGGGGGGCAGGTAGATGGCGTACGGGCGATACGGTCGCCGGGGTCGGCGCTGAAGCCACTGCTGTATGCGCTGGCGTTTGATCAGGGGCTGATTACGCCCAAAGCCAAAATCAACGACGTACCCACCAACTTCGGGGCCGGTTCGGGCAGCTATGAACCAGATAACTATGACCGGCAGTTCAACGGCCCTGTCACGGCCGAATTTGCCCTGGCCAACTCGCTGAATATTCCCGCTGTGAAGCTCCTCCGCGACGTCTCGACGCCCGTTTTTGTGGCCAAACTGCGCGAGGCGGGATTTAAGACTGTCCAAAAACAAGCACCCGACCTGGGCTTATCTATGATTCTGGGCGGTTGCGGCGTCACGCTGGAAGAACTGACGCGATCCTACACGGCGTTTGCCAGCCCCCAGAAGCTGTTTTCGCCCGAGGCCACCTTCCTTGTTACGAATATATTGACTCAGATAACCCGGCCCGATTTGCCCAATAACTTCGATAATAGCTACCACCTGCCGCGCATTGCCTGGAAAACCGGAACAAGCTACGGGCGGCGCGATGCCTGGAGCGTAGGCTACAACCGGCACTATACTGTGGGGGTTTGGGTGGGCAATTTTTCGGGTATTGGCGTGCCGAATTTGAGCGGAGCCAATACGGCCACCCCCCTGCTGTTTCAACTCTTCAACGCCATCGATTACAACGCCCCGACGGGCTGGTTTCGGCCACCCACCGACGGCAAACTGGGGTTCCGGCAAATTTGCCCCGAAAGCGGCGACGTGCCCGAACATAGCTGCGCGGGCCGGGCCACCGACTATTACATCATGGGTGTATCACGGGCCAACCGTTGCCAGCATCAGACGCAGGTCTATACCAACCCAGCCGCAACGATCTCATATTGTGCACATTGCCGTCCGGCTGGTATGGACTCATTAACCCGGCCTGTGGCCCGCCTGTATCCCAATCTGGCGCCGGAAGTAGTAGCCTGGTATGCCGCAAGCCACCGGCCCTATGCTGCTATTCCACCCCATAATCCGGCCTGTTCGCGGGTGTTTGGCAACGGCGTGGCTCCGCTTATTACGAGCCTCAACGAAGGCAGTGACTATTTTATCGACCCCAAAAGCCCGGCTGATCTGGCGCTTACGTGCCAAACGGCCAACGACGTGCAACAAGTGTACTGGTATTTGAACAACCAGCTTTTCCGCACCGCCGAACCCACCGAGACGCTCTTTTTCCGCCCCACACCCGGTGTGCTCACCGTCTCCTGCGCCGACGACAAAGGCCGCGTCAGCAAGGTGCGAGTGGTGGTGAAGCGGGGTTAGAATCAGGCGGCTTCCAAGATAAAGTTACCGTCGATATCCAATTTTTCGTGTAGTTGCTTTGCCAAATCAAGCGTCAACCTGCGCTTGCCGTTGAGCAATTCAGAAATACGCGATGTTTCCACGTTTAGGAGTTGGGCCAAGTCTTTCTGCTTTAATCGGCGTTCATACATCTTCAACTCAATCATGCCAATAAGCGTAGTAGGCTTGGGGAAAGGAATATGCGCTTGTTCATAGGCCTGAATTGCTTCTGCTAAAGCGCGAGCCTCATTTTGCAACGCCTCATTATCACCCATGCGGGCTATAAGTTCATCGAATTGAGCAAATGCCTGTTTGTAAGCAGTCTCCGTTGAGATAGTCATGGGTGATAGTTTATCGTTTTAGCGTTGATTTTATCGTAAGCGGCGTGAGTGCCAACGAACTTGATATAAACAGTGCGGATACTGAATACAATGGAAACGATGAGCCTGTATCTGTTACCTTTTATGTTGAACACAAAGCGCTCATTTCCTACGTAGTCTACCGAGTTAAAAATGGCACGTACGTCATTGATTGTACTCCAGTCGGCGGCTAATACTACATCATACCATTCCATCAGAGCTACAAGCACATCGGGGTGTTCTTTCGCAAACTGGACTAGTGCACTCTTTGCAATGATGACCATACAGCAAACATGCGAACTAAATTCCATATTTTGGAATTTAGTTCGCATGTTTGCTGTATGCAGATAGAAATAAAATACGGATAGCTCTACGCCTTCAACTTTTCGGCAAATACTTTTCTGAACTTATCGAGCTTGGGGGCAATGACGAAGGCGCAGTACCCTTGACCGGGGTTCTGTGTGAAGTAATGCTGGTGGTAGGCTTCAGCCTGGTAGAACGTGGTGGCGGGGCTAATCTCGGTCACGATGGGCCGGTCATACGCACCCGACTTGTCCAGCTCAGTCTTGGCCGTTTCGGCGAGGCGTTTTTGCTCGTCGGTATGGTAAAAAATCACCGACCGGTATTGGGTACCCACGTCGGCACCCTGCCGGTTGAGGGTAGTGGGGTCGTGACTGCGGAAAAAGGCCTGGAGCAACTCGGCGTAGGTTATTTTTCGGGGGTCGTAGGTCACCTCTACGCACTCGGCATGGCCTGTGGTACCGTCGCAGACAGCTTTGTATGAGGGGTTTACCACATGGCCACCTTCGTAGCCCGACACAGCCGACTGCACGCCGTCGAGGGTTTCAAACATAGCCTCGGTACACCAGAAACAGCCGGTACCAAAGGTTGCTTTCTCTAAAATGGTGCCCGCCGGGCTATCTGCTGTTACTGATTGGGTGTTCATGCGGTATGATTTTGCTGGATTGTTCGCTGGTTAGTTAACATCCGCCAATTGGTATAAGTTTACCCTGTGGCTGGTCTCTCCGGCCCACCCCGTCCCGATGAAACCCTTCAAAACCGACTCCTTCCGCTACGACGGTTCCGAGAAATTTTCTGCCAAAAAAGCCGACACTAAAATTGACGACTGGTATACCGACGATGACGATTACGCCCTGAAACTGGCCGAACAGGCCGCCGAAATAGACAAGCTCCAAAACCGGATGTATGCCCACAACCGCTATGGCCTACTGACCGTTTTCCAGGCTATGGACGCGGGCGGCAAAGACAGCACCATTCAGCGCGTGTTTACGGGCACTAACCCAATGGGTCTGCGCGTGTATTCGTTCAAACGCCCCACCGAAGAAGAACTGGACCACGACTGGCTCTGGCGTACCTACGTGAACCTGCCCGAACGCGGCACCATCGGCATTTTCAACCGGTCGTATTATGAGGAAGTGCTGGTGGTGAAAGTCCACCCTGAAATCCTGACCAAGTCGCAGCGCATACCCGCCGAACTGACCAAAGACTTGGACAAGGTCTGGAAACAGCGCTACGAAGCCATCGTCGACATAGAAAAGCACCTGTCGCGCAATGGCTTTCCCACGATCAAATTCTTCCTGAACGTCTCGAAAAAAGAGCAGGCCAAACGCCTGATCGACCGAATCAAAGACCCTGAGAAAAACTGGAAATTCCAGGAAGGCGATATTGACGAACGCGATTTCTGGGGTGATTATCAGAGCGCCTTTGAAGATGCTGTTAACGAAACAGCCACCGAAAACGCCCCCTGGTATGTGGTCCCCGCCGACGACAAAAAGAACATGCGCCTGATTGTGGGCCGTATCCTGATCGAAGAGCTGAAGAAGCTGGACCTAAGCGAACAAAAGCCTGACCCTGTTAGGTTTGCGCAGCTGCAAACGTTGCTCCCTAAGCTGGAAAACTAAGATTTAACCTATTGGTTAACAGAAGCTTAACAAGCTAGGTAAACTTGTCTTAACGTCGGTTGTTTAGTTGAGTATAGCATGGCACCAGCAGCCGTAACAAGGTGGTTCCTGGTATGGCAGACGTATTCAACGAATGAACAAACTACAGACTGCCCAATTCCGTTTCGACGGAAGAACGCCCTATTCGGCCAAAAAAACGCCTACGCTTGTCGAACCGTTCTACGCTGATGAAGCTGATCGGGGCAGGCAACTCGATGCGTTGAGCAGCCGCATGGATCAGGCTCAGAATCAGATGCATGCACACGAAAAGTACGGACTGGTGGTGCTGTTTCAGGCTATGGACGCGGCGGGCAAAGACAGCAGTATCCGGCATGTATTTAAGGGCGTGAACCCATCGCGGTTTCGGGTGGCGTCGTTTACCAAGCCCACCAAAGAGGACCTGGCACACGACTACCTCTGGCGCTTCTGGAACAAACTGCCCGAACGGGGTATCATCGGCGTCTTTAACCGGACGTATTATGAAGAGGTGCTGGCCATCAAGGTGCATCCCGAACGCCTCACCGAAGATGGCAACCTGCCCGACGAGTTCATCAAAGGCCTGCCCGCCCTCTGGAAAGCCCGTTACGCCGACATCGCCAATTTCGAATTGTACCTGCACCGCAACGGCTTCAAGGTAGTGAAATTTTACCTGCATGTGGCTAAAGAAGAGCAAGGTAAACGACTGATTGCCAGGCTAGAGGACGATGAAAAGCAGTGGAAGCTAAGCGATGACGACCTGAAAGAGCGGGAGCACTGGCCCGATTATATGACCGCTTATGAGGCCGCAATCAACGCCACAGCCACCCCCCACGCGCCCTGGTACGTGATTCCCAGCGACGACCGAGACAACCAGCAGCTCATCATTGCAACCATCATGGCCGAGATCCTGGAATCGCTCCCCGTCACTTTCCCCGAAAAAGACGACAAAGAGGCCAGGCGGCTGATTAGGGAGATTGAAAGGCAGGATAATTAATGTACAATGCACAATGTATAATGTACAATGGCTTCGCGACCAGATATTCCCGCGCGAAGCCATTGTACATTATACATTGTGCATTGTACATTTTTTTAAAACAGCCACCCCCTGTTCCAACTCATCGGGTGTTTTGGAGGCGAAGCCGAGGCGGGTGTGGTGGACGGTGGGGGCCGTGGGTTGGTAAAAACGGCCGTTGTTGAACATCAGGCCCCGGTCACGGCAGCGGGCGGCGAGTTGGTGCAGGTCAATAGCCTTGTCGAACTCAGTCCAGACGGCCATGCCCCCGTCGGGAATGGTGAACGAAACGGCGTCGCCGAGGGTGGTTTTCAGCAGGTCGCAGAAGTGGTCGCGGCGGGCGTGGTAGGTCTTCTGGGCTTTTTTGAGGTGTTTCTGTACCTCGCCTTCGGCCAGCATTTCGGCAATGGCCTGCTCCAGAATGGTGTCGCCCTGTCGGTCTATGATGCGGCGGAGGTAGCCTATTTCCGCCACCAGATTGGGCGGACAAACCATGTACCCCACCCGAAACGCCGGGGCGATTGACTTAGTAAACGAGCCTACATAGACCACCATGCCCGCCGCGTCGGCGCTGGCGAGGGGCAGAATGGGGCTGCCTGCGTAGTGAAAATCGTAGTCGTAATCATCTTCCAGCACCACAAACCCGTACTGTTCAGCTAGTTGTAGCAGTTTGATGCGGCGTTCAGCACTGAGCGTAACGGTGGTAGGGTAGTGGTGGTGGGGCGTGACATAGACCAGCCGCACGGGCTGTTTCTGGCAAATAGCTTCGATGGCGGCCACCACCAGCCCCTGCGCGTCTACCGGAATCTTTAGGCGGTTGGCTCCGCATTCGTCAAACACCATATTGGCCGACTGGTAGCTCAACTCACCCACCAGCACCACGTCGCCGGGTTCCAGTAGCAGTTTTGAGAGTAGGTAGATGGCCATGATGCTGCCCCGCGTCGTGAAAATATGGT
This sequence comes from Fibrella aquatilis, assembly GCF_017353255.1. Lineage (GTDB taxonomy): Bacteria > Bacteroidota > Bacteroidia > Cytophagales > Spirosomataceae > Fibrella > Fibrella aquatilis. The sequence continues at coordinate 51,018 of NZ_JAFMYU010000005.1, read as the reverse complement.
CGGGCGTGGCGGGGATGCCCCGGCTATCGCGGAGGTAGTTGGCTAGTTGCTGCCGAAAAAAGAGCGTGCCGTTGGTATCGGCATAGCCCATCAGGTGCTGCTGAAAACCCCGGTTCAGGATGTTGCGGTAGTTGCGGCCCAACTGCGCCACGGGGGCCAGCCGCAGGTCGGGCATACCATCGTCGAAACTCAGTGTAGCGACGGTTTTCAGGACGGGAATTTCCAGAAAAGGTCGTTTCCGGGTGGTGAAGCCCGTTTGCTGCGCCATGCCTGCGGGTGCCGAAGAGGTCAGCGGGCATGGCGTGACGTCGGGAAGCTGACTGCTCACAAACGTGCCTTTGGCCGGAATTTGCGTAAGCCAGCCCTGCGCCGTGAGTTCGTCGAAAGCCGCCAGCACGGTTTTGCGGTGAACGCCCAGCATCTCGGCCAGGACACGGCTGCCCGGCAGCTTGGCGTTGGCCGACACCACACCCTGCCTGATACGGCGAATGAGGGCGTTGGCAATCTGGGTAGACAGCGGCGTACTGAGCTGACGGTCCAGCGGAATGAGGGTAGCATAGGGGAGCATAACCGGACTACTGACTATTGCTAAACTGGTAGCCTGTAGTAGTCCGGCAAAGGTCGAGTTTTGTGTAAAACAAACCAACGCCATGACGCCCACCTCACGCACCAAGCTCACCCGCCTGCCCAAGCGCGGCGCCCACGACACCGCCACGATCTACCCCATTCTGGACGAAGGGCTGGTCTGCCACGTTAGCTATATCCTTAATGGACAGCCGTTTATGATTCCCATTGCCTACTGCCGCATTGGCGACGTGGTATACATTCACGGGTCGGTGGGTAGTCATTTCCTGCGCGAACTGGCCAAGGGAATCGATGTCTGCCTGGCCGTGACGCTTATGGACGGGCTGGTGCTGGCACGGTCGGCGTTTCACCACTCGGTCAATTACCGGTCGGTAATTCTATTTGGCAAAACGCGGCTCGTCACCGACGATGCTGAGGCCTGGGACGTGCTGAAACAGATTACGGAACACCTCATTCCGGGCCGTTGGGAAGACACCCGCCAACCCAACGACAGCGAGATGAAGAAGACCATGGTGCTGGCCATCGACATCGAAGAGGCCTCGGCCAAAGTGCGCACCGGCAACGTCAACGACGACCCCGAAGACGCCGACCTACCCCACTGGGCGGGGGTTGTCCCTCTGACCATCCAGCCCCAAACCCCTATCCAGGACCCCAGCCAAAACCCGGAAATTACTGTACCAAACTACGTAACGGGGTACAAACGAAATTAAAACAATCCGCACCCATGAATAAAGACGTAAATGTTCCAGCCGTAATCATCAATGCGCAGGGAGAACTGGTAATTAATGCATCGCCTACTTCGTCTAAGCACGATTTTGATTTCTTTGTTGGAAAATGGAATATTCACAACAAAAAACTGAAGTCACGCCTTAGTCAATGCACAGAATGGGAAGAATTTGAATCGACTCAGGAAATGTACCTGGTGCTGAACGGTCTTGGTAATATTGATAATTTTCTTGCTACGGTCAAAAGTCAAGCCTTTGAGGGTATGACAGTTAGGCTATTCAATCCAATAACAAAACTCTGGAGTATTTATTGGGCAGACTCGAACAACGGAATACTTGATCCGCCTGTTATTGGCTCTTTTAATAATAGGATCGGCTATTTTTTTACAAAAGATATAGTCCACAGCAAGTCTATCTTAGTCTTGTTTCGCTGGGATGCACGCGATCAAAATAACCCAATCTGGAGTCAGGCATTTTCCGAAGATGATGGCAAAAACTGGGAATGGAATTGGTATATGTATATGAGTAAACTTTAATGTACAATGCACAATGTATAATATGCACTGTGCATTGTACATTAAATCTACTGACTCCATTCTGTGGGCGTTCTGTCCCAGCGGTGTTTTTTTAGCTCATCCAACAGGCTGGGGTCCAGCAGTTTGCCGTCACTGGCGGCGCAGTTGGCCTCTACATTGCGGATCTGGCGCATGCCGGGAATCGTGGTGGCTACGTCGGGGTTGGCGAGGATAAAGCGCAGAGCCATTTCGGGCATAGTCATGCCTGCAGGAATCAGTGGCTTCAGGGCGTCGGCGTGGTCTACGCTGCTGTTCAGGTTTTCGGGTACGAAATACGTTGAGCGCCAGTCGTTGGCGGGGAAGGTGGTTTCTTTGGTCATCGTGCCCGTCAGCGTACCCTCATCGAAGGGGACACGAGCAATGACGCCCACGTTCATGTCGCGGCAGAGTGGAAAAAGGTTGTCTTCGGGATTTTGGTCGAAGATGTTGTAAATCACCTGAATACCATCAATCAGCCCCGTACGGATAGTATCGAGACAATTGTCTGGCTCCCAGCGGTTTACCGACAGCCCCCAGGCCCGCACTTTGCCTTGTTTGGTCAGGTCTTCAATGGCCCGTTTCCACTCGTCGCGGTTGGCCCAGGCGTCTTCCCACACGTGAAACTGCATGAGGTCGATGGTATCGACGTTCAGGTTTTGCAGGCTCTTTTCGGTGTACTCCACAATGTAGTCGGCGGGGAAAACGTCGTCGAGCGAAAAGTCGGGTTTCGAGGGCCATTTCCGGTTTTTGGGCGGAATTTTGGTAGCGGCGTAGAGGCGTTTGTCGGTATTGTCGCGGAGTAGCTGACCCAGAATCTGTTCGCTCACGCCTTCACCATAGCCCCAGGCGGTGTCGAAAAAGTTGCAGCCCAGTTCTACCGAGCGTTGCAGGGCGCGAAGCACCTCGGCTTTGTCGGAACCAGTCCACCCGGCCAGACCCCACATGCCGTAGCCAATCTCACTTACTTGCCAGCCTGTCCGGCCAAAGGTTCTGTAGTTCATATCAAGTTCAACGTTCAAGGTCCAAAGTTGCGCGCTCTCGTCTTTGTTTGCGTTATCTGAGCCTAACTTTAAACGTTAGACTTTAAACCCGAAACTCCAATATGCTTATTCGGTTTGTTCGTATGACGTTTCAGGAAGACCGGCTGGCCGATTTTCTGGCTATTTTCGAAGGGTCGAAAAGGCAGATTCGGGCGTTTCCGGGCTGCTTACACCTCGAACTCCGCCGCGACCTCGACAACCCGAACGTTCGCATGACGCATAGCATTTGGGCATCGGCTGAGGCGCTGGAAGCCTACCGGCAGTCGGCCCTGTTTCGGACTACCTGGGCGGCCACGAAAGTGCTTTTTTCAGACAAACCCCTGGCCTTTTCCACCGAAACGGTCGAGATTGTGTAAAAAAGTTGTTTCCCTATGACCAAACGGGCGTTTATAAAAACCATGACCGGAGCGCCGCTGCTGTCGGCGAATATGGACACCCTGCTGGCGGGGCTGGGCAACGCGTCGGCCACCGAAACCGCCCGCGATGAGGCTTTCTGGGCCACTATCAGGCAGGCCTACCGAATCAAGCCCGACTACATTAACCTTGAAAACGGCTACTACTGCATTCAGCCGGAACCGGTGCTCAACGCCTTTGTGCAGCACGTGCGCGACATGAACCTGGAGGGATCATATTACCTCCGTACCCGGCAGTACGACGACAAAGCCGCCCTCCGCGACCGCCTGGCCAGGCTGGCTGGCTGCCCGCCTAACGAACTGATAATCACCAGAAATACAACCGAGTCTATTGACACCGTGGTGGCAGGCATGACCTGGAAAACAGGCGACGAAGCCATCATGGCCACCCACGATTACGGCGCCATGCTCGATATGTTTCAGCTACAGGCACGGCGCTATGGAATTGTGAACAAGGTGCTGTCGATCCCCCTGCACCCTACCTCCGACGAGGCCATCGTTGACCTCTACGAGCAGGCCATTACGCCCCGAACGCGGCTGCTGATGGTGTGCCATATGGTGAACATCACAGGCCAGATTTTGCCAGTGCGAAAAATTGCCGACATGGCCCACCGGCATGGGGTAGATGTGCTTGTAGACGGTGCCCACGCTTTTGCCCAACTCGACTTTGCCATTCCCGATCTGGGCTGCGATTATTACGCCACCAGCCTGCACAAGTGGTTGAGTGTGCCCATTGGCGCGGGGCTGCTGTATGTGAAAAAGGCTAAAATTGCTTCCCTGTGGCCTCTTTTTGCCGATTCCAGCTTCGCCGATGACGACATAAGGAAGCTCAACCACACCGGTACGCACCCCGTGCATACCGACCTGACCATCGCCGACGCGATTGATTTCCACGAGAAAATCGGGATCAAGCGTAAAGAGGCCCGGCTGCGGTATTTGCAGGAATATTGGACCAAACAAGTGCGCAACCTGCCCGGTATCCACCTTAACACCCCGGCAGAATCGGCGCGGGCGTGTGCCATTGCCAACGTGGGCGTGGCGGGCATGACCCCGGCAGCGCTGGCCAAAACGCTACTGGACCGGTTCAAGATCTGGACTGTGGCCATTGATGGTGTTACCGTAAAAGGCGTCAGGATCACTCCCAACCTATATACCTCGACTACCGAATTAGACGTACTCGTGTCGGCTTTGAAAACGCTGGCAAAGGGTTGATAATCCAGATACGAACAACATGATCAAGCCCTTACAACAGGACAACGAACTGCTGGCCGATATTGAATTAGCCAAAAACGAACCCGGCAACTTACATGTATGGTGGCTGGGGCAGAGCGGCTTTTTACTGCAATACAATGGTATACATTTGCTCTTCGACCCGTATCTATCAGATTCATTATCAGTCAAGTACGCCCAGACCGACAAGCCCCATACCCGTATGTCAGAACGGGTGATTGACCCCGCCCGGCTCACCATGATCGACGTGGTTACGTCAAGTCACAACCATACCGACCACCTCGATGCCGATACGCTGCTTCCCCTTTTTGCGGCCTCGCCGGGTGCTCAGTTTGTTATTCCTGAAGCCAACCGCGCCTTTGTATCCGATCGCCTGAAGTGTGCTGTAAACTGGCCCATTGGCCTCACGGCGGGGCAGTCCGTGACCATAGCTGGTGTTACGCTGCATGGTGTACCAGCAGCACATAATGAACTGGCAGTCAATGACAAAGGTGAGAATTTATATATGGGCTTTGTAGCCGAGTTAGGCCCTTACAAAGTCTACCACTCGGGCGATACGCTCTGGTATGACGGCATTGTAGATACGCTGGCACCCTTTGGGGTCGATCTGGCGTTTCTGCCCATCAACGGCAACAAACCCGAACGGCGCGTGGCTGGCAACTTAAACCCCGACGAAGCCGCCCTACTGGGCCGCTGCATCGGGGCTAGACTGGTGATTCCGCATCACTACGACCTGTTTGCCTTCAACACCGCTAACCCAGCCGACTTCACCGCCGCCTGCCACCGCGAAGGCACGCCAAACCGGGTGATGCAACTAGGAGGAAGAGTAGTGGTAAGTGGTGAACGGTAAGCCGGTCCGCACTTACCACTATAAAACCACTATTTTAGCTGTCCCGCGGTGGCTTGCAGGGTGGATGCCAGGGCTTCGAGGCGGGTGGCCATGTCGCCTTCAGGACCGACACTCACACTCATCTCGTGCGTGTTGGTCGAGAGGTCGGTCAAGATCTGTTGCATCTCGCCGGGGTTGGGGTCACCAGCTTCCAACTGCGTTTTTAGTTGTTGCAGCAGGTTGGTTAGCTCACGGGTGTTCTCGGCATCACCCAGGGTATTAATCCACTGATCCAGCACACCCTTGCCGTTTTGTGGTGTCATGTCCATCACGCCGGGTTTCAGCGTGTCCATGGTCTGATCAAGTAGATCAGAGGCTTCTTCGTGTGATTCCATACAATTGTTAGAGCGTCTCCGCTATGTTTTTTAGCACAACAGACAGGCTCTCCAGCTTGCCCGTCCAGGGGCCTTCCGACGTGGGGGCTTCGGCATGAGTGGCTGCGTCGGTGGCCAAGTTGTGTAAGAGTTGCTTTAGCTGCGCCGGATCGGGCTGATTGCCACTCAGCAAGTCGCGGAGTTTGGTCAAGTTGGCCTCCAGGCCTTCTACGCCCACATTTCCAGGTAGGACTTCCAGCCAGCCATCAATCAGCGTCTTGCCTGCTTCTGGCTTTGGCAACACACTCAAATCTCCCCGAAACGCACCCAGCGTCTGGTCGAGCATTTCCTGCTCCTGTGTATTTGTTCCCATAACAATAAGGAGTCTTCAGTTTACAGTTGGCGTAGCCCGGACGCGGGACCCCCAACTGTAAACTGAAGACTGTTTTATACCGTCGTAGACAGTTGTCCGGCGAAGTTGCGGAGGGCTGTACCTAGCGTGCCAAGGCGCGAAGGCAGGTCTCCAGCGGCATGTTGGCCCAAGGTTTCGGTCTGGTCGGCCAGGTTCAGCAGGAGGTCGTGCAGTTTTTGGTTGCTGGGCGAACCGCTTTGCAACTCGCTCTGCAACTCCTGCAATGGCTGTATCATTTTGCTTGCCTCGTGGTCGCTTTTCAAAGACGAAAACCAGTCGGTAATGAGCGAAAGGCCCTCTTGTGGTGATGCCGCCTGACCCTGGTCAAAGGCTTCAATAGTAGCGTCGATCAGCGTTGATGCCGACGAACCGCCTGTTTGTGAATGTTGATTTGCCATGTTGTTTTTAGTTTGTGTTACCGTTTTCAGCACCTGAGCCGTACATACCGCCGCCAGTTTGAGTGGTACCTGCGGCGTTGTAAGCATCGCCACCAACCGATGATGACCCCGTAAACGGCGCACCGCTCATGTCGGAGCTATCAGAACCATAGGCACCGTTGGTAGTAGTTGAACCAATGCCGCCTGTGCTGCCGGTAGGATCATCCATATCACTTTGGCGCGACTGGTTGCTTTGGTTGTTACCGCCACCCGCCAGTTGCTGGCCAAACGTTTGTAACGCCGAAGCCAGTTGAGCCAGCGAATCTTGTTCGGGGCCTTCTACGCCCTGCGAAGCTGCTTTTGTCTGGTCGGCCAGTTCCTGAATCGTAGTTTGAAGCTGACCCGCATTGGGCTGACCACTCTGTAGCTGCATCCGCAGTTCGCTGAGGGTATGAGCAATGGGGTTGGTTGTTTCGTCGCCAGAGTGGAGGGCACTGATCCAGTTTTCGATCAGGGCCACGCCGTCTGTCGGCGAAATGGCGGTAACGTCGCCGTTGAACGTTTGCACAGTCTCGCTGAGAAGTTCCGATGCAAATTGTGAGGGTTGGGCCATAGGGGAAGAAAGTCATTAGTAATTAATCATTAGTCATTCGTACAAGGCTTCCGGGCAGCTACCAATGACTAATGATTAATTACTAATGACTCTAGTTAGACACTTGTTGATTAAGACTCTCCAGGGTCGAGATAAGGCGCTGGAGTTCGGTTTGCTGGGCGCTGGCTTCTGGCGAATCCATCACGCTCTGCGTAATGTCGATCAGGTCTTCGAGGTAGGCCTGAATCACCGACGGTTCAGGTGAGCCGCCTTCGTTGCTGTTGGGGTCGAGTTCCGATTTCAGGTCTTCGAGCACGTCAGCGATTTCATCGGTCTCGTCGGTGCCGTTTTGGTCCAGAAACTCAATCCACTGATCAATAAGCGACAACCCGTCTTTGGGTGCCGTATTCTGAATCCCGCTATCAAACGCCGAAACGGTCTGTTCAATAAGCGCGGTGGTTTTGGGGTCTTGTGAGGTCATAGCTTTGGAGTTTGTCTGTTTGTTGGTTGGTCTGTTTTATGCTCCGATCAACTGACAAAAACAGACAAACCAACAAACGGACAAACGCGATTTATTTCAGTTCTTTAGCAAACTCCTTCAGCGATTCGGCCAGGTCTTTAAGCGAATCCTGGAGATCATCGTCGTCCGCTTTTTTGGCCGCTTTGGCGGTTTCGTCGCCCAGCTTTTTCACCAGTTGGGCAATTTTTTTGACGTCGGGTGCTTTCTCGCCCAATTGGTCATGCAGTTCTTGTAGCTCGTCGGCGATACCACTGGCGGTTTCGTCTTTTTTCACTACGGCAATCCAGTCTTTAATGAGGGTGGCACCGTCTTTGGGTTTCACCGTGTCTACTCCATTGTCGAGGGCCTCGATAGTCGAGGTAATCAGCGCTTCGGCTTTTTTAGTGGCCATGTTTGAAAGAAACGTTAGTTGAGTTGAATGACCCGGCGGCAAACCCGGAACTTAAGCCCAATGCCCAAAACGGACGTAGGACTAAAACCTGACTAAATCTGTATTGTTTGTGGAAAATAGATATAGAACGTTGGATGCTGGCATAGTAGACTATCCAGCGTCCAGCATCCAATGTCTAACGTCCAGCATCCTACGAATGGCCCACTTCGTCGGTGCTGGCCAGTAGGCTTTGCAAGGTGTCGGCCAGTTGTTGTAAAGGCTGAGGGTTTGGCGTGGTTTCCTGTCGGGCAAAATAGGCCGTATATTCGGCCAACTCTGTCAGCAAGACCCGCACCTGTACGGGGTCGGGACCAGTCTGATTATCAACGTTAAGCAACGTCTTTTGGAGGTTGCTGAGCGCCGCCCGTACGGCTTCCAGGCCATCATAGTGGCTTAGTTCATTGAGCCAGTCGTCGACCAGGGCCTGCCCCGATTCGCTGGTGTGTTCGCCGTTTCTCAGCGCCTGCGTTGTAGTCTCCAGCAGGGTGTTGGTTGATTGAGGGGTCATGGGAGGGAGGGGAATGAAAAATGTAAAGTGAAGAATGTACAATGAACAATGCACAATGAACAATGGCTGTCGCGACGTGATCGTCTAACGAGACTAATTATGATTATCAGCACATTAGGTCGAAATTATTGAGCCAACAGACCGTGTCCAACTGCTAAACGGAACCGCCATTCTACCGCATCGGCGGACTGGGCGTCCCCGACCGATTCTTCATTTTACATTCCCTCTCATGAACCCCCAGCTACAACGCCTTTACGCCATTGCCCAAAAACCCGAACGCCGCATTGTGGGGCTGATGTCGGGCACCTCCCTCGATGGCCTCGACGTGGCGCTATGCCGTATTTCGGGTAGTGGCGGGCAGACGCGGGTAGTGCTGGAACAGTTTGAAACGGTGCCGTATGGTGAGCCTTTTAAAGACAGCATCCGGGCTGTTTTTGCCAAAAAGCAGATTGATTTCGAGCACCTTACATTGCTGAACGAGCAGATTGGGCGGCAGCATGGGCGGTGGGTGGCGCAGTGCCTGAAGGGCTGGGGCGTGGACCCCGCCGAGGTCGATCTGGTGGCTAGTCATGGGCAAACGGTCTACCACGCGCCGCAACAGCAACACCGTCGACCGGGCTACCTCAACGCTACACTGCAAATTGGCGACGGCGACCACGTGGCGGCCGAAGCGGGCATCATCACCCTCAGCGATTTCCGGCAGCGGCACATCGCCCACGGCGGTGAGGGTGCCCCGTTGGCCGTCTACGGCGATTATTTTATGTTCTCACAGGCGGGCGAAGACCGGATTCTGCTCAACATGGGCGGCATTGCCAACTTTACCTACCTGCCCGGTTCGCTCGATGCCAGCGTGGTGTTTACCACCGACACCGGCCCCGGCAACACCTTGCTGGATGCCTACGCCCGGCAATTTACGGACAAGCCCTACGACGAAGACGGGCAGATGGCCGCAGCGGGAGAGGTTAACGGAGCGTTGCTCGATGCCCTGAAAGACCACCCATTTTTCGTGCAGCCGTTTCCGAAAACCACTGGTCCTGAGGTATTTAGCAGAGAGTATGTACAAAATGCCCAGCAGCACAGCCATACTGAGACCATTGCCCCCAATGACCTGATGGCCACGCTTGCCCGCTTCAGCGCCGAAACCATTGCCCAGTCTATCACACAGATACTTACGCAGGGGGGCATCGCTCACCCGCACGTGTACATGAGTGGCGGCGGTGCGCACAACCCTGTGCTGACGGGTACTATCGAAGCCTTGCTTCCGGGTTGTACCTTTGCAAAAACCGATGCCCTCGGCATTGCTGGCGACGCCAAAGAGGCCGTCCTCTTCGCCGTTTTGGCCAACGAAGCCATCGCGGGCACCGGCGACATCAACTTCGGAAACCGCCAGGGAGTACCGAGCGTGAGCATGGGGAAGATTTCTTTTTATAAGTGATGGGTGGTGAGTGGTAAGTGATGAGTTTGCTTACGCCAGCGTGTTTGCTCTAGCGTAAGCAAACTCACCACTTACCACTCACCACCCATCACTCCAAACTATGACCGACGTAACCATTATTGGCGGGGGGATTGTGGGGTTAGCCACGGCCCTGCAAATCAAGCAGCAACAACCGGCGTTGTCGGTGGTGGTGCTGGAAAAGGAAAACCGCGTGGCGGCGCATCAGACGGGCCACAATTCGGGGGTGATTCACTCTGGGCTGTATTACAAACCGGGGAGTTTGAAAGCTACCAATTGCATTGAGGGTTACCGGATGCTGCTGGACTTCTGCGACCACGAAAACGTGCCCTACGACCTCTGCGGCAAGATTGTGGTGGCTACCAAGCCTGAGGAAGCGAGTCAACTCGACACCCTTTATGAGCGCGGGCAGCAGAACGGATTGGCTGGCCTGCGCCGCCTAAACCTGCCCGCCTTGCGCGAGATTGAGCCGCACGTGAATGGCGTGGCGGGCATCTTCGTGCCACAGACCGGCATCATCGACTACACAGAGGTGTGTCAGGCCTATGTCCGCGTGTTTGAGCGTTTAGGCGGCGAAATTCATTATAACGAAAAGGTAGAGCAGCTTACGCCCGGTAACTCAATGAGTGTGGTAGTCACGAACAAGGCCCGTTACGAAACCAAACTCGTGGTGAATTGCGCCGGGCTGTATTCCGACAAAATCGCGCAACTCACGCAGCGTGAGCCTATTGGCTTGCAGATTGTGCCGTTCCGGGGTGAGTATTTCAAAATCAAACCCGAAAAACATTACCTCGTCAAGAACCTGATTTACCCCGTGCCCGACCCGAATTTTCCGTTTTTGGGGGTGCATTTCACCCGCATGATCCACGGCGGCGTAGAGGCCGGCCCCAACGCCGTGCTGGCGTTTGGGCGCGAAGGCTATAAAAAGTCGGACGTGAATGTGAGAGAGTTGTTTGAAACGTTAGCGTGGCCAGGGTTCCAGAAAGTAGCTGCCAAATACTGGCAAATGGGCCTGGGCGAAATGTACCGGTCGTTCTCGAAATCGGCGTTTACCAAAGCCTTGCAGGAACTGATTCCTGAGGTGCAGGAGGCCGACCTTATCGAAGGTGGCGCGGGTGTTCGCGCGCAAGCCTGCGACCGCACCGGTGGCCTGCTAGACGACTTCTCAATCATCGAAACCGACCGCGCCGTCAACGTCTGCAACGCCCCCTCTCCCGCCGCAACATCTTCATTATCAATCGGTAAGACTGTAGCAGAGAAGGTGTTGAAGCGGTTTTAAGAAAATAGTTATAAGTCGTAAGTGGCTTGACGTGCTAAAACCCTGGCGCCAAGCCACTTACGACTTGCTGATTTACGACTACTTCTTCTTCCCCATTGCCCACTGAATACCGCCCAGCAGGTGAGCGACGAACAGGGGTTCTTCGTAGGATTCGTCGGTGTGGCCCATGCCCGTGTAGAACGACCGGCCCCCGTCGAAGGTGCGATACCACGCGATGGGGTGGTTGTCGCCGTTCTTGCCGCCTTCATACGTTTTCTCGTCGAGGTTGGCCAGAACGTGCATTTCAGGTACGATATTCTTGTAGCTGTACCACTCGTCGAAGCGTTTCCAGCGGTCGGGCAACATGCTAGTGGCGGGGTGTTTTTTGTCGAGAACAGCTATCTCAGCATCCTGCTGTTTGGGGTGGCTCAGAAACCACGCCCCGCAAAGCTGATTATACCACGGCCAGCTGTATTCGGTATCGGCGGCGGCATGGATGCCTACATAGCTACCCCCCTGCTTGATATACTGCTCAAAGGCAAGCTGTTGCAGGCTGTCGAGCACGTTGCCGGTAGTGCTCAGGAACACCACCGTCTTGTACTTTTTCAAGTTAGCCAGACTAAACTGGGCAGCATCTTCGGTAGTGTCGACCCGGAATTTGTTAGCGGCTCCCATGGCCATTATGGCCCGTTTGCCCGCCCCGATAGAGGCATGACGGTAGCCTTTTGTTCTGGAGAAAACCAGGATAGCGTCTTGTGCCAGGGCTGTATAGGTGAGAGAACAGGCCAGGAGCATAACCAGTAGCTGTCGCATGGAAAAAGGGAGTTTGTTTTGTTAAAAAGCCTTTTTTTTCGTAGCTTACTGGTATATCCGAATAGAAATGGGGCTGACCAATAGCCCTGGCATACAACCTGTTTTGCATGAAAGTCCGTCCCGCCGTGGTGTTGAGCCGAAATAACGAAGTGCTACTCATGCAGTATCACTATGGCACCACCACCCTCTTTGCCCTGCCCGGCGGCAACCCCGACCCCGGCGAAGACCTCGAAGCTACCCTGGAACGCGAACTGATGGAGGAATTGGGTGTTGAGATTCAGGTCTTCCAGATGCTCTTCTGCGGGGTGGTAACCCGCCCCAACCAACTTGAGGACGTGCTCCACTGCGTTTTTGTGGGCGAAATCTTCGGTGGCGAGCCAATACTCAATGCCGAACACACTACTGCCGCCGCCATTGTCTGGAAACCCATTACCGAACTGGAAGAACTGGCCCTGTACCCCAGCGTAGCCTCGGCCATTCAGGAATACCACGCCGCCATGCTGCCCACTACCTACCTGGGCTACATCGACCAGCCGTATTTTGGGTGATAATAACGAAACCGAGACAATCCAGGAGATACGTTGCTATAATGACTCCGCTGTTTGTTGCCGGTATGTTTTAGGCGTTGTGCCTTCCAGCAACTTAAATAACCGCGAAAAATAGTGGGCATTGTGGAAGCCAACCATGTCGCTTACCTCCCCCACTGTCATGTTTGGGTTAGCTAATAACCTACGGGCCAAACTAATGCGCTCCCGAATAATGAACTCGACCGGCGACAGCCCGAACACATCTTTAAATGATCGAAAAAAGCTAGACTTACTCATGCAGGCTTTCTGGCACAATATGTCGATCCCAATCTTTTCGGTTAAGTGTTCGTGGATGTAGCTGATCACCGCCGCAAACCTGTTGTTAGTGGGTAAGCCATCGGCCATGACCGCCATATTCTGCGTCTGAATAACCCGGATCAGTAAAGACTTGAGGGTAAGGTCGGCCAGAGCGTCTTTGGCCATGTTATCTTCCATACTGATGTTGATGAGGCGGTTCAGTACGTTGGCCAGTTCCCGATTATTATAGAAGTGATACTGACTGAAGTTCAGTTTCCATTCGCCGCTATCGTCTTGCCGGGGATACTGTTCGTTGAGGAACGCCAGCGTCTGCCCTACTACCTGCCAGTCTAGGGCAATGGTGGCACACTGAACAGGGTGTCTGGCATCGGCTTCAGGAAAATCAACCTTCATTGATACCCCTTCGGGCAGGATGACCGTTTCGCCGGGCAGAAAACTGAAACCAGGATTCTGCGATAAATACATCACCTTACGGCCTCGTAACATGCTGGTAATGACCAGTCCGTCGTAAGACAGTACTACTCCGGAACACGGTTTGTAGGTTTCGAAAATATTTAGTTCGCACTGGTTTAACGTAAACACCCGGCGGTTTTCGACCAGTGATGTGCGTGCGTGGGTATCTGACAGATTGATGGATTCCAGAGCGAATTTCCCAGGCATGGCGCAGAAGGTATGGCTGCTGGTTTAACAGGGTTCCCATCGTTTATGTTATGGTCCACTCGCTAGAACTGGATAATAGTAGCACTGATTGGCATTATAGTGTAACCACGCCCCAGGGCAATGCCCATAGTTTTGACCAGGATTTAAACTCCGGTCAATTTATCTTATCACGTTCATCAGTCGAAATCATGGGTATCACGTTAGATCAGGCAGAAGTGGCTATCAAAGCGGCCAAGGCCAAAGCTTTAGAAATCAACACGTTAATGAATATTGCTGTTGTTGACGCCGGGGCCAACCTGGTGGCGTTTGTGCGCATGGACGGTGCCTGGCTCGGCTCGGCTGATATTTCGCAGAAGAAAGCCCGTACGGCCCGCTTCTTCGACATGCCGACCGGTGAACTGGGCAAGCTTTCACAGCCCGGCGGTCCGCTCTTTAACATCGAACATGCTAACGGAGGCCTCATTACGTTCCCCGGTGGTCTGCCCATTAAAAACAGCGCGGGCGAGATCATTGGGGCTGTGGGCGTATCGGGTAGCAGCGTTGAAAACGACCACACCGTGGCGCAGGCTGGTGTAGACGCCATCAGTTAGCCCGAACTTATCTAAATCCCTACAACTATGTGTCAAAATCATGGTGTTGCCTACATCAGCCCCGGAGTGGTTGAGGTACAACAAATCGAATACCCAAAGCTGGCCCTTGGTGACCGTAAATGTGAACACGGGGTTATTCTGCAAATTGTTTCGACCAACATATGCGGCAGCGATCAGCACATGGTACGGGGCCGCACAACGGCTCCGGCCGGGTTGGTGTTGGGCCACGAAATAACAGGACTGGTGATTGAAGCCGGACGCGACGTGGAGTTTATCAAGGAAGGAGATCTGGTGTCGGTACCGTTCAATATTGCCTGCGGCCGGTGCCGAAACTGCAAGGCGGGTCAGACGGGGATCTGCCTGAACGTGAACCCCGGCCGGGCTGGTGCCGCCTATGGGTACGTCGATATGGGCGGCTGGGTTGGCGGTCAGGCCGAATATGTGATGGTACCCTACGCCGACTTCAACCTGCTCAAGTTTCCGGATAAAGACCAGGCAATGGCTAAAATCCGGGATCTGACCCTGCTTTCCGACATTTTTCCGACGGGTTACCACGGCGCCGTTATGGCGGGAGTGGGTCCGGGGTCTATCGTCTATGTGGCTGGGGCCGGGCCTGTGGGGTTGGCCTGTGCGGTATCGTGCCACCTGCTGGGTGCTGCCGTCGTGATCGTGGGCGACATGATTCCTGAGCGGCTGGAACAGGCCAGAAGCTTTGGCTGTGAAACCATCGACCTGCGCAACGAAACTCCGCTGGCCGACCAGATTGCTCAGATCGTTGGCGTTCCCGAAGTCGATTCGGCGGTTGACTGTGTGGGTTTTGAAGCGAAAGGTCACGGTGCTGGAGCCGACGTAGAGCAACCCGCCAACGTGCTCAATGCGGCTATGACTATTACCCGCGCAGGAGGATCCATCGGCATTCCAGGCCTATACGTAACCGGCGATCCGGGAGCCAAAGAGAAGGCTGCTCAGGAAGGAAGCCTGAGCATCCGGATTGGGTTGGGCTGGGCCAAATCGCACTCGTTTTTCACCGGCCAAACACCCGTGATGAAATACCATCGGCAGTTGATGAACGCCATCCTGTATGATAAAGTCCAGATTGCCAAGGCCGTCAATGTGGAGGTAATCAGCCTGGATAAGGCACCGCAGGGCTACCAGGATTTTGACAAAGGAGCCGCTAAAAAATTCGTGATCGACCCACATGGCCTGATCCCGAACTAAACAAACCAGCAAAACAGCATGATAATGAACTACACCCGGCGTGGTACCGGCAAGCCCCTTTTGTTGCTTCACGGCATCGGCAGTTCGCTGCGGACGTGGGACCTTGTGATGGATGGCCTGACGGCTGAGCGCGACGTGATTGCCGTTGATTTACCAGGTTTCGGCCAATCAACGGCCCTGGTTGGGGAAGTCTCCATTCGTACCCTCGCCGACGCGGTAACCGATTTCCTGACCGAACAGAATTTGCTGGGTATCGACGTTGTAGGCAATTCGATGGGTGCCCGGCTGGTACTGGAACTGGCACGGCGGGGTGGCGTGGTAGGTACGGTGGTGTCCCTAGATCCTGGTGGGTTCTGGCAGGGCTGGGAGGTGCCGTACTTCTATCACTCGGTCCGGCTGTCGGCTCAGTTGTCTGAGCGTATTCAGCCATTGCTGCCCGTGCTGGTAGGCAACCCGATCAGCCGAACACTGCTGTTTGCGCAGTTTTCGGCCCACCCCTGGACCATTCCGGCCCCGGTGGCCCTCAACGAGTTTCGGGAATTTCGGCCCACGCCCAGCTTCACGAAACTGCTCGACAGCCTGGCGCATGGTCCTAAACAGGCTGGTGCCCCGGCCGGATCGCTCCGGCATCCGCTGGTGATTGGCTGGGGTCGTCAGGATCGGATCTGCCTGCCCAGCCAGTCGAAGTTGGCCATGTCTTTATTCCCTGATGCGCACCTGCACTGGTTTTCGAATTGTGGTCACGTGCCTCAACTCGACCTGCCGACAGAGACCGTCCGGTTAATCCTGGACGTGACCGGGGGTATGTACGAACCGCAACCTGTTGACAAACAGGAACTGGCACCGTCGGCTGTATCATCTGACAAAGTGCTGCTGGGCGTGGGCATTGCAGTGTTGACAGCGAGCTTGTTTTTTGCCTTTGGCCGGAAGCGATTGGCCTAATGAGCATCACACTGACTGAAGAGCCACAGTCGACATCCAATTAAGTTATGCGTTGTTCCCGCCCGGGGTTGTTCAGTTTTTGAACAACCCCGGGCGGGAACAACGCATTTAAACCCTACCCTTCCACAAACTCCCCACTACCATTGATATGGCGCTGGCAATCAGGCCCCAGAGCATGGGCGGGAAACTGGTTTTGAGCCAGAGACAGAGCACCCACGTGCCGAAGCCCACCACAATAGCCCAAAGGCACCCGCGCAGGTTGGCCCGTTTCCAGTAGATGCCCGCCGTGAGGGGCACAAATAACGATACCAGGCTGAACGCCGACGATTCGCCCACGAGATCAAATATGCTCGTGCTGCGCCCCAGGGTCATGGCTACACACAGGACCGAGATCACCACAATAGCCCATCGAATGGCTTTAAGCAACTGACTGTCAGTAATGTTAGGCCGGGAAAACTTCAGAATATTTTCGCCGAATACTGTGGCCGGGGCCAAAATTGCCCCGCTCGACACGCTCAGGATGGCCGAGGTGAGTGCTCCGAAAAACAGAATTTGTAGCGGCAAACTGCCGTGGCGCATCACCATATTCGGAATAATCAGTTGACGGGTTTGCTCGGCACCGCCAGCTAAGTCGGGGTGTAATAGCCTGGCCGACAGGGCAATAAATAGGGGCAGGGTCGCCACCGTCAGGTAAAGCCCTGAGGCCAGATACGACGCCCGCACCGCCACCGACGCCGACTTGGCCGACATCACCCGCTGGAAAATATCTTGCTGCGGAATGCTACCCAGCCCGATAGTTATCCAGGCGGCAATGTAGGTGGCCCAACCATTGACGGAGGTAGTTGTCGAATCTGTCGCACCGGCGGACCGGCCGGGTATGAACCGGAAGAAACCATCAGGCACCCGCGCTACCACCCCCGTAACACCCCCCACTTGCGGCCACAGCACCACAGCCAGCACCACCAACGCCAGGATGATGATGAGGTTGTGCAGAAAATCGGTGATGGAGATCGACCACATGCCGCCCAGCAGCGTGTAAATCATGACGATGGTGGCGCTTGCAACAATGCCCCAGGCCATAGGAATGCCAATAACCACATTCAGCACAATGCCAATGGCGATGTACTGCGCAGCGATCCAGCTGAAGTAAGACGGAATCATTATGACGGCGCTGAGCAACTCTGCCGATCGCCCAAACCGAATGCGGAAATAGTCGGGAAATGTGGTAATTCCTTCATTATAGAGTGGTTTGGCAAAAAACGCGCCGACCAAAAACAGACAGAGCGCCGACCCAAACGGCTCTTCTATGACGCTTAACACACCCCCTTCCACAAACTTGGCCGGCGCACCCATGATGCTCTCCGACCCAAACCAGGTAGCAAACGTGACCGACGTGGCCAGCGCCAGCGATAGCCCTCTCCCGGCCAAAACGAAGTCCTGCGAAGTAGTCACGCGCCGCGCTGCCCACGCCCCAATGGCTATGTTCGAGAGCAGGTAGAGGCAGATGCAACTAACAAGAACCATGTTTCTTAAGTAACGTCCAAACCGTGCTGACATAGGGTTGTCAGTGGTTGGGTAGAGCTTTGTGGCTCACAAATCAACGAAAGTTATGACAACCCAGGAAGTAGCCAACCGGTATTATGAACTAGCCCAGCGGGGCCAGATTGAACAGATCCAGGATGAACTGTATGCTTCCACGGCCGTGAGCATCGAGTCTGAGAATGAGTCAGACTTACCCATTCGGGTGGTTGGTTTGCCTGCCATGAGGCAGAAGGAACAACAGTATTACCAGCAAGTAGCCGAGATGCACGGTGGGCAGTCGGGTGTACCAATTGTAGCCGGCCGGTTCTTTGCCTGTACGCAAAGCATGGATATTACGCTGAAAGGGCAACCAAGGCGGAATAAAGAACAGGTTTGCGTGTTTGAAGTAATTGACGGCAAGATAGTGAGCGAACAGTTTATCTATAATGACGCTGATTGACAATCGCTTATACAAAACGAGCCACCCTCAGGCGAGTGTGGTTCGTTTTGTATGAACTGACTATTGGTTAAGTAAGCACTATAAATCAGGAAGAAAGATCTCCATTGCTTGTCTGGCTTGTACCCTACTTCATCGTATCAGATGACCCGTCCATCCGAAAAAGATGGCAAATGAGGCATGTCAAAGCCTATGTTTGGGTGTTTATAATCTCTCCGAAAACCAACCTTCGCATTGCGTCGCAAGCAGCCCGATTAGGACAATTCGAAGAACAAGTAGCCGGGGTTAAAGAACTTTTTATAAACGCCGGAAACTTCAAACTTTCTACCAGTTTCCAAAGTTTCGTCTTCAGCATAGCGTGTAGATACGTATGAGATGAAGGAGAAAATTCTGGCCGAGGCCGAACGTCTTTTCTGGAAATATGGCGTTCGTACCATCACCATGGACGACA
Organism: Fibrella aquatilis; assembly: GCF_017353255.1. GTDB lineage: Bacteria > Bacteroidota > Bacteroidia > Cytophagales > Spirosomataceae > Fibrella > Fibrella aquatilis. The sequence continues at coordinate 32,221 of NZ_JAFMYU010000005.1, read as the reverse complement.
TTGCCCGGCGGCTAGCCATTTCTAAGAAGACGATATATCAGTATTTTACTGATAAGGAAGACATTGTTTATCAGGTAGTTAGTTTTCACATCGAGCATGAAATGACAGAATGTGATCGGCTGCTCGATGGCTCTATGAATCCAGTAGAAGAGATGATGCTGGTATCGGATATGATGAAGCGTAACGCCGATATGATAAACCCCAGCCTACTGGTGGATGTGCAACGGTATTACCCGAAAGCCTGGGATGTATTCCTGCAATACAAGGAAGGCCGCATAATAAACGACATTAAAGCCAACCTGCAACGGGGCGTAGACGAAGGCCTTTACCGACCCGATATTGACTTGGAAACCATGGCCCGGCTTCGTATTGAACTGATTCAGATTGGTTTCGATGATCGCATCTTCCCTAACACCAAAGATGTAATGGCTACGCAGGATCACCTGTTGCATCATTTCATCCGGGGTATTCTAAGTGAACAAGGTTTCACTGTTTATAACACACTTAAAAACAAGGAATACAACTTAAGCGCATATGAAAACAAGTAATACAAATCGACGTCGAGCCTTAGTCTTGTGGATAGCGGCGGGTTGGCTTAGCCTCACAACGCTGGGTGTGGCCACGGCGCAGATACCAACGACAACGACTGGCACACCGGCTACGGGGCAGTCTGCCACGACCGGAGTGCCTAGTAGTGGGGCTGCGGTATCACCGAGTGGGCAGCAACCTGGCTTGCAGCAGCCTGCGGCAGCGGGTGCCGTAGCTCCACAAACTAACCCAACCAATATCCAGCCAAGCACGGCTACCCAACAGCCGGTTAACATTCAACAAGGCTCAACAGCTGTTCCTGCCATCAACTCAGGGCTGGCACCTGCACAAACGGGGCTAACGAAAAATGACCAACCTCCTAGTGGTCAAAACTTTACTCTGCAAGAAGCCATTAACTTTGCGGTCAAACAGAACGTAGCCGTTCGTAATAGTCAGCTTGATGCTGTTAGTTCTGAGGCCCGCATCCAGGAGATCAAATCCAGTGCCCGTCCGCAACTAAGCGTAGGTGGTCAGTTCCAGTTTAATCCCATCATTCAACAGATTGTCATTCCGGCAGGAGGGTTTGGCCCACCAGCTTCATCAACAGCATCGGGGGGGGCTGATGCCGTAACGACAGTCCGGCTCAGCACAAACTTTGTTGGTAACGCTTCGGCGACGTTTAACCAGTTGCTGTATGATGCTGCGTACAAAGTGGGGCTTCGGGCGGCGGCCACCCTGCGGGAGTTATCGCAGCGGAACGTTACTGCCTCGCGTATTACAGTTGCAGAGCAGGTAGCAAAAGCCTATTACGGCGTATTAGTAGCTCAGGAGCGGGCTAAACTACTGGACCTCAACATTAGTCGGCTCGATACATTGCTTCGTGACACACGGGCCTTGAACAAACAGGGGTTTGTGGAAAAGCTGGACGTACAACGGCTTGAGGTACAGGCTAATAACCTCCGGGCTGACCGACAAAATGTAGAAAATCTAATTCAGTTGAGCTACGCTCTCCTCAAATTCCAGATGGGACTGAGCGTCAATGAAGAGATTACGTTGACAGAGAAGTTGCAGGAACGAAACCTCGATGAGTTGCAAGCGTTAATCGCCCCCGACCCAACATTCCAATACAGCAGCCGGATTGAGTTTACCACACTCCAATCGCAGATTGAACTGGCCAGATTCGACATTGAGGGTACTCAGGCAGCGTACTTTCCACGGGTAGCCCTGTTTGCCAATTATGGCTATAACAATGGGCGGAACAACTTTGTGGATATGCTTTCGACAAAGTGGTTCAACTCGTCGGCAGTGGGTTTGCAGGTGTCAATTCCGATTTTCGATGGATTCGCCAAGCGCTACAAATCGCAACAACAGCGCATTACGCTCCAAAAGGCACAGAACAGCGGCGAGTTGCTGAAGAATTCTATCGACCTACAGATCCGGCAGTCGAGCATCACGCTTAACAACGGGTTTCAGACGCTCCAAACCCAGCAGCGCAACCGCGACCTGGCCGCCGAAATCGTGCGCGTAACCCGGATCAAATACAAGGAGGGTGTTGGCTCGAACATTGAAGTACTCAACGCCGAAACCTCCCTCCGCGAAGCCCAAACCAATTATTTCGCCTCCCTTTACGACTTCCTCATCGCCAAAGTGGATCAGGACAAAGCACTGGGACGGCTGTATGTAGGACAATGAACTGATTTACGAATTACGACTTACGATTGGTTGCTCTCGCGTTAACCCGCGTACAAGCGAACTGAGGCGTAAGCGATAAATCGTAATTCGTACATCGTAAATCGTAAATCATGAAGCGCACATATATCATCACTACCCTGCTGGTTACGTTGCTGGCAGCCTGCGGGCCGAAAAAGTCGGACCTGCAAACGAAGAAAGAAGAACTGGCCAAGCTGAAAGGCGAACAGGCCGATTTGAATACCAAGGTAAAAAGCCTGGAAACGGAACTGGCCAAGCTCGACCCCGTCAAGCGTGAAGAAGCCAAAGTGAAAGCCGTGGCGGTGGCACCGGTGGTGGCGGGCACGTTCCGGCACTTTGTGGATTTGCAGGGTACCGTGGACGCCAAAAACAACGTGCAGGTGTCGCCAAAGGGTGCGGGTGGCGTAATTACGGCCATGTATGTGGTAGAGGGCACACCCGTGCGGGCTGGTCAGGCCATTGCTAAACTGGATGACCAGATCGTTCGTGAGTCGCTGGCCGAGGTACAGACGCAGTTATCACTGGCCAACACCGTCTATGAGAAACAGGCCAACCTCTGGAAGCAGCAGATTGGTACCGAATTGCAGTACCTGCAAGCCAAGAGTAACAAGGAGTCGCTGGAGCGGCGCATTGCTACGATTAAAGCCCAGTTGGGTCAGTCGGTGGTAACGGCACCTATCTCGGGTGTGGTTGATCAGGTAGTGGGCAAAGTAGGGCAACCTGCCGCACCAGGCATGGGCATTGTGCGAATCGTGAACCTGTCGCGGCTGAAGGTAGTCGCCAAAGTAGCCGATACGTATTCGGGTACGGTGCGCAAAGGTGACCCGATCCAGATCACGTTCCCCGACATCAAGAAGCAGATCAACGGCACCATCACGTTTGTCTCTACGTCGGTTGACCCGCTGAGCCGGACGTTTACCATCGAGGCCTCGCTACCGTCTGATAATGCCCTGAAACCGAACATGCTGGCACAGGTTAAGATCAACGACGCCTCGAAGCCAAACGCACTGGTAATCAACCAGAACTTGATTCAGAATACGGAAAACGGCCAGCTGGTGTATGTGGCCGTAGCCGAAGGCAACAAGAAAGTGGCGAAGGCGAAGAAAGTGACGACGGGCCAGAGCTACGGCGGCCAAATCGAGATTACGCAGGGCCTCAGCGCCGGTGACCAGCTCATCACGCAAGGCTACCAGGAAGTGACAGACGGACAAACGATTTCTTTTTAAAGACGCTGGACGCTGGACGCTGGACATTGGATCTGCACGCTGCATCATCTTTTGTCCAGAGTCTAGCGTCCAACGTCCAATGTCTCTTTTATGAAATTCACAGACTACAAAACCCTCGGCTTCACCAACTGGTGCGTTGAGAACAGGACGGCGATTTACATCTTTACGTTCCTGATTACCCTCGGTGGGTTGTTTGTCTATAACAACCTGCCCAAGGAGCAGTTTCCGGACATCAAGGTCCCGACGGTGATTATCCAAACGGTGTATTTCGGTACGGCCCCCGCCGATATTGAAAACACGGTGAATAAACCCATCGAGAAACAACTGAAGTCGATTACGGGCGTGAAACGGCTGAAGTCGAATTCGTTGCAGGATTTCTCGCTCATAACCGTCGAATTCAACCCCGACGTGAACGTGGCCGAGGCGCTGCAACGCGTACGTGACGCTATCGATAAGGCCCGCCGTGACCTGCCACAAAAGCTCGATAGTGGTCCCACGGCGCAGGACGTGAACTTTTCGGAGTTTCCGATCATGAACATCAACCTGGCGGGCAACTTTTCGCTCAACCAGTTGAAAGAGTACGCCGAAGACATGCAGGACGCCATTGAGGCCATGCCTGAAATCAGCCGCGTGGATATTGTGGGTGCCCTAAAACGCGAAATTCAGATCAACGTAGACTTGTCCCGGATGCAGAGCACAGGCCTGACGTTTTTCGACATTCAGAGTGCCGTGCAGGGCGAAAACATCAACGTGTCGGGTGGTGATCTAGACGTTGACGGCGTGCGCCGTACCCTGCGTGTGAAGGGTGAGTTTACGGGTGTAGATCAGATCCGCAACCTGCAAATTCGCTCGGCAACCGGGGCCACCGTGCGTCTCGGCGACGTGGCCGACGTGCAGGATAGCTTTGAAGAGCAGCAGGATTTTGCCCGGCTCGATAATAAGACCGTCGTAACGCTCAACGTGATCAAACGCGCCGGGGCTAACCTGCTGTCGGCATCAGAGCGGATCGAGAAAACCATTGACGAGTACAAAGCCGACCGCTTCCCGCAGGGCCTCGACATCAAAATCACGGCCGACCAGAGCGAGCGGACCAAAGAGAACGTCAATGACCTGGTAAACACCGTGGTGCTGGGCTTCATCTTTGTGGTGCTCGTGCTGATGTTTTTCATGGGTGTGCGCGATGCCATCTTCGTGGGTTTGTCGGTGCCACTGTCGGCGCTGGTGGCCTTTGTGCTCATGCCCGTGCTGGGGCCGGTGGTGGGCACGGCGTTCACACTCAATACCATCGTGCTGTTTGCCTTTTTACTAGGGCTGGGGTTGGTGGTCGATGACGCCATTGTGGTGATCGAAAACACGCACCGACTCTTCAATCAGAATAAAGACTGGACTATTCAGCAGGCCGTGAAAGCGGCGGCGGGCGAGGTGTTCATCCCCGTATTTTCGGGTACGCTGACCACCATCGCGCCGTTTTTCCCGCTGTTGTTCTGGCCGGGTATTGTGGGCGAATTCATGAAATTCCTGCCCCTGACGCTTATTCTGACCCTTTTCGCGTCGCTGTTTGTGGCCTACGTGATCAACCCCGTTTTTGCGGTATCATTCATGAACCGTCATGACGACGATAACCACGAAGACAAACAGGGCTTTGCCGAAATTAAACGTCCGCTGATTATTTTGGGGGTACTGGCCGTGATTGGTTATCTCATTGACCGGGGCATCGGTAACCTGTTTATACTGGCTATCCTGCTCTACGTCTTTAACCACTACGTGCTCACGCCCCGCCTGATTGTACCCTTCCAGGAGCGGCTGTTACCCCGGCTGAAAAATGGCTACCGGAAGCTGATTTCGTTCCTGCTCACGGGCTACCGGCCCGTTTGGACCGTGGCGGCGGCGTTTGGTTTGCTCGTGATGACGTTTTTCCTGTTAGGAGTGTTCCCACCCAAAGTGATTTTCTTCCCCAGCGGCGAACCTGATTATATCTACGTCTATAATGAGATGCCCCAGGGTACCGACGCCACCGTAACCGACTCGGTGACGAAGGTGATTGAGAAGCGGGTGTATAAAGTCTTGGCCGATAACAAAGCTGAACACACCGTAAACTCGGTGATCTCAAACGTAGGAAAGAACGCCGGTGATCCCCAAAACCCCGACCGCAATGCCACGCCGCAGAAATCGAAGGTAACGATTGCGTTCAAAGGCAACGAGGAGCGCGAAGGCATCTCGACCGATTCGCTGTTGAACAAAGTGCGTATTGCCATGCAGGGTATTCCGGGCACGGAGATTTCTGTGCAGCGCGAAAGCAACGGGCCGCCCACTGGTAAGCCTATTTCGGTGGAAATTGCGGGCGACGACTTTGTGGTGTTGCAGAAACTGGAAAACCAGATTCGGCAGCGTATCCAGGCGGCGGGCGTACAGGGTATCGAGAAACTGAAGTCAGACCTGGTGACCAACAAACCCGAAATTGTGCTGAACATCAACCGGGAAAAAGCTGAGCGTGAGGGTATTAGTTCGCAACAGGTGGCCTTCAGCATTCGTACGGCCCTGTTTGGTACCGAGGTATCGAAATTCCGCGATGCCAAAGATGAATACCCCATTATGGTCCGTTTGCGGAAAGACAACCGCAGCCAGATTGAGCGGCTGCTTAGCCAGAATATCGTGTACCGCGATATGAACAGCGGCGGTGCACTACGGCAGGTGCCGCTGACGTCGGTGGTGGATATCCAGTATTCAACCACGTTTAGCCAGATCAACCGCAAGAATCAGAGCCGCCTTGTCACGCTCAGTTCCGACGTGGTGGGGGGCTACAACGCCAACCAGATTGTGGCGCAGATTCAACAGATCGTCGGCGATATCGACGTGCCCAACGGGTACACCGTGAAGATGGGTGGTGAGCAGGAAGATCAGCAAGAGTCAATGAACTTCCTGGTGTCGGCGTTCGGTATTGCCATCCTGATTATCTACCTCATCCTGGCCACGCAGTTCAACTCGGTGGTGAAGCCCTTTATCATTTTCACCACCATTTTGCTGTCGCTGATTGGGGTGTTCCTGGGCTTCATGATCACGGGCAAACAGTTCTCGGTCATCATGTCGGGCGTAGGGATCATTGCCCTGGCGGGGATCGTGGTGAAAAACGGTATCCTGCTGATCGAGTTTATCGAAGAGCTACGGGGCCGGGGCATACCCACGCGTGAGGCCATCATCGAAGCTGGTGGCACCCGTCTGACGCCCGTATTGCTTACGGCGGCGGCGGCGGTGCTGGGTTTGGTACCCCTAGCCTTCGGTATCACGGTCGATTTTGTCAGCCTCTTCCGCGACTTCAACCCGCATATTGTTATCGGTGGCGACAGTTCGGTGTTCTGGAATATTCTGGCCTGGACCATCATCTACGGTCTCACGTTCTCTACCGTGCTGACGCTGGTGATTGTACCGTGTCTTTACTGGATCAACGAGCGCGTCCGCGACAAGTGGTTCCGCAAGGGCGATAGCACAATGCAGCCCGTTGCGCAGGAAGAACCCGCTGAGGTGTAACGGCTTGTCACAAACAAAAAAGGCTCTCAACGCGCGTTGAGAGCCTTTTTTGTTTGTGACAAGGATGAGTTGCCGTGCTGCCGGTGCCTTGAGATTTGGCCAACAGGTTCAGAATCAATGGCCAGATAGGGTAATCGCAGCGCCTGGCTACCTTTCTCTGTGACAACGGATTATGAAAATTATACCCAATGCCTATGCAGACGTTATGCCAGTTTATGGGTGGGCTGCTGGGACTGTTGCTGATCGGGTTGCAAGGGTGCGGGGTTGATAAACCCGCCGAGATAGCCCGGTTCGACGCGGTGCTACCTCAGCAAATAGACTACAACCTGCACGTAAAACCCATCTTGTCGGATAAGTGCTTTTTCTGCCACGGCCCCGACAAAATGGCCCAAAAAGCCGGGCTGGAATTAGCCACGCCCGAAGGTGCCTACGCCACCCTGAAAAAAGCCCGCCATAAGCACGCCATCGTTCCCGGCGATCTGGCCGACTCAGAAGTATATAACCGGCTCATTACCAAGGATAATGACCTGATGATGCCGCCCAAATCGTCGAATCGGGTGCTGTCTGATTATGAGAAAGCGGTGATCTGTAAGTGGATTGAGCAGGGGGCCGAATACAAACCGCACTGGGCGCTCATTAAGCCCGAAAAACGCGCCTTACCTGACATCAGCAACACTATCTGGCCCAAAAACGGCATCGACTATTTTGTGCTACAAAAGCTGGACGAAAAAGGGCTGAAACCGTTGCCGGAGGCAGACCGCGAAACGCTGTTGCGACGAGTGAGCCTCGACCTGACGGGCCTGCCGCCTACCGTGCCCGAAATCGACGCTTTTTTGGCCGACAAAGCGCCCAATGCCTACGAAAAGGTGGTGGATCGGCTCCTGAAATCGCCCCATTACGGCGAAAAGATGGCCATCGACTGGCTTGACGTAGCCCGCTTTGCCGATACCCACGGCTACACCGTAGACCGCTACCGCCCCGTTTGGCCCTACCGCGACTGGGTCATCAAGGCGTTCAACCAAAATATGCCCTTCAACCAATTTGCCACCTGGCAACTGGCGGGTGACCTGCTGCCCAAACCCACGCGCGACCAACGAATTGCCACGGCCTTCAACCGGATGCACGCGCAGAACATGGAGGGCGGTATCGTGAATGAAGAGTTTCGGGTCGAATACGTGGCCGACCGGACCAACACCCTCGGCACGGCTTTTCTGGGCATGACCGTAGAGTGCGCCCGCTGCCACGACCATAAGTTCGATCCCGTTTCGCAGAAAGATTATTTCAGCCTGTTCAGCTTCTTCAACAACGTAGACGAGGCCGGGCAAATCTCTTGGGACGATGCCATGCCCGTGCCAACCATGCTGCTGACCGAGGCCCGGCATGACAGCCTGCTGGCTTATCTGGATGCCACCATCAAAACCACCGAACAGCACCTGGCCACTACGGCACAAACCGAAAAAACAGCCTTTGCTGAATGGCAGACGGGGCAGAAAAACACGTGGACGTTCGACCCTAAAAATGGCCTGCAGGCCCGTTTCACGTTTGATAAACTGGTGGCGAAAAAATTCGTCAATGAACTGTCGGTGAAAGACAAAGGCAGCGTGGTCGACCCGGTGCTGGTGCCGGGCAAGCAGGGGCGGGCGTTCCGTTCCAACGGCGACGATATTCTGGACCTTGGATCGGTCGGCATCTTCAACCGGGCGCAGGCTTTTTCGGTGGGGGTATGGGTCAATATTCCTAACGAACTGAACAAGGGCGTGATTTTCCACAAAGGGCAGGGCGACATACTCTACAATTTTCGGGGCTATTTTCTAAACCTCCGCGACGGCCACGCCGAACTGCTTATGGCCCACACTTGGCCCTACAACAACATCTTGAAAGTGAGTCAGTTATCCCTACCCAAACAGACCTGGGTACACTTGCTGATGACTTACGACGGGTCGAGCCGGGCGAGTGGGCTGAAGCTGTACGTGGCGGGAAAAGAGATGCCGATGATGACCGAGAAAGACAACCTCTACAAAGATATTGTCTGGCCCGTGGGCAAAAGTATGACTGGCAAACAGCCCGGTTTGCAAATTGGAGCCGACATGCGGGGCACAGGTTTCAAAAATGGCCTCGTCGACGAACTGCTGGTGTACGGCCGCGAACTGACCGCCCCCGAAGTAGCCCTGCTGGCGCAGTTTCCAGGCGAAATGAAACCTATTTCGGGATCAATTACCAACCCTAACGCCTTGTATCCGTACTACTTAGCCACGGTCTCTGGCCCGTATCGGCAACGGCGGACGGAACTATTGACGCAGCGTGCCGAACGCAACCGCGTGGTGGAGGATATTCCCGAAATGATGGTCATGGACGAGTTGAAAAAGCCTCGTCCGTCGTTTATTCTCAAGCGCGGCGTGTATGATGCGCCTGGCCAGCGGGTTCAGCCCGACGTGCCGAATCAGCTTTTTCCTTTCGGCAACAATCTGCCAAAAAACCGTCTTGGCCTGGCCCAATGGCTCTTTCAGCCCGACCACCCGCTCACGGCGCGGGTAGTCGTGAACCGATATTGGCAACGGTATTTCGGCGTTGGACTGCATAAAAACGCCAACAACTTTGGCAATCAGGGTGGCTTGCCCACGCACCCCGAACTGCTGGATTGGCTGGCCGTTCAGTTCAGTCACGATATGCACTGGAACGTGAAAGCCATGCAACGCCTCATCGTGCTCTCGGCCACCTACCGGCAGTCGTCGCAGATAACGCCCGACGGACTGAAAAAAGATCCGGAGAACACCTGGCTGGCGCGAGGTCCGGCGTTCCGGCTGCCCGCCGAAATAGTACGTGATCATGCCCTGGCCAGTAGCGGATTACTATCGCCAAAGCTGGGTGGTCCCAGCGTAAAGCCCTATCAACCAACGGGTTTATGGGCGGTGAATAACGCCGTGTACGAACCTGATTCGGGCGAAAGCTTGTACCGCCGCAGCCTGTACACCTTTTGGAAACGCACCAATCCGCCCCCGTCTATGAATACCCTCGACGCACCCTCCCGAAGCTATTGCGTGGTGCAACGACAAAAAACCAGCACCCCATTGCAGGCGCTGGTTCTCCTCAACGACCCACAGTTTGTGGAGGCTGCCCGCGTTATTGCTGAGCGGGTATGTACTGAAAAAGCCGCCCTCAACGACCGCATTCGCTATGCCTATCGCCTGCTCACCGCCCACCAACCGTCGGTGAAGGAGTTGGCCATTTTAACCAATCTGTACGAACACGAACGGGCGTTGTTTGCCCGAAGCCCGGCCAACATGAAAGGCTGGCTCCACGCCGGGGCACATGCCATGCAAACCCACACGGATGCCCCCACGCTGGCCGCCACCACCGTTGTAGCCAGCACAATCATGAATTCGGATTCATTTATTACACGACGATGAACCACGACCAACAACTTACGGACGCGCTGAATCGGCGGTCGTTCCTGACGAAAACTTCGTTGGGACTGGGTACACTGGCGCTGGGGTCATTGCTATACCCCGATAAGCTGTTTTCCAGTCCTCAAAAGGCGGTAGAACAGAGCGGTGTGCTGGGTGCGCCCCACCATATCCCGAAAGCAAAACGGATTGTCTACCTGTGCCAAAGTGGTGGACCCAGCCAGTTGGAACTGTTCGATTACAAACCCATGCTCGAAAAAATGCATGGGCAGGACTTGCCCGCTTCGGTCAGGAAAGGGCAGCGGCTCACGGGTATGAGTGCTTCGCAGGCTACGTTGCCACTGGTAGGATCACCTTACAAATTTGCGCAACATGGCCAAAGTAGGGCCTACGTGAGCGAACTGCTACCTTACACCAGTCAGGTGGTAGACGATCTGTGCTTCGTGAAATCGATGTATACCGAGCAGATCAACCATGACCCGGCGCTGACGTTTTTTCAGACGGGCAACCAACTGGCCGGTCGGCCCAGTATGGGGTCGTGGGTGAGCTACGGACTGGGTTCCGAGAATGAAAACCTGCCTGCGTTCATCGTGTTAGTGTCGAACAATGCGCCGCAGGACCAGCCACTCTATGCCCGGCTGTGGGGCAACGGATTTCTGCCGTCTAAACACCAGGGCGTTCAGTTCCGCGCGGGGGCCGATCCGGTGCTGTACCTTAACAACCCGGAGGGCTACACCAAAACCGACCGCCGGGCCATGCTCGACGCCCTTAATGAACTGAACCAGGCGCAGGCCGAGCAGGCGGGTGACCCCGACATTGGCAACCGCATTGCGCAGTATGAGATGGCCTTCCGCATGCAAACCTCCGTGCCCGACGTCAACAACCTGTCCGACGAGCCAGACTGGGTGTTCGATCTTTACGGTCCCGATGCCCGCACACCCGGCACCTTTGCTGCTAACTGTTTAATGGCCAGACGATTGGTAGAGCGCGATGTGAAATTTGTGCAACTCTATCATCAGGGTTGGGACCAGCACGGCAACCTGCCGTCGGGGCTGACCAAGCAATGCAAAGCCACCGATCAGGCGTCGGCGGCGCTGGTGCAGGACCTGAAACAACGCGGCCTGCTCGACGACACCGTTGTAGTTTGGGGGGGCGAATTTGGCCGGACTAACTATTCGCAGGGCAAGCTGACCAAAGATAACTATGGCCGCGACCACCACCCCCGCTGCTTTACGGTCTGGATGGCGGGAGGCGGCATCAAACCTGGCATCACGTATGGCGAAACCGATGAGTTCGGCTACAACATCGCCCACAACCCGGTCCACGTCCACGATTTTCAGGCCACGCTGTTGCACCTGCTGGGTATCGACCACGAGAAACTCATCTATGAATACCAGGGGCGGCGATTCCGGCTAACCGATGTGGCTGGTAAACTGGTGAAGGGGATGCTGGCGTGAGGCCCGAAAACTTCGGGCTGTTTTTTTGGGTTAACCTGGCTACGACCTGCTGCTGAAAACACCCCAAAATGAGCCGTTCCCTGCTTGGTTATTTGATGATTGGCATCTTTCTGCTGATCGATCTCTACATTTTTCAGGCCCTTAAATTTCTGTTCCGGTCGTCTACGGAGGCCACCCAGCGCACTATGGCCTGGGGTTTTTGGGGATTTTCGGTTCTCTCCATTGTCACCTACCTTTTCATCCTGACCCTCCCCGCCGACTCAATGGGGCGCATTACGCGTACGATGCTGACGTTTGCCGTAGCCATTGTCTACTTTTCAAAGTTCATCAGCATCATTTTCCTGTTCATTGGCGACATTGTTCGCTTCTTCTCTTGGATATGGACGCAGGTTGTTGGAGGCACTATTAGCCCTACCGAAACTCCGCACACCGAACTGCCGGGTGCCAACGTCCCTCCCCGTAATGAGACGATTACGCGCTCCGATTTTCTGGTGAAAACAGCCCTCGCTGCTGGAACCATCCCCCTTGTGGCATTCTCCTACGGCATCATCTCCGGGGCACATGATTACCGCGTTCGGCGGGTGACGCTGCCCCTGAAAAACCTGCCCCGTAGCTTCGACGGCCTCACCATTGCCCAACTGTCGGACATTCATTCGGGCAGCTTCTTCAACAAAACTGCCGTGAAGGGGGGCGTAGACATGCTCCTGCGCGAGAAGCCCGACCTGGTCTTTTTCACCGGCGACCTGGTCAACAGCCGCGCCGACGAGGTGAACGACTACATCGACATTTTCAATAAGGTGAAGGCCCCGCTGGGTGTCTTTTCCACCCTCGGCAACCACGACTACGGGGCCTATGTGCAGTGGCCCAGCGAGGCCGCCCAGCGCCAGAACGTGCTCAATGTGGTGAAGGCCCATAAGCTTATGGGCTGGAACCCGCTTATGGACGAAAATCATATTCTGACCCAGAACGGCGACAAACTGGCCATTATCGGGGTACAAAACCTCGGTTTCGGCCCGGCGGCGTTGCGGGCGGGTAATTTGGCCAAGGCGTATCAGGGTGCCGAAGACTACCCTGTCAAGCTCCTGCTCTCGCACGACCCTACGCACTGGGATGCCGAAGTGCGCCCCAACTACCCCGACATTGACGTCACCTTCAGCGGTCATACCCACGGAGCGCAGTTTGGCGTCGAAATTGGTGACTACAAATGGAGTCCGGTTAAATATTTCTACCGGCAGTGGGCGGGTCTCTACAAAGAGCCGACAAAGAAAGGCCTTGAGCAGACGCTCTACGTCAACCGGGGCTACGGCTACATAGGCTACCCTGGTCGCGTCGGCATCTTGCCCGAAATCACCATTTTTACGCTGAAACAGGCGTAGCGTCAGGCGATAAACAAACCTTGGCTGCGCTTTCCTCGTTCAGTTACCTGTATCAACATACATGTCCCCGTTCCCATGAAAATCTTGTTTATCTCCGTTATCTCGTTTGTGCTGTCGCTGCTGGCACCCGCGAAACCCGACACCACCGTTGCCACGTCGATACCCGTTTGTGGTATGAAAGGGATGGATCAGTTTGTCGATGCCCCCGGCTTTTTGGCTTTCCACGAAAGTCCGCTGCCGTTCCACTACGTGAGCAAAGCCGGTGAAATGACCACGTTTAGTACACCCGATGGTAAAAAAGCCAATGCGTTTCTGCTGAAATCAGCTAAGCCATCCGACAAATGGCTGTTCGTCTACCAGGAATGGTGGGGCTTAAACGACCATATCAAAAAAGAAGCCGAGACGTTCTACAACGACCTCAAAAACGTCAACGTCATCGCTATTGATATGTACGATGGCAAAGTGGCTACCGATCCCGCCGAAGCCGGGAAGCTGATGCAGGGTGCCGATAAAGCCCGTTTGGGTGCTATCATGAAGGGTGCCATTGCTATGGCTGGCCCAAAAGCTGAGATTGCCAGCGTAGGCTGGTGCTTTGGTGGTGGACTGTCGCTGCAATCGGCACTGTTAGAGGGCAAGCAGGCCAAAGGCTGCGTGATGTACTACGGCTTCCCTGAAATGGACGTAGAGAAACTGAAAACCCTCGACACCGACGTGCTGGGCCTGTTTGGCTCACAAGATGGTTACATTTCGCCCAAAGTGGTGGCGCAGTTTGAGGAGAACATGAAGAAAGCGGGCGAGAAAATCGAGGTGAAAATGTACGACGCCGTTCATGGTTTCGCCAACCCCAGTAACCCCAAATACGACAAAGCCGCCGCCGCCGATGCCTACAAACGGTCGCTGACGTACTTAAGAGACCGGCTGAAAGCGTAAAAACAAGTCCAAAGTTTAAAGTCCAAAGTCTAAAGTTGCTTCGCCATTCTGGGCGACTTCGTCAGGCGAAGCAACTTTAGACTTTGGACTTTAAACTTTGGACTTAAATGCAACTAACCATCTCGGCCGATAATCCACTAGAGTGGGTGGCCCTGCGGGCGAATCTGGTGCCGGTGCCGCTGTTGCACGCCCAGGTTATGCCCGTCATCAGCAAAGCCGTGCTCGAAGCCGCCGACAAAGGTGTGTTCGATGCCGCCGCCGACGGCCACGAAACCGCCGAGGCCGTGGCGCAGGCCTGCCAGCTTAATCCCAAAGCCACCCGCGAACTACTAGGGCTGCTCACGGCGCTGGGCTATTTTACATACAATGCCGGTCGGTTCACACTGACCAAAATGGCCCGAAAGTGGACGCTGAAGCACGAGCCGGAGTCGGTCTATGGCATGATGCTGTTTAACAACCGGGTGGTGTGGCCGTGGCTGGAAAAGTTGGGCAACTACCTCCAAACCGGCGAGGGTATCCATTACCACGACCATCTCGACGCCGAAGGGTGGAACTACTACCAGCAGGCCATGGTAGCCGCCAGCGGTAGCGAAGCCAAAGAGTTTGGCCGCCGTGCGCCTGTTTCTAAAGCCATGAAGGCTGGTCAGCCCGTGCAGATGCTTGACATCGGCGGGTCGCACGGGCAGCATTCGGTGGCGCTGTGCAAACGGTATGCGGGTCTTACCTCTCGCATTTTGGACTTGCCCGCCGCCATTGAGCAAGCCGCCCCGCTGCTGGCCCGCCTGGGCATGGGCGAGCGTGTGCAGCACGTACCCGGCAACGCCCTTACCGACGATTTTGGCGAAGCGCAGTATGACTTTGTGCTCATGTCGAGCCTGGCACACCATTTCACGCCTGAACAAAACGCTGATGTGGCCCGCCGGGTAGCCCGTGCCTTGAAACCAGGCGGTATTTACATCATCAACGAGTTTATCCGACCAGAACCCGATGCCGCCCCCGAGCTGGTGGGCAGTTCGACCGACCTGTTTTACGGCCTTACCAGCACCGCAGGCAACTATTCTATTTCCGAAATTCAGGCCTGGCAGCGCGACGCAGGCCTGCGCGTGGGCAAGGTGGTCACCTACCGAACGCTACCCGGACGGGCCATGGTGGTGGGCAATAAATGAGCAGCAGGCAATAACGGCAATCAAATGGGCACCACAATCTCGACGGTTAGGCCAGCGTCGGTGTTCATCCGAAGCTGCCCATTCAGCGACGCCACCCGCGACGGCACGCTGACCATACCTATGCCTTTGGGATTTTGCTCTGGTTGCAGGCCAACGCCATCGTCCTGAACGGTTAGGTACATCGTGTTTGCCGTCCGTTTCATCGTGATAAGAGCATGATCGGCCTGGGCGTGCTTCAGGATGTTGTTCGACAGTTCCAGGATAATTACGTACATCTCGTACGCCAGTCGGCTGCTTATTGGCTCGATGGTGTCGTCGGCGGCCAGCTGAAACTGCGTTCGGCCCAGGGCATTCAGGTCCTGAGCCAGTTTCTCGATGGTGCGAGCCAATCCCCGCGTCTCGAGTTCATTCGAGAGCAGGTTCTGAGAAATCAGCCGGACGTCGGTATATACTTCGTCGAGTGCATCAATCGACGACTCGAACGCCCGTTGCTCCTGATCCGACCCGAAGCGCGGGCTGATGGCCTCCAGTCGCCACCGAATGGCCGCCAGCTTGGCCGAGAGGTTGTCGTGGAGTTCGGTGGCCACCCGTTTGCGTTCCAGGGTTTGGCCCGTGAGCAGGGCTTCTTTTATGGCCCGGTTTTTAGCCGTTAACTGCTGGTTGGTGCGCACCATGTAAACGCCAAAGCCGAGGCTAATTAGTCCGCTCATAATCAGCAGATTGCGTATCCATTCATTGCGGCTTGCCCTAGTCTGGAGCGATTCGTTTTCCAGCGTTTTCAGAGCTGTTTCTTTCCGGGCGAAATCGAAATCGGTATACACCTGTTGCACCCGCTCTATAGAAAGTGAATCTTCATGCGCTTTGTTACGCTCCAGAAATGCAAGCGCTTTTTCGGTTTGACCAGTTCGTTTGTAGGCTACATAAAGCAACAGCTCGATCCGGGCCAGGGTGCGCATTTCGTTAAACTGCCGGGCATAGCCGTAGGCCCTTTCCAGATGAACCAACGCGGCTTTGGGGTCGGGGTGCGGACCGAAAAAACCCAGCATCTGCCCTTTAAACTGCGACATCGACGCCAAGCAATAGTAATCGGTTTGAGCCAGTCCCGTGGCCAGACACCTGTCTGAATACAGTAGGGCATGTTGCTGGTCGCTCAGAAAACTGTACACACCAGCCAACGTGCCGTAGACGGTGTTAATAGCGAAGTAATCAACGGAATGTTTCTCTACAATAGCCTCAGCTTCAGACAAATAACGAAGTGCAGCCTTAGGATCATTAAGTGATATCTGGTGGTTGGCGGCGTAAGCTAACCCCAGGCAGATGAGTGAATTATCTTGTAGATGATGTCCAATAGTCACCACAGTCAGCGCATGGCTCAATCCGTCCAGTTTGTGCTGTTTCTGGGCACCGGCAAGCTGGGCGGCCTCGCTCAAAAGCAGGCTCGACACCCGATAGTGGGCATAGGCTCTGGCTTTCAGGTTCGGCGTTTTGTCTAGCAGGGTCAGCGCCTCAACAGCGTGCTGAAGAGCTGCCGGTGTGTTACGGTCATTGAGCAGCGTCACCGTGGCCCGGCCATATTGATACAGGCCCCGGCCTGTTGGCCAGGATGTATGCCGACTGAGCCGGTCCAGCGAGTCGAGGTAAAAGCGGGCCGTGGGTTCTCTGAAGTAAGCGGCGTAGAACGTAAGTTTAGTGAGTGCCCAGATCAATGTGGTGTCGCGGCCTGGCGATGCCCGTTGGACAACAATCGCCCGGGCTTCGCTGGTGAGCTGGGCCATCAGCGGTCGTTGTTGCGCAGGCGCCACAGTGCAGAACAGCAGGACAAGGCCAAAAAACAGGCATACTCGTTTCATGCCGGAAAGATAAGGCCCTGACCGTGAGCGCGAAACAGCCTATTCTAACCGATCAACGTCCAGGAGTCAGTAGGGCAGTAGGTGTGCCCTCTACGCGTTGCTTCAGGGCGTTGTTCCAGTGGGTCATGCCGCTGTTGCCGATTTTTCGTACAATAGGCTTGAGCACGGTTACTAGCCAACCTTCCAGCGACTCTTCCTGCACCACCAGCGTACCCCCGTTTTGGGGTTTAAGCGTGAAGACATGCACCGCCGACAAGCCCGTCGCTTTGCCCGTCCAGCCAAGTTGGCGATTTGGAACCACGCTCTGGAGGTAGGAAATAGGTTTGGCTCCTTTCTCTTTCCAGACAAACTGTGTGCCTGGTGTAAGACCACCGTTGAGGGTCAGAAAGGCCACGTCCGTATTCCAGGCGGGCCATTTTTCCATGTCGGCCAGTACGCTCCAGACCTGTTCGGGCGTGGCATTAATAACGATCTCGTGACGAAAGTGCAGGGGGGCATTTTTGTTCGTTTCCATAAGCGGCTGTGATTGTGCACTGATGCCTGATGCGGTGCACAGGGTCAGGAGTGGGGCGATCAATTGTTTCATTGTCAGCTTGTTGTTATGACGAAACAAAGGTCTTTTGCTGCCCTAAGCAGAAACGATAACAAAAGATAAGGAATGGCCCGGCGCTACGTTATTTCATAACCCTCGCCCGGATGCGGCTGAGGCTGACAGGTGTGATGCCCAGGTAGTTGGCGATGTAATGCTGCGGAATGCGCTCAATAATCTTCTTTTTGTTGCTGCCCAGCAAGGCAAGATAGCGTTCCTCCGGGCTTTGGGTTAGCAGCCCAACCATACGGTCTTCAAGGCCCATGGCAATGTATTCATTCAGCAGCCGCCCAAACTTCTGCCAGGCGGGGCTTCGTTCGTACAAATCAGCCAGGACGGTATACGGAAACACAACGTAGCTACCCGCCGTGAGCGCCTCAATAGTCAACAGTGAAGGCTGTTGGCTGATGCAACTGAAGTAGGCGCTCATGAGATGCCCTTCGAAGTAGAAGTACGTCGTTCTCTCGTCGCCGTCTTTAAGGTAATACTGCCGAAAAGACCCGGTCAGGACAAAAGCAATGGTGGTAGCCTGTTTGCCAGTTTCGGCGAAGTATTGATGTTTTTGTATGGCCTCAACGCGCAAATGAGGCTCCAGCATAGCCCAGTCTGCCTCAGTCAGTGGAGCAAACCGGGCTAAAGCCGTTCGGAATAGCAGCGCGTCGGCGGGCGGGATCATGACTACAAGATGCTTTTGGTCTGCCCGGCATCTACGCCTTTAATAAACTTGATTAGTCCAGGAAAATAGTGCGACTGGTCGTCCCACATGCTGCAATGGCTGCCGTCGGGGCAAATCAGGCTGCTGCCGTTTTGTACCTGGGTGGCCATCCAGGCCATGTGTTTGGGGTCCATGGTGTCGTGGTTGCCGCCAATAGTGAGGGTGGGGACGGTAATCTTGGGCAAGTCGGCGCGGCGGTCCCAGTTGGCCAGCCGGCCCGAAATACCAAATTCCGATGGCCCCTGCATGAGCGTATAAATGGTAGCGTTCAAGGCCGGAAATGCCCGGTCGAGCGCGTTGGGCCAAGGTTTCAATCGGCAAAAATGTTCATTGTAGAAATTGCCCATCAGCAATTCTGTGTAGCGCGGGTTGTTGAAATCTTTTCGGGCCTCAATCGCGCGGATTTCGGCTAGTACTTTTGGGTCCATCTGTTTGGCCAGCACCTCGTCAGCATACTTGCCGTAGTCGGGGCAGCTGCTCATCATGTTACTGATAATGAGACCCTTCAGGTTTTGTTGGTGCTTCAGCGCGTATTCTGTGGCCAGAATGCCGCCCCAACTGTGGCCCAGCAAGTAGAAGTTGTCTTTGTTGAGGCCCAGCGCCTGCCGTACCTGCTCGACTTCCTCCACAAAGCGCGGCGTTTCCCAAAGAGTACTATCGGTGGGGTGGTCGCTGTTCATGGAGCCAAGCTGATCGTAATAATAAAATTCGATGCCCTCAGCAGGCAGGTAACTCTCAAAGCACTCAAAGGGGGTGTGGTTGGCGCCGGGGCCACCATGAAGCAATAACACCTTGATTTTCGGGTTGTTACCCACGCGCTTAGTCCAGACATTGAATGTACCCGACGGCGTTTTCACGGGTATCATCCTGACGCCACCGGTGCGCACTCCTGTTTCGGGAGACTGGTTATAGGCATCGGTTGTTGAGGCAGCCGGCTTGTTGCAGGCCATAGCGGCAGCAAGAACTACACAAAAAACGGGCAGACGTAGTAACGATGAACGCATAGATAGCCGGGGTTAATGGGGCACTAATGATAGGTGGTTTCGAGCAAAGAGGCAACATTCCTTGAACAGTCGTTTTTTGTATAAACTATTCATAAATAAGCTGATAAATTAATAACCTACAAGCAGGTACCGCTTAGTATATAATGGATACCGTCTGGTTAATCTGCCCGACGTAGCATCGCCATTTGTGCTTAGTTAGACTGCCCATAAGCACACAACTACCGGGAAAACAGCCACGTCTCTTGCCGCTCCCTATCGGGGTTTATTCTAACGCGTTCAACAGTAATCTTTTTCACGTTTAAACTCACTTAACACATGGACGTTTTTATGGGGATGATTGGCCTGTTTGGGTTCAGTTTCCCGCCCAAAAACTGGGCACTTTGCGCCGGGCAGATCATGCCAATTTCGCAAAATACGGCACTTTTCTCGCTGCTGGGCACCACCTATGGCGGCGATGGTGTACAAACTTTCGCCCTGCCTGACTTGCGGGGCCGCGTACCGAACGGGCAGGGTCAGGGGCCGGGCCTGAGCGATTACCAGATGGGGCAGGTGGCCGGTACGGAGTCGGTGACGCTGCTACAAAGTCAGATGCCGCAGCACAATCACCTGCTGAACGTATCGGGTATGGGTGGCACGCAAAATACGCCGGCTGGTAACGTAACAGCGCAGGTACTGAGCAGCGAAGAGCAGCCTCTGAATGCGTTTGGTGCCACGGCCAACGCCACAGCTAACCCGCAGGCCATTGGTTTGTCGGGCAACAGCCTGCCTCACGACAACTTGTCTCCCTACCTGACAATGAATTACAGCATTGCCCTGAACGGCATCTACCCAAGTCGTAACTAGTTGGTCCATACGTTGCTGTCCTGCTTGTCACCAGTGCTGATGGCAAGCAGGGCAGGTCTCTTTTTCAATTCAATATCAGTTTACTAATACGTTATCTATTCCTGTCAATTCCTACATATGGCATCAGTATCTATCTACTCTGTATCGGCCTCTACAAGCAGTATGGGGGCTTTGTGCCGGTTTATCGGTCGGCGGTTCCTCGGTTCGGTGGCGTTGCTGCTCGGTCTATGGCTAATGGCGCCAGGGGCCTATGCCCAGCTTTATTACGTAGTACGGGATAATGTGGCATCAACCCGTACCGACGAGCTGCGTCGGATCAATTATGACGGAACAAATAACACACTTGTAGCGACCAATTTTGCCGACGTGCCCGGCATGGTGGCTATTGATCCAGCTGTCAACAAAGCCTTTGTCTGCGAAGCGCGTGTTACAGTAGACCCTAAAATAATCAGTGTTGATCTGACAACGGGCAGTAGCACAACCCTGGTTAGTTTAACGAGCTTCTCCGGCTGTTCAGGTATTGCCCTCGACCGGGTAAACCAGTATATCTACTATACTGTAAACGATGGAGTTGCGACAACGCGAACCGATCAACTCCGGCGAGTGCGGTACGATGGCACCGGTGATCAACTCGTGATAACCAATTTTGTTGACGTAGCCGGGCCACTAAGTTTTGATCCGGCCAATAACCGGATATTTGCCCTCGACGCGCGGGGAACGGCTGCTGGAGACGGCCCTGACCTGGTTGTCGTTAACCTGACGAACAATACTGCGGCCTCGATATTCAGCACGACGGCATTCTCCATTACTAGCATCGCCTACGACTCGCGGACCAACAAACTATACTATACCCGCAGCGATGCAGTTGCTGCCACGTCTACTGACCCGATCTACCGGATCAACCCGGATGGCACTGGCGACGAGCAGGTAGTAGCCAATTTCGGTTTGAATTCGCCCGGCTCGATTGCTGTCGACAAGGTAAATAACCTGCTCTTTGTCAGTGATACACGGGCATCGGCTCCAGAACTTCTCAAGATAGATTTAGGAACATTGGCGGTCAGCAGTGTCACCTCGTCGCCTGTGTCAAACACGGCTACATTCTTTCTGGGAGGTGGTGGAATTGCCTTAGTCCCCACCTGTGGCACGTTCGCCACCAGCCTGATACCCAGCCCCAGCAATACGCTGACCTGCGCCCAGACTACACTCACACTCACCGCGTCGGGTGGTGGCACGTACGTCTTCCGGGGGCCGTCGGGGGTGTTGTCGGGCAGTGGCAATACCCGAACCATCAGCGCGCCGGGTACGTATTCAGTCATCGTAACGGACTTGGAAGGCTGTACGGCCCTCAGCACCACCACCATTACCAGCAACACGACCCCCCCAACGGCGCAGGTGTCTCCAACAAGCATTGCCCTAACCTGCCAGGCCCCCACCGCAAGCCTCACGGCCACTGGCGGCGGTACGTACCGCTGGGACGACAACAGCACCAACGCGATACGTACCGTAAACACGGCGAATACGTACTCGGTTACGGTGACGGGAACCAACGGCTGCACCGCCACCGCCAGCAGTACCGTCAACACAAACTTCACGCCGCCGGGGGCCAACCTCACCGCCAGTGGAACTATTTCCTGCACGGCCACCAGCGTAACCCTCACGGCCACCTCTACCAGCGGGCAAACATTTGCGTTTAGCCCCGGCGTTACGGGCATTGGCAGCACCGGCCCTACCAGCCGAACTGCCGTGGTGACCACCGCCGGGCCGTATTCGATTACGATCACTGGTGCAAACGGCTGCACCAGTACGGCAGCTGTTACCGTAACGGGCAGTACCACCGCCCCCACCGCCAGTATCAGTACCCCCAGTAACCTAAGCGTGCTGGATTGCAATACGACGGTTCTTACGCTGACGGCATCGGGCGGGGACACGTACCTGTGGGATAACGGCCAGCAAACCGCCAGTCGCAATGTTAGTGCGACAGGTGTCTATTCGGTAACGGTGACGGGAACCAACGGTTGCACAGCTACGGCCAGCAAGACCATTTCTCAGAACATAACACCCCCGCCCGTGAGCCTGACCGCCACCGATGTCTGCGCCGGACAAAGCCTGACGCTTACGGCCACCAGCGGCATTGGCAACTACACCTTTGTGGGGGGGAGCGGCCTGATCAGTTCCGGTTCGCAAAACAGCACGACCGTATCGGGTCTCACGGCGGGGCCGCAAACCTTTACGGTATTAGTCAGGAGCAGCGTAAACAGTTGTACCAATATCGCCACCGCTACGGCTACGGTCAACGCAGGCCCCACCGCCACGCTGACGGCCAGCCGGGCTGGCGGACCACCCAGCAGTACGCTGACCTGCGCCCAAACCAGTCTCACCCTTACGGCCACGGGTGGCACCAGCTACACCTTTGCCGGGCCGGGTGGTGCGGGTATCGTGAGTTCAGACCCGGTGGCCGGTACAGCGGTCGTCAACGCTGCCGGTACGTACACCGTCACAGTGGGCAACGGAACGGGTTGCACCAGCAGCACGACCGTGAGCATCAGCAGCGACCAGGCTACCCCCACACTCACGATTTCGGCCAGCCCGAGTACGACACTGACCTGTGCTAGCACCAGCCTCACGCTTACGGCCACCACGTCGGGCACAGGGGTTGTCTGGAGTACCGCCGAGAGTACATCGTCCATTACCGTCAATACGGCTAACACGTATTCAGTCACGGCAACGGGGGCCAACGGCTGTAGCTCGATGACCAGCGTGGTGGTGAGCAGCAATACCACCGCACCGGGTAGCCCGGCCCTCACGGCCAGCAACAGCGGCACACTCACCTGTGCCGTACCCAGCCTGACACTGACGGCCACTGCAACGGGCACCGGACTAACGTACTTGTTTACGGGGCCGGGCGGCGGGCTGGTGGGTATCGTGAGTCAGAATGCTGCGTCAGGTACGGCAGTCGTGAATGCACCAGGAGCGTATTCGGTCGTCGTCACGGGTAGCAACGGCTGCACAGCAACAGCTTCGACCGTTATCAGCCAGAGCGTCACCCTGCCTACACCCACGCTCACGGCCAGCCCCAGCAGCACCCTGACCTGCGCTGTGTCAAGCCTAACGCTGACGGCTACTGGCGGCAATATGTATGCCTTTGCCCGCGTGGGCGGCGGAGCAGGGTTAATGAGCCAGAATGCAGCGAGTGGTACAGCGGTGGTGAACGCATCAGGTACGTACAGCGTAACGGTGACGAATACCACCACCGGCTGTTTCAGCATCACGACCCTAGCCATCAGCCAGAACATAGCTGCTCCTTCGGCTACGCTTACACCGACCAGCGTATCGGTCTGTGCGCCGGGCAGCGTGACCCTGACGGCCCCCGGCGGAGCTACAAACTATGCCTTCAGTGGGCCGGGTGGTTTCAGCCAGAACGGCAGTGGCAATAGTACAACCATCTCACAGTCAGGCAATTATACCGTCATCGTAACAGGAATTAATGGTTGTACAGCCACTGGCACCTCATCAGTGACGATTCAACCGCGCCCCTCGGCCCCCACCCTTACGCCGGGAGCTACGTTCACGACTCTGACCAGCAACACGCCCTTCGACCTGACCGGGCTGGTGCAACCCGCCACGCCGCCCAACACGCTGGCTTTCTACGGTACGGGTGGGCTGCTCAACCCACCCAGGGCCAACGTCAGCAACGTGGGTATTCAGAGTTTCTCGGTGGTGCAAGTCAGCGCGTTTGGCTGCCTGAGTCTGCCCACGCCGTTTAGCTTAACGGTTATCTCGCCGCTGCCTCCGGCTAGCCAGAGTAGTTGCCGGGGCAGCGCCGTGGTGTTGAGTGTTCAACCCACGGGGGTGCGCTACGAGTGGTACAAAAACGGGCAGACCGCCGCCAACAAGCTCATCAACGTACTGGGCGTGCAGCAGGGCGCTACCACGGCCAGCCTCACGCTGGTAAGTGTACAGACCAACGCCACGTATTATGCCAAAGTGTTTGCCGCCGACGGCAGCTTCAGTTGGTTTGGTCCCTTTGCCGTGGTGATTGCCAACTGCGGTGGCCGAATGGGAACAACAGAAGTGGCGCTGACTATTTCGCTACAACCCAACCCGCTGGAAAACGGGCAGTTACGTGCCATCGTCACGGGTGCGGGGGGGCAGCCCCTCACGGTGCAACTCTACGACAGCCGGGGGTATGTAATTCGCCAGAATACCTGGGAACTAGCTGATCACGAACAGCTTATCCATTGGGATGTCGCCACTCAGCCCGGCGGTGTCTACCTCTTGCGGGCGGTGAGTCATGGGCAGCAGAAAATGACCAAAGTGCTCAAGCCATAGCCGCAGTTTTTCTTTTACCTTGTGCCACGAGACCACCCCCTCGTGGCACAACTTGTTTTAGCCCAGCCCATGTTTATGACCAGACTACTCCCTTCGCTTTGTTTGCTGGTTTCGTTGCTTTCCCCTGCCGGGGCACAAGATCGGCTCAGCGGCAAGACGTTTGCCACACGGGCAGTGGTCATGGCCCGCCACGGTATGGCGTGCACGTCACACCCGCTCTCTACCCAGGCTGCTATCGACGTACTGCGGTCGGGAGGTAATGCCATCGACGCGGCCATTGCGGCCAACGCCATGGAGGGCTTGGTAGAACCGCACGTAAACGGCATCGGGGGCGATCTGTTTGCCATTGTCTGGGATGCTAAAACCAAAAAACTGTATGGCCTCAACGCCTCGGGCCGGTCGCCGTATTCGCTCACGCTGGCCGAGTTTCAGAAACGGGGCCTCACCCATATCCCGGCCGATGGCCCCCTGCCGGTGTCAGTGCCGGGCTGTGTAGATGGTTGGTTTTCGCTGCACAAGCGCTTTGGCAAAAAACCCATGCCAGAACTCCTGGCCCACGCTATTCGCTACGCCCGCGAAGGCTACCCCGTTCACGACGAGGCCGCGTTCTACTGGCCCGGTATGCTGGCCCGCTTTGGCAAGTACCCCAACGTGCTGACCACTTATGCACCCGCCGGAGCCGCCCCCAAACGCGGCGATCTGTTTCGTAATCCGGCCCTGGCCAACACGCTGGAAAAGATTGCTACGGGTGGCCGCGATGCGTTCTACAAAGGTGAGATCGCCCAGACTATTGATGTATTCATGAAAAAGATGGGTGGTTTCTTAACCGCCAAAGACCTGGCCGACCATACATCGGAATGGGTCGAGCCGGTATCAACCAACTACCGGGGCTACGACGTCTGGGAACTGCCGCCCAACAGCCAGGGTATTGCCACCCTACAAATGCTGAACCTGCTGGAAGGCTACGATTTTTCCCAGATTCCGTGGGGTAGCGCCGACCATATCCACCGGTTTGTGGAAGCCAAAAAACTGGCCTTTGAAGACCGCGCCAAATACTACGCCGACCCCGCTTTTGTGACTATTCCGGTGCAGGAGCTGATTAGCAAACCCTACGCTGCCAGTCGCCGTAAGCTCATCGACCTCAACCGGGCCGCCAGCCGGGTGGAGGCGGGTAACCCGGCGCTGAAACAGGGAGACACTATTTACTTGACCGTGGCCGACGACGAGGGCAACATGGTGTCGCTGATTCAGAGCAACTACCGGGGGTTTGGTTCGGGTATGGTGCCCGACGGCCTGGGATTCACGCTGCAAGACCGGGGTGAACTGTATAGCCTGACAGAGGGCCAGAATAACACGTACGCACCCCACAAACGCCCTTTTCAGACCATCATTCCTGCATTTGTGACCAAAGACGGACAGCCATTTATGAGCTTTGGGGTCATGGGCGGCAGTTTTCAGCCGCTGGGCCACGTAGAGATTATTATGAACATGATTGACTACGGCATGAACCCGCAGGAGGCCGGCGACGCCCCGCGCATCGACCATCAGGGGTCGTCGGAGCCAACGGGCGAACGCATGACCGACGCCGGGCAGATCACGCTGGAATCAGGATTTCCCTACGAAACCATCCGCGACCTCATGCGCCGGGGGCACCGCGTAGGCTACGGCTTGGGTAGTTACGGCGGTTACCAGGCCATCATGTATGACGCCAAAAACCACGTCTACCACGGCGCCACCGAATCACGCAAAGACGGACAAGCGGCTGGTTTTTAGAAAATTAGTCATTGGCTGCGCCCGCACGGGCGGACCGGTCATTCGGTAGCCAATGACCAATGACCAATAACTCATGAAAAATACGCTCCTCGTTTGCCTGTTCCTGTTGCCGTCTGTGCTTTTGGCTCAGACGAAATCTAACAGCCTGAAGATCAATCAGCAACGAATTTTGACCCGGCTGCTGGAACTGTCGAAATTTGGCGAACTGCCCAACGGGGGCATAGGACGAGTGGCCTATAGCAAAGCCGATCTGGAAGGCCGGGCCTACTTTATTGGCCTGATGAAAAAAGCCGGACTCGCCGTCACCATCGACTACGCGGGTAATATCATTGGCCGACGAAAAGGAAAAAACCCGACCCTGAAACCCATTGCTTTTGGTTCGCACATCGATTCTGTACCCAACGGCGGCAACTACGATGGCCCCGTTGGGTCTATCAGCGGGCTGGAACTGATTGAGACCCTCAACGAAAACAACATCGTCACTGAGCACCCGTTGGAGCTGATCATTTTTGCCAATGAAGAAGGCGGTACGGTGGGCAGCGGGGCCATGATCGGCAAAATCACCACCGCCGCCCTGAAGCTGGTCACCCAAAGCGGATTGACCATTGCCGACGGCATCAGGACCATTGGCGGCAACCCCGATAGCCTGAGCCGTGTGGTTCGAAAAAAAGGCGATGTGGCCGCCTTTGTCGAACTGCACATCGAGCAGGGCGGTATCCTGATGACCGAAAATCTACAGATCGGCGTAGTAGAGGGCATTGTTGGCATTGAACACTGGGACGCCACCATCATTGGCACACCCAACCACGCGGGCACCACACCCATGAACGCCCGGCGCGATGCGCTGCTGGCAGCGGCTAAACTGGTTGTGGCCCTGAATGAGGTGGTTACCAGCCACGAAGGTCGGCAAGTGGGTACCGTTGGTAAACTGATAGTCGAGCCGGGGGCGTATAATGTGATTCCGGGAAAGGTGGTGCTGGGCGTGGAAATCAGGGACCTATCGCATGATAAAATCTGGCAATTGTTTCATGAACTGGAAGCCAAAGCCCGCGACATTGCCAAAACCTCCGAAACGACCATCACCTTCGTGCCGTCTTCGGTGGGGGTAACGCCCGCCCTCACGGCCAAACCAATTCAGAATAAGATCATTGGTGCGGCCAAAGCGCTGGGGTTCTCCTATCGGTACATGCAAAGCGGGGCGGGACATGACGCACAGGAAATGGCGCAAATAGCCCCCGTAGGCATGATTTTTATTCCCAGCGTGGGTGGTATCAGCCATTCGCCCAAAGAGTTCTCCAAAGGAGTAGACATTGGCAACGGTGCCAACGTGTTGCTGCAAACCCTGCTGGCCCTGGACCGGGAGTAGCCTGGGCTACCGTCTACTAACTATCTGGTTAGCAGATAAACCGATTAGCTGCATATAAATCCTGTCTGTATATGTTGCTGTGTTTTTTCGACTACGACTTGGTTGTAGCCAAGCCACTATCTCTCCATGGATCTAGTCAAGATTCAATGTAATCCTGCTCACCAACCTTGCAATCATTTCTCCCAATGATGCCTCTAATAACTTCTGAACCCACTGCCGAGACGACTCACCTGGGTCCTGTATCGCAAAACGAACGCATCAACACGATTGACATCCTGCGGGGTGTGGCCTTGTTGGGTATTCTGATGATGAACATTCCGTACTTCGGAATGGCCCAGCGCTTTTCGGAGGTGTTCCGAAACGACCCGACAAACCTGAACTTCTGGGTTAATGCCGTCATCACCGTCCTGTTCGAGGGCAAGATGCGGGCGTTGTTCTCCATCATTTTCGGGGTGGGCATTATCCTGTTCATGGCCCGCAAAGAAAAAGCGGGAATGACCACCGGGTGGGCCGCGACGGGTCTGTTTTTCAGGCGCATGGGCTGGCTGGTGCTGTTTGGCCTGATTGACGCGCACGTGCTGCTATGGCTGGGCGACATTCTGTACTACTACGGCATCATTGGCATGATTGCCTTCTGGTTTCGGCGGATGAAACCGGGGTATCTGGCCATCGGTGTTCCGTTGGTGGCGATCCTTGAATTTGTGCTGAGTACGCTGTTTTACCAGAACATCCGCGACAAACGGCTGGCCTATTTGGCCGTGCAGGCGGTTCAGCAAGCTGGCCGACCGTTAACGAAGGCGCAGGAACAGACCGTCAAAGACTGGAAAGAGGCCGAGAAAGAGTTCTTCCCCAACAAAGCCAAAGTCGACGAAAACACCCGGAAGATGAAGTCGGCGAACTACTTTACCGTAGCGTCCGCGCATCGCAACGAAGTTTGGGATGGGCAAACTAAATACCTGATTTTCGGCATCTGGGACCCGCTGGCGCTGATGTTGCTGGGCATGGCTCTCTACAAATGGGGCTTCATAACGGGCCAATGGTCACGCCGACGCTATTGGCAAACGATGTTGATCGGCTACGGGCTGGGCTTACCGTTGGTGACGTTCAGTTTCTGGTATGGCTACAGCCTAAAAATTGAGGATACCGAGGGGTTCATCCGATACATGGAAACGCACGCTATAACCTGGAATAACCTCATTTATCCGGTTCAGCGCATTTTGCTGGTGATGGCCCACGCCAGCCTGGTCATCTTGCTGATTCAATCGGGCTGGGTACAGACACTGCTCAACCGGCTGGGAGCCGTGGGACAAATGGCGTTCACCAACTATGTGATGCACACGGTCATCTGTACATTGGTATTCTACGGTTACGGCTTGAATCAATATGCCGAATGGCAATTTTACCAACTCTATTTCCTGGTAGTGGCCATCTGGGTATTACAACTGATTATCAGTCCGATCTGGTTGCGGCATTTCCAGTTTGGCCCGCTGGAATGGGTTTGGCGGAGTTTGACGTATTGGAAAATGCAGCCGATGAAACGGTAACTATGCCCATGATAACCATCAACGATTGGCAGCTAAATAAAGAAAAATGGCTCGACGCAGACCTGACGCTGATGACCGCTGATGCCGGTTGGAAAACGCGCACTCAACAGAAAGGCATTACCATCTGGCAGCGATCATTTGCCGACGACAAAAACGATTTATTCAGGTGGCGATTGCCGCGTGTGGCGGCCTCGCACACCGACGTTTTCGATGTATTTGTCAATAAAATGGTGGATTATCACCACTAAAGTAATGCTAATGTTGGGTGGTCTACTACGCATGTTAAGCCATTCAGCTGAGCTTATTGCGCCACTTTTGGTGAATAAATCAGATCAGTTCGCCAAACTAACGGCCAATAACATAAACTGGAAGGTGCCGCTTTCATCGGTCATCGGGTATACTGGTGAGTTTAGCAGTAGCCTGCCAAACCGAATATTGCCCGTTCAGGTCAATTACCTCTACCAGACTCTATTTGGCCTTGCCCCCGAAACAACCCTACCCTGGAAAGAGGTGGACATATCGGCCAAAAAAGTACTGACGGGGGGCTATTCTCAGCTAAGCGCGTTACGGCACTACTACTACAGTGTGGTGAAAGAAGAACAAAAAGGGAGTTAAAATAGCATAGTATCTTGCACCGACCCGATACAGGAAATTAACCCCTCCGTGGTCTTTCATGCCTACAGGCAACAAGATGCCGTTCATTTATTCTTCCTATTATGTCTCAGACTAAGCTAACCCTTGGCGACAAAGCTTTTTTTCCGTTCGTCGAGAAACCCATCGCCTATGAAGGCCGTGACTCCGATAATCCGCTGGCTTTCAAATTTTACGACCCCAGCCGGACCATTCTGGGCACGCCCATGAAAGACCTTTTCCGCTTTGCCGTAGCCTACTGGCATACCTTCTGCGGCACCGGTGCAGACCCCTTCGGTCCAGGCGTGAAGCACTTCCCCTGGGATGCTCTTACTGGCAACGACCCCCTGGGAGCCGCCTACCAAAAAGCCGATGCCGCCTTTGAGTTCATTACCAAAATGGGCATCGAATACTACTGCTTCCACGACGTCGACGTATCGCCGGAAGGCAAATCAAATCACGAGTTTGAAGCCAACTTTCGGAAGGTAGTCGACTACCTGAAGCAGAAACAGGCTGCCAGCGGTGTGAAGCTGCTCTGGGGTACGGCCAACCTGTTTTCGCACGAACGGTATATGAACGGGGCCAGCACTAACCCCGATTTCCACGCGCTCACGCACGGAGCCTGGCAGGTGAAAAACGCCATCGACGCCACCATCGA
Organism: Fibrella aquatilis; assembly: GCF_017353255.1. GTDB lineage: Bacteria > Bacteroidota > Bacteroidia > Cytophagales > Spirosomataceae > Fibrella > Fibrella aquatilis. The sequence continues at coordinate 1,598 of NZ_JAFMYU010000005.1, read as the reverse complement.
ACTCGGCGGGCGGGGCTACACCTTCTGGGGCGGCCGCGAGGGGTACATGTCGCTGCTGAACACCAATATGAAGCGCGAAACCGAACACCTCGGCCGGTTTTTGCAGGTCAGCCGCGACTATGCCCGCAAGCAGGGTTTCAGAGGGTCATTCTACATCGAACCCAAGCCTATGGAACCCACCAAGCACCAGTACGATTTCGACGCGGCTACGGTGGTTGGTTTCCTGAACAAACACGGGTTGCAGGACGATTTCGAGCTAAACATCGAAACCAACCACGCCACCCTGGCCAGCCACACCTTTGCCCATGAGCTACAGGTGGCCGCCGACAATAACATGCTCGGCAGTATCGACGCCAACCGCGGCGACTACCAAAACGGCTGGGATACCGACCAGTTTCCTGTCGACGTATACGAACTAACGGAGGCCATGCTGGTGATCCTGGAGGCAGGTGGTTTCAAATCGGGCGGGGTTAATTTCGATGCCAAAACCCGCCGTAACTCTACTGACCTACAAGATATTTTCATTGCCCACATTGGCGGTATGGACACCTTCGCCCGCGCTGCCATTGCCGCTGAAGCCATTCTGGGCAAATCGAAATACAAGCAACTCCGCGCCGACCGCTACGCCAGCTACGACAGCGGCGCTGGTGCCGACTTCGAGGCGGGCAAGCTCACCCTCGAAGACCTCCGCCAATACGCTATCGACAACGGCGAGGTAACTCAGCGCAGCGGTCAACAAGAGTTGTATGAAATGATTGTGAATCAGTATATTTAGCGAACAAAAAACCTATAAGGTTTTCAAAACCTTGTAGGTTTACTACTTATCTATTCACGCTAAAAAACACTGCTCATGTTGACTACTATTTTCGGGAGTATACTGGCTATTATAGGTTTAGGTGGTCAGGAGATGTTATGGGTGTTGCTGTTCGCGCTGATACCCGTTAGCTGGTTTGCGTGTTCAATGATTGCCCTGATCAATGCCCTACGAAGCGATTTTCGAGGCAGTTCAGACAAACTGATTTGGGTGTTAGTCATTCTATTTGTGCCGTACTTTGGGCCAATTCTGTATTTCACCATTGGCCGTCAACAACGCGTTATATGAAACTAGCCGCCCTGTTATTCCTCCTACTACCCATTGTGGGACTTGCCCAGACTCAGGAAGCCTCGCCAGAAGACGAAGCAGGCATTATGCAAGCTGTCGATGACTTATTTGAGGGCATGAAAAAAGCGGATGCCGGGGCCATCAGAAAGGCTTTTGCCCCCATGGCTACGCTGCAAACGGTAGTAAACAAAGACGGCAAAGTGAGTGTAAAAAACGAGCCGATAGAAGGCTTCGCAACCGCCATTGGCAAAGCCAAGCCCGGCGACTTAAACGAAGTCATCGACCCCTACCAGATCATGATCGACGGTGATTTGGCTACGGCTTTTGTTCCCTACAAATTCTTTTTGAAAGACCAGCGCCACCACTGTGGGGCTAATGCATTCACCCTTGTGCGCCTGGGAGGTGTCTGGAAAATCCAGGCCATCATCGACACCCGCCGGGAGTGTGTGGACTGAAGAAGTTCAATGTCTAAGCGGTCCGCCGCCGCGGGTCTAAG
>NZ_JAFMYU010000049.1 GCF_017353255.1 Fibrella aquatilis | reverse complement strand
CTGTTGGCTCAGGCGGGGGGTGCTTATCTGCAAACCCAGGGGGGCTACTGGCAGGGGGTGGTGGCCCACGCTCAGGCCTTGCCGCCAGTTGTCACCGCAATTCCTCCAGCAGACGTTACCGCTGAGGTGTTGGCCGAGGAGACTAGTGAACTAGCTGCCGCTCTGACAGCCCAACTGGCCCTGGCTAACGAGGCCTACGGAACCGACAACGCCGAACTGCTACTAACAGCGCTGCTTCAGATACTGGCCAAGGAGCTTGATCGCGATACGTGGGTAGTAGAACTCGAAGCCGACGGTCGGCAGGGGTTTGAGCAGGGGCCGGCAAGCGAGTTGGATGGTAGCCGGACGGTGGGAGGGTTTGCCAGTCACTATCCAGCGGTAATGGAGGTGGCTGGAGGAACTGATCTTTCCCGGAACCTCAAGTCGGTAAAAGAGCAGGTCCGGTCGGTGCCCGACAAGGGGCTAGGTTATGGCGTACTGCGGTATTTGAGTGAACATGGGGCGGTGCTGGCTCTGAAGCCCGACGTGCAGTTTACCTATATAGACCAGTCTGCCGACCCGTTAAGCTGGGGCAATGATGCTGCCGTGCATTTGCCCGTGGTGGCCGCCCTGTTAACCACGCCGTTGGTGTCGGGGTGTGCGCTGTCGGTGGTTGGGGTGGCGACAAATGGCTGTCTACGGATCACGTTTCGGTACCAAACAACGACCTACGCACCCAGCCTGATAGCCGCGCTGGCGGAGTCTTGCCGGGATCAACTGGCAGCGTTGGTGGTGCACTGTCTGGCCCAGTCTGAGCGCGAACTGACCCCATCCGATTTTGGCAACAACGACCTGTCGCTGGCAGACATCGACCGGATTAGCGCCCTGTTTAATTAATCAGGACTACGCGCTTTAAGTAAGATCTTATGCAAACCAAAGGAAATGTCAAAGACTTGTACGGGCTGTCGCCGATGCAGGAAGGCATCCTGTTTCACGCCCTGTTGGGTAGTGCTCCCTCGGCCTACGTCAACCAGATCAGTTACCGCCTAACCGGGCGGCTTCAGGCCCAGCGCGTACAGCAAAGCTTCCAGTTACTCATTGACCGCTACGACGTGCTGCGCACGAATTTCCTCCACGAAGGCCTATCTAAAACGATTCAGGTAGTGCTTAAACAGCGCGATGCCGACTTTCATTTTCACGATTTACAGGGGTTGACACCCGACCAGCAGGTCACGTTTGTGGCCACCTACCAGGAGCAGGACCGCCAGCGGGGCTTTGTTCTCAGCCGGGATAGCCTGATGCGTATGAGTCTGTTGCAACTGGCCGATAATGAGTACGAACTGATCTGGACGCACCACCACATTCTCATGGACGGCTGGTGCGCGGGCCTGCTGCTGACCGAATACACCCACCTCTACGCCCAACTCAGCCAGGGCCTGACCCCCCAGCTGCCACCCCCCGTGCCCTACCGTCGCTACATCGACTGGCTGAGCCGACAGGACGCGACTACCTCCCTGGCCTACTGGCAGCACTACCTGGCCGGCTACGACCAGCCCGCCAGCCTGCTCACGGCAACAGGGAGCAGTCATGCCGTAGCGGGCTATGAGGTGGGGGAGCTGGATTTCGCCCTGAGCGCTGCCCAGACCCAGGGGCTGGTGGCCCTGGCGGGGGCGGG
>NZ_JAFMYU010000048.1 GCF_017353255.1 Fibrella aquatilis | reverse complement strand
GTGCCGGTGCGGGTGCGCTACGAAAGTGTTCAGGGGTTTGTAGACCTGTTGGTCCAGAGTCAGCAGTTGGCCAGTGGGGGCGAGGCGCACCAGTATTGTTCGTTGGCGCAGGTGCAGGCCCAGAGCGGGCTGGGGGCGGGGCTGCTCGACCATATCCTCATCTTCGAAAACCTGCCACTAGCACCCCCGGTCGAAGCGGAGCAGGGCGTGGGGTTCGTGTCGCCCGAGGCTACTCAACTGGCTGTTTTTGAACAGACTAACTATCCGCTTAATCTGACCGTCGTACCCGGCGAACAACTGAGTTTTCGCTTTAGCTACAACAAACTGGTCTACACCGCAACGCAGCTACAGGCCGTTGCTGACCAACTGACGTACCTTTTTGAGCAGGTGCTGGCTCAGCCCGATGCCCCCCTACAAACGCTGGAACTGGTTACTCCCACTGAGCGGCAACGGCTGCTTGAGGGCCTCAACCAGACAGCGGTAGACTACCCCCGGCAGCCGCGTATTCACCAGCTTTTTGAACAACAGGTGGCCCAAATTCCCCAGGCTACTGCTCTTATTTTCGAGCACAACAGGCGCTCTTACCAGTTTGTTAATGACCGCGCCAACGAACTGGCTAGTTACCTGATTCAACGCCAGCAGCTGCAACCCAACGCCCTGGTAGGGCTGATGATGGAGCGATCGGAGTGGTTAGTTATCAGTATGTTGGCTACACTAAAAGCCAATGCCGCCTATGTGCCGCTCGATCCCTCGCTGCCCCTCGCCCGGTTGGCCTACATCATCGAAGATACCAAACTGTCATTGCTGCTGGCCGACGGCGATACCCAGGCGTTGTGCGCCGAGATCAGCAGCACCATAGCCCATACGTATACCACCGTTCGGCTAAACCATCAGGCCGCTGAGCCGGGGCTGCTTGAACAGCATGACGGGGCGGCGGCTATTCCGTTACGTTCGTTCGGCGTTGGTGGGGTATCGGTAAACGATCTGGCTGGCCTGATGCCCGATGCCGCCAACCACCTGGCCTACGTGATCTACACGTCTGGGTCGACAGGTCGGCCCAAAGGCGTTGAAATCACGCACGATGCCGTTTGTAATTTTCTGCACAGCATGACGCAGCAGCCGGGTATTAAGCCCCATGACAAACTGCTGGCGGTGACGACCTATACCTTCGACATTTCGGTGCTGGAACTGCTCTGGCCGCTGGTAAACGGCGCGGCGGTATTGCTCACCAGTCAGGAGGTGCTCACCAACTGGGTCCGGCTGCTGGATGTAATGGCGCTTGAAAAGCCGACCATCATGCAGGCCACACCCACGTTATGGCAGGCGTTGGTACACCATCACTGGGCCGGGCAACCTGGTTTGACCATACTGTGTGGTGGCGAACCCGTAAGCCGGGAACTGGCCAACCAACTGTTAGAACGGGCCGACAGCGTTTGGAACATGTATGGGCCAACGGAAACAACCATCTGGTCGACGGTTAAGCAACTCCGTACTAACGAAACAATCACGATTGGCAAGCCTATTGCCAACACGACAGTCTACGTGCTCGACAGCGGGCGGCGGCTACTGCCCCCCGGCGTGACGGGTGAACTCTACGTGGGTGGGCTGGGCCTGGCCCGCGGCTACTGGCGACGACCCGACCTGACGGCCGAACGCTTTGTAGCCCATCCGTTTGTGGCTGGCCAGCGCCTCTACCGCACCGGCGACCTGGCCCGCTGGAACAGCTCGGGTGAACTCGTCTATGAAGGTCGACTC
>NZ_JAFMYU010000047.1 GCF_017353255.1 Fibrella aquatilis | reverse complement strand
AACGCAGCAAAAGGGCACCTGGGGGATGCCTTGGCTTCTACAGGCGAGGAAGGACGTGGCAAGCGACGAAACGCTGCGGGGACCGGCTGGCACGGGCTGATCCGCAGGTATCCGAATGGGGCAACCCGGCGGTCTGAAGGACCGTCATTCATGTGTTACGCATGAAGGCTCACCCGCTGAACTGAAACATCTAAGTAGGCGGAGGAAAAGAAAACAATCAGTGATGGCGTCAGTAGTGGCGAGCGAACGCGCTAGAGCCCAAACCAGGCTCGTTACGGCGGGACTGGGGTTATAGGACTTTGCATCAAGCATCATGATCAACACGAATGGTCTGGGAAGGCCAACCGCAGGGGGTGAGAGTCCCGTAGTGATCATATCAGGGTGTGGGCGGAGTATCCTGAGTAGGGGGGAGCCGGAGGGACTCCCTCTGAAGTCGGCAGCACCATCTGCCAAGGCTAAACACTGTAGAAGACCGATAGGGAAGAGTACCGTGAGGGAAAGGTGAAAAGGACTGGGTGTACCAGGGTGAAACAGAACCTGAAACCAGGTGCCTACAAGCGGTCGGAGCCACGTAGATGTGGTGACGGCGTGCCTTTTGCATAATGAGCCTACGAGTAACGGTCACTAGCGAGGTTAAGGAAGTGGACTTCCGGAGCCGAAGCGAAAGCGAGTCTGAAGAGGGCGATGTAGTTAGTGGCTGTTGACGCGAAACTTGGTGATCTACCCATGGCCAGGTTGAAGGGGTGGTAACACACCCTGGAGGACCGCACCGATAAACGTTGAAAAGTTTCCGGATGAGTTGTGGGTAGGGGTGAAAGGCCAATCAAACTGAGAAATAGCTCGTACTCTCCGAAATGTTTTTAGGAACAGCGTTCTGTGTTACCCCACTGGAGGTAGAGCGACCGATTGAATGCGGGGGTGTCATAGCCTACCAACTTGAGTCGAACTCCGAATGCCGGTGGGGGTGCAGGGCAGTGAGGGGCAGGGTGCTAAGGTCCTGCTCCGAGAGGGGAACAACCCAGACCATCCGCTAAGGTCCCCAAGTGTGTGCTAAGTTGAACAAAGGTGGTCCGGCTGCCGAGACAGCCAGGAGGTTAGCTTGGAAGCAGCTATTCCTTTAAAGAGTGCGTAACAGCTCACTGGTCGAGCGGGGCGGGCATCGATAATAAACGGGCATCAAGCACAGCACCGAAGCGGTGGATCATGACCAAGCGAGCTTGGTCATTGATGGTAGGAGAGCATACGGCGGGGGGTGAAGTTGGCGCGTGAGCGCTGGTGGACCGCGTCGTAGAGCAAATGTAGGCATAAGTAACGAGAAGGAGGGTGGGAACCCCTCCCGCCGTAAGACCCAGGGTTCCCGGGCGACGGCAGTCACCCCGGGGTTAGTCGGGACCTAATGGCCCAGCGAAAGCGCCGGTCAGATGGCCAGCAGGTGAATAGTCCTGCACTGCCTTATCGTGTGAATCACTGACAAATTGCCGGACTCTGTGCGTGCTGCGGGAATAGCGCGCTGAGCGGAGGCTACGGCTGAAGCGAACGGGGGAAGGGGGTTTCAAGAAAAGGTGGTGAAACGTCAGCGATGAGGTACCCGTACCGTAAACCGACACAGGTGGTTGGGGCGAATAGCCCAAGGCGCACGAGAGAATCATGGCCAAGGAACTCGGCAAGATAACCCTGTAACTTCGGGAGAAGGGGGGCCTCCTCGCCTGCAAGGGTGAGAGGTTGCAGAGCAAAGGCCCAGGCGACTGTTTACCAAAAACACAGGACTCTGCCAAATCGAGAGATGACGCATAGGGTCTGACACCTGCCCGGTGCTGGAAGGTTAAGGGGGGGGCTTAGCGCAAGCGAGGGTCTGAACTGAAGCCCCAGTAAACGGCGGCCGTAACTATAACGGTCCTAAGGTAGCGAAATTCCTTGTCGGGTAAGTTCCGACCTGCACGAATGGTGTAACGATCTGGGCACTGTCTCAGCCATGAGCTCGGTGAAATTGTAGTAGCGGTGAAGATGCCGCTTACCCGCCACGGGACGGAAAGACCCCGTGCACCTTTACTACAGCTTAGTATGGGGCGCTGGTGACGGATGTGTAGGATAGGCGGGAGGCGTTGAAGCGGTGTCGCCAGGCATCGTGGAGCCAACCTTGAAATACCGCCCTTTTGTCACTGGCTTTCTAACCTCTGAATGGGGGGACAGTACTTGGTGGGTAGTTTGACTGGGGTGGTCGCCTCCGAAAGGGTAACGGAGGCTTCCCAAGGTTTGCTCAGGCCGGACGGTAATCGGTCGGGGAGTGCAATAGCAGAAGCAAGCTTGACAGTGAGGCACACAGGCCGATCTGGTGCGAAAGCAGGGTATAGTGATCCGGTAGCGCTGCATGGGTGGCCTATCGCTCAAAGGATAAAAGGTACGCCGGGGATAACAGGCTGATCTCCCCCAAGAGCTCACATCGACGGGGAGGTTTGGCACCTCGATGTCGGCTCGTCACATCCTGGGGCTGGAGAAGGTTCCAAGGGTTCGGCTGTTCGCCGATTAAAGTGGCACGCGAGCTGGGTTCAGAACGTCGTGAGACAGTTCGGTCCCTATCTGTGGTGGGCGTGGGATGATTGCGGGGATCTGTCCTTAGTACGAGAGGACCGGGATGGACGCACCGCTGGCGCATCGGTTGTATTGCCCAGTGCATGGCCGAGTAGCTACGTGCGGATTGGATAAGCGCTGACAGCATCTAAGTGCGAAACCGACCCCAAGATGAGTCATCCGGTAAGAAAGGCTGTAGGAGACGACTACGTGGATAGGCGGCAGGTGGAGGTGTGGAAACATGCGGAGCCGAGCCGTACTAATGTGCCTGTAAGGTT
>NZ_JAFMYU010000046.1 GCF_017353255.1 Fibrella aquatilis | reverse complement strand
CTCGGCAGTAGCCACAGGTACGGTAACGGTGAACCCAGCCCTGACGGCTACCATCGGTGTTACGCCTAGCCTGACCATTTGCCAGGGTAACGGAGTAGTCCTGACGGCCAACGGCGCGGGTGGTACGACATACAACTACGCCTGGTCAACGGGGGCTACGTCGCAAACCATCGCGGCCTCGCCAACCAGCACCACGGTCTACTCGGTAACTATCAGCGAAGGCACCACGAGTTGTTCGGCGGTAGCGTCGACCACGATCACGGTGAACCCCACGCCGGTACTGTCGGTCAACAGTCCTACCATTTGCCAGGAGCAAACTGCCACGCTGAGCCTCACCGGCTGCGCAGGCAACGTTACCTGGTCTACGGGCACGACGGGTGCTACGCTAGACGTAACGCCGCTGCAAACCACGTCATATACAGCCACTTGTGGATTGACCACCGGTTGCTCGGCCAGCATCGTGACTACGGTAACGGTAAATCCAACGCCGGTGGTACAGCGTGAAAACGTGGTTACAACGCGGGCAACCTGCAACGGCACTACGGCTAACAACGACGCCCGCATTGCGCTGACAGGGCTGCAGAACACCGCACGGGTGAGCATCTCGGCTGCCAACGGCACTACTACGCCAGCCTATGCTGCCGCAACTGACGTTACCGGCACAGCCTTCACGTTCACAGGTTTGGCTAACCCCACGCAGCCCGTCACGTACCTGATCAGCCTCTATAGCGCCAATGGTACCTGCACCAGCACGGTAACGGTTACGCTCGACCCAGCCGACTGCACCTGCCCCGCGCCGAAGTGTGTGCCGATTGTGGTTCGGAAAATAAGGTAACGGTTAGTATTGTTCCCGCTTGACAAAGCCCCCTCGCCATGTGGCGAGGGGGCTTTTTGCGGTTGGGCTACTGGCCTGAGGGTCAACTTTTATCCTGATTTGTTTGTTGCCTATACAGACAAACCGGGTGCAAAATCGTACCTTTGCACCTTCATTTTAGCCGCTACGAGTAACCTAATATGCTATCAATCAGTAACTTACAGGCATCAATCGGAGATAAGCAGATTCTGAAGGGTATCAACCTGACCGTGCAGCCTGGCGAAGTACACGCCATCATGGGACCAAACGGGTCGGGCAAGAGTACTCTGGCCAACGTGCTGGCTGGACGGGAAGATTATACCGTGACTGACGGTTCGGTGCTGTTTGACGGAAAAGATCTACTGGACCTTTCGGCCGAACAACGGGCCGCCGAAGGCATCTTCCTTGCCTTTCAGTACCCCATCGAAATTCCGGGTGTGAGCACCACCAACTTTCTGAAAACGGCGCTCAACGAAATCCGCAAATACCGTGGCCAAACCCCACTCGATGCCGTGCAGTTTCTGAAGCTGATGAAAGAGCGTATGAAACTCGTCAGCATTGACCAGTCGTTGCTGAGCCGGTCGCTGAACGAAGGCTTTTCGGGTGGCGAAAAGAAGCGGAACGAGATTTTCCAGATGGCTATGCTCGAACCAAAGCTCGCCATCCTTGACGAAACCGATTCGGGCCTCGACATCGACGCCCTGCGCATTGTGGCTGAGGGTGTCAATAAGCTGCGTTCTCCCGAACGGTCAGCTATTGTGGTAACTCACTACCAGCGCCTGCTCGACTATATCGTGCCCGATTTTGTACACGTCCTCTACAAAGGCCGCATCGTGAAATCAGGCCCCAAAGAGCTGGCCTACGAACTGGAAGAAAAAGGCTACGACTGGATCATCGCCGAAGTGGAAGCAGCGATCAATTAAGAATTAATAATTAAGAATTAACAGGCTGGTACACTATCTGTATGAGGCCTCAAACGCTTAATTATTAATTCTTAATTCTTAATTAATTGAGATGAACACACAAGACTATACCCCCTTCAAAGACCAGTTGATCGCGGCGTTTCGCGAGGGCGAGGCCCGTATGAACGGGGCCAGCAAGTCGGCCTTTCATCAGTTGCGGCGGTCGGCACTGCAAACGTTCGAGACGCTGGGCTTCCCCACAATCCGGCACGAAGAGTGGAAATACTCAAACGTGAAAGCCATGATCGGCGAGACCTACGGCTTCGACGCAGGTACGTCCCTCACCGCCGACGACCTGCCGCAGCTTCAGATTCCGAACCTGAATGGCAACATCCTGTATTTCGTGAACGGCCATTACCGCGCCGACCTCTCGCAGATCGTTAGCCCCGCCGACCGGTTGCAGATCAAGAGCTTTGCCGAAGCCCAACAGACTGACGCCGAGACCATTGGCCTACATTTTGGCCGCTATGCCGATTTTCAGGACAGCGCCTTCACGGCCCTGAATACAGCCTTCGCCTCCGACGGTGTGTTTATCCGCGTACCCGACAATAAGGTGGTGGAAGAACCCGTGATCCTGCGCTTTATCACCGATGCCCGCCAGCAGAACATTGCCGCGCAGCCCCGCAACCTGATTGTGGTGGGCCGCAACGCCGAAGTGAACGTGGCCGAGTCGTACCGCACCCTAGGCGATCATGCCGGGTTTACCAACGTGGTAACCGAGGTGGTCATGGCCGCCGACGCCCGCATGGAACATTACCGGGTACAAAACGAGTCGGAACGAGCCTACCACATTGCCCGCACGCAGGTGAGTCAGGCCGACAGCAGCCTCTACCACAACGCCACGATTACGCTCAACGGCGGCTTCGTCCGCAACGACCTCAACATTGTGCTCAATGGCCAGTATTGCGAGTCGTTTATGTACGGCCTGTATATGCCCAACGGCAAGCAACACGTTGACAATCACACACTTGTGGATCATGCCATGCCCAATTCGCAGAGCAATGAGTTGTACAAAGGCATCCTGAACGACAAGGGTACGGGCGTGTTTAACGGT
>NZ_JAFMYU010000045.1 GCF_017353255.1 Fibrella aquatilis | reverse complement strand
AGAGGCCCTGTTCTACCTGCAATCGCGCGGTATTCCTAAAGACGCCGCCCGGACGCTGCTGCTCTACGCCTTCGCCGAAGAGGTGGTGAGCCACATCAAGATCCAGCCCATCCGCGAGTACTTAGAAGGCATCATCCGCGAGAAACTAGCCATGTAAAATCAGCACGTTTAGAAAAAGCAAGCCCTTCATCTATTCGTAGTTGAAGGGCTTGCTTTTTCTAGACAATCACAGCCAAAATTATTCTTATGGCTGTGGCTGTTTAGAAATATACAGTACACCCCGATAGCGGGAGTTCTCATCGGTGCCACAAAACTTGGCGTCATTTTTCGGGCCACACACTGGGGCTGAATTACACACGTAGAGGCGTTGCTGCGAATCCAAATAAAGGCCCTTTGTTTGATGCCTGTCTGGTAGCGGAAGCAACCGCCCATCGGTAGTGGCAATGCCTATTGTTTCGCGAAGCAAGGCGTTTTGCGGGTCTTTTGCATACGGCGTAGATGACTCCTCAATAGTATACCGAATGCCAGCGGGCGACGTTGCTACTCTAAAGCGAGTCCTTATTTCACCTATTCTGTACTTATGTTTCCAGCTTCTACCGCCATCAAGGCTAAAGAAAACCGGATTGTCGAAGTACGTAAAGGTGCCGTCTTCGCCGCCTCGTGCCGATGTCATGGCCCAAATGCTGTCCTTCCGGGCTGCAAAACCCATTATTCCTTCTGGATTAGGCTGGTTGAAGGTTGCCGTTTGCCAGGATCTTCCTTTATCGGTTGTGTAATAAATCTCGTTAGACAACGTACTAAGCAGCAACGTGGAGTCAATGTTGCCAAGAACGCTATAAATAGGCGCATTGATGGGCGACTGAAGCATATACCACCCCTCTTTTTCGGGTAAAGCATAGGGTTCAGGCTCCCGCTGACAACTAAACAGGATGAGACCGATGGTAGTGAGTAAGCAAGCGGTTCGCATAAGTTAACGATGAGAAATGTCTATTTCCAGCCGTTGGCGTGGCTGGAAATAGACGCAAAGTTCAACAGATTAAAGGGCTAGTAGGATCGGACGGTTTCGATAGAAAGCCGTGTGGCACCTGTTGTCACATCATATGTATTGCCAAGGATAGTAGTCGTACCCGGGAGTGAAAAGCGGGAGGTTATGACGGGATCTTCATATCGCAGAATTCCGTAACCAAGGTCAAGGCTACCGGTCGTCGTTTTGTACTTGAATGTGGTTTGTTGTGTTGATTTGGTACCGAAGCCGAGACTGGGACCAAGTTTCACCTTCTCGCCAATAGATGCACTGAACGAAAAATTGGTGCTAAACTCAGAGGTCTCGACCACAGTCCGCTCTGTGTCTACAGTCGGATTATATTTTTCTACTTTGAAGAACCATCGGTTACCATTGTCTTCCATGCTCCAAGTATCAACAATTATGGGCGAAGGCAGTATGTAAGCCTGTACATCATCGACTATTCTGACTGAATAGCATGAGACCCAGAAGATGTGGTTGATACATCTTGGTTCAGTGTGATAAGTATATACCTGTTCAGGAGCGATAAAAAGAACCTTGGTGGGGGGTGTTTTTTCTGTGACCCCCTTACCCATAAACATCGGGTATATTCGGAACTGGTAATTACCTTGATCCCACCCACCCAAGTCTTGAAACGAATTTATGTTTTCCAGACGAAATTGAGTAATTGCTTCTTTAAAACGGTAGTTTAATGGCCCAGAGTCTTGGCCTGAAGCTGGATTAATACCATAGTATATCCAGTCGCGTTGATGACAGGTATTACAATTCAGGCTTTTCTGGTAGGCTTCAACAACTACAGGATCAATGCCGTTGTCATTGACAAAGAATCGGGCACCCTTCTTTGTTGATGCCAGACTTTCTGTTAGCCCTTCTGTGAGATAAAAGCTGTGTTGCCCATTGCTGAAAAGAAAATTATTGGCCATAATCCTTCCCTTCTCGTTCTTGGGGGGAGTTGTGGTTACCCGGTCATTGATCTTCACCACCAGCATCGGGACGTCCGGTTCTTCAAGCGGGTTCAACTCCATCGACTCGCCTTTGTGGTTGTAGAGCATCAGCTTATTGTCTTCATCGCGAACAGCTATGAAGGGAACTTGCTGCTTTGTATCCCACTTAAGAGCCGAAAAAAACGTGGGTACGTAGAACGTGAGTAGTGGTAGGTCATCACTCAGGCTCTTGAACTTCCCCGGCATATCAGCTTTCTCGGCGATAGCGTCAAAAAGGGATTTGTTGCCTTTTATCTTCTTGTCTTTCACCATCTGAAAGAGGATGTCGTAATCGCCATCAAATTTCTTTAACGCTTCGGCTTTGAGCAGAACACGAACGTCTTCGTCAAGCACGACTTTCGCCAGAATTTTGGCCACCTGAACCTTGTCGAGCGCTTGTTTTCTGGCTCCTCCCTGCGATGCCTGTGGCAACACGGTAGACATTGGCTCGTCAGGATGACACGAGAAAGCTGTAGCCATAATAAGTGCAAAAGGAAGCACTTTCAATGATCTGTTGATCAGATGTAATATGCTTTTCATTGGCGTGTTGGTTGTTTTAAGTTTACCAGTAAGAATCAAAAATCGATTACCATTCGGGGTAGACCGACAGTTGCTGCTTTCCTGATGACAAACGTAGACGCATCAGCCAAACCAAAACAGAGGAAAAAGCCCTCAGAAATTGAGTAGTGACCCCTCAGAAATTGAGGTATTACACGTAGCTAAGGGAGAGAAGGTAATTCGCCAACGAGTAGTTCATACCACTGCCGAAGCGCCACTTTGTGTTGGCGGGCAAAACGCTCCAATATCCGATGGCCGGATAATTCTAGCTTGCTACCAATCCGTGTCCGATAGTTTTCAACACTTTTCGTCGTAATACAAAGCCGTTCAGCAATCGTTGCGTTGCTTAAATCATTGGCCACTTCCAGCAACACAGCCCACTCGCGAGCAGTTAACTGCGTTAACGTGTGGGCATATACGTTCTGATTCTGTCCTGAAAAAATGGGGGGGCGTTCCATTGATTCGTCCTATTGCGTGTGAACATATCATTATGTCAATTATCCTTCCTGTCATGGCTCAATAAGTCTACGCATTAGTTCTATTGTCGTGGAAAAAAATTTTGTAACTGGATCAAAAATCTTCTAAGTGCGAACTTGTTCACTCAACTGTCTGCCTTAACGACAAGGGTACGGGCGTGTTCAACGGC
>NZ_JAFMYU010000044.1 GCF_017353255.1 Fibrella aquatilis | reverse complement strand
TAGTATCGAGGCCCAGGCACCGGCTAGTAACACCTCCACTTCGCCTTGTGGGGCACTAAATGGTTCCTGTGCTGAGGCCAATGAGAGTGAACGGTTGGCTAGCGCCTGGCGGTCGAGTTTACCGTTGGCCGTCAGGGGTAAGTCGTCGAGCACCAGCAGTTGGGCGGGCACCATGTAGGCGGGCAGGGTTTGACCCAGCGTGGCTAGCAGCACATTCGTGTCGGCCGGAGTGATGGTGCCTGTCAGGTAGCCCACCAGTTGCCCACTGCCCGACGTCTGCACCACCGCCGCCTGCGCCACCCCCGCCCCGCGTAGCAGTACGCTTTCGATCTCACCGAGTTCCACCCGCATACCGCGCACCTGCACCTGACCATCCAGCCGACCTTCGTATACGAGTTCGCCTGACTCGGTCCAGCGTACTTGATCACCAGTGCGGTAGAGGCGCTGACCATTGGCCACGGCCTGTTCCACAAACCGTTCGGCGGTCAGGTCAGGTTGCTCCCAGTAGCCCGCCGCCAGCCCAATGCCACCCACCCACAGCTCACCCGCTACCCCACGAGGCAACATACGGCCTTGACTATCCAATACATACACCGTTGTATTGGCAAACGGCCGACCGATGGGAATACCCCCTGCCTGCCGGTACGCTGTCGCCCTGTCGGGATCTACCCGGTGGAAGCTGGCCCCGATACAACTTTCGGTGGGTCCGTAGCCGTTGTAAACCCGCCGGTTTGCGGCCAGGGTCAGGCTGGCCTCCAGGCTGGCGGCCTCGCCCGTGCTGATGAGTGTATGTAAGCTACCTAACTCCTGACCTACCAGCAGCCGCAGGTAGGCAGGCGGCAGAATGGCCAGGTTCACCTGCTGCTGGGCCAGAAAGGCCACCAGGGCGGGCAGGTCGTTGCGCGTGATTTCTTCTAGCAGTACCAGTCGTCCGCCAACCAGCAGGGCCATAAACGTCTCGATCAAAAACGCATCGAAGCCAGCTGAACTAAATTGTAGCACCGCATCGTGGGCGGTAAGATCCAGATAGTCAATGTGATACAAGGCACGATGAACCAGGCTTCGGTGGCGAATGGCCACGGCCTTGGGCGGGCCACTGCTGCCCGAGGTGTAGATGAGATAAGCCAGCGCCGCCCCAGAGTCGGCGATGAGCGACGGGTGATTTGGAGCAGGCGGGGCGGTGAAGGAAACAGCAGCCTGGTTCGGTTCGTGCCCATTGGTAAGCAGCAGTTGGGGGGTACTGTCGGGCAGCAGGGCGCTCAGGCTGGCTTCGTCCACCAGCACCAGGGCCACGCCCGCATCGGCCACGATGTGAGCTAGCCGGGCAGGAGGCAGATTCGCCGCCAATGGTACGGCCACGCCCCCACTCGTCAGGATGGCCAGCAGTCCGGCAATTCGCCAGGGGCTGGCACCACTCAGCAGCCCTACGCGGTCGCCGGGGGCCACGCCACATGGCCCACTTAGCCGGGCCGACAACGCGGCCACGGCCTCGGCCAGCTGGGCGTAGGACCACTGCCCACCGGCCCAGCTCAGGGCCACTGCCGCCGGGCTTTGCGCCGCCTGCCGAGCCACCAGTTCATGCAGGCCAACCCCGTCGGGATAAGCCACTTCCACTCCCTGACCCAGTGCCAGCAAGGCTTCTCGCTGGGCGGGGGGCAGCAGGTCAAGTTGAGACAGCGGCAGATGAGGGTCGGCCAGCACCTGCTCGAAGAGATAAACCAGTTGGTCGGCCGTACGTCGCAGGGCTGTTTCGGTATAAACCCGGGCATCGTAGCTGAAGCGAAAGCTCAGGGCCGGGCCAGGAAAAATGATGAGATTGAGGGGGTAGTTGGTCTGAGAAAACCCCTCAACCTGACTAGCCACCGGGAGTTGAAAGGAACCCGTTGCCGCCCCGTTGGTAGTGTCGGTAGCCGACAGCTGACCGGTCAGCGGGAAGTTTTCGAAGATGAGGATATGGTCGAGCAGCGAGGCCCCCAGCCCGCTCTGGGCCTGCACCTGGGCCAGCGAACAGTAGTGATGCGCCTCGCTCCCACTGGCCAGCTGCTGACTCTGGGCCAACCAGGCGACAAACCCCAGCGAAGCCGCCGCACGCACCCGCACCGGCACCGTGTTGATGCACAGGCCCACCATGCCCTCGATACCCGCCACCTGCGGGGGACGACCCGAGACCACCGCCCCGAAGACCACGTCCGACCGGTCGCAGTAGCGCCCCAGCAGCAGCCCCCACACGCACTGCACCAGCGTGCTGAGCGTGGCCCGCTGCCGCACAGCCAGCTCAGCAAGGCCCTGGCTCAGCGTTTCAGTGAGGGTAACGTCCAGTTCGCGGGCCTCATAGCCTTCGGCGGTGGCCCCTGCCAGTCCGACCCCAGTGGCGGTGGGCAGGCTGGCGGGTTGGTCGTAGCCAGCCAGGTAGTCCTGCCAGTAGGCCAGGGAGGTAGCCACGTCCTGCCGCCCCAGCCAGTCGATGTAGCGGCGGTAGGGCACGGGGGGCGGCAGCACAGGAAGTTGCCCCTGACAAAGCCCGGCATAAAACTGGTTGTATTCACTAATGAGAATGTCAGCGCACCAGCCGTCCATGAGAATGTGGTGGTGCGTCCACATTAATTCATACTGATTATCAGCTAGTTGCAGCAAGCTCATGCGCATCAGCATGTCCCGACCGAGGTCGAAGCCGCGCTGCCGGTCCTGTTGCTTGTAGACCGCCAGAAACTCCACTTGCTGGTCGGGCGTTTGTTTCCGCAGGTCGTGGTAGCGGAAATCGGCCTCCCGCTCTTTGAGCACCACCTGTAGAGCGGCATCCGCTTTTTTATGGTCGAAAATGGTGCGCAGCACGTCGTAGCGGTCCATAAGCCGTTGCAGGCTTTGCTGGACAAGTTCAACGTGCAAAGTCCCCTCCAGGCGGTAACTGATCTGGTTGACATAGGCCGAAGGAGAACTTCCCAGCAACGCATGGAAGAGCATGCCCTCCTGCATCGGAGACAGCCCGTAGATGTCTTTGATGTTTTTGCTGGTAAATGGATTTTTCACGGGAAGGCTTTTTGGGTTGGTAGTCGGTAGTTGGTGGTTAGTAGTGCTGTCAGGTCGGGGGTGTTGCGGCATTCAGACCTGACAGCACTACCAATCACCCTTCGCTAATCGAAGAAGTTGTCGAGTTGGTCAATGGAGAGTTTGGCGTAGCCGAAATCGGAGGGGGTCAATTCACGGTCGGGCTGGGCCAGGCAGTGCGCCACCAATGCCGCCAACTGTTGCTGACAGGCAGCGGCCCACCCCTCCACCGTAGTGGCAGCGAACGCGTCTGGCCGGTACCGAAACGTGACGTACAAACGCCCGCCAGACACCACCCCATCAACTGATAACTGGCAACCGGTTGGCAACATGGCCCTGGCTCCCAGATCAGCCTGCACCACGTCTAGCGCCGCATCAGATATCTGCCCGGCTGTCTGTTCAAGCACCTCATCCACGTAGGTAAAGCACACCGATGGCTGAAGGGCCAGGTCCTCGCCTGTTTCTGTTAAATAGCGCAACACACTGTAGCTCAACCCCTTGTCGGGCACCGAACGAACCTGTTCCTTAACCAGCTTCACCGTGCGGGACAGGTCTTCCCCGCCCGCCACCTGAAGCACGACCGGATACTGGGCGGCAAACAACCCCACCGTCCGGCTCAGGTCCAGTTCACTTGTAGGCCCCTGTTCAAACCCCTGCCGACCGTCGGCTTCCAGTTCTACCACCCAGGCATCGCGACCCGTATGATCGTGCAGCACCAGTAGCAGGGCCGTTAGCAGTAATTCTCCGCTCTCGGTACCGTAGGCTTCGTTGGCCAGCGCCAGATCAGCCAGCAACGACGGATCGAAGTCAACGCTTATCTGGTTTGCAGACGCAGTAGCTTCACCCGCCCGCTGGATCGCCGCAGTCAGTCCGGTGGCGACTGGCGGCAAGGCCTGCGCCTGGCTGACCACCCCCCGCCAGTAGCCCCCCTGGGTTTGCAGATAACTACTGCCCGCCTGAGCCAACAGCGCCGCCGACCACGCCCGGTAGCTGTGCGTCTTGGCCGGTAATGACAAGCGACCACCACCCATATACTGGCCGTAGAGCGTCGTCAGGTCCGCCCACAACACCCGCCAGCTGTAGGCGTCCACCACCAGGTGATGCACCACCAGCCCCAGCTGCGTTTGCCCCGGCAAGACCACCAGCACCAGCTGGCAGAGCGGGCCAGTGGCCGCCAGGGCCTGCCCCCGCAAGGCCAGCAACTGCCGGTCCCGCTCAGCAAGGGCCTGCTTTTCAGGCAAGTGACTCAATGACAGCACCACCAGTGCAGGGGGGGCTTCGTCGGGGCTGGGCGTGTACTGGCGCACCCAGCCC
>NZ_JAFMYU010000043.1 GCF_017353255.1 Fibrella aquatilis | reverse complement strand
CCTGACCAAAGTCGGCGGGGAGAAGTTTGTGCTGGTCTTGAAGCCCACCAAGGAGTCGACCTACAAGAACATGGTTGACGTATTGGATGACATGGCTGTCATCAAGCTCAAGCGCTACGCGCTGGTTGATGAGTTGACCCCCGACGAAAAGACGTTGCTTAAAGACAAAACTAGTGCAGTCCTCTAGGCTATTCTTGAAAATGACAAGTTGCCCGGTGGGTCGTCTAACCTTTTGGGCGGTACAAGCGTTGGGAAAAAGCAATTGTACTATTGGCCGCTAAATGCCTAACTGACGGTATCATGCCTTACTTACCTACAACATTGAGAAGCTACACACTTACCGGTTTTGTCTTGCTGAGCCTCTGCCTGATCGGCTGTGAAGACAAGCCAAAACTAGATAGTCCGTCGCAGGGACGTATTACCATTGCTGCCGACGAATCTTATGAACCCCTGACGGTTGAGATTACCCGTACGTATGAGTTGCTTTATCCGAGAACAAAATTTGATTTGGTCTTTAAACCAGAGCGGGAGGCAATACGTCTAATGCTTGACGATAAAGCCAGACTTTGTATTGTGTCGCGCCGGTTAACAGCCAATGAGCAGCGGAGTCTGGATAAAGTCAAAGTTACGGGTTCGGCTACATTACTGGCCACCGACGGTGTTGCCCTCATTACGAGCAAAGCCAATACAGATAGTTTGATGACCATGAATGAGTTACGGGGTGTCTTCAGTAAGCAGATCAGCCAATGGTCGCAACTGAAAGGGGGTAATCAATCTGGTACAATTACGCTGGTGTTTGATAACCCGAATTCAAGCAATCTGGACCATGTGATGCAGCGATTCGGTCTGAAAAATATTGATGGCTTGCCTATCTACACGGCCAAGTCAAACAAAGGGGTGATTGATTACGTACGCACCCACCCAACGGCCATGGGTTTTATTGGCGTAAATTGGATAAGTGACGGTGATGGGCCTGTATCGGCGCAATTGTCGAAAGACATACGCGTTATCGGATTATCGTCAAAAGACAGCCCACAGGGGCGAGACGATTACCATCAGCCGTTTCAACGTGACCTTGCCCTGAAACTGTATCCGCTCTGGCGCGACGTTTATATGGTGAGTCGCGAGGCGCACCCTGGTTTGGGCGGCGGACTCACTAACTACCTGGTGCGAGACTCAGGTAGGCTGCTTGTTGAGAAATTAGGACTGTGGCCTAGAGTGCCATATAATCGGGAAGTCCACCTCAAGTAAGCAGGGCTTTTTTTCTGTTTCGGCGCAATTTTTTACTTTTGCGCCTTGTTTTAACCAAGAGGAACAACCTTCAGATTTTTTCTCCAACCTACGAATACGAATGAACCAACCCAAAAAAGTGATGCTAGCGACCCTGTTCATGGGCGCTGCTGCATTCGTTCCTGCGCTTGGTCAGGACATCCAAACCGGCCTGAAAGATCTTGAGGCAGAGCGCATCCCCAAAGCTGAACAGACATTCCGTCAACTAGCTACGTCGGCTCCAACTGCCGACAACCAATTTTATCTGGGCTATTTCCTGCTGAAAACGGGCAGAACCGATGAAGCAAAAGCTGCTTTTGAAAAAGGATTGGCAGCTGACCCCAAAAATCAACTGAACAATGTTGGTTTGGCAGGGGTGGCCTTGGCAAAGAAGGATTTGAACACCGCCAAAGCAAAGACCGATGAGGCCGTTGCTGCTACGAAGGGTAAAAACGGTGACGTACTGTACCGCGCTGGCGAGATGTACACGTTGTTCGAAGGTGCCAAAGGTGCCAACGATCCTGCCCGTGCCATCGAGTTTCTGGATCGTGCAAAAGTGCTGGACAAGAAAAATACTAACGTAGAGATCCCCATGACGCTGGGTGATGCCTACACGCTGAAAAACGAAGGTGGTCCGGCCGTAAGCCGCTACGAAGATGTGATTGATGGACCATTGTCGGGTGCGGCCAGTAATACCACCAAGGCAGAAGCCAACGCTAAAATTGGCCAACTGTTCCTGCGCTCGAAGCAATATGCCAAATCGCAGGAGTATTTCGAGAAAGCATTGGCCGCCGACCCTGAGTTTGCACCAACGTACCGCGCCTATGCTGATGCACTGGTAGGGTCACGGGCTTACAAGAAAGCCTCGAACATCTACGATACGTATGTGCAGAAAAGTGGTACGAAAGATCCCGAGCTGCTGCTGAACGTGGCTAAGTACTATTTCTTGGCAGGCGACCACCTGAAATCGCTGGATTATCTGGACAAGCTGAAAGGGCAGGTGAAAGACCCTATCATCGACCGTATGACGGGCTGGTCTAGCCTGGCGCTTGGTCGGAACGATCAGGCCGTTACGTCGCTGAACAAGTTTATTAGTTCTGCGCCCACCAAGGTTATCTTCGATGACTATAAGTATCTGGGTCGTGCGTATGCACAGCTTGGTACCCCTGAAGGTGATTCGTTGAGCATTGTAAACCTGGAAAAGGCCGCCCCGCAAGACACTACGGAGAACCTGTATAAGGATATTGCTGAGCGGTATAAGGCTTCTAAGCGTTTTGACAAAGCGGCTGACTACTACAAGAAAGCCATTGCCAATGATAAGAAACCGACCTCAAACGATTATCTGAACCTGGGTCTGGCCAATTATCAGTACGGTTTTCAGATTGCTAAAGTTGTAGCCGACACGGCTCAGCAGCGTACGTTGAAGAAACAATACTTCATGCAGGCCGACTCGGCGTTTGCCAAACTAGCTGAGATGGTAGAAAAAGATGGCAAGACTTATCCGGTAGCCTACTACTACCGTGGTCAGTCGAACTATTACGCCAACCCACGAGAAGTAGTACTGGCCAGTGGAGCGCCGGTACCATTCTACGAGCGGTTTATTGAGCAAGCCACTGCCGAAACGGATTCTGTTAAAAAAGAAACCTACAAAAAGTACCTGATTCCTTCATATCGGTATTTGATCTCGAATAGCATTGCGCGCAAAGACGATGCGAAAGCCAAAGGTTATGCAGCCAAGGTGCTCGAATTAGACCCGAATGACAAAGAAGCGAGGGAGTACCTGGAAGGTGCGAAAACGCCGACCGCTACAGGTACAACGCCCGTGAGAGGTGGTACGCCGACCAGAGGCACAACGCCCGTTAAAGCGGCGACGCCTGTGAAGACAACACCAAAGAAAGGTGCTGGTAAATAACTAATCAGGCTGATTCTGAGAGGAGGGCGCGGGCAAGTTTGTCCGCGCCCTCTTGTTTTGTACTTTTGTCGCCGCTCTCACCTACGACACCCCTGACTTTCTACCCGTTTCCCCGTATGCTTAATCTTGTACTGTTTGGTCCGCCAGGTGCTGGCAAAGGCACACAAAGTGAGTATCTGATTCGAAAATACCAACTAGTGCACCTCTCAACGGGTGATCTACTACGGTCGCAAATTGCCAGCGGCACAGAGTTAGGACTTCGGGCTAAACTGCTGATGGATCAGGGGTTACTAGTACCCGATGAGGTGGTGATTGGCATGATCGAGTCGAAATTGACGGAGCATGGCGAAAGCGCCCCTGGCTTTATTTTCGACGGTTTTCCACGCACGGTGAAGCAGGCAGAAGCACTTGATGACCTGCTGGCCCACCATAACACGGGCATTACAACGATGATTGCCCTTGTGGTAAACGAAGAAGAATTGATTCGTCGACTTTTGAAGCGCGGCGAAACGTCGGGTCGTCCCGACGACAGAGACGAAGCAACGGCGCGTCGTCGGGTGAGTGTATACAATAATGAAACAACCCCCGTTGCCAGCTATTATGAGCAGCAGGGTAAATTCGCGGCCATTAACGGCATTGGTACAATTGAAGAAATCTTTGCTTCGATTTGCCAAAAGATCGACGAAGCACAAGCCTAGTTGATTACCCTGCTGATGGCCGTATCCTACTTATATGGCATCATCTAACTTCATTGACTACGTAAAAATTAACTGCCGGTCAGGTCACGGCGGAGCAGGGTCACTCCACTTTCGGCGCGAAAAACACGTGCCAAAAGGTGGCCCCGACGGTGGTGACGGAGGGCGGGGTGGACACATCATTCTGCGGGGCAACGCACAACACTGGACTCTGTTGCACCTTAAATACCGGAAGCACATTAAAGCCGATGCTGGTAAAGGTGGCGAGGGTGGCCGCCGTACCGGTGCCGAAGGCGAAGACATTTACCTGGACGTGCCGCTGGGTACGATAGCCCGCAACGCCGAAACTAATGAAATAATGGCCGAACTGACCGAAGACGGTCAGGAGATTATACTCCTGCCCGGTGGTCGGGGTGGGCTGGGCAATACACATTTTAAAAGCCCCACGCAACAAGCACCCCACTATTCGCAACCCGGCGAAGAAGGACAGGAAGCCTGGATTGTGCTGGAACTGAAACTGCTGGCCGATGTGGGTCTGGTGGGATTCCCAAATGCGGGCAAATCAACGCTACTATCTGTCCTGTCGGCAGCGCGCCCCGAAATTGCCGACTACCCGTTCACAACACTGGTGCCCAACCTGGGCGTGGTAGCCTACCGCGACTATAAATCGTTCGTCATTGCCGACATTCCGGGCATTATTGAAGGTGCCTCGCAGGGGAAGGGGCTGGGCCTGCGTTTCCTACGGCATATAGAACGCAATTCGGTGCTGTTGTTTATGGTACCCGCCACCAGTGAGGATATTGCCGCCGATTATGCCATTTTGGCTAATGAATTAACCGAGTTTAATCCAGAACTGGTAGACAAAACGCGGGTATTGGCAGTGACTAAAATTGACTTGGTAGACGACATAGAACTTGACCGTATAAAAGATTCCCTGCCCAAAAATGTAGCTACCTTGTTTATTTCGTCTGTTCAACAACGTGGTTTGAGTGAGTTGAAAGATTTGCTTTGGCAAACACTCAACCAACCTAGTGTGGTAGATGAGTAATCTGCTGCCAGATTAATCTCAACGTGACTCTATTTTCCTGCCTCGGCTGATCCCTAAAGTACGCATGGGTCAGTCGGCAGATTACCTAACTCATGAATGCATCGTCACTACTTTATTTACTACTTCTTAGTGTTGGTCTGATCAATCAGCTTCAGGCGCAAACACAGGTGGCTTTCCCCATTAACCGAGCCATTTTTCAGCGGAATAATGCTAACAATGCGGCCGTTCCTATTACAGGTACTTATTCAGTGCCTGTAACGCGCATTGAGGCACGGGTGGTAGCTCGTAGCAATGGACAGGGCTTCACGACTGATTTTCAGACTATCGTTGATAATCCTCAAGGCGGTGTTTTCACGGCGCAACTGGTGGTTCAGGGTGGCTGGTATGACCTTGTTGTGCGGTTTATGCGGGGCAACGATGAAGTAGCCCGGCAAACGGTTGAGCGCGTGGGTGTGGGTGAGGTGTTTGTCATCGCAGGGCAGTCAAACGCGCAGGGCGTACGTGGAAATACTGAGCCAGCTCAGGATGATCGGGTGAATGCCATTAACTATCAATACCAACCTGCGCAATATCCTGGCGATGCGCCTTACCCCGTATTCACGCAACTCAATAACAACAACCGTATTGCTCCACGAGGGCTGAGTTCGTGGTGCTGGGGTAATTTGGGTGACCTGCTGGCGCAACGCCTGAACGTGCCCATTTTATTTTTCAACGCTGCATTTGAAGGTACATCTATTCGTAACTGGGCTGAAAGTTCGCAAGGGCAAAGAACCTTAAGTGACTATATACCATCTTTTTACGAGGCTGGTCAACCCTATGGGTCACTCCAGATTGCGCTGACAAACTACACCAGTTTAGTTGGTATGCGGGCTATCTTATGGCATCAGGGCGAGACTGATAACGCTTTTTCAACGACTCGAACGCAGTATGCCGACCGGCTTAATACAGTCATTAAGCAAAGCCGGGCTACATCTGGGAAAGCTATTGCATGGGTTGTTGCCAGAGCTTCATACGATGATGTGCTTAAATCCAATCCTGCTATTATAGGTGCACAAAACGACGTGATTGCTGCTGGGAATGGCGTGTTTGCAGGACCCAACACGGAGTTGATTCAGGTGCCCCGTTCGCGAGCCCCCTATTTTGACGCTATCCACTTCGATAATCCTGGTCTGCGCGAGTTGGCTGTCGCCTGGAACAGTAGTTTAACCGACGCCTTTTTTAGCAGTGCTACCCCTGTCGCGCCCAGCCCGCTACCAACAATCAGCGTCAACTGCCCTGGTGGTAATGCCGTCAATTTTACCGTAACCAACTACGATAACGTTTCGTGGGAATCGGGTGAATCGGGGAAAAGCATCACCAAAGCATCGGGCCAAGTGGTACGGGCCAAAGTGAAAGATGCGCAGGGCAACATTCAGTATACCCCTTACTTGTCAGTGGCCAATGCACCCACTGTCCAAACAGCAGGTCCCGCTGCTTTTTGCCAGGGTGGCTCAGTACAGCTAACCAGCAGCTACAATGTTAATAACACCTGGAGTACGGGTAGCACCGACCAGGCGATCACGGTAAATACAACGGGCGACTATTTTGTTAGCTACAAAGACGTAAGCGGCTGTACATTCAAATCGAATTCATTAAAAGTTACGTCAAATCCG
>NZ_JAFMYU010000042.1 GCF_017353255.1 Fibrella aquatilis | reverse complement strand
AACAATGTACATTAAATCCTCCTGCTTTCCAGAAAGGCCTCAATGCGGTCGAGGGCAATGGTGAGTTCGTCGACGTTGGGGAGGCAGACGATGCGAAAATGGTCGGGGGAGCCGTAATTAAAGCCCTGCCCGGCCACCACCAGCACTTTTTGTTCCGTCAGCAAATCATAGACAAACTCGTTGTCGTCTTTGATGTTAAACTGGCTTAGGTCGATTTTCGGGAAGATGTACAGCGCTCCTTTGGGTGGGGTGCAACTGATGCCCGGGATGGCCACCATGCGTTCGTAGGCCAGTTTGATTTGTCGGTAGAGCCGCCCAGTGGGCATCACCAGGTCATGAATGCTCTGGTAGCCACCCAGGGCCGTCTGGATGGCGTATTGGGTAGGTACGTTGGCGCAGAGCCGCAAACTGGCCAGCAGCGTTAGCCCCTCAATGTACGATTGCGCCTTGTGTTTGGCCCCGGTCATCACCAGCCATCCGCCCCGGAACCCCGCCGCCCGGTAGTTTTTAGACAGACCGTTCATGGTGATGCAGAGCGTGTCATGCACGAACCGCGCCATGGGATGATGCATGGCCTCGTCGTAAAGAATCTTGTCGTAGATCTCGTCGGCGAAAACAATGAGCTGGTGTTTTTCGGCAATACGGGCCAGGCCTTCCAGGATGGGTTTATCGTATACTGCGCCGGTTGGGTTGTTGGGGTTGATCATCACCACGGCGCGGGTGCGGGGAGTGACTTTGCTTTCGATATCGGCTAGGTTGGGGTTCCAGCCGTTATCTTCTTCGCAGACGTAATGCACCGGTTTACCACCACAAAGCGCCACCGAGGTAGTCCAGAGAGGGTAGTCGGGCGAGGGTACCAGCACTTCGTCGCCTTCGTTGATGAGCGCCTGCATCGAGAGCAGGATCAACTCGCTCACGCCATTACCGATATATATATCTTGGATCGTAACGCCCGGCAGGCCCAGGTTCTGAGTGTAGTGCATCACGGCCTTACGGGCGGCAAACAACCCCCGCGAGTCGGCGTAGCCCTGCGCGTTGCGGATGTTGAGGATCATGTCGTGCACGATCTCGTCGGGCGTGTCGAAACCAAACGACGCTGGGTTGCCGATGTTGAGGCTGATGATTTTGTAGCCCTGGCTCTCTAATTCCAGCGATTTTTCATACACCGGCCCTCTGATATCGTATTTGAGGTGCGTGAGCCGGTCCGATTTGCGAATCTCCATGGTACAAAAAACCCGTGCAGTCTAGTAGGGCTGTACGGGTAGGGCAAAGGTACGGGTTTCTGAGCAAGGCCTTACAAAGAACGTGCCTAAGCTTGTAACGCTCCTCTATAACGTATATACAGGAGCGTGGCTTTTTATTTATAAAAAGCTTAATAAGCTCGTTACGTGTAATTTGGTCAGCCGCTCACGCGGTTTTTACGTTTACAATAGTGTCAACTGACAGTAAGGCAGAGTTTTTGATAGGTAAACTGTTACAAGTAATTCTACTTTTTAAACAATTTTATTATGTTGCCGCTTACGTACACTTCTACGGCAACCATTTTGACAGTTTGGCACGTTACGGCCACGCTGATTGAAAGCGACAAACCTGGCATCTGGGTGTGGACAGCTACGCCTAGGCCTAAATCCTAGAAACCTACCCGTACGCCCTCTACGCGGTCGCCCGAAATGGTCTGTTCTTCCGTATTGAAAATATCGGCCAGGGTCATGGGCGCGTCGGTGTGGTGGTTCACACCCAACGTAGTGAGCAACGCGTTGGCTTTGGGGGCCGCCAGCTTGCCAAATGCATAGTCGACCATGAGGCGGCCTTTGCGCAATAGCGCCTTATCGAGCAGGCTTTTGTTAGCGTTGAACGTAGCAATGATCTGAATGTGCAGGCAGTCGGCCAGAAGGCCATCGGTCAGGTTCAGAATATTCGACACGCTGTTGGTGTCGCCCCCGGCTTCGCGGGCCTGCAAAATGCGCTCGGCGTCTTCAATGATCAGCACCGAGTCTCGCTGTTCGAGCAAAAACGGGATCAGGTCTGGCGAGGTGAGGTAGTTGGTCATGTAGGGCGGCAAGATCAGCATGTTCTTGCGCACCTGCGAACTGAGGTACTTGATGTAAGTGGTTTTGCCGGTACCCGGCTCGCCGTGCAACAGAATCAGGCCCTTGTATTTGGGCCGGTTTAACAAGGCTACCAGCCGCTCATGCACGTCAACAAAGCCATCGTTATAATACAAGCCAAGGTCTATTTCGGGCGGACGGATATCCACCCGCTCGGTGTGTAATCCACCTAACCCGCTCTGAATAAGGTAAATATGAGTTTGTTCTGGCTCATGCTCGTAAACCAGTTCTTCAATACCGGCCAGCGTGGTACGGAGGGCATTTTCGTTCTGAAAAAAGCCCGATAGGCGGCAGTACGAATCGGCCACAAACTCACCTTCCAGCATGACACCATCGGGGTGGTGGTAGATACGCCCGTTGTTCCGAAATCCCTCTTTCGAGAGACGCACCGACTGGTTAATGACCAAAAAGCCACGGCTTAGCAGCCATTCATGCAGATCGGCTTTGTAGTCTTCGTGGGTAAACAAGTAGTTGGGATATTGGCCATAGGTATGTACGAAAAAGGCCGCCAGCGGAAACTCACGGTCCAGATCGTGGGTGATAAATAAGTCGTTGATGGTGCGTTGGTTCGACATACGAGGCTAAAAGTAGGAGAACCGAAGTTGGTTAGGGTTGGGTGTAAAGCGAAAGATCAGTTCGTGGATCTGCGGCTGAAACGAGTTCGGTGCTGCTTCAGGCGCTGTAGAGTTGAACGTATAACCAAGCCTGATATTGGGCGAAAGCTGCACGTCGAGCGAGGCCTGCACGTAGCTGACGGGGCCTTTATAATAAAAAACGTTGTTTTGCCGCACCGACACCCCCAGGGCGGCGCGTTGGGCGTACCAGAGTTTGGCGTCGAGGTTATAAGCCAGCGGGTAATTGTCTGTTTGTGTCAGCAGCACCGAGGGCAGCAGCCGAAGGTCTTCGGTGAGGTCTAACCTGCCGCCAAGCTGAATAAAAACAGGGTGGTTTACCTGAAACTGCGGTAGGCCCAGTACGGTTTTGGCACTGCGCCCCAGTTCGGGCACCGACAGGCCCGCAAACATTTTTTCGGCATCATAATATAGCCCGGCTCCGTAGCTGAGCAGCACCGAACTGGTGTTGACGCTGCTGGTCAGGTCGGTGATGGGCAGGATGTTAGCCCCCAACTGCGCCCCCAGATACAATTTGGCCAGGTTGGGCAGCACTACATGATACGACAGGTTGCTGCTGAGGCAGATAAGGCCCAGCCCAAGGGCACTGTTACGATCGTTGAGCACTTGCAGGCCCAGGCCATAGCGGCCCGTGCCCAGCTGCCCGTCGCCGGCAAAGGTCTGCGTGATGGGGGCGGCAATCTGCCCGGCATTGCGGTCGAGAAAGCTGAACAATCGCCCCCGAAAGGCCAGCGTCATGCTAAAGTCTTCGCGCACGCCCGCAAACGCCGGGTTGATGGCCATGGGGTTAAGCCCATACTGCGCATAGAGCACTTCCTTTTGTGCCCACGCGTTGCCAGGCCCCAACAGCCCCAGCAGGAGGCCAATCAGCACCCGGCAAAGGCCCTTCTGACGTGCGTAGTTTACCATTGCTGCAAGTTGCTTGTTCCCCGGCTATTTTCCTAAAAGCAGGAACGTACCACGGACTTCAGTCCGTTTACCAATGCGCAAGCAACAGCTCATTTTATTGCTTTCGCATTAGTAAACGGACTGAAGTCCGTGGTACATCCTACTCTACTCTCAAAATCTTAATCTCGGTGCGGCGGTTTTGCTGGTGCTGTTCTTCAGTGCAGTCAATGCCGTCTGAGCAGCCGTTGACCAGCGCCGATTCGCCGTAGCCTTTGGCGCGGAGCCGTTTTTTGGCAATGCCCTTCGAGGCGATATAGGCAATGGCGGCTTTGGCCCGGTCGCTGGAGAGCCGCTTGTTATATTGGCTGGTAGCCCGGCTGTCGGTGTGCGACCGCATCTCGATGGTCATCTCCGGGTATTTGGTAAGCATCATCACGAGTTTGTCCAGTTCGGCGGCGGCGTCGGGACGGATATCGGCTTTATTGAGGTCGTAATAAATATCATCGATCCGCATCACGTCGCCCGCACCGAACATCTTCAGGTTAGTGTCGCCGGTACCATCTTTGCTCACGCGCCCGCCCTTGGTGGCCATGCGGTCTTTAGCTCCTTCAATAACGTATTCGCAACCCGCCACCGACGAGAAACTGTAGTTCCCGCTGGCATCGGAATAGACCTCCTGCCGCGAGCCGTCGCACTGGTTGATGAGTACAATCTTGACCAGCGCCAAGGCTTTACCATCGCGCTGACTCACTACCCGGCCATTTACGTCTCGCACTTCGCCCGTTACCACGCCTTCGGCAGCCGTCAGCAGCGTGGGTTTGGTCAGCGCCATTTCCAGGCGCGAGGGCAGGTCGTCCTGGACATTCCGGGTCGAGAAGCCCACTTTGCTGGCCAGGTACCCCTCGCGGTTGGCCGTGAAGAGCAGGTCACTTTCGTCATTCACGCACAGCCGAATGTTGCCGCTGGCGTCGGTCTGAAGGGCTTTGTGCTCGTTGCCGGGTTCGCCGCCCTGCACCACCACGGGCGTATTGGGCAGCGGGTCGTGGGTTTGCGCGTCGAAAATGGCCACCGTCAGTTGGCGGCATGGATACAGCGACCCTTCACGCTTGAACCGATAGATGTCATCGTCGGCACCGCCGTTTTTGCGGTTACTGCTGAAATAACCCTCTTTCCGGTTGCTGTCGGTGATGATGCCGAAGTCGTCTTTCGATGAGTTGATGGGTTCGCCCAGGTTATGCACCACGCCTATGGCCTTACCAGCCGGGTCTATCTGGGTGAAAAACAGGTCGAGGTCACCCAGGCCAGGCAGCCCGTCGGAGGCGAAGTAGAGGTTATTTTTTTCGTCGACGAAGGGAAACAGTTCATTGCCTTTTGAATTGACCGCAGGCCCCATGTTCACCGGCGTCGCCCAGCGGGTGCCCTCCCAGCGCGAGCTGTAGATGTCGGTGCCGCCAAATCCGCCGGGCATGTCAGAGGCAAAATAGAGCGTGCGGTTGTCGGCGGTGAGCGTGGGGTGGCCGGTTGAATATTCGTCGCTATTGAAAGGCATTTCTTCAATATCACCCCAGGCCCCGCTGGTTTGTTTGGCGGTGTAGAGCTTGAGCTTGTTGATGCCCTCGCTGCTTTTGCGTTCATGGCCGTTGTTGAAGTTGTTGCGCGTGAAGATCACCCGCGACCCGTCTTTGCTGAACGTGGCGGGGCCTTCGTGGTATTTGGTGTTGAGCGACCGGCTGAACTGATCCGACTCTGAGATAGGCACGATGTCGTAACCTTCGCCCGCCTGTACCTGATTGCCTCCAAACACCCCTACTGTGCGGCTGTCATTGGCGGTGCGGGCCGTGAAATCGTCGCGCCCCAAGAGCCGGTACGACTGCTGTTTCATGAGTTTGCGGCGCGATTGGCCCCCACCCATCCGTGCGGCATCATCGGTTTTCAGCACCGACATGTCGGGCACGTAGTACAGGTCCAGAAACGGTGAATTGTCCCAGTTGAACACCCTTCGCACACCATTGTCGGCACCGGCCGAGGTAACGAATACCAGCCCATTGCGGAAATACATGGGGCTGAATTCGGCCTTGCGGGTGTTGAGGTCGAGGTAGTCGACGCGGTAGCTGCCGCTGTTGCTGGTCAGGGCGCTCACGTCGTTATAGAGCTTCGAAAACCGGGGGCCACGGGGGTCGGCGTTGCTGCCCTGTAGGCTGGTATAGGTCTCGTAGGCTTCCTGCGCCTCTTTGTATTTGCCGTTGCTGGCCAGGGCCTGGGCAAAGTGCAAGTAGGCATTGTTGTAGTCGGTGGGCAGTTTTCCTTCGCCAATCAGGTCGCGGTACACGCGCTCGGCCTGTTCGGTTTTGCGCAATTGCCGGTAGCACTCGCCTAGTTTGAAGCGGGTGTTGCGCACCTCGGCTTCAGTGGCGAGGCGGGCCTGGTTCAGGGCACCCTCATACAGTTCGGCGGCGTTGGCGTAGGCAAACTGGGCAAACTGCTGATCGGCCTGTTTCAGCGTACTCTGTGCCAGAGCAGGCCCGGAACAGGCCCACAACAACAACGCAAAGCAGAAAGAAAGACGAGCGGTCATGGTCTTCGAGATGGGATGGGTTAGTCAACAAAAAAGGGTATGTACTCACAAAAGGAGCACATACCCAATGATAGCAAATACTTTGCCGAAATCTTAGAAGTAACGTGGTGTTAGAATACGGTTCTTTCCAAAGCCAAATTCGTAGCGAATCATGATCTCGTGTGAGCTTGGCGCGAACTTACGCAACCCATTGAGGGTGTAGTCGTAGGCATAACCGAGGCGGAACTGATCGCTGAGCTGTAGTTCCAGCATACCCACCACGGCGTCGTTGGTTTCGGACGTCCAGGTGTAGAACTGGTTCTTACGGAACGAGGTGCCAATGGCCACGCGGTCGTTGATCCAGAGGTTCATGTTACCGTCGAAACCCAGGGGGGCACCTTCGGCATATTTCACCAGCACCGACGGCTTCAGTTTCAGGGCCGGGCTGAGGCCCACCACAAACCCAGCGGCGGCGTAGGCGTGCCGGGCCTGCCGGGCGCGAATCTGTCCCGAATTGAAATCGCCGAGGTTGTTGCGCAGCAGGCGGGGCACCGAAACGCCGATGTACGACCGGTCGTTGCTCAGGTAAATACCCGTGCCGAAGTTGGGGAGCATTTTGTTGATGTTCGAGGCAAAAGCCGGATCGGTGCCAGAGGTACCGGGTGCGGTGAGCACGTCGGTCAGTCGGACACTGTAGGCCGACAAGCCGCCGTTCAACCCCAGCGATAACGTTGACCGTTCGCCCACCCGGAAGCGGAAGGCGTAGGACAGGTAGCCGCCCGTTTCGTTGGAAACACCGATCTGGTCATTGTAGAGCTGAATGCCAATGCCAATGCGTTCGCGATTGAGGGGCATGTCGGCGGTGAACGTGGTGGTTCGGGGGGCGCCTTCAATGCCCATCCATTGTGCCCGGTAGAGGGCCGTCATGCTCAGCACGTCGCGGCTACCGGCATAGGCCGGGTTGAGCGCCATCATGTTGAACATATACTGCGAGAACATTTTGTCCTGCTGTGCCTGAACCCGGCTGCTACCCACCCCCAGGGTGAGTAGCAGCACAGCGGCCCAAAGCTTAAATCCGTGTTGCTTGCACATGGCTGTTAACGGTTAATCGTCATGAATCGTACGAACTCGCGGCCATCACTCAATTTCACGACGTAGTAGTATGTTCCGTCGGGCAGGCCATCGCTGGTTGCGTTGCCGACTTGCACACCCGTGTTCGACTTGCCGTCCCAGTCGTTCTTATAGTCTGTATTCGCGTAGACACGGTGGCCCCAGCGGTTAAAGACTTCCAATGCAACAGTCTGGGCCTGCACACCCCGAATCACAAACAGGTCGTTGATACCGTCGCCGTTGGGCGAGAAGCCCTCTGGGATGAATACGGCCTGGTCAGACAGGGGCAGGTTAAGCGGCGTAGCCTCACTTTCGTTCGGATCGGTCGGGTTGTTGTTACCGTTCAGATCCGGGTTGAGGCCATTGGTCGACACGTCGCGCAGGATGTCAGGATCAACTCTGGCTCCGGTTGAAACCAGCGTGGCCGTTGCATAAACCGTGTTGAAGAATAGACCGGTTTGGCCCGTAGTCGTCACGTTCACGCGAATCAGCAGTGTATCCGTTGCTCCTACTCCCAACTGACTGGTTGAGTCGCCCAGGACAAAGAATGGGCTTGTACTACCATTGAAGCCTGGGTTGAGTTTTAGCTTACTACCTTTTGATGCAATTGGTGTGCCAAGGATGCTGAAACCGGCACCTACCTGCGCGTTAAATACTTTCGAGAGCGTATCGGTCAGCGAGACATTGCGCATAGCCACAACTCCGTAGTTTTTCACCACCACGCGGTAGGTTACGTTGTAGCTGCCATTGCTCTGGCGAGCTGTGTCACGCACCGACAGGGCAACCCCAATGTGCGAGGCACCCGGCAGGCTGTTGAGCCGCACCTGCGTCCCGTCGTTGTTGTTGCGCGGATCGAGGTCATTATCGGGGTCAACGTTTGAACCCGTGTTCGAGATGTCTGATACCGTGGCGGTACCACTCATACCCGAACCGACCGCTACGTTGGTGAATGTCAGCGACGTGGCCGCCGACATGTTCACCCGGGCTACCAGCCGAATGTATTTCACGGCTTTAACCGGCAGGCTGCTGGCCGTAGTGTCGAGCATGTTGGTCAGCAGACCCAGGCCGGTGTAGCCTGTGTTTACTTTCAGCCCTTCGTCGGCTGTAACCGTCACGCTTTGCACAGAGGCACCGTTGCCAAACGTCTTCGACAGATCGTCAACCACCTGAATGCGCTTCAGGTCTACTGAACCCAGGTTGCATACTTTGATGATGTACGGAATGTCGTAGATTTTCTTGGCCTGGTCAACCAGTACGGGATCACCCACTTCTTTGGCCATACCGATTAACCCGGCTGGCAGATCGAAGCGTACGCCCGTTGGCTGGTCGATGGCGGGGAAGATCGTTGAACCGGGGTTCGACCGATCACGCACCGTCAGGGTTGTGCTTTGGGGGCGGCCTGAGCCGTATACCGTACTGTAGAACGGACCCGTGTTGGCACCGGGCTGTACGTTGACCGTGAAGGTGATCACGTCCTGCTGACCGGCCGTCAGCGAACTAATGCCGCTGAAGAGGAAGTAGGGCGAATCATTGGTTCCTTTGAAGTCATCGCTCAGTACCAGCGAACTACCCGCGCTCAGCGTTGGCTTGCCTACCAGCGAGAAGCTAACCGGTGCCGGGAAGGCATTCGACAGCGTATCGACGAGGCTTACGTTCGTTAGCGTGGTGGTACCGAAGTTTTTGGCAAAAATCTGGTACGTCACATTATAGCTGCCATCGGGCTGCTTCTCGCTCGAGAGAACATTCAGCGACACACCCAACTGGCGATTCTCCTGCGTTACAGGATCAAGCTGGAAGGTGGTAGCACCGGTGTTGTTGGTCGGGTCGAAGTCGCCATCGGGGTCAGCATTGGCACCACTCACCGACTCATCGCTCACCGACGTGGTGGCGTTCATAGCCGTGGCTGTTGCCGAGTTGCTGATGGCATCATTTTGCTTCAAAGCCGTCAGGCTCAGCGTAACCGTGGCTGTTTCGCCGGGAGCCAGTTTGCTGGTCGAGGCTAACAGTTGGGTGTTGGCACCCGAACCCGTAAAGGCAGGGTTGAGGTCCAGGTCGTTGGCGGCATCGGTGTTTACTTCCGTAGTCAGCACATTACCTGCACCAAAGGCCGCATCGAGGTTATCGGTGATACCTACGCTGGTCAGGGCATCGTCGCCATAGTTGGTGACCGAGAAGCGGTACGTGGCTACAAAGTTCTTGTCGGAGATCATCACCGGTGTACCAACCACTTCCTTCGCCAGACCGATGATACCAGCGCGGGCAGGGCTGTTGTCGCTTACCGTCACGCTCGACGTGTTGTTGCCGGCGTTGGGGTCATTGACGTCGCTATAAGTAATGCTGGCCATGTTGACCACATCACCCTTCTTCGTGAGGCGGGTATCGATCACCACCGAGGCCGACTGGTTGGCGCTCAGGCTTTCAAACCGCTTCAGGATAGCGCCATTCGTTATCGTAAAGGCCAGCGGGGCAGTACCCGGCACCAGTTCGAGACCGGCCGGCAGCACGTCGCGGACGTCTACGTTGGTGGCATCGTTGGGGCCAAGGTTGGTCACTGTCAGCGTGTACGATACCATACCGCCCATGCGAACCGCCGTGCTGCTAACCGTTTTGGCGAGGCGAATGTCAGCCGTTTGCGTGTTGTTGGCGCAATCGGTGATTTTCACGATCACCTTACCTGGCAGGCTCAGACACTGGCTGGCCGTACGTTCGAAGATGTAGTACGTACCCTCACCCACACCACTGGTCATTGGCGATCCTGAAGCAGGGTCTTCGCTGATGCGGTATTCGTAGGTGCTACCTGCTTTGGGCGTGATGCCAGCCAATGCCGTGCTCAGGCTAACCGTTGTAGCAGGGCAGGCGTTGCGCAGATTCACCACCAGCGGTGATGGTACCGGTGCGGCTACTGATACAGAAACGGCCTCTGATGGTACCGAGCTGCAAAGGCCCTGGTCAAACACCTGCACCGAGTAGCTGCCGCTCTTGTCGACAACGATGCTCTGCGTGGTGGCTTTGTTAGACCACAGGTAGGTAAACCCGGCTGGTGCTTCCAGTTTCACGGTTTCGCCAGCGCAAAGCTGCGTGGCACCCACGATTCTGACGGTTGGCTGGGTTTTAGGCCCGTTGATCGTCAGCACCATCGCGTCGGTTTGCCCTGGGCAGGTCGTGTTATTCGAGCGAACCGAGAGCGTCAGCGTTACCTGGCCCGCCTGCACGTCCGTCAGTGACGGAACGTACATGGCTGTTGGGCTGAAGGCATTGTCGAAGGTACCGGTACCGCTGGTTTTCCACTGGGCCGTAGCATTCGTCCCCGAAATCACACCGGCCAGTTTGTACGACTTGGCGGCGCATATCTGGTCGTCTTTACCGGCATTGGCCGTTACAGGGTTGTCACCGCAGGGCAGTTGATCGCCGCAGTTGGTGATGTTCACCTGGATCGTCGATGGCAGGCTGTAGCAGCCGGTCGTCGTTTTCTCTACTACATAGTACGTACCAGACACGGTCACGTTGGTATTAGCCAGTTTCGAGGCTGGCTCCAGCGTGCTGGTCGTGTAGTACTCGAACGTTCCGCCGGTGGTGGCAACGGCACCTACGCCATTGGCCAGATTCACCGACTTGAACGGACAGGCGTTCGTCAGGTCGGTTGTTTTCGGCTGCGGCACTTTTGGCTGTACCGTCAGCGTAATCACGTTCGACCGCTGGCTCTTGCAGTTGTTCGAGGTGCAGCACTGTGCCGAGTACGTAGCTGACAGAGCTGGCGTCACTGTGATGCTGCTGCCGACCATGTTGTTGCTCCACACGGCGTATGAACCAGCTGGGCAACCTTTGGCGGTGAGCGTTACAGGAGCGCCGTAGCAGGTGCTGATTGTACCTGTCTCGCCGTTCACCGTTACTGCTGGTGTAGCTGGCGCACCTACCGTGAGGCTGCAGATTTGTGAGAAAGCGCTCTCGCACTTGCCAATCACACACTTCACAGCGTAGGTCGTGCTTAGTTGTGGCGTCACCACCAGGGTGTTACCAGTTGCACCCGTAGACCATACGTAGTTACCACCTTCGCAACCCACGGCCGTCAGCGTAGCTTCGTCGCCAGCGCAAACGCTTGGTTTGTTGCAGGCCACCGTTGGCACCGCTGGGCGGGCCAGGTACGTGTCGATCATGTCTGACCGGTAGCTGGTGCAGCCATCTACCGTGCAGGTGGCGTAGAACCAGGCATCCTGTACCACCGTCAGCGACAGCAGATTACCCGTGGTACCGTTGCTCCAGGCAACGTTGCCATTCTCACAACCAGTGGCCGTGAACGAGACAACCGTACCGTAGCACTGAACGGACTGGTTTGGCCCTTTGATAACCGGTGGCGCCGTGAAGATCACCTTCGTGCGGGCACCGGCTACGTCGAGGTCGGCGCAGAGCTTGTTGGCCTGAATCAGGTTCAGCACATCAACACCCGTAGTCACGCCCGGTTTCACCACCGACAGGTCGAGGGTTTTCGGATCGTAGACCAGCGTATGGATGGTGTAGATACCAGCGGCACTGGCAGGCACCGAGAACGACGGTGTGTTGCTTGTCTGCTGAATCACCAGTTCTGACCCTTTCGTGAGCACATAGACTACCGAGTAACCCGCTGGCACCACGCGACCACCATTGTCGGTAGCAGAGAGGGTAACCGTAGTCAGGCTCGATGCACATACGGCTGATGTCGAGGTAACCAGCGTACCGGCTTTCGCGGTGCAGTTATCAGGACCCTTCTGTTTGATCGTAATCGTCAGCGATGGGTCTGTGGTGCAGCTACGGTAGCGGCAGGTAGCCGTGTAGTAGCTGACAGCAGCCGTTGGCGCAATCACGATCATACTACCCGTTTGGTTATTGCTCCAGGTTACCACACCACCGGTGGGGCAGCCCTCGGCGGTCAGCGTCACTGATTCACCTGGGGTGATCTCAGTTTTCGAAGCCGAAATAACCAGCGGTTTCAGCGGCACCACCGTAATGGTGTACAGTTGCGATGGGGCGCTGGTGCAGCCAGTAGCGTCTTTGCAGACTACCGAGTAGCTGGTGTTCACCGAGGGCGATACCGTAATGGTGGTTTTACCATTGTCGGCGGCACCCGTGCTCCACATCGGCGAACCGGCGCAGTTCTGAATCGTCAGATCAACAGATTCACCTGGGCAAATGACGCTGGTGCTGCAAACCACAGTGGGCGCTGGCGGCGTAGACAGGTTGATCTTGATCGTGCGTGACTGTGGGCTACCACACTTGTCGGCTTGCTTGCAGACGGCGTAGAAGCTGTTCATCTCGGCCGTTGGTTGCACCACAATTGAGGCACCCGTCATGTTGTTGCTCCACATCACCGTGCCCGTGCAGCCGCTGGCGGTCAGCGTTACGCTGGCACCGTTGCAGACAGCCGTGCTTGAGGCCATGATGGTGGGGGCAGTACCGGCTGTTTTCACAATCACCTTCACCACGTTCGACGCACCACTGATGCAGTTGCCGTCGGCTACGCAGGTGGCGGTGTAGTCGGTGTTCGCGCCTGGCATGACCACAATAGTGCGGCCTGTCAGGTCGGTGTTCGTCCATTTCACCGTGCCGTTGTCGCAGCCTTCAGCTACCGTCAGCGTGACCGACTCACCAGCGCAGATAGCCGTGTTCGGGATGGCGCGGATGGTTGGGGCCTGTGGCTTGCCAACCGTTATAGCTACTGACTTCGACGGATCGCTTACGCAATCACGTACCCGGCAGGTGGCGTAGAAGCTTTCCGAGGCGTTCAGCGTAACCGAGATCACGTTGCCCGTCATGTTATTGCTCCACTTCACCGTGCCTTCGCAACCGCTGGCCGTCAGGCTCACGGCACCACCCACGCAGATTGACGTGGCGCTGGCCGTTACCGTTGGAATCACGTTCGGGATCACACGGATCGTGTAGTCGTTCGAGCGTGGGCTATTGCAGTTGGCACCGTTGCTACAGTATACCGAGTAGCTGCTGTTGCCCAGCGTTGGCGTCACCGTGATGCTGGTGGTGGTTTCGCCCGTGCTCCAGCGTGGCGTACCCGTGCAGTTCTGCACGGTCAGGGTTACGGTTTCGCCGGGGCATACTTCCGTTGTGCTGCAAACCACCGTTGGTTTTGGCAGGTCATTACCCACCTTGATCAACTTCTCGGCGGCTTTGCCGTAGCAATTATTCACGCGGCACTGGGCGGTAATCAGGGTCTCGCCAGTGATAGTCAGCGATACTACGCTGCCTACCATGCTGTCTGACCAGTATACCGTGCCATTCTCGCAACCGGTAGCCGTGAGGCTAACCACACCACCTACGCAGAGCTTGTCGGCACTGGCAAGGATGGTTGGCGTTGGAGCGTTCGTTACCGATACCGCAATCGTGTTTGACGAACCGCTGGTGCAGGCACCAATCACACACGAAGCTGAGTAGACCGTGGTTTGACCTGGAGTCACCGAGATGCGGTTGCCCGTCATGCCGTTGCTCCACTTGATCGTGCCGTCGCAGTCGCGGGCGGTCAGTACCGTAGACTCGTCCTGACCACAGAGTGCCGTTACGGCGCAGGCAATGGTTGGCGGGTTCACAGCGCACTGATCTACCGAGATTGTCACCGTCGAGGTGTTGTTCTCCGGCTTGCTTGGGTCGTCGTCCGGGCTACTGATAACGGCCGAGTTAGCCAGCGTACCAGTGCCTTTCACGCGGGCCTGAATAATGAGGTTGCGGTCTGAGCCACTCGTCAGCGTACCTACCGTCCAGACACCCGTTCCGGCGTTGAACTCAGCCGCAGGCGTGGCGCTGACGAACTCCAGCGTGGCTGGGAGCACTTCAGATACCGTTACGCTCTTAGCCGTTACCGGGCCATTGTTTTTGGCCAGGATACCGAATGACACAATATCGTTCAGCTTGTATGGGCCAGCCGTCAGTACCGTTTTCACCACTGCCAGATCAGCCAGGCAGGTTGCTTTCACGGTGACGACCACTTCTACTTTCGTCAGGCTGGTGCAACCGGCGGCGCTCACGGCCTCGGCCAGATACGTCGTCGATGCCATTGGCGTCACCGTCAGCGGCTTGCCGTTCATCGACGTGCCGATTAACAGACCTGTGGCCTTGTTGTACCAGTTGATCTTACCGTTCGATGCCGTGAAGCCAAACAGCTTGGTGCTGCCGCCTTTGCACAGAATCTCATCTTCACAGGCAGCGCCAAGGGGAGCATCCGGGCGGGGGCTGATGGCCACCACAACCGAACTCTTCGCAGGCACGCAGTAGCCCGAACCGTCGGGGTCATTGGTCATGACCGTAAACTGTACCGTACCCGCTGCGATGTCAGCTGCCGATGGCGTGTAGTAGGCCGTCAGGCTGTTGGCGCCCGTAAGCGTACCCGTGCTGGTCGAGGTCGACGTCATCCAGGTTACACCCGTGGCCGAGCCGCCAATGCTGGCGATCAGCGTGATGGGGCCACCTTCACAAGCAGAACCCGATGTGAGCGTGGTCGATACCACGGCCAGGTTCTGGCAGCGGCAGTCGATCTGGTTTACCGTCAGCACCGTTGGGTAGCTGTAGCAACCAAACTTAGACTTCTCGAAGAGGAAGTATTCACCCGCCGACACCGCCGTCAGGTTCGTCACCAGCGGACTGGTTTCGCTCTTACCCGTATGCCATTCCAGCGTGCTGCCTGGCAGGGGTACGTTGTTGAGCTTCACCTGCGTCAGGTCGTAGAAGGCGTCCTGGCAAATGTTAACCTCCTTGATGCACGATGGCGTGTTCGGACGGGCGTTTACGATGATCGTGACCGGCTTGCGTTCGCTCTTGCAACCGTCTTCGGTTTCAGCCTCTACATAATACGTAGTCGTGGTGGTCACCTCAACTGGCACCGATTGGCCGTTGGTCGACGTGAACGCTACCGTGTTGCCAATGGCGGCAAGGTACCAGCGTATCACGGTCGCTCCAGAAGCTGTGGCGCTAACCGATGTCATGTCGCCTACGCAGATGCTGCTATTGGCAACCGAAGCCATCAACATAATCGGCGTAGCACACTTGGCTTTCACACCCGCGTCGATAGTCAGGTTGTCGCGGCCCACGTTGCCCAGCGCCAGGCTGGTGCTGATGGGGATCACGTCACTGAAGCCGTCGGCACCGGGGTTGCTGTCGATACCACGGTCACCGCCCTGCGTCTGGAGGGTGAACACCTCGCCCGTTGGGAGGGTGAATTTCACCTTGTAGTTACCAGCAATCAGTTGCGTGAACAGGTAGTAGCCGTTGCCATCCGTCACGGTCGCGTCAAGCGGCGAGGTAAGGTTCATGGCATCGAACAGTTCTACTTTCACATTCGGAATACCCGTTGGGCCGTCGTCTTGCAGACCGTTACCGTTGTTGTCACGCCATACGTAATTACCAATAGACCCGTAAGGCACAATGCCCGCGTCGATAGTCAGATTCACCCGTGCCGTGCTCGACAGCGGTTGCGTCACATCAAGAGTGATCAGGTCTGACATGCCGTCGGCACCTGCATCACTATCCTGGTCAACAGGAACCCCTGGGCGGTTCTTCGTAGTGAAGACGCTGCCAGCCGGTGCGGTGAATTTCACCGTGTACTGACCCGATGGCAGCCCGTCGAAGAGGTACTTACCGTTGCCGTCCGTAGCGGTAGTGGCAATGGCCGATCCGTTCTGGAATAAGGTCACCAACAGACCTGGCACACCTGGCTCACCCACTGGGGCTTGCTGACCATCGCTGTTGTAGTCATACCAAACGAAGTCGCCAATGGTACCCAGTTGTGGTAGGTAACCAGCATCGACAGACGTGTTGCTCTCACCCGACGACAAAGTCAGGCTCTGGCTGCGACCCGTGATGGGGTCAGCGTCGGAATCAAGCGTACGATCTGTACCAACCAGTGCCGTAGTGGCATCATAGCCAGCTGGCTTGGTGAAGCCTACCTGGTATACATTGGTTGTACCCGGCATCAGGCCCGTGAAGCTGTAAGCACCTGAACCGTTTGTGGTCGTCGTAGCCACGGCCGACCCATTCAGGTACAGCGTCACCAGCACACCTGGCAGCGGCGTATCACCTGTATTCTGCACACCGTCGCGGTTTTTGTCAACAAAGACATAGTCGCCCAGTGAGGCAGGCCGGTAGAAGCCCGCGTCGATGGTTGGGTTATACTCCATGTCGGCCAGCGTTACCGTCTGGCTGAGGCCAGTGGTTATGTCGGCGTCGGAATCTTTCGTATCGTCACCCAGGTTAGCCACCGTTGGCGTGAAGCCAGCCGGTTTGCCGAAGCCTACGTAGTACGGCTTTCCTGGCGTGAGGCCGGTGAAGCTGTACAAGCCCGATCCGTTGGTCTGCGTGGTGGCCACTACTGTACCGTTTGAGTACAGGGTCACCAGCACATTCGGAATCGGCACGTCGCCGGCGTCTTGTGTGCCGTTGGCATTCTTGTCTTCAAAGACGTAGTCACCCAGGCTGGCTGACTGTGGCGTGTAGCCCGCGTCGATGCTCGTGTTGCTTTCGCCGTTGCTCAGCGTAACACTCTTCGTCAGACCGGTAATCGGATCAGGATCCGAGTCGAGCGTGGGGTTGCCACCTACACTCGCCGTGGTTGTGTTAAAGCCCGATGGCTTGGCGAAACCTACTGAGTAGCTGTTGCTGGTGCCGGGGGTCAGACCCGTGAAGCTATAAGCACCGTTGACGTCACTCACCGTAGTGGCCACGGCTGAACCGTTCTGATAGAGCGTGATGATCACACCCTGAAGCGGTTTGTCGCCCGGCGTTTGCGTGCCACTCTTATCTATGTCGATAAAGACGTAGTCACCAATAGAAGCCGTGCGGAAGAAGCCAGCGTCGAGGGTGGGGTTGAACTCACCTGGAGCCAGAGTCACTGACTGGGTTTTGCCCGTCACCAGGTCAGCATCAGAGTCGGCCGTGTCCGAACCTACGTTCGAGAGCGTTGGACCGAAACCAGCAGGCTTGGCAAAACCGACTACGTAGTTATTGGCAGTGCCTGGAGTCAGACCCGTGAACGAGTACAAGCCAGCGCCATCTGTCAGCGTGGTGGCTACTGCCGAACCATTGAGGTACAGCGTCACCAGCACGTTCGGAATCGGCACGTCGCCACCGTTCTGGATACCATCCAGATTTTTATCTTCAAAGACATAGTCACCCAAACCGGCCGAGGGCTGGTAGAAACCAGCATCCACTGAGGTGTTGTTCTCACCAGACGTGAGCGTGACACTGCCTGACCGACCTGTAATCAGATCAGCGTCCGAATCCAGTGTCTTGTCCGTGCCCGACAGCGGGTTGGTTACGCTAAAGCCAGCGGGCGGCGTGAAGCCCACCACATAGCTGTTAGCAGCACCAGGGGTCAGGCCCGTGAAGCTGTAAAGACCAGCTCCGTTGGTTGTCGTAGTAGCAATGGCTGAACCGTTCTGGTAGAGCGTAACTACTACACCTGGAATTGGCGTATCGCCCGTGTTCTGCACACCGTCTTTGTTGACGTCGTTGAACACGTAGTCACCAATCGAAGCGGGCTTGTAGAAGCCGGCGTCTACCGTGGGGTTGAACTCATTGGCCGTCAGGCTGTAAGCTCCCGTCAAACCTGTGATGGGGCTGGCATCCGAGTCAGCCGTGTCTGAGCCTACATTGGCGATGGTCGGCATAAAGCCCGCGGGCTTGCCGAAGCCCACCGTGTAGGATACGCCCGGTGTT
>NZ_JAFMYU010000041.1 GCF_017353255.1 Fibrella aquatilis | reverse complement strand
CCTCCCTCCTCCCTTTACTCCCTTCTTCATCGGCACACCCGCCCGCTTGGTCTACAGCCGCCTCTGAACTGTCTGGAAATCTGTACCTTCCGGTATGAAAATCCTCGAACGCTATCAGGGCTGGCTGCATGTGGTTGGCTGGGCTTTTTTCGCCGGGCTACCGTTTCTGACCTTACCGTCTTTTCTCTGGAACCAGCAGGACCTGCTTAGTATTGGCATGGCTCAGCTACTGACGGGGAGCGTTATTGCCACCTGCTTCTATTATAACCTGCGCCGTCTCACCCCCGATTTTCTGGCCACTCAGCACCTGAACCGCTTTGTGCTCACGCTGTTGGCTATGCTGCTGGTGGTGGGGCTGGTGCGTATTGGTAGCTTTTATGGTTTTCCGCCGGGAGTGCATTATTCGCCCCGCGGACGGCGGCGGCAGTTTAGCCCGTGGCCAGGTGCGCTGAGCGCGTCGCTGTCGTTCGGGTTTGCCATGATTCTCAGCTCGTTGATTGCCCTCATCCGGCACCATGCCCGCCTCCGCGATCAGCAGCAGCAAATGGCATTGGGCAAGGTATCGGCCGAACTGGCCATGCTGAAACTACAGGTTAGCCCCCATTTTCTGTTCAACACGCTCAACAACATCCGCTGGCTGGCCCGCCAGAAATCACAGAAAACAGAAGACGCCGTGGTCAAGCTCTCGCAGTTGCTGCGCTACATGCTCTACCAGGCCCAGCGCGACCGGGTGCCCCTGACCCAGGAGATCGAGCACCTGCATCACTACATCGACCTGCAACAAATGCGCCTCAACGACCGCCAAACCGTCGATTTTGTGGTGACAGGCCCCGTAGAAGCGCTGGAAATAGAACCACTGCTGTTTATTCCTTTCGTGGAAAACGCGTTTAAATATGGCCTGCACGGACAGGAAACGAGCCATATCCAGATTCGGCTGGTGGTGGCCGATAACGAGTTACTGTTTTCAGTCCAGAACCCCGATTTCACCACCTCTGGAGCCTCTTCTGAGGATTCGGGCATTGGTATTGCTAATGTGGCCCAGCGCCTGACCTTGCACTACCCCGGTCGGCACACACTGCACTACGGCACCGAAGCGGGCAAGTTCAACATAGCCCTGACGCTGGCCCTGCATCAGGAGATGGTGAATGTTTAAAGAATGTACATTATTCATTGTACATTATACATTAAAGTCTTATGCGCTGCATAGCTATTGACGATGAACCGTTT
The DNA here is from genome assembly GCF_017353255.1 of Fibrella aquatilis. GTDB lineage: Bacteria > Bacteroidota > Bacteroidia > Cytophagales > Spirosomataceae > Fibrella > Fibrella aquatilis. Next base: position 17,119 of record NZ_JAFMYU010000041.1, on the reverse strand, counting down.
GCGCTGGAACTGCTGGCCGACGACATTCAGAAAATACCGTTTCTGGAGCTGGTAGGGCAATTCAGCAACCCGCTCGACGCCTATGACATCATCCGGCGTGGGCAGGTAGATTTGCTGTTTCTCGATATTCAGATGCCTACGCTCACGGGACTGCAATTTCTGCGCACGCTGGCCAAACCGCCTATGGTGATCCTGACCACGGCCTATGAGCAATATGCCCTGGACGGTTACACCCTCGATGTGATCGATTACCTGATGAAACCCATTCCGTTCGAGCGGTTTCTGAAGGCCGTCTCCAAGGCGTATGACCTGTTTCTACTCCGCGCGGGGCAGTCTACCATCGCGCCTGTTCCGATACCCGAACCGCTCGTAATGCCTACGCCGGTGGCCCCGGTCCCCGCCGAGCGGACGTTCTTTTTCATCTTCGCCGAATACCAGGAAATCCGCATCTTCCACGACGAAGTGCTGTACGTGGAAGGGCTGAAAGACTACGTTAAAATCTACGTTTCCGGCCAACCAAGGCCTATTCTGAGTCGCCTGACGTTGAAGTCGATCCATGCTAAACTCCCCGAAACGCAATTCTGCCGGGTACATAAATCATACATTGTGGCGCTCGACAAGATCACCGCATTTCAACGCACCAACCTCACCGTCGGCAAACAGGTCATCCCCGTGGGTAGCAGCTACGTCGATGATTTCGAACGCTGCTATAGAGCATAGAGCCAAGAGGTGAGAGTCAAGAGTCAAGAGTTGCTGACGCATGGATACACTTGCGTCAGCAACTCTTGACTCTTGACTCTCACCTCTTGGCTCTATGCTCTTAACTCTATGCCCTCTACTCTACACGCTACGCGTATCGTTGCCCGTTGTGTAGGTCGTGTTGTCGGTTTTGAGCGTGGTATCAACCGTTGGGTTCAGTTGTTCCACGTCGACGTCGGTGCGGCGTACGGTATCGCGGATTACTTCGTCGTGTTCATCGACTGTTTTGCCTAGGGTTACTTCTTCAACCACTCGGGCTTCTTTGCCTACTACGGCGCGTTCGGCGGTTTCGGTCAGGCTCACTTCGCCTTCTTTAAATGCCGTGAAGTCGGCATCGGTAGCCGCCCGGTCCACAGGATTGCGTTGCACCACCACCCGCTCCGACCGTAGCCGTACGCTTTCTTCAACGGGCTTTTCAATGATCCGGCTCCGCAGACGTACGCCACCGGTTTGTTCCGTGCGCTTGCCCACTTGCAGGTTCTCTTCAATAATAGGCACCGACAACGTGTCGCCGTCACGTACCACGTCGGTGGTATCGGTCGTACCGGCTGTCAGATCATAAGTGTTGGCCGTGCCAGATACTCCCGCGCCCACGGCCGAGCCTGTGTTAGCGTAGCTGTTAGTAGCATACTGCGCTGCTTTTTCGTCGACGTCGACGGCACCGTACTCATCCAGAATATCGGCAGCCTGCTCGGCATCATCCGACTCATCGACGTGTACGGTTACGATAGAGCCCCGTTTACCCACTGTTTCGTAAGTCCGACGGCGATCTTCGTCGTCATTGGTGCCGAACAGCGAACTGAAAAATCCGCCAATGCCGCCTTCATCATGGCTGTCCGAATCATCGGTATACGATTGGTTGAAGTCGCCGGTGCGGGCCGACAAATCAATCTGGTCGCGGTTGAATCCGCTGTTAACGAGGGCCTCAACGGCGCTCTGTGCTTCGGTGGCTGTGTCGAAAATGCCGACTACGGTTTGTGACATGGTTGTACTGGGTTTTGTTGAGTTGTATAAAAAGAAAATTGGGTAATGATCAGAAAACGTCCGTCTCAGGACTAGCCGGGGTCGTACTGCGGTCGACGGTGATGTGTTCACTGCGTAGCGTAACAGTCTGTTGGTCAAGGTGTTGTTCCTGCCTGCGGGTGATGTGTACTTCTTCTACCAGCACAAACCGGATGCTGGTGACCACCTCTTCGCGAACCACAGGCAAAATGAGGGTATCACCTTCCTGACGTGACAAAGGCATGGTATCGACCACTCGATTGATGAGTATGCGCTGCACGTCGACCACCTCGTGCCATACGGGCGTCTCTACGGTTTGCGTTTGCTCATCAACGTGTTTGCTGACGCGTACCTGTCCCGTTTCAACCAACTCCTTACTGACCAGCAGTTGCTCATCGATCACCGGAATCACCAGCGTAGATGGAGCCTCAACGGTGGTGGCTGATGGTGCCAACGGGGCGGCAGGAACAGGCAAGGTTGGGTCGGTAGGAAACATAAACTATTAATTCAATAGATTTTGTAGTCAATAACTGAGGGTACCGCTAATGGTTATAAAAAAGGGCGTGAGCTACTGGCCGTTTGGTGCCTGTCAGCGTAAACTTCTTGATACTGTGCTAGTTAGTTGATGTGTTTTTTTTGTTAACCCAGGCTCTTGTAAACAGCTGCAGCCAGCATACAGGCTTGTCTTGCGCTACTGGTTTTGCAGCCTTACCTTTCTCAACTCTTGCTAATCAGACAACGACTATGCCCTATTTCGGCTATTTCAACGGCACCATCCAACCCACCGATCAGATCGGACTAGGCGTAACCGACCTGGGCCTTCTGCGCGGATTTGGCCTGTTCGATTATTTTCTGACCTACAACGGTCAGCCGTTTCAGTGGGACTGGTACTGGGAGCGGTTCCGTCAGTCGGCCGAAAAAATGACGCTCGACCTGCCCCTGACGCAAGACGAAACTCACGCCATCTTGCTCGATCTGTTACAACGCTCCGGCCAGTCCGGACCGGTCCGCCGTTGCGGCGGGACCGCCGATGTAGCGTTTCGGCTGGTGATGACCGGCGGCTATTCGCCTGATAGTATCAGCATCGTGAAGCCCAACCTGCTGATTCTCAGTGAACCCATTCACCCCGTGCCTACCGAGCAGTACGAACACGGCATCCGCGTAATACTGGATGAATACGTCCGCCCCATGCCCGAAGTAAAGGCCACTGACTACCGGCACGTGATGATGCTGGCAGGAAAAATCAGGGAAGCCGGGGCGCAGGATGTGCTCTATCATATGCACGGCGAAATCAGTGAGTTAAGCCGCAGCAACCTATTTCTGGTGCGCGGCAATCGCCTCATTACCCCCAGTCGGCATATTTTGCGGGGCATCACCCGCCGCACCATTATGGAGCTGGCCCGCCCCGATTTCGAGGTTGAGGAACGCCCTGTACTCCTCTCAGACCTTTACGACGCCGACGAGGCCTTTACCACCAGTAGCAACAAAAAAGTGCTCCCCATCGTCAAAATCGGCGATTTCACCATGGGTAACGGCCACGTAGGCCCGGTGTCGCGCGAGTTGCTGGCACGGTTCAGGAGCTTTACAAACCAGTGACGCCCTGCCACCCTACCACAGTAGCGCCGGTCCTTTTTTGGCCTTCACTACCTGCGTAGAGCAGGTAATCAACACCAGTAGTGTTGGTCAATTTCCGGAAGTGAATCAGGTTTTTCAGATGGTCTGAACTGACGGTTTGGCTATACTTCATTTCATACGTAATGAACCCCCCAGGCTGTTCGTCAATGAGGTCGACCTCATTGTGGTTACTATCCTGCCAAAAATACACGTGGGGCGTTTGCCCGGCGTTCAGCCTGTTTTTTAGTAACTCGGCCACCATTGCATTCTCAAACAGGCTACCCCGCTGGTAATAGCTTTCTACCTGTTGTGCGGTGGTCATCGTGAGCAGGCTGCAAGCTAAGCCAGTGTCATAGAAGTACAGTTTGGGGCTTTTGATAACCCGTTTGTTGAAGTTCTGGTAGTACGGCTGAAGTAAAAAAATGAAATAGCTGCTCTCTAGAATAGATAGCCAGGACCGCACGGTGGGCACACTGACGCCACAGTCGCTGGCCAGTGAGCTTGTGTTAAGCGGTTGCCCAATACGCCCCGCACACAACTGAACAAAGGTGGTGAACGTGCCTAGGTTACGGATGCTGGCCAGGTCACGCACGTCGCGTTGCAGGTATGTTTCAATGTATGAGGGAAAAAATTCATCGGGCGTTAGTTGCCGATCATAAAGGGCTGGATACCCACCCTGAAAAATCGATTCAGCCACCGACGGGCCTAGTAAATTAGCCTGCTGACGTTCGGCATAGCTCAATGGCAACAGCCGTAGTACGGCTACCCGGCCTGCCAGCGTTTGCGAAATGGCCTGTAGCAGCAGAAAATTTTGCGACCCTGATAATACGTATTGGCCCATCTGCCGACTATCATCGACCTTGGTTTGCAGGTAAGAGAAAAGCGAGGGTACCCGTTGCACTTCGTCAAAGATGACCCGCTCGGCATACGTGGCTAGAAATCCGTTTGGGTCTTCTGTAGCAAATTGCCGGGTTACGGGATTTTCAAGAGAAACATACTGATAGTCAGGTAGTAGGCTTCGCAACAGCGTCGTTTTGCCCGATTGGCGAGGACCCGTCAATGACACGATCGGGAACTTGGTAGCCAAATCCAGTACCTTATTGGCCAATAATCTGGGAATGAGCATGGGCTTGATTTTATGTAAATTTAAAGTTCAACTTTAAATTTACATAAAATCAAGCCTCGAAAATCAGCACTTCGCTACTGCCGTCGGCTCGGATATAGGCCCGGTACATACCTTCGGTGGTGAAGGGCATCGCGATGTTGCCGCTGCGGTCAAGGGCAATCACGCCACCTTCGCCGCCACGCGCCGCCAATTTATTCAGTACTACTTCGTCAGCTGCCTCCTGCACCGATAGCCCCTTGTATTCCATCAGCGCCGATATGTCGTGCCCCGCCACCGACCGGATAAAGGCCTCGCCCTGACCCGTGGCCGACACGGCGCAGGTGGCATTGTTGGCGTAAGTGCCCGCGCCAATGATTGCCGAATCGCTCACGCGGCCGTAGCGTTTGTTAGTAGTACCGCCCGTTGACGTACCCGCTGCCAGATTACCCCATTGGTCGAGCGCCACGCAGCCCACGGTGCCGTATTTTTTGCCTTCGTCGAAAATGAGCGGGTCGGTTGCCCAAACGGCCGGGTCAGGTGCCCAGCTGGTTTTGGTGGCTTTATGTTTGGCCAGTTTGGCCGGCAGGAGCGGGGCAGGTTGCAGTTTTGGTTTAGCCCCCGACTTCGTCAGATTACGCCCGGCTTTTTCGTCAGAGATGGCCAGTTGCAAGGCCTGCCAGCGTGTTTCCGTATAAAAATAGGCAGGGTCAACCAACTCCATTCCCTGCTCATGGGCAAAGGCTTCGGCCCCCTGTCCCATTAGTAAGACGTGTTCGGTCTTCTCCAACACGCGCCGGGCCGTGCAGATGGGGTTGCGGATGCCCGTAACACCCGCCACGGCCCCAGCCTGTAGGGTGCTGCCGTCCATAATACTGGCGTCGAGCTCATGCCGACCGTCGTGGGTGAACACGGCTCCCCTGCCTGCGTTGAACAGCGGCGAATCTTCCAGTACCCGAATGGTAGCCTCTACGACATCGAGGCTGGTACCGCCTTTTTTCAGGATAGCAAAGCCTGTTTGCAGGGCCGTGGCCAGCGTGGCTTTGTAGGCCTTCTCTTTCTCGACCGACAGGTTTTGCCGGGTGATGTTGCCCGCCCCGCCATGGATGACGAGGGTCATTTTTTTACTGTAATCGTCCTGCGCCTGAGCCGGTAATTGCGCCACTAGCAATGCCATAGCCGACGCCGACAAATAGCTCGGCTGCACGTTCAGACCCCGGTCGAAGAGATTTCGCATGATTTTATAAGTACAAGTACCTGAAAATCAAGCAAAAATTGGACCTAAAAAGGGAATGTAAAATGAAGAATGCATAATGACTTCGCCGGTCCGCCGGTGCGGCTCGTAACACTAAGAGGGCGGAGCCATTATACATTCTTCATTTTACATTCCCTTTGCCCAGTTGCCCTGGGCTTTCATCACTTGCTCGATTACATCGCGTACGGCACCGCGGCCACCTGCCAGGGGCGAGATGTAATCGCACACGGCCTGGATTTCGTCGGCGGCATCGGCGGGGCAAGTGCTTAGCAGGGCGGGGCGGCTCAGAATGGGGTAGTCGGGCAGGTCGTCGCCCATATAGAGGACCTGGTCTTCGGGGATGCTGTCGCGGGTGAGGTAGCCGAGGTAGGCGTTTATTTTCTGGTCGGTGGGGCCACCCATAAATACGTCTTTGATACCCAGAAACGCCAGCCTTTTCCGCACCCCATCCTGATTCCCCGCCGACACGATGGCCACGCGGTAGCCCGCTTTAATGGCCTGCTCGATGCCGTAACCGTCGCGGATATAGAAGGTACGGTACATTTCGCCAGAGGCCAGCGCACTAACGGTGCCGTCGGTCAGTACGCCGTCAACGTCGAAAATAAAGGTGGTAACCCGCTTGAAGCGGTCAGTCAGTGTCGTTGTCATGGAGCAAAGAACGTTTGGATTTACGATGTACGATTTACGAATTACGATTTATTGCTGTCGCCTAGGTTTGCTCTACAGCATAGGGGGTGCGACAGCAATAAATCGTAATTCGTAAATCGTACATCGTAAATCCAAACGTTCTTTGCACTCTATGCAAGCACTCAACCTGCCTGCGGCTTTCGAGGCGCAGATGCAGCAACAACTTGGTCCCGACTACCCCGCCTTTGCCGCTGCGTTAGCCACGCCGCCGCCCGTGAGCATCCGGCTCAATCCGCGCAAGCCGGGCGTCGATACGGCGGGGCTGTTGCCCGTACCCTGGTGCGAAACCGGCTTCTATTTGCCCGAAAGGCCCGTTTTTACCCTCGATCCGCTGTTTCAGGCTGGTGCCTATTACGTACAGGAAGCCTCGTCGATGCTGCTGGCCGAGGCTGTCCGGCAAACGGTGGGGCGGCAGAAAGCCTATGATGGGCAACGGCCGCTAAAAGCCCTTGACCTGTGCGCGGCACCTGGTGGCAAGAGTACGTTACTGGCCTCAACGCTGCCGCCCTATAGTGTGCTGGTGTGCAACGAGGTGATCCGGTCGCGGGTGCCGGTACTGCGCGAAAACATCGACAAGTGGGGCTACGCCAACGTGGTAGTCAGCCACCACGACCCCGAAGACTTCGCTCCGCTGGCGGGCTTTTTCGACCTGGTCATGATCGACGCGCCCTGTTCGGGCGAAGGCCTTTTCCGGAAGGACCCCAAGGCCGTGGGCGAATGGTCGCCGGAGCACGTAACACTTTGTGCGGCCCGGCAGGGGCGTATTCTGGCCCATTCGGCACCGCTCGTGACCGAAGACGGCTGGCTTATCTACAGCACATGCACCTACAACGACGCCGAAAACGGCCAGGCCATGCAGTGGCTGTCGGACCATGGCTTCAAAAATCACCCCCTCGACCTGCCCGCCGACTCGGGCAATGCCTGGGGTGTTACCGAGCGCGTTTTCGGGGATAACGTGGGTTACCAATGCTATCCGCACCGAGTGCAGGGCGAGGGTTTTTTCATCAGCGTCTTCCGCAAAACGGCCTCGGCGGCGGTGCCCGTGGCCAAAACGCGCGGGTTCAAATCGGCGCGGCTGGTGCATCATAAGCAGGTAGGCACCTTGAAGCCATACCTGCGTAATGCCGACGAGTTTTCGTTCTGGCAAAAACCCAACGACGAGATTTTGGCCGTGCCCATTGCGCTGGAAAAAGAACTGGTTATGGTTGACGGCGCTCTCCGCAGCAAAGGCTTTGGTATTGAGATGGGACTGTTTAAGGGCCCCGATTTTTTGCCCAACCACGCCCTCGCGCTCAGCACCGAACTGGCCTCCAACCTCCCCGGCGTAGACCTTACCCGCGATGAGGCCCTGCATTATTTCAAAAAAGAAAATCTTGTGTTGCCCAACGCCCCCCGTGGCTGGCTGCTGGCACGGTATGAGGGCCTACCACTGGGCTGGATGAAAAACCTCGGCAACCGCACCAACAACTACCTCCCCAAAGACTGGCGCATCCGTATGGAAATTCCTGAGTTTTAAAGCTGACTAGGGAAGGGCTACTTCAGTAAATAAACTGCTCAAACCATCTGTGCTGAAAATAAACACGCGCTTACCAGTGCTTATAATTCTCCGACTGAGGTTTGCATTGCCTGGCATGTTGGCAATATCATAATAGCCCACGACCAGCTGCGTAGCCGTTGAAAAGCGGATCAATTCGTCGCGGCGTAGCCAGCTGGTTGCGTTGATGCTGCCTGAATTCAGCAACATAGTAGTTGATACATTCCAGCCGGTTAGCAGATCGGAATCCCGAACAACTAGGTATGGTGAACCTATTAAACCCTGCTTTTCGGCAGCAGACTGGAGATTGGTAAGCATGCCTACGTTGTCGGTGTTAACATCGTAACTTATGTATTGAGCGTCATTGTTGCTGTCGTAAACACTGGCAATAAACGTGTTGCCTGCCAGTGGGTTGAAACCGTTGTAGTTGTTGATGCGAAGTAACGTGGGCTTGTTAGCGGCCACGGTCTTTTTTTGTTTCGCGTCGAACGCCAGCATCCCGTACGGATAGGCGTTGCGGAAGTAGGCGATCCCGTTGGCCGCGAGCAAATACCTGCTATTGAACAGGTTGATGCCCAGGTCATTACCCAGGTCGGTCCACTTATCCTGCGCCGGGTCATATTCCCACATGACCGGGTTAGGCCGATTTGAACCGTACCAGTAGTCGGGGCTGCTATGCACAAAAAGCTTATCGCCAGCGGCAAACACCAGATAGGATGTTGCGAAGACGTTGGTGCCTAGTGGAGATAATGCTTTCCAGTTGTTGGTGGTTGGGTCATAAACCTGCAAATACCCCGTGGGATAGAAAGCATACAGGCGATCTTGCAACGGAATAAATTGCTGATAAGCTGGCAGCGGGCTGGAGTTGGAAGGAGTAAGCGGCGTAGGCACGGGCGGGCGTTCTACAAACGAGACGGGCAACAGCGGCGGTCGCACCGGTAAGCGAAACGACACGGCCGTAGCCACGGTTGTAGACTGCATTTTCGTATGATTGTGCCGTCCGTACAGTATCCTGCCGTCGTCTAAAACAGCGTAGGGATCGATGTAGTAGATCTGACCTGGCGAGAGCGAATCCAGCGTAGCGGGTAACGGGCTGTTGTAAATACCCTGGCGCGGGGTTTTATCCACCACAATGCGCCGGGTGTTGGGGTTGGTCAACCTAGGTAGACTGTCTGTATTCGATACGCAGTAACCAGTTTCTTTGACCACATATCTGGCCGATTGAATGTTAATGGAACTGGTCACTGTAATCGCGTTGCTACTGCTGCGCCCTGACAGCGACATGTTGGCGAAGACAATGGGTAACGTGTTCGGTCCTGTATCGACCAAAGGTAGTACAGGCACAACGGGTTCTACCGGACGCTGACAAGCCACGGCAACCAAAAGTAATGACAGAAGTGAGCAAAATTTCATACGTCGTTTTGGCTTACACCCAAAGGAACGACTTAGCCATAGTAGTGTTCGTTAAAATGGAATTAGACTTTATTGCGTAGCTTTCCAGTGGTGATTTTAGTACGCTATGCGCAATGAATTCATCCCTGCTGGTAATAAAGCAGAAGCCTGCCGCTCATGGCATTTTCAGAACATATGAAACGTTTCCTCCAGATTATCGGTGGTTTGTTTGCTCTCCTGGCCATTATCTACTGCCTTGGGCCACGACCAGCACTGGCTCCGGTTCAGTACGCTAACTTGCCTGTGGCTACCGACTTATCGGCACTTAAAAAAGCCATTGCCGATACTGAAAAGCTAGCCCATTTGAAGCCCGACAACGAAGCCCGCATCATCTGGGCCGACAGCCTGCACAGGCAGAAAACGGCCGTCAGCATGATCTACATGCCCGGTTTTGGCGCTTCCTGGGCCGAAGGCGACCCGGTAAATAAGCGACTGGCGAGGCATTTTGGCTGTAACCTTTACCTGGCCCGGCCCTACGAACACGGGGTTACCTCGCCCAACGCCCTAAAAAATCTGACCCCTGCCACCTATGCCGCATCGGCCGAACGGGCATTGGCCATTGGTCGGGCGCTGGGCAACCGGGTGGTGGTCATCGGCACGTCGGCGGGGGGGATGCTGTCGTTGTATCTGGCGGCGCACCACCCCGATCTGGCGGGTCTAGTGCTGTATTCGCCCTGCATTGCGGTGGCTAATCCCGCTCTGAAACTGGCCACCATGCCCTGGGGACGCAACGTTGTTAGCTTGGCCCTGGGTGGTGAGCACGTCAACATTACGCACTACAAACCCGACCGTGCCCGCTACTGGCTCACGCGCTACCACACCAACGGCCTCATCACGCTCCAGACCATGATAGACCGGTATATGGTGCCCGACCAGTTTGCAAAGGTGAAACAGCCAATCTTCATGGGCTACTATTTCAAGAACGACGCTCATCAGGACAAAGTAGCATCGGTACCAGCCATGCTCACCATGTTCGACCAACTGGGTACGCCCGCCAACCAGAAAGTAAAACAGGCCTTTCCGCTGGCGGGCGACCACGTCATTGCCTCGCACTTCACGTCGGGCGATCTGGACGGGGTGTACCGGGCCAGCGAACTGTTTCTGCGGCAGACCGTGGGGTTGGTGCCTGCCGGGCAGCAAGTGCGCTTGGCGGTTCATTAGGGCGGGCGTAGTTTTGTAGGTCAACCAATTTCGTCTTAAATGCCCCAGCCCAAGTCTGTCGATGTTGCCCTCAACGTGTACGGAAAGCCGTATCTGACCGCCGTAACGGTGCTTTCGCTGATGAAACAGTCGGGCAAGTGGATCGATAAAATCTATTTCGTCGAAGAGCGTAAACAGCCCCCCGGCACGGACCTGACGGTGCTGAAACGGCTGCTGAAGCCGTATAAGGTGGTCTATTACCGTCCTTGGTTTTACCTCGGCGTAGACAATATTCTCATCAGCCGCCGCCGTCAGTTGCTGCCGTTTGCGCCGTTTCGTCATGCCGTACGCTACCAGTACGCCTGGGAAAAAACCGACAAGTCGCGCCTGTTCATCACCCACAACGACGTACTCTACACCGACGACCTCGTGGGCGCATACCTCGACAACATCGGCGACGCCATTGGTATTGGCAAAGTAGGGCAATGCTGGAACTGCCCGGCTTACAAAGAAGGCCTCTGCAACGGCGACCGCTACACCCACTACCGCCCCGGCGTGGCCGAAGTAGAGGCCCTCTACCAAAAACACGGCGACCCTCGCGGCGGCAATTACCAGAATATGCTCCGCGACGGGCAGGGCTGGACCTTGCCCGAATGCCGCCTCAACGAGTATGCCTGTATGGTGAACCTCGACGTGGCCCGGCCCCTCACCATGCCCCGTGGCCCGGCCCTGCCGTTTTGCCTTTTTGGCTATATCGACCTCAACACCGAGTGGTTCCGGGAGGTCAATTTGCGGGGCTACCATCCGGTCAATTTCGACTACGACCCCTACGCCTCGCACAGTTGGGTCAACAACATCAACAACGGCCACCGCGCCCTGTCTGACCAGACCATCTACGACGCCGAAGAGCAGCAGGCCTACGAACTGCTCCGGTCTGAATTTGGCTTCACTAACGAACAACTGGCCTAAAACGGCCCAATTGCCTTACTTTTGCCAAAATCAATGAGTAAGTACAGCTGCTAGCTGCGTTGTTCATTGTACATTATTCATTGTACATTATTCATTCAATCAATGGCTTACGGACTACTGAACGGAAAGCGCGGCATCATTTCGGGTGCCCTCAATGAGCAATCAATCGCCTGGAAAGTGGCCCTGAAGGCCAAAGAAGAAGGGGCTATTTTCACCCTCACCAACGCCCCCATTGCCATGCGTATGGGCGAGATCAAAGGCCTGGCCGAGCAGTGCAACGCCGAAGTGATTGCCGCCGACGCCACTTCGACGGAAGATCTGGAGAAACTGTTCACACAGTCGCAGGACATGCTGGGTGGCAAAATCGACTTTGTGCTCCACAGCATCGGCATGAGTCCTAACATCCGCAAGGGCCGCGCCTACACCGACCTCAACTACGAGTGGTTCAAACAAAGCCTTGACGTGTCGGCCATGTCGCTGCACAAAATGTTGCAGGTGGCTTACAAGCAGGACGCCATCGCCGAATGGGGGTCTGTGGTGGCCCTGACCTACATGGCGGCGCAGCGCACGTTTCCGTTCTATACCGACATGGCCGAGGCCAAAGCCATGCTCGAATCGGTGGCCCGCAGCTTCGGTTACCACTACGGCAAGTACCGCAAAGTGCGCGTGAACACTGTCTCGCAGTCGCCCACGGTGACTACGGCGGGCAGTGGCATTGGCGGGTTCGACAAGTTCTACAACTTCGCCGACAAGATTGCCCCCCTCGGCAACGCCTCCGCCGATCAGTGCGCCGACTATTGCCTCACGCTCTTCTCTGACTTCACCCGCATGGTAACCATGCAAAACCTCTTCCACGACGGCGGTTTTGTGTCAACGGGCGTCTCGCAGGAAGTGATGGAGGGACTGTAAGTAGTGGTAAGTGATGAACGATGAGTGGTGAGTTTGCTGACGCGTCTAGTCTTGCGTCAGCAAACTCACCACTCATCGTTCATCACTTACCACTCGCTAACTAGAGATGTAGCACCGGCTATTGCCGTCTATTCCCCGCTCTACCTGAATTTGTACCGTAATGCGCTCTTTAATCTCGTGGCGGTGCGAGATAATGCCGATGGTTTTCTGGCTGTCCTGCTGTAGTTTTTCCAGCATCACAATGGCCGTATCCAATGAGTCAGGGTCCAGCGTGCCAAATCCTTCGTCGATAAAGAGGCTGTCGATCTGAACATTTTGCGAGGCCAGATCAGATAACCCCAGGGCCAGCGCCAGGCTCAGCGTGAAGGTTTCGCCCCCCGACAGGCTGGCAATGGTGCGTTCGGCCTGCCCCTGATAAAGATCTACCACAAACAGTTCTTCCTGCTCATCCCGCGGCGACAGCAACAGGTAGCGATCCGTCAAATCTTTCAGGCGGCGGTTAGCCAGGCCAATCAACTGCGCCAGGGTCAAACTCTGCGCGAACTTGCTGAAATTATCGCCCTTAGCGCTGCCAATCAACTTGTTAAGTTCTTTCCAGGGCATAGCGTCGGCCTCCATCTGGCCCAGTTCGGCAATGCTTTTCTGGTGCGAAGCCAGGCTCTTTTTGTTCGAATCCAGCGCCGACCGGGCATATCCCGACTCCGACAGAATCTTGTCGTGCTCCCGCCGGGCGGCATCAAACGTGGCTTTCACGTCGGCAGGGAGCAGGTCGGTTTTGCGGGCTTTGTGGGCGTTGTCGAGGCGGCGCTGCTCATCGGCAGTGCGTTGATCCAGTTCAATCCGGTCACGGTCCAGCTCGTCGCGCAGTTTGCGTAGCTTTTGGGTTGTGGGGGTATCCAGCAGTTGCGCACGGGCGGCTTCGGCGGTGTCGAGGTTCAGTTTTTTTAGCAGTGGTTTCAGGGCCGTTACCACCCGCCGCTCGTCGCCCAGCACCCGCCGTTCGTCTTCGTCCAGGCGACGTTGCACCTCGGTCTGCGTAGCCAGGCGACTTTGCACGTCGGCGAGTGACTTGAGTAACGCACCTGCCCGCCCGACCCAGTCCTCGCCCGCATAAAGCTGTTGTTTTTGCGCCGTTATGATCTGGATGGTCTGGTTATAGTGTTGTAAATCAATGAGTTGCTGAGTCAGCTGTTGTAGGGTACGTAGCTGTTCCCAGAGCGAACGAAGCGCGTTCAGATCGGATTGTTCCGTAGCAAGCCCCCGTTGTTCGCTCTTAAATGCCTCCGGCCCCGCCTCTGGGTCGATCCCATTTTTTTCGCGCAACTCGTTGATTTCGTCCCGCTTCGCCCGAAACTGTTCGCGCAAAGTGTTTTGGGTCCGATTGGCTTCGGCCAGCTGGGCTTCCTGCTTAATAAGCGTATCTGATAGTTGTTTCGTAGCCGCAGCCGCCTGCCGTTGGTCTTCTTTCGCCAGCAGTACTTGCGCGGCCACCGTGCCCAACTGATTCACAAAATGTGTGGCATACGGATGTTCCAGCGACCCGCATAAGGGGCAGGGGTCCCCATCGGTCAGACCCTCGCGCAACGCCGTTAGGTTTACCTCTTCGCTCATGCGCCGCTGTGCTGTTTCGGCCTGCGCAACGGCCTCATTCGCCAGCTGTTCCTGTACCTGGGCAGCGGCTAACAGGGGTATATTTGCCTCAACATCAGCCAGTAATGCACCAATAGGCTCGGCTATTTTCTGGCCCTTCAGAATCCGGTCCTGTTGCTCTTCTTCCAGCAGGGCCAGCGTAGTCAACAGTTTATCGCGGTCAATAGCCTGCTGCAACCGGGCTGCCAGTGTGGTTGGCGAAACGTCGGCGTAGGTGGTTTGCAGTGCATCGATCTGCCGTTGTATCGTAGCCTGTTCGGCGTTAACCTGCTGCTGGGCTATAACCACATCGGTCAGGGTCAGTTGCTTCAGGCCCAGCGCTGCCGGGGCCTGCTGCCGAATGGTTTGCAGCAGGGGCGCCGCCGCGTTCTGAGCACCCACCAGTTGCTCCTGTAATGCTTTTAACTGATCGCGAAAAGCCTCCACAGACCCAACAACGTCTTTTTGGGACAACTTCTTCTTCCCCACAAAAGTCGCCGCGTCAACCAGCAGCTCGTCTTGTTGGGTAGTCAGCCGGGCGGTATCGGCCTGAGCGGTGGCGCGGTGCTGCTTCAGGTTAGTCAGGGCGCGTTCGGTGCTGGCCAGTTCCGTGAGCAAACCCGCCAGTGGCGTAACTAGGTCGTGTTGCGTCAGGCGCAGGCGATCAGGGGCGAATTCGGTGAAACGTACCTGTAATTTTTCGTCGTCTTTGGCACAACGGGCCAGGGCTATTTCGGCCTTTTCGGCATCATCAACGACCTTTTTCTCAGCTTCAAACAGTTTTGTTTGCGCCTTCAACTCGTCCAGGCGCTCGTCGGCTTTGGTTAATTGGTCGGTCAGCTCGGCCACTTTTTCATCCGATAGCATCCGAATCGACGAGATGCTGATGCGCTTATCGCTGATCTGCTGATCCAGCCACTTATTATGATCAAAGGCCCGTTTGCTCAACTGCCGGTAGATCTCGGTGCCGGTCAGTTTCTCCAGCATCTTGCTCCGCTCCGACGCCCGCGACTTCAGAAACTGGTCGAACGCTCCCTGCGCCAGCACGATGGATTTGATGAATTGTTCGTAGCTGAGGCCAATAAGTTCTTCGTTTTTCTTCGGAAAATCCAGCAGGTTTTTAATCGGAAACAGGTTTCCTTCCGGCTTGTCGTCGGGCAGGTGCGCCAGTTCCATGTCATAGTTGTTCCAGTTGTTGTTGCGGTTTTTCCGAATCGACCACCGCGACCGGTAGCGATTGCCGTCTACCTCATATTCTACCTCCGCATAGGCCGCCGTGTTCGGTTCTGCCGCCGCCTGCCGGTTCACAATCAGACCATCGGCCTCAATATTGGCCCCCGAAATGGCCCCGTTTAGGCGCGGCAGGCGGTTAAACAGAGCCAGGGTCATCACATCGAGTAGGGTCGACTTGCCCGCACCCGTTGGCCCGGAGATCACAAAAAGGCCTGTTTCGCCCAGTAGTCCGTCGGCAAACCGGATAGGCTCGTGTTCGCCGTAGAACGAGTTTATGTTACGAAACCGGATTTGGCGAATTTTCATAGTTCACAGGAGCCGCTTGCTCCGTCACCAGCTTGTAGAGCTGTTGGTAAGTATCAATCAGTTGCGCCCGCTGCTGCTCGTCCACGTCCGACTGCGACAGTCTTTGCTCGAATACGTCTAGGTAGGTAAGGTCGGCCAGGTGCGTTTCGGCCCCAAACAGCGCTTCCAGGCTTTTGCGTTTGTTGCGGAAGAGCAGGCGTGTCTTGGCCAGTATAAACGGGGCTTCCTTATAATCGCGCTGCAACTGATCGAAATGCATTCGTGTGCTGAGGCTCTCCGAGGGTTCATCAACCAGCACTTCCACCAGCGCGGGCAGGGTGTGTGTTCGTTCCAGCACGTTCAACTGTTCACGCACCTCCTCCAATGTTCCTGTAATGTGCAGCAACTGCCGCGATTGGGGCACCACCACCGACTCAACAGCCGTGACCAGCCCATTATCAACGGTGATCTCCAGCAGTTGGTGGGCATTGGTGCGCTCGCCAAAACTCAGCGGAATTGGCGACCCGCAGTACCGTACCGAGTCGCTGCCGCCCACCCGTTGGGGTACATGTATATGGCCCAGGGCCACATAGGCAAAGCCGTTGGGAAAATGTTCGCTCGAAAACGCTGCCTGCCCACCCACGGCATGAATCTCGCGTTCACTTTCCGAGACCGACGCCCCATTAACATACAGGTGGCCCATAGCCAGGGCAGGCACCCCCGCAAACGCAGCATGGCAATGATCAGCAATACGTTCGTAGTGGTTCCTGATGCCCATCCGCACGGCCTCTACGCGGTCTTCGTAACGCTGCCCGGAGATCGATTGCCGCAGGTCGGCATCACGTAGATAAGGTACCGCCGCCACCAGCAGATCAACCGACCCGTTGGCCAACTGAATCACTTCATCGTGGCAGTTACCATTGGTACAGCCAACCACATATATATTCAGGTGCCGTAGCAGTTCTTTTGGCGCGTTGAGCTTGGTTGCCGAATCGTGGTTGCCCCCAGTGATAATGATCGTAACCGATAAGGGTAACAGCTGCGTCAGAAACTGATAATACAACTGCATCGACCCGTCGTTTGGGTTGGTTGTGTCAAACACGTCGCCCGAAATCAGGAGTACGTCAATCTGCCGATGCTGTACCTGTTCAATGAGCCAGGTTAGAAAGTGAGCATGGTCATCACGGAGGTCGGCGCGGTACAGCCGCTTACCCAGATGCCAGTCTGCTGTGTGTAAAATCTTCATTGTATAGCAGTATGCCAACTTTGTTTTGTCCTATTTCTCACGGCCACAATGAGTTAGCTAGTGAGTGTAGGTAGAGTAGGTACACTGTTTGTCGTTTACTGATAGCTAAAGTACCACGTAAGGCCGAGAAATCCCGTTTGTGTAGCCGTCTATTGGGAGCTAAAAAAATATTTTGGATAGTCATTGCTGCTAATCAGGCGGTTAGAGCGCATTTCTGAAGTTTATCAAACTATTTTCAAACAACCCCTTGACACGGGCATTGGAAAGGCCTACTTTTGCACTCCCAATCAACGACAACGGGCT
>NZ_JAFMYU010000040.1 GCF_017353255.1 Fibrella aquatilis | reverse complement strand
ACCACAAACTTGAATCAACTCAAGACACGTTCTTATTTGCCTGTCACCCCGAGCGCAGTCGAGGGGCCTACCTCGCGAAGCCACCAACTCGCGTAGCCACTTACGACTCCCCAGACTTACGACTTTCCAGACTTACAACACCACTTCTACTGCCTTTCTGTACGGTTTCAAACCCCAGCCGTAGGCGCAAAAAGCGAGGATACCACTGACAAAAACAACAATCGCCAGCGAGTAGCGAACGGCCTGTTCGTCGTGGAAAACATAGTCGGTGAGGAGGGCGACCGAGGTGGGGCCAAAGCCAAGGGCAATAATGTTGAGAATGAACAAATACACCGCCGAGGCCAACGCCCGGGCCTGATTGGGCATAAGTGCCTGAATGGCCGCCGACGACGCGCCAAACGGAAAGGCCACAAAAAAACACGGAATGGGCAGCAGCGCCATTGCCAGGGTAGGATTGCTGATGAGCGGAAAGCACGACCCTAGCGCCACGCCCACCGCCGAGTACAGCCCGATTCGGAGTTTCCCGTCGGCAATGCCCCGGCGCGTAAGCTGATCGGCATAACGACCGCCCAGCAAAATACCCGAGGTAGAAAAAATAGCCACTACAGTGCCGTAGAAGGCTCCGGCTCTGCCAATCGTCCAGCCGAAGGTGCGTACAAAGTAGGTAGGTGTCCAGGCCGATGAAGCATACGCGGCCAGCGACAGAAACGTGATGCCGAGCGTGACGCACAAAAACGCCGCCTGCTTTTCGCGAATCAGCCCCATTACTTGGCTCACCGACAGTTGCGCTGCCTGTCCGCCCGCGTTGGTGAGCAGCCCCCGCCGCAGTGGTTCTTTCACGGTCAGCACCAGCAAAGAGATCAGCAAGCCCGGCAAGCCTATGTAAAAGAACAGAGTTTGCCAGCCAAAAACATCGCCCACCAGGGGTAACGTGACCATGTGCGGAGCCGTACCTCCGCTGCTCACCAGCCAGGCACCCAGCAGTACAGCCAGGCCCGAACCAATGTAGATTCCCGCCGAATATACGCTGATGGCCGTGGCCAGTTTTTCTTTAGGGAAATAGTCGGCCAGGATGGAGTAGGCGGCGGGCGAAAGGGTTGCTTCACCAACGCCCACCCCCACGCGGGCCAGAAAAAACTGCCCGTAACCCCGCGCCAGGCCACAAAGAGCGGTCATCAGGCTCCAGACGGCAATGCCCGCCACCACCAGATTTCGGCGGTTACGTCGGTCGGCCCAGCGGCCCACGGGTATGCCCAGCATCGTGTAAAACAGGGCGAAGCTGAGGCCCATGAGCAGGCTTACCTGGGTATCGCTGAGGTGAAAATCGCGTTTGATGGGGGCTACCAGCAGGCTCAGGATCTGCCGGTCAATAAACGACGAGATGTAGGCCAGTAGCAAAATGGCCACGGTATACCAACCCGCACGGAGCGAGGTGGGCGGGGCAATGGCAGGCGTAGTGGTAGGGGTCATGGTCGGTTCGGTTTAGGGAACCGGTAAGTTAGAGCAATCGCTCGTATTGCTGGTAGGGGATAGGCCCTTTGTAGAAAATAGGCCCGGTGGGCTGCATACCGCGCCGGGTATAAAACGAGGCGGCACTCAGTCGCGCATCACAGCATAATCGGTTGGCATTGAGTTGTTTGGCTACGTCGATGACCCGGCGCAACAACAGAGAGCCAATGCCCTGCTGCTGATAATCTGGGTGAGTAGCAAACTTCCGAAACTGTGCCCGCTCACCGTTCACAAATAACGAGATCACGGCCACCAGCTGCCCGTCCACAAACGCCCCGACATGGTGCCCGTCTGCATCGTTGGGCAGACGTACCTCATCGAGCGACTTATCGGGCCAAAGCACCAACTGCCGCAGGGGCAATGTATCGTCGGCAGTGATCGGGGCGAGGGTCATGAGAAGAGACGAGAATCAAGAAGTGAGAAACAAGAGGCTAGAAAAGTCTAAGTTCTTAATCTTTGGCGTCTTCTCGCTCACTTCTTGTTTCTTACCTCTTGTTACTCACCTCTCACTTCAGGTCTGACAATTTAGCCAGGTCCAGGGCTTCGATGGCGCTTTTGAGGGCGTCGGGGTCGATGCCGTTGCCTTTGGCGGTGACGATAAACCGGTTTTTGACCAGCACGGCCGTTTCGCCGCTTTTATCGGTCTTGTTGTATTTCTCGTAGGCCTTGTTGTCGCCCATGCGGGTGGTGCGCTCGTAGCCGTTGTCGTCTTCTTTGTCTACCTCAATCATGCTCCAGGCGGCCATACCCATCAGCATGGCCGTACCCCCGGCGTCGACCACCGTGAGGTCGATGTTCTGGCTATTGTCGGCGTTTTCGTAGCGGGCGGTGGCGGTAGAAAAGGTCATGCCGGCGGCCCCGTTTTTTTCACCCGAAGCACTCTTGCGGGGTAATTTGGCGGCTTCAATGGGCAGCAGGTCTTTTAGTTTTCGGAAGTCAATGGTTTCAACGGGGCCGTTTTTTTGGGCTTCTTCGGCTTGTTTAGCCATTTCCTGCACGGCTGCAAGGGTACCCGTAGCCGAGATAGAGGCCTCTTCGGTCTTTTCGGTTTTATCACCGCCGCCGCAGGCAGTAACGGCAATGGCAAGGAAACAGGCGGCCAACAGGCGGGTACTGGTTAGTGGGAAGGTCAACATAAGGGTGGGAGAGTGGTGATGCAGGCCGGAGGTAGCTTGCAGGATCGAAAATAGGCTGCTGTCCCGTTCGCACCGCAACAAATTGAGTAAACGTAACCGGGGGAGCACTAAAAAACCCCGCAACGGGCCGGGAGGCACGCTGCGGGGTTTTTTAGTGAAGCAGATTACGAACCTAAACCATTGTTTCCGAATGCGTTGGCAAGGGTGTTCGGCGGCTGCGCCAGACAAAATACACGCCCACCAGCACCGCCGGGATACTCAGGATCTGCCCCATGTTCAGCGGCAAGTTGTTCTCAAAAGACACCTGATTCTCTTTAATGTATTCGTAGAAAAAGCGCAGGCCAAAAACCCAGATCAGGAAGATTCCCAAGAAGAGACCACGGGGTGTTTTTTCGCGCATCCGGTTCCACATGGCAAACAGAATAAAAAACAACGTCAGGCACGACAGCGATTCGTAAAGTTGTGCTGGATGCCTAACTGCATTCAATGGGTACTCATTGTTGTATTTGAAAATGAAGCCCCAGGGCACAGTTGTCTGGATGCCCACAATTTCATGGTTCATGAGGTTGCCCAGCCGGATACAAGCCCCCGCCAGGGCCACCACAATCACAATGCGGTCGGTGGTCCAGAGAAAGGTTTGGCCCGTGAGGCGGCTCGATTTCCGGCGCGAATACAGCCACAGCGCCGTCAGGATGCCGATGGTAGCGCCGTGGCTGGCCAATCCGCGGTAGGGGGGCAGGATCACTTCCAGCGGATTGCGAAACAGTACTTCGGGTTCGTAGAAGAGGTAATGGCCGATGCGGGCACCCAACACGGTCGAGATGACCATGTAGATCAGCAGGGCGTCGAGGTCTTCCTGGGGTTTGCCTTCTTTGCGGAAAATCCGGGTCATGATCTGCATCCCGATCAGGAACCCGGCGGCGAAGAGCAGCCCATACCAGCGAATTTCAAATTGGGGAAACTGGAAGCCAAACAGTTTGAAGGCGTCGATGGAAAAAAGGACCGGGTTAGCGTCCCAGACGATGTAAGCAAGCATTCGCGCGATGAGAGGAATTTTGGGACTAATTCGTTGTTACCATGAAGCAAGTGGCCGCCCGTTGGGGCACCGCTCCACGGGCAAAGATAGGCAGATTTCACTCCCAGACACGGACCGGATCGTATGCGGTATTTACTAATTGGGTTCGTTCGTTTCTACCAGGGGGCGGTTTCGCCGTTTTTGCCCAACGCCTGCCGCTACACGCCCACCTGCTCACAATACATGATCGAGGCCGTAACCAAACACGGTGCCCTTCGGGGCGGCTGGCTGGGCCTGAAACGCATCAGCCGCTGCCACCCCTGGGGGGGCCACGGTCATGATCCAGTACCTTAAAATGTATGATCAACATCACACCCGACAATAAACTGACGCGCCTGCTGGTGGTAGGCGACCGCGTGCTGATTAAGCCCAAATCACCTACCGACCGCACGTCTACAGGACTTTATTTGCCGCCCACCGTGCAGGAAAAAGAGCAGGTGCAGCGGGGCTACGTGATCAAGGTCGGACCGGGGTATCCTATTCCGATGGCTACCGACGACGAACCCTGGAAACAAACCGAAGAAAAGGTGAAATATATGCCCCTACAGGCTCAGGAGGGTGATGTAGCCCTGTACCTACAGCGCAACGCCATTGAGATTGAGTATGAGGGCGAACAATACGTGATTGTGCCGCAGGCGTCTATTTTATTGCTCGAACGGTCCGAAAACTTGTTTGATTAACGCCATTACTATGAACAGGATGCGCCCAGCCGGGTTATGGTTAGTAGCCTTATTGGCCCTAATCTCACTCAGCAATATGGAAAGTGTAGGTAACCAGCAGAAGTCACTGAAATCACTTCTCGACGAAAAGAAAGACCACCGGCGTGTGGTGTTGCTCTATGGCCGTCAGGCCGCGCAGGGACACCTCATCGACCAGCAACAGATTTTCCGTGCCCAACAGGCCGGCATGGATGAACGCGAGATCGACGTGATCGTAACCATCGACTACGAAATGACCGAACCCGACCGCCAGTACTTGATGGAGCATTTCCACTTCATCCCCTCCGACGATTTCGCGGGCTACCTCATCGGCAAAGACGGCGGCCTGAAGCACCGATTTACCACGCCCATTGCCACCAACGAGCTATTTGCCCTGGTAGATGCCATGCCGATGCGCAGGGCGGAGAAGAAGCATTGATTTACGAATTACGATGTACGAATTACGATTTTTGCTGACGCCTAGGTTTGCTATACAGCAAGCTTGTATGTCAACCCAAATCGTAATTCGTACATCGTAATTCGTAAATCAAAAACCTTTCCCCTCCGTCACCGTTTTCCAGTCATCGGTACGGAAGGGGACGGCGGGGAAACCAGCTTTGTTGTAGAGGTTTATTTCGCCGTTGTCGTCGGCCCAGCCGTAGCGGACGGCTATGGGATTGGCTACTGAGTCGGCCCTGACCACAACGCTGTCGCCCCGGATTTCGGCGCGGGCGTAGTAGAATTTTTGGTCGGCACCGGCTAGTTCAAAGCCCATCAGGTAGCCGTACTTGTTTGGCGTGGTTAGGCCCTCGCCTACGCTATTGAAGGTCAATACGGCCTCGTTCCCACTGATAGTTAACTGCTTGTACTGCGGACCTGCCGAGGTGATAGCCTGCTTGTAGGCCACGCGGCGGGCTTCGGCAGCCAGGCGCTTGCCCACGTCCTGTTTGTTGGTAGGGTGAATGTCGGTGGGGTTGCCAATGTCCGACGTCACGGCCATGCCCGTATTAGGCAGGCTGAGGGCCATAGTCTGCGCTTCGCGGAGTTCAGCCCAACTGCTCCCTTTCTGGCTGTTGCCCCCACCGCTGTTGAAGTTGGCCAACTGCACAAACAGGAATGGAAAGTCGTCGCCCCACTGCTTCCGCCAGTCGGTAATCATGAGCGGAAACGAGGTTCGGTATTGCTTGGCCCGCCCCGCATTGCTCTCGCCCTGATACCAGATCACACCCCGCAGGGCATAGGGCACCAGCGGTTTTAGCATGGCGTTGAAGAGCAACGTTGGGTGGGCATTTGGGCCGCTATCGGCCGATGATGGGAATACATGGGTTGCCCGATAACGCCAGTCACCAGCCAGCGGTACGGACCAGTTTGAGCCGGTTAGTTTCATGTCGTCAGCTTTGGCTGTGAAACCGCCGCCCCCGCCCGTATCGGTGATGCGGATGGCAATGACGTTGACCCCCGGCTTTAGTATACCCACCGGAATAGTGTAGTTGCGGGGTTCATTATACGCCTGAATGGCCCCCACCAGCTTCCCATTGATAAATGTAGAATCTTGGTCATCTATAGCACCCAACGATAAGCTAACGTTCTGCATATCAGCGTTGTCGGGAATGATTATCGTTTTCCTAAACCAGACCACGCCATCCATATTGCCCATTTTCTGGTCAAATAGCACAGGTGCTGTCATGGTGGGCCAATTGGCATCGGGTGTGGTGGGCTGGTGGTAGGCGGCGGCCTCGGCGGGGGTGGGCAAAGGGCCTTGTTGTTGCTGTATCAGGGTCATCAGCGCCTGCATACGTGCTTGTGCCGTTCCGCCTGTTTTGTCAATGGCGTCGAGGCTGGGACGGAGGGCGGCATCCGAGGCGATGGCTTCGCGGCTAGTCCAGGTTTCGGAATGGGTGCCGCCCCAGGAGCTATGCACCAGCCCAATGGGCACATTTAGCGCCTTTTGCAGGTCGCGGGCAAAGAAATAGCCTACCGCCGTAAACTTGCCCGCCGTTTGGGGTGAACAAACTGACCACTGCCCAGCCACGGCACTTTGCGGGGTGGTAGCCGTAACGTGGGGCACGTAAAACTGCCGAATCTGCGGGTAATTGGCTGCCGCTACTTCGGCCTTACCGTCTTTTGCCGCCGACAGGGGCCATTCCATGTTTGACTGTCCCGAACACAGCCACACCTCGCCCACCAGCACGTCGTCGAACGTGGCCGAACCTGATTTGCCCGCCGCCGTTAAGGTGTAGGGACCACCCGCCGCCACGGGGCTGAAGGTAGCCTGCCACCGCCCGTATACGTCGGCTTTGGCGGTCTGAGTTTGCCCGGCCATGGTCACCGTCACTTTTTCGCCCGGCCTAGTCCAGCCCCATACCGGAATGGGCTTTTGCTGTTGCAACACCATGTGCGAGGCAAACAGGTCAGGCAGTTTAAACGCCGACGGCCCAGTTTGTGCTGTGGCTATTGTGAAGGATATGAAGAATACAAACTGGGTTAAAAAAAGACTAAAACGGGCCATACGCTTGACAAGTAAGGGACTGGAGTAGTTTACACAACAAGTATTTTCTATGTCTAAACGCCTCAACGAACCTGATATACCATGCCGCCGACCACAATCCTTATTACCACGCCCCTGGGCAACGTAGGCTTAGAAACGCTTCGCGCGTTGGCCACCCGGCCCGAACGCTCCCAACTTCACCTCATTGCCGCCGTGCGCAACCCCGACAAAGACCTCGCCGCCCTCGCCACCCTCACCGACGCCGTGATCCGGTTTGACTTCGCCGACCCCTCTACGTTTGCGCCGGCATTGGTTGGGGTAGACCGCCTGTTGCTGGTACGCCCGCCCCAACTAGCTGACGTAGATCACTATTTCAGGCCATTCATAGAAGCCGTGAGGTACGCTGACGTGCAGCAATTGGCGTTTTTGTCGTTGCAGGGTGTAGAAAGTAACTCGCTGACGCCCCACCATAAGATTGAACAGCTGATTGTGGCGGCGGGCATCCCCTACACGTTTCTGCGCCCCAGCTTTTTCATGCAGAACCTGAGTACTACCCATCGCGCCGAGATCGCTGACCGCGACGAAATTTATATCCCCGCCGGTAACGGTCGCACCAGCCTGATCGACGTGGTAGACATTGGTGAAGTAGCCGCGCTTGTCCTGACAGATGGTACGGGACATCACCTGAAGAAAGGCTACGAACTCACTGGCAGTGAAGCGCTTACCTACTACGAAATGGCGCAGACGCTGACAGCTGTGCTGGGTCGGACCATCACGTATAAAGATCCGTCAGTGCTGGCGTTTATATGGCGCAATTGGCGGAAAGAGAAGATGCCTCTGTCATTTGTGCTAATTATGGTGGCCCTGTATACCGTCTCTAAATTGGGCAAGGCCGCTGGCACTACTTCTGTTTTTCAGACGCTTACTGGTCATGCACCCCGGACGTTTCGCCAGTTTGCCGAGGCCAACCGGGGAGTGTGGCAGCGGTAGTATATCATTAGTCATTGACAGCCAATGACCAATGCCCATAAAACCAGTTGGTTGGTAGTAGAAAGCGGGTAACATACAGCTTTGGCAATTATTGTAATGTTCTAAGATCGTGTTGATCTATTTGAACAAATAATTACCTAATCAACCCTCCAAGCTGTTATGATGCACACGTTACAAACACGATTACAAGTGGCCTGGCTACTGTTTTGGGCCATTCTTCTCACGCTATCGGCGCAGGCGCAGGATCGCCGCCTGACGGGGCGTATTGTCTCGGGCAAAGATCAGCAACCCATTCCGGGCGTGAACCTGGTGGTGAAGGGAACCCAATTGGGCACCACCACCGATGCCGACGGCAACTTTTCGCTTAACGCAGCACAGGCCAAGATACTGGTTATCAGTGCCATTGGCTACCAGTCGCAGGAGGTGGCCGTTGGCAACCAAACCCAACTGACCATCACCCTTCAGGAAGCTGAACAGGCCTTGACTGAGGTGGTCGTGACGGCCCTGGGCATTAAGAAAGAAGCTAAACGACTGGGTTATGCCACCGCTATTGTAAACCCGGAGGCCATCACCACCAACCGCACCGTTAACTTCATCAACGCTCTCCAGGGCAAAATTGCGGGGGTCAACATCAGCAGCCTGGGTACGGGCGCGGCGGGCACGAGCAAAATCCGGATTCGGGGGCAGTCGTCGTTTTCGGGGCAGAACTCACCCCTCATCGTGATCAACGGCGTACCTGTAGACAATACCAACTTCGGGCAGAACACGGGCAACACCGGCGGCGACAACTCCATCGGTAACCGCGACCGCAACTACTCCGACGGCGGCGATGGACTGTCGTCGATCAACCCCGACGATATTGAGGGCATGACGGTGCTGAAAGGCGGCACGGCAGCCGCGCTCTACGGCTCACGGGCCAAAGACGGGGCCATCCTGATCACCACCAAAACCAAAGGGTCGGGTCAGGGTATCGGCGTGACCTACAACACCAACTTCACCTCCGACCACCCCCTCGATTTTACCGATTACCAGTATGAGTACGGGCAGGGCGAATATGGCGTGCGGCCACAGGCGGCCAACCCCACGTCGGGCGTGTGGAGCTTCGGCGAAAAGTTTGCCGGGCAAACGCAGGTGCTGTTTGGTGGGCTGAGCGTACCCTACCAGCCCGTGCGCAACCGCATCAACACGTTCTACCGCGACGGCTCAACCTGGACCAACTCGGTGGCTCTCTCGTCGGGAAGCGACAAGGGTGGGTTTAGCCTGTCGCTGTCGAACCTGGACAACAACGGCATCACGCGTAATAACTCCTTTAACCGCAAAACGCTGAACCTGGGCTTTAGCTACAACCTGTCGCCCAAACTGACCGTGACGGGCACGCTGAACTACTCGAATGAGTACAACAAAAACCCGCCCCAGATTGCCCAGCAGGATAATAGTACCCCCACGGTGATCTACACGCTGGCCAACTCCATGCCGCTCGACCTGCTGGAGGCCAACCAGATCAACCCCGCCACGGGCAACGAGTTTGTTTATTCGCGGTTCATGAACCGGACCAACCCCTATTTCGTACTCAATAACAAGTTCGAGAACATTCGCCGTGACCGCCTCTTTGGCAACGTGTCGGCGCGGTATAACCTGGCCGACTGGCTCTATGTGCAGGGCCGGGTGGGGCAGGATTACTGGAGCCGCGATCAGGACTACAATTTCCCCACGGGGCAAGCCTCATTGGCGGCGGCACCGGCTGGCTTTGTCAATGGGTCACTGGTGCAGGAAAGCCGCCGGTTCCGCGAAATCAACGCTGACTTTCTGATTGGGGCCAACCGCAAGTTCGGCAACTTCGGCATTGACCTCACGGCGGGCGGCAACCAGCTCTATCGCCGCAGCGATCTGAACAGCGTGTTGGGCACCGATTTCATCGTGCGCGGGCTGTATGTGATCCAGAACACACGCGTGAAAGACCCGATTTATAATCTCTCAGAGCGGAAAGTAAACTCGCTCTACGGCGCGGCTGAATTTGCCTACAAAGACTTCCTCTTTCTGAACGGCACGGTGCGCAACGACTGGTTTTCGACCCTGGCCCCGGCCAACCGGAGCATCCTGTATCCCTCCGTAACGGGCAGTTTTGTGTTTTCGCAGGCGTTCGAGAACATGCCTTCGTGGCTCAATTTCGGCAAACTTCGGGCGGCCTACGCCGAGGTGGGCAGCGACGGCGACGTGGCACCCTATTCCAACAACCTGTTCTACGCGGTGTCGGCCAATTTGTTTCCCAACCCAGCCGGGCAGGGGCAGCCGGTGGGCTTCATCACGTCGAACACGGTGCCGAGCGCCACACTCAAGCCCAGCCGCACCGCTGAAGCCGAGATTGGTCTGGAACTGAAGCTGTTCAACAACCGCGTGGGCCTCGACGTGGCGGTGTACAACAAAATTACCAGCGACCAGATCGTGTCGGCCCAATCGTCTGATGCATCGGGCTATACCAGCACCTTGATTAACAACGGACAGAGCCGCAACCAGGGGGTTGAAGTGCTGCTGAACCTGGGGGTGCTTCGGCTGAACAATTTTTCGTGGGACATCACGCTCAACGGTTCGTACAACAAAACGAAACTGCTCCGCCTGCTCACCGACGACGACGGAACACCCGAAAAAGATTATAACAAGGATGGAAAAGCCGAACAGATTGTGGTGGGAAATGGCGTTTTTGTGGGTGACCTCCGGCAGGTGGTTGGCCAGGAACTGGGGCAACTCTACAGCTTCGGTTACAAGCGCGACGCTCAGGGACGCATTGTTCACGGTGGTGATGGCCTGCCGGTGCGCACAGATGCTCCCATTTCGTTTGGATCGGCTCTGCCAAAATACGTGGGGGGTATTACCAACTCGTTCACATATAAGGGACTGAATCTGTCGTTTTTGATCGATTTCAAACTGGGTGGCAAGATGATCTCGGGCACCAACCTCAACCTGTTCCGTCACGGATTGCAGAAAGAAACGCTGGTGGGTAGGGGTCTTCTCTACGACGCCACGGGCCGGGAACTGATTGTGGGTGATGGCGTAAATGACAAAGGCGAAACCAACGCGGTTCGTGCCGCATTGCAGGATTACTACTCAGTGGGCCGGTCGAAGAGTCTGGGCGAGCAGGTAGTGTATGATGCAGGTTTCTGGAAGCTACGGCAGATTTCGCTGGGCTACGATTTTACCAAATTGTTGCCCAAGAGTTTGTTTATCAAAGGTATACGCCTGAGCGCTGTGGCCAACAACGTGGCGATTCTAAAAAAATGGGTGCCCAACATCGACCCCGAACAGTTCGGCTTTAGCTCGGATAACCTTGTCGGGCTGGAATCGACGGGTCTGCCCACTACGCGCAGCATCGGCTTTAACCTCAACGTCCGGTTTTAACCACAACCCACTTTATGAAAAAGATCATCATCTCTACCATGTTTATTGCCCTGCTTACGGGCATCAGCAGTTGCGATAAAGGGTTCGACGAACTGAACGTCAATCCCACGGCGGCCACCAGCCTCAACCCCGTCTTTACCTTCAATAATGCCATTATCAACACGGCGTTTCCAGCCTCGATGCTGGTGTTTGAAGAACCTATTGTGCAACAGTTATTCTCGCCAAACTCGGGCGTGCTGGCCGGAGGTAATTTCAACGTAGACAACCGGGGGCCTGCCGGTCCGAATGCGGCGCTGTGGCAGCAATATTACCCCAACGTGGTGCGGTATCTGGTCGACGTGATTAACCAAACCAGTGGCGATGCCAAACGCAGCAACCTCTATAACATGGCCCGAATCTGGAAGGCCTACACGTTTATGGTGCTGACCGACAGCTACGGCGACCTACCCTACTCAGAGGCAGGGCTTGGCTATTTGAAAGGTAACGTAACACCCAAATACGACACCCAGCAAAGCATTTATGATGACCTGATTAAAGAACTTTCTGAGGCCACTGCTGCCCTCGACGCCACCAAGCCTACCGAAGCGGGTGAGGTAGCCTACGGCGGCGACATTGCCAAATGGAAGCGGGCGGGCAACTCGCTGCTGCTGCGGGTGGGTATGCGCCTCTCAAAAGTAAACCCCACCCTGGCCCAATCAACCGTGCAAAAAGCGGTGGCTGGGGGGCTTATGCAGGCCAGCACCGACAACATGGCCGTGCGTAACGATGCTAACTACAAAAACCCGGTGGGCAACCTGCTCAACTCGACCGAAGCGGCCAACTACTACCTGACGGGTTATTTTGTGGACTACCTCAAAAGCACCGCCGACCCGCGGCTTCAATCTATTGCGGTGCGGTATGTGGGGGCTAAGAGTGGCCCGGAGCAGACTGCGGCCAGGGCCGTTACTGATCCCGCCCAACAGATTGGTATGCCCCTGGGCTTCGACAACGGCACGATTCCCGCCCGTGCCCTAGCCGACAAGCTCGCCAGCTTCTATGATTACTCGCAGCTGGACCGTAACCGATTGGGTCGGTTCGACGTGCCTACGTACCTGGTAACCTATGCCCAAACACAGTTGCTCCTGGCTGAAGCGGCGCAACGTGGCTGGACCACTGGTAACGCCGCCGATTTCTACAATGCGGGTATAACAGCCCATATGCAACAACTGGGTATCACCAACGCCAATGCGGCGGTGCCTCCAGCGGCCATCACGGCCTACCTGGCGGCGAATCCGTATGTGGCGGCAAAAGGCCTGGAGCAGATCAACACGCAATATTGGGTGGCGTCTCTGCTGAATGGTCCCGAAGCGTTTGCCAACTTCCGGCGCAGTGGCTTTCCTAAATTGACGCCTAATCCGTATCCGGGCAAAGAAATCAAAGGCAGCTTTATCAATCGCCTGTCGTACCCTGATTTCGAGAACTCGGTAAATGGAGCCAGTCGTCAGGCCGCCATCGACCGCCAAGGCCCCGACAATCTCGACACCCGCGTCTGGTGGGATAAGCAGTAGCCTCACTTCAACCCACCCTGCACCACAATGGTCTGCTGCGTGAAACCGGGCTGGCCGGTGGGGGTGAGGCCCTGTGCCACCACGAGATAAGTGCCTTCCTGGTCGGAGGTGTAGAACGTCAGGCTGGCGTTGCCTTGCGCGTTGGTCTGCACATGGGGTTGCCAGTGGAGCAGCGTACGGAAATCGGGGCGGCGGCTGGCTTGCAGGGCGGGCGTGGGGTAGCGGGGGGCGTAGAACTCACGGGGGTGTTGCAGGCCGTCATATTCCAGCACCACGGCGCGGGCATCGGGTTGAAAACCAGCCAGATCGCCCCGATACGTACGGAAGCTGATGATGCCCGGAATGGTGGCATAACCCAAAAAATACCGCCGCGTGATTACGTCCAGCGACTTGATTTTCAATGGGCTAAGCGCCATGACTTTGTCGGTGTCGAACACGGGCACACCGTCGATCAGCATCAGCGGGGCCTCGTCGAACAGCTTGCGGTAGGGGATATTGTTGACCCGCAGGGCCGCGTGGCCGCTTTGTTTCCGCACTGCTACGCCGGGTACGTACTCGCTCAGCACCTCGTCCATGACCGTAAACCGGGTGTAGGCGTCCAGGTTGTACCGCTCGTCGGGAATGCCGTAGAAGGCGGAACTGTCGCGGCTGGGGGGCGTGGGTGGATTCACGAATCGGCTGTAATAGCTCGTCTGCACCTGCATGGCCAAACTCCGTTCCCGCACCGACTCTGCCGCCGACGACGCCAGGTCGAACGGGGGCAGGGGGGTGGTGGCGGGTGTTTCGGTGTAGGGGTTCAGCAGTTCAACGCGGTAGGTGGTGTCGGGTGCCGCCGTTTGCAGTACCAGGTCGTTGGTGCCGCGCAGGTCGGGCAACTCAACCCGCACCAGCCCGGCAGAATCGGAACGGGTGCTGTAGAGGCGGACGGCCTTGCCCGGAACGCTCAGGTAGACGGGCACGTCGGCGGTGGGTGCACCCGTGCGGGCGTTGGTTACGCGGCCGCGCACCACCAGCCCCCGACGTTCGGGCAGGTCGACAACCGGGCTAACCGGGCTGGGTTTGGGTGGCAACACGGCTTTCCACGTAAACCGACGCCAGCCGTGGGTCAGCATCAGGTTGTCGAGGGCCGCGTCGGCCTCCGGGCCGGTGTGAGTCAGGTAATAATCGGGCGATTCAACTGTGCCACGCAGGTCGGAGGTGAGCCAGAGGTAGGCGGGCAGCGTACCCGTTTCGGCTGCTTGCAGGGAGTCGAGGCGGTACACGGCCATAGACATATCGGCCTGGGCGGGCTTGCCGGTGGCATCGGTGGCCGTTAGATCGAGCCTGACCGGGGCGCGGCTGGCGTAGGTGGCCTGATCGGGCTTGGCCCGGAGCAGCAGGCCCGGTTGCGGGCGGTTGCACCAGAGCCGTTCGCAGACGGGTTGCCCCGCCCCGTCGAACACCGTCAGGTGCGCGATGCCCTCGCCGAGTTGGTTTTTTGGAACGGTGAAAACGGCTTCATTGCCCGACATCGTCTGCGCCGCTGATAGGGTCAGTACCTGCCGCGTATGCCCCAGCAAATACACCGTCGGGCTGTTGGCCCCCACCCCGTTGGCACGCACCGTTACCCGGAGCTGATCGCCCGACTGCCCGACCTGCATACTGTAGCCAGTAGGGTAAATAACTGGTAGTGAGTACGTTGTCGATTTGGTTTTGCCGCCGCTCAGCAACACCCGGTAGGTGTTTTTGGCCGATGGCGTGAATGAAAACGTACCTATGCCAAACCGCATTGGCCCAAACCGTGCTACGGTATCATTGGCCTGCGTGAGCACCACGCCGCCACTGTTCACCCCCCGCCCGGTCTGGGTATCCACCACGTTCACGGCTACGGTGGCGGGAAGGTCACTCACCAGATTGCCGCCTTCGGGAAAGAACTGCACGTCGAGGGCGGGGGCCTCGGTGGGGGCTGCCAACCCCAGCTTGCGGAACGGGTTAACCACCGTCACCAGTTTCTCGAAGGCAAACTCCGGGCTGGTCTGTTTCATCCAGTGGGTATAGGCCCGCAAGCGGTAATGGCCTGACGGTAAAGTAGTTGGTAAGACCACCGAGCCGCTACCCCGCCCTGTATCTAGTGCCACTTTAGTCTGCAAAACGGCCTTCTGCTGGTTGTCGATCAACTCCAGATACGCCACCTTGCTCAGGTCGAGGGGGCGGTGCGTGGAGCCGTCAACGTAGAACAGCCGAAACCATAGCAACTCGCCCGCCGTGTAAGTAGTCCGGTCGGTGTGGACAAATAGTTTCTCGGTTGGGTGCTGCTGCTGGTAGGTTTCGAACCGATGCTGAAGCTGCGTCAGGGGCTGTTGCGCCAGCGTAAGGTAGGGTAGGGTGGCCAGGCAAAGGAGGGTCAGGATGGGTCGGTTCATGGCCAGTAGCTGGGTTTCACAATGGTGCCCCGGTCGCGGCAATCGGTGCAGGCAACGCCCGTGGCCACGTAGCTGGTACTGCTGCCCTCTACTGGCCTGATGACGTTATAGCCCCCGCCCGGCCTCAAAAAGACATCCAGCGGCTGCTTTTCCTTTGGAATTGTGTCGGTGAAACAGCCTTCGTAACCCGTGCGGATCTGGTTGCGGGAGAGGGCTGGTGGGCGCTTGATAAACACCCGAAGTTGCTCGGTGGTATAACCATCCAGAAAACCCAGTACTGGTTCGGTGGGGTTGGTTACGCAGTGCAAATTGCCCCCCACCTGCGACGGCAGCGGGTCGAACAGCCCGCCCAACTGCTCGGTGGTTTTAAGCAGATTCTCCCAATACGCATACCCCTCTGCCGACTGTGCATACTGGCTCACCAGGATGCTATAATTGACGTTCAGCTTGGGCGACGTGGCCGACAGATACAGCAGCGGCGCTTTTTGAAGTATATCCTGCGTAAGCCGCGCCGACGACCCCAGCAAAGTAGTACTCGACGTTTCGGTGCGCCAGCAATGGTTAATGGGTGGTCCAGTACGCTGTATCAGCTCCTTATTCACGTACTCCAGCGGCGACTCGAAGGGTGTGTAGAACTCATAGGTGTCCTCATACTCCCAGCGGTAGTAGCGGGTCTTGTTGCTGGCATCGTGGGTGTTCACGTAGATCTGAAGTCCGTTGCCCACCACCTCTGCCGTTAGGCTGTCGATTTTGGGTGTCTGCTTCATCGTGATGGGGTCAGAGAGGTATTCTTTGCCGTCGCCCGTTTTGATGCGCACCTGGTATTTACTGCCAACAGGCAGCGTCGCCGATGCCAGCGTGTAGGTGCCCTTGGTGGTAGTTTCGACAAATGAATAGGGCGTCCCTTCCAGCCTGATCGTGGCTTTTTGTTCGGGCGAAGGCTTGTTGGCGTTGGCCAGATTCTGGGTGCGTGACAGTTTAATAGTGCTGCTGCCCGTGCCGCCGTTCAGGTTGCCCTCTACCACCAGAAAGGTGTTGGGCGAGGCAATTTCGGGTGGGCGGTAGGGGTCAACGCAACTGCCCACCGTGAGCAGCATTGCCCCCTGCAACCACCGTAGCCATTGTGCCTGTTTTTGCATAACGTCTAGAATTTGAAATTGTAGGTCAGCGTGGGAATGGGCTGGCCGAAGATAGATAACTGATACCCCTTGATGCCCTGCCCCACCGAGTTGAAATAGACCGAATACGCGTTGCGGCGGCCCGTGAGGTTATAAATGCCCAACGTCCAGGAGCTATGCGCCAGCTTGCGCACCTTGTGGTTGCCCTCGATATTGAGCGATACGTCGGTGCGGAAATAGTCGGGAATGCGGTACTGATTCCGCTCGGAATAGTACACCCGTTCGGCCCCGGCCAGAGCGTATTTGGCCAGCGGCAGCGTGATGGGCCGACCGGTGCTGTAGGTCACGTTGAACGAGATGCTCAGCCGCCGGTTGATCTTGTAATTGCCTACCAGCGTCACGTCGTGGGGTTTGTCGTAGCTGCTGGGGTACCAGTTGCCGCCGTTCACCACGTCCGATCCGTCGGTACCGGTGGTGCGCAGCAGTGACCGGGCGTAGGTGTAGCTGAGCCAGCCGTTGAGCTTGCCGGTCATTTTTCGAATCATCAGCTCCACGCCATAGGCCACGCCCTCAGCCCGCACCACGTCGGTTTCGAGGTGATGATTCAGCAGCAGGGTGGCCCCGCTGCGGTAGTCAAGCTGGTTTTGCAGGGTCCGGTAATACCCCTCGGCCGATAGCTCGATGGTGTTGGCGCGGAGGTTCTGGTACAGCCCCAGCGAATACTGATCGCCCACCTGTGGCCGCAGGTAGGTGTCGCTCAGTTTGTAAATGTCCAGCGGCGACACAGCCACCGAATTAGAAATCAGGTGCAGGTATTGCCGCATCCGGTTGTAGCTGGCTTTCACCGAAAACGCATCTGTAATGGCGTAGCGCAGGGCCACCCGGTACTCAGGCCCCTGATCGGCTTTTACCAAACTGCCCGATCCGTAGGTCAGCGTGTCGCGAATGGTGCTTTCAGCGCGGGGAATGCCCGGCGCGTAGGTGTACACCTGACCGGGACCGAGATTCATGAACAGCGAATAGCGCAACCCCACGTTGACCGACAGCCGGGGCGAGACGTCGAACCTGTCGCCGATGTAGACGGCACTTTCCAGGCCCTGTTCACCCGGTACCACGTCGGTTCGAATGCGAGAGTCGGTACCCGACGGTCGTAAACTGCCCGGATTGAGGTCGTAGCGGGTGCTGCCAATGCCGAAGTCGATGGTGTGGCGGGTGTTGGGGAAGTAGTTGAAGTCGGCTTTGAGGCCGCTTTGCTGAATGTCGAAACCGAAGCGGAACGCCTCCGCCGGCCGCTTATTACTCGACACGGCGTATTGGTAGCGGCTGTAGGTGCCGGTGAATACCCCGTAGAGTTTGTTGCCATAAACGTGCTTCCACTTCAGCGCCGCCACCTGATTGCTGTAGGCGTAGAGACTGTCGCTGTTGAGCTTAAACTGATCGTGGCTGAGGTAAGCCGAGAGGTAAAAGCTGTTGCGGTCGTTGGCCTCGTGGGTCAGGTTCAGGTTCACGTCGTAGAACGAGGCGCGGCTGTTGGCGTAGCCGCCCGGCAACTGTTTCAGCAGCCAGTCGGAGTAGGTAGAGCGCACCCCCACCAGGATCGACGTTTTGTCGGTGATGAGTGGCCCTTCCAGCGTGAGCCGCCCCGTGAGCAGGCCAATGCCCCCCGCGCCGGTGAGCTTCTTTTTGTTGCCATCACGCGTGCTCACGTCCAGCACCGACGACAGCCGACCCCCATAACGCGACGGAATGGCACTTTTGTAGAGTTCAACCGACTTGACAATGTCGGGGTTGAAGGCCGAAAAGAATCCGAACAGGTGGGAGGGGTTGTAGATCACGGCGTCGTTGAAGAGGATGAGGTTTTGCCCCGCCGAGCCGCCCCGCACGTTGAAGCCCACCGTGCCTTCGCCCACCGATTTTACGCCGGGCAGGGTCATCACCACCCGAATCAGGTCGGCTTCGCCCAGCACCGTGGGCACCTGCTTGATGGTTTTGGTGTCGAGGCGTTCGGCGCCCATCTGCGTGCTCGACACGTTGGCATCTTTCTGCGCCCCCACGATTACTTCTTTCAGCGGCACCACCTCCTCGTCCATCTCGATATCCAGCTTGCCATCACCGTAGAGCATGAGCTGGCGTTTGGTGTCGCGCAGGCCGAGGCTCCTGATTTTCAACTCGTGACGCCCGCGGGGCAGGGCAATGGAATAGAAGCCGTACTGATCCGTGACGGCCCCGATGCGCGGTTTTTCAATGAGCACCGTCACGCCCACGGCCGGTTCGCCGGTGGTGGTGCTCTTGATGCGCCCAGCTAGGGTGGCGTTGCCCGGTCGCCCCGCCAGATTCCGCGAGCCAATCTCAAACAGTTTTGTTTCCAGCGTCAGGCGGGCCGTTGTGCGGGCCGCGCCGTAGTCAATGGTCGTGGTGTCGGGAGCACCGCCGCGCTCAAAAAAGCCTATCGGCAGTTCCGTTCGAATGGCCTGATCGGTGGTGATAAAGACCCGGTTTCGGCTGTCGATGGCGTAGCGAAGCCCGGTGCCGGAAAAGGCCGTGTTAAGCAGCGTGGCCAGGGGTACGTCGGTGGCCTGCGTCGTAACGCGGAGGCTGTCTACGTCGGCGGGGTTGAAATAAAACCGGTAGGGTGTTCGAGCTTCAATTGTTTGCACTAACTGAGCAAACGGCGCATTGGTAAACTGCCCACTCACGATGATCGGTCTGGTTTGCTGACCCAGGGCTAACTGACCGGTAATGAGGCTGATGATGAAGAGAAAAACAGGAAAAGATTTCGTCATAACGATTGATTTAATTCATCATACGCTTTAGCCAGTTTCATAAATGCGTCGTCCATGTTTGGCTTAAATTGCAGCCTTTCTTTTCGCGCAAAAGCCGCTAATTGTTTTTTGCGATCTTCCAGTAAATTGAATAAAGCCCGTTTATTTTTTACGACATAAAATTGCCCCGACTTTTTAATGTAATACGTAGTTTTTGGGTCGAATACACCATAGCCGCCGCTGACGGATGGATTGATTAAAATTTCTTTTTTATGACGGGCTACCAGTTGCGTTGGGCCGTTGTAGAGCAGGTCATAAAAGCCCGTTGGCAGGCCGTGTTTGGTGCTGTCGGCCATGCGTACGAAGGTGTGATTGAGGAACGAAAACGACTGAATACGGTCGCTGAAGAGGGCCATGCGGTAGCCGGTTGGGTGAGCCAATACTACTTCATCGCGCACGATGTCGTAGAGCATGGGCAACGCAAAAACCTGCCCATTGGCCTGTATTGCCCCATTTTGCATGGTGTCGGACTCGAAAAAGGGATGCACCTTCAGCCGCCGGTCGTAGCCGATGTATTCAATGCCGCTGTAGAGTCGTTCGGGATTACCGTTGACCAGGACTATCTGTTTACCCGTACTGTCAGCGGTTTGCCCACGTGCAATAGTGTGAAACAGGAAATAGAAAAGAATAAGAAACGTTGAGCGCATATAATGGGGAAAAGAATATGAAGGGAGTTTGTGGTTTGTGGTTGGCTTCGCGCTTGCGGCCCCTCGACTGCGCTCGGGGTGACAACGAACTTGAATCAACTCAAGAAGATTGCTTATCGGCCTGTCACCCCGAGCGCAGTCGAGGGGCCGCAAGCGCGAAGCCAACCACAAACCACAAACTACAAACTCCCTTCTCCAATTAATGCGTGTCAACCGCCATTTCTACTTCGTCGGCCTCCATTAATCCTGCTGAATTGATGGCTGACAACTGTACCGGCACCAGTTCATTGATACGTAGCGGGTCATAATTGGCCACTACGCGGACGTAGTTCTCGGTGAAGCCCTGCATCCGGCCAGTAGCCTCGTCTACGTCGTCTTCAAACAGCACCATAGCCTCACGCCCCACCTGCGACTCGTAGAACGCCCGCCGCTTTTTGTCCGACAATATATGCAGCATCTTGCTGCGCTCGGCCCGGACGTGGCCAGGTACAACGGGTTTGATGGCCACGGCCAGGGTATTGGGCCGCTCAGAATAGGTGAACACGTGCAGGTACGAAACGGGCAATTCGGTCAGGAATTGGTAGGTTTCGCGGAATAGCTCGTCGGTCTCGCCGGGGTGGCCTACAATCACGTCGACGCCGATGCAGGCGTGGGGCATGAGTGCCTTGATTTTCGCTACCCGCTCGGCATACAGTTCGCGCTTGTAGCGGCGGCGCATCAGACCCAACACGGCGTTTGAGCCTGATTGCAGCGGCACGTGAAAATGCGGCACAAACCGCTTCGATTGGGCTACAAAGGCAATAATGTCGTCGGTGAGCAGGTTCGGCTCGATGCTCGAAATGCGGAAACGGTCAATGCCCGCTACCTCGTCCAGTGCCCGAATCAGTTGAAGAAACGTCTCGTCTCTATGGCCGTTGACCAGCCCGAAATCGCCGATATTGACCCCCGTCAGCACGATTTCCCGTACGCCACGAGCCGCAATCTCATGGGCAGCCCGCACCACATTCGCCACGGTGTCGGACCGGCTTTTGCCGCGCGCCAACGGGATAGTGCAGTACGCACAGGGGTAGTCGCAGCCGTCCTGCACCTTCAGAAAGGTACGCGTCCGGTCGTTGAGTGAGTAGGACGCGTGGTAATCAATGGCGTCTTCGATGGGCGAGTTCAGCACCCGGCCCGGCTGCCCGGCGGGGGCTTTCGTGAACGTGGGCATCAGCTCGGCCAGCCGGAATTTTTCGGCAGCACCCAGCACGGCATCAACGCCCGGAATCTCGGAAATCTCAACGGGTTTTAGCTGGGCGTAGCAGCCCAGAATGGCCACAAAACCGTCGGGGTTAATCTTCTGCGCCTCGCGCACGATTTTGCGGCATTTTTTGTCGGCGTTGTCCGTCACCGAACAGGTATTGATAATGAATATATCGGGCCGCTGATTAAACTCAACGCGCTCGTAGCCCTGCTGTTCCATCATGCGGGCCAGGGTCGAGGTCTCGGAGAAGTTCAGTTTGCAGCCAAGCGTATAGAAAGCTACTTTTTTCATAATGCGCACCACACACCGACAGGATTTAGTGTGTTTGTCCTGCAAAAATACAAAATGCGTACTGGATGGGTTCAGGTGTAATGCTACCAGCAGAAAGGGTTTTTTGACAGGATTAGCAGGATTTCGGGATTGACAGGTTTTCTTTCTAATCGGTCAATCTGCTCCGACTAGAAAGAAATCCTGTCAATCCCGAAATCCTGCTAATCCTGTCAAAAAATTATTTCCCCGATAATCGGCTGCCGTCGGCATACACAATGTCGGCGATGCGGAAGCGACCATCCTGTTTGGTCATCTCACAGCGCATTTCCTGTGGTTTGCCTTTGTCGTTGTAGGTCACGAACACCACGGCTTCGTTGCCCGATATGTTAGCGGGCAGTACCCACATTTTCTCGGCCTGTTTGTCGGGAATGTTAAACAGGGGGTTTACCGTAGCTTTTTTGCCCGTTTTTTTGGCCATCGCCAGCACCTTCGCCGCCACGGGCTTGGTGAAAAACTGTTCGGCGAGGGTTGGGTCTGCGGCCTCGTAGAACGGGTTTTCCTTCACCCGATGTTCAAAATACAACGCCCGTACCAGTCGGTCGGCGGCGGTTCGGGGTGCATCGGGACCGGGCTTTTTGGTTAGATCAACCGTGGCCGTAGCGGCGGTGTCGGCAGTTATGGTTGCCTCAGTTTTAGGCTTGTTCTGGCAAGCCGCGAGGAGGAGGAGGGTAAAGAGGAGGGCTGGGCGCATGTTGGGGATTTACGATGTACGATTTACGATTTACGATTTTTGCTGACGCAAGTGTAGCCCGGACGCGGGACCGCCC
>NZ_JAFMYU010000004.1 GCF_017353255.1 Fibrella aquatilis | reverse complement strand
ATCGATAGCACGAAGGCGAGGGCAATGAACAGCGTTTTCATAGTTTATTGGGGTTATTCACTTCGTAGCGATTTTACAGGGTTGAGCAACGCGGCTTTGATGCTTTGGAAGCTCACCGTGAGCAGGGCAATGCCTACGGCAAACAACCCTGCCAGGGCAAAAATCCACCAGTCGAGGGTAATCCTGGTGGCGAAGTCCTGCAACCAGCGGTGCATGGCATACCAGGCTACGGGCGAGGCCACAACAATGGCAATGCCCACCAGTTTTAGAAAATCTTTCGAAAGCAACGCCACGAGGCTGCCTACGCTGGCCCCCAACACTTTACGTACGCCAATCTCTTTGGTGCGCTGCTGCGCCGTGAACGTGGCGAGGCCCAGCAAGCCCAGACAGGCCACCAGAATGGCGATTAATGTAAAGAAGCCAAACACCTGCCCGAAGCGCTCGTCGGCGCGGTACTGCTTGTTGTAGCGTTCGTCCAGAAATGAATAAACGAACGGGTCGGTGGGGAAAAACTGCAACCACGCTTTTTGCACGGCGGCAATAGCCGGACCGGGATTGCCGTCGGCCAGTTTGATCAGCACCTGCCCGTTTACGCCGGGGTCGAGTCGGAGAATAAGCGGCTCGTAGGCTTCGCGGAGCGACTGCTGATGGAAGTCATCGACCACGCCGACAATGGTGAGCTTGTCGCCCCAGAAGTCGATTTTCTGGCCCAGCGCTTTCTGCGGGTCGGTGAAGCCCAACTGCCGGATGCCGGTGCGGTTGAAGACCACGGCGTCTTTCTCACCCAGCTTTTCGTTGAAGTTGCGCCCGGCCAGCACCGTCATGCCAAACGCGTCGATAAAGTCATAGTCGGCCCCAATGACGCGGTACTGCTTGCCGTCGGCGTCGGGGGCACCCACCAGCCGGATGCCGCCCGCGTTGAAGTCTACCTTTTCGCCGGGAACAGAACCCGCCACGGCCACCCGTTTAATAACCGACTGCCCCAGCAAATACGTCTTGAATGCCTTGGTTTGGGATACCCGCGTAGAATCGTTCATGGGCTTGTCGAGCACCAGGGTCTGGGCAATGTCGATGCCCAGGTTCTGGCTGCGCATAAACTGCAATTGCCGAAACACCGTGATAGTGCCCACCAGCAGAAAAACGGAGGCCGCAAACTGCACCACCACCAGCGATTTTCTGAGGAAAACACCCTCCCTGAACGCCGAAACGCCATTTTTGAGCACCGCGATGGGGCTAAAATCAGACAGCACAAACGCCGGATAGGCCCCGGATAGCAGCGTGCCAACAACATACATCGTGCCTAGCCCCAGCCAGAAACGCCCCGACCACACAAACGCCAGCGTCAGTTGCTGATCGGTAAACTGGTTAAACAGCGGAAGAGCTACTACAATGCCCAAAAACGCCAGCACCACGGCCAGGAAGTTGAGCAGCGCCGACTCGATCATAAACTGCCCGATCAACTGACTGCGGTACGACCCTACGGCCTTGCGTACGCCCACTTCCTTGGCCCGGCCAATGGCGCGGGCTGTGGCCAGGTTGACGTAGTTGATCCAGGCAATGGCGATGATGAAAAAGGCCACACACAGCAGCACATACACCGAGTTGCCGTCGCCGTTGGGGGTGGCCTCCATCATGTAATGCGAATAGAGGTGGATATCGGGCAGCGGCTGCAGCCGCAGGGCAAGACCATCGTTGGTCTTTGGGTCGTGTTGTTTGCTGGCTATTAGGAAAGCCGGGAATTTGGCCGCGAGCTTGTCGGGATCTGCATCGGGTCGCAGCAGCAGGTAAGTCAGGCACCCGTCCCAGTTCCAGGTGTTGTCGAAGTTTTTATTGGGTTCATTTTTGGGATTAAACAGCCGCTGAAACGTGCTGAACGACATGAGGTAATCGGCGGCCAGGTGTGAGTTTTTGGGGAAGTCCTGATACACGCCCGTTATCCTGATCGGAAATTCGCGCTCGATGGTGATCACCTGTCCCAGTGGGTTCTTTGTGCCAAACAACCGCTTCGCCAGCGAAACCGAAATCACGCCCGTGTTGGGGTCGGTGAGGGCCGTTTTGGCGTTGCCGCTCAGCAGCGAATAGGAGAAGACGCTGAAAAACGACGGCGTAACGAATGCGCCCTGCTCTACTTTATACTTACGGTCGTTGGCTTCCAGCAGTAGCTTGTTGCGAATGTAGACACGGGTGTAATCGTCTACTTCCTGGAAAGCGGCCTTCAGGTGATTGCCCACCGCAAAGGGGCCACCCGCCCATTCGGTCGAGAGCACGCCTTTTTCATAGCGTTCGGCTTTAACCCGAAAAATACGGTCAGCGTGATGGTGGAACCGGTCGTAGCTCCGTTCAAAGGCCACGTATTGAATAATGAGCAGCGTAGCCGCCATGCCCATCGCCAGCCCGCCAATGTTGATAGCTGAGTACGCCTTGTTGTTGACCAGGTTGCGAAAGGCGATTTTGAGGTAGTTGCGTAGCATGGGAATAAGTGGTGAACGATGAGTGGTAAGTGGTAAGTGCTGCTGTTGCTTGGTCAAGTAGCATACCAAAAGGATAATCAGTTGTTAATCAACTAGTTGTGAAAAAGCTGTAAAACAAAAACTGTCCGTAAATGGACGTAAGACGTTCATTCACGGACAGTTTTTGTTCGGCGTTGCAACCCGTCAGCTCACTTCCAGCCGGTAGCCCACACCATGCACGGCTGTAATCTTCACGGTGGGGTCATCCTGGAGTAGCTTGCGGAGGCGCGAGATAAACACGTCGACGCTACGGTGGCTTACGGTGATGCCCTCATCTTCCCATACCTGTTTCAGAATATGGTCACGGTCCAGCACCTCATTGGCGTGGCCGACCAGCATTCGGAGTAGCTTGGTTTCGCGGTAGGTCAGGCTATGCTGATGTGTGCCTGATATGAGCGTCTGCCCC
This sequence comes from Fibrella aquatilis, assembly GCF_017353255.1. Classification (GTDB taxonomy): domain Bacteria; phylum Bacteroidota; class Bacteroidia; order Cytophagales; family Spirosomataceae; genus Fibrella; species Fibrella aquatilis. The sequence goes on along the minus strand of NZ_JAFMYU010000004.1, from coordinate 368,459 downwards.
ATCACGTCGAGGTACGACTGCCCGAATTGGAGGCGGTTGGGGTTGTCGGTGGTTTTGCCGGCAAGGGGCGCAGCAGGTGGTAGCCGCGTCTGTTGCCGCCAGCCAATCACCAGCAACCCCACCAATGCCCCCACCAGCGCCAGCAGTGGCCAGGCGTTGGTGCGTTGAGGGGTGGCGGCGGGGGGCGTGGCAAACGTGACCCGTAACACATAACAACCCGCCTGTGCCAACCGACCCCTACAGGGAACTGTCTGATTGTCAGTTAAATCAGTAACGCTATAGCCCAGTTGCAGCGCACCCGTGGCGCAGTTCAGCACGGCCACGTCATACGGGTCTGTAATCTGATGCACCCGAAACGAGGCCTGTAACAGCCCCGGCAGGCGGTCATAATCGAAGGCATGGTCGAGCCGGAGGCGGTAGGTCTGGGCGTTGGATTGCTCCACCGCTGCAATGGTCGACGTTGAATCGCCTGCCGCCCGGAGCAGGTGGTGGGCCGTGCGGCGCAGGGCCAAATTGACTTTTTCCGACGAACGCCCCCCGGTCGTAACCGGGGTCGTACTGGTGAGCTGCACAAAAAGCAGCCCCAACGCCCCCGTCAGCAAGCCGACGAGCAGCAGCCGAAACGTGGCGTTGGGGCGAATAGGGCGTTGCATGGGTGGTGCGGCCCGTTAACAGCCGTCTTTTTTGGGTTTCATCACCAGCCAGTTGATGGCCTTGATCTTGATAACGGCGTTGGGCACTACCTGCTCTTCACTGACGGGCACGGCGCTCAGCACCAGTTCATCGCCAAACTGAACAGACGGCCACAGGTCGCCTAGTTGCAGCGAATAGACGGGCTTTGCTTCGCCAGACCATTGCTTCACCACCACGTTGGCGCGGCGGACCATCACCCGGAAGGCCATAGGCTTGTTGTATTTGGGCAGGTCGGGATCGCCCTGAATGATGGCCAGCACCCCCGGCGTTCCAAACTCGACCGAGGCCTCGGCGAGGGGTTGCCCGTTCAGCGTGACGGGGCTGCAATAGAGCGTGGGTTGCAGGTGGGCGCTACCGAATTTGGTGAGCACCACTAAAGCGGAAATAAGCAGGTACGTCTTCATGCTGGTTTGGTTTATTACTGTACTACGATTTCGTTATGGGGTAGGGCATAGTGGTTGTCTACGGTCAGCAGCACAATGTGGTCACCTTTCTTACAGGCGGTGAGCACGTCCTGCACGGGCAGTTGCTTATACGTCTCGCCTGAAAACAGGTGCAACGTACCGGTGGCTTTATCACGGATAGCCACCTTGAAATCGATCTTGTCGACAGCCTTGGCTTGGGTAGAGGAGAGTTCAACCGTCTGTACGGTGAGTAACCCCGTAGCTTTCCCCGACAGTTGGCAGTGCGCCTTCGGCGTATAAGAATCGACCACCATCTTGTTGCCCACAAAGGCAGCGGCACAATTGGTAAATGGCTGCTGGGCAATGGCCAACGTTGTGAGGCATACCCCGGCGGCAAGCAGTGGCGATAACAGGCTTTTTTTCATAGCGTTAGCTGTTCTGGTTTGGTAACGAAGCAAAGCTATGCGCTGCGCTACATACCATAGGCAAATAACAGGTAAAACAATGTAAAGGAAATGTAAAAGTGCGTAAGTTGCTGATTGTGAAGGGGATATTTGCCTTATAAAATGACTGCTCGAACTATCTAAGCACAATTGTCCACTTATTTCGTTATTTGTGCAGTTAATAAACAGGCCGATCTATTATGCAACCATCAAAGCTTAGTGTCCTACAACTCGATCTGCTGAAAGTCTACTCTTTTCAGCCCAGCGAAGAAGACCTGCTGGCTATTCGTCAATTATTAGCAAACTATTTCTCGGCTAAACTTATCAGCAAAGTACAAGAGTCTGTCGATGAAAAAGGGATCACAGAGGCAACTCTCGACCAGTGGCTGAATGAATAAGCTACGGCTAATACTAGACACCAACGTATTTTTTTACGATGCATTTGGGCAATAGTGTAAGGAAGTACTCGCCCCATAAATTTTCTACAATTCTTATTCAGGAAGGCTTTTACGCTCCGCATCATTCTATTTTTTCAGCAGGCGTTTTAGCCCCTCAATAACGGCCAGATAGGCTTCATCACGGTATGCCCATTTGCTGCTGACAATCCAACGTATTCCCTTTTCAACGCTATTATCACCAGTTTCATAATGCTTAGGTAAGCCTTGCACGGGCGCAATGAGCGTTTCGTCGAAGTCGCAAGGGCGGAGGAAAATAGGCACGAATTTCTCAGCCATTCTGGGTAGCTCCTGGTCCCAGATGTACGACGAGTTCATGAAGTCAGGGCTGATGAGCGCCAGCACCAGATCGGCGCGGTCAATTTCGTCTTTGATACGCTTATCCCAGTCTTCGCCTGGCGTAATCTCCATATCATGCCAAGTTTCTACATACTGACCGCGTTTAAGGGCGGCAAAGTGAACATCTAACTCCCGACGGTATTGGGCATCGGCGTGGGCGTAAGAGAAGAAAATGCGTTTGGGCATGGTGTTTTGGCTGTTTAGGAGTGGATAGAATAGCGCAGGAATAGGTAATACCTCGCCCGCTGAACACTTCATTAGTTTCTGCCCGTTTCTCAGAGTTTTAAGCAAGTCTTCTACAGAGAAAAATTGCTTATCATTAACCGAAAATCGTATCTGCTTGATGAAAGCGGGCTTTTCGTGTTGCTCAAACCAATATGATAAGCCAGAGTCCAATATATCTGACTTCGTCTTCTCAGGCAATAAGAGCTTTGGCGAGTTGGGTGAGATAAACTGATGCACCCGGCCAAAGAAGTCGAGAATTTCGGTCAACATTTGAATACGCACTTCTACGGGGCCATCAACGTGTATGTACAGTTTTGCTTGCATTTCTGATATCTCTCCACCCAGTAATGGCCGCTGTAAGCGTACCATTACCGTGCAGTCTTGCTCATAGTAAATGATGCCGTAACGCCAGTAGTGCGGTTTTTGGGTCGCTGTTGCGGTAGCTTTTTGAGTAATAAAATGCGTAATGCGCCAGAAGGGGATGTAATGTTCATATTGCACTACAAGTGTGATCGGAAGCAGGCTTTTCAGGTAGTGCTCTAACGGTTGATTGGGTAGATACTGTGGTACCACATAACGCCCAAGTACGTCAGGTTTCTCAAAAATGAGTTGGTATTCTTGCAAGAGTGTTATGAACAACGTCGGTAGCCATTCCTTTTCATCAGTATGTACCTCGCTGGCATCAATAGCCTGATCCAGATCGTGCAGGGTGAATTCGCCATCACCCTGCGCCATGCTATCGCGCCCCAGCATACTAAAAATAAATTTGGCCCATCGGCTGGGATTGACAATTATGTAGTTGGCCACATCTGCTATGTTAGGATACCAAAGCAGTTCACCGGCAGCCTTTAACACCGTCAAGGTCGAGTCGTAATTACTCTCGCCAGCTTGCTTCAGCGTGTCGTTTTCGAGACATTGGGCATCAAAATCGGCCCGTAGCAATACTATTCGTTTTTGCTTTCGCAATCGGGGTAGCACCTCGTCACGCACAGCAATAATCTCATAGTTAGACGGAGTGGCCTTCTCAGCAAGCGCCTCTATCTTACGGTCTAAGCGTTGCCGAAAATAGTCCCATTCGACCTTCCAGCGGCTTTTTGCATTTCTAGCTTCCTGAATGCTAAGGTAGAATTGCCCATCGGCGTCAGTATTGTAAAGAATCACATGATTGCTATTTGTCCATTCACGAGGAGCTTCATCAGCTCGACTTTGAATGCTCCAAATAGACATATTATGGTCGATTTGGCCGTCTGTGAAATAGTCGATGTTGCCCAGCCAATAGCCTAGGGGTAGGTGCTGGCTTTGCTCCACTACCTGCGGATGCCATAGCACGAGATAGAGCGCGCGATTATCGAGATAAAGGTTATGAGTAGCGTGGTAGAAATCTTGCCCACCGAAGTCAAAGCATGTAATCCGGTAGGCAACGCCATTAATGCGCGGTGACCAAACTGCGACATTGAGACCGTCGGTGCTGGCTGAATTAGATTCGTAGGCTTGCTCCAGTAGCCGATTAAGTAATTGACTCTTCCCCGCCCGGGTGTTACCCATTAGAATTAGTTTCAATGACCGGTTCGGCTCTGTGCGGCTCAACGCGTCATGCTGCTTCTGGAAATAATCAATTAGTCCTTCAGTATCTCTCTCTAATCCTTCTGGGATACCAGGAACTCCCCTATCAAGCCATAAGCGTACCAAGTGTGGGTTGTTACGAAGCACCTGGCCAATCACTGCGCCATCCTCAATGTGCATACCACTTAGGTTAATGACACGTAGCTGAGTTAGGCCGATTAATGGAGTTAGATCTGTAATACTGGTTTTTATTAAGTACAGGACCCATAGCCGGGCCAGCTTGGCTAATGGGCTGATATCAGTAATGGCTGTATTACTTAGATATAACTTTTCAAGCTGAGTCAGATTGGCTAATGGGCCAATATCAGTGATGCCTGTACTACTTATGTCCAAGATCCGTAACCGGATCAATCCGACAAGTTCGCTTAAATCAGTAATGCCTGTATCATTTAGGTATAGCTTTTGTAACTGAGTCAGTTCAGCTAGTGCGCTTACATTGGTGATACCTGTGTTACTTAGATATAGCTCTCGAAGGATATGCTTAAATGTACGTATCCTCTCTAAATCAGATGTTTCTAATTGGTTTGGTACTCCATTGTTTGCTGTTTTTTCCCACCCTTTCTCCTGTTGGTAGTAGAAGCTTGCCAGGTTCAATTTTTCCAACTTGGTCAACATGAACAGTTCCTCTGGCAACTCGGTTAAACCACAATTTCCTAGATCAACAAAGGTCGCATTTTCGGCGTAGGCTTTTTCAATAATGGCGATGGCTTCGCGGGGTGTAGACATGTGCGGGTAGGGGGCATTGTATCTCTCTAAGCTACGGGAAAAGACGTTTCTATTAGTCGTCTAGTTGCAGAATCAAATGCCTAGAGATTAAAGATTAGAAAATTTGACGGCAACCCTACGGCGCTTATCGCTGTCTCCTGTTCCCGGACAGGCATTGTCCGAAATCGTACACACATCGGTGGTGAAAAGGCCCTGAACGTACTCAATAGGCTTTTTTTGACGTTGGCACTTGGTTTGTTTAGCAAAATTGTAACTAATCATCCTTGCCTGCCGAAACCATGCGTAGAGCCTTTCTGGGAGAGTTTGAAGAAATCATACTGCTGGTGGTGGCGGCCTGCCCTACCGAGGCCTACGGCGTTAATGTCTGGGAAGATGTGCAGCAGCAAACGGGCCGCGCCATCACCATGAGCGCCGTACACACCACCCTCTACCGGCTGGAAGAAAAAGGCTACCTGTCGTCGGTGCTGGGCGGGGCCACGGCCGAGCGGGGCGGACGGCGCAAACGCTTTTTTACGCTAACGGCACTGGGTGTGAGGGCTTTGCAGGACATTCAGGCGGTACGTGACCGGCTCTGGCACGCCATTCCACAAGACAAGTTTCAACTCATTGTTGGCTAACCCGTTTCTCCACGCTATGACCAACGGAACAAACCCACCCCACCCGAACCGTCGGACCGCCGCCCCCCAATGGGCCGACCGGCTACTGACGTGGTGTTGCGCGCCCCACCTCCTCGAAGATGTGCAGGGCGATCTGCACGAGGTATTTCAGAAGCGGCTGACCCAGGTCGGACCCGCCAAAGCCCGACGCGAGTTTGTCGTGGCCGTACTATACCACCTCACGCCCTTTTTTGTCAGACGAAAAAAAACCGTTCTCCGCCCTGGCCAATACCCATCACCCTCCTCACTCAACCCCGACATGCTACGCAACTACATCACCATCGCGCTCCGGACGCTGGCCCACAACAAAGCCTATTCGGTCATTAATATCGTTGGCCTGAGCATCGGGCTGGCGGCGGCTATGCTCATTATTCTCTATACCAAAGACGAAGTGAGCTACGACCGGTTTCATGCCAATGTCCCCCGCCTATACCGCATCACCAGCCGCGAACTATCGTCGGCGGGTAAGGTAGAAAACAGGCAGGGCAACACCGGCCTGTTGCAGGGCCCCAAGTTTGCAGCTAGTGTGCCTGAGATACAGTCGTTTGTGCGGTATAAAGAAGACCGGCACGACATGAAACTGGGCACCGACATCGTCAGTCAGACCGTGTTTGTGGCCGACACCAGTTTTTTTTCGGTCTTCACGTTTCCGCTGCTGAGCGGTAATCCCCGAACGGCCCTGCAACAGCCCCATTCGGTGGTGATCTCGGAAGAAATGGCCATGAAACAGTTTGGCACTATCGACGCGCTGGGCAAGACCATTTCGTTTAAACTGGCCTTCGGTAATGGTGAGGCGTTTGAGCCGTATACCGTGATGGGCGTGGCCCAGCAAACACCCCTGAATTCATCTATTCGGTTTGATGTACTCATGCCCATGGTGGTAACAGCCCAGGAGATGACTAACCCCGAAAACTGGTTCAATATTTTCGAAAACACCTTTGTGCTACTTACGCCGGGTGCTAACCTTCAGGCTGTTGAGGCGAAGATGAATCAGATCTACCGGGCCGATGCCGCGTCGGCGATTAAGATGATGGCCGAAAAGTTTAGCTTCAAAAGTAAGGTAGAGTACGCTCTTCAGCCGTTCACGGCTATGCACCTGAGTCAGGACCTGCGCGCCGACAATGGCCTTGTTGGCGGAAGCAACCCGTTGTTTTCGTACATCCTGACGGGCATTGCCCTGTTTATTCTGCTCATTGCCTGCATCAATTTTGTGAACCTGACCGTGGCGCGGTCACTGAAGCGGGCTAAGGAAATTGGCGTGCGGAAGGTGGTGGGCAGCGGGCAGTTGCAACTAACGGTACAGTTTCTGGGCGAATCGTTTCTGCTGTGTTTCGGGGCCTTTGTGCTGGCGCTGGTACTGGTGCAACTGGTGCTGCCTACGTTCAATTTGCTGGCCAACAAATCGCTGGCGTTGGCCTACCTGTTCGACGCCCGGCTGGTGCTGGGCTATGTGGCGTTGTTTCTGCTGACGGGACTTTTGGCGGGGTTTTATCCGGCCCTGGTGCTGTCGCGCTACAATCCCGTTCAGACGCTCTACAACCGGGTCAGCCTGTCGGGCAAGAACTACCTGCAACAGTCGCTGGTGGTGGTGCAGTTTGCACTGGCGTCGTTTCTGGTCATTGCCACCCTGACGATCTATTCGCAGTTTAACTATCTGACTACCAAGAATTTGGGGTACGATGACAAAGACGTGGTGAGCATCGAGAAATCGGGGTTGACCCGGCGTGAAGCCAAACTGCTGCGCGATGAACTGCTGAAAAACCCGAACATTGTGGGCGTGGCTCCTAAAAATGGCGGGCAGTGGGGCACCGTGGCCAAGGTCAACGGCGGTACGGAGATTAATTTCACCTACGAAACCATCGACCCCACGTACCTGCCGCTGCTGAAGATTCCCGTTCGGCAGGGGCGCAACTTCTCGCCTGATTTCCCCGCCGATTCCACCCAATCGGTGCTGGTAAACGAACGGTTTGTGAAGCAGGCGGGCTGGAAAAATCCCATTGGGCAGCCCGTTGATTTCTGGTATAACAAGGGCGAAAAATACACGGTAGTGGGCGTGGTGAAAGACCATCATTTCAACGGGCTGAGTCAGGAAATTGGGCCACAACTGTTTACTACCAAGCCGGGCAATCAGTATGGCAAAGCCTTCATCAAGATCAGGCCCAACACCGCCTCGGCCAGCCTGCAACACATCGAGCGTACGTTTAAACGGCTGTTTCCGATCAACCCGTACGCTTTTTCGTTTGTCGACGAAGACAACCTGAAACGTTATGAGGCAGAAGCCAAATGGAAGCAGATCATGTTGTTCGGGGCCATCCTGACCATCTTTATCTCCTGCATTGGCCTTTTCGGGCTGGCTACGCTCTCGGCCGAACGGCGCACCAAAGAAATCGGCATCCGTAAAGTGCTCGGCGCGTCGGTGACGAGCATCATTCAACTCCTCTCGTCCGATTTCCTGAAGCTGGTCGTGCTTTCGTTTGTGGTGGCTTTCCCGGCGGCCTGGTACGCCATGCGGCAGTGGCTCCAAAACTACCCCTATCGGATCGACATCAGCGTCTGGACGTTTGTGATTGCCGCTCTGTTGGCCCTGCTGATTGCCTTCGCCACGGTGAGCTTCCAGAGCATCCGAACAGCCCTGACCAATCCGATCAGGAGCTTGCGGAGCGAGTAGGGGGGCTACTTACTCCGCAACGCCTTCACCGGGTTCATCAGGGCGGCGCGGATGCTCTGATAGCTCACCGTGACCAAGGCAATACCCACCGCCAACGCCCCCGTCAGGGCAAAGCCACACCACTCGCTATCGACACGGTAGGCGAAGTACTGGAGCCAGCGGTATAGCTCACCATGCCAACGGCGAAGCGATCAGTAGGGCCAGTAAATACGTTGACCAATCGCTACATTGGGCAGCATGTAACTGCTTGCTGTTGACCTACACATTCCGCTGGCGATGAGGAGGTAACTCTGAGGCATAAACCGGCACGTATCTAGTTGAGGTTTTGGGGTACGTATTAGTTTAGTAGTCAAATTGTTACTGTGTATTGAGGTTAGACGGGCCTTTAGTGAACACCCACTAGATAGGCTAACTCGCTGCCGATTACGAAGTCGAATTTGTACTCATTGAAAAACTTGCGACATTTCTGTTAGCTGAACCCTATGCACACGATGGTCTAAGCTGGCAAGTATGGCTGTACGCTTTTTGCTCCTGCTTTGTTTTCACTTTTGTACAGTAGATGCACCGTTGTTGGCTCAGTCAGCCGTACAAAAGGCTGTGGATCGGCAACTCGACCGGGCTAAAAAACTCACCTCTTCCCAACCCGAACAGGCGTTGACAGCCGCCCGCTCTGCCCTGTCGCTGGCGCAGAAAAACCAGCTGACCTTGTCGGAAGGCAAAGCCTACCAGCGGCTGACCCGCATCTATGCTGAACGGGACGACTACGTCAGTGCCCTTGATGCAGCCAAAGCTGGGCTTTCAATTTTTCATAAGTTGGGCGAGCAGGAGGAGATTTGCCGGTCATACCTCGCCGTGGGCATCGTCAACCGATACATGAAGCTGTATGACGCGAGTATCGAAGCGAACCTGCAAGCCCAGAAGATCGCGGAGGCGCGGCAGGACACGGGCATGCTTGGGTCTATCTATGGCAACCTGGGGAATGTGTACTTCGACAAAAAAGAGTACGACCAGTCTTTACAATTAGGCCTGAAGGCGCTGACCATCCAAACGGCTCAGCGCGACACGCAGGCGATGAGCAATACGTTTCATAACCTGGCGAGAGTCTACCGCATTCGCCGGGAGTTCGGCAAAGCACTTGCCTTCTACAACAAATCGCTGGCTATCGACCTAAAAAACGACAATCAACTGAATATCAGCGGCTCTTACCTGGATTTAGCCCTGCTTTTCAGAGACATGGGCGATTTTCGGCAAGCCTTACAGTATTCACAACGGGCACTAGCTATCGCCAAACGAATCGAATCCAAAAATATTCAGCAGCAGGTTCTGGCTAATTTGCCCTTGATTTATGGTGTGTTGGGGAAGCCTAAAGAAGCCGTCGCAGCCCAAGAGCAGTACCAATACCTAACCGATAGTTTGCAGTCGGCGGAGTTGTCGAAGCAGATTGCCGACATGCAGGCGCGGTATCAGGGCGAACAGAAAGACCGCGAACTGGGTGTTCAGAAACTTCGCCTGGCGACCCAACAGGCGTCGCTCAGTCAGCAACACACGCTGATTGTTGCGCTGGTTGCTCTGGCTTTACTGGCCGGGTTGATTGGCTACCTGCTGTTTAACCGGTACAAGCTTCAGCAACGGAATCAGCAGCTTTCGCTGGAAAACGAGCAGTACCATCTTTCGCGCAGTCTGCAACTCCGGCAGGATATCGACGGAACGATCAACTACTTCGCCACGTCGCTCTACGGCAAAAACACGGTAGACGAAATCCTGTGGGACGTGGCCAAAAACTGCATTGCCCGGCTGGGCTTCGTGGATTGCGTGATTTACCTGCTCAACGACGAACAAACGGCCCTCATTCAGAAAGCCGCCTACGGCAACAAAAACCCGGAAGCCTACGCCATCTTCAACCCAATCGAGATTCCGCTCGGTACGGGCATCGTCGGGACGGTGGCCGTAACGGGTAAGCCCGAAACCATTGCCGACACCACGCAGGACCCGCGCTACATTGTGGATGACGAGGTACGTTACGCCGAACTGGCCGTACCGCTGCTGCTCCAAAATAAGGTCATTGGCGTGATCGACTCGGAACACCCCCAGAAAGGCTTTTTTCAGGAACACCACCGGGAGGCCCTGCAAACCATTGCGGCCATCTGTAGTAGCAAAATTGCCCAGGTGCTGGCCGATGAGGCCGCCAAAGAAGCCAAAATCCTGCAAATTGAAGCAGATTACATCAAGAAACTCGACCGGGTGAAGTCGCAGTTTTTTGCTAACATCTCACACGAGTTCCGAACGCCCCTGCAACTCATTCTGGCACCACTACAGAAACGGAAAGCCATTAGCCCAGAGGAAACCCGCATGATGGAACGGAACGCTAACCGGCTGCTTCGGTTGGTGAACCAGCTGCTAGATCTGGCAAAGGCCGAAATGGGTCAGCTTACATTACGAATGCGAACAGATGATGTGATCGAGTTCATCAGCCAACTGGCTCATTCGTTCTGGTCACTGGCCGACAACAAGGAAGTGCGCTACGTTGTCGACCTGCCAGCCGTGAAACTGGATGTGCCGTTTGACCGGGATAAACTGGAAAAAATCATCTACAACCTCCTGGCGAATGCTATCAAATTCACGCCGACGGGGGGCAGCGTTAGCTTTCGGGTGGTTGTTGAACCCATGTATGGCCTCAGGATCGAGGTAGCCGACACGGGGGTGGGCATTCCTGAGCCGTTGCATGCCCGAATTTTTGACCGTTTTTACCAGGCCGACGATTCGCAGACCAGAGCTTTTGATGGAACGGGCCTGGGCCTGACACTCACCAAAGAACTGGTAGAACTGCACAAAGGCTCGATTCAGGTAGATAGCCGGGAAGGAGCGGGGAGTACGTTCGTGGTGCGGCTGCCGCTATTGATAAATGCGCTTCGATACCCAAACGTTCCTCGGGTAGATCCTGTCACCGGTACCTTTCCAGGCAGCCCTGTGTTAGCGGAGTTTTTCACCCCGGCCAATTCGCCGGAAGATCTGGCCGAAACGAGTCGCGACGACAAACCCACCCTGCTGTTGGTGGAGGATCACCCTGAGTTGAGCAATTATCTCCAGAAACAGTTGGCCGACCAGTACCGTGTTATTCAGGCGATGCAGGGCCTCGATGGGTTGCAAACCGCCCGGAAGCTTGTCCCCGACGTCATCGTATCCGACGTGATGATGCCGGTGATGGACGGTTTTTCGATGACCCGCCACCTGAAGGAAGACGACCTCACCAGCCATATTCCAGTTATTTTGCTCACGGCCAAAGACGACGTCGATTCCCGCACAGAGGGTTTTGAGGGCGGGGCTGAGCAGTATTTGGCCAAACCGTTTGCGTTGGATGAACTGGTAGCGCGCATCAGTAGCGTACTCACGCAGCGCGATTTGTTACGGAAAAAGTACAGCCGCGAGGTCGTCTTGCAACCAACCGGCGCGCCCATCCGCGACCGGGAGGCCGAGTTTCTGGAGAAGGTTATCGGCGTCATCGAACAGTACATGGCCGACGACGCCTTCAGCGTAGAAGCTCTCCAGCGCGAAATGGGCATGAGCCGGATGCAGTTGCACCGCAAGCTGAAGGCCCTCACCGACCAATCGGCCTCCGACTTTATCCGCCACATCCGGCTTCAGCGGGCCGCCGATCTGTTGCAGCAGCCCGGCATCCAGATCGCCGAGGCTGCTTACCTGTCGGGTTTCAATCACCTGTCGTATTTCTCGAAGTGCTTCAAAGAACAGTTTGGAATGCAGCCCTCCGAATTTGCCAAACAGAAAGGCGAAAAAGTTGTCAATGACTCAATATAAATTACTGCAAATCAGTAGTTTAAATTTAAAATAACACTCATGTTACATCCGTGCTAGTTTCTGGGAAATGCGTGTTAGTCCCCGCCGAAGCATCGCCGATACCTTTGTCATCGTAAGGTAATCGCCGAATCACCTGCAAGCACTCGGCAACGTTTTTCCTCTTTTTTAACCCACACACAGATGCAACGAGTAACCGTAGTAACCGTGTTCGCATCGCTCATGATGGCGCTTTGCGGATGCGAAAACAGCTTCATTGAGCGGCAAGCCCCATCGGCACAGGCCGACGGATTTAGGCTCAACGTACCCCTGGAGGGTCCCGGCGGGTACGTACCCATCCCCGGCGGTCTGCCCTACCCGACGATTACCAAGCAGACGTTCATTCCAGAGCGTGAGCTGTTTGCCCACACCAAATGCCACACCTGGCGGATCGAATGGCCGAACTACCCGGTTGGTACAGACCCCAACAAGATTCCGACGGTGTTCACGCTGTCGAACGGTGCGCTCAACAGTTTCGATTACCTGAACGGCCAACCGGCTTCCACCACCTACAAGACCCATGTCAATCTGTACCACAACGCGCAGCTAGAAATGGCCCGAACGATGTGGGACGAACTGACCTACAATTTTGGGGCGGGCGATGAAATGGAAACCGTCTGGTTCAACAAAACCAACCACTCAGCCAAGACTATCGAGGGGTGGGTGAAAGATCGGCCAAGCCTGTTTGAAATCAACTGGGTGGATAACAACCAGGAACCCCCGGTGTATCAGCAGGGCGATATCTTCCTCTTTAAAGTGATGAAACCGATGGCTGCAAACCGCTACGGCGGTATCCGCATCGTCTCGATGACACCGCGTATCATCGAGGTGTACCTGGCCGTACCCAATAACTAAGTCGGCCAAACCGCTTCCCCGCAACGCACTAACCGTTTTGCCGGAGCAGACATCTGCTCTGGGTTGGGGGAGCTATGTCCTGAATGTTCAAATCCAAACCAATACACTTACAAATCATGCGTACCTCGTTCACACACCTTTTTGTAAAAGCCTCCTTCGTGGGCCTTCTGTTCAGCTCCAATCCACTGATGGCCCAATGGTTGTCGGCCAACGGCAACCAGTATGTACTCCCTACGGTGAAAGTAGGCGTCGGCACATCAACGCCCCAACGTAGCTTAGACGTACAGAACACGGTGGACACGTACCTGCGGGTCGGCTCAATGGGCGGGAATCAGATAGACGATCAGATAGCCGGTATTGAACTGCGGAGAAGCCTGTTCAACGGCACGGCTACGACGTGGTCAATCATCAATGAATCGACGTTCCGTATCCGGCATAACGGCAACTCTATATTGTCGATGTCACCCTCGGTGGCCCGTTTCGGTAGTGCGATCAATGACCCTACCGAATTGCACGTCTATGGTCAAAACGTGAACAGAAGCGGTAGCTCGTTCACCGGTGGGGCCTTACGGCTGTATTCGAAGGCCGGCGACAACGTGCATACGCTTTTCGTGGACGGCAATCAGATGGAAAGTACCGACCCGTTGTATCTGAACAATGAGTCAGACAAGGACATCCATCTCGCCAATGGCGGAGGGCGCGTGAAAGTCGGCACGACTGACAATGAAGCCCGGCTCAGCGTAGCGTCGGAAAGTGATATGCAACTGAAGCTGATCAATCCGGGTGGTGGCGGTGCTGCCTGGCGGATTGGCGTGGGTAACAGCAACTGGGGTGCCGGGGCCGGTAAATTGGTCTTCTCCAAAACGGCCAGTTCCAACGATGCTACGATGGTGATTACCCCCGCCGGGAACGTAGGCATCGGCCTCACAACGCCCTCCAAAACCTTGCAGGTCAACGGCACCATCAGCACGAAAATCCTCGAAATCACGGGTGGTGCCGACCTCGCTGAGCACTTCGACATCGACCCCGCCGGAACCCTGCTGCCGGGTACGGTGGTCAGCATCGACCCCAACAAGCCGGGGCAACTGCGGGTAGCGAATGCCGCCTACGACAAAACGGTAGCCGGTATCGTGAGCGGGGCGGGCGACGTGCAGCCCGGTATGCTGATGGGGCAGGTCGGTACGCTCGCCAGCGGGCAGCACCCCGTGGCCCTGACAGGGCGGGTCTATTGCCGGGTCGATGCGCAGTACGGGGCCATTTGTCCCGGCGACCTGCTCACCACCTCGCCCACAGCAGGCCATGCCATGAAGGCGTCGGACGGCGGGCGGGCACAGGGGGCCATCCTCGGCAAGGCCATGACGACGCTGGAAGCAGGCAAAGGGTTGGTGCTGGTGTTGGTGAGTCTTCAATAAGGTACGTTAACCACACAGCAACCATGAATCCAATCAAACTCTTGCTCTTCATTCTGCTCTGCCCGGTCGGTGTGCCGGTGCTGGCTCAGAAAATAGTACCGCATTCGTTCCGGTATCAGGTAGATACGTCAGGCCGCGACCAACTCCGTTTCCTGACGCAGGTAACGCAGCCCAACACAACCTTTCTGCGGCTGTATTTTGCGGGTACGCAACTCGGCGAAGGCAGTTATCTAGTGCTCGAAGGCACCGATGGCACCCGGCAGGAACTCAGAAAGCAGGACCTTGAAAACTGGCGGTACAGCTCGGCCTACTTCAATGGCCAATCCGTAAATGTATCGCTGTTCGAGGCCCCCGGCGACCGCAACACGGTTACGGTCAGTGGCATGAAGGTAAGCGATGAATCGGACCGTCTGGCCAGAAATGGCCGTCAGGCAGCGCCCACACAGCCGGGGGCGCGGCAGGCGGTTTCCATCCCGGAGAGCCTCACCGAAACGTACCCGTATGCCAAAGCAGTAGGTCGGTTTACCAACGGTACGGATTCGTACGGCACGGGCTGGATCGCACCAAATGGAGCCATTGTGACGGCTTACAGGATGTATGACTATTATTTTTACCCCGATCCTTATGACGTCATCGAGTTCAATGTGCCGCCCTCACTCGGCGGCACAGTCATGCACCCGGCACCCCAGGATCAGTATCCACTGAAAAACCGAAATCTGCCTCGTTCGAGCTTGGTATACTTTAAAGACGAGCCCAAAGCTTCAGGTCATTTTTTTTGGTACGGTTGGGTGATTTTTGAACCGCTGCCCAACGGCACTGGCCTGCGGCCCGGCGAACGCCAGCAGGAATACTTTCGCATTGCTGAGAATCCTGGCAATTTCACCATCGACGCGAAGGGGAGCGGGAATATACCGGTAGATATTTTTCATTACGGAAACGTTAACGGGGACAATCTGGAGGGTCGAACCATCTATCGAACCTTGCAGCTACTGGAAACGTCGCTGTTGAAGCAGAACGAGTACCTTGAAGCGGGCGGAAACGGCGACCGCGACCGGTTTCTGCTTTATAACACGCCACTTTTCATAGGTAGCGACGATGGTGCCCCTGTCACCTACGCAGGGTCGAACGTGGCGATTGGGATACACAACGAGCAAGCCGGCGTCATTTCTGGGTTTGGCTTTCCGGGCCACGGCTTAGGCTTTCGGGATGAAGCATTTCGGAATGAGGTAAGCGATTTCTATGCATCCAACTCCGTTTACGTAGACCCCGAAGGGCTGTATGACCCCGGTACCGGGGAGATTCACAAACCGTTTCGTACCCAGAACCAAGCAGCCACCGATGCCCCCGCCGGGGCGCAGGTGTACTTTGCCCGGGGCGAGTACTATGGGCCAGCCAACTTCAACCGGCCCATGACCCTGCGGGCACCAGTCGGCAAGGTCACGATGGGGGTACCCCTGTCTCAATTTCGGAAAGCCGCTGAATCATCCATTGCCCGAAACGTAGCGATTGCCGAAAGCATGGGCAACCAGTCGCGGCTCGAAAACCCGGAAATGGTTGCGAAGGTGCGGGCTTACCCGAATCCGTTCCGGGAGCAGACCGAAATTAAGTACCCGTTTGCAGAGGGAGGCCCCGTGTCGGTAAACATCCTCAACACGGCGGGTGTATCCGTCGCTACGTTCAACGTCAGCAGTGCCGCGTCTGGCCAGAACGGGGTGTACTGGAACGGCACCAACCAGAACGGAACGCCGGTACCGACCGGGCTGTACATTATCAGCGTGAACGACGGACGGCAGACGTTCACGACCAAAATCCTGAAGCAATAAACCAGTACACTAACAGAAAATCATGAAAACACTACTTGCAACCGTTTTGCTGGGTATCGGCCTGGCAAACGAAGCGTTCGGGCAGGCTATGTCGAACCCGTCCACGATACCACCCAAGACCCAGGTGGCGGTAATCGAATTCACGCCCGGCCCCAACGCGTCGGGAATGACCCCGGAGAGTAAGCGGCAACTTCAGGCCAGCATCGCGTTCCGGCTTATGGAGACCAAGAAGTTTAAGGTCGTGGATATCCAAAACACGCGAAGGACATCGCAAGCCGATCTGGTAGCGATAAACGGGGGGTCGACGGCCGCTGCGGTGCGAGTTGGCAAGCAACTCCGGGTCAGTTACGTGCTGACGGGGACCGTCGAAGAATACAATACGCAAGGCTCTGCCATACTCAAAACCCGGCTCGTGGAGGTGGGTACTGGAAAAGTCAAACGTGCCGACGAGCTATCGCACCAAAGCACGAAAGAAATGCGCACGGGCGGTGACGTTGAAATGAAAACGTTTGTGCTGCTGCCCATCATTCTAAAGCTGGCGGAAACGCTCGCTACGGAAGCACTTTAACCCACACCACAACCATGACGTTTCAGCAAATTCAACTCGTCAAAGATTCCTATCAGCGGGTAGCTGCTCTGCCCGCTGATGCCGTAGGGCAACTCTTCTACGGTCGGCTGTTTGGCATCGCACCGGAGGTTCGTCCGTTGTTCATTCGCACGTCGGTACCTGAGCAGTCGAAAAAGCTGCTGGCCACGTTCACCTACGTCATCACCCGGCTCGACCAGCTCGACACGGTGGTGGCTGACGTAGAAGCCCTTGCCCGCCGACATATGCACTACGGCGTTCAGGAGCACCATTACGTTGTGGTGGGGCAAGCCTTGCTCTGGACACTGGAGCAGGGCCTGGGCAGTGCCTGGACACCCGAGGTGCAGGCAGCCTGGCAGGCCTGCTACACACTGCTATCAGATACGATGCTTAACGCTGTTGTCGACCACAAGACAAACGACGACGGAAAAGTCGCGAAATCCTCACCGGCGGTGATGTTGACATGAAAACGAAAGTGCTGCTACTACTGACGCTGAAGCTGGCGGACACGCTCGGGGCGGAGGTGCTTTGGTTGTAACTGTATTGTTGCAAAAAACACAGAGACCTCGGTGAATTACCGAGGTCTTAATGCCGCGCTGAATATCGACCTAGAGTTAGCCGTTGTCTTTGCTTAACGGCTACGGTGCTACTCACTCCGTAAGCTCTTGACCGGATTCATCAGGGCGGCGCGGATGCTCTGGAAGCTCACCGTGAGCAAGGCAATGCCCACGGCCAGTACCCCCGCCAGGGCAAAGACCCACCACTCGATGGTGATCTTGTAGGCGAAGTCGGCCAGCCAGTGGTGCATGGCCCACCAGGCCAGAGGCGAGGCAATGAGGATGGCCACCAGCACGAGCCTGAGGAAGTCCCCACCCAGCAGGGCCACAATGCTGGCCACCGAAGCACCGAGTACTTTGCGTACGCCAATTTCTTTAGTGCGCTGTTCGGCGGTGAAGGTAGCCAAGCCGAATAGGCCCAGGCACGAGATCAGGATGGCAAATAAGGTGAATGCCAGTATGATGCGGCCAGTACTGATCTCGTACTGGTACAATTTCCGGTAGGTGTTGTCGAGGTACGCGTAATCGAAAGGGCGCTCTTTTTTGTAGCGGTCATACACCTGGTTGAGACCGGCCAGCGTTTGGGCGGCGGGGGCGTTGCGAGCCAGCTTGACATAGAGGTAATTCTGAGCCGTGGTGTCATGAGTGACAAAGAATGCCATTGGTCCAATGGCCCGGTGGAGAGCCGAATAATTGAAGTCTTTGACTACCCCGACTAACTCTTTGGTCATCCCGTTACCTATGTCGAGTGTCTGCCTGTAGTTTTTGGCGTTGATGCCTAGCTGCCGGGCGGCGGTCTCGTTGATGATAAGCTGCTCTCCGTGGGGTATGCCGTCTGGTGGGGGAATGGCCCATGCCAACTGCATCGTGGCTATAAACTGGTCATCAACAACAAAGGTGTTTACGCTTACTTTTCTGAGTACATCTTTGCGGATTAACTCCCAGCCATTCATGTAGTTATCATACATCACCAGCGACGATGCCGTGACTCGTTCTACGCCTGGCAACTGGCTGATGTCCTGCCGGATCGCCTTGAAATGCGTTGCCAGCCCTTCTTCCCGGTTCAGCGGGATGGTTAGCACCCGGTCACGATTCACACCGATGTCTTTGTTGAGGAAAAGATCGAGCTGTTGTTTCATGAGCATCGAGCCGATAATCAGCGCGATAGATACCACAAACTGAAACACCGTTAGCCCCGCCCGAACCCTACCCGTTGATTGCCGCGATCCCGACCGACTTTTTAAGCCAAAAACAACGGGGAAATAAGCTAGTACCAAAGCCGGGTAACCGCCCGACAACAACACGCAACAGCCAAAAAAGAAAACAGCAGGAATGACGAAAAAGCGCGTTTGTAAAAAAGAGACATCGAACTGTAGCTGCATGATGTCGGCAAAAAGGGGTAGCAGCAGCGCAAAAAGAACCATAGCCAGTACAAACGCCAGCACAATCTGCACCGTCGACTCTACATAAAACTGGGCCATGAGGCTGCTGCGTCCCGCCCCCGCCACTTTCCTGACCGACACTTCTTTGGCGCGGTTGGTGGCGCGGGCCGTGGCCAGGTTCACGTAATTAATGAGGGCTAACGCCAGCACAAACAGGGCTACAACGGCGAAAATGGTGGCACGCGCTTTTGCCGCAGGCTGATCAACAGTAAAGTGAACGTCGAACAGTGGGTACAGCTTAAAGTGGTCGTTGGTATCCTTCAGCCGTTGCTTTGGCGTGAGCACCGTTGGTATTTTGGCCAACACATTTGTCAGTGAGGCCGCTGGGTGTAGCAGAAAATACGTGTGATAAGACCCGTCGGCACCCACGCTTTCCAACTGCTCGGTTATTTCTTTGGCTGAACCAAAGCCAAATTCAGTGTATCTGGCCTTGTCAATAGCCCGGCTGGCATCGATTTGCGCCAAAAAATCGAAGTGAATACTGGAGTTAGGCGGTGGATCTTTCACAACGCCAACCACCTCGAAGCTATATTTTTTGTCATACTGAATCGTCCTGCCGATGGGGTCGGCATTTCCAAAATACTTACGGGCCATGCGCTCGGTCAGCAACACGGTGGCAGGGCGCGTTAAGGCCGTTTTTGGGTCGCCGGCCACAAAGGAGAAACTGAATAGGCGCACAAAACCAGCATCGGCGAAGCGGAAATCGGCTTCAAAGAAATGGTGCTGGTTGTCGCTCTGCACGGGCACTGAGCTTGATTGCTCATTACGAATCCGGGCCACATCGGCCACTTCCGGACAGGCGTTTTTTACGGCCTCACCAAACCGGTATGACATCCAGGGAATGGTATATGAACGGTCGCCATCGGTATGCGATAACTCGACTTTTACGATGTGGTCGCCCTGCGTATGAAACCGGTCGAAACTGTATTCATGGGCCACATACAGGACAATCAGCAGCGTAACGGTAAGGCCAGTGGCCAACCCAACAGTGCTGATGGCACTGTATACGCGGTTTTTCCACAAACTGCGGAAGGCGATCATCAGGTAGTTGCGTAGCATGGTCGTTGTGGCCGGGGTTGAATAATCAGTGGCTTGTCGGGTCAGTAGCGAGGGCTGCAATAGGCTCAATACGTCGCGTATGTAGCGCCAGCGGGCTTCGCGTACACCCACCGTGGCTAGGCGTTGCTGGAACAATTCGTCCAGATCACCGTCCATTTCCTCCAGTCGGTGTGGGCTACAAAACCAGTGTAGCAGCCGCGTGGCCCAGCGCGGTGGTTGTGGCGTTGAGGTGTTCATGATAAAGCTGGGTTAGGAATGGCGGCCCACATCTGGTTCCGCAACTGCCGGATTTCCTCCAGCGCCCGTCGGCCAGCACCCGTCATGGCGTAGAGCCGCTTACGCCGCCCGCCCCGTTCTGGCGTTGCACCACCCAGGTGCGAACTGACCAGCCCTTTTTCCTGAAGCCGACAGAGGACCGCATGTACCGCCCCCAGGTTGACCGGACGGTTCATCTGTTGCTCAATTTCCGAGACCACCGCCGCCCCGTAAGCCTCGCCTGACTGGATGGCGACGGCCAGCAATACCACTTCTTCAAACTCGCCCAGGTAGGTGCCTTTCATGGCTGTTTATTTATTATGTATATGTATAACAAATGCCTTGCCAGAATCAAAAACAGGCCCTGCTGCTAAGCTATGGCCTGTTTTGTGGCGAACGCGCCGCTTTAAGTTGTCCAGAATCGGACAGCCAGCGTAGCTGGCCGGACAACAAAAAGCACCGCCAGCCGACGGTGCTTCTCTAACTGAAATCTTTACATGCCACACCACTGTTCGCTACGCAAACTTTTCACGGCGTTCATCAGGCTCTTCATCAAGACCATCAATTGAGAGATAAAGGCAACGTAAGTTGCTTCTTCTCACCTTCGGTTATCGTCAGAGGTAGCTCAACCGCCCGGTGACCTCGTTGCTTATACACCAATTGGTAGTTGCCCGCCGCCAGCGGTATCGTTACCGGAAAATGAGGAACAAGGGACTGGTAATAGTTGTAATAACGCTTTTTGCCAGCCCGCACGGTACTTGCGTCAAAGAGTTCCAACTGACCTTTGCGGGTGCAAGTCTCGCAGGTAATGGTTACGGTGGTACCAGATTCGGTGCTTAGCCGTTGGTCGTCAGGTGTTTTCAGGCCAGGTACGTTGGTGATACCCAGCGCGGCGAGTGCCTGCCTGCTCTGCTCATACAGTGAATCGCGTTGGGCTTGAGTCAGGCCTGCTACGTTGTGGCGAAGCGTGTGTCGAAAAGGCCGACCATCCCGCGTACCGGCTACGTTCATCGACAGCATGTCGGGGTTGTTTGCTGTTTGCATACTGGTCACGACGGTTTGCGCTGAACCTGCCAACGGGCACAGCAGCAGGGCAATTTTCATGTACGTG
Source organism: Fibrella aquatilis (assembly GCF_017353255.1). Taxonomy (GTDB): domain Bacteria; phylum Bacteroidota; class Bacteroidia; order Cytophagales; family Spirosomataceae; genus Fibrella; species Fibrella aquatilis. The sequence goes on along the minus strand of NZ_JAFMYU010000004.1, from coordinate 347,278 downwards.
TTCATAGCTTTATGATTTATTCGGTACGTAATGATTTTACGGGATTGGCTACTGCCGCCCGGATGCTCTGGAAGCTCACCGTGAGCAAGGCAATGCCCACGGCCAGTACCCCCGCCAGGGCAAAGACCCACCACTCGATGGTGATCTTGTAGGCGAAGTCGGCCAGCCAGTAGTGCATGGCCCACCAGGCCAGGGGCGAGGCAATGAGGATGGCCACCAGCACGAGCCTGAGGAAGTCTCCACCCAGCAGTGCCACAATGCTGGCCACTGAGGCACCGAGTACTTTGCGTACGCCAATTTCTTTAGTGCGCTGTTCGGCGGTGAAGGTAGCCAGCCCGAACAGGCCCAGGCACGAGATCAAAATGGCCAATGCCCCGGCATAGTTGATAAGCGTACTGACCTGTTGTTCGCGTTGATACAGGTCTTCGTAGGCTTCGTCCAGAAAATGATAGGCAAACGGGTAGTTGGGGTTAGCCTGCTTCACCAGCCGCTCCAGGTCGGCAAGGGCCTGCGGGGTTTGTCCGGCGCGGGGTCTGATGAGCAGGTATTGCGTATTGGGCGGCATAAAGGTCACCACCAGTGGCTGAATGGCCTGGTGCATGGAGCCAAGGTGAAAGTCTTTCATCAGGCCAATAATTGGGCCTTTCCCAAACCAAAACGTGATCTCGCGCCCCACCGGCTCCTTTATGCCCATCAGTTTGGCCGCTGCTTCGTTGACGAGATAACACGAGGTATCGGCAATGCTGTTAGTCCGGAAATCACGTCCGGCTACGAGCTTGATGCCCATCGTTTTAATGAAGTCATTGCCCACCGACATGGTCGCCACACTCACCAGCTGCTTCTGCGGCTGTCCCGGCCAATGTAGGTCGGTGCTGGTGTTGCGGATGTTCAGTGGCAACTGTGCGGTGGTGGTCGCCATGGCTACCGACGTGGTTTGGAGTAGTTGCTGCCGAAGTTGTTCCGTTTTTTCGTAGTCGTTCAGGGCGCCCTCCAGCGTAACGTAGGCTACATTGTCGCGGTCGAGGCCCAGGTGCTTGGTGCGGAGGTAATGCATCTGCTGCCCCACCGTCAGCATGCCCACGATGAGGAACACCGACAGCGCAAACTGGAAGACCACCAGCGCCCGCCTGAACTGCGCCGGGCCGGTGCCTGCCCGCCAGCCTGCACTTTTCAGAATGCGAACAGGCCGCAACCCCGACAGAAACAATGCCGGGTAACTGCCCGACAATAACCCCGTGAGCAAGATCAGCCCCAACAAACCTACCCAACGCGCCGGATCAGCAAGGTCAAGGGCAAGGCGTTTGTCGAAGATGGCGTTGAACGGGGGGAGTAATAGCCATACCAGACCCAGCGCTACCACGGCCCCCAGCAAACTCATCAGCAGCGATTCGCTCAGGAATTGGCCCATCAGCGCCAACCGGCCTGCTCCCACTACCTTCCTGACACCTACTTCTTTGGTCCTCATGGCCGACCGGGCGGTGCTGAGGTTCATGAAGTTGATGCAGGCGATGAGCAGGATAAACAGCGCCATACTGCCAAACAGCCGGACGTATTCGATTTGCCCGCCAACGGCCACGCCATTTTTGTAATCACCCCACAGGTGTAGCTGCGTGATGGGTTGTAAAATAACGCGCTCTTTGTTGTCGAAGGTGGCATATCGACGGAACAGGCCTTTCATGGCGGTTTCGGCCTGCGCGGGAGAAGCATCGGGGCGGAGGCGTAAGTACGTCATCACGGCGTTGTACGTCCAGGCACTTTGCCATTCTTTTTCCTCCACGGTGAAGTTGACAAGCCAATCGAACTGTAGTGTCGAGTTGGCGGGCAGGTTTTCCAGCACGGCACCTACCACAAACACCCTCTTGTTGTCGAGTTGAAGGGTTTTGCCTACCGCCTGCCCTTCTGGAAAGTACGTTGCGGCCATTTTTTGGCTGATAACAATTTGGTTCAGGTTGGCCAACGCAGTTTTGGCATTACCCTGCACGGCCGGTAGCTCGAACACATCGAAAAAGCCGACAGAAGCGTATTGTCCGGTTTCTTTTGCCACCTTATCACCCACCCTAACCAGTGTTTCCGACGGCCATGAAAGAATGGTGGTGGCCGCTACAGACGGAATATCACGGTCGATGACGTCGGCGAGGGGACCGGGTGTGGCAAAAGCGGTCTGCGTTTCGCCACCCCGAAAATTATAGTTGACCCGCACAAAGTGAATCTGCTCATGGTGGGGCAGAAAACGGTCGTAGCTTAGTTCGTCGTAAATCCACAGGCCAATCAGCAGACTACATGCCATGCCCAGGGCCAGTCCGATCAGGTTGACGAGCGAATAGGTAGGGCTTTTGGTTAACGTCCGCCAGGCGACGGTGAAATAGTTGCGTAGCATATCGGGGTTGAGAAAAAAAGGAGAAGGGTACACCTGTGGTTTACGCCTGATGAGTGAAGGCCGACAATAGGCCAGCACTTCGCGGAGGTATCGGCGGCGGGCGGCGGCGTAGCCCAGGCGTTGGGTGCGGCGGTGGTAGCGTTCGTGGAGGTCGCCCAGCACCTCTTCGTGCAGGTGGGGGGCCACCAGCCACGTCAGCAGCCGGTCGAGCCAGCGGGGTGGGGGAGGGGGTTGCATAGGTTGAGCTTAAAGTCTAAGGTTTAACGTTTCCCTGAACCGCCTCTATTTCCATGTCAGGACTGTGTGGGGCACAATACGATCCCATAGGCGGGTACGTACCGCCTGTACCTCGCTCAGAACACGACCGCCCAGGGGCGTTACAGTAAAGAGCCGCTTGCGTCGGCCGCCACGTTCGGCGGTGGCTTCGCCTAGCAAGGAGGTGAGATACCCCTTGGTCTCCAGCCGTTGCAGGGCTGCGTGTACGGCTCCCGTGCTGACGGTTTGGCCCGTTTCGTGCTCTAGTTCTTCGGCAATAACCACCGAATAAGCCCCCGGCGACAGCACTGCCACGGCCAGCAAAACCACTTCTTCAAACTCACCTAAATCACTTCGTCGCATGGCCAGTACGTAGGGTTGATGGGCTACACATTATTTCATCTATTTCGGTATGTCAAATGCCTTGCCAATTTGTAAAAAGACCCTCTGTGACCCAAAAAAGCATTTTTATGAAACATGGCCGGACATGTCCTGTCCAAAATCGGACAGGACATGTCCGGCCTGGAACGAGATTCATCTACATTACCTTCACTCACTGCGCAAACTTTTTACCGGGTTCATCAGCGCGGCGCGGATGCTCTGGAAGCTTACCGTGAGTAAAGCAATAGTCACGGCCAACAGGCCCGCCAGGGCAAAAATCCACCACTCGATGGTGATCTTATAGGCGAAGTCTTCCAGCCAGCGGGTCATGGCGTACCAGGCCAGGGGGGTGGCCATGAGGATGGCAATGAGCACTAGCTTGAGGAAGTCGCCGGAGAGCAGGGCGATGATGCTGTAGACGCTGGCCCCCAGCACTTTGCGTACGCCAATTTCTTTGGTGCGCTGCTCGGCCATGAACGCGGCCAGCCCAAACAAACCCAGGCACGAAATGAGCACCGCCAGGCCCGCAAACAGACCAAATACCTGCCCGGCGCGCTCGTCGGCGCGGTAAGAGCGGGTGAAAAAATCGTCCATAAACTCATAGTCGAAAGGCGTATTGGGGAAGGACTTTTGCCAGAGTGCTTCGATGCTTTTGACCGTGGCTGGTACACTACCCGCCTGTAGCTTCACCGACAGAAAACCCTCGTTGCCGCTGCCTAGCGTGAAGAGCAGGGGCGGGATGGTGTTTTTCAGGTTCTTCTGGTGGTAATCGGCCACCACACCCACCACCGGCCCGCGCTGCGGCACCTCGCGGTACCCCCCCGACCCATCGTACTCGAAGGTGTAGTATCCCAGCATTTTGCCGCTGATGGTGGTCCAGCCGAAATAGGCCATCGCGGCCTGATTAATCAAAAACGACTTGCCGTCGGCGGGGCGGTTATTGTCGAGGTTGCGGCCCTGTAGCAGGCGGATGTCGAACGTATTCAGAAACTTATCGTCAATTGTTAACCGGCTAATGTTGAGGTTGGTAGAGCCTTTGGGTGCATAGTCGCTCACGAGTTTGTCATTAATAAGCATACCGCTGCCGGGCACGGTGAAACTCTGCGACGCCACCCGCACCCCCGCCAGCGATTGCACTTGCTGGTTAAACTGCCGTTTGGCCTCGGTACTGGCATCGTGGAAATTGAGCACCAGCACCTGATCGCGGCTGTAGCCCAGGTTTTTATGCTGCACGTAACGAAGTTGGTTGTAGATCACCAGCGTAGCCACCAGCATCACCACCGACACCGTAAACTGCCCCACCACCAGCAGTTGACGGAGTTTGGGTCGTTGCCCCGCCGTGGTGGGGTTGACACCCTTGAGCACCGCCACCGGCCTGAATCGAGCCAGCACAAGGGCGGGGTAGCTTCCCGCCAGTAGGCACAGTCCCAACAGCCCACCCGCCAGGCCGAGCAGCCGGGGTAGGGTAAGCAGATCGCTGAGCAGTATCTGTTTGTCGGTCAACGTGTTGAAGGCAGGCAGCAACGCAGGTACCAGCAGCAGCGTTAACACGACGGAGAGGCCCACAAATAGGGCCGTTTCGCCCAAAAACTGCCGCCACAACTGCCCGAAGGTAGACCCGAGCACCTTACGTACGCCCACTTCGCGCGCCCGCGTGGTAGCCTGAGCCGTGGCGAGGTTGACATAGTTGAAGCCCGCCAGCGCCAGAATGAGCAGGGCTACCACCGAAAAAATGGTGACGTAGGTTTGCCGGTTGGGCGCAATCAGGTCGGTTTTCAGGTAGAGATCGGTGAGGGGAATAAGGCGTAATTTCCAGACGCCCACGTTGGGGTCGTTGAGTTGTTTCAGGTAGGTTGGAAATTGGGCAGTCAGCGCAGCCACGTTGGCCGAGATGCCCGAGGTGCCGGGGGCCATCAGCAGGTAGGTCCAGGCGTTGCCGCCCCAGAGGTTGGTTGTCACGTCGTAGCCCAGCAGTTCGTTGGCATTGGCGTAGTTGGCGAGGAAGTCGATTCTCTGGTGCGAATGGCCCGGCAATTCACGCAGTACGCCCGTTACGTGCAGCGTTTGTTTGTTGTTGTAGCGCAGCGGCTGCCCCAGCGGATTTTGCTTCGGAAAATACTTTTCGGCCATGCGTTCGGTCAATACCACGCCATATTGCTCGGTGAGAGCCGTTTTCGGGTTGCCCAGGGTCAGCGGCAGGGTAAACACGTCGAAGACGGTGCTGTCGGCGAAGGCAAAGTTTTCTTCATACGCAGCCGTGGCCTGACTACCCAGCAGCGGCTGCGCCCGGTGCAGCCGCGCCACGTTTTCTACCTGCGAAAAGCGCTGCTTAAAATCAGTAGCCAGTTTACCGCCGCTACCGGCCGAGTTCTCAAACTGTTGCAGGAGCACGATCCGGTCAGCTTTTTGGTGGAAACGATCATAGCTCAGTTCATCCAGCACATAGGCCGTGATGAGCAGGCAGCAGGTAAGGCCGAGCGTGAGGCCCGCCACATTGACCAGGGCCGATGCGCGGTTGCGGCGGGCACTCCGCCAGGCAAGGAGGATGTAGTTTTTGAGCATGATTCTATTCACTTCGTAAACTCTTCACGGGGTTTGTCAGGGCGGCGCGGATGCTCTGGAAACTCACCGTGATCAGGGCAATGCCTATGGCCAGTATACCCGCCAGGGCGAAGACATCCCAGCCGGGGGTGATCTTGTAGGCGAAGGTGTTCAGCCATTTGGTCATGGCGTAGTTGGCCAGGGGCGAGGCGATGACAATGGCCACCAGCACTAACTTGAGAAAGTCTTTGCTTAGCAGCGCGACAATGCTGGTCACGCTAGCCCCCAGCACTTTACGCACGCCGATCTCTTTGGTACGCTGCTCGGCCATGAACGTAGTGAGGCCGAACAGACCCAGGCAGGCAATGAGGATAGCGAGGGCGGTGAAAATCAGCAGCAACTGACTCTGCTTCTGTTCGGTAGCATATTGTTTGGCGAAATTCTGGTCCAGAAACTGGTAGTCGAACACACTGCCGGGTTCAAACTGCCGGTACGTTTTTTCGATTAGGGCCAGCGCCGCTCTGGTCTGTCCCGCCCTGACGTTGATATACAGGTTGTCCTGCTCGTCGGGCGAGGGGGGCAGTTGTAGAGCCAGCGGCTCAATTTTGTGTTGCAGCGAGTGCGTATGGAAATCGCGGACTACACCCACCACCCGGCGTTCGGCGGGGCCGTCTTTGGTAAAGAACTTCACGCGCTTACCCAGCGGGTTCTGCCAGCCAATGGCCTTCACCAGCGATTCGTTGACCAGGATTGCGTTGGCCCGGTCGGCGGGGTTGGCTTCTGAGAAGTTGCGGCCCTGCACCAGCTTGATTTCCATGGTGGGCAAGAAATCGGCATCTACCTGAAGTGTCTTGGTCATCCGGGTTGATTGAGTCATTTTTCCGTCTACTTCAAAAAAATACCCGCTGCTGCCCAGGCTGTTAACGCCAATGGGGTTGCTGGCCGCCGCCACCCCGTTGATGACCGAACTGCCCAGCAATTGCGCCTTCATGGCCGGTAGCTGAGTGCGGGTTTGTTCATTATGCAGATGCACCGTGAGCACCTGCTCTTTGTTGAAACCCAGGTCTTTGGTCAGCGTGTAGCGAAGCTGCTGGTAGATGATTCCCGACGCCGCGATGAGTGCCACCGTGACTACAAACTGCCCCGTAACCAGCAGCTTCCGAAACCGCAATGTGCCCGCCTGATTGCCCAACTGCCCCCGCAACGCCGCCACCGTGCGCGATCCCGACAGGAACACGGCGGGATAGGTGCCGCTCAGCAAGCCCGTGAGCAACGCAAAGCCAAGCACCGCCAGCAGGCTATAGCCCACGCCAAACCGCCAGATAGACAGCGACTTACCCGTTAACTGGTTGAAAATGGGCAGGGCCGCATAGGCCAACAATACGCCCACTGACGTGGCCACCACCGTCAGCAGCAGGGTTTCGGTCAGGAACAGGCCCGCCAACTGACTACGCCCGGAGCCAATGGCCTGCCGCACGCCCACCTCCCGGATACGGATGATGGACCGCGCCGTGGCCAGGTTCATGTAGTTGATGCCCGCCAGCAGCAAAATCAGCCCGCCAATGAGACTAAACACCAGCACCGTTTGGCTGTTGCCGTTGGGGCCAATCTCATAATCCAGGTTCGAGTGCAGGTGAATGGACGTCAGCGGTTGGAGCGTGATGGTGTACTTGACGTCGCCCATTTCTGGTTTGACGTAGCGCTTGTAAAAAGCCGGGAATTTGGCGGACAGCTTCGCCGGGTCGGGTGCGGCACCAGACCGGTCGGCTTTTAGCAGGAGGTACGTATAGAGGGTGAAGTCCTGCCAGCCACTGGTATAGTCGGCTTTCAGCGAACGTATAGCGCTGAATGTCAGGTGCGAATTAGCCGGTACGTCGTCGATGACACCCGTAACCAGGTTGGGGAAATTGTTTTCAAACAGCACCGTTTTGCCCAGAGCATTGGTGGCGCTGCCGAAGAGGCGGGTGGCCAGATCGTTGGTGAGTACGATAGACTGTGGTTTGCTGAGGGCGGTGTTGGGGTCGCCAGCCAGAAACGGATGGGTAAACACCTTAAAGAGGCTGGCATCGGCAAACACGATATCGTCGGCATTGAGCTTTGTTTGCCCGGCCTGAATGATGCCGCCTCCTTCGCGAAAGACACGCACGGTCTGCTCGATCTCCGGGTACATCTGTTTCAACGCCGCCGCGTAGGGAGCTGAGGTGATGGCCACGTTCATGTCGCCGCCGTCCCACTGCGTGCGGTGCACAAACCGATAGATCCGGTTAGCCCGCTCGTGGTGGCGGTCGTAGCTCAATTCGTCGGCCACATAGAGCGCAATGAGCAGGCAGGTGGCCAGCCCCACCGCCAGGCCAAACACGTTAATGCCACTGTAGACGCGGTTTTTCCACAAGTTGCGGAACGCGATTTTGACGTAGTTCGTGAACATAGTTTTAATGTACAATGAATAATGGACAATGTACAATGTATTGACTGTCAGTATTCTATGTGGGTAAAGGGCCATTGTACCGCATCGGCGGAGCCATTGTACATTGTACATTATACATTGTACATTCCCTTTCCTACTCGCTCCGCAAACTCTTCACCGGGTCCATCTGGGCGGCTCTGTAAGTTTGGAAACCAATGCTCAGGGCACCCAGGGCCAACAACGTACCCACGCAGGCCAGCATAGTACCAATGCCCACGGTGGTGTGGTAAGCGAAATTAGACAGGATAGCCGTGCCCGCCAGGTAGCCCAGCGGCAGCGCAATGACGCTGGCAATGAGGAGCAAGCCCGCAAAACCCCGCGCCAGCAGCCACACCAACTGCCCTACCTCTGCCCCCAGTACTTTTCGTACGCCAATTTCTTTGGTGCGGGTCTGAGTAGTGTAGGTTACGATGCCCAACAAACCGAGGCAGCTAATCAGGAACGCCAGCACCACCAGCAACCCCAGAAACTGGATGTCGTCGGCGGCACTGCCCTGCCTGTTTTTCAGGAAATCATCCTGCCATTGCCCGTCGAACGGATCATAGGGGTGGAGCCGATGCCAAAGCCGGGTTACGCCCGCCAGCACGGCCTGTTCCTGCCCTGGTGCCACGGCTATGCTCACAAACCGGAACCCGCTGGGCTGAGGCCGCAGCACCAACGGCCTGATAGTGAACGTAAACGGAAGGTATCGGAAGTCTTTCAGCACCCCGGCCACCCGCACTTCGGTACTGTCGGTGAGCCACAGTGCCTGCCCCACTGCCGTGCCGGGACTACCCAGCTTCAACGTACGCACGGCCTCTTCGTTAATAAGTACCTGATTGCCAGTTTGCTGACCAGTCAACGGTGGCAGTTCGCGCCCGGCCAGCAGCGACAGGCTCATGGCCGGGGCCAGTTCGGGATGCACGGCGTAGGTATCTGCCATGATCGAGTCAGTGCTGCTACGGCTTCGTTTTAGGAAGGCAATGGCTGAGCCAAAATCGCCGAAGAGGCCTGAGGTGGCCGCCACGTGTTCGATGCCCGGCAGGTTGGCCAGCTCGTTGGCGTAGCGGTCGAAGGGAATGTCGTTCAGGGGAACATTCAGGATGCGGTCGCGGCGGAACCCGTAGTCGCCGGTGATCATGAAACTCATTTGTCGGCGCGTACTGAGCAGAGCAATCATGGCCACGAGTGCAATGCTGAACTGCGTCACGATCAGGATTTTACGGAGCGAAAGTCCTCGAATTAAGCGTAGCCCGGAGTGACTGCGCAGTACCTCGGCGGCCTGGAAACCCGACAGAATCCGCCCCGGAAAAAAACCCGCCAATAGCCCCGCCGCCAGGCTAAAGCCCAGGAACGACCCCACCAGCGTGGCATCCCACCGAACGCCACCCTCTAGCCACCGTTGCACAAAGGCCATGTTTTCCATGAGACCAAACAGCCCGAACGCCAGCCCGGCACTGAGCAAGGCCAACAATGCCGACTCGGCCATGAACTGCCCCACTACCTGCCCCCGCGTGGCTCCGGCAGCTTTTCGCACACCCACCTCGCGGGCGCGGCTCAACGACCGGGCCAGCGTGAGGTTGATGTAGTTGAACGCCGCCATGAGCAGGGCAATCAACCCAATGCCCATCTCCACGAGCAATACCCACATGGGCACACCCCGCGCCATACCCACCACGTTTTCGCGGGCGGGTGAAATGCTCATAAGCGGCTGCGCCCGAAGACTATAGCCTTTCTCGCTCCTAAGCTGCATGCCCTGCGTGGCCCGTTTCACCACCGAAGGCAGCACCCCGGCCAGTTTCTCGACCGGTACGCCTGACCGGAGCAGCACATAGGTGTTCCCTTCCGAATACGTCCGCCAGTCTTGCCACGACGGTGTTGGCTTGACCGACCCCGTCGACACCAGCACGTCGAAGCGGAGGTGCGATGCGTTGGGGAATTTGGCCAGCACCCCCGTCACCACCGTTGGCGAGGTTCCTTCCTGCTGAATCACCTTACCCAGTGGTGATGTCTTGCCAAAAAAGCGAACGGCCGTTTCGTGCGTCAGCACCGCCGTGCCGGGCTGCGTAGCGGGGTGACCCTGCGCCAGCGGAAAGCTGAAAATGGAGAAAAACGACGAATCGACGGCATACACGGCCACATCGTCGAACTTATGTTTGTTGGCGTTAAGGTTGCCGTAGGTGCGGATCACGCGGGCGGTGCTTTCTACAAACGGATAGTCGCGCTGAAGTTGTTCGGCCAGGGGAATAGGCGACGCGGCCCAGACTTGTTTGTTGCCGTTGAGGTCCGTCACGTCGGTCAGGATGCGGACAATCCGGTCGCCTTTTAGCTGGAAGGAATCCGTTTGAAACACGCTCCTGATGTGGGCGATGTTGAGCAGGCACACGGCCAGTCCACCCGCCAACCCAACTATGTTTATGAGCGAAAACAGCCGGTTATTGACCAAACTGCGCCAGGCGATTTTGACGTAATTTCTGAACATAAGGCGGTATTGGTTAGTAGCGGCAGTTTGTTAGATAGACTATGTCAATGGCCGTGCCACGACAAAAAAAGCCCATTTCTGGCTCAGAAATGGGCTTTTTAGGGAAAATACTGTCCGAAAGTGGACAACTGTTTGTCCGGTAAATCTATAAGGAGAAGGAAACCTTATAGGTTGCCTCGGCGTAGCCTGCTGTAGCTCAACCTATAAGGTTTCCTTCTCCTTATAGGTTTACTCACTCCGCAAACTCTTCACCGGGTTCATCAGCGCGGCTTTCACGCTCTGGAAACTCACCGTCAGCAGGGCAATACCCACGGCTAGCACACCGGCCAGCGCGAAGACCCACCAGGCTATATCGACGCGGTAGGCGAAATCCTGAAGCCAGCGGTGCATGGCCCACCAGGCCAGGGGAGCCGCCACCACAAAGGCAATGCCTACGAGCGTCAGGAAATCTTTCGAGAGCAGGGTCACGATGCTCATCACGCTGGCCCCCAGCACTTTCCGTACGCCGATCTCCTTCGTGCGTTGCGCCGTGGTGTAGGCCGAGAGGCCAAACAGGCCCAGGCAACCCAGAAAAATAGACAGGAACGCAAACACGCTGAAGATGCGGCCCGTGCGTAGTTCGCTGGTGTAGAGGCTGTTGAATTCCTGGTCCATAAACTGGTAGGCAAACGGCTGGTTGGGCAGCAACTGCTTCCAGGTGCGTTCCAGCGCGGCCAGGGTTTCGGGTAGTTGACCGCCGCCCGTTTTCACAAGGATGACGTTGCCGCCGCCCTGATGAAAGAGTACCAGCGGCCCGATCTGCTGCTTCAGGGAGGCAAAGTGGAAATCGGCCACCACGGCTTTCACCTTGCCCGCCCGGCCGTTGACGTTCATGGCCTGACCAAGAGCGGTTTGGGGTGTCCAACCCATTGCCCTGGCACCCGCCTCGTTAAGGATGAACCGGAACCGATCCAGGCTGTCTACGGCCAGGTCGTTCACCCGCGCCATGTCGGCGGTGGTGAGGTCCTCGCCGGTTAATAGCCTAATGCCCATCGTTTTAATAAAATCGGCGTCGATCACCAGGCCTGTCACCAGCTTGTTCTGACTTTCGGGCCTGTCGGCGCGGTGCATACTGTAACCTCCGTTCACAAACACCGGCGACTCGTAGGCCAGCGATACCTGCGCTACCCCCGCGTTGCGCTTGAACTCGCTTTTCAGCGTGCTGATCTTGTCGGCCACCTGCTGGGTGGCGGGCAGCACCAGAACCCGGTCGCGGTTGTAGCCCAGCTTTTTGGTTTGGATGAAGCTGAGCTGATTGCGCACCACCAGCGTGCTCACGATGAGGAAGGCCGTGATGGCAAACTGAAACACAATCAGCCCCCGCCGCAGGCTGTTGCCGCCCAGCGCCATCCGCCCCTGCAAGGCCTGCATGGGCCGAAAACGGGCCAGGAGCAGGGCCGGGTAGCCCCCCGCCACCAGGGCCACCACCAGGCCAATGCCCAGCACCAGCCCCACCCAGCCGGGGTTGAGCCAGCCCGCCACCGTAAAACGCCGGTCGGAGAGGTCGTTGAAGAGGGGCAGCAGCAGCCCGGCCAGCAGCAGGCCCAGCCCCAGGGCCGCCCCCGTCACCAGTAGCGATTCGCCCATAAACTGCCCGAAAAGTTGGCTCTGTTCGGCCCCCAGCACCTTCCGCACGCCCACTTCCTGCGCCCGCTCAACGGCCCGCGCCGTGGCCAGGTTGATGTAGTTGACGCAGGCAATGAGCAAAATCAGCAGCGAAATGATGCCGAACACATACACATACGTCAGGTCGCCGTTGGGTTCAAACAGCCCCCCCACCTCCGACTGCAAGTGTACCCGCCGGATGGGTTCGAGGTTGTAGGTGAGGTAGTCGCCGCCGGTCATCTCAGTAGCCGCCGCGGGCGACTTCATAAACGGCCCAATTTTGGCCTGAAGCGGGGCCAGCGCCTCGGGCGACCGCAGCAGGAGGTAGGTGCCGTAGTTGGCCGACCACCACTCTTCGGTTTTCGAGGCCCGCAGCGTGGTGAACGAGGCCACCAGGTCATACTTTATCTGCGAATTGGCGGGGCAGTTGGCCACCACGCCCGTTACGGTAAAATACTTGTCGGCGGGGCCACCGGTGTTCACTTTCAGCACCTTACCCACCGGGTTCTGCGTACCGAAATACTTCGCCGCCGTGGCTTCCGACAGCACCACCAGGTTTGGTCCGGCCAGGGCCTGTTGGGCATTTCCTTTCAGCAGCGGGAAGGTGAATAGGGAGAAAAAGGCCGAATCGGCGTAGAGGAGGGCTTTTTCGCTAAACTGCTTGTCGCCCACCTGCACCACGCCCTCGGCATTGATGAGCCGCACGCCCGATTCGATTTCGCTAAACTGGCGGCCCAGTTCGGGTGCCACTTTGGTGCCGGTGGTAGGTACCTTGCCCACCTGTCCGTCGGCGCTGTACTCCATTGTCACGCGCACCAGGCGGTTGGCGTTGGCGTGGAAAGCGTCGTAGCTCAGCTCGTGTTTCAGGTAGGTAACCAGCAGCAGACACGCCGCCAGCCCCATGGCCAGGCCAATGACGTTGATGCCCGTGTTGGTCTTGTGGCGGACCAAATTCCGCCAGGCGATGTTGAGGTAGTTCGTTAGCATATGAAAGGAATGTACAATGTATAATGAACAATGTACAATTGGTCCGCCGATGCGGTACAATGAATTGATTATCAGTGTTTTATTTGGCGAAAAAGCCATTGTACCGCATCGGCGGACCGATTGTTCATTATACATTGTACATTGTACATTCCCTTCCTTCACTCACTCCGCAGGCTCTTCACGGGGTTCATCAACGCGGCCCGGTAAGCAATCAGGGCCACGATGGCGGCGGCAAACCCAAAAGTGAGCAGGCCAATGGTTATAATAGCAACCTGTTGTATATCAATGTGATAGGCGAAGCTAGCTAGCCATTTATTGATTACATAGGCGGCAATGGGCCAGCTAATGAGCCAAGCAATGCCGATCAGATACGTGTATTCTCGCGTAGCCGACAGCATGATTGACAGTGGCGAGGCCCCCAGCACCCGGCGTATGCCAATTTCTTTGGTGCGGGCCATGGTCAGGAAAACGGTGATGCCCACAATACCGATGGCCGCCAGCAGAACAGCAATGAGGTTGAACCAGACCAAGAGGCTGGCCGTTTGGCGATCCTGTGCGTAGAGGGCCGCAACCTGCTCCGATAAATAATCGATCTCCAGTGGACTTTGCTCGTTCAAACGGGCATATACCGCCTGGATACCCGCCAGCGTTTTGGCGGTTGTATTGGGGTCGTAGTAGATAATAGTGCGGCCGTCCATACGCAGGCTGCCGGAGACCGTAATAAAGTACGGCTCCACCTGCTGATGCAGCGAAAACACGTTGATATCCTCGAAAATGCCCGCCACGGTAAACGGAAAACCTGCCCGCCGATTCTCATCCACGTATTCCGGTTCGGTGATAATGACTTTACCAATCAGAGCATCGACTGGCAGGTGCTGGTTGGCCGCGAGTTTTTCAGCCGCCGTTCGGTTGATCAGCGTGAATGGTTCGGGTAGCTTGCCGGTTTTGCTCAGGGTGGTTTTGAGGCCGTAGGCGGTCAGCGCGCTTGGGTCGAGGTACAGTTGCCGTGCATCATCGAACACCACATCCGACCCCTGCAATTTGTAGGTCAACTGGTTAAATGGTTCAATACCAAATGAAGAACCATTACCCACTGCTTTAATGCCGGGCAGTTGCCGGAGTTGTTGCTGGAACAGGGTCTGCTTTTCGGGCGATGAGTAGGCATACAGGATGCCCTCCTGCCGGAAACCGAGGTCTTTATGTTCTACAAAGTTAATTTGCTTCGTGATGAAATACGACACGGCCGTAATGCCAATAAGTAGTACAAACTGGCTAACGATCAGGTAATTACGAACTGGAAAACGCCCATGTTGCTTACCCCGGAGGTTATCTTTAAACAGGGTTAGGATGTTTCGCCAGGCCAGATTAACCGCCGTCAGACTACTCGACAACGCGCCCAATACCACCGCCAGCGACACTAGTATGAGCAGCGTTTGCGGGTTGGCAAGCAGGGTAGTTGGAATGGCCACGCCCATGAGGTGGTTGAACAAGGGCAGGCAAACGGCCATTAGCCCGGCCACCAACGGCAACCCCAGCAGCGCCAACAGTACCCCCTCTACCATAAATTGAACCACAATAGACGAGGTCAATGCACCCAACGCCTTCCGCATCCCGATTGATTTACTTTGTTTCGACTTAATCGCCAGCGAGAGGTTAGCGTAGTTGAACAGCGTGATGAGGCAAATGAATACCGCAAAACACCCAACCAGGATTAGGTAAAGCCGGTTGCCCGGTGGTTTTAAATCGTAGAGAATGCCCGGTGTTGAGTGAATGTCAGTTAGGCGTTGCAAATAATGTTGCTTGTAGAGTGGGTCAGCAGCCAGTTTTGGGTTGAACGAGGCTATGGCCGCGTTGATGTTGGCCGTAACCGTTCTAGAATCAGCGTTTTCTTCGACCCGAATATATACCCGGCTCCCCCAGTAGGGCAGGCGTGACTTACTCAGGGCCACCGTAAAATCGACGTGCGAATTTACCGGGACATCGTCGATGACGGCCGCAACTGTATAATAATCAGGGCCAATTTTCAGCCGTTTCTGCACGGCATTGGTCAGGTCATCGCCAAACAGGTTGTGGGCCGTACGGGCCGTCAGGATGGCCTTGTTGGTGCCGTCGGTAAAATCCTGAAAAGCTCCCTGTTGCAATGTCCAGGTAAATAGTGAGCAAAATGCCCCCGGCGTATTGGTGGTTAAGAGGTTGGTTGCCTGAATTCGCCGACCGTTGGCTTCCAAAAACGCGGGTACATTAGATACGATAAACTGGGCGGCGTCTACAACTCCGGTGGCCTTTCTGAGCGCGTCGAGTTGTTGTGCCTGTTCTTTATCGGTGGCTCCGTCCCACCGCGAAAAGCCAACCACGCTGTAGTCCTGTGACCGATAGGTGCGAATGAGCCGATAAATCGAACTGGCTTGTTGGTGGAACGCATCGTAACTCAGTTCAAACCGGATGTAGCTGATGGCGGTGTAAGCCACAAACAACCCAATGGTCAGGCTTAGCAGGTTTAGGCCCGTGAAGGCCGGGTCGCGCAGGTAGCCGCGCCAGGCAATTGTCAGTTTGTTGATCATGATAATAGGGTATCTTCACTCACTCCGCAACGATTTCACCGGATTCATCAGGGCCGCTTTCACGCTCTGGAAACTCACCGTGAGCAGGGCAATGCCCACGGCCAGCAGCCCCGCCAGGGTAAATACCCACCACTCGATGTTGATACGATAAGCAAAGTCCTGTAACCACCAGGTCATGGCGTACCAGGCCAGCGGCGAAGCAATGACTATAGCAACCAGGACCAGTTTTAGGAAGTCTTTAGACAGGAGTGCTACTACGCTCAGTACGCTGGCTCCCAGCACTTTGCGTACGCCAATCTCCTTCGTGCGCTGCTCGGCGGTGAAGGTAGCCAGGCCAAACAGACCCAGGCAGGCCACGAAGATGGTTAACCCGGCAAAGAAGCCCAGAATCTGCCCCGTGCGGCGTTCGGCCACGTAGGTTTCCTGATACCGTTCGTTTAGAAACGAGTAGGCAAACGGTCGGTCGGGCATCAGGGCGGCCCACTGCTGTTGCATGGTGGCAAGCAGGCTGGCCACGTCGGTGGCTCTGGCTTTCACAATCAGTGTACCGGGGCTTTTGTCGAGCACCATTACCAGTGGCGAAATGCGTTCGCGCAACGACCGGAAATGAAAGTCGCGCACCACGCCGATGACCCGGTAGGTGCGTACACCGCCCCGATTGTCATTCTGCGAAATCGTGTGCCCCAGCGGATTGCGGCCCAGACCCAGTGCCTGCGCTGCCGTCTGATTCAGAATTGCCCCCGACGAATCGGTGGCGAACGCAGGCGAGAAGTTGCGCCCCGCCACCAGCTGCATCCCCATTGCGGGCAGGTATTGGTCGTCGACGTCGTAGCGGAGGGTCATGACAACCTGCGTGGATTTGCCGTCGGGATAGACCACAAAGTTGTTGTTGTTGGATGGACCGGCGGGCAAATACCCCGACGCGCTGACGTGGGCAATACGGGAGTCCTGACGCAACTGATCGCGGAAAAAAGCCTCCTGCTGACCCAGATAGCCCGTTTCGGGCAACACAATGACCTGCTCTTTATCGTAGCCCAGCTTTTTGTCCTGAATAAATTGTAACTGCCGGTACACCACCGTGGCCCCGACCATGAGGATGATAGAGACCAGAAACTGAAACACCACCAGCCCACCCCGCAGGCCCACCCCCCGTTTGGTACCCGCCAGATTGCCCGCGCCTTTTAGCACCGCTACGGGTTTAAACGAGGCCAGCACCACCGAGGGGTATAACCCCGCCAGCAAACTGACCAGCCCGCCAAAACCGATCACTACCAGCAGGAGCCAGGGCGTTGCCAGAAAATTGAGCGACAGCGTTTTCCCTGCCAACCGCCCGAAAAAAGGCAGCGTAGCCCACACCAGCCCCACCGCCAGCAGCAGCGACACCACCGTCAGCAGGACCGACTCACCCATAAACTGCCCCACCAGTCCCCATTTCGACGACCCCATCACTTTCCGAACGCCCACTTCCCGCGCCCGTTTGGTGGCCGTGGCGGTGCTCAGGTTCATGAAATTGATGCAGGCAATGAGCAGCATGAACAGGGCAATGGCCCCAAACAAGTACACGTAGCGGATGTCGCCAACGGGCGAAAGATCGCCTGTAAAATCACCGTGCAGATGAATGTCGGTGAGGGGTTGCAGGTGTAGGCTGAGGTTGTTGCCTTTTTGTCGAAACTGACTGATTGTCATGCCCATAGCCTGCTGTAGCTGCGGGCTGATGTACTTCTCCACCACCTGCGGCAGCTTGGCTTCTAATTGCCGGTAGTCGTAGCCGTCGGGCAAGACCAGGTACGTAAAATACTCCGAGCGCATCCAGTCGGGCGCGCTGGCGTCGGGGAGCGAAGCCAGCGAGGCAAACACATCGAAATGGAAGTGGGCATTTGACGGCACCCGGTCAATAAGGCCCGTAACGGTATAAGGCTTGTTGTCTGTTTTGAGCGTAATGACTTTACCCATTGGGTCGGCGTTGCCAAAGTAAGTCTGGGCGAAGGCCTGGGTCACAATGACCGTATTGGGCTGCGTGAGAGCGGTTTTGGGATCGCCTTTCAGCAGGGGCAGGGTAAACACGTGGAAAAAATTAGCATCGACAAAGGCCACGTCGTTGTTGCGAAACGTCTTTTGGCCGTAGGTGATGTCGGGCGTTCCCATGCGCCGGAGCCGCGTAGCCTCCTGTACGTCGGGGTAGTTGGCGCGGAGGGTGGCGGCCACGGGCGGCATCACGTGAGCCTCGTTCACTGAGTTGCCTTGTATCTTGCCCTCAAACCACACCCGAACAATTCGGTCGGCCTTTTCATTGAAGCGGTCATAACTCAACTCGTCCAGTACAAACAGGCCGATGAGTAAACAGGTAGCCAGGCCGACTGCCAGCCCAACAATGTTGATAGCCGAAAAGGCTTTGTTACGGACCAGGTTCCGCCAGGCGATTTTGAGGTAGTTTCTAAACATGACCGGTTGAGTTTGACACCATTGCTGGTTGGTACTATGTTATACAAGGTAGGTGCCAAAAAGCAAAAAGCTCGTTTTTGAATCAGAAACGAGCTTTCGCAAAAAAAGCATTGTCCAGTTCCGGACAAGTGACCGTCCGAAATGGTACGGAAGACAAGGGGGCGACCAAAGTAGGAGTAGTTGTCCGGCGTTAACTCGTTGGCTAGTTGTGCTCCATTCCGATTACATCACTGTTGAGGTCAAAAATCATGAGGCTTATCAGGGTACCCCAGGGGCTTAGGCAACTAATTGCGCGCAAGCTATTTAGCTAATTGTCGGATCGTTTTCTAAGAAAATAGACGGTCAGGGCGTGGTGAGCACCACATTCTGCGGCTGAGTAGTGCGGGCGCGGATTTCTTCGGCGGTTTGGCCGGGGCCATCATGTCGCCAGCCGGGAGGCATCCAGAGATAGCGCAGTTTGTCAGACAGGCGGTTGGCCGCTTTCATCTGCTGCCATAACCAGCGAATGCCGGCCCACTGAATGGCAAAGGGGTTGTTGGTCTGCAACTGGGTGGTAAGGCCGTAGGTAGGTTCTTCTTCCTCCCGTTGGTAGCTGCCAAACAGATAATCCCAGATGATAAACACCTGTCCGTAGTTACGATCCAGGTATTTGGCGTCGGTGCCGTGGTGAACGCGGTGGTTAGACGGCGTACAGAGCACGTATTCCAGCCAGCCCATGTGCTTGACCAGCCGGGTATGGTTGAAAATGCCAAACAGGCTCGCCACCACGTTCACCACCAGAATCATGAATGGCGACATACCCAGGATGGGCATCAGGTAATACAGCGGCATGGTCAGGGTGCCATTCAGAAAAAAGCCCCGTGCGGCTACCGTAACGTTATACTCCTGCGAGGAATGGTGCACGGAATGAAACGCCCAAAATAGGCCCGTACGGTGCGAAATCCGGTGGTCGACATAATAGATCAGGTCATGGATCAGGAAGGCCGCCACCCAGCCCCATACGCTGGAAGGCAGGGTAAACACCCGGTACTGCGTGTAGAGCAGGTAATAGAGGCCAAACGGCAGCAGAATGCCAATGACCACGTCGTAGGTCATGTTCATAGATGACACAGCCACGTTGGTCCAACCGTCGCGGTGGCTCCATCGGTAGGCACCTGGCTTCTGCCGCATTCGCCAGGCGGTCATGCCAAATTCGAGGATGATCATGCCCACGTACAGGGGCAGCACCAACCGGAAGAAGATGCTACCGTCGTGGGCCATGTCGGCCAGAAAAGTCAATAGCTCGTGAGGTGTCTTCATAGTGGCTATTCTTGATCGAGTACAAGAATAGCCCGGAATGGGTTAATTTTCCTTCAACTTTTTGAAGATCGAATGCCCCAGAACCTGCTCACTTATTTTTCCCGGTTTGTACCGCTGACCGACGAAGCTCAGGCAGCCATAAGCAGCGCGTTTGTGCGGCAGACCTACCGCCGGGGCGACTACCTGCTACAAGCCGGTGATGTAGCCAATCACCTGTATTTCATCCAGACAGGCGTGCTCCGGGTCTACACCACCGTTGAGGCCACCGACTGCACACTCTTTCTGGGGCTGGACGGCGAAATGGTGGTGGCGCTCAGCAGCTTCATTCAGCGCACCCCCAGTGCCGACTCTATTCGTTGCCTGGAAGACACTGAACTCTACGCCGTGCACTATGATCGCCTTCAGGGACTGTATGACCAGTTTGCGGCTATTGACCGGGTTGGGCGCCTGCTTATTGAGCGATACGCCATCCAACTCCGCGACCACAGTTTTTCGCTGCGTTTTCACAGCACAGAGCAGCGCTACGACACCCTGCAACGCACCCGCCCTGAACTGTTTCAGCGCGTTTCACTCACCCACATCGCCTCCTTTCTGGGCATGACCGCGCAGGCGATCAGCATGGTTCGGGCCAAACGACGGTAACAAAAGTTTGTCGTGGTGCTATTCACTCCGCAGGCTCTTGACGGGGTTCATCATGGCGGCCTTGATGCTTTGGAAGGAAACTGTTAACAACGTGATGGCTAGTGCGCCTGCGCCCGACACGGCAAAAATCCACCACGACAGTTCGGTGCGGTAGTCGTACTTCTGGAGCCAGCTATTCAAGAAGTAGTAGGCAATGGGCGTGTCGATTCCAACCGCAATCCCGACCAGCACCACGAAGTCTTGGGAGAGCAATCCCCACAGGTTCAGCACACTGGCACCCAGCACTTTGCGCACGCCGATTTCTTTGGTGCGAGCCTCGGCCATGAATGAAGCCAGCCCGAATACACCCAGACAGGAAATGAAAATGGCGAGGATAGTGAAGACCAGGGCGAGGGTGCCAATACGTTCCTCTGCCGCGAATTTGGCGGCATATTCCTGGTCAGCAAATTTGTAGTCGAAGGGAGCCGTCGGGATCAGTTTTTTGAAGACAGCTTCAATTTTGGGTAACGCTTCGCTGGCACTGACGGCCGGATTGAGCCGGATATTGATCCAACTGTAATTATCTTCTAAAAAGAAGACAGTTGGGATGGTTGGTGTGTAGGGCGACAGAGCAACCATGTCTTTTACAACACCCAAAACGGTGTATGTTTTTGGCGGGCGATGCCCCGGACTCCACGTAACCCGCCTACCGACGGGTGTTTTTAGCCCAAGCAGTTTAGCAAATGATTCGTTTATAATAAACCCCGATGAATCAGTTGCCAGGGTTTTACTGAAGTCCCGGCCCTCCACAAATTGCCAGCCCACCGTTTGGCCATATTCGGGGCTAACGGGCAGGGTGCCGCACCCATTCGGACAGTCGAAAGCAGTATCTTTTTGTGAAAAACCGCCGTTCCACATCGTAATGCCAGTCGGCGAACTCCTCGATTCAGCTACCTCGACAACCATGCCCGTATTTTTCAACTCACTTCGGAGTAGCTCTTGCTTGCCGTTGAAATCAGCCGTTTTCTTCTCGACCATCAACAGGCCTGCTTTGTCATATCCAATTGGCCGGTTTTTAGCGTGTTGAATCTGCCGGTAAACAAGAAGGGTACCAATGACCAACGTTACCGAAACAGTGAACTGCAACACAATCAAAAGCTTTCGGGGAACGGCCGCAAAACGCCCCGGTATGACGACTCCTTTGAGAACCTTGACTGGTTGAAACGAAGAGAGATAAAGTGCCGGGTAACTGCCCGCTGCAAACCCAGTTGTCAGTACAAACAGAAGGCACGTGAGCCAGAAGAGAGAGGTCGTCCAGGGGATAGTGAGTTGTTTGTCGGCAATGTCATTAAACCACGGCAACGAACCACCGACCAGCAACAAGGACAACACAAAAGCCAGTAAAACAACCAAAAAGGATTCACTGAAAAATTGACTCACCAATTGCCCGCGCAACGAACCGACGGCTTTACGAATACCTACTTCTTTTGCCCGCTTCACCGACCGGGCCGTGCTCAGATTCATAAAATTGATGCACGCCAACAGCAATACGAAGGCGCCAATCAGACCAATTAGCCAGACCAGTTGTACCGGCCCGTTGTCATCTACATAATAACTACCGTACAGATGCCAGCGACTCATCGGCAGCAGGGCTATTTGCGGTTGCCGGGCTACCTGTTCCTGCCCGTCTGCCAGGTTTTTGATCTGGTTGATCTCACTATTTTTGATGATGGCGGAAATCTGATCGAAGTTTGTATTTGGCTGAACCTGAGCATATATGGAAAGAAACCAGTTATTCCACTGCTGCTCTTTGACCCAAGGGTTTGCCGACGTCCACAAGTCGAACGGAGCAAAGAATTTTATCGGGTGAAACTCCGAGTTCTGGGGTAAGTCCAGATAAACGCCCGTCACGTTAGCTACCATATCCGCGTTGATGTTGACGGGTTTGCCCATTGGGTCTTCATTGCCAAACAAGGCCGTGGCTGCCGATGCAGAAAGCAAAATCGAGTGTGGGTCTGCTAGTCCGGCCCATGTTCCTTTGAGCATCGTTAAGGTGAGCATTTCAGGCGCGCCCGCTTCAATAAACTGACCTTTTTGAGTCAGCTTCATTTCGCCGGTAGTGAGGATGTACTCATACGGGTCGTTGGCAATCAGAATGTGTTTAAAGAAGCGTTGATAATTGTTTTTCAATTCAGCCGCCAGCGGATAAGGCAGCGATGTGTTTGAATAGTGTCTTCCATCTTTCCAGATACCAAGCTCCCTAACCTGCGCAATCTGGTCGTAATTCTGGTGATGTTTATTAAACGACAGCTCATCCCAAACCCACAACCCGATGAGCATAGCCACGGCCATACCCACGGCTAGTCCGCCAATGTTGATGGCCGAGTAAACTTTGTTACGGATTAGGCTCCGCCAGGCGATTTTGAGATAGTTTTTGAGCACGATATTAAGGCGTTTATTCACTCCGCAGGCTCTTGACGGGGTTCATCAGGGCGGCTTTGATGCTCTGAAATGAGACAGTCAACAAGGCAATGCCCACTGCCAGCAAACCCGCTAAGGCAAATACCCACCACTCGATGGTGATCTTGTAAGCATAATCCTGTAGCCAGCGAGTCATGGCGTACCAGGCAATGGGCGAAGCAATGACAATAGCGATCAGCACCAACGTCAGAAAGTCTTTGCTGAGCAACGTGATGATGCTGCCCACGCTGGCTCCCAGTACTTTACGTACACCGATCTCTTTGGTCCGTTGCTCGGCTATGAACGAAGCCATCCCAAACAAGCCCAGGCAGGAAATGAAAATAGCCAGTCCGGCAAAGAGGCTGGCCAGTTGCCCGATGCGCTCTTCGCTCCGAAATTTCTCGTCATATTCATCATCAACGAAGGTGTAGTTGAACGGGGCTTCGGGCAGATGTTCTTTCAACACGGCCCCGATTGCCTTCAGCGAGGCGTCGACCCGTTGGCGGGGGTTGAGCCGCATGGTCAGGAACTTGCCGGGCTGCTGGCTGATGAAAAAGACGGACGGTTTTACCGGCTCATAGGGCGAATCCATGACCATATCGCGGATCACCCCGATTACGTGAAAGCTGACGTTGAAGCCTGCACCCTGCCAGGTTACGGTTTGGCCAATCACATCATGCACCCCCATAAACGCCACCGCCGATTCGTTCAGAACCAGCCCCAGCGAGTCGGAGGCCAACTGCCGGGAGAAATCACGGCCCTGTTTAAATTGCCAGCCAACGGTTTTGCCAAATTCGTGCGTGATGTTGATCGTCGCGAAGTTGGTTTGAAGAGCCGGATTTTTGCCCGCCCAACTGAATCCGCCGTTGGTCGAACGAACTTCGGTCAGCGGACTTGCCGACTCGCCCACTTCGAGTACCGCGCCCGTTTTCAGCAACTCCGTTCTGACCGTCTCCCGGTGCTGCTCATAGTTGGGTACGTTCAGCAGCAAGGAAATCAGCCCCTCCCGACTGTACCCGATGGGCCGACTTTTGGCGTATTGAATCTGCCGGTAAACGACCAGCGTGCCGATAATCAGCGTGATGGACACGGCAAATTGAAGCACAACTAACACCCGACGGGGTGTGACCGTGCTGCTGCCTGTTCCGAGCCGTAACGTCCCTTTCAGCACGGAAATCGGTTGGAACGACGATAGGTAAAGGGCAGGGTAGCTACCGGCAACAAGGCCCGTTAGGAGAGCGAAACCCAGCCCCAACAACCAGAAAACGGGATTTTCCCAAGGAATAGCCAATTGCTTGTCGGCCATCTGGTTAAATATAGGAAGGGTTAGTATGACGAAGAGCAGCGCGATGGCATAGGCTATCCCTACAACCAGCAGCGACTCGCCAAAAAACTGAGCAATCAACTCGCTTCGCCGTGAGCCGATCACCTTCCGAATGCCGACTTCCTTCGCCCGCTTAATGGAACGGGCGGTGCTGAGGTTCATAAAGTTGATGCAGGCCAGCAGCAGCACAAACCCGCCGATAATGCCGAACAGCCAGACAAACTGAATCCGACCGCCGGCATTGACCCCGTTTTCCCAATCGGAATACAAATGCCAGCGTGACATGGGATGCACGACGAGTTCAGGCTTCAGGGCCGGATCGGTGCCGCTTTTGCCCGCGAGTAGGTTCTTAATTTTAGCGGATGCCTGTTCCGCCGTAACCTGCGGAGCGAGTTGCACGAAAATCTCGAACGAGGTTTGGGTCCAGTCATTCTTTGACTCATTCACCCAGCCGGTCGAGGCGGCGTAAAGGTCCCAGGGCGCAATGAATAGCACATCAGCTAAGCTGTTTCCGGTGGGTATATCTTCATACACACCCGTCACGCTGACCGTCATGGTATTGTCAATCGTAATGGTTTTGTGCAGCGGGTTTGCCTCACCAAACAATGCTTCGGCCACTGACGCTGACAACAAGATAGAGGCAGGTTCTGTCAATCCATCCAAGCTCCCCTTCAGCATCTTCAGCGAGAGCATATCGGGTGCGCCCGGTGTCATGAACTTGCCGCTTTTGGAGAACACCTGATTTTTGAACGAAAGTGTATGCCTGGTAGTCCACCATGCTAGCACGACATGGCTGAACACATCACCGTAGTCAGTTTGCAGACTGGTTGCCAGCGGGATAGGTACGTTCGATTTGGTATCGACCTGCCCATTAACCGTCCGGTTTCGCATCACCTGGGCAATACGATTATAATGCTGATGGTATGTATTGACCGACAGCTCATCGTAGATCCACAGGCCGATCAATATCGCTACGGCCATACCAATCGCCAGACCGATGACGTTAATGGCCGAATAAACCTTGTTGCGAACCAAGTTGCGCATGGCGATTTTGAGATAGTTGCGTAGCATAACGTTAGTTGTTTATTCACTTCTCAAACTCTTCACTGGATTCATCAACGCGGCTTTGATGCTCTGAAATGAGACAGTCAGCAAGGCAATACCCACCGCCAGCGCCCCCGCCAGCACAAATACCCACCACTCGATGTTGATACGATAGGCAAAGTCCTGTAGCCACCAGGTCATGGCATACCAGGCCAGGGGCGAGGCAATGACAATGGCGATGAGTACCAGTTTGAGGAAATCCTTGGAAAGCAAAGCGACGATGCTTGTCACGCTGGCCCCCAGCACCTTCCGAACGCCGATCTCTTTGGTTCGTTGCTCGGCGGTGAACGTAGCGAGGCCGAACAGACCGAGACAAGCGATGAAGATGGTTAATCCGGCGAACAGGGAGAGAATCTGCCCTGTTTTTAGTTCGGCCTGATACGTAGCCTGATAACTCTCGTCCAAAAAGGAGTAGGTAAACGGGGCATCCGTTTTGAACGCCGACCACTGGTCTTTCAGAGCTGCCAGCAGGTTCGCGACGTTGCTGGTTCTGGTTTTGAGGAGAATGCCCCCAGAGTTGTTGCCGAGTAGCATCACGGCGGGCGCAACTGGCTCGTGCAGCGACCGGAAGTGAAAGTCCTGCACCACACCAATCACCCGGAAGGTTTTATCGGGATTGCCGGAGCCGGGAAGGGCAGGAGAAACGAGTGTTTGACCAACGGCATCCCCGCGCCAGTTGAAAAGACGGGCGGTTGCTTCGTTGATGAGCACCGCCGAGGAATCACTGGGAAAGGTAGCCGAAAAGTTTCGCCCGGCGACCACCTTCATGCCCAGCGTGGGTACATAGTGCTGGTCGATGCCGAAAAGAGACAGGCGCGTTAACCGGGCACTCTCCCGCGTGGGGTGCATGGCAATAATGCCCGTGTTCAGCTTGTTGTTTGGCAAAAAACCTGACACGCTCGCATGGACAACACGGGCATCCTGAGCCAGTTTTTGCCGCCATACCGCTTCATTTTGGCCCAGTACGCCGGTTCGTTCCAGCACCAGTACCTGTTCTTTGTCGTAGCCAAGTTTCATGGTCTGGATGTAGTGAAGTTGCCGGTACACAACCGTTGTGCCGATGAGTAAGCTAATCGACACGAAGAACTGGAAAACTACCAGCCCACCCCGCAGGCCAATACGCCAGTTGCCAGGCGTTACAACGGCTCCTTTCAAGGTCGCAATCGGGCGAAACGACGACAGGGAAAACGCCGGGTAACTTCCGGCCAGGATGCTTACCACCAATCCAAATCCGAGCAGACCGGGCAATAGTCCATACCCATTTATTGATGTCAAACTAAGTGCTTTACCCGACAGGCGGTTGAAGGCGGGCAGTAGTACGATCACCAACCCTACCGCCAGCACCAGTGATAATGTGGTGAGTAAGCTTGACTCAATCAGAAACTGCCCGATCAGCGTAGCGCGTTCTGATCCCAACGCCTTGCGAATGCCTACCTCTTTGGCCCGCTTCGTTGAGCTGGCCGTGCTGAGGTTTATGAAGTTGATGCAGGCCAGCAACAACATGAACACCGCAATAGCACCGAACAGATAAACATAGCGAATGTCTCCGCCCGGCTCCAACTCGGTTTCAGGCTTTAGGTCTGAGTGCAGGTGTATATCGGTCAGGGGTTGCAGAAACAGGCCAAGCTGCCCGCCTTTCTTTTTAAATTCGGCACTGGTGGTGCCCATCATTTTCTCTAGGGGCGGCAACATGTTGGCATCAATGATCGGCTGAAGTTTGTCTTCCAACTGCCGGTAATCGTAGCCATCGGGTAGCAACAGGTACGTAAAAAAGCCCGATTGTAACCAGTTATCCTGATTGGCCTCAGCTACGCCCGTCATTGACGCGAACGCATCAAACCGAAAGTGAGAATGCGCCGGTACGTCGGCTATAACGCCCGTGACCGTGTAGGCTACCTTGTCCCCAAATACAAGCACCACTTTGCCAATGGGGTTTTCGCTACCGAAAAACTGACGCGCCATGCTTTCGCTGACAACAATCGTATTGGGGCTTACAAGCGCGGTACGGGCATCACCTTTTACCAACGGCAGCGTGAATACCCGGAACAGCGTCGAATCGGCGAAGGCTAATTGATTCGTACGAAAGAGTTTATCGCCGTAAGCAATGGGCGGTTTCCCGGCAGTTCGCAGGCGCGTCGTTCTGTTAATTTCGGGAAAGCGACTTTGCAAGGCGTAGGCCACAGGGGGCATCACGTTGGCTTCGCGAACTTGTTCGCCGTTTAAGGTTCCCCGCAGCACAACCCGAACGATCCGGTCGGCTTTTTCGTGGAAGCGGTCGTAGCTCAACTCATCTAGAACAAACAGGCCAATTAGCAGGCACGTAGCCATGCCCAGGGCCAGCCCAACGATGTTGATGGCCGAAAAGGCTTTGTTGCGAAGCAAGTTCCGCCAGGCGATTTTAAGATAGTTTGTGAGCATGACGAAGGCTTATTTGGCGCGTTTGGCGACGTTGATAACCTGACCATTCCCGGAGTTGACCTCGTTGACGGTCTGTGCGTTGATTCGTAAATTGGCGTTGGCCGTCGATACCACGTTGGCCGTTTGCGCAATCAGGTCGTCCGCCTGCACGTCGCCGTTGGCGGCACTGACCACGTTGAGCGTCGTGACTTTTCCCCGCAGCGTTACGTTCCCGTTGGCCTGGTTGGCTAAGTCGAAGCGCTCACCGTTCAAGCCGTTTATGTCCACGTTGCTGTTGGACCCGTGTTTGAACCCAATGAGCCGGGGCGTTCGGATGGTGACACTGATGGTTGATTTGCTGATCCAGAACGGTTTGCCCGATGGCTCGGCGAATGATAATTTCAGCACGCCATTTTGCTCGTCGATTTGCAGGAACGGACGCAGGTTATCATCAAGGCTGATGTCCACCGACGATTCATCGCCGCCGACCTCAACGGTTGTGTTTGCTGGAAACTGCTGTGTCTGAATCCTGGTGAAGGATACCACCGATTTGGTTTCCCGTATAAGCCGCCCGCTACCACGTAACTCCTGCGAAGAATCGTATTTGGCCCGTTGGGCATAAAGGGTCGCTGACGATAACAAAGCGATAGTGAGCAAGATCGTTTTCATAAAAAGAGTGTTTGTGGTTTACTCGCTGCGCAATGATTTCACCGGGTTCATCAGGGCGGCTTTGATGGCCTGGAAGCTCACCGTCAGCAGCGCCACCCCCACCGCCAGTAGACCCGCCAGGGCGAATACCCACCAGCCGATGGTGATGCGGTAGGCGAAGCTTTCCAGCCAGCGGTTCATCGCGTACCAGGCAACAGGACTAGCCAGCACGATGGCGATGAGCACCAGTTTTAAGAAGTCTTTGGAAAGCAAACCAACGACGCTGGCGACGCTGGCTCCCAGTACTTTACGAACACCAATTTCTTTCCTCCGCTGCACCGTAGCGTAGGCAATCAGGCCGTATAGACCCAGGCAGGCAATCAATAAGGCTAACAGCGAGAAGTAGTTAACGACAGTGGCAAAACGTGTTTCGGACTGGTATTGCGCGTCAAATGCGCTGTCTACAAAGCCGTAATCGAAGAGCGCGTCGGGGAAATGGCTCGCCCATTTCGCTTTCAGAAAAGCAACACTCTGGCTGATCTGCCGGGGATCGACTCTGATTGAGATTCGGGAGAAATAACCAGCGTCGGGCGTAATCGCCAGGGGTTCAATCGCGTGCTGCAATGAATTATAGTGAAAATCGCGTACCACGCCCACCACGGTTCCGGGTCGCCCGTCTAAGGTGAACGGCTTTCCAAGCGCAGCGTAAGCATTGGGCCAACCGCATTGCTTTACGGCCTGTTCGTTCAGCAGAATACGCTGCCTGTCGCTCCCGGTAGTGTTCCCGACGTCCTGACCCGCCAGCAACCTCACCCCATACACGCTCAAATACGCAGTATCTATCTGAAGGCGGGCGGCCCTGATCGTAATTGGCTTGCCCTGGGCATCGGTGGTTTGGGCATCCTCCATGTCTAACCCATTCACGATCATCGAGTTTGAGGTAGCAACCCCGTTTACCCGTGGACTGCCCGTAATGTCATGTCTGAAGGCTGCGTATCCGTTGATCACATCGGCGCTACCGTTGACGCGCACAAACAGCAGGGCATCTTTCGCGTAGCCGAGGTCTTTGTGCTGCACAAACGCCATCTGCGCGTGAATGACAAGGACGCTGATGATGAGCAGCAAACTGACCACAAACTGCACCACAACCAATGATTGCCTCGACCAATTACCCGCCGTGCTGATCTTGAACGTGCCGCTCAGTACGCGAATCGGCTTAAAGGAGGCCAACACCAACGCGGGATATAACCCGGAAAGTAGGCCCAACGCCACGGCAACGACCAATAAAAACAACAGCAGAAGCGGCGATGAAAACACAGATAAAGGCTTGTTGGTCAGCGCCGTAAAGATGGGTTGAAGTAAAAAGGCCAGCCCGCCAGCAAGCACCAGCCCGACCAACGTTAGCAGCACCGACTCGGTCAGGTATTGCGTCATCAGTTCCGGCAACGTTGCGCCCATTACTTTTTTTACGCCTACTTCCCTGGCCCGGTCTGCCGCACGGGCCGTTGCCAGATTAGTGTAGTTGATACCGGCCAGCAGCAGGATAAACAGCCCAATGGTCGCGAAAATATAGACCTGCTTCACATCGCCGGTTGGTGCCAGTTCATTGTCGGCCCCAGATCGTAGGTGGATGTCGGCCAGTGGGTGCGTGATGAACCGCTGCGCAACCCGCTCCGCGTTGGCTGACCTGTTCAATACGTCGGGCTGGAACCGGGCTACTTTGGCAGAAAACGCTTCAGCATCAACGCCCTCTCTGAGCAGGAAATACGTGTAGAACTTGGTTTCGGTCCAGCCCTCGGCGGCGATTAGCTCAGGGTGGGCGGCTTCTGCGGTGGCTATGGAGCCGAGCATGGTAAACGTAAAATGCGCGTTGCGGGGCGGATCGGGGCAAACGCCCGTTACGGTGTACTGAGCACCCCGGCCCGTACTGTCGTACATGCTGATCGTCAGCACTTTCCCCATCGGATCAGTATCGCCAAAATAAAGTCGTGCCGTTGACTCGGTCAGGACAATTGTGTATGGTCGTTGCAGCGCTGTCTGGGGGTTTCCTTTGCTCAGCCGGTAGCTGAAGACGGAGAAAAACGACGGTTCCGTCAGAAGAATAGTGGGCTGCAGCCGTTGCGTGCGACCCATGTGCACAATTTCCTCGGCGTGTTTTCTGAGTCGAACGGTATGCTCGATCTCCGCAAACTTGTCTTTAAATACCTGGGCGGTTATAGCCCCCGTCTGTGCCGAAGGCAAGCCGCTGGTTTCGGCTGTTTCGAGCCTGAGCAACCGTACAACACGACCATAATGCTGGTTAAAACGGTCGTAGCTTAGTTCATCATTGACCCATAGCGCTATGAAAGCGAAACTAACCAACCCAGCCGCCAGGCCAATTATGTTGATAAGCGTAAAGCCTGGCTGTTTCCGCAGATTTCGCCAGGCGATCTTAAAATAGTTTGAGAGCATACCGTTGGTTGTTTATTCGCTTCGCAGACTCTTCACGGGGTTCATCAACGCTGCCCGCACGCTCTGGAAGGCGATGGTGACAAAAGCGATGACTATGGCCAAGCCGCCGGTGAGGGCGAAGACCCACCACGGCATGGTAATCTTGTAAGCGAAGTTGCCGAGCCAGTTGGTCATGGCCCACCAGGCTAGCGGGGTGGCGAGCACAATGGCCACAATTACCAGCCGCAGGAAGTCTTTGCTGAGCAACGCCACCAGGCTACCGATACTGGCTCCCAGCACCTTACGCACCCCGATCTCCTTCGTCCGCTGCTCGATGCTGATGAGTGCTACAGCAAACAAACCCATGCACGAGAGCAAAATGGCAATGCCCGCCGCCGTGCTGAAAATAGTTGACAGCCGCTGCTCTTTGCGGTACCAGCGCTCGGTGTTCTCACTCACAAATGAGCCGTTGAATTCTTGTTTTGGCGCAATGGTTTTCCAGGCCAATTTCACTGTTTCCATGGCACCAGTTAGGTTTTTGGGCATCACCCGCACCAGCATATAGCTCAAAGCCCATCTTTTGTCGAGGTGCAACACAATCGGTTTGGGTTGCTGATGAAGCGAATACAGGTTAAAATCAGCTACCACACCCACCACCTGAAATTTGCGCCCCGCCGAGTCGGGCTGAATAAACTTTCCGACGGGGTCTTTGTCGCCCATTTGTTTGGCAAAACTCTGTGACACCAATATGGCAGTTGATGAGTCGGTACTGAAAGTGGGGTTTACATCGCGGCCCTGCAACAGCTTGATCTGCATAGTTTTTAGGTAATCGAAATCTACCCGCAGCCAGTCGCACATCAGTTCGCGCTTATTGTACATAAACCCGTATACCATGCGCGAACTGCTGCCGTCCAGCCCGGCCCCGATGTTAACGCCCGTACCCGATACCGACACGATACCGGGCTTGTCGGCGAGTTGGTTGCGGAGCTGGCGCAGAGCAGTTTGGCCATCGAGGGTACTGCCGATGGGGATGCTGACCACCTGATCCTGGTTGAGTCCAATGGGTTTTGCGCGGAGGTAGCTCAATTGCTGCACCATCACTAGTGTGCAGGCGGTGAGCAAACAAGCAATGGTAAACTGCGTCACAATCAGTGCATTGCGCAGTAAGCCGGGGCGGTTGAGTTGGATTTTACCCTTCAGCACCTCCACGGCGTTGAACCGTGCCACCACCCACGACGGGTAACCCCCCACGGCCAGCACCACCACCACAAAACCGCCCAGAATGGCCAGCAATGCACTAGGGGTGAGGAAGTTTGCCAGTGACAATTTTGCCTGCAACAACTTGTTGAATTCAGGCATGAGGCCATAAGCAAGCCCCAGGCCTAAGGCCAGCGACACTAGGCAGAGCAGGCCCGTTTCGCCCCAAACCTGCCCCATCAGTTGCCCCTGCCCGGCCCCCAGCGACTTCCGCACGCCCACCTCCCGCGACCGCGTTACCGACTGCGCAATGGTGAGGTTGATGAAGTTGATGCAGGCAATAGCCAGAATAAACAGCCCGATGATGAGCAGGGCGTAGACATAGGTTTTACTAGTGCCCTGCCCGCCCGTCATCACGGTGTCGAAATGCACGTCGGGTAAGGGTTCCAGTAGGAGACTGACATACTCGCCACGGGTATTTTTTGGGTAGCCATTCTCCCGTTGCTGCTTGATAGTGCCAGCCATATATTTCTGCACAAACAGGCTCAGCTTTTTTTCAACAGCCCCACGGTCAGCCGTTGGTGCCAATTCAACATACATACCACTGTCGCTGTGGCTCCAGTCGGCTTTGTATTGCCCGTATTCGACTATGTTTTCGGTTCGGATAAAGGCATCGTATTGTTCGGTCGAATTGTCGGGAAAATCGGCGATAAGGCCCGTTACCACGAAGTTCTTCCAGGTGCCGTTTTGGTTCAGCAACAGCGACTTACCCATTGGGTCTGTTTTGCCGAACACGTCTTTCGCCATGTTCTCGCTAATAACAATATTGCCCAGGTCGTTCAAGGCCGTTTTGGGGTTGCCTTTCAGCATCGGAAAGGTAAACATGGTCAGGAAATCCGGGTCGCAGGTGCGGATCATCTTGCTAAACGACTTGTCGCCATAGCGAACCCCGCCGCTGCTCCACCGGATAAGCGAAGCCCCCACGATTTCGGGTAATTCAGCTTTTAGGGCAGGTAGCATCGGGTATGGCATACTGCCGCTAAGGCCCTCATTGCCCGCCCGGTCATTCGACAAAAAATAGGGTCGAAAAATGCGGTCTGCTTTGGTATGAAACCGGTCATAGGAAAGGTGGAAGGAGGCCGTCAGAAACAGCAGCAGACAAGCCGCCGATGCCACTGCCAGCCCAACCACGTTGATGAGCGTGTGGGTGCGGTGCTTCCAAAGCGTGCGGAGGGCTATTTTAAGGTAGGATTGGAGCATGGGTCTATTTGACGGTTACTACGTTTTTCTCGCCTGCTTTTACGGTGAAGGGCAGCTTCATTTGCTCTACGCCATTCTGCCAATAGGTGTACACGTAATTGCCGGGGGGTAGGGGCATAGCCACCGGAAACAGGGTGTTGGTCTTGTGGCTGCTCTTTTGTTCGTAGGTCATGTTGGTGCCGTTGCCATTCACCAACAGCTTCATGTTACCATTGCATTTGGGGCACTCAAACCGGACTGTATCCAGCAGCCCACCCGACAGGCTGGCAAGCTTGACCAGGCTCAAATCGTCGCCCGTCAGCGCCTGTTGGTGGTGGGTTGTCTTGCCGTTTTCAGTTTTGGTGGTACTCACTGTCACGTTAAAATTGTTGCTGGTCGATGTGGTGGTTTGGGCAGCAGCCAGCAGGGCGTTGGCGCAACAGAGGAGGGTGAGCAGGCTTTTCATAGCAGGCATTGCTTGGGTGCGTGTATGGGTGTTCAACAGCCGTGCCTAAACAAAAAAATGCCGCCTCTGAATCAGAAACGGCATTTTTGGTTGATTACCTTGTCCGCTACCGGACAGTTTTCAGTACAGTTTCGGACGGGGCCACTTACTTTCCTGAACGCGCTTTTTGCCGCTTCTCAAACTTTTCTTTCTCTCCTTTAGTCATTAAAGCCATCCACGGCTTCGCCTCCCAATCGCGCAGGGTCTGTTGGTAGCCTTCTTCCGTATCTAACTCCAGTTGATACAGATAACCTTCTGGTTGCCGGGCATTTTTATGCACAAAACTGTACGAGTATGACACAATATCTGTCCGTTTGTATTTAGCCATCGGGTTGTCGCGGCGGCGTTTGCCATTCACCCAAATGCCGTACTTCCTGGTGTTTTTGAAGTCGTTCCACTCGGCTTCGGTGGGTGTTTTGCGGGCGTCAGGCTTCAGAACGATCACTCGTGCTTTTTCGTCCGGTGTCAGGTCGTTGAATTTCTTGTACTGCTCTTTCAGTGGTGCACCAATGCGCGTTGGTATAGATACCAGCTTTTCGCCGTAAAGGCGTTCTATCTCGGCTATGTCGTTGGTTTGAGCAGGCTGGGTTTTGGCAGAGGCTTTTGGGGTCGAAATAGCCGGTGCCTGTTGCGCCACAGTGCGGGTACTGAGCAGCACGGTCATGGCACCGAAGAGCAAAGTAGTGGCACCCCCAACCAGCCAGGTGCGGAACGCGGAATCTTGCTTGGTCATCATCGTCAATCGTTGTTTAGTGGTTTGAAAAGTAAATGTGCTAGTTAACGAAAGTTCAGAAAATGAGCAGGTTAATTTGCTGACGAGTAATTTCTGATAGTCCGTCACGTTGCCATGAGTACGGTTTACGGCTTCGTCGGCCAGAAATTCATGGTTGAGTTGCATGGCTCGTTTTAGCCAGAACAGCAACGGATTGAACCAGCCGAAGCACAGCAACAATTCTATCAGCAGCACATCCAGCGAATGCCGTTGCCGGATATGAGCCAGTTCATGAGTGAACAGTTCGCCCTCGATTTCGCCGCGTTCATAGGCCTCGCCGGGCACAAAGAGGTAGTGCAAGAACGTGTAGGGTAACCCCGAGCCAATGACTTCGCTGGGTAGTCGCACCAGCATCGCCCCACGAAACGGCTCGGTCGGGTTGCGAACAACTTGTCGGAACAGCCGGTACAGGTTCCGGCCAAAGCGCAGCAGCATCAGCAGCGTGACGGCGGCGTAGACTGAAAGAGTACAAAGTGAAAGAGTGAACGGCGGTGGTCCGGCGTCCCGAAGGGTGAAAGAGCGCTGGTTTGGCAGACTGCTAACAGCCACGGCATCGGCTTGCCGAACGAGCTGTAAATTTCTGGGAAACAGTTGGTTGTCAACTTGTTGGCTAGCCAGCGTATTCAGGACGGGCAAGGTACCTACCGGCACGTTCAGGGTGATGAGCGGGGCCGTTAGCGAGACCACGAGCGTACCCAGTAGGTAGGCTCGTTTGAGGCAGTGCATAGGTTGATTCTCCAGCCATAGCTTGTAGACACCCAGCAGCACCAGTAAACTCAAACCCGATTGGAGTAGGTACAGGGTCATGGCTGTTGGCGGTCTATCTGTTCATCAATGAGCTTACGAAGTTCGGCCAGTTCGGCGGCCGAGAGGTTGGTTTGGGTGGTGAAAAACGAAGCAAACTGCGCTGCCGAGTTGTTGAAGAAGTTCTTAATCAACCCGTTGACGTGCTTGGCGAAGTAGTCATTGCGGCTTACCAATGCATAGTATTCCCGCGAGTTACCCCGTTCGCGGTAGGCCACAAAGCCTTTGTCGATCATGCGTTTCAGCAACGTGGCCACGGTAGTGGCGGCCGGTTTGGGATCCTCATAAGCATCGATGAGGTCTTTCATATACGCTTCACCCCGGCTCCAGAGGTGTTGCATCAGGGTTTCTTCGGCAGGAGATAGTTTCATTCTATAGTTGTAGTTTTTATTCTACAAATATAGAATCAGCGAAACCAAAAATGCAAGCTTTTTTTACAGGATTGATTAAAGAGGGGGTGGGTGGGGTGTAGTTTGTGGGCGTCAGCAACCACAAACTACACCCCACCCACCCCCTCTTTAATCAATCGTTTCGATGCTGAGTTTTGTTGGGGTTTGGTCGAGGACCTTCCAGGTGCTGGTTGAGGTGCTGAAATCGAACACGATCAACTGCGCATTGGTAGCCGACACCGACCAGCGGACTACCTTGTCGGCCACGCCCCCCGCCGACTGATTGGGTGCGTGCAGGGTTAGTTTGCCGCCTGCCTCAAACGTCAGGTGATCATACTGATACGTTGGCACGGGCCGGGCTGGGTCATAGGTGATCAGCGACAGAAAACGGATGTTGCTGGCGGTCGGGGTGCTACCCTGGCGTTCGGTGATAAGCCAGTCTCTCTGGTCGGTCAGCCGGTTGGCGAGGTCGGCCGCGTTGGGTATAGGGTCGTTTTTACAGCCTAGACAAGACAGGCCCACCAGGAGAGGTAAAACCTTGATTTTCATGGTACTGCGCGTTGATGTTTGATCATAGACCCGATTAAAGCCGTATGGGTTGCAGGCAACCTCATTACACGCTATTGCATACTACCAAGGCACGTTGGTGCGGTTGTGTGGTGGCTACTTAGTGTGATCTAAATAGCTAAAACCCCTTTTTAAGTGACAGTACTTAATATTGCTGCTGACAGCTTAAATGAATAGATTATCCTGCAAAAAATGGTGGTATAATTGTGCAACAATGAGGGCCTTTTTTGCTACATGTTGGTTACGTTTGTCCGTATTTGGCAATAAACAATGTCTAGTAGTGTGTGGTAGTTATTTGTAAGGAAAAATACCCCGAACCTTACTTCTAAGAAAGATTTAACCTAATGATTCATTTCTCTGATCCGCACCTGCTCGACTGGTTGGAACACCAAACCAACGGGCAACTAGACGAAGCCCCGTTTGGGGTAGTGCGCATGAGTCGCGATGGTGTGGTAATAGCCTACTGCAAGTCAGAATCGCACATAACCGGTATCACGCCTGAGTATGCTGTGGGTAAGTACTATTTTACGCAGATAGCCCCCTGTGCCAACAATTTTCTGGTGGCGGCCAAGTACGCCCAGCCAACGCTTGATGAAGAACTCGACTACGTACTGACCTACGTGAGCCAGCCTACCAAAGTGAGGCTGCGGTTGTTGAAATCGCCCAGCAGCAAGTACCAATATTTTCTGGTTGACCGTCGCTGGACCGAATGACACCAGAGCAAACCACCCATTTTCAAGCTCAGCTACTTCCCCTTTTTGCCCGGCTACCGGTTGGCGTGGTGGAAATAGACAACAGACGACATAACTACTTACCTGCATAAGGCCAACCTGCTAGCCCATTAGCCCTCATGAACTGGACGCCCGATACCGTTCGCCGCCTGGTGCTCGACATGCTGGCGGGGCTGCTGGGGCTGCCGCCGGGTGGAATCACGGCCGGGGCCGATCTGTATCGCGACATGGGCGTTGACTCCATC
This sequence comes from Fibrella aquatilis, assembly GCF_017353255.1. Classification (GTDB taxonomy): domain Bacteria; phylum Bacteroidota; class Bacteroidia; order Cytophagales; family Spirosomataceae; genus Fibrella; species Fibrella aquatilis. The sequence continues at coordinate 310,430 of NZ_JAFMYU010000004.1, read as the reverse complement.
ACTCGCCTGGAACTGGCTGCTCGCCTCAACGAGTTTTTTGGCCTCTTCAACTCCGCCGCTAATCATTACCTGCTGGCCGATACGCTACTGGACAATTGGGTGCAAAAGATCATACACGCCCGGCAGGAGTCCGACGAGTTTATCACGTTCCGTACCTCCGGCACTGGGGGCAGTTCGCGCGCTGTGCGGCACCGCCTGACCGATCTGCTGGCCGAAGCGCGTTTCTGGTCCGATTACCTGCCTCAGCCTAATCAGGTGGTGAGCTTGGTGGGGGGACAACACATCTACGGGTTCATGTTTACGGTGTTGCTGCCCCACGTCTGGGCGCGGCCTGTGCTGCCGTTTGCCCAGTCAGGTACCACGGCCTTGGTAGCTGGTGTGCTGGTGGTAGGCACGCCGTTCATGTGGGAATACCTGCTGCGGTCGGTAGGGGCGGGGCAATTGCGGCAGTGCAGTGGCGTTACGTCAACGGCCCCCATGGCCCCCGATCTGGCGCAGCAGCTGATTGGCGCGGGCGTTGAGCTAACGGAGGTGTATGGGTCGTCGGAAACGGCGGGTATTGCATACCGTCACCATCCCGACCAGCCGTTTACGCTGCTGCCTTACCATACACTGCTACCCGATAGCGACCCTATGGTAATACGCCGCACCGACACCAACGAGTGCTACACCTTACCCGACCGGGTAGACCAGCCTGCGCCCCGGCAACTGCGGGTGCTGGGGCGGCGCGACGAGGCCGTGGCTATCGCGGGTGTCAACGTTTACCCCGACCACATCAGGCAGGTGGTGCTGGCTTGCCCACTCGTGGCTGATTGCGACATTCACGCTAAAGGCGACGGAGGCACGGTGCAACTTTACGGAGCCGTGCGGTTACGGCACAACAGTGCTGCCAACCAGGAAGCCTGCCGCCAATGGCTTCACGACCACCTCACCGCCCCCGAAATCCCCCGGCATTTGTACCTGTATTAGGAGCTAAGAGGTGAGAGCCAAGAGCCAAGAGTGGCTGACGCAAGCATACTTATGCGTCAGCCACTCTTGGCTCTTGGCTCTCACCTCTTGGCTCCTAAACAGGCAAATACACCCGGAAGGTAGTGCCTTGGCCGGGGGTGCTGTCTACGGAAATGGCCCCGCCGTGGTTTTCGGCTACTTTCTTGCAAATAGATAGCCCGATGCCGGAGCCCGGAAATTGCGTCCGGCCATGCAGTCGCTGGAATACGCCAAAGATGCGGTCGGTGTACTTTGTGTCGAAACCAATACCATTATCTGCTATGCTGATCTCGTGAAACAGACGCGGCGATCCAGCCGAGGTATCACCAACGGTCAGGAAGGGAAACAACGGGTTGGGTGCAAGCGTATTGGCTGACACCTTCCGGTGGCTTAGCCGTATGACGGGTGTGCTGCCGGGTTGATGGAACTTTAGGGCGTTGGTCAACAGGTTTTGAAACAGTTGTGTCAACTGGCTGAGATCGCCGGGGAGTGTAGGCAGCGGATCAATGATTACCTTGGCACCGGTTTCGCGGATTACCAGGTCAAGGTCGGTGACGACGTTGGCCATGAGTTTATTCAGCGAAATGGCCTTGGTTGGCTCCTGACGGGTAGAGAGACGCGAAAATTCGAGCAGATCCCGAATTAATACTGACATGCGCAGGGCCGATGCTTCCATGCGTCGGATGAGGTCAACGCCTGCGTCGTTGAGTTGACTTGCGTATTGGGTGCGTAGCAACGTGCCAAACGACTGCACCTTGCGCAAGGGCTCCTGTAAGTCGTGGCTGGCAATGAAGGCAAACTGCTGGAGGTTTTCGTTTGACTGTTGCAGCGCCCCATTCAGTAGTTCCAATTGCTGCTGGTGGTTCTGGCGTTCGGTTACGTCGGTTACGCAAAGCAGCAGGTCGTCGCCCTGCCTGATGAGCAGGTTATCGAACCAGCCCGCCGCGCCATCCTGGTAATACGGAATAGTGACCCGCCGGGGTTCGCCGGTTTGCATAACGTGCATGATACCCCGGTAGTAGTCGGAATCCTGCAAACCAGGGAACAGTTCCAGAAGCTGTTTGCCGATGAGTTGGGCGGGGGTCCGGCCGCTCAGTGCCGCTAATGTGTCGTTGGCCAGGCGGTAGGTGAAATCAAGAAAATCTCCTTCTGCGTTGTGCTGAGGACTTAGCAGAGCCAGCCCCACAGGCGAGTTGACCACGATGGCCTGCATGAGATCGGCCATCTCTTTCTGGGTGCGCTGACTGGTATGCTGTTCGGTCACGTTCAGGCAAATCATGAGCACTTCGTTGCCAACGGGTATCAATTGTGAGTCGAACCAGCCTCCCGGTTGCGCCCCGTAGTCTGAAAAAATCATGCCTGTTGCCCGGCGTGAGGCAAACACCTCATGTAGGGCCGTCACCAGCGCACTATTCTCAAACCGGGGAAACTGTTTCAACAGCCGTTTTCCCACCGGCGATGAGTCGCTATGACCCATCAGGAAGGCGTTCATACGGTTGGCCAGCCGGAACCGGAAATCAATGATGGTGCGTTCAGCCGTGGTGTCGCGTACGGCTTCCCAGAGTACCATTCCCGCCGGCGCGTTGTCGAGCACCATCTGGAGCAGATCAGTTTGCTGGGCGTAAATGGCTTCGGCTTCTTTGAGAGTCGTTATGTCCAGAAATGACACCACCAGCCCGTCGTTTAGTCTACGGGCCGTAACCCGATACCAGCCATCAACGCCGTCGGCCCGGTATTCGCAATCAAATACCTGTGGTGAACCCGATTCGATCACCTCTACGTACCGGTCGAAGATGCCATTGACCATGCTTTCGGGAAATACGTCGGAGTTGAGCTTGTCGATAAGCTGCGCGGGGGTTAGCCCCAGCAGCCGCTCTACCTGCCGGTTTACATGTACAAAAAGCAGGTCTGTGATCTGGCCGTCTACACCCCGGATGGCCTCGGAGGCAATCATGCCGGCTGGCGTTTCGTCTAGCACACTTTGCACCAGTTCGGCCTTGCGGAGCGTCGTTCCGTGTTGCTTTAGTTCGGTTATATCGCTGTAATCCAACACGATACCGTTGGCCAGTGGCCGGGCCGAAACCCGTAGCCATTGACCAACGGCCGGGTGGCGGAGATCGCGCTGAGCCGGTTGGCTCGATTCGAAAACCTGGAGCAACTCACCCAGCCAGCCGGTTTCGGTGGCCCAGGGGTGCAGCGAAGTGAAGGTGCTGCCAGCCCTAACGTACCCCGCCATCGCCAGCCAGTTCATAGCCGCTCGATTGGCCAGCACCAGACGGAAGTCGGCAGGTGAGCCATCGGCCTGGGCGATTACCTCGAAATACGCCATTGCCTGCGGTGAGCTATCCAGCAAACTGGCTAACAGTTCGGTAGATTGAAGAATAAGGCTTGCAGGTTGAGTAGGAATAGCCATAAACGGGAGCGATCAGGTAACAAATATACTTAATCGCTTCTACCCACATTAAAAGCTTTTAATGCATTGAATTAATAGAAATACTAGTCTATTGTTTATTGTGCATAACATCCTGACTTTCAGAATGTTTTACTCACTCCGTAAGCTCTGCACCGGGTTGGCCAAAGCGGCGCGGAGGGCCTGGAAAAGGACCGAGGCCAGCGCAATACCAATGGCCAGGGCTGCTGCTACTGCGATGTACCACCACTGAATGGCGGTATGATAGGCGAAATAGCCCAGCATCTGCTGACCCAGCCACCAGCCAACGGGGGCAGCAATTAGGATGGCGATACCTACCAGCTTCAGGAAATCAGACGACAGCAGGGTCGTGATGCTGGCTACGCTGGCGCCCAGTACTCTACGTACGCCAATCTCTTTGGTGCGCTGCCGGGCCACGAGTGTAATCAACCCGAAAATGCCCGCGCAGGCCGTCATAATGGCGATAAACGTGACGAAACTGATCATCTGCCAGATATTGTCGATGGGTTTGTAAGCTTTGACCACCTCGTCGGTCAGGTAGGTGTAGGAGAGGGCGCGGCGGGCGGGGATTTTCTTGAACTGCCCTTCCAGTTCCCGAATCAGCGCGGGCGCTTTGGCTTCGTCGGTAAGACGCACTGATAGGAAGTTGCTAAGCTGCTCGCGGCCCGGATACCATTGCAACATTGGCTCCACCTTGTCGCTCAGGTCGCGGTAGTGGTAATCTTTGGTGACGCCGATGATGGTATACACGTTGGGGTCGCTTTGCTGCCGCAGCTTTCTGCCTACCGCCGTTGTCCAGCCCAGCGCCTTCATCAGCGACTCGTTGACCACCACTGCCCGGTTGGCCGAGTCGGCGGGGGTAGTGTCGGCAAAGTTGCGGCCTTCCAGCATGGGTATCCTGAACGTCTGGGTGTAGTTGACTGCCCCCGTCACGTGCCGTACACGGATTTTGCGGGCCTCGTCGCCGTCAGGGTAATATTGGTTGAAGTTGTTCCAGTAATAGACCGGGGTCAGTTCCGAACTGGTGAACGACACCACGTCAGGGTTTTGCCGGAGTCGGTTGAAAATGGCCTTGCCCTGCGACTGGGCCGCTGTGGGGTTGCGGTAGGCCAGGTCGGTTTTGAACACCAGTACGTTGGCCTGGTCATAGCCGAGGTTGGCGCGTTTCATGTACTGAAGCTGTTCGCGCATGCCGATGGTGCCCAGCATGAGCAGCACCGCCAGCGTAAACTGTAACACAATGAGCACGTTCTGCCGTAGCCGTCCCTGTTTCGGGTTGGTCGATAGCTTACCCTTCACGGCGTCGGTGGTTTTGAGGCTCATCAGGTACAGGGCTGGGTAGGTACCCGCCACTACGGCCACAGCTAGGGCAAGACCCAGCACGGTCAGGATGGTAGGGTAGTCGGCAGCCCAACTCAGCACCAGTTGCATGTTGCCGTCGCGCAGGGCGTTGAAGCGGGGAATGAGGTAATAGACCGCAAATGGCACCGACAGCAGCAACGACAACCCCACCACCACCCCCGATTCGATCCAGAACTGCCTTAACACCAGCTGTTTGGTGGCACCCACCACCTGCCGCATGGCTACCTCTTTGGCTCGGGGCAGGGCCGAGGCCGTATTGAGGTTCACGAGGTTGATGCTCAGGATCAGCAGCAGGAAAACAGCAATGGCAATGGCCCCGCCAATGAGGTTTTTGAACGTCGGGTTTTCTGTGTGGATGAAATTCTTGAACAATCCCAGGCTGATGGTGCGGTTTTGGGCTTCGGCGGCAAAATGCGCTTTCACCAACTGCGGAAACTTAGCCTCCAGCCGGGCTTTATCAGTACCGGGTTTCAGCAAGACAAAAATGGTAGCGAAGGTGTTGTACCAGTTGGCATTTTCGCGGAAACCGGCATCAGCCAGCAGGTTGGCGGCGGGCAGCATCACCTCAAACTGCAACGACGAATTGCCCGGAATCGGGGCCAGCACACCCGTGACGGTGTATTGCAAGGTGTCGTTGAGCGTAACGCGCTTGCCCACGGGGTTGATTTCGCCGAAGATCTTCTGCGCCGTTTTTTCGCTTAGCACCACTGAGTACCGGTTTTGCAGGGCGGTGGTGGCGTTGCCGTATTTTAGCGGTAGCTGAAACACCCGGAAAAACGTCGAGTCTACATAGTCGGTGGCTTCCTGCACGTCCTTGCCGCTGTAGCTGATCCAGGGTCGGTTCCAGTTTTGCACATGCGTTCCCGCCTCAATCTCCGGGTAGTCGCGCAGCAGCTGATCAAGCAGCGGATACACCGTTTGGTTGTAGGACTCGCCGCTCTTGCCGTCCTGCGTCTGCACGGCGTAGATCCGGTCGTTGTTGGGGTGGAACGAGTCCCAGGAGAGGCCCTTTTGGGCAAACAGGATCAGCACTACCACGCAGGCCAGCCCCACAGCCAGCCCCAGCACGTTGATAGTCGTCAGCAACCGATTCCGCCACAATTGGCGCAGGGCGATTTTGAGGTAGTTCGTGAGCATGTGCGGTTAGGTTTTTGGGCAGCAGTGCCTTAGATGGCCTAGCTGATTTTGGTTATATTTGAAAAAAACTCGTCCGTCTTAGCGGTTCTAACGATTATGGAAGCAGTCGTAGATGTGTCAGCTTACGAACTCGAAAGAGGAAAGCCAATGCCTAATGCTATTCATGGTTCTATTCAAGCTAACCTGTCGTTTGAACTGAAATTGCGTTACCGTGAATCCTATCGGATCATGTCAGAAATTTCCTTGGCGACTCAGCCTGACGGAACAACGCCCGACGTAGTGATTTACCCCAGTATTGTATTGGATTACGAGAACGAGCCAGCTAAACGAACTGACCCACCGCTGACCTGCATTGAGATACAATCCCCCTCTCAAAGCAATGAAGAGATGGTGGCCAAAACCAATATCTATTTCCGGTTTGGCGTGAAATCATGCTGGGTGGTGTTGCCTAGCCTTCGGGCCGTGATGGTATTCACCGCACCGGGTCAATATCAATTCTTCCACCACGACGATACGCTGGTTGACCCCCAAACAGGTTTCGAACTGCCCTTGGCCACCGTTTTTGCCTAAGCTGACGCAACCTATAAGGTTTAGAGAACCTTATAGGTTTACTCACTCCGCAGGCTCTTCACCGGGTCCATCAGGGCAGCGCGGATACTTTGGAACGAGACTGTGAGCAGGGCAATACCCACCGCCAGTAGACCAGCCAGGGCAAATACCCACCACTCGATGCTGATCTGGTAGGCGAACTCGTGCAGCCAGTTGTTCATGGCCCACCACGCCACCGGCGACGCAATCACGATAGCCACCCCCACCAGCGTCAGGAAGTCTTTGCTCAGCAGCCCCACAATGCTAGGAATACTGGCCCCCAGTACTTTACGAACGCCGATTTCTTTGGTGCGCTGCTCGGCGGTGTAGGCGGCGAGGCCAAACAGACCGAGGCATGAGATCAGGATGGCAATGCCCGCAAAAAACCGGAACAACTGCCCGGTGCGCTGTTCGGCCTTGTAGAGTTGATCGTAGGCGTCGTCCAGAAAACGGTATTCAAAGGGGTACTGTGGGCTGTTTTGTTTCCAGATACGTTCGGCGGTGGCCAAGGCCTGTTTAGTATTCTGGCCCGTGGCCCGCACGTAGAGGGTGCCGTTCCATTCGGGGCGAAGAAACAGGATGGTGGGCGGCACTTTCTCCCGCGCCGAACTGAACACAAAGTCCTTCACCACGCCAATGATCTGCCCGTTCCAGTCGTGGAGTTTGAATCGTTTGCCAATGGGGTTCGATATGCCCATATCCCGAATGGCGGTTTCGTTGACGATAAACGACAGCGAGTCGGCTTTGCCTTCGCGGAAGTTGCGGCCCGCCACCAGTGTCATGCCCATATCCTGAACGAAGTTGTGGCTCACGCTCATCTGGTTCATCATGAAATTCCGGCCTGGTGTTTTTTCGTCCCACTCGGTGTCGCTCGTAGACCCCATGCCGCTGGTGAGTTCGGTGGTAGCCGAGGCGGTGTGTTCAACGCTGCTTTCGTTGGCTAGCGCCTTGCGGAATGCCTCTGTTTTGTCGTTGGTCTGAATCGTAAAAATGTGCGTTTTGTTGAAACCCAGTTCGCGCTTTTGTAGAAAAGACAACTGATTGCCAATCACCAACGTGCTGAAAATGAGGCCCGTGGCCAGCGCAAACTGCGTGACCACCAGCACCCGCCGCAACCCCGCCTGACTGCCCGTGACCCCGCGCCCCCGCAACGACCGGATAGGGTCGAACCGGGCAATGAGCAGGGCCGGATACACCCCCGCCAGCAGCAGCGTGACCAGCAGTGCCCCCACCAGAAACAGCCACACCTGCGGGTCGAGCAGGGAGAAACCAAGGGTCTTGCCCGTGAGGTCGCGGTAGAACGGGATCATGAGTTGAATAAGCCCCACGGCCAGCACCAGCGATAGGGCCAGCGTAAGCAGCGACTCCACCAGCAGTTGCCCCATCAGATGCCCCGACTCAGCCCCGACTACCTTGCGTACGCCTACTTCGCGGGCGCGGCGCGTGGCGCGGGCGGTGGTGAGATTCACGTAGTTGATGCAGCCAATGCTGAGCAGCAGCAGGGCGATGAGGCCCATCATTCGCACCTGCTGCAGGCCTGTGTCGTGGCCATCGGGTTCGTACAAATGCAAGGTGGTGAGTGCCTGCGTGGTGTAGGTACTTAGCTGACCCGGCTCTGAGGTGTTACGGGCTTTGTTCTGGATGTCGGTCAGGGTTTTGGCCACACGGGCGGGGTCAACGCCGGGGGCTACTTTCACGTAGGTGGCAAACGAAAAATTACCCCAATCGTCGTCCATGAGCTTCCAGGGGCCGTTTCCGGTAAACAGCCGCTTCCGTAGGCTCATCGGAAAAATGATTTTCCGGTGGTACGACGAGTTATCGGGCAGGTCAGCCAGCACGGCCCCCACGCTGAAGACGCGGTTACTATCAACCACCGTGAGGGTCTTGCCCACGGCGTTGGCGGTACCAAAATACTTTAGGGCCATGGCCTCGGTCAGCACCACCGAGTTGGGCGTGGGGAAGGGCTGTGCGATGTTGCCATACAGCACCCGGAACCCCCCAAACACGTCCAGGAAATTCTCGTCGGCGTAACCCAGGTCGTTGCTTTTTTCGGCGTAGGTCTGGTTGCCCGCCCGCAGGCTGTTGAAGTCGTACAGCCCCGCCAGCCGGGTGGCCTTTTCTATGCCCGGCACCCGTCCGCTCATAGCCGCCACACCAATGGGGGCGGGACAGCTTTGCCAATATTGCTCATCGGCACCGGTGCCATGGCGCGAGTTAATCCGGTAAATCCGGTCGGCGGCGGGGTGGAACCGGTCGAAGGTCAGTTCGTCTTTCACCCACCACAACAGCAGCACCGATACGGCCAGCACCACGGCCAGTCCGCCTACATTAAGCACTGAGTACCAGCCACCTGCGGTCAGGTTGCGCCAGGCCAATTTGAGTGTGTTGGTGAGCATAGGGAGTAGGGAGAAAAGAAGGAATGGTAGGAAAGGAGGAAAGGTAAGAAAGGAGGAAAAGAGAACTGCACACTCCGTTCCTCCTTTCTTACCCTTCCTCCTTTCTCCTTTTTTAACTCACACCCGGATATTCTCCGTCACCACTTTTCCGTCGAACAGGTTCACGGTGCGGTGGGCAAAGCCGGCGTCGTAGGGTGAGTGCGTTACCATGATGATTGTAGTGCCTTCGTCGTTTAGTTCACCCAGGAGCTTCATTACTTCCTCGCCGTTTTTCGAGTCGAGGTTACCCGTTGGTTCATCGGCCAGGATCAGCTTGGGTTTAGCCACCACGGCGCGGGCAATGGCGGTGCGCTGCTGCTGACCACCCGATAGTTGCTGCGGAAAGTGGTTGCGCCGGTGCATGATGTTCATCCGGTTCAGCGCCTCTTCTACCCGCGTTTTGCGCTCCTCGGCGGGTGTCTTTAGGTACAGTAACGGAAGTTCAACGTTCTCATAAACAGTTAGTTCGTCGATGAGATTGAAACTCTGAAACACAAAGCCGATGCTGCCTTTGCGAAGTTGCGCCCGCTCGCGCTCGGTCATCTTCGACACCTCCGTGCCGTAGAAGTTGTATTGCCCGTCGGAGGGGTTGTCGAGCAGACCGATGATGTTGAGCAGCGTGGATTTTCCACAGCCCGATGGCCCCATAATGGCCACAAACTCACCGTCTTTAACATCCATGTTGATGCCGTTGAGGGCGGTGGTTTCTACTTCTTCCGTAGCGAAGAGTTTTTGCAGGTTGACAGTTTGGATCATTGTTTTGGGAGGAAAGGGAGGAGGGGGAAGAAAGGGACGAAAGGGATTTTGATAGTTTTGTCCGTATTCACTCACCTACACTCCTAAATTCATGGCTAAAGTTGACAAATTTGAAGACCTGCTGGTCTGGCAGAAGGGTTTATCTCAGGCAATCGATTTGTATAAGTTGATGGCTACTTGTACTGATTATAGTCTGCGAGATCAGATGCGCCGTTCGGCAGTTTCCGTCCCTTCCAACGTAGCTGAGGGGTTTGAACGGCACACTAATAAGGAGTTCATTCGATATCTGCGCATCGCTAAAGGGTCAAATGGTGAGCTTAGAACTCAGATTCACATAGCCGTCGGGGTTGGAATTTTAGACATTGTGGTTGGTGAAGATCCGCTGTCGAAGAGTCGCATTATTTCATCTATGTTACAAAATCTCATCAAGACACGAGAAGAGAAGTTTACATAAAAAGAGGGGAGGAAAGGGAAAAGGGGGACGAAAGGAAGGAAGGGGGATTGTACGCGAAGCTGCTCATGCGTCAGCTCCCTTTCCTCCCCTCTTTCTAAAATTCTAAAACTTCGTTGTCGCCGAAATTCTCATAACTCGACGTAATCACTTGTTCACCAGGCTGTAGTCCTTCCAGCACTTCGTAGAATTCAGGATTTTTGCGGCCCAGGGTGATGGTACGTTTGGTGGCGCGTTTGCCCGAATTGTCCAGCACATAGACCCAGTTGCCGCCGGTATCGGAGAAGAAGCCACCTACGGGCAGCAGTGTGGCTTTAGCCGCTTTGCCAAGTTCCAGCCTGATGGGCGACGATTGCCCGCGCTTAATGCCCTGCGGCACACCCTTTGGGAAGATCATGTCGACGTCGAAACGGCCATTGCGCACTTCAGGATAGACCCGGCTGATGCTCAACGTATAGTCCTGACCGTTAAACTCGAACGAGCCGCCCAGGCCCGGAAACACCCGGCTGATATAATGCTCGTCAACGCCTACCCGCATCTTAAAGCCGTTTAGGTCATCGATCTGCCCGATGTTCTGTCCCCGGTTAATATTGGAACCCACCTCCACGTCGATGCTCGATAACTGCCCAGACACGGGTGCCTTGACCACCAGGTTCTCCAGCGTTTGCTGCCAGAGGGCCACGTTGCGCTGTGTGCGAGCCAGAGTACCTTCCAACTGCTTGATTTGCAGGGCCGAGTTATCTTCCTGGTACTTCTGCGATTCGGCTTCGATCTCGCGTTGCTTCAGCAGCCGCTCATAGGCCCGCTTCGCTTTCAGGTAATCTTCTTCCGACACCACTTTGTCTTTATACAACTTGGCCTGCCGTTCATACGTGTCTTTAGTCTGATCGAGTTGCGCGTCGAGGTCGGCGAGGGTCTTGCGCAGGGCGAATCGTTCCACACGCAGTCGCTGCCGGGTGTTTTGCAGGTCATTGACCAGGCGGTTGGCTTCCGTTTCAGACTGTAGAAAGCTGAGCTTAAGACCCTGATTCTCCAGTTTCAGCAGTACCTGTCCCTGTGTTACCTGAGTGCCGCCTTCCACCAGTTTCTGGGTTACGTACCCCCCCTCAATAGCATCGAGGCGGATGGTCTTCAGGGGTTGTACTACGCCCGTAACGGCAATGAATTCTTCAAACGCCCCCACTTTAACGGGTGAGACGGTGATTTTCTCGCGCTCGACGTTCAGTTTCGAGCGTTTGTCGGCAAAGAAAAACGTGTAGGCCAGTAGCCCTGCCAGCAACAGGCCACCCCCAGATAAGATGAGGCGTTGTTGCGTCCAGAAGCGTTTGGGTAAGGCGCGGTCCATAATGTGTAGGCTAAACAGTAAGCAGCCAAATCAGGTGTTGGTCCTGTAATATCGGAAGTCGACCTGATTCGACAATTACTCAGTAGCCAATTGACGTGCCAAAATGCTAAAAGCGCTGTTTATCAGCTATATGCGCTGTTTTCGCGATGGATCCTTGTCCGCAATCGGACAAGGATCGTCCAGATGTGGACGAGTGGCTGACGGGGAAATAAAGGTAGTTTGCCGCTTTACGTAAATTGACCAAACTAGCTATCCTTATGCGCCTGCTGCTACTGCTGCTCCTTCCCATTACTGCCCTGACGCAGCCACCGGCAACCAAACCAGCTTTTCCGATTAAAGTGAGCAACAACGGGCGTTACTTCGTCGACCAAGCCGGCAAACCGTTTCTGTACCATGCCGATACTGGCTGGCAGGTTTTCTCGCGCCTCACCACCGCCGAAACCCGCGAGTACTTCACCAAGCGGCAGCAGCAGGGTTTCAACACCATCCAGGTTCAATTGTCTATGAACCCCGACTCTGTGAACCGGGCGGGCCACAGAGCGCTGGTTGATTATGACTTCACAAAGCCCGACGAGAACTACTTTGCGCAGGTGGAACGCGGCATTCAACTGGCCGACTCGCTCGGGCTGCTGCTCAACATCACGCCGTTTTGGATTGGCTGTTGTGGCGAGGCCTACGGCATTGGTGGGAAGCACGAGGTGTACAAAGCCAACGGGCCGACCAAGGCAAAACAGATGGGCCTGTATTTAGGAAGGCGATTTGGCAAATACAACAACCTAACCTGGAACCTCGGCGGCGATAACGACCCCAAGTCTATACGAGCCGAAATTGTGGCGCTTGCTGAAGGCCTGCACGCCGCTCTACCAGGGCAGTTGAAGACATTCCACGCCTCGCCGCCTCACAGCAGCACCGACCTGTTTCAGTATGCACCCTGGCTTGGGTTTAGCATGATCTATACCTACTGGCGCGAAAAACCAAACGAGTGGACCGACCCGCAACACCAGAAACACGTATACGAAGCAGCGCTGGAGGAATACAACAAAAGCGACCGGATGCCCTTTGTGCTGGGTGAATCACAGTATGAGGGTGACGGCAGTCGCTACGCCAACGACATCGGCACCCCGCAACAAGTGCGCCGACAAGCCTACTGGACCATGCTCTGCGGCGGCGCGGGCCACGCCTACGGCCACGAGGGCTGGGATTTTCCAAAGCTGGGCACGGCCAAAGGTAGGGCCTATGACTGGCGCACGATCTTGCAGTACCCCGGCGGCGCGCAGCATATGGGCCACGTGAGGCAGCTGTTCGAGGCGCTCCCCTGGTGGACCCTCCAACCCGATCAACGGCATACGGTGCTGGTGAGTGGCTATGGTGAGTTTATGAAGGACAACTACGTGGCGGCGGCCATGTCGGAAGACAAAACGCTGATGGTGGCCTACCTACCCCGCGCTACCAACGCTGTGGGTGTTGACCTGAGCCAGTTCAAAAAGCCGCAGTTATCCGTTCGTTGGTACGACCCCCGCAAGGGTCAATACAGCCAATCTACGTCAATGCCGAATCAGGGCATCAAAAAATTGTCGCCACCATTGCCCATGCAAGACGACTGGGTACTGCTGATTGGGGGTGAATGACGCACAAGCGTTCATGGCAGGTTCAGTACAATGGGTCGGTTTTGTACAAAACCGACCCATTGTACTAGATTGCATCAACTACTTGGTTACGGTAGTAGTGGTAGGCGCGTAGATGCCGAAAGTGATGCCCTGAACCAGCAGATTAACAAACGAATGGCTGGTAACAACGGTGTAGTCGGTAGCACCGTTGGCCATCATTTTGGGGTCAGATACACCAACCGGTATAAGGCCGCCAATCACGTAATTGTTCCATTTGCTGACGCTCTGACCGCTTTGGCCGCCTTTGCCGACAACGGTAGTATACGTAAAGCAGGATGACATCAGGGTGGTCATCGCCAGGGCAGCAAGGCCCACGGTAATTGATCGCTTACTCATGTTTTAGTAGTGGGAAGTGGCTCATCAAATAATGAGTGCTTAAACATAGGTGTTTTCTTTAAGCAGCATCCGTAAATTTTATATTAAATCTCGGTCCTGCTTCTGACACTACTACTGTCTTCTTCCCCTCATACATTTAGAAAGCGTACCTAACCCCAAACTGAAACTGCCTTGGTGCCCCGGCGTTACGCTGCACAATGCCGCTGCCCCGTGGCCCAACCTGAATCTGATTGCTCTGGTTGGCGTTGTTTGAATAGCCACTTAAATTATTGGTATTCAACACGTTAAATACGTCAGCGCGCAGTTCGATCCGCTGCCCGCGATCACCACCAAACGGAATGCTGTACTGCGCACTCAGGTCTACTACCTTCGACCACGGCAGGCGGTCAGAGTTGCGGCTCTCGCCGGGCTGCCGGTCTGAATTGCCTACGTAGGCATCGCCAAAAGCCGAGCCATCGCCGTTCAGATCATTGGTGGTAAGGCGCTGACCTTGGGCGTTCAGCAGCGGACGCCCCTGCGCATCCACGATCCGGTAGAGCGAGGCGTTGGGAATGCGGTTGATGGGCTGACCGCTCTGAATTAGGGCCGCTGCTGTGATAACCAATGACTTACCGGCGTAAAAATTGACAATGCCGTTGATAATGTGGGTGCGGTCATTGATGCTCGGACCCCATTCGGCGGCAAAATTGTTGGCATCCATGGCCCGGAAGTTCACATCTTCGGTGTCGTTATAGAGCCGCGAGAGGGTATAAATCAGGCGGTAGCCCACGGGGCTGGTACCCCGGTCGCGTTGCACGTTCAGGCTCAGGGCTGTGTAGCGCGACCGCCCGGCCGTTTCGGTCATGACCACGCTCTGCGCAGCACCTGGCAGCAGTACGTCGCCCAGCAGGCCCACCCCGCCCGCAATAGGCAGCGGGCGGCTTAGGTTGGCCACGTCGCCCGACCGGGCCGTGCCGCTTTGGGCGCTGAGGGTATAATCGTACGGGGCCGGGGCGTTCAGGTTGCGTGTACGGAACAGGTTATACGACTCATTATAGACCAGGTCGGCGTAGATCAGCACCTGGTCACTCACCTGATACTGGTAGCCCAGCGTACTCTGAATCGTATAGGGGTTCTGGTAGCCGTTGGGGTTCAGGATGCGGCGTTCGCCACTGGGCAGGTTGCGCTGCCCGGCAAAACTCGCCGCCGATGGTCCCTGCAAATACCGCACGGGCACCCCCGCGTTGTTGGTGCCACCCACGCCCAGGTTGCCGTCGAAGGTGACGCGGTCAAGGTTGGTGCTGGCGGGCAAAATGCCTTTGTCAACGAAATATTGAAGCTCCCGGCGGAAGTCGGGGCTGGTGTTGTTTTGTTGTAGGGCGTCGCTGTAGATCGTGTACAGGATTTTGTCGTAAAAGACCCCCACACCCCCGCGCACCGCCGACCGGCTCCCGGTTTTGTAGTTGAAGCTGAAACGTGGCGCCACGTTGTTATAGTCGCCGTTTTCGGCTCCGCCCTGGGTCAGGTTGTCATAATCATAGCGCAGGCCTAGCGACAGATTCAGGCGACTGCTGGCGGCCCATTGGTCTTCCAGGTAGCCCGTATAAACCGTTTGCGTGGTGCCAAACGAGGCGGGCCGCAATTCTACCGAGTAGCC
Source organism: Fibrella aquatilis (assembly GCF_017353255.1). GTDB lineage: Bacteria > Bacteroidota > Bacteroidia > Cytophagales > Spirosomataceae > Fibrella > Fibrella aquatilis. The sequence continues at coordinate 295,299 of NZ_JAFMYU010000004.1, read as the reverse complement.
CAGCACCTGGGCGTCGGTGGGGAGGTCGGTTATGCCCAGGTTTATGCCCAGGTTTTTCTCACGCAGGGCAGCTAACTGGCCCGCAGTCAGCTGCACGGTGTAGCTGCCGTTGGGATTGCCACCGCCGAAGAGCCGGTGCCGTGCCGAGATCAGTTCTACCCCCGCCCGGAGGGTGTGGTTGCCCCGGTAGAGCGATATTTTCTGCTGAAACTGCACTGTGTTTTCGTGCGAATCGAACAGGTAGCCAGGGTGGCCGAGGTTGGCAATGTTCAGGCCCGTGGGGTCCAGTACAGTCACGTTGGGGCTGTTGGGGTTTTCAGCGCGGGCATAATTCCAGCGGAAGCTGCTGTATTGCAGGTTCGTTTCCGACGCAAACCGGGCCGTGGCGTAGGTATTGCGCGAAGCAATCAGCAGCGAATTCCGGTCCTGATAGTTCGTTGCCGAAGGAAATGCGTTGCCCCCGCTGAGGCCACCCGCCTGCCGCCCAATGGCCACCTGCCCCACGTTTACCCGCAAGGATGATTTGAACCGGTCGGTCCAGAACTGGTCAATCTTGCCCGACAGGTAGGTGAACTGGTTGGTGCCGCGCACGGTTTGGTTCACGCCCAACTGCGGCGACAGCAGCAGGTTGTCTTTCACGTCGGTAGTGTGTTCGGCGTTGAGGTAGTAGAAAGTCTTGTTTTTTACAATAGCCCCGCCAAGGCCAAAACCACCCTGGTAGCGCTGAAAGCCATCTTTCACCTGGTTGCCCGACAAGTCGCGGAGGGGGTAGCTGGTTTGGGCGTCGAGGGCGGCACCGGGGCGGCTGAGCAGGAATACCTCGCCGGTGGTGTTGTTGCTGCCCGACTTGCTGGTGATGTTGATGATGCCGTTGCCGGTGTTGCCAAACTCCACCGAATAGTTGTTGGTCAACACAGATACGTTGCGCGTGAACCCCACCGGAATGGCGAATTTCTGCCCACCCAGAAAGCGCTCGTTGTTGTCCATGCCGTCGATCAAGTAATTGTTAAACAGGCCGTTGGCTCCGTTGATGCTCACGTTGGGAGCTTCGGGGTAGAAGCCCGTGGCCTGACTCACGTTGGGTAGCCGGTAGAGCACCCGCGTGATGTCGCGGCCTTCTACGGGCAGTTCCTCCACCTGCCGGATCGTCAGTTGCGACGATACCTCGGCGTTGACCGTGTTGATCTGCGACGTGCTCCGGCCCCGTACCTGCACTTCGCTGAGGTTGATCTCGCGTTTATTGGCCAGAAACAAGGCTACGCTCCGCTGGGCGTTGGCCCGAAGAATGATATTGTCAGCGCTGGTTTCCAGGTAGTTGGCGTCCTCACGGGTAGATACGCGGTAGGCACCATTGAGCGAAACGGCTCCGAACCGCACTTGCCCATTGGCGTCGGTCTGAGCCTGGCGGCTGAGGCCAATGGCGGGGTTTTCCAGGTAGACCGTCACGCCCACAATGGGTTGCTGACGAGTCAGTTCACGCACCGATACATCGATGTCGGTGGTTTGGGCAACTGCCCGGATGCAACACAGGGCCAGAAAGAGGCCGCTTAGCAGGAAGATTTTTTTCATAACAGGTAAAGATATGTGCATGTACGTAACTGGCTGCAGCTTGGTTTTGCAGCGCCGATAAACGGGAAAAATACCCCGCCGCAAACGGGAGATTACCTGGATGACCTACTCTGCCCGCGTATCACCTTTGTCAGGGCGTTGCCTGGGTCAGTTGCAAATGGCGGGCGGGAAGCGCCCATGGTGGCGCATCAACGGTGTGCATCCTATAATTTAAGGATGTAAAATCATGGAACTGAAGGATTGTCGGTGGGAGCAATAGAGCAGACTTTTGCAGTAATCTGTTTGGTAGTCAGGACGAAAACGTCAGCTTGCATCTGATTAACCATTGATTACCAGCACTATGCGTATCCTTGTTGTTGAAGACCACCGAATTTTACTGGAAAGCATTGCGCTACTCCTGGCCAGCATCGATGGACTGGAGGTGGTTTCGAAGCATACCAACGGACGGCAGGCGTTGGCGGCGCTGGAACACGACCCTGCCATTGACATGATCGTGTCGGACGTGCAGATGCCGGTCATGGGCGGCATCGAGCTGACGCTGCAACTACGGCAGCGGTTTCCGGGCGTAAAAATATGCCTGCTCACCGTGGCCGACCAGCCCGAAGCCATCAAAGAGGCCATCCGGGCCGGGGCTGATGGCTACGTGTTGAAGAGTGCCGAACGGGCCGAACTCGAAACGGCCATCAAGAACATTGCCCAGGGTAACAAGTATTACAGCGAGCAGGTGCTGATGCTCCTGGCCAGAGACCCCACTATTGAATTTACGCCCGATGTGGACAAACCCCAGAAAATAACGCTCACCAAGCGCGAACTGGACGTGCTGCGGCTCATTGTGCAGGAACATTCGGGGACGGTCATTGCCGAGATACTGTTCATCAGCCCTACCACCGTTGAAACGCACCGCAAGCACCTGATGCAGAAATTGGGGGTGCAGACTACCATTGGTTTGGTGAAATATGCCCTTAAATACCAACTCGTTTAATTGATCTATTCACACTCAAATCTTTAAAAGATGAATACACAAAACAATGGCGCTGCAAGCAACGGGGCTGTCAGTGCTGTAGTAGAACGCCGGTATGTTCACCTGGAGGGGCGGGCCATCGTGCGGCCTTTCACAGATCCCGAATCTGGCGAAGCTGTGCTGCAGGTTACGTTCGTAGATGGTGAATTCAAGCCGCTGGTTGGTACAAACCCCTTGTTTGTCTATGCTGATGAGACCGAGGGCCTGCGCCTGATGTGCCATCACCTGCACATGATTGCTTCATTTACTGAAGGAGGTTATATCCGTAATAAAGCTACGTTGCAGGTTGTTGACCCAATGGTGGAAGGATGGGATAAGCTGGAAAGATCAGAAGGTTTGGGTGGCATGACGCCCACAGGACCACCACCGAGGTAACAGGCAGTAGGAGCAGCTACGCATCGACTATATCAACGGGAATGTGGATGCGGATCCGGGTACCGGGTTCGTGGGGTTGCAGCACGCTGAAAGTGCCGCCCAGTGAGTCGAGGCGGGCCTGAATGTTTTGAAGCCCCACGCCCCGTTTGCCCGTTTGCTGCCCCATGCCCACGCCATCGTCAGAGACGGCAATGGCGATACCTTCGTCGGTGCGGGTCAGTTCAACCCGCACGGCCGTGGCGTTGGCGTGTTTGATAGCGTTGTTGACCAGTTCCAGCACAATGCTGTAGACGTTGAACTCGATCTCGACGGGCAGCCGCGCCGAGAGGCCGGTGAGTACCAGCGAAAACCGGATGGCTAAACTATGATTCAGTTGATCGAGGAAGGTAGTCAGCGTGGGGGCCAACCCATCGCGGTCGAGTTCGGCGGGCAAAATATTGTGCGAAATGTTGCGGACCTCGGCGTAGGCGTTCTGGATGAGCTGCTTCACACTCCGGTACAGTGACTGTTCGGGTTCCGACAGGTTGTGCGGATTAAGCGACTGAATGCTCATGTTGACGGCGCTGAGCAGGCTGCTCAGGTTGTCGTGCAGTTCCAGAGCAACGCGCTTACGCTCAATGGTTTGCCCTTTAAAGAGCGCCTGTTTGATCTCGGCATTTTTCTGTAGCAGCGACTGGTTGGCGCTCAGGAGTTCGGCGGTGCGTTCGGCCACGCGGTGTTCCAGGTTTTTGTTGCTGTTGGCCAGGTCGGCGCGGGCGGTTTCGAGCAGGCCGCGCTGAAGGTCAATCTCGCGGTTCTTGGCCTGCAAGCGGCGGTTGTTCCACAGCAGTAGCCCCGCCACCACCAGGATAATAGCCACGGTGGCAAACAGGCCGTTGCGAGTCTGGGTTAACTGCTGGTTATTTACCCGTTGCGACAGCATTTCAACCTGTTGCTGTTGTAAGGTGCTGGTTTTCTGTACGTTATCGTATTCGGCCTGTAACGTTTCGATTCGATGTTCGTTCTTTTCCTTCTGCAAACTGTCTTTCAGCAGCACAAACCGTTCATAGGCTTGCAGGGCTTTGGCGGTTTCGCCGGTTTGCCGATACGTTTTGTAAAGGGTTTCGTCGGCCTCGGCCACATTGCTGCTGTTCTTGGTTCGAACCGCTTTCGCCCGGGCCATATTGGCATAGATGAGTGCCTGCTGCCAGTTTTTTTGCTTCAGGCACAATTGCCCCATGTTGAGCAGCAGGCTGCACTCAAGGTCAACGCTGCCCAGTGCGCGGCTGAGTGGCAGGGCTTGCCTGTAGTGAAGCCAGGCGTTTGTCGTGTCACCCAGTTCATTATAGAGTTGCCCAATGGCGTTTAGCCCCTGTACTTCATACCACTGGGTACTAACACCGGCTTTTTTGGCCATCGTGTATAGGTCCTGGTTGGTTTTCAGCGCCTGTGTCAGTTTACCCTGCTCCCGGTAGGTGGCCCCCAGCGTATTCAGTATTGTGGCGTGGACGTAGACATCGTAGGCGGCGGGGTGATGCTGTAGGGTATCAATGCCCTGCTGGCAAAAAGCGTAGGCTCGTTTGTAGTCTTTAAGACTGAAGTAGGCGTGGGCCAGCCAGCCGTACGAAGCCGCCATGAGCGTGTATTCTTTTTGTTTTTCGGTCAGGGGCAGGGCTTTATAGTGAAACCGGATGCTCTGGTAGTAATCGCCTTTTATCTGATAGAGGTACCCTGCATACTGGTAGGCGTGGATCAGTTCTTTCGGCATGTTTGCCCGCAGACACAGGCCAATCAACTGTTCGTTATAATGCGCCGACGAGTCGACGTTTAGGTTTAGGTAGGCACGTACAAGAGCTTTGGTAGTCCGGCAACGCAACGTGTCGGTGACGTGGTCTGCTGATCGTGTGGCCAGCCGTGTCAGCACTTTTTTGAGGCTGTCGAGGCGGCTTTTCTGGGCGAAGCCGGGAGATGCCAGTAAACACAAAACCAGCAATAGTTTATTCATGACTGGCTGAGTATTAATGGCTTAGCTGTTCGGATAAACGTACGTACACAGACCTTAATTCCCCAACTAAATGCGCTGGCAGGACGTATTTATCTGCAATATCCTCTAATTCTAGGATGGAAAATCGTGCTAATCAGGGATTTCTCCTCCCTATAGGTCTGCTGACCTTTGGTATGCTAAAACAGCGGGTTGACAAGCCATCTCGGCGGCTTTCCGACTCTATCCACATCATGTAAGTAGTTGGTCATTGGTCATTCAATGGTCATTCAGTAGTCATTCAATGGTGATTAGTCGCAAAGACAATGAATGACTACTGAATGACCATTGAATGGCCAATAACCACCCCCCCCTATCCGATGATTAACCAATTCGACCCCAACAACCGGCCTATGCTGGAGGGCATTCAGGGCAACATTCTGAAAGCCCACGGGCGGCACCACACCGCCAACATCTTTATCCGTTGCAACCCCGACGACGATTCCAGGGCCAACGCCAAAGCGTGGCTTAAAAGTCTGGTAGCTACCGAAGTAGTGAAGTCAGCCTATGCACACCTACGCAGCAACGCACTGTTTAAATCAAGTGGCGGCAAGGTCGATACTGGCCTGTTTGCCTGCATTCACATCAGCGCAGCAGGCTACAAATACCTGTTTCCGGGTGATGCCCGGCTAAAAAAGTTTGAGAAGACATTCATAGATGGGATGGACAGCGCTGACCTTGGCGACCCGGCCCGCGAGGACTGGGAGGTAGGCTTCCATCAACAGCCTGAGTTTATGCTGCTGCTGGCCCATGCGAAACCGAATGAGCTGGAAAAAGCCATCGTCGATGTTCAGCAGGCGGTTTGTGCCTTCGGCTTTATCACGACCCTGGAGCCGGGCAATGCGCTGTTTAACCATGCCGAAGCGGGTATCGAGCATTTTGGCTACGTAGATGGAGTATCGCAGCCCCTGTTTTTCGAGGATGAATGGGACACCTACAAGGAGCAGAATCACATAAAAGCGGACAAGAATGTGCTATTCGACCCTCGCGCCGATAAAAAGTTAGTGTTAGTAAACGATCCTTTTGCCAAAGGCAATACAGAAGGCAGAGGTAGCTACTTTGTGTTTAGAAAGCTCGAACAAAACGTGAAAGGATTCAAGCAGGAAGAGGCCAATTTAGCTACTACACTGAACCTGAAAGGCGATGATCGCGAGCGGGCCGGAGCTATGATCGTTGGGCGTTTTGAAGACGGTACGCCCGTGCAGGCCAGCGATGAAGAAGGCATGATCGATAGTGCAACGATCAACAATTTCGATTACAAAACGGCCAAGGGAGATGCCATTGCCGATGGAAGCAGATGCCCGTTTCACGCGCACATCCGTAAGGTGAACCCACGTTCGGGTTTGCTGAATGGGGGTATGGCAGAGGCTAAAAAGCACATTATGGCCCGGCGCGGCATCCCGTTTGGCCCCCCCCGTACCGACGGACCCAACGACGGGCAGATTTACAACAAACCCGAAGGCGGCGTGGGGTTGCTGTTTATGAGCTACCAGGCCAGTCTCGAAAAGCAGTTTGAGGTTATTCAGCGCAACTGGGCCAATAGCCCTAACATGCCTGACAACACTAATCCTAACGGTAGTGTGCCTGCTATCGGTGTCGACCTGGTGATTGGTCAAGGCGACGGCACCCGCACGGGTAAGTACGCTACAACCTGGGGCGATTCTGGTTCGATGTCCCCCGCCACGTTTGCCCAGTTCGTGAACATGAAAGGCGGCGAGTACTTCTTCGCGCCAAGCATGACGTTTTTAGAGAACATTTGAATTTTCTATTTCTGTGAATACCATCCACACCATTTACCTCTCTCACAACCATGAAAACGCTACTAATGCTACTGCTCCTCGGAGCAGCGCTGACTCTCCGCGCCCAAGTCATCACGTACGATTATGCAGCCCGGACGTACGTCTCACTCAATCCCGGTACAGGTAAATACATACCTGTACCGGACACTAGCAAACTGCATTTGCTATATGGTACTAATAGCAGCTACTGTCTCCTTAATATCAACCCGTTTGCGCAGAAGGTGCTCATAAACACTAAGTTGTACAGTATGACTACACCCATACCTGCTCAGCTACTGGCGCTGTTTAGCATCAAGCTGGAAGCAGCTAAGGAGCTGACCAATACCGATGAGCAGGTAAAGGAAATGGTAAATGTAGAAAAGGATGCAGGAGGTGCAGGCAAGTTAAAAACCGCCATGGATTCGTTGATTGCCGAATGCAGAGACTACTACAGAAAAGCCAGAAAGATTGATGATGCTCTTTTTGTCAAGGAACGCTTGATTGGTACTATGGGCGATAAGCGCTTCTATGACGCTGTCACTATGCAAACAGCATTGGCTAACCGAGAGATTAATCAGGATACAATCAATACATTAAAAGCTGATTTTGAGGCTTTTGATAAAGCTTACGATAAAGTAGCGACTCAATATCAAGCGGCTATCAAAGCAGCACACAACGCTAACGAAAAAGATAAAGAAGCCCGGATCAGCACTGCATTAAACCAGGTTGATAAGTCGTACCGCGAACTGGAGAAAAAATACAAAAACACACTAGCCGACATCGGTCAACTATTCACCGACGCTATTAATTCGGCTAACTATTCTGTGAAATCGTTGCCCGTGAAATTGGCGGGCAAAGCAGGCGATGCCGATGAGGTGGAGTACGAAGTCAACATAGACGATCAACAGTTTATCGATCCTTTCCCCGTTAAGGGCGGCTGGAAAATTGACTACAGTGTGGGGCCGGTGGCGAACTTCATTGCCGATGACCAGTTTTTCTTCGAGGTGAGCGGTGATAAAAATACACTGCGTCAACGCGATAAAGGGGGGTTATTCAGTACCATCACACCGACCGTTTCCTCAATGATGCACGTATTCAAACGCAGCCATACAGGATTTGCTGTTGGTGGGCTATTTGGGATCAATGCGGGTTTCAAGGAGTTTACGGATATTAAACTGGGCTTCCTAACGGGCGTTTCGGCCATTTTTGGGCGCTCGCAGAAAGTCATTGTATCAACTGGGGTTAGCTATCTGCCGATTAGCCGTCTGAAAGAAGGACAATACGTGGTCGGTACATCATATCCCGCTGTCAAGATCGATGAGGTGACAGACCGGGCACTACGGCCTTCCTGGTTTTTGGCGATTTCGCTAGGGATTACAAAACGTACCGTTATCAAACCGACTCCCTAATCAATTGGCACATCGGTACGTTACACCGTTAAATAAGCCCTGACGTATATAGTAAGCGTTACCGAAACGGGGTCAAGGGGCGGCGAAACAATTTGTTAATATACAATTGGCGGAAAACACTCAGTAATTCGATTTGCGGCGTTGGCAGGCAATCGTATATTTGAGGTCGTCTCGTACAGTTGTATATGAAAGTTTCCCCTTCCGAACCCTTTCAGGTCATCTATTCGCTACTGCAACATGAATACGTCGGCTATCTGGTCGAGGCATTTGTGGTGCAACTCAACGCCAAAGGAGAGCTAACCTTGCAGGTGCAGAGCCTATCGCCGCAAAACGTGGCCGAGTTTTCGGCAAGCCTCGATGAACGCGATTTTGAACTCGTGCGCCTCACCGACCAAATCAGTCAGGATGCGTTGCTGCGGCGGTTTAACCACCGCAAACAGTCGGCGGTCGATTTTTTTCTGAAAACGTTTGACGCCCAAAAGGGCGACAAAGTGACGCAGGAGGCTATCTGCGATTACGTGCAACACACCAAAGCGCAGATTTTGCCCCTGCTGGCCGGGAAGCCGCTCTTCGCCATGAGCAACGACGGCAACGCCGTGGGTGACCCCATCACCTACATGCCCGAACCCGCCCGCGTGTATTTTCACTTTGTCCGCACCGACGAGTCGACCACCTATTTTCCCGTTATCCGCTACCCCGTTCCGCCCGCCGCCGATGGTACGCCGCAAACGGAACGCGTTGACTTTCAGCATCGTAATGCCCTGATTCTGTGCGATGAACCCGCCTGGCTGCTGGTCAACAACCGGCTTTATCACTTCGCCAAGCTGAACCGCAACGTGGTGAACCGCACGGAAGGCGAGGGAGCAGAGGTAGATGGCAAAAAGCTGCGGCCCTTTCTCAACAAGAACAATATTGTGGTGCCCAAAAAGATGGAAGCCCAGTATTATGAGCGCTTTATGGTGCCGCTTATTGCCCAGTATGACGTTTTCGCCAAGGGGTTCGAGATCAGGACCGAGTCGGTGACGCCCGCGCCGGTACTAACGCTGTCGGAGCAGGTGGGGGCGCAAAAGGTGCCTGCCTCGCTCTTCGGCGACCCCGTCGACGTGGCCGACGACACGGCCCACAACCAGGTGGTGCTCGATCTGTCGTTTCAATACGGCGACCATACGTTCCGGTTCGACAGCTTCTCGCAAACGGCCAACGTGAGCCTGGAAAAAGTAGGCGACGACTATATTTTTCACAAAATAAAGCGCGACTTGCGGCTTGAACGTCAGCGGTTTACGTTTCTGCGTGAACATGGCCTCGACCTGCGCAACGGTCGGCTGGCGTTGCCTAAATCGCAGGCGTTTTCGTGGCTGGCCGAGCAGGTACAGCCCCTGACCGAAGCCGGTTTTCAGCTTCGTCAGCATGCCGAAGACACCCGCCGTTATTTTCTGGGTTACTCAGACCTGTCCATCTCCATCCGTGAAGGCCGCGACTGGTTCGATATCTACGCCAACGTGCGGTTCGGCGAGTTCGAGATTCCGTTTATCAAGCTGCGGTCGCTGATTCTGAACAACAAACACGAGTTTACCCTGCCCAACGGCGAGATCGCGGTGATTCCCGATGCCTGGTTTGCCAAGTACGCTGAGCTGCTGGGCTTTATCGAAACCACGGTAGACCCCGACGGAGCCGATCAACTGGTGCTGCAAAAACACCACCTGGCCCTGGTGCAGGACCTGGACAAAGAATCGCTGGCCGACACGGTGATGAGCCGTCGGCTGGAGGGGCTGCGCGAATTTGAACGGATCGACGAGTTTCCGCTGCCAACGGGCTTCAGGGGCACCCTGCGCCCTTACCAGAAAGCGGGCTATGACTGGATGAATTTTCTGCGGCAGTACCACTTTGGCGGTTGCCTCGCCGACGACATGGGCTTGGGCAAAACCGTGATGACCCTGGCCATGTTGCAGAGCCGCAAGGAAGCCAACGTCGGCGAACCCGGCCTATCGCGGCCCGGCCCCAGTCTGCTGGTGATGCCCACGTCGCTGATTTACAACTGGGAACTGGAAGCCCGCCGCTTCACGCCCGACCTGCGCGTGCTGATCTACACGGGCACCTACCGCGACAAAAACACGGCCCTCTTTGACCACTATGACCTGGTGCTGACCTCCTACGGCATTGTGCGGATCGACATTGAGTTGTTGCAGCAGTACCGCTTCGATTACGTGATTCTGGACGAGTCGCAGGCCATTAAAAACCCGAACTCCTACGTAACGCGGGCCATCATGCAGGTGCAGTCGGCGCACCGGCTCATCCTGACGGGTACGCCCCTGGAAAACAGCACCATGGACCTCTGGACGCAGATGACGTTCATCAATCCGGGGTTGCTGGGCAGTCAGTCGTTTTTCCGAAACACGTATCAGGTGCCTATCGAGAAGCGCAACGATGAGCAGAAGATGCATAAGCTTTACGGCCTCATCAAGCCGTTTATGTTGCGGCGGAACAAGGCGCAGGTGGCCACCGATTTGCCTGAAAAAGTGGAGACGGTGCTTTTCTGCGAAATGACCCCCGAACAGGAAAAAACCTACGAAGAGGCCAAGTCGTACTACCGCAACCTGATTCTGGAGCGCATTGAAGAAGAGGGTCTGGCCAAGTCGCAGATGGTGGTATTGCAGGGCCTGACCAAGCTGCGGCAGATTGCCAACCACCCCCGCCTGGTAGATCAGGCCTACGAAGGTGATTCGGGCAAGCTCGACGACGTCAGGATGCGCCTGGAAACGGCTATCATGGAAGGACATAAGATTCTGATATTCAGTCAGTTTATTAAGCACTTGGCCGTAATAAAGCAGTACCTCACCAGCCGCAATATCCGCTATGCCTACCTCGACGGCTCGAGCACCGACCGCCCCGAACAGGTGGCTCGTTTCCAGACCGACGAGACGGTGCAGTTGTTCCTAATCTCGCTCAAAGCCGGGGGCCTGGGTCACAACCTCACCGCCGCCGACTACGTCTTTCTGCTCGACCCCTGGTGGAACCCCGCCATTGAAGCGCAGGCCGTTGACCGGGCGCACCGCATTGGTCAGCAGAAGCCGGTGTTTACCTACAAGTTCATCACCAAAAACAGCGTAGAGGAAAAGATCCTAGCCCTCCAGCGCAGCAAGCAACGCCTTGCCAGTGAACTGGTTACAACAGAAGAAAGCTTCATGAAGTCGCTGACCAAGGAGGATGTGATGGTGCTGCTTGATTAAATACAGTATGCAGTGAAGATCAGTATGCAGTATGCAGTGGTTGCTTGCACATGTAGATACTGGCGCGCTGAGACGTTGGATCGCAATAAACACTGCATACTGATCTTCACTGCATACTGTATGACTTCCCGTTTCCTCTCTCTCGACGTGTTTCGTGGCCTTGTCATGGTCTTGCTTATGACCGAGGCCACGCTGGAGTTGCCCCAGCTGGCGGCGTTTTACCCCGACAGTGCGTTTTGGCAATTTGTGGGCTACCAGACCTCGCACGAACGGTGGGTGGGCTGTCGGCTGTGGGACATGATTCAGCCGTCGTTTATGCTCATGGTGGGGGTGGCGGTGCCGTTTTCTATTGCATCGCGGCTAGCCAAAGGCGCTACCCATGCCCAGCTTTGGCAGCACACCTGGCGGCGGGCGGCCATTTTGGTTGGCCTTGGTATTCTGCTCCGGTCGATGGGGCGGGCGCAGACGTATTTCACGTTTGAAGACGTGATCTCGCAGATTGGGCTGGGCTACCCGATTTTGTTCTGGCTGGCGTTCCTGTCGGCGCGGGTGCAGTGGGCGGCCCTGGCCGTTATCCTGGTGGGCTACTGGGCACTATTCGCGTTCTGGCCCCTGCCCGATGCGGCCAGCGCAATGCCTGAGGTGTTGCTGGAAAAGAAGCCATACATGCCACTGACGGGCTTTTTCGCCCATTGGAACATCCACTCTAACCCCGCCAATTACTTCGATCAGTGGTTTCTGAATTTGTTTCCGCGTGAGCAGCCGTTCGTGACAAATGGTGGTGGCTACGTTACGCTCAGCTTCATTCCCTCACTGGGGACTATGTTGCTGGGGCTGCGGGCGGGGCAGTTGCTTCGGCTGGAAAGACCCATTCGGCAACAGGTGCAGACAATGCTCATCTGGGGCGCAGGGGCCATTTTGCTGGGGTTAGTGGCTCAGTACGCCGGTATTTGCCCCATCGTGAAACGCATCTGGGCCCCCGCCTGGACCCTCTTCAGCGGTGGGCTGGTGTTGCTGCTGCTGGCCCTGTGCATTGCCGCCGTGGAATTGTGGCAGTGGCGGCGGGGTGCGTTCTGGTTTATAGCAGTCGGGGCCAACTCCATGGCGGCTTACCTGCTCCACTGGACTATCCATAGTTGGCTGGTGGCCAACGTACGTACCAACATCGGCTACTGGCTCACGGCCCTGCCAGAAGGTGTTCAGTTCGGCATCATTGGCCTGATTGCCTTTGTGCTGGCGTGGTGGCTGATGGTGTGGCTATATCGGCGGAAACTGTTTGTCCGTATTTGAAAAGACTCGTCCATTTACTGTCTTGTGTGTGATCAGTTAAGCGACTCTTATAATGGTAGCGCTTTTCAGATCAGCTTGTTAGGTGGATAGGTTGCTGGGTAGTTTGTCGAGTCCTATTACCACGACATAACTAAAGTATAATATAGCGAAGACCTGCAATACGGGCTTAAGGTGAGACATTTAGTTTTTAACCCCGTATTTACTCATGCGTCTACTCTGCTGTCTTCTTTTCTGCTGGCTCACGGCGTCAGTATCGGGCCAATCCATTAGTGGCACCGTTCGTGATCAGCAAACCCAACAACCCCTTTCTGGTGCCAATATCCGGTTACAGTCATCTGCATTGGGCACCACCACAGATATAAATGGTCACTTCGAGTTTCGCAACCCATCAAAAACCACGATCAGCCTGATAATCAGCTCAGTGGGCTATTGTACAACCGACGTTTTGGTTACGGCGCAGTCGTCAGAACTGGATGTTGTGCTCAGGCCAGCCGTAGTTCAACTCAATGAACAAACCATAACAACCACGCAACGGGCCGAAACGCCGGATTTTGTGCGGCCCGAATTTACTAGCGTACTAACCAAAAAAGACATACGGCAGCGGGCATCTCGGACGATACCCGAAGCGTTGTTCGGCATGACGGGTGTGTTTTTACAAAAGACTAATCATGGTGGTGGCTCCCCGTTTGTGCGTGGCCTGACAGGTCAGCAGACGCTATTGCTGGTAGATGGTATCCGTCTCAATAATGCCACGTTCCGCGCTGGCCCCAATCAGTACCTGACAACCATCGACGCTCAAAGTCTGGATCAAATCGAGGTTGTCCGTAGTACGGGTTCCGTTGCGTACGGCAGCGATGCTATCGGTGGTGTTGTGAATGTGCTGACAACCTCCCCTCAGTTTAGCCAGAAAGCCGGTTTCACGGGTAGGCTATATGGCAAAGCCATGACGCGAGATATGGAGTACGCCGGTCGCGCTGAGTTGGGTTATCAATCGAGGGTAGTGGCGGTACTAGGTGGTTTCGCTTACCGGAACTTTGGCGATTTAATTGCGGGTACAGGGCTGGGGCGGCAAACGCCAACGGGCTATAATCAGGTATCGGGCGATGTGAAAGCCCGTGTTCAAGTATCGAATCGGTATGTCGCCACGTTCGCTTATCAGGACGTACGGCAGGACAGCGTACCCTTATATCACCGCGTGAAACTCGAAAATTTTCGGTTCTATCAGTTCGACCCACAACGGCGGCAGTTAGCCTACACCCGGCTAGAAGGCTTTTACGGGATGCGCTGGCTCGAATCGGTACAGGTTACGGGTTCGTGGCAACGCCAAATTGAAGGGCGGCAAAGTCAGCGCAATGGAAACCCAACGGTCGTGTCTGAACGGGACGGCACCGCCTCAACAGGCCTGACGCTCATCGCCCGTTCAGCCCCCACTACGTACTGGACTATTCAGACCGGCCTGGATTACTACCATGACCGCGTGGGTAGTACCCGCCGGGAGGTAAATACCGTTACAAACGTGGTCGTAAATCGACGTGGGCTATACCCCGATCAGGCCACGATGAGCAGTTTAGCCGTGTATTCGCTGCACACGCTGACGTTCAACAAGTTGACATTAACCGGTGGCGCACGCTATAACGGCTACACGATTACCATTCCTGAGCAAACCGTTGGTGAAGCCACCATCAACCCGTCGGCGTTAGTAGGTAATGCCGGTTTTTCCTACGCTGTGTTGCCAGCTGTGCGGCTGGTAGGCTCGGTTCAATCCGCTTTCCGTGCTCCAAACATCGACGATATGGGGACGCTCGGCATTGTCGATTTTCGCTACGAAACGCCAAATAGTAACCTTAAACCGGAACGGTCAATTACCATCGAAGCGGGCATTAAAGTCCGTACTGGCCGTATATCGGCTTCGTTGCTGGGGTATCACAACCGCCTGACGGACTTTATCACGCGGGTCCGTGTTGGCCGGGATTCCATTCAGGGCTATCCGGTGTATCTGAAACAAAACAGTTCAGAGTCGTTTATCCAGGGTATCGAAGCCGAAGCCGAAATTGAAGTTGTTCGCAAGTGGCTGGTGTATGGCAGCCTGACATACACGTATGGGCAGAATATAACGGCGAATGAACCTTTCCGCCGCATTCCCCCGCTAAACGGCCGCGTGGGCATCAGCTACCAACCGGCTACATCCATTTGGGCACGGGCCGAGTTGCTCTATGCCAGGGCGCAAGCCCGGCTGGCGCAGGGCGATAAAGACGATAACCGGATCCAAAAGGGAGGCACACCCGCTTGGCAGATTATCAACATCAGCGCGGGGTATCGCTTCCAGCAGCAGATGACCCTAAGTGCCGAACTGCACAACCTGACCAACGAAGCCTACCGCACCCATGGCTCTGGCGTAGATGGCGTTGGCCGGAGCGCGTGGCTGGCTGTTTTGCTGAGCTTTTGAGGGATAATGAGTCAAGGTGGTGCTCGACAAACCATGCTCGGACTAGGCGCTTCTGAAGTTGTACTCATTGTAGGCGTATTGCTGCTCTTTTTTGGAGCCAAGCAACTCCCCGACCTCGCCCGCGGACTGGGCAAAGGCATCCGCAAATTCAAAGACGCTACTGGCGACATCAAGAACACGATTGATAAGTCGATCAACGACTAAGGTTGGTGCGTTGCTTCCGGGCCAGATTGGGCTAGAGCGATGACGGTTTTCTGATTACAGGTAGCCACCAGCTTACCAATGCCAGCAACGCCAGTGCCCCCAGCAACCAGGGGGCAAACTGGGTTAGGCTGGCCACCAGCACCGTCAACGGATTGGGTTGTCCGGTGGCGCGTTCGGTGAGCCAGGCCAGCGCAGCAATGCCCGCCAAAATGGCTCCTGTTACCCGCACTGTGCTGTAGAACGTTCCCAGACTTAGTAAAATCAGCCACGGCATAGTGAGGGCAATCACAATGAGTTGCATGAGTTCGATGCCTACGTTGAAACCCAGAATGCTCAGGGCCATGCGCCCTCCGTCGAGGTCGAGGTTGGCGAGCGTACTGGCAAAGGCCAGCCCATGCACTAGCCCAAATCCCGCCGCCACCCACACTTCCCGCCCCGGAAATAAGGGCCGAACGGCGTGAATAGCCGACACCAGAATAGACACGGCAATAAGCATTTCAACGGGTTGGCCGGGCAACCGCACCCAGCCCGTTGCCCCGGCCAGCAGGGTCAGCGAGTGTCCCAGCGTGAAGGCCGTGATAATCAGCAGTAACCGCCGCAGACTGTAGCGAACACCCCCAAAACGGCCCCAACTGGCCCTTCGGCCCGTTTTGCGCTGCACCAGCAGCGGCGCGGGTAGTAGCAACACCAGTAAAAACAGCAGGTGATCGGTGCCTTCGGCAATGTGATTCATGCCCAGCCTGACCATGCTCACAAACCCCGTCCAGACGCTGCCCGTGGCCAAGTTGACCGACAGCGGCAGGATTCGGTTATTGACAATATCCAGTTCAATGGCACCTACTTGATCTAGAGGGGCGTCGGCCCCCGATTCGGGTAGCAGGCCCCGCGCCCAGTCCTGCCGCACAGACACCAGAATTTTGTGCGTCACCACCTGATGCAGCACCACGTCGTAGTAAAACGTAAACCGCCGAATGTCGGCACCGGGTGGGGGAATTAGCCTGATCTGTGCCGTCAATTCACGGTAAGGGCCGTTGATCGCGTTTTGGGTTTCCTGTACGCCCAGCGCACCCACATTCACGACCCAATAGCGTCCATCGGGTGTCTGAGGGCGGATGTGCTTAGCCAGGTAACTGCGCAGTTGCGAACCCAGCCGGTCCACCAGCCCTGCCGACGAATCATTGACCGCGTAGCCAAACGCCGCCTGCAACTCGCTCAGCGGAATCTGCACCTCTGCATCAATTCGGTCAGCATGTACGTTCAGCAGCACCACCGAATTGGGCATGGGGTGGGCGGTGGCTTGCGGAATTAATGTACAATGTATAATGAACAATGTACAACGAGCAGCCACCGCTAATCTGCTGATGCGGAATAGTGAGGGCCAGCGCCTCAACCTCCCTATGGTTCTCCGGCAAAACCATTGTACCACATCGGCAAACTGACCATTCATTGTACATTGTTCATTATTCATTGTACATTCCTAGTTCCCCCCATAATCACCGGTATGGTCGCGCCAGACGGAGTGGGGGTGGGGTGTGTTGCGAACGATAACCCCGCCCTGATACGAGAATTCGATCCAGACGCCCGGCCCGTCAATGCGCACGTAGTCGTTTTGCGAAGCCACCGCCGTAGTGCCCGAATAAGCGATGTAGGTGTTGGCCAGGTCCGACGTGTATTTGGCGAGAATGGTACTAGCGGTAGCTGTATTGGCATCTAAGTCGCTGACATAGAGCTTGATCGCATTCAGCACCAGTGCCTGTTTAGCGGCGCTCAGATCACCTACTCGCAGGCCTGCTTTAATGGCGGGAAACTGCCCGTCTTTGCCAGGCCCCAACACCACATCGCTAAACGTAGATGAGAGCTTGGCCGTAGTTTGTTCCGTGCTGCTTAGGCCCGTGAGCATAGCCGCGAAGGCGGCACGTTCCTGTTCAATGGGCTGGTAGCTGCGGTTGGCACCCGTCACGACTGCGGCTGGCTCCACAGCCCGAAACGCTGGCGTAACCCCCGTAACGGCCCCCGCGTTGAAGGTAAACGGCTGAGTGTAGTGGTGGCCTGTAAACAGAATAGACCATAACCCCGTAGTGCTCGGTGTACCCAAAACAGCGATATAAAAATTGGCCGCGCCGTAGCCCGACCCGCCGCCAATCGTGGCCAGGTAATCGTCGGCCACCATGTTGCCGAGCATTTCGTCATAGCCTTCGTCAAGGCCACCTGTGGTTAAAACGGCCACCATCAGATCGCGGAAAGCGGCAAGCTGGGTGCTGTTGAGCGATCCTAAGCTAATACCGATCCGGCTGGAGAGTGACGCGGGCAGGTTCGACCATTTCTGGGCGTTGGCCTTGCTATAGGTTAACTGGGTGGTGGCCAGTTGGGTGGCGGTCAGGGTGGCTTTGAAGGCCTCCGTCAGACAAACTACTTTAGCCAGCCCAGTCTGGGCATTACAGGTGGCATTGGCTGATGCCGTGACCGAAAGGGCCGTCGTTACGGCCGACGAGTTGGCTGTGACCGTGCCAGAACTCGTTCCGCCCACGGCCAGCGAGAGGGTACAGGTTTGTCCGCCGAAGCTCAGCGCAAAAGCGGCAATACCACTGCTTGAAGGCGTACCGTTGATACTGTAGGTCAGGTTGCCCGCGCCACTAGCCAGCGTACCCGCCTGAAGTATAGCGTTCAGCCCGGTTACCCCCGTTGAGCCAACCGCCGTGCCTGCACCGTAGGCTACGCCGTTGCCGCCCGTGTAGGGTACCGTGGCTGTGCCGGTGTAGGTAGCACCGCTCACCGCCGTGGTCGAAAACGTGGCTGACGCACAGGCGATAGTCGAGATAGAAGCCCCTGAGGTAACTACGGGGTCGGTGGTGGTTTTGCAGGCATCAATGGCCAGCAGTGCCAGCAAGAGGCTCAGCAACAGCAGGTTGCGGTAGAAAAAATTCGTCTTCATTGCTTGTTGGTAACCGGTTGTAAATCAGTATGAAGCTGGGTAGGCAGCGCAGTACAACGGCTGTACGGTATAGTGCCATTGCCTTGTCTGTTACGTGACGAAAGGCCTTTCTGTTGCAGCAGATAACCCATTCGGCGATGAAAGGGACTAAACCTGAGGTGAATAGATAATTTTCCCATAGACTTGGGCTACTAATTCTGGCAAGGGCATGGACTGTATCTTGCAGCTATGAACCGAAATCTATCTTTGTGGCTGCTGTTGGGCCTGTTTGGTGGTCAACTGGCCCTGGCGCAAACACCGCCCCAATCGTCATCAACAGCCCGCCCCCTGAGTGTCAAAACGGCCAAGGTGCTCGTTACCGACTTGACCCGGATTAAGCAGGTGGGTGGCATCCAACTGGCCCCCGACGGCAGCAGCCGGGCACTCTATACGCTCACCACCACCGAGCCTCAGCCCGATGCCCCCGACGAGTTCGACTACCGCACCCACATCTACCTCAGCGGCCTCACACCCAACAGCGCGGTAGCGCTCACGCGGGGTACCGAAAGCGCCCGGCAACCCGTTTGGCAACCTGCTAAATCAGCCAATGGCACTGCCACCAGTCAGCAGATTGCCTTTGTGCGCAACGTGAAAGGCAAGCCCCAGATTTTCATTATGCCCCTGGCGGGTGGTGAGGCCTATGCGCTCACCAATGTGCCCTACGGGGCCACTAACCCCGTTTTTTCGCCCGATGGCAAGCGGCTGCTGTTCACCGCCAACGTCACCTTCGCCGAACTCCAGGCCGACACGCTCCTTAATCCGGGCAAGCGCGGGCCGCTATGGTCTATTGAAAAACCGGGGCTGTCGCTGTCGGCGCTAACGGGTAGTACTGCCAAACCCAACCCCGACGGGTCACTGGCCGAAGTGCGGGCGTATCTGACCAAAGACGAGACCGACAAGAAGGCCAAGGTCATCACCCGAATGAATTTCCAGGGCGAAGCCACCACCGAGCCAATGCTGTCGTTCCAGCACGTCTACGTGATCGACGTGCGCGAGGGAGCCACGCCACGGCCCCTCACGCGGGGCTTTGCGTCGTACCTGGCGCCGGTCTGGTTGCCCAACGGCCAAACCATTCTGGCCGTTACCGACCGCGACCCCGCCCAGCACCCCGACCGGGAATATGACAGTGCCATTGTGGCCATTTCCGCCGACGGGTCGGGCACGACCACGCCGGTGCTGAGCGAGGCAGGTAAGTCATTTGGCAACCCCACGCCTTCGCCATCGGGCGCGTGGCTGGCCTACAGCGTGGGGCAATCGCGCGACGTGGGTTTTGCCCAACTGGGTCTAGCCACGCTCAACGGAACCACCGCCACCAACCCAAAACAGGTGGCCTTCGACCGGGCAGCGGGTGGCATGGCCTGGGCTACCGTGGCCACTGCTGGTCAGCAACGCCGGGGTGCCAAAACCACTACCCCGAACGACGAAGGCCTTTATTTCACCGCCCCCACCAACGGCGACGTCCCCTTATACCGCCTCAACCCAACAACTGGCACTATTGATAAGCTAACCGCGCCGGAGCGGGGCATTACGGCTTTCGCCGCCGACCAAAACTGGCTGGTGTATGCCACTACGGCGGTAGCTGACCCGTCGGCGCTGGAAATGGCGGCTGTTTCGGGAAAGAATGCGCAGGTGCTGGAGCAACCCAACGCAGGCTGGCTAACCGGAAAAGTGCTCAGTTACCCCGAAAAGCGTGTTTATACGAACTCGAAAGGGCAGGCCATCGACTACTGGATCATGAAACCCGCCGGGTTGCAGGCTGGGAAAACCTACCCGCTGGTGCTCAATATGCATGGCGGCCCTACGGCCATGTGGGGGCCGGGTGAGGTCTCGATGTGGCACGAATTGCAGTACCTCTGCGCCCAGGGCTACGGCGTGGTCTACGCTAATCCGCGCGGGTCGGGTGGGTATGGGCAGGCGTTTCAACGAGCCAACGTCCGCGACTGGGGTACCGGCCCCGCCGAAGACGTACTGGCCGCTGCCACCGCCGCCGCCCGCGAAGCCTGGGTCGACACCACCCGGCAGGTGATCACGGGTGGGTCGTATGCGGGTTACCTGACAGCCTGGATTGTAGCGCACGACAACCGGTTCAAGGCCGCTTTTGCCCAGCGGGGCGTTTACGACCTCACCACGTTCATGGGCGAAGGCAACGCATATAACCTGGTGCCCAACTACTTCGGCTATCCCTGGGATGCGGGTGCTAAAGCCATTCTAGATGCCAATTCGCCCTACAGTTTTGTGCAAAACATTAAAACGCCGCTGCTCATCAAGCACGGCGAAAACGACCTCCGCACGGGCATCATTCAGTCGGAGATGATGTATAAGAGCCTGAAAATCCTGAACCGCCCCGTCGAATATGTCCGTATGCCCGGAGCTACCCACGAGCTAAGCCGGTCGGGTAACGTGCGGCAACGCATAGACCGCCTGCTCCGCATCTGGGAGTTCTTCGAGCGCTTTGTCGGCGACCCCGCACCTAATGCCCGAGTGAAATAGCAAGCACGAAAAATGCCCCTGACACGTGTCAGGGGCATTTTTCGTAGGTTCCGTAACGAAATTAATACGTTTCGTAGGTGAATTCTTCGATGTTCCCGTTATCGTAGGCAATCTTCGACACAAGGCCGTTGCTGTTATACGTCAGTTGGGCGCCGGTAGTGCGATTGTTCTGATTAAACACCTTTACAGATTGGTCTGCAAAGGCCTCACCGATATTAAAAGGTCGGTTTAAGGCATTTGCTGTGCCATCACTAGGACTCTCATAATCATTCGACAGTGAGTAGTAAATGCTGAATCCCAACAAGCCCCGGTATGGGTTAGGTGTGTTGTCGTAGGAATAGGAAGTACCATTGATAGTGGTAGCATTGCCGCCTGCAAACGCGTAGGTTTCTGTTCTACTACCAATGCTTATCATGTTTTCAAAGCGGGTTACTGTCTGTGATGAGGGCAAAGTATTATTGCCCTCATAGTTGTATATGGACACTACTTTATCTTCGCTTTTAGTCTTGATTTTATCAACGTACAGAGTAATACTGCTGACCCGACCTTGAGCATCATACTTGTACCTTGTCGTATGAAAAACAAAATCGTCTACTTTAATAGTTACGGAGCTGATGCGCCCATTTTCATAAACTGGTGAATATTGCCTGTTGCCAGGTCGGATATACGATTCTAGCTGACCCTTGGCATTATATATCAATGTGAATTCACGCGTATACGGCGTGTACGGATCTGGAAGGGGGTAGGTGTGCGCTACCGTCTTGAGCCGGTAGCGTAAGGCAGGTTGGTCGCGGTGGTCAGCGCAGGTAATGGCGGTGCAGAGAATGGTAAGCAATAGAAGCCAACCGAAAAGCGAAAAGTTTTTCATTAGTAAACAGATTTGGTTTGAGTAAACGCCTAAACGTAGCTAAAAATTTAAGTGCTGAAATAATAGTCGTTTATTATCTATTAATCGGCCTCTACTACTATAAGTATTTATTTTAACTCGAGCAGTAATTATACTTTAGTATACGTTAGGATAAACTGTACAAAAAAGGCCCCTGACGCGTGTCAGGGGCCTTTTTTAGTATCTGAGAACAGTATACGGTTAAGCTGCAACTTCGGCGTGGTGTTCCTGGGCGAGGTAATCCAGCACACCCTGGAAGGTAGTGAGTTTGGGGTAGTCTTCGTCGGGGATTCGAATACCAAACGTCTGCTCTAGTTGCATAATCAGATCAACCGTGTCGAGGCTGTCGAGGCCGAGGTCACGTGTGAAATGCGCATCGCCACTCAACTGCGATGCATTAATGCCAAACGAGGCTAAGATGTCAGTAACGCGTGATTTCGTATCCATGTTGATGCAAGTGCGAACTTGTGTTTATTAGTGACTGGTCTTTCCTGACTAACTGCCAACTTGTTGAATTTGTTGTTGCTACAAAATGCGGTTCGTCGTGTTTTTTGTAAATTTTAAGGATTGGGGGTTGGGTGGGTAGGTTGTTTCCCCACGAGGGACCACCCCACCAACAACCCACTTAAACCATCAGAGCGCTTCACCCAGTAAGCGTTTTATTTCCAGGCGGTTTAGCAGCAACTGGTATTGATAGAGTACCTGTGCCAGTTGCGCTTCTTCAATGCCTGTTTCGGCGCTCTCCAGTTCAACGCTGGTGATGACGCCGTTGCGCAACCGGGTTTGGGCTATCTCTAGGGCTTTGCGGGCCTGAAGCACCTGCGTCTCCAGATTTTGCAGCCGCGTTTGGTTAGCCACAATGTCGGCGTTGAGTTGTGACAACTGCTGCCGAAGCTGCGCTGAGGCGTTTTCCACGGCATATTGATTGGCGTTGAGGTTATACCTAGCCGCCTGATTTTGCAACCGGTACCGCCGACCAGCATAAATTGGGGCCGTTATAGACACCCCCGCCGCCACATTGTAGCGCAACTGATTCACGTCGGGTACGTAGCCGTTGCGGTAGCCGGTGTTGCCCGAAAAGCCGATGCTGGGCCGCCCCGATAACTCATCGATCCGAATGTCGGTCTGCGCCGCCCGCACCCGATCCTGTGCAGCCAGTACGTCTTTATTGCTGGCCAATGCCGTTTGTAATTGGCCGTCGAGGTTAAAGGGCTGCACGGGTTCGCCAAATTGCAACGCTTCGGGGCCAATCTCAGGGTTGCCGTTGCCGGTCAGGTAGGTGAGCAGGGCTAACTGACGGTCTAGCTGATTTTGCAGATCAATCTTACGGTTCTGGGCCGTTTTCAGCCGCACCTGCTGCGACAGCACGTCATATTGCAGGGCATCGCCGTTTTGCAGGCGGGCACCCAGTACGCGTACGTTAGCCGCCGCCGTCCGGATCACCGAATCCTGCACTACCATGCTTTTGTGGAGATAACCAATGCCGTAATACGCCGCTGCCACCTGGTAGGTCAGGTTATGGCGGGTAAGCTCCTGCTGTCGGCGTTGCACCTGTAGGTTGTCGCCTGCCCGCTGAATGTTGGCATTGGTACGGCCAAAATCATAGATCGACTGCGATACTGATACGTTGGCGTTGATGTTGTGGTTGGGCTGAAACTGCAATTCCACCTCGCGACCGGCCACGGGCAGGGTAGCCTTGGCCACGGGCGTAAGGTAGAGGTACGACCCATTGGCTGCTACCTGCGGGCGCAGAGCTGTGCGGGCGATGTCGGCTTGCAGACCAGCTGCCTGGATCTGCTGCTCCTGCTGTTTCAGCACCGGATAATTGGCCGTGGCCTGTTGCAACAACGCCCGCAAATCGCCGGGCAGCGCCGCAGGATTTTGCGCCAGCGACAAGCCCGGCAACAACGTAAGAAGGAATAGGTGGTATGGTTTCATAAATGATTTGGGATTTTGGATTGGGGATTTCGGATTTCGGACCGGCGTTAGCTCAATCCACAATCCGAAATCCACAATCCCAAATCCCTTTTAGTGTGCTGCATCCGCGGCGGCTTTGGCCGTGGCAGCATCCATTTTTACACGTTTGAGTAGGAACAAGAGAGGGAACGAGACTACGAAAAACAGCCCCGCCAGCCGGAACGTATCGAGGTAAGCCAATAGTAGCGACTGTTTCTGTACGGCCAGTTCCAGCGTTCGGTAAGCACCGCCTACGGCATCCAGGGCGTTCATACCTTTGGCTGTCAGCGTCTGGGTCATGCCATTGATGCGGTCAGTAGCCAGGGGGTTGTCGGGCGTGATGTTCGACACCAGATCAACCCGGTGATAGGCCACCCGCTGGGCTACATAGGTATTGGTGATGGCCACGCCAAACGCGCCACCTAGTTGCCGCATCATGTTGGTGAAGGCGATGCCCGCTGGTAGCTCCTGCGGTTTCAGCCCCGACACCGACGAGTTGATGAGTGGCACGTTAACAAAGGCCAGCCCCACCCCCCGAATCAGCAGCGCCTGCACAAAGTAGCCGTCGGTGGTGTCGGCGGTGAAAGTTGACATGACAAAACAGAATACGGCAAAGGCCACATAGCCTGCCATAACGATGTAACGCGGCGACACGCCTTTCGACAAAATGCGCCCCACCAGCGGAAAGCAGATGGCCGCAATGGCCCCGCCAGGAATGAGCAACTGCCCGGTTTTGGTAGCCGTAAAGCCCGATACCCGTTGCACAAACAGGGGGTACAACAACACCGACGTGAACAGGCCGTAGCCCACAATAAACATCAGGATCGAACCAACGGCCAGGTTCCGGTTTTTCAGCACCCGCAGGTCGAGCACGGGCGTTTTGGTTCCGCGCAACTGCCACCAGATAAACAAGGGCAACGCCAGCACAACCGCCCCCGTGAGGTAGCGGATCAACTGATCGTCGAACCAGTCATCACTTTCGCCACGCTCCAGCACATACTGTAAACTGCCCACACTGACCGCCAGAAGCATAATGCCCAGCCAGTCGATGTTGATGCTCTTTCGGTCAATATCGTACTCGTCCTCCTTTTTGTCGATAAAACTCAGGCTCAGAAATGTAGCTGCAATGCCCACCGGGATGTTGATGTAGAACATCCAGCTCCAGTGAAAATTGTCAATGATGTAGCCACCCAGCGTAGGGCCAAACGTAGGACCCAGCACAATGCCCAGCCCAAACAGAGCTGAAGCCAGCGGACGTTGCTTGGGCGGAAAGGCGTCGAACATGAGGCCCTGCGAGGTAGAGAGCAGCGCCCCGCCCCCCACGCCCTGCATAAACCGGAAGAAGACCAGGGTCCAAAGGTCGGGGGCAATGCCACAGCCATACGAGGCCACGGTAAACAGAATGATAGAGCTGATGTAGTAGTTCTTCCGGCCAAAATAGCGCTGCAAAAAGCCCGTCATCGGAATCACAATCACGTTGGCAATGCCGTAGGACGTAACCACCCAGGCGGCATCTTCGATGGTAGCCCCCAGGCTACCGGCAATGTCGGTGAGGCCCACGTTGACAATCGAGGTGTCGATCAGCTCCATAATGGCCGCCGTGACAGCCGTCAGCACGATGATCCACCGCCGAATGCCCACCGGATAACTCGGCGCGGGTGCGGGAAGAGAGGTTGTCATGGCTAATTCTATTTCGCCACGTGAACGGCGGCATCTACGCTGAGACCGGCACGGAGTTGTTCTTTGTATTTTTCGGGATTCAGGATCTCAATCTTCACGGGCACCCGCTGGGTAATCTTCACGAAGTTGCCCGACGAGTTATCGGGGGGGAGCAGGGCAAACCGGGCACCGGTAGCTTCAGACAGTGAGGCAACGCGGCCTTTAATGTCGAGGTCGGGGTAGGCATCAAGCTTGATGTCTACTTCCTGACCCATACGAATTTTGTCTAGTTGTGTTTCCTTGAAATTGGCTACCACCCAGAACGTACTATCGTTGACGATGGTCATCAGATTCTGCCCTGGCTGCACGTATTGGCCCATAACCACGCTCTTCTTGCCAATTTTACCCGTAATGGGAGCCGTCAGTTTGGCGTAGCTGAGGCGCAGTTTAGCGGCTTCTACGGCGGCGGCTTTCACCTTTAGGACAGCCTGCATTTTCTGAATGGCGGCCTGTGCTTTCTGGATACCCGCCTGCGCTACACCCTGCTGCGACCGGGCCAGGCCCACCTGCTCTTCGTTGGCGGAATAGGTCCGCGCCTGAATGTCGACGGTGCTTTTCGAGTCGTCGAGTTGCTTGCGGGTCAACGACTGGTCGTTATACAGGTTCTGGTCGCGCTGCAAATCGGCCTGGGCTTTGGCGCGACGGGCAGCCTGCACGTCGGCGTTAGACTGAGCCACCCGCAGGTTCTGCACCACTTGCCGTGAGTTAGCCTGCGCCGTGGCCAGGTCGGCCTGCGCCGTTCTGATGTCGGCCAGGGTAGACTGGTAATCGGCTTCGGCCTGTTGCAGGGCCACGGTATATTCCAGCGGGTCGATGGTGAGCAGGGGCTGCCCGCGTTTCACCACGGCATAGTCATTCACGTTGACTTCCTGCACATAGCCCGCTACACGAGCCAGCACGGGTGCCGAAGTGCCTTCAATTTGCGCGTTGTCAGTCGACTCGAACTGCTGCCCACGACGATAGGCCGTGAAACCCCAGTAGAGACCAGCCAAAAGCGCAATTAATCCGATTACGCGGGGTAAGTAAGTTTTAACCGGAGATGCATTATCTGTTGCCATAGTTGGTTGTATTGCAGTGGAAAATGAGCCGCTGATGTAATGGTGCTTGCTATTAATTCGTTGATGATAAACAAAGGTAAACCGAGTTGACTATAAAAGTCAAGTAAGTTGACTATATTTGACCCTTTATTTTGGATTGACCTATTTTAGGTGGTTAGTTCTTAGTCATTGGTCATTGTACTGCGCTGTCATTAGCCATTGGTACGGTCCGACGGGTCGGCTGGATACAACTAATGACCAATGACCGCGCAGCGAAATGACCAGTGACCGCGCAGCGTAATGACCAATGCAGTTATGGGCATAGATAACAAAGCCTTCGATTTTGCTTACTTCCGGCAGGTACGTGGCCGGTCGTTGGGGCGTATTTCCTGGCGGTTCAAGCGGTACATGGATGGCTTCATGGAGCCTCAGTTGCATCAACGGGGCTTCACTGATTTTAAACTCAGTTACCTGCGTTTGGTTACCAACATTGAGGAAAATGGCATTACCAACAACGAGCTTGCTCGCAAAGCCGACGTGACCAAGCAGATGATGAGTAAGGTGGTCAGCTTACTGGAGGAGCAGGGTTATATCTACACACAAAAAGATGTGCAGGACTGCCGGGCCAGCCGGATTTTTCTAAATGAGCGTGGTTTCGAGTTATTGCACGCCGTACATGACTGCATGAAAGAAGCCCACGACCATTTCACAACCATTATTGGGCAGGAGCGCCTTGACCGCCTGATCGACGATCTGAAGGATCTGGTAGATGGCCTCGATGAAATTGGCGACTAAGCCCAGACCATGCTTACCACGCCCATAAGCATAATTAGCTTGCAGAGGTTGCTGAGGTAAGCAAAGTCACGGCGGGTGTCGGCCCGCACCAGGCAATATACCAGCCAAGCTACCGGAATCAGTAGCAGCATGAATATCCAGCCCAGATTAGGGTTATGAAGCGAATCGGCGATGAGAAACAGGGTGCTGATAAACGAGGCAATCAGTATATACAAAAACTGCTTGGTGCGGCGCAGGCCCCAGATGATTGGCAGTGTGCGGCAGCCATAACGCGCATCGCCCCGCACATCTTCCATGTCTTTAATAACCTCGCGCACCAGCGTCACCACAAACGCGAAGGCCGCGTAAATCAGGAGAAGATCGGTGTTTTGGCGGTAGTAAACAGCCATAATCACCAGCGAGAGGGCCGTCAGGGATGATACCGTGAAATTGCCCACAAAGGGTTGCCGCTTCAGATTGGCCGAATAGAACCACAGCAGCGATACCGACAGCACGTCGATGGCAAATACCCAGCGGCTCAAGAGTAGCCCCAGGGCGCAACCTAGCACATTCAGCGCCTGATGCGCGGTCATGGCCCAGCGCCGTTTCAGGTACCGCCCAATCACCACTCGGTCGGGCTTATTGACAATGTCTATTTTTACGTCGAAATAATCATTGATGATGTACCCCGCCGCCGCAATGCAGACCGTGCTGAGGGTCAGGATAAACAACCGGGGTTCCAGCAGCAGGCGGGGCCAGTCTTGCCGTGGGCCAATAAGCGCCACCCGTGCCAAATACTGCGTTCCCACCACAATCAGCAGGTTTTGCACCCGCACGAGGCGCAAAAATCCCTTGATGTATTCGGAGGTGGGTATGGGACGGGTCATCTGACAAACTTACGACTACCCGCGTTGTAAATGGGCACGTATCCCAGTATGCGGGCGTTGGCTTCGGTAACGCCGGGGGGCAGGGTAGCGGGGGGGTACCGAATACCTTCATCGGGGTGAATCCAGAACTCCTGTGGGGGCGTGTCGCCCACGGCCTCGAACCCCAGCTTGCGGTAGCTACCCCCATCTGACCAGTCCCGGTCGGCATAGGTCATTAGGTTGTCGGCGGGGTGGTTGGTGAGGTAGGCTTTCAGCAGCTTGTCAACGCCACCTACCACGGTACAGCCCAGCCGGTTGGCCAAACGCAGCAACTCAGCCGAGCGGGTGGGGGGCTGTTGGCGGGTCATCTGCCGGGGCTGGGCAAACGTGGCTACGGCCAGCAAAACCTCGGTGGGGGGGAGGTCGGCGCGGTAGTGGTCGGGCAATCCAGCCGGGGGCAATCCAGCCGGAGGCAGGACGCGGTAGTAGCGTTCGGGTAAAAACAGGCCATAGCGCACCTTACCGGGCAAAGCGGCCTGCAAATGATTCGTTTCCAGAAACGCCACGGCTACTGCTTTGTCAATACGCCTTGCCTGCATCAGCCGCCCTGGCACCCGCACAGATTGCCCTTGCAACGCCTGCAAGCGCGAGGCCACTACGGCGGGTTTCTGGCGCGTCACATCGTCCCACAAATGAATAATTCGTTCGCCCCGTGCTTCGTGGTAGTTGGTGAGATTTTGGCAGAAAAAGGTCATGTCCTGCCCCTGAGCCAGCCGCGCATAGGTAGCCAGGTCGAGGTGATGGAGCCAAATCGGGGTACCGGTCAGTGGCGTGGTGGGGAAGGGGGAAGTCATAGCGCTTTGGGCATAAAAAAGCCCCAAACCGGCGTGGCAGGGGCTTTTCAGTACATCATAGGTTACGGTTAATGGTGGTCATCGGTGGTATCGACCGGTTGATTGTCGAGGTTGAAGAGGTCATTCAACACGTCAATCAGCGTTTCGGCCTCACCGCGTTTGCAGGCGGCTTTGAGTTGCAGCACGGGCAGTTTTAACACCTTCTGCATAATGCCCCGCGTAATCTTCTCTACACGCTCCGACTCGTCGGGGCTGAGTGTTTTCAGGTGCCGGGCAATCTCTTCTTTCCGAATCTGCTCGAGCGCATTCTTCAGCTTGTTGATCGTGGGCGACACCATCATCTCCTTCGACCAGTCGCCGAACTCAGCAACGGACTGATCGACCAGGCTTTCTACTTTCGGAATAGAAGCAATGCGGCGGTTCAGGGCTTCGTCGGCGCGGTTGCGAATGTGGTCGATGTTGTAGACCAGCACCCCCGGAATCTGCTCAACGGCGGCGTCGACGCTACGTGGCACCGACAAGTCGATGAAGTACTTGAACGTCAGTACCTGCAAGTCGCCCAGCAGTTCGGGCGTGAAGAGTGGTTCGTTGCGTTGCACCGCCGAAATCACGACATCGGCGCGGGCAATTTCGGTGCTTAACTGATCGAAATCGGCAAAGCGCACGTGCAGTTCCTGAGCCAAATCTTCGGCCTTAGAACGGGTGCGGTTGCAGAGCGTAATGTTTTTGATGCCCCGCGTTACCAAGTTACGGCAAACGTCGGCCCCGATTTCGCCCAGCCCCACCACCAATACCGACGGGTTGGTGCGTTCGCCTGCTAGCTCGTCGATCAGGTCAACGGCAGCGTAGGACACCGAAGCGGCTCCGTCGCGGAAGGCTGTTTCCTGAGCAACGCGCTTGTTGGTGAAAAAGATAGTATGCATCAGGCGGTGCAGAAACGGCCCGGCCAGGTCCAGATCAGCCGACCATTGGTAGGCGTGCTTCACCTGATTTGGAATCTGCATGTCGCCGATGACCTGCGAGTGCAGCCCTACGCAAACGGCAAACAAATGGCGCACGGCTTCGTCGTGGTTGGCCATTTGGTGAAAATAGGGGAGATAGTCGGCGGTATCGGTCAGCCCTTTCTCGATAAGCAACAGCCTGATGATGGTGTCGTTATGATCTTCCGGGGCAGTGTAGTATACTTCGGTGCGGTTGCAGGTAGAGACCACCAGCAACTCAGACAGGCCGAGTATATCGCGTAAACGAAGCATGAGCCGTTTGGCTTCTTCTTCGTTGAGTGCAATTTGTTCACGAACAGCCAGGGGGGCTGTTTTGTGCGACAGACTTATCGATTTAAAAACGTCGAACATAGCTAATACGCTCAGGCAACTGCTAAACGTGAAAACAAAATTACGCCACAAATGGAGTAGAGTAAACCAAAGCAGGTAATCGGAGTTTATTTAGAAAGAGTACAAATAGCAATTCGTTTCTTCGATAAATCCAACTAACTTCCCTGCCTAAAAAACACCCTAAGGTACGTTACGGTTCGTCTGTACGTTAGGAAAGAGAGCAAACGTAGTAGCTGTTGATTTAACGTAGGTAGCCGATCGCAACAGCGGTACCGCTGCCTGATGCCCATGCTGAAGTCATTCGATATTTACAATCAGAATAACGTTCTCAAGATCATTGTTGCCGTCAACCTTTTGTTGGTCGGTACGGGGTCGTTGCTGTTTACCAACCGCATTATCAATAAGCTGGAAGCCCGCGAGGAGCAATATATGCAGTTGTATGCCAGTGCGTTGAAATATGTCTTTCAAACGGCTGACAATGAGGAGAATATAAACCTGATTGTAGACGGCATTCTTCAGGCCAACCAGAACAACGCCATTC
This sequence comes from Fibrella aquatilis, assembly GCF_017353255.1. Classification (GTDB taxonomy): domain Bacteria; phylum Bacteroidota; class Bacteroidia; order Cytophagales; family Spirosomataceae; genus Fibrella; species Fibrella aquatilis. The sequence goes on along the minus strand of NZ_JAFMYU010000004.1, from coordinate 264,535 downwards.
CTGCTATCTACGTCGATGAGCATAACGAGCCTGTACAAAGTAAGAACATTGACTTGCCAACGGGATTGTCGGCCAAAGAGACGCGGCTGTATTTGCTGGAGCAAAAAGAGAAGATGCGCCGCAATCACTACCCCATCCGGGTCGATTTGAAAGACGGCAACTTCGGGCTTATCTACTACGACAATTCACTGCTGCTGAAGCAGTTAAACTATTTTCCGTTTGCTCTCATTGCCACGCTCACAGCCCTGGGCGTACTAGCCTACCTGTCATTCAGTTCGTCGCGGCGGGCCGAACAAAACCGCGTGTGGGTGGGGCTGGCCAAAGAAACGGCTCACCAGTTGGGCACGCCGCTCTCGTCACTAATGGCCTGGGTCGATTATATGCGCACCGACCCGGATCATTACGAAGCCGAGGTGACCGACGAGATTGAGAAAGACGTGAACCGGCTGGAAACCATCACAGCCCGTTTCTCCAGCATCGGGTCGGTGCCCACGCTCAAAGACGAGAACATCGACGAGGTAGTAACCCACTTCACCGACTACCTGGCCCGGCGCATTTCGACGAAGGTGAAAATGACCGTGGAAAGCAACCTGCCTGCCTCGCTGATGGTGCGCATCAACCGGTTGCTGTTCGAGTGGGTGATCGAGAATATCTGCAAGAACGCCGTCGATGCCATGGCCGGAGTAGGCGAACTACGCATCCGGCTACTACCCCTGCCCCACGACGAGGTAGCCATCGATATTACCGATACGGGGAAGGGCATGAGCAAGGCCAGTATGACCAAGGTGTTTGCACCAGGCTATAGCACCAAAAAACGAGGGTGGGGTCTGGGCCTCACGCTGGCCAAGCGTATTGTGGAAGATTACCACAACGGGCGTCTGTTTGTGAAAAGCTCAGAAATTGGCAAGGGCACCACCTTCCGCATCGTGCTCCACCGCGAACCCGGCCCGCTCCCTGAAATAGACGAACCCCGCCGCAAACGACCATCATTATTGAAGTTGCGAGGACCGAAGGTGAAATGATTTACGATGTACGAATTACGATGTACGATTTGGGCTGACGCACGAACACTCATGTCTTAGCCTATTCGTGCGTCAGCTCAAATCGTACATCGTAATTCGTACATCGTAAATCATTTCACCTTCCATTGATCGGCACGGACAGCGTGTCGGTTTCGATGGTGTTACTGATCCGGAGGCCGCGGTCGCGGATGCGGATCTGGAATTTGACCGGCACCATCTTGAAATTGCGCTGGTAGGGAAATATCTGGCTGAAATCGAGCACACCCTCGATAGAGCCTTTCTGACCTTCGCGGGTGAGGCGGGGGAAGTATAATTTCGACAAAACGGCCAGGGGCAGTTCTTCATATTTGCCACTCACCAGCTGGAACGTCTTGATCTCGTAGTTGCCCCAGGTTTCTTTACCAAACACCACTCGCTGCCGGGTGGTATCCTGCGTGTTCTCGCCGAGGTCGCCGGTGCCGTCCTGGAAATTGATGGTTACAATCACCGAATCGCGCCGGGGACGGCCTACGCCCGTGCCTGCTTCAAGGGTTTGTTTCGTGACCGACAGAAACCGGATTTCCGGGGTGTCGCTGTAGTTGGGTTCCACAAAACAAGCGGTGGCGGCCGTGCCCAGTACGCCCAGTACTACCAAGCCCTGAATTAGTTGTTTACGCATCCTGTTGATTGATCAATATCGCTTCTTCTGATCCAAATTTACTGTGCTTTTGCCCCTATCCAATCAGCGTTCTGAACTTAGAAAACGCATCCTGACCGTTACGGAGGCCACTTTTACTCAACTGGCGCTCGACCTGTTTCGGTATCAGGCCTGCCATAACGCCACCTATGCCGAGTACCTGCATCACCTGCGCCGAGACCCCGAAACGGTAACTACCCTGGAGCAGATTCCATTTATGCCGATCCGGTTTTTCAAATCGCACCAGCTGCTGATTCCTGAACTAACGCCCGATCTGCCAGCCACGGTGTTTGCCAGCAGCGGCACCACCGGCCCCGCCACCAGTCGTCATTTTGTGACGGATCTGGCCCTTTACGATGCCGTTTGTACCAGCACGTTCGAGGCCGTTTATGGACCGCTGAGCCACTACTATGTGCTGGGGTTGCTGCCGTCGTATCTTGAACGAAATAACTCGTCGCTGGTGTATATGGTTCAGCGGTTTATGGAGCAGTCCGGCTCGGCTGTGTCGGGGTTTTATCTGGCTGATTTCGATGCCCTTACGCACCACCTGCGCCAGCTCACCGGGCAGCCCGACGGCCGGAAAATCCTGCTTATCGGTGTCACCTTCGGCCTGCTCGATTGGGTAGAGCAAACGCCCGATCTGGCTTTTTTGGCGCAGAACAGGGAGTTGATTGTGATGGAAACGGGGGGCATGAAAGGACGCCGCCGCGAGATGCTCCGCAATGAGGTCCACGCCGAACTGACTCAGGCATTGCACCGGCCGACCATTCACTCGGAATACGGCATGACCGAACTGCTTTCGCAGGCCTACTCCACGGGCGAGGGCATTTTCGCACCCAGCGCCACACTGCGCGTTTTCCTCCGCGACCTCAACGACCCGTTCCATATCTACCCACCCACCCAAACCTCCGCCCGCCAAACAGGGGGCGTAAACGTGATCGACCTGGCTAACCTTGACTCGTGCGCCTTCATTGAAACCCAGGATTTGGGCCAGTACGTGGGTACCGAGGGCCATTTCCGCATCATCGGCCGGTTCGACAATTCCGACGTGAGGGGCTGTAATCTGCTGGTGTTGTAAGCTTATTTCCCGTACCACGTTTGCCTCATAATGATCAGCGTTTTTTCAATCTGAGCCAGGTCGGGTGCATCGGGGAGGGGGCTGTTGGCGGCGAGGGTGTCGATTTGGGCTACCCGTGCTTCGGCCTGTTCCAGTAAGTCGGCGTAGTCGAAGCCGCCGACACGGACCTGCAAGAGATAGTCGCGGTTGGGGCGGCGCACGATAACCTCGCCCCGCTCCAGAATCTCGGCGGCCATGTCGAGCAGCCGGATGGTATGCATCATGTTTTTGGCATCGTAATTCTTGCCATGGTCGAGCGTATTTTGGTAGCGGGCATCGTTACGTGTCGAAACCCATTCCCAGTACTCGCGGTAGCTTTTGCAGTAGTACGAATAGCCGTCGTGGTTCACATACAGGTGTGCTTCAACCGGGTGCCTCTCCGGAATGCTGCTGAGGGCCACCTGATTCGATTCGTCGGACAAAACAATGCCCCTGAATCCCAGCAGGTCCGTTTTATCAATGTGCAGGGCGAATACATCGCGGGCATGAGTCAGGTTAACCAGCCCACATTGCTCCTGAGTAAGGCCCTGCCTTTCCAGCCACGTCAGCACCGGCACGGTCCCGTCGCCAACGAGTACGTGGCAGAAATTGAGTAGCGATTTGCGCTCTTTTTCCACGGGGTTCACAATCTTTTTGTTCAGTCCCCGCGCCTTTTTTATCTGGCTGATGGCATAGCCCGCAAACGTATCGCGGCATAGTTTCGACAGGAAATCAGCCACCCGGATATGGTCCATGATTGGGTCGCGGTGGATGATGCAGTCGGCGGGGGCGCAGAGCAGTCCGAGGATATTAGGATTATTTTTTGACAAAAGATCCACAAACCGCCCAAGCTCATAAAAGATTATGTCGTTAGTGCGGTCGTTGACCTGCTCGGTATAGGTGAGGCCGTAAAGGTCGGTTTGGGGCAGTATAAACACCCCGCGGATATCGGTGTCTGAATGGGGCAGGTTGGTGCCGTAGGCTTTGCTGCCGCTAACGGTTTCAAACACAATCAGGTTACGGTCGCGGAGGTCTTGAATGGTCATAGAAAGACGACAAATGAGGTAGGGTAAAAATAGAAGTAGGGACTGTTGTTTTGTTTTACTTCTTAAAATCTATGGACTAAAAGTAATTTGCTCAATCGGATCAAACACTTGTCATCATTAGGTGTTGTTGACCTAGTACATACACAATCAACAACGTTATGAAAAAAGTACTGGTAAGCGTAAGCCTGGTGGCGGCATTATTGACCATGGGCACCGTTCAGGCTCAGAGCCGCATGGACAACAATATGGTCGGCAAGATGACCAAAGTCGATTTTGAGCGCAAGAATAAAGAAGGAGCCGCCACTGTGGCCTCAATCATGCCCAACAGCAAAAAACTCTCGGCCGCCGACGAAGCCCTGATGAAGGAAGTAGCCATGGGTGGTATGATGCAACTGGAAACGAGCAAAGTAGCTGTGCAGAAATCAACCGACCCTGCCGTACGTGAATTTGCCCAGGGCGAAGTAGACGAGCAAACGGGCCTTTCTGATAAGCTGAAGGCCATTGCCTCGGCCAAGGGCATTACCCTACCCGCCACACCCGACGCCGAAACGCAGCAGATGGTGTCGAAAATGCAGGGTATGTCGGGTGCCGCGCTAGACCGTCACTACATTAAAGAACATGGCGTAAAAGGCCACGAGAAATTAGACAAAGTGATGTCGAAGGTGAAAATGAAAGGCACCGACGACAACCTGACCGCCGTGGCCAAAGCCGCGCACCCGCTGGTGAAAACCCACCTGAAAGTAGCCCGCGACATGGAGGGCAAGATGGGAGTTCAGTAGTAAGTAATGGTAAGTGGTAAACGATAAGTGGTGAGTTTGCTTTCGCATCTGTTCTTGCGAAAGCAAACTCACCACTTATCGTTTACCACTTACCATTACACACCCAGCCCTACCTGAATTTCCGTTACGTGGTTGTTGGTATTGTCGAAGTCAACCACGGCATACACCTCCCGAACCTGCTTGTTGTAGGTATGACCCTGGGCGTAAAAGGCGGGAAAAAGGGCATCGTACGTAGCGCTGAGGCCTTCCCAGGGGCCTTTATAGGTATATTGGGTGCAATGGAAAGGCGCAATGGTCTGATAGGTAAACCCGGTTGGTTCGGTCCCTTCGGTAGCAATGGGTACTACAATTGTTAAGTCAAACTCGTTTGTCGGGTCGCCCGTCGCGCCATTATAGTGGAACGCCATAGGGCCGGTAATTGTAAGCCCCAAACGGCCTGCTTCGGCATACATCCGTCCTGGTATGTCGCCTACACCCTGTTTCATGTTTGCCAGCGTAGTGCGCATCTGGAAACACAGGCCAGTGAATGGCCCGGTGGTCAGCACTGGCATGGTCGAAATCGTGATTGGTTCAGTAATCATGAGTGAACTGGTTTTGGTGAAACAACAGGTCGAAGATCAATGAGCGTGGTGACAGCTATATGTCAGTAGGCAATATGCCCCGACAAAAATCATTGCCAATGAGCCACGGCCTCTTGTGCTAGTTGTTGTATTTGGGTACGCAATGTATCGGGCGATTCGAGCCGCACGTACTGCCCGTACATCAGCAGCCACCGGCACAGCCCGCCTGTGTATTGGGTCAGAAACTGCATATGTACCCGATCACCGCGGGTCTCTTCTTTGATGAACCCATAGCCATAGCGCTCCCGGTGGGCAAAGCGGGCCATTCGTGGTTCCATGCTAATCCATACTTCAGTGAGTTCGGCGGTGCTTCTTAACCGTTCCAAATAATTAGTCAACGATAGTCGGTCGGGTGCCTGAAATAGACGGCCAGTCACGTTGATCTGCTTAATGCGGTCGGTACGAAAGTCGCGGTAATCCTGCCGAAGCTGGCAATGCGCAATCAGGTGCCAGCCACCGCTATAGTGTACCAGTCCAATGGGGTCTACTTCGCGCTCGGTTGCCACATCGCTATACTGAGCCTGGTAGCTGATCAGTAGACACTTACGCCCCACGATGGCCGCTTGCAGTGTATTCAGCAACTGATCGGTGGGGGCGGCATGAGTAGCGGGTCGCAGTACCGTGAGCTGACTGTCGAGGTCATCGAGATGCTCCTTTTCTGACCCTTTCAGCACCGATTTAATCTTGTACAGGGCCGAATCGAACCCCTGCTGCACCGAGGCGTCGGCGTATTGTGCTACGAGTTTAGCCCCAAATACCAGCGCACTGGCTTCGGCGTTGGTAAACATCACCGGCGGCAGGTGGTAGTTCTCCAGAAAATAACCTACGCCTGCCTCAGCCCCAATGGGTATGCCCGCTTCTTCCAGCGACCGCACATCGCGGTAGATGGTGCGGAGGCTGGTGCCAAAGCGGTCGGCGAGTTCCTGCGCCCGCACCACGCGCTTGGTTTGCAGATGGATCAGGATGGCGGTCAGTCGGTCGAGGCGATTCATACGGTGCCAAAAATATCAGATCGCAGTTGTTTCCTGCGCAGTAAAGACCGTATTTTCGGCTGTGGGGTCGTGGCTGTTCTGTTTACCCAGCAGCTTACATACGATCTGTTCACAAACAAAACGTCCCATTAGTCGATCCAGTTATACCGCTTAATTATGGCCAAACTCATCATCATTGATGACGAAAAGAGCATCCGGGCCGCCCTGCGCGACATTTTAGAGTATGAGGGTTACGAAGTCGACGAAGCCAAAGACGGCGAAGAAGGCCTTGATATGCTCATGAAGACCCGCTACGACGTGGCTTTGTGCGACATTAAGATGCCCAAAATGGACGGTCTGGAAATGCTGAAGAAAATCAGCGAAGCCGAACGCGGCACCCAGATTATTATGATTTCGGCTTTCGGTAATGTCGAAAATGCCGTAGAAGCGACCAAGCACGGTGCCTTCGATTTCATCACCAAGCCACCCGATCTGAACCGTTTACTGATCACCGTTCGCAACGCCATCGACCGGTCGAAACTGGTGCAGGAGACTAAGTCGCTAAAGCGGCGGATCTACAAAATCAACGAGATCGTTGGCGACTCTGAGCCAATTCGGAAGGTGAAGGAAACCATCAATCGCGTGGCTGCCACCGAAGCGCGGGTGCTGGTGACGGGACCAAACGGGTCGGGTAAGGAGATGGTGGCTAAGGGCATCCACGAAAAAGGCAACCGGTCGGCCATGTCGCTGGTAGAGGTCAACTGTGCTGCTATCCCGGGCGAGCTTATTGAGAGCGAGCTATTTGGCCACGAGAAAGGGGCCTTCACCGGAGCCGCCGCCCGCCGCATCGGCAAGTTTGAGCAGGCCGACGGTGGTACCTTGTTTCTGGACGAAATTGGCGACATGAGCCTCTCGGCGCAGGCCAAAGTGCTACGGGCGTTGCAGGAAAGCAAAATCACCCGCGTGGGTGGCGACAAAGAGATCAAGGTCAACGTGCGCGTGATTGCGGCCACGAACAAAGACCTTCGCCGCGAAATTGCCGACGGTAACTTCCGCGAAGACTTATTCCACCGCCTCAGCGTGATCGTGATTCACGTGCCTGCCCTGTCTGACCGCAAAGAAGACATCCCGCTGCTAGCCGAGAAATTCCTCCACGACATCAGCGGTGAATACAACGCCCCCGCCAAAGCCATTGAGCCAGAGGCGATGGGCTACCTGCAACAGATGCCCTGGACGGGCAATGTGCGCGAACTGCGCAACGTAGTGGAGCGACTGGTCATCATGTGCGGCGACGTCATCACCCTCGACGACGTGAAGATGTACGCATAGGTGAGTTTACTGTTTAAGTCTAATGTCTAAAGTTGCACTGCCGGGACATGAAGATTGCATCTGGCAGCGCAACTTTAGACATTAGACTTAAACAGTAAACTCACTTTGAAATCCGTTCTCTGCCGCCAGTTTGGCCCGCCTGAAACCCTTGTTGTCGATGATGTTGCCTGGCCCGATGCAGCACCGGGTAAGGTGGTCATCGATGTGAAAGCCTGCGGGGTTAATTTCCCCGATACGCTCATTATCGAAGGCAAATACCAGTTCAAACCCGACTTTCCGTTTGCACCCGGCGGTGAAGTAGCAGGCACTGTGCGCGAAGTGGGGGAGGGCGTCGCGCACCTGAAACCCGGCGACAATGTCTTTGCTCTCACAGGCTGGGGTGGCTTTGCCGAAGGTGTGGTGGCCGATGCCTACAAGACGTTTCCCATGCCCCCCGGTATGGACTACACCACGGCGGCGGCGCTCATGTATACCTACGGCACCTCCTACCACGCCCTGAAACAGCGGTCCAACCTGCAACCCGGCGAAACCCTGCTGGTGCTGGGCGCGGCGGGTGGGGTAGGGCTAGCCGCCGTTACGCTGGGCAAGCTGATGGGTGCCCGCGTGATTGCCGCGGCCAGCACCGACGAGAAACTGGCCCTTTGCCGCGACCACGGTGCCGACGAAACCATCAACTATACCACCCAACCCCTCCGCGAAACCCTGGCCGGACTAGTGGGCAAGAAGGGAGTCGACGTGGTGTATGACCCCGTGGGTGGCGACCTGGCCGAACCTGCGTTGCGCAGCATGGCTTGGGGCGGGCGGTATTTGGTGGTGGGCTTTGCGGCGGGGCCTATTCCGGCGCTGCCGTTCAATTTGCCCTTGCTCAAAGGCTGCTCTATTGTGGGCGTTTTCTGGGGTGCTTTCGCTGAAAAACAGCCCAAAGACAGCGCCCAGAATATCCGTGAGCTGCTCCAGTTCTGGCAGCAGGGGCAGTTGGTCCCCCACATTCACGCCACCTATCCGCTGGAACACGCCGCCGATGCGCTCAACGACATGCTGGGCCGTAAAGTGATGGGAAAGGTACTGGTGGTAGTGTGAATTGATTAATTCGCCAACCGTAAATGACTGATCCTATGACAATCGACGAACGTATTGATAGACTTGAATTACGCCTGGTAGAACTCTCGCAGCGGATTGATACCCTGTATGAGATGTATGAGAAACTACTGGCTATCGGCATCACGCTCGACGCTGATGAAATTAAAGCTATTCAACAGCAACTGGCGAAAAGCGCTATCAACTTGGAGAACCGGCAGAACTGAGTTTTGGAGAATCCCCGAAACTCATGTTCTGTAACCCATTTACTGCTCCAGCAGATAAGCTTTAATAAACCCGTCAATGTCGCCGTCTAGTACGGCTTCGGTGTTGGAGGTTTGGTAGCCGGTGCGGTGGTCTTTCACGCGGCGGTCGTCCAGCACGTACGAGCGTATCTGCGACCCCCACTCAATCTTTTGTTTGCTGGCCTCAATCTCGGCGCGGGCGGCATTGCGCTTCTCTACTTCAATCTGATACAGTTTTGATTTCAGCAGCCGCAGGGCTACTTCCTTGTTCATGAGCTGACTGCGCTCCTGCTGGCATTCGATAATCAGGCCCGACGGTCTGTGCCGCAGCCGTACGGCGGTCTCCACCTTGTTTACGTTCTGTCCACCAGCCCCGCCCGACCGGAACGTATCCCAGGTAATATCGGCGGGGTTCACTTCAATTTCAATGCTGTCGTCTACCAGCGGGTAGGCGTAGACCGACGCAAAGGACGTATGCCGCCGGGCGTTGGAATCGAAGGGCGAGATACGTACCAGCCGGTGTACGCCGTTTTCCGATTTCAGGAAACCATAAGCCAGTGGACCATCTATTTCAATCGTAGCTGATTTGATGCCCGCCGTGTCGCCGTCCTGATAGTCAACCTGTTTCACGCCGTAGCCATGCTTTTCGGCCCAACGCATATACATCCGGTAGAGCATGTCGGCCCAGTCCTGACTTTCGGTACCACCCGCGCCAGAGTTGATTTCCAGCACTGCCGACAATTGATCTTCTTCGTTGCTAAGCATCTTCTTCAGCTCCAGCTCGTCGAGGGTTACTTGTAGCTTCTGACCCTCAGCGTCAACCTCTTCTTCGGTGACGTCGCCGCCGGTGTAGAATTCGTAGAGCGTTTCTAGGTCGCCAAACTCGCCGAGGAGCTTTTCGTAGCCGCTGATCCATCCTTTGAGGCCTCGCACCTGCTTCATTACGCCTTCGGCGCGGGCGGCATCGGTCCAGAATTCGGGCTGAAACGTCTGTTGCTCCAACTCGGCAAGCTGTTGTTTCTTATTATCGTAGTCTAGGTAGCCCCGCAACGCTTCGACACGCTCCCGCAGGTCTTGTAATTGTTCAGTCGTCATATATAATGCAGGGGAACGCTTTTTGCCATCTCGCAACGGCGGACCGCTCATGCTTCGGAATGACAAAAAGCGTTCCCTCTGAGAATCATTGAATCGTCAAAGATACAACAAAGACAGGGGCGGGTTGGGTTTGGCCTGGCACGGTTCCCGTCAACTTTTAGGCCTACCTTTGCGTTCCTTCAGTAAGCGTTACTCATATATTATAACCAGTAAAAATGGCTTCACAGTACGATTTGATCGTGGTTGGAAGCGGACCCGGCGGCTACGTAGCAGCCATTCGGGCTTCGCAATTAGGGCTGAAAACGGCCGTTGTTGAACGGGAAAGCCTGGGTGGCATCTGCCTTAACTGGGGCTGTATTCCCACCAAAGCCCTGCTGAAAAGCGCACAGGTGTTTGAATACATTAAGCACTCAAAAGATTACGGTATCACCGTAGGCGACTCGTCGGCCGATTTTGGTGCGGTCATTAAGCGCAGTCGTGGCGTGGCCGATGCCATGAGTAAGGGCGTTCAGTTCTTGATGAAGAAAAATAAGATCGACGTGCTCAGCGGCAACGGCGTGGTAAAGCCCGGCAAGAAAGTGACCGTGACGGGTGCCGACGGCAAAGCCACTGATTATGAGGCCAAAAACATCATCATCGCCACCGGCGGACGTGCCCGGCAGTTACCCACGGTACCCCTCGACGGCGAAAAAGTGATTGAATACCGCAAGGCCATGACCCTGGCCAATCGGCCCGATTCGATGCTCATCATTGGCTCAGGGGCCATTGGCGTCGAGTTTGCCTATGTCTATGCCAGCATGGGTACTAAAGTGACTATTGTGGAGTTTATGCCCACCATTGTGCCCGTTGAAGACGAAGACATTTCGAAAGAACTGTTGCGTCAGTACAAGAAAATGGGTGTTCAGATTTTCACTAATTCAGAGGTACTGAACGTAGATACGAGCGGCAAAGGCTGCAAAGTGGCGGTGAAAACCCCCGAAGGTGAGAAGACGTTCGAGGCCGACATTGTACTTTCGGCGGCGGGTGTAGTGGCCAACATCGAGAACATTGGTCTGGAAGAAACGGGCATTAAAACCGAGCGCGGCAAGATTGTTACCGACGATTTCTACAAAACCAATGTAGACGGTTATTACGCCATCGGCGACGTAACGAAAGGGCAGGCACTGGCGCACGTAGCCTCGGCCGAAGCCATCATTTGTGTGGAGAAAATTGCTGGTCTGCCCCACGTTGAGCCGCTTAACTACAACAACATTCCTGGTTGCACGTACTGTACGCCGGAGATTGCCTCAGTAGGGTATACCGAGAAAGCCGCTCGCGAGGCTGGTTATGAATTGAAAGTGGGTAAGTTTCCCTTTTCGGCATCGGGCAAGGCCAAAGCGGCTGGTGCGCCAGAAGGTTTCGTCAAGGTTATTTTCGACGCCAAGTATGGCGAGTTTTTGGGTGCTCACTTTATCGGAGCCAATGTGACGGAAATGATTGCCGAAGTGGTAGCCGCCCGTCGCCTGGAAACAACCGGCCACGAGATCCTAAACACGGTACACCCACACCCTACTATGTCTGAAGCCATTAAAGACGCTACTGAGGCGGCTTATGATGAAGCCATTCATCTGTAGAAATACACATGGTTTAATAAGGAAACCGAGTAACGGAAAAAGCCCATTCACTATTTAGCGAATGGGCTTTTTCTATGAGTCAATGACATGACAGTCTATCTATCAGAGAGTTACAAGCAGCCTTTTCCAAGTAATTAATGTAACTGATTATTTATCTAACGTATGCGCCCGGCAGCAAGAAATCTAGCTATTTAGTTATTTTTGCAGTTAATGACAGACCTCATATTTTAACTTAGAACAGATTCATGCTTACTGAACCTGAAAAGCTACAACCGCGCCGTTGGAGCAAACGTATTCTACTAATTGGCCTTTTAGTGCTACTTGTTTTGGGTGGTTTATATTGGCAACAGCGTATCGAGGTACCTGCTAAACCCTTGGTAATCAATGAGGTTGCGCCCGTTATAGAGCAGCCTGTCTCGTCACCATCTGAAGTAGTAGTTGCTGCGCCTAAAGCAGATTCGGCACAAAGTTTGCCTGTAGATGTACCGGTAAGCAAACCCACTCTAATCAAGCGACCCACCAAATTAGCAAAAGAGCGCGATGAGGTTTACGTTGTTGCCGCTGCTGAACCGGTTGTGTCAAAAACACCCCCCACTGCGGCGAAAGCGCTTCCTCCGGTTGAACGGCCAGCTGTTGTGCCAGCTGTTCAGGTTGAGGCTGCGCCGTTAACGGCCGATACTCGTTCGAAAGCGCCTGACATCGCGCCAGCTATGGTGCAAACTGAGCTTAAACCTGTAGTACAACCCATTCCGGTGCCAGTGGCCGCTGTCTCAACGCCTGTATCTACATCAGTGCCAATACCACTCACAGCCAGTGCTGCCCCCGTACCCAAACGTAAAGCGAAGAATGACGAAGATGTCGAGATAGACCCCTAGTTGTTATTGTTTCCGTGACTTGTCCTTTTCTTAACCAGCATTTTATATCTCAATGCAGTACTTATTTACTCGCCAGCTTCTTTGGCTATTAACATGCTGCCTAACCGTTGTTGTTACGGTTTCTAGAGCGCAGGAAATCCCTAGCCCTATTGTCTACGATGGTTACCGGGGTGGATTCGACATTGGTTCACAGGGTGTGAAGCTGTCTATCATTGGTTTTTATCATCGCGATGGTAAACTGAAGTACCGACTAGTCTATGACCGTCAGGAAACCGTTGGCCTAGTGAAAGGCATGGAATTGAATAACGGCAAACTCCGCTCTGCCGACATTCAGGATGCGGTAGCTACTGTGCAGGAAATGCTAAAGGATGCCAGCGAAACCTACGGCATGTCGAACCGCGACTTTGTTATCTACACATCGTCGGGTGTGAATCTGGCTAGCAATGTGGCTGATATCGATGCGCTGACGCAGAAGATTCTGAACATGCCCACCGTGACGAGTATGCCCACTAAGGTAGAGGCTACCTATAGCGTCCGGGCAGGGCTGGCCCGTGAAGACTTCGACAAAGCCATACTGGTCGATGTGGGTGGGGGTAACCTGAAAGGAGGGATCCTCCAGCCCTACACCAGTGCGTCAGGAGCAGTTCGGTACACGTTTAAATCATATAGCATTGAATATGGTGCGCGGCGCATTGCTGAGCGGATCATGATGCGCAAAACGGACCCCGCTGAGTATCAAAATGAACTTCGGGTGATGGTCGAAGACTCTATCTCACCTCTGATCCGGATGTCGCTCAACGACAACCCGGAGATAAAGACAATCAGCCGCTCTATCGTGTACCTTACGGGCGGGGCTGCTTATCAGTTCATCACTTGGAAATACCCCGAAAAAGTACGTGAAGAGATCGTTGAATTTACCATGAACGACTTCTATCAATTTATCGACATGCTTAGTTCACCAACGGGCTGGATCGACTGGCAAGGCAAAACGTTCACCAAGATTGACGATCCGAAACTACGCGAACTCGTTGAAAAAGACCACGTCAAGGCCACCAAGCGTGTTTATAACCGCGAGGGTTGCCTGGCGGGTACGCTGCTGGCCCAGCAGGTGTTCCGCGAAATCGGCAACCTCAATACTAAGACGTTCTACTTCACCCGCGACGCCTACTGGATCAACGCCCTCGTGTTTGACACCTATAAGGGGGAGTTTAAGAAGTGAAAGAGTGACTGGCAAAAGAGTGAAAGAGCGAAGATTGCTCACGCAGGAATAAACCTCGCGTGAGCAATCTTCGCTCTTTCACTCTTTCGCCAGTCACTCTTTCACTACACCTCTATCCCCATCGCCTGCATCAATTGACTAGCGTTGAAGCTTTCGCAGACGCCGGTGCGCAGGTGGTAGTCGAAGGTGACCTGCCCGGCGTCGATGTCAGAGCGGAAATGGTAGTTGGTCACAAACCCATCGGCGTTGGCCATGCTGCCTAGTTCCACGTCGTGAGTTGATACAAAGCCCGATGCCGTGGTGCGGTGTAACTGACGGATTAGCGCCTCAGCACCCTTATGGCGGTCAGCGGAGTTAGTACCTTTCAAAATTTCATCCAAGAAATACAGCACAGGCAGTTGGGCAGGATCGCCGCTGGGCTTGGCTAGGCGAATCAGCGTGCGTAGCCGTTTCAGTTCGGCATAGAACGACGATGTGTTTTCTTCCAGCGAATCCTGCGTGCGCATACTAGTGTATACCTGCACCGGCGAACACGCAAACCGCCTTGCCGACGTGACCGCCCCCGCCTGCGCCAGCACCACATTCAGCCCCAGCGTACGCAGAAATGTACTTTTCCCCGACATATTCGAGCCGGTAATCAATACGGTTTTGCCCGACCCAATCAGCGATAATGTATTGGCAATGGCGCGGGTTGGTGGTAGCAGCGGGTGCGCCACGGTGTCGGCCTCCAGATAGATACCGTTGTCTTCTACCAGTTCGGGGGTGGCGTAGTCTGGATGGGCATAGGCTAAGCCGGCCAGGCTATTGATAGCTTCGATCTCAGCTTCTACGGCTAGCCAATCGGCCAACAGCGGGCCGTATTGGGCTTTCCAGCGGTTTAGTGCTTGCAGGTAATGCAGGTCCCAGAGCGTGGGCAGCCCTACAAACAACATGAAATACACGTTTTGGCGGAAATTGAGGTTTTCTACCAACCGCGCCAGCCGGGCAATGGCCGTCGAGGCTGTCCCGTTGGGGGTATTTAGCCGTCGGCGCAGGTCTTGAAGCATCCGGGTATCGCCGGGCATTTGTTCGGCGTGGCGGAGTAGATCGGTATAAGCCAGCAGGGTTTGGCTGACGGTATTGGTTTGTTCGCCCACCAGCAGAGCCAGCTTGTTGGTCTGCCCCAGCACTACGCCATGTACTGCCAGGCAGATGATGACGGCTAGCCCCGGCAGGTAGCCAAGCATCCAGGCCGCCAACACGCCTAGGGTAATTATGGGCAATAGAAATCGCACCAGATTAGTCCAGACGGGCAGGGGCGTGGGTGTATTAGCCCATTCGCGCAACCCCTCCGGCGACTCGGCCACGCGTTCGTTCAGACGGGCCAGCGCTTCGGCCTCTTGCCGCCAGTCGATATGGGGTTTCAGGGCCGCCGCTGCCTCCTGTCGCAGCATAATGGTGGCAGGTAGGGCGGGGTGCAACAGGTATTGCGCCAGCCGGGCCGAGCCATCGTGCGTGTGGGTGCGGTTGAGGAGTTTGAAAAGTGATTGCTTGCCAAAAACGTCCAGGTCCTGCGCGTAGGCATGATCGGACGGGGCAAAGGCGAGGCCAGTTTCAGGGCGGAGGTAGGTACGGTCAAGACGTGCCTGTTCGTCTTCGTTGATAAACACCAGTTGCCGGTTCAGGTCGCGCTCACGCCTGATGCGCTGATGCCGTTTTAGCAACCACGCAAAGCCAACCAGCCCAATAGCTCCAAGGCCCGCTGCGAAGCCCGATTGTTCAATTTTATATAGGAAAAAGACGCCGAAAATTGCGCCGAGAAACCAAATCAACCGGATGATTGCCAGTTGGTTGTATCGTTGTTGAGCACTGTCGGCCAGTTGTTGAAAATGGGCTTGTCGAGTAGGGAAGGTGGTCATTGAGATGGGCTAAACGCATTCTGGACAGGTGCCCTGAATCAGCAGGTTGGTTTCGACCCGGCTGTAGCCATCTGGCAACGAAATAGCAGGAATCTGTACGTGGTCAAGGCAGGTGGTTTGCCCGCACTGCTGACACTTGAAATGCACGTGGTCGTGGTGGTGGTCGTCTTTGGCGCAGGTATGCCGACACAGCGCATACTTGGGGTCGCCGGTATCGTCGAGCACCTTGTGTACAATGCCCTTATCGACAAAGGTGCGCAGGGTGCGGTAGATCGTGACGCGGTCGTGGTCGGGGCCAAGGCGTTCTTCGATGGTGCCATGCGCCAGTGCGTGGTCGGTCTGAATAAACAGGTCGAGCAGTTCCTCGCGGTTATTAGTATGCCGCAGGTTATGATCTTTCAGTGTCTGTGTGGCGGTCATGGGGTGGGGGTTAATCTAGACCACATATAGTTACTGGTAAATTATACATAGTGCGCACAGGCTTACTGGCTAATTCTCCGGGCTTCCATCTGGGCATTTTACTAATGACATCAATCAGCATTTCATCCATTCCGAAACCAAAACCCTTCAATATTGAAATATCGCTGATGGACCCATCAGTGTTTACTACAAAGCGTGTAAAAAGCTTCCCTGCTACGTTAGCCTTCTCAGCTTCCTTGGTATATCTGATATGCTTGCCCAAGTAAGCATACATCCTAGCTACTCCACCTACAAATTCTGGCTTTCGCGAAACCTCATCCTCGTTATAAACTCTCTCGCTGTTCTTTGCAGATAGTTGTTCAACTTTTGCAGCACTAACTCCTGTCTGGCCAAAGCAAACCGTACCGCAAAAGAGCGAAAACAGCATTAGTAGAATGATTTTGGCTTGATTCATTGGTTAAAACCTCGAAAGTGAAACTATTAACTGAGTTAACACAGAGCTTCGCGCTACGTGCCCGGACGCGTGACCGCCTTCGACAAGCTCACAGGGTGACAGGGAACTTTATATGTGCCCTTGAGTTGCCTCAAGGTTGTTGTCACCCTGAGCTTGTCGAAGGCGGTCCCGCGTCCGGGCACGTAGTGCGAAGCCACAACGCGCGAAGCAACCTTATCCTTTCTCCTGCATCTCAAACTGCAATTTAACTAGGTTTGCGTAGAGGCCGGCTTCGCGGGTGGCTAGTTCGTCGTGGGTACCTTGCTCGGCGATTTGGCCGTCGCGGAGGACGTATATCTGGTCTACCTGCCGGATGGTGGCGAGGCGGTGGGCAATGATGAGCGTGGTGCGGTTTTGCATCAGCTCATCCAGTGCTTCCTGTACCAGCCGTTCCGATTCGGCATCGAGCGACGAGGTGGCTTCGTCCAAAATCAGGATGGCGGGGTCTTTCAGGATAGCCCGCGCAATGGCGATGCGCTGCCGCTGACCACCCGACAGTTTCACACCGCGTTCGCCCACCACCGTGCCGAGGCCTTCGGGAAACGAGTTGATAAACTCTAGGGCGTTGGCGCGGCGGGCGGCTTCGTTGATTTCTTCAGCGGTGGCGTCGGGTTTACCATAGCGAATGTTCTCTTCAATAGTGCCGCCAAACAGCATAACCTCCTGAGGGACAATGGCTATGTGCTGCCGCAGGTTGGTGATATCGTAGCTCGAAATAGCCCGGTCATCTACCGTAATCTGCCCCTCGGCCAGTGGGTAGTACCGCATCAGCAGTTGCACGATAGTCGATTTGCCCGCGCCGCTTTGACCCACCAGCGCAATTTTCTGCCCCGATTTTACCCGCAGCGAAACACCTTTCAGCACTTCAATATCAGGCCGGGTGGGGTACGAGAAATGCACGTCGTCGAAGACAATGTCGCCCTCGATGGGGGCGGCAAGCGCTGCGGGGGCCTGGTCAAGCTGCACTTCGGGGGTTTCTTCCAGGATATCCAGAATCCGCTCCGAGGCACCCAGCGTGCGCTGAATCTGCGCATACATATCGCCCATGCCCGCCACCGACCCGCCAATGAAGGCCATCAAAAACAGGAAGGTGATAAGGTCGGCGAGGTTCATTTCGTGCTGCAACACCAGGTTGCCGCCGTACCACAATACGCCCACGATAGAGCCAAACAGGGCCGTAATCACAAACGACACAAAGGCCCCCCGGTAGGTAGCTGTTCTGAGGGCAATACTCACCATTCGGCTTAGAGCGTTAGCATAGCGGTTGCTTTCGTAGCGTTCGTTGGTAAAGGCCTTCACCACGTTAATGGCCTGCAAGGTTTCTTCCACCACCACGCTGGCGTTGGCCAGCTCGTCCTGCGCCTGTTTCGAGAGCTTGCGAATGAATCGCCCGAAAAACATGGCTGACACAATCAGCAGCGGAAACGTAGCCAGCATAAACAGGGTGAGCTTCCAGGACAAATACAAAATAGCCGCCGTACCAAAAATGAGTGTGGCAATCTGCCGGAAAAACTCAGCCAGCGTAATTGACAGCACATCCTGCAACTGCGTCACGTCCGACGACAGCCGGCTGGTGAGTTCACCCACGCGCCGCTGCTCGAAAAAAGTAATCGGCAGGGATACCATCTTGTCATACACCGCCCGCCGGATATCGGCCATGGAGCGTTCGCTGACCTGCGCGAAATAGTAGATGCGGAAGAATGAAAACACCGCCTGCCCAGCCAGCACCGCCACAAAAAAGGCAATGATCTGATTCAGGCTGTACGGCGATTTGCCATCTAGCACGTTTGTTACTTCCCTGATTATCAAACTAAAGCTGAGCGTAGTGGCCGTTGACAGTCCCAAGAACACAAAGCCAACGGCATAATATGCCCAATAGGGTTTCACAAACCCAAACAGCCGCGACGCCCGGCGCAATGCCTGCCCGCTCAGCTTCTTTTTATCTTCTTCGGGCGTCTCTTCCCCAAAATTTCGTCTTCGTTGTGCCATCGTCTGGTGTGCGTGAAAGACGCACTGTAACTTTAGTCAATTGCTTTCGCCTGCGTAACCCCCCGCCCTGAAGGGGGCCTGCTGGCGCAATATCAAAATATATGTAGGTGTTGTGAACGCGCCAGCAGGCCCCCTTCAGGGCGGGGGGTTACGCAGGCGAAATGACTATTCTTCCTCCTTCTGCCCTTTATAACCAGACTGTTGGAAGATTGTCTGTGCGTTTTTAAGCTGCATAATGTCGGACAGCGAAGCCTTCTGGCGGGTTTGGTAGTACGACACGATTCGCCAGCCGAGCCACTGCCCGATCCGTCCCGGACAGGCTGTGCCGATTTCGGCGGTGAAGGGTCGTTCTTCCATATACCGCTGCTTTATTTCGCCGCTTGTATTGTACAGTAATTGATTGTCGATGAAATGTGCCCAAACCTGGTCCTGTGAATTAAACGTTTGGGTCAGTTGCCGGTCTGAATAACCAATGATCAGGCTGTCGGGTGTTTCGGGCAGGATGGTGCGGGTAAACAACAGGCCCTTGCCGCTGTGGATCATGTCGGCCAGAAGAGTTTGGTCGGCGGGGTCGGTGGCGTTGAAACGGTCCGAAATCATGCGCACAACGGTAGGCACGATGTAGGCCTGCTGGTAGCGCCGAAGCACATATTGCGGAAATTCAGGACCGATAGGCCGATATTTGGCTTTAGGTCCAGCGAAATAGTCGAGTGCTATAACGATCAGGCTGTCGGTCACCAGCAAATCAGGTCCCATAAAGCCAGTTGCAATGGTGGCTACTCGGGGTGGTCTGAAGCTGGGAAAGTCTTTCTGAATGTTGGTAAACGCTTGGGCAAGACCCGCTTTCAGCGCAGCAGCGTCGCCAAATTCGGCTTTCGTTTGCGCATAAAGTGCCCGCAGTTCGGGGTTGTTGACCCGGTTGGTCAATTCTGCGATCAGGGCTGTATCAGAAGCGGGGTCATTCGCGTTAAAGTACAATTGAGCGGTACCGGAATGACTAGCCAAAAACTGCCTCATTTGAGCAGGAGACTGTGCTGCGAAAAGGCCTTCCTCAAGTCGCTCAACAGAGACTGGCTCGGTTTTGGTACAAGAAGTAAACAGTACGCTACCTATAAAGCCTGCGCCAATTACCAATCCGTTGGTCAACTGGCCCAAGCGTTCCCTAACTCCCATACGGATGGCTCTTTTGCTATCTTGAAAACGTACAAAATTATGAAAAAAGTTGCAGCAATGGGTTGGCTGGCTACTGTGGCGACGATATGCCTGCTGATCGGTACTGGCCAGGTAGGGTGCGCACAAGCTCGAAAACCGGCCGTTTATTACCCCAAAGGCAGCGCTAAAGCGGCTAAACAAACCCTGCGCGACTACAAGCGCGAAAGCGATGCCCGCCGCCAGGGAAGTAACGGCTATACCGAAGACCAATTGCCCGACTATGAACGCCCGGCGCACCTGATCGAGATGAGTTTTCGGGTGGCTCCCGGCTTTGGGTTCAACTCGGCCGACGGTACGGGGTCGTACAGTCAGTTTCAGACCAATGGCGTAGGTGTGCGTATGAGCGTGGGACCATCACTCGATTATTTTTTCTTCAAAGACCGCTACGCTTTCAGTTCGGGGCTATGGTACACCATCAAACGGTCGTCGTTCATTATTCCGGGTTCTTTTGGGCAGGACCGGTTTAAGCCGGGTGCCCCCGTGGGCGAGTCGGTGTATAATTTGCAGTATCTCCAGATTCCGCTGACGGTGAAAATGTACGCCAACAACATTGGCCCCGACCTGCGCGGCTACATTCAGTGCGGTGGCCTGCTCGACGTTAAGCTGGCCGAAAAAGCCCTCGACCCTACCACCAACGCCCTATATAAGTTCGCCAATGCGGGCGGCAGCTACCAGCGGCAATACGGGCTTATGGACTTCGGCGTGTTGCTGGGTGCCGGTATGCAGTATAAGATCAACAACGTCAACGCCGTCAACGTAGGCCTCAGCTACCAGCGCGGCCTCATCAACGTGATGCGTGCCAATGAGCTGGAGTCACGGAATAACACCGTAGCGCTGGAGTTGGGGTTTAAGTTTTAAGTTTTCAGTTTAGAGTTTTGAGTTTGCTTCGCGCTTTAGCGTAGCCCGGACGCGGGACCACCCCCGCCCTAAAGGGTGCCTGCTGGCGCATGAGTAAACTGCCAAAGGCGTATTAGTGCGCCAGCAGGCACCCTTTAGGGCGGGGGTGGTCCCGCGTCCGGGCTACGCTAAAGCGCGAAGCAACTCAAAACTCTAAACTGAAAACTCCCTGCCTACCTTTGCGGTATGGAAGAAAAAACCTTTGAAGCCTTTGCGCTGAACCGGCAGTTACTCAACGCGGTGGCCGAGGCGGGGTACACTGAGCCGACACCCATTCAGGAAAAGGCCATTCCAGTGGTGCTGGGCAATCATGACGTGCTGGGTATTGCCCAAACGGGTACGGGCAAGACGGCGGCGTATGTGTTGCCCCTGCTGATGAAAGTGAAATACGCGCAGGGCACCAACCCCCGCGCCCTTATTTTGGCCCCCACGCGCGAACTGGCCATGCAGATAGACAAAGCCATTGCGCAGTTTGCTGTGCATACCGACATCCGGCACGTGGCCGTATATGGTGGCCTGGGTCCGAAGGCGCAGATAGCCCGGTTACAGGAGGGCGTCGACATCATTGTAGCCACGCCGGGCCGGTTTAATGACCTCTACCGGGCAGGCGAGATCGTGACCAAAGACCTCAAAACCATGATCCTGGATGAGGCCGACAAAATGCTCGATATGGGATTCATGCCCCAGATTCGGGCTATTTTGGAGGTTATTCCCCGCAAACGGCAGAACCTGCTCTTCTCGGCCACGTTCCCCGATAAGGTAGAACGGTTTTCGGCGGAGTTTCTGGAAGCGCCCATCCGCATTGAGGTAACGCCGCAGAACATGACTGCCGAAATGGTGGATCAGGCGATTTATGAGGTGCCCAACTTCCGCACGAAGATCAACCTGCTGGCCCACCTCGTTACGCGGGAAGACGCCCAGCGCGTGATTGTGTTCACCCGCACAAAACAGACCGCCGAGAATATCTATAAATTTTTGGCACGTAAAGTGGTGGATGACAGGAACATCCGGGTAATTCACGCCAACAAAGGCCAGAACACGCGCATCAATTCGATGGAGGCATTTAAGGAAGGCAACATCCGGGTGTTGGTTGCTACTGACGTGGCCGCGCGGGGTATCGACGTGGCTGAGGTGTCGCACGTGATTAATTTCGACGTGCCCATCATCTACGAAGACTACGTACACCGCATTGGCCGCACCGGTCGGGCGAATCACGCGGGCGAGGCCATCACGTTTGTGACCATCGCTGAGGCGTACCACATCGACAAGATTGAGGGCATCATCCGGCAAAAGATCAACCGCCTGCCTATTCCGCGGGAGGTTGAGCAGGTGGAAACGCCGAAAGAGGAGCAGCAGGATATGCTGCGCGAAATAGATGAGCAACGCCGCAAAGATGACCCTACGTTCAAGGGTGCTTTCCACGAAAAGAAAGACCCGAAGGCGGCGGCTCGTGCCAAACAGGAACGCCTGGGTGGCGCAGCGCGACACAGCCGGGCGGGGCAGGCGGCAGCAGCGGCCAGCGGATTAAAAAAGAAGCCCGCCAATCCGGGTCGAAAGCCAGCAACCCGCTCAGGCTCAGGACCCAAAAACACGGGTAAACGGGGTTCGAGCAAACGGTAATTGCCCGCAATGTACTAACTTGGATGCCCCGTCGTTTTTACGATAACTATGCATAACAACGGCCCCCTTTCACGCTACGTTACTCCACGCATCCTGCTCACGCCGCACCCGTTGGTGTGGAGCCTGTTGTTGTTGCCGGTACTGGCGGTTGGGCAGGCACAGACTCCCGTGATGGTGTCGGCGTCGCGGGCAGCCAAGGCGGCTACCAATCCAAAGGCGGTGACTCCGAAAGAGGTGGCCCCAACCGCTGATGTTGTTGAAAAAGCCCCGGAGCGCGTTATTGATAGCAAGATTTTGCCCCTCTTCGGTGAACGGTCAAAGTCGCCGTCGCAGATTGAAGAGGAGATCCGGTTCCTGAACGATTGCGACCAGAATTTCACCAACCGCACCGAAGCCAGCCAGTTTTTTGCGGCCCGTGGTTGGGAGTATGTGGCTGAAGCACAGCTAGATACCGCCGCCTATCGATTCAACCTGGCCAACCTGCTCGACGATAAAAACGCCGATGCGTTTTGGGGACTAGGGGTGGTTTCTTACCAGCGCAACCAGTTAGGAACGGCCATCAAGATGCTGAAGCGCGGTGCCAGCCTGGCCGATACCAATGCCGTTTTGTTAACCGACCTGGCCACGGTAGAGCTGGAGCAGTATCAGGCTAAGCAGGACACCGCCAGTATGGTAGATGCCCGTGAGCACCTGGCCAAAGCCATCTTCCTCCGCCCCGACCACGCCACGGCCTACATGAAACTCTCGTTGGCCAATTACCTCGAAGCCAACTACGGCGATGCCTGGCTCTACGTCCACAAAGCCTACACCACCAACATCTCCTCAGTCGATCTGGATTACATCCACGAACTGCTCCTGAAACAACCTGACCCGGTTGGGTTGTTTAAGTGATTGGTCATTATGCTGTGCGGCCATTGATAGCTGGTCGGCTTCGGGCTGTAAGTTGCTGACGCGTGGCCCCTCGACTGCGCTCGGGGTGACAACCACCTTGAATCAATTCAAGAACCTGAATCTAACTGCCTGTCACCCCGAGCGCAGTCGAGGGGCCGCGTGTCAGCAACTTACAGCTCGAAGTCAGCCAAGCAACGACCTAATGACCAATGACAGAGCAGCGAAATGACTAATTACTGCCCCTCTTCCTCCTCTGTCGCTTCTGCTTTTTCCTTGGGTCGGTCGAAGGTTTTTTTGCCGCGCTCGTCCCACTCTGAGAGTACAATGGGTTCGGCGGCTTCGTCCCAGCGGTCGGCGGCGTACTGGGTCACGCGCTTGCGGAAGCGGTTTGTTTTAATAGGATACCACTCGGTCCAGCGGCCAACTTTCACACCATTATCGTATTTGCCTTCTTCGGCAATTTGCCCATTGGGGTGAAACGCCACGTAGGTGCCCGTTAGCTTGCCGTAGACATACGGAAAGACCTCTTTAATCTTGGTGTGCGTGGAATCGTAATAGACAATGCGCGAATCGGCGGGGAAGCCACGGTGGTAGTGCGTCTTGTCGATTAGCATAAACTTGGCATCGTACTTTTCCCAGCGGCCGTCACGCGTACCGGCGAAGTAGTAGCCTTCCTCCATTAGCTCGCCGTTTTGGTAGCGTTTGTAGGGGCCGTGCAGCAAATAAACCCCCGACATGTCTTTCGGCATGGGCTTAATCCGGCCTTCTTTGGCACTGTACGACCACACCTCGCGCACGTAGGGGCTGGGGTCCTGCCAGGTTTTCAGCACGTGAAATTCCTCCACAATGGCCCGGTCGCCGCTGCCAATTTTGGTATACTGTTTAATCATAGACAGGCCTTTGTAGTCTGTCTTAGACTCCTTTTTCTTGCCCCGCTTATCGCTTTTCTTGACGAACGACTTGATTTTCAGGCCCAGGTCAGGAATGCTCGACCCCAGCATATCGCTCATCATACCCTTCAATGAATCGGCTTTGGGTAGGCTGCCAGGCAGGCCGTATGATGTGGTTGAGAGGGGATTGCTGGCCACTGCCGAGGGTACACCGGCCTGCTCGGCTACTTTTTTCAGAAAACTGCCCTTCTGCTTTTTTGGAATAGCCACGGGAGGCCCCGCCGCCGTGGTAAGGGCAGAGGGAGCCGTCTGGGCCAAGGTCTGAAGACCAGCAGATAGCAAAAAACAGACAAGCAATAGCGAACGCATAGGTAGATAAAAGAGTGACTGCACAACCAACCAATGAGTAGGCGGGACAGACAGACGGACGAACTTTGTTAGTTTTGCAACGCTTGTAAAGTCTGAAAAGTATACAAACGAACGGTCGGCCCAACGGGGTGGCGGCTGTTCCTGTCAACACAGTGGAAAAAGACGCTAAAATCTATGTTGCCGGACACCGCGGAATGGTCGGTTCCGCGCTGGTTCGCCATTTGAAAGCCATTGGCTACACCAACATCGTGGCCCGCACGTCGTCGGAGCTGGACCTGCGCAATCAGGCGGCGGTGGCCGATTTCTTTGCTCAGGAAAAGCCGGATTACGTGTTTCTGGCCGCTGCCAAAGTGGGTGGTATCCTGGCCAACAACATCTACCGTGCCGAATTTTTGTACGAAAACTTGGTCATCGAAGCCAACATCATCCACAGTGCTCACCAGAGCGGGGTGAAGAAGCTGCTTTTCCTGGGGTCGTCGTGCATTTACCCGAAAATGGCCCCGCAGCCATTGAAGGAAGAATACCTGCTCAGTGGCTTACTGGAGTCCACTAACGAGCCGTATGCCATTGCCAAAATTGCGGGTATCAAGCTCTGCGAAGCCTACCGGAGCCAATATGGCGACAACTATATTTCGGTGATGCCCACCAACCTCTACGGCCCCAACGACAATTATAACCTGCAAGGGTCGCACGTGTTGCCCGCCCTGATCCGGAAGTTTCACGAGGCAAAGGTCAACAACCAACCCACGGTAGAAATCTGGGGCACCGGCTCACCCATGCGTGAGTTCCTCCACGCTGATGACCTGGCCGAGGCCTGCATTTACCTGATGAATAACTACGACGGTGAACAGTTTGTGAACGTGGGCACCGGCGAAGACGTAACCATCAAGGAACTGGCCGAACTGGTGAAAGACGTCGTTGGCTTCCAGGGCGATCTGGTCTGGAACACCGACAAGCCCGACGGCACCCCCCGTAAGCTGATGGATGTGTCGAAACTGCACGCGATGGGCTGGAAACACCGCATCGAACTCCGCGAGGGCCTGGAACACACCTACCAGGATTTCCTCCAAAACGAGGAAGTTTACGCGGTTTAACAAACCTATAAACGGTCCGCCGCTGCGGGTCGAAAAAGACCTTATAGGTTGCATCGGCTCAACTGCTGTAGTGCAACCTATAAGGTCTTTTTCGACCCGCAGCGGCGGACCGTTTATAGGTTTGTTAGATTCCCTTCGCCGGATTGCCGAATACCGTGCTGTTAGCAGGCACGTTTTCTACGACTACCGAACCGGCCCCAATGCGGGCACCTTTGCCGACGGTGATACCCGATACCAACACAGCCCCCGCGCCGATATAGGCACTTTCTTCTATCTGTACCCCGCTGTTGATGATGGCTCCCGGCCCTAGTTGCACAAAGTCGGCGAGGGTGGCGCGGGAGTCAACAATGGCTCCGGTCAAAATCAGGCAATGCTGGCCCACGGTAGCCATTGGGTTGATGACGGCCCGTGCCGCAATCAGGTTGCCGTGGCCAATGGTGGCCAATTTCGACACCACTGCCGTGTCGTGAATGGCGTTGACGGGCTGCGTTTTGCGGCGTTCGTTGAGCAGCTTCACCAACTGTTTCCGCACCCGGCCATCGCTAATGGCAATGCAGGCCTCTGTTTTGGGGCCAATAATCTTTAGAAATCCATCGTCGTCGGTATCGCCCAATACGCTCACGTCGCCAAATTCCTGGCCGTGCAGGGCTTTGTTGTCGTCCAGAAAACCGTAGACGACCACCTCATTCCGTTGAAAAATATCTAAGGCGGTTAGCCCCAAGCTACCGGCACCAAAAATCATTACTGGGTTCTCCATGCTTAATAAGTAGGCAATATTGATGATTGTATCGTCTTGATTTAGTAATCAGTGCATAAACTCTACATCATACGTAGACTGCACCTTTGGGTTATGAAACAGGCAACGCTGTTCAGAACCATTGTCCTTTCGGACCTTCATCTGGGAACGGCAGGTTCGCGCGCCAAAGAGGCCACTGACTTCCTCAAATACCACTCCTGCCAGAAGCTTATTCTCAACGGAGACATCATCGACGGCTGGCAATTGCGCCAACAGGGGGTCTGGAAAAAAAAGCACACCGCCTTTTTTAAGGTCGTTTTAAAGCAAATCGTTCACCACGATACCAAAGTCATCTACCTGCGCGGCAACCACGATGATTTTCTGGATCAGGTGCTACCCCTTCAAGTGGGCAAGAACTTCGCCATTCAGCGCGAATACCTGCTCAAATCGGGCAAAAAGACCTTCTACGTCACCCACGGCGATGTGTTCGATTCCATTACGTCGCACATGAAGTGGCTAGCCCACCTCGGCGACATTGGCTACACGTTCTTGCTTTGGGTAAACAAGTTCTATAACCAATACCGGGCCTGGCGGGGGCTGAGCTACTATTCGCTGTCGCAAGTGGTAAAGCAGCGGATCAAAACGGCGGTGAGCTATATCTCTGATTTTGAAGAGAAACTCACCGAACTAGCTCGCGCCCGCGGTTGCGACGGCATCATCTGCGGCCATATCCACCAACCCGCCATCCGCGATATCGACGGCATCGCCTACATGAACTCCGGCGACTGGGTTGAGTCAATGAGTGCGCTGGTAGAAGACCACAAAGGCGGCTGGCATCTGCTCTATTACTCAGACGATATGGCTTCGGAAGGGCCTGATAATGAGTTGAATAGTGCTGACGACGATGTGTTTATACCAGCCGATCAGCCCATTCAGCAAACAATTTTAACCGATCTGTTCACCTCAACGAAATAGGCTATGCGCTTCTTATTTGTGATTCAGGGCGAAGGACGCGGCCATTTGACGCAGGCTATTTCGCTGGCGCAGATCGTGCAGGCGGCGGGGCATACGGTGGCCACGGCAGTGGTGGGCCTCGCGCCCGGCAGGCCCATTCCCGCGTTTTTTGCCGAACAGTTTCCGGCACCACACACCACGATTACCACGCCCGCCATGGTCTACTGCCCCAACACCAACCGCCTCAATGTGGGGGCTACGGTTTGGCAGAGCCTGGGAAAAATCGGCACCTTCCGGCAAAGCATGCGTCAGCTAAACGAGGCTATCGAAACCCATCAGCCCGACGTGGTGGTCAATTTTTTTGAACTGCTTTGCGGGCTGACGTATGCCTTCTATCGGCCTCAGGCCCCGGTGGTCAGCGTGGCCCATCAGTTCATGGCCCTGCACCCCGACTTCCCGTTTCCCGCCAAAAAACGGGCCGATAAACTCAGCTTTCTGGCCCTGGTGCGGATGAATGCCATTGGCTCATCAGAAGTGCTCGGCCTCTCGTTCGATCAGCAACCCGATGCACCCGACCGCCGGTTGCGCGTGGTGCCGCCGTTGCTTCGGCAGGAACTGGGCAAGCTAAAGCCAACTACCGAGCCTTTTTTTCTGGCCTATACCACGCAGCCAGGCCTCCGGTCGCAGGTGTTGGCGGCGCACAAACAGCACCCAAACCAGGCTATTCGGTACTATCATGCTGGCGCTGCTAATGCAGAACAGGTTGTAGATGAGGCGTTTACAGAGTGCAAGCTGGATGGCCAACGCTACCTGACCGACATGGCGCGTTGTTCGGCGGTGGTAACCACAGCGGGTTTTGAGTCCGTCTGCGAGGCTATGTACCTGGGTAAACCCGTGCTAATGATGCCGCAACCCAACCACTACGAACAGGCCTGTAATGCCCAAGACGGCCAACGTGCCGGGGCGGGCCTCGCCGCCGAATCGTTCGACCTAGACGGCTTCCTGAACCACCTGCCCACCTACAGCCCCGCCGTTCAAACCAATTTCCATCAATGGCACAGCCGGGTGGGTGGTATGTTTCTGGCTGCCCTCCACCGCGCTGCCACCCCCACCTCCAGCAAATCGTCGCGCCGGGCAGGACGCGTGCAAACGGCGTAGAAGGGAGTTTACAGTTTTCTGTTTACTGTCTTCTGTTGGCTGGCGCAAGTGTATAGACGCGCCAGCCAACAGAAGACAGTAAACAGAAAACTGTAAACTGTTATAAGTTTTGCGCAATTTCGAGGCTTCCTAAACGTCTGCTTCATGCGCATACTTAAAGCACTGGTAACTACTATACTAGCCGTAGCCCTCATTTACGCCTTAAACCGAAGCTGGGGTGTTGTTCCCGCCCTTGGTTCCTTCATTAGTCCGTTCACCGGTTTTTGGCAAAACGCCGAAAAGCCCGATCAGCTTCAGGCACAGGACCTGACCATTGGCGGTACGCAGCAACCCGTCGAGGTGCTGTTCGACAGCCTGCACATTCCCCACGTATTTGCCCAAAACGACCACGACGCCTACTTCGCGCAGGGGTACCTCACGGCCCGCGACCGGCTTTGGCAGATGGAGTTCCAAACCCACGCCGCCGCCGGCCGCGTAGCCGAGATTGTGGGCGACCGCGCCACGGAGCTTGACCGCTACAATCGCCGTCTCGGCATGGGCTTCGCCGCTGAGCAGTCGGTTAAATTCATGATGGAAGATTCTGTCACGCGGGAGTCGCTGGAGGCCTATTCGGCGGGGGTCAATGCCTACATCAACGGGCTTAAACCCGCCCAGTACCCGCTGGAATACAAGCTGTTAGGCTACGCCCCCGAACCATGGACGCCACTTAAGTGCGCCTATTTTCTGAAATACATGTCGGGCGTATTGGCTCTGGGTGCCGACGACGTGGCCATGACCAATATTCTGGCGAAATACGGCCCGGAGGTCACCAATGACCTGTTTCCCAACTACCCCCGCCACGAAGATCCCATCATTCCGCCGGGTACCAAGTGGGATTTCCTGCCGGTCTATTACATCAAATCGCCGCAGAATCCGGTGCCGGGAAAGAATGGGTTCGCCCTCAACTGGCCCCGTCACGATCCGGCCATTGGGTCGAACAACTGGGCCGTGGCGGCTACCAAATCGGCCACGGGCTACCCTATCCTGGCCAACGACCCGCACCTGAACCTCAGCCTGCCCTCTATCTGGTACCTGATTCAGTTGCACACTCCCACGCTCAACGTGATGGGTGCCTCCATGCCCGGTTCGCCGGGGATCATCGGCGGGTTCAACCAGCACATTGCCTGGGGTGAAACCAACGTGGGGTCTGACGTGCTCGATTTCTATAAGATCAAGTTCAAAGACAATACCCGCCGCGAATACTGGCACGACAACAAGTGGAAGCCCGTAACCCGCCGTATTGAGGTGGTCAAGATCAAAGGCAAGCCCGATCTAATCGATACAGTCTTGTACACCCACCATGGACCGGTGATGTACGAGCCGGGGCAGAAGTCATTCGCCAAAAATTTCCCCGTGGGTTATGCCGTGCGGTGGGTAGCCCACGACCCGGCCAATGAACTGAAGTGCTTCTACCTGCTAAACCGCGCCAAGAACCACGCCGACTACCGCGAAGCCCTGACCTATTATGGTGCTCCGGCGCAGAATTTTGTCTTTGCCGACGTAAACAAAGATATCGCCATTGCGCCCAATGGCCGTTTTCCGTTGAAAAAGAAGCTTCAAGGCAAGTTCCTGCTCGACGGCACCAACCCCGATGACGACTGGCGGGCTTACATTCCCGCCGACCAGAATCCGCACGTGAAAAATCCGCCCCGTGGGTTTGTCAGTTCGGCCAACCAGTCCTCAACCGACCCCACGTACCCGTACTACCTCAACTGGCAGTTTGCTCCCCATGAGCGTGGGTCGCGCATCAATCAGCGACTCACGGCTATGCAACACGCCACCGCCGACAGCATCCGAAACCTGCAATCCGATACCTATAATATACGGGCTGCCGAACTACTGCCGAAACTGCTTAGCCACGTACAGTCGGGGAGCCTTTCGGCCGCGCAAAAGCAGGCGCTGACCACCCTGCAACAATGGAGTTATAACCAGACCACCGCCGAGTTGGGACCAACCATTTTTGTGGAGTGGGAAAAGCGGTTTATGGACGCGCTTTGGGGTGATGAACTGCCCGATTCTGATTCACTGCCACTCCGCAAACCCAGCGCCGACCGCACCATCCGTATGCTGGAAGAAGCCCCCACCGCCCGCTGGTTCGATGACGTACGCACGCCCGCCAAGGAAACCGTGGCCGACATTGTAACACAGAGTTTCCGCGCCACCGTCGATACGCTCACCAAACGTCATGGGCCGCAGGGCACAGGCTGGCAATGGGCTACTACCAAAGCCACCAAAATCAGCCACCTGGCCCGTCTCGATGCCCTTAGTGCGCTGAACGTGCAGGTTGGGGGAGGGGCCACTGTAGTCAACGCCATCACCAGCCGTACGGGCCCGTCGTGGCGGTTAGTGGTTGAGCTGGGACCAATGCCCACGGGCTATGCCGCTGTGCCGGGTGGTCAGTCGGGCAATCCGGGCAGCCACTATTACCTGAATATGCTGGAAACGTGGCGTAGAGGCCAGTTTACCAAACTACAATACCTCACTTCACCCAAAGCGCCCGGTACCTACGTGCGCTGGAAACTAAACTAACCCATGATCTCGATTCTATTAATTGCCCTGCTCAGCGCAGTGGCCCAACTGGTGTTGCCCTGGTGGAGCATGGCGCTCGTGGCTTTTGCGTTTTGTTTTGGTCGGCCACAGAGCAGTGGCCGGGCGTTTCCATACAGCTTTGTGGGGGTGGCGCTGGTCTGGTTTGGTTATGCGTTGCTGCAACACGTTCAGACCGATGGCGTACTCACCAGCCGCATTAGCGAGGTGCTGAAACTGCCCGCCAACCCTGTCTTTTTGCTGGTAATCACCCCCTTGGTGGGTGGGCTGGTGGCAGGCTTGGCCGGAATGGCGGGTTACTTCACCCGGCAGGCGCTCATGCCGACCGTAGCCGTAAAGTCGTAGCTTTGTCCTAAAATCAATCAATAACCAAGTTTCTCGTGAAGAATGCATCCCTGGCGATCAACGCCGTCCTGGCCATCGCTGTTGCCGTACTGTACTACCTCCATTTCAAAAGTGCCACCCCCGCCACTCCCACCAAAGTCACCCCCACTGTAGTGGAAGGCCGCAAAGTGGTCTATGTGAACGTCGATTCGCTGGTGACGAATTATGAGTATTTCAAAGACACCCGCAAAGTGCTGGAGAGCAAAGAATTTCAATTGCAGAACGACCTGCAAAACCGCGCCCGGTCGTTGCAAAACGAAGCTGCCTTCTTCCAGCAACGTGCCCAAACCATGACCATGGAACAGGGCCGGGCTACCGAGGCTTCGTTGCAAAAGAAACAGCAGGACCTGATGGCCTACCGCGAACGCGCCGCACAGGGGCTGGCTGTTGAAAAAGCGAAAGAAGAAGAGGCGCTGTACAACCAGATTTTTGATTACCTCAAAAAAGAGAACGCCCAAAACAAGTATGAGTTTGTGTTGGGGTACCAGAAAGGCGGCAGTATCCTGTATGCCGACGGCGGCAACGACGCTACCAAACGCATCATTGATGGGTTGAACAAAGCCTACAAAGAAAAACAGGCTGCGGCGACCAAGAAATAATCGTGCCAAACTCGTTTGCTAAGAAGTCAGCCTATAGATGAGCTGACTTTTTTGTTGGCACGTTTTTTGTAGAAGTGTGCGTATTAGTTTAAGCAGTAACTAAAAACCTGCTTTGCTCACCGGAATGATCTTTTTTTAACGATTTTCCTGTGCATCCGCCCCGCATGGCACGGTTAGGCATTGTTTTTGCCCATTCTTAGATGCCTCACAAGGCAAGAGGAGTGAAAATCTCCGCTTCGTCTTGTATACATCGCTCTGACTGGTCAATGCCGTATTGGGTCCTGAGGCTGTGGCTTCAATGCCATAAGTAAGCGCAAGTTTGCTTATGAAACGTTGGCCAGTTAGGCGACTCTCTAATCGAATAGTCTGTTTATTGATTAACTTCCCGAACCCTGGTCCACCGACCGGGGTTTTCGTTTATACAGCCAGTTTAACGTTGTCCTGCTACCCCAAGGGGGGCGGTCCCCTAATTACCCATTTCCCTTTTTTCAGTATGGCCTCAGTCTCTATTGTTAAGCAAGTCGATATTCGTAATCGTCGTGCTTCGTTTGAATATTCGTTTGTCGATACCTTCACAGCCGGTTTGGTTTTGACGGGTACGGAGATAAAGTCCATCCGGCAGGGCAAGGTAAACTTGCAGGATGCCTATTGCCTGTTTCTAGGTACCGAACTGTTCATCCGCCAAATGAGCATTTCCACGTATACAGAAGGCACTTACAATAACCACGACCCCCTGCGTGACCGGAAATTGCTGCTCACCAAACGTGAACTGCGGCGTTTAATCGAAAATTTGAAAGATCAGGGGCTAACCATCGTGCCCATTCGCCTGTATACCAACCCGCGTGGATTTGCCAAAATCGACATTGCGCTGGCGAAGGGTAAGAAGCTGTATGACAAGCGCGATAGCATCAAGGAACGCGATGCTACCCGAAACATGCAACGCGGTCAGTACGAGGACTAAAGCCGCCTGATAAGGTTGTCTTTCCGGCCCGGCAAACATGGTTGTAGAAATGTTGAAAAGTGAGTAAATTGCTACCAAACAGAGGACCTACAACCACTATATGGGCAGGAAAGTATTAGTCTTAAATCAAGATTACAGTGCGCTGAGCATTTGTTCTGTTCCTAAAGCATTTTTGCTGGTTTACCTTAGTAAAGCAGAACTGGTGGCCGAAGCCGAAGCACTCGCCCTTCGGACAATCGACAAAGAGTATCCAATGCCAACGGTTATCCGGCTACATCGTTACGTTCATCTGCCCTACAAAGGCGTTATGCTCACCCGGCAGAATATCTTCAAACGCGACGGGCATCATTGCCAGTACTGCGGCACCTCCGATGAACTGACCCTGGACCACGTAATGCCCAAATCGCGCGGTGGCAAGACTAACTGGGATAATCTGATTACCGCCTGCAAACGATGCAACTCGCGAAAAGGCGATTTCACCCCGGAGGAGGCCAACATGAAAATGCGGCACAAGCCCTTTAAGCCATCGTTCATTGTCTTCCTCCGAGAATTCTCTGGCGTACTTGACGATAGCTGGATGCCTTTCTTAACATCGAAGCGAGAACGCATTTACGATTAATACACAAGTAACACAGAAGTCCGGCCGAAACGCCGGGCTTTTTTTTGTCATGTAATCACTATCTTTGCAGTCCTTTTCGTAAAAGAGAAGGTAAATGACAAACAGGGCTGATTAAGGCCCATCTAATTTTAAACTAAAGTCTATTTGTCACGACCCGGCAGGTGGATGTATGAGTGGGTCAGGTAAAACCATTTTATGAGCAAATCGCAGCAGACTGCAAACTTGCCCGAATTTGATTGGGATCGGGCAGACAACAAAGGGTTCGGTAGCGGCTACTCCGCCGCTGAGCGGGAGAGCCTAGAGCAGATGTACGACGGTACACTGACCGAGGTAAATGAGAAAGATGTAGTGCTAGGAACGGTTGTAGGGATTACAGACCGTGAAATCCTCCTCAACATCGGCTTTAAATCGGACGGCTTGGTGCCCTCATCCGAATTCCGGGATCTGCCTGACCTGAAAGTTGGCGATCAGGTTGACGTATACGTAGAGAATCAGGAAGACCCCAACGGGCAACTGGTGCTGTCGCGTAAGAAAGCCAAAGTAATCACTGCCTGGAAAAATATTCAGAAAGCCCTCGATGATGATCTGGTGATCGACGGCTTTGTGAAGCGCCGCACCAAAGGCGGTCTGATCGTTGACATCTATGGCGTTGAAGCCTTCCTGCCTGGTTCGCAGATTGATGTGAAGCCCATTCGTGACTTCGACATCTACGTTGGCAAGAAGATGGAAGTGAAAGTGGTGAAAATCAACTACGCCAATGATAACGTGGTGGTTTCGCACAAAGTCCTGATCGAAAAAGATCTGGAAGCACAACGCGCCCAAATCCTTAACAACCTCGAAAAAGGTCAGGTACTAGAAGGCGTGATCAAAAACATGACCAACTTCGGTGTATTTATCGATCTGGGTGGTGTAGATGGTCTGCTGCACATTACCGATATCTCGTGGGGCCGTATCAGCCACCCATCGGAAGTCCTCAACCTCGATCAGCGTGTGAACGTGGTGGTGCTGGATTTCGACGAAGAGAAGAAGCGTATTTCACTGGGCATGAAGCAACTTCAGGCTCACCCGTGGGATGCCCTCACCGAAGACATTCAGGTTGGTTCAAAAGTGAAAGGCCGCATCGTGAACGTTGCCGATTACGGTGCCTTCCTCGAAATTATGCCGGGTGTAGAAGGCCTGATCCACGTGTCGGAAATGTCATGGTCGCAGCACCTGCGTAACCCACAGGAATTTCTGAAAGTGGGCGACGAAGTAGAAGCTGTCGTACTTACGCTCGACCGGCAAGACCGGAAAATGTCGTTGGGCATTAAGCAACTCTCGGCTGACCCCTGGACGCGCCCAGACCTGACCACCAAATATGCCGTTGGCAGCCGCCACACGGGTATTGTGCGTAACCTGACCAACTTCGGCCTGTTCCTCGAACTGGAAGAGGGCATCGACGGTCTGGTACACGTGTCAGATCTGTCATGGACCAAGAAAATCAAGCACCCATCAGACTTCACCAAAGCAGGTGAGAACCTCGACGTGGTAGTACTTGAGCTGGACGTAGACAACCGTCGTTTGGCACTGGGTCACAAGCAACTCGAAGAAAACCCCTGGGATACGTTTGAAGATACCTTCACCGTAGGCTCGGTTCACCGCTGCACCGTTCTGTCGAAAAACGACAAGATGGCCACGCTGGAACTGCCCTACGGTATCGAAGGCTTCTGCACCCTGCGGAACCTGGCTAAGGAAGACGGGTCGTTCGCTGAAGTCGGCGAGTCGCTCGACTTCCGCGTGACCGAGTTCTCGAAGGAAGACAAGCGGATCATGCTGTCACACACGCGCACCTGGCAGGAGAAGAGTGAGCCTGCTTCTGCCAACAAAGACGCAAAGCCCAAAGCCGCCAAGGCCGACAAAGCTCCTGCTACTTCGGCAGCGCAGGGTGATCAGCGCGGCGCTACCCTCGGCGATCTCGACGCACTGGCTGCGCTGAAAGAGCAGATGGAAGGCCGTAACTAAGCAGCCTGCTGGTCTAGTAATTGAGTACAGTACAAAAGCGTTTCCTGGCATAAAGTTGGGAAACGCTTTTGTCCTTAACGGGTAAAGGAGTACCTTTGCAACATCAGTAAATAAGGTTCCGTGGCCGAGTGGCTAGGCTCAGCTCTGCAAAAGCTGCTACAGCGGTTCGAATCCGCTCGGAACCTCACCGTTTTCCGAAGCCGCCATCGTGTTTTTGCGATGGCGGCTCTTTTTTTGATAAAATTCCGTGAACTTTTTAGCCTATTGGAGGTCGGCTTAGTTTAGTAGTTAAGTAGGCTTACGCCCAATCAAAAAACCCCTTTGAAATAGCTTTGGAGCGGCTTTTGTATTGTGGCAATCGTGGCTTACTTTTGTGGGCCAATGCTTTACGGAGGCACATCATGCAAGTAAATCAAGATCATAAATCATTCGTTATGAGCCGTTTAGGTAAGTTTTGCGGAGCATTTGCTCTGGCGACGACTCTATTAGTCAATGGAGGTCAAGTCAATGCGCAGGACTCGTCGGCAGCACAAGGTGGGGGCGGGCCAGCAGTGGCCGCAGCAGCACCCGCCGCCGGAGGTGGAGGGGACGTGGCAAAGGGAAAAGAACTCTTTACCAATAACTGTCAACAGTGCCACAATACCAGCGAAGTAGCGCTGGTGGGACCAGGTTTGAAAGGCGTTCGTCAGCGCACGCCTAGTGCCGACTGGCTCCATAAATGGATTCGTAACTCGTCTGCTGTGGTTGCATCTGGAGATGCCTACGCGGTGAAGATTTACAATCAATATAATAAGGTGCAGATGTCTTCGTTTCCCAATCTGACCGATAAAGATATTGATGGTATTCTGGATTACATCGATTCAGAGAGTGCACCAAAAGCAGCAGTTGCTGCAACTCCAGCAGGTGGTGCCGCCTCTGGTGGTACTACTACAGCCGCCGCCTCATCTGGCCCATCAGAGCTATTCACCCTTGTGTTGGTGGCTCTGCTGGTTGTCATGTTATTGGTACTGGGCGTTTTGTTTGTCATCGTCAACATTCTGTCGAAAGCCGTTAGCCCACAGGCCGTAGGGCTGGATTCTACGACACCAACCGTACCGCTTGTTCAGCGCCTGCGTGAAGGATTGACCAATACCGTCAGCAACTCGACAGTTCGTTCGGTAGCTATTTGGCTGTTCTTATTTGTGGCTACCAAGATGTCTATCGACGGTCTTTATTCTATTGGTATTCAGCAGGGTTACGCGCCAAAGCAACCCATAGCCTATTCGCACAAACTACACGCCGGTCAATACAAGATCGATTGTAACTACTGCCATACAGGCGTGAACAAGGGCAAGTCGGCCACCATTCCGGCGGCCAACATCTGTATGAACTGCCATGGCGTCATCAAGAAAGAGTCGCCAGAGATTCAGAAGATCTACGCAGCCATTGAAAACAACCAACCGATCGAGTGGATTCGGGTCCATAACCTACCCGACCTGGCGTATTTCAACCACGCTCAGCACGTAAATGTGGGTAACGTTCAATGCCAAAGCTGCCACGGTGAAATTCAGAAAATGGAGGTTGTTGAGCAGCGCTCATCATTGACTATGGGTTGGTGTATCGACTGCCATCGTAAGACGGAGGTGAATACCAAAGACAATGCTTATTACGATAAGCTGGTTGCCCTGCACCGCAAAGAATCAAGGGAGCCATTGAAGGTGGCCAACATTGGCGGTCTTGAATGTTCAAAGTGCCACTATTAATCTCTCAGCCCAACCACAGGGGTTTTCTGGTTGGAACAATGACTATATGGAACAAGTAACCAAGCGGTACTGGAAGGGTGTAGAGGAACTGCGTAACGACGCAACCTTCGTGAAGCATTCGCAGTCGGAGTTCGTTGAACCTTCGGCAAACGATTTGCAAAGCATATTTGATGGTTCAAATGCCCCCCGCCGCGATTTTTTGAAGACAATTGGTTTCGGTATGGCTGCTGTATCGTTAGCCGCCTGCGAAACCCCTGTACATAAAGCAATCCCATACCTCAATAAGCCAGAGGGGACGTTTCCATCAATCTCAGACTATTACGCGTCGACCTACACAGATGGTGGTGAGTATGCCAGTATTCTGGTAGAAACGCGGGAAGGTCGACCCATCAAGATTGAGGGCAACCCACTGTCGAGTGTTACTAAGGGTGGCACAACAGCCCGCGTTCAGGCTGCTGTGCTGTCGTTGTATGACATCGACAAACTGAAAGGACCAAAGAAGGGGGCTAATGATGCCAAGTGGGAAACTGTTGATAAAGAAATCACGAGCCAATTAGCGGCCATTGCTGCAAAAGGTGGTGCCATCCGGTTAGTGACGTCTACTATCATTAGCCCATCGACGAAAGCGGTGATCGCTGATTTTGCCACAAAATACCCTACGGTTAAGCACGTCATGTACGATGCCAATTCGGCATCGGGCATTGTACAGGCTAACCAAGCCTCATTTGGTCGTGCGGTTGTACCTACTTATGACTTCAGCAAGGCCAAAACTATTGTTAGCATTGGTGCTGACTTTTTGGGTACCTGGATTGCCCCGCTGAACTACATGAAAGATTACGCTAAAACGCGTAAGATTGGTGCAGTAGGAGGGGGCAACAAACAAATGTCGCGTCACTACCAGTTTGAGACGATTCTATCAATGACTGGTTCTAACGCTGACTACCGTGGTACGTATAAGCCTTCGCAGGAGGGTCTGGTTGTTGCCAGTTTGTATAATAAGGTAGCTGCTAAGTTGGGTGCCACGCCTATCAGTGCGCCAGCCGTGACGGTTCAATATCTGGACAAAGCCGCTGCGGACCTGATCGCCTCACGTGGGCGGGCGCTGGTAGTAGCCGGATCGAATGATCCTAACGTGCAGGTCGTTGTTAATGCCCTGAACAGCCTCCTTGGTAGCTATGCATCGACTATTAACCTAGCTGTTGCGGTCAACACCCGCCAGGGCAATGATCAGCAGATGAATGCCTTTGTAAATGAGCTAAAGGCTGGTCAGGTACAGGGCGTTATGTTCTTCGCTGCCAACCCGGTATACGACCATCCTCGTGGTGCCGAAATTGCACAAGCTCTTGCGAAGGTGCCTCTGTCTGTTTACTTCGGCGACCGTGCCGATGAAACTGGCTCATTAACGAAATATATTACGCCTGCGCCTCACTTTCTGGAATCGTGGAACGATGCTGAGCCAATAACGGGCCACTACAGCCTGACGCAGCCAGCCATTACGCACATCTACAAAACCCGTCAGATGCAGACGAGCCTGCTAACGTGGGCGGGTTTGCCAAACGATTATCAGGAGTACGTGAAGCGTCAGTGGAAAGCCAACCAATATCCAAAAGCAACTGGTTTTGTTAGCTTTGACGCTTTCTGGATCAAGGCTTTACACGATGGTGTTTTCGAGCCTGCTATTGCAATTATTCCCGTTGCTGCCACTTTTGCTGGTAACCTAGCCGCTGCTGGTGCTGCCATTGCCACCCGCTACAAGCCTACCACGGGTATGGAAGTGGCGCTGTACGAAAAAGTGGGTATCGGTACTGGTTCGCAAGCTAATAACCCCTGGCTACAGGAGTTCCCAGATCCGGTCTCTAAGGCCTGTTGGGATAACTACGCTGCCGTATCGCAGAAAACAGCTGCTGACCTAGGCGTTGAACAAAATGAGTTGGTCAGCATTGACGTAGCTGGTAAGTCGATTGAATTACCTATCCTGATTCAGCCTGGTCAGGCAGATCAAACCGTGGCAGTAGCTATTGGTTATGGTCGGTCAAAAGCAGGTCGTTGCGCTGATGGCGTTGGTCAGAATGCGTACCCGCTGGCTACATTGGCGGGCGGATTTGTTCAGATGGCTGCACCTGTTGCTACAGTTGCTAAACGTAGCGGTCGTCACGAAATTGCCCAGACTCAGACCCACGAAACAGTGATGGGCCGTAAGGCGGTGCTCCAAGAAGGTATTTTGGCTCGTTACCAGAAAAATCCGCGCGAGGGTCGCTATGAACCCAAAGTGGAAACGGCTAAAGGCCCGGTTCCAGCCACCGACATTACGCTCTGGCATGGCTATGGCAAGCCAAACCACTCATGGGGTATGGTTATTGACCTGAACTCATGTATTGGCTGTGGCGCCTGTGTAGTAGGTTGTATCTCTGAGAATAACACGCCCACAGTTGGTCGTGATGAGGTGCTTGCTCGTCGCGAGATGCATTGGATGCGGATCGACCGGTATTACAGTAGCGATGCCGAACCGGAAAAG
Source organism: Fibrella aquatilis (assembly GCF_017353255.1). Taxonomy (GTDB): domain Bacteria; phylum Bacteroidota; class Bacteroidia; order Cytophagales; family Spirosomataceae; genus Fibrella; species Fibrella aquatilis. Next base: position 224,844 of record NZ_JAFMYU010000004.1, on the reverse strand, counting down.
ATGGGTGCTATCGCTGGGTACAAAGCGTTGGAGGTTGCTTCGGCCAATCCTGAGGTCACGTTTCAGCCTATGCTTTGCCAGCATTGTAGCAACGCTCCTTGCGAAACGGTTTGCCCGGTATTGGCAACGACCCATAGCACAGAAGGATTGAACCAAATGACCTATAACCGGTGTATTGGTACCCGTTATTGCGCTAACAACTGTCCATACAAAGTCCGCCGCTTCAATTGGTTTAAATACCATGATGAGGACAAGTTTGACTATCAGTTCAATAACGATTTGGGCAAAATGGTCATTAACCCAGACGTTACGGTTCGGTCGCGGGGTGTTATTGAAAAATGCTCATTCTGCGTACAGCGTATTCAGGAAGGCAAGCTGACAGCCAAGAAGGAACGCCGTCGGCCATTGCCAGACGAGATTCAATCAGCTTGTGCGCAGGCTTGCCCAACGGATGCCATCATCTTTGGTGATATGAATAACCCAGAGAGCACAATCTCGAAGGTGTTGAGTACCGAGTTAAACGAGCGTGCTTTCCACGTACTCGAGGAAATCAACGTACGGCCACAAATTGCTTATCTGACCAAGATCCGTAACAAAGATGAAGGTCCTAAGCAAGAAAGCACTCAAGAAACTGCCGCGTAAGTATCAACGTACTAACTGATTAAAATTAACTAAAATGCATATCACTTCAGCCGTACGTACACCGCTGGTATCTGGCGGTAAGACATATGCCGACGTTACCGAAGACGTTTGCAGGCAGGTAGAAGGCAAGCCCACCCGTGAGTGGACCATTGCGTTTACTATTTCTGCTTTGGTGCTGGTTTATGGTTCTGCTTGTGTGTTCTATACCTGGTGGGAAGGTCTTGGTGTTTGGGGCTTAAACAAAACCGTTGGCTGGGCCTGGGATATTACTAACTTCGTATGGTGGGTAGGTATTGGTCACGCTGGTACGCTGATCTCTGCTATCCTGCTGCTGTTCCGTCAGAAATGGCGGACCTCAGTGAACCGGGCTGCCGAAGCCATGACCATTTTCGCTGTAGTCTGTGCGGCAATGTTCATCTTTATGCACATGGGTCGTCCCTGGATGGCCTATTGGGCGCTTCCCCTGCCAAACACGTTTGGCTCACTGTGGGTAAACTTCAAGTCGCCACTGGTCTGGGACGTATTCGCCATCAGTACCTATTTCACTGTATCGCTAGTATTTTGGTATATGGGTCTGGTGCCTGACCTGGCCACCATTCGTGACCGTGCCCGTTCTAAAGTGAGTCGGTATATCTATGGTGCGCTGTCACTAGGATGGAACGGTTCAGCCAAAACATGGGCGCGGTACGAATACATGAGCCTTATTTTGGCCGGTATCTCTACACCTCTGGTACTCTCGGTACACACCATTGTAAGTATGGACTTCGCTACGTCGGTGATTCCCGGCTGGCACACTACCATCTTTCCGCCTTACTTCGTAGCTGGTGCTATTTTCTCGGGTTTTGCTATGGTGCAGAACCTGATGCTGATTATCCGGGTCGTATTTAAACTGGAAGATTACATCACCACAGAGCACATTGAGTCGATGAACAAGATCATCACGCTCACGGGTTCTATTGTGGGTGTAGCCTATATCACCGAGTTCTTCATTGCCTGGTACTCTGGTAGCGAGTTTGAAAGCTACGCGTTTATCAACCGGGCATCTGGGCCATATTGGTGGGCTTACTGGGCAATGATGACCTGCAATGTTATCTCGCCACAACTGTTCTGGTCGAAGACAATTCGGACCTCTGTTGTTTGGACATTCGTGCTATCTGTGGTGGTGAACATTGGCATGTGGTTCGAGCGGTTTGTCATCATCGTGACGTCGCTGCACCGCGACTACCTGCCTTCGAGCTGGGCTATGTTCCACCCAACACTATTCGACATCAGTGACTATATCTTCTCGTTTGGTCTCTTCTTTACACTCTTCCTGTTGTTTGCCAAATTCCTGCCTGTGGTAAACATGGCCGAAGTAAAAGCAATCATCAAGTCGTCGTCAGAGCGACTGCCACAGTCCGTATCTGGTGTTGCTAAAGGTGAGCGTGTAACTAACCCAACGTTTAACAAAAACGTCGATTAATTTTTAGACTATATGGCAACGCCAGTAAATAGTAAATTTTTGGTCGGCATTTTCGATGACGACGATGTAGTACTCAAAGCGGTACGGGAAGTACGTGATTCGGGTGTTCGTATTCACGAAGTGTATACGCCATTCCCGATCCACGGGCTTGACGTAGCATTGGGCCATCCTCGTTCGCGCCTCGGTATTGCAGCATTTATGTTTGGCCTCACTGGTTGTATCACGGCTTTGTTGTTGATGTCATACACCGAAAAGTTCGATTGGCCTATGATCGTTGGTGGTAAGGATTCATTCTCTTTCCCCATCTACATACCCATCACGTTTGAGTTGACAGTGCTGTTTACTGCGCTTGGGATGGTGTCTACGTTCATCATTTCGAACAACATGGGTCCCACGGTGAAACCATTAATGTTTGACCTCCGGACCACGGATAACAAGTTTGCGATGGCCATTGATCTGGAAAAGAACTCATTGCAGGAAACGGCTATTGAGTCTATTTTGAAACGATCAGGAGCCGCAGAAGTAAACGTAAAGCAGTTTTAAGCACAGACCATGAAGTTTAATCACATAGCTCTTTTGGCAGTAGGTACATTTGGTACACTGTTGCTTAGCTCATGTGGAGATGACCACAACGATACAGGGACGCAATATGCGCCTCAGATGTATGATGCTGTTGGTTATGAGCCATATAGGCAGGTAAAGGCAAATACGATTAACCCCTACGGGTTGAATATGCGTGATCCGGCTCGTGGAACAGTGGCCCGGCCAAACTATCACACTAGCTTTGGCAAAGGAGATAGTACCACCAAAGATCTGATGATCTATAACATTCCTAAGGATAGCATTGCCATTGCTGAGCGCACCTTAGTGAATCCCATTGCATCCAACGCAGCCAATCTCGATGAAGGCAAAATTCTTTATGGCCGGTTCTGCATTCACTGCCACGGTGAGAATGGCAAAGGTGATGGGCTAGTTGGTAAAGAGTATGCGGGTGTGCCTAATTACTCGGTTGGCGATTACAAAACGATGAATGATGGCCACATTTTCCACGTCATCACACATGGTAAAGGCCGTATGTGGCCGCACGGCTCACAGATGACTCCCGAAGAACGGTGGAAGATTGTGCTCTACGTACACAAGCTTCAACAAGGATAAGATTTAGATAAACAGCCTCAATCTGTTCATGCATGTTGGGGCTTTTTTTAACAGTTAAAATTGTCGGTAATGGCATCAGTACACGCGATACCTTCTCTAGACGAACAATACGAATTCACAGCTGATGCAAAGCGGCGGTTGATTATCGGAGGCGTTGTTGGCGTCGCTTTGGTCGCAATTGGATCATTTTTACTTGCATCGGGCGTAGGTGAACACGCCCATGAAGCCGTACAGGGTCACGGTCTTAGCGAAGGACATGAAGGCGCTCACGGCCATTACACCTGGATGACACGTTTCTGGGCCAACGTATGGGTAAACAGTGTTTACTTCACCGGTATAGCCGTGGCAGGTATGTTCTTCCTGTCCTATAATTATTTGGCACAGGCGGGTTGGTCATCAGTTATCAAACGTGTGCCAGAAGCTATGCCTGCTTTCTTGCCAGTGACAGGCGTCATCATGCTGGCTACTTTCTTCATTGCTGGGCATGATCTTTTTCACTGGACACATGCTGAGCTATATGAAAAAGGCGGTGAGAGCTATGATGCAATTATTGCTGGTAAGCGTGGCTTCTTAAATACACCGTTCTTCCTGGGACGACTGGTTTTCTACTTTGTTTCCTGGTATTTCCTATGGCGTATTCTGCGTAACTATTCGTTGCAGGAAGACTTAAATGGAGGAACGGAGTATTACTACAAGAGCATGAAGTTTGGTGTGGTATTTCTGGTTGTTTTTGCTGTAACCTCATCAACGGCTGCCTGGGACCTGATCATGTCAATCGATACGCACTGGTTCAGCACGATGTTTGGGTGGTATACCCTGGCAAGCTGGCATGTAGCAGGTTTGGCAACGATGACCTTGGTGGTGGTGATGCTAAAGGAACAGGGTTATCTCAAAGCGGTAAATGAGAGTCATCTGCATGATCTGGGTAAGTTCGTCTTTGCGTTCAGCATTTTCTGGACCTACGTGTGGTTCGCTCAATTTATGCTGATCTATTACGCCAACTTGCCAGAAGAGACTATTTACTATCGTCAGCGATTCAGCGGGTATGGCGGCATTTATTTGGCCCCTTTCTTTGTCAACCTGTTCCTAAACTTTGTCTTTCCATTCCTCGTTCTCATGACAAGGGATGCGAAACGCACAAACCTTATTTTGAAGGTCGCTTGCTGGGGTGTTCTTGTAGGTCACTACTTCGATTTCTACACGAACATTATGCCCGGAACCGTTGGCGAGCATGGTGGATTTGGCCCGATTGAGTTTGGTATGATCTTGATTTTTGCCTGTGCATTTATCTGGTCTGTATCGACACAGTTGACCAAAGCAAATTTGATTGCAAAAAATCATCCGCTGCTTGAAGAAGCATTGCATCACGACATTTAGACTTTATCTAAAGCACGTTATCACATGGTATACATCGTAGGACTTCTCTCGATTGTTTTTCTAGCGCTTGCCTTCATGGTATTTGGTCGGCTGACCAATGTAATGAAAGGGGTAAGCAACCCTCAGGAGGGTGAAGAGCAGTATGGCAGCACCAGCAACAAAATCAACGGAGCCATGTTTATGGTGTTCCTGATTTTGGGCGTTGTGGCGGCAACATGGTCGTTTATTCACTCGACCCAATATTTTTTGCCACAAGCATCTTCAGAACACGGTCGTCGCACTGACACGCTCTTCTGGGTGTCGATGGCAATTGTGACCGGCTCGGCTCTGCTGACCAATATCTTTCTGTTTTATTTCGCATTTAAATACCAGTACAAAAATGGTAAGCGGGCAACGTATTATCCTGAAAACCACAAGCTGGAGCTGTACTGGACGGTTACGCCCGCCATCGTTATGGCGCTGATGGTGTTTACCGGCTGGCAGGCGTGGCGTGACATCATGTCGGAGGCCCCCGCTGGTGCGCAAGAAGTAGAGCTAATTGGTAAGCAGTTTAACTGGATTGCCCGCTACCCCGGCGTTGATAATAACAAGCTTGGCAATTACAATTACAAACTGATTGATAACAATAACGACACAGGTATTGACTTCTCGGACGAAAACGCGTTTGATGACTTCACGAATACCACCGAATTGCATATTCCGGTGGGTAAGCCTGTGCTGATCCGTATTCGTGCGCGTGATGTGCTTCACAGTGTGTTTATTCCCCACATGCGGGTGAAGATGGACGCAGTGCCAGGTATGCCGACGCGGTTTTGGTTCAAGCCAGAGAAGACCACCGAACAGATGCGCAACGAGACTGGTAATCAGAATTTCAAATATGAGATTGCCTGTACGGAAGTGTGTGGTCGCAACCACTTTGCCATGCGTTTGAACCTGGTTGTTGAAGACGAAGATTCTTGGAAAAAGTGGTGTGCTGAACAAAAGCCTCTGCTGACTTCTTTCCCTGAATATGCTTCACGCATTCCTGCCAACCTGAAAGCCAAGGCGGCCAAGTATTTGCCCAGTGCAGATAGCACCGCTACGGCATCGGCAGGTGGTGTAGCTGCTTCAGGAAATGCTTCTCTGCGTTAATATTCCAATCGACAACAACAACTAACTATGGCAACTGAAAGCGCTGTCTCGACTCTATCGGTTCATGACGCCGAGCATGACCATCATGAAGAATTGAGCTTTTGGCGAAAATACATTTTCGCGGAAGATCATAAAACTATCGCCAAGCAATACTTGATATCAGGTATTGTCTGGGCAATCATTGGTATCTCCTTCTCGGTGATGTTCCGTCTTCAACTGGGTTTCCCCCAAATGAAGCTGGAGTTTCTACGTCCGATTATTGGCAATTGGATTGACGAGAGTGGTAAACTAGATCCTAACTTCTATCTGGCTCTTGTCACTATGCACGGTACCATCATGGTATTTTTTGTGTTGACAGCCGGTTTGAGTGGTACATTTAGTAACTTCTTGATTCCCCTACAGGTTGGTGCCCGTGATATGGCATCTGGGTTTCTGAACATGCTGTCGTATTGGTTTTTCTTCCTGGCCAGTATGCTCATGTTTGTCTCGTTGTTTTTGGAAACAGGGCCAGCGGCTGGTGGTTGGGTAGTGTACCCACCGTTGAGTGCACTGCCACAAGCTCACATGGGTTCTGAGTTAGGTATGACGCTGTGGTTGAGCAGCATGGCACTGTTCATTGTGTCGCAACTACTGGGTGGTATTAACTATATCACCACAGTAATTAACCTACGTACCCGGGGCATGTCGTTCAGCAAGTTGCCACTGACTATCTGGGCGTTTTTCCTAACGGCCATCCTTGGCCTGATTTCGTTCCCGGTTTTGTTGTCAGCGGCATTGCTTTTGATCTTCGACCGTAGTTTTGGTACGAGCTTCTTCCTCTCAGAGATATACATTGCTGGCGAAGCCCTACCGAACGTTGGTGGTAGCCCTATTCTGTTTCAGCACTTGTTCTGGTTCTTAGGTCACCCAGAGGTATATATCGTGATGCTGCCTGCGTTGGGTATCACGTCAGAGATCATCGCTACAAACTCGCGTAAGCCAATCTTTGGCTACCGGGCTATGATTGCGTCTATGATGGGTATTGCCTTTCTGGCTTTCATCGTGTGGGCGCACCATATGTTTGTGACGGGTATGAACCCATTCCTTGGGTCTGTGTTCATGTTTCTGACGCTCATTATTGCGGTACCTTCAGCGGTAAAGGCGTTCAACTACATCACTACGCTGTGGCGCGGTAACATCCGGTTTACACCAGCCATGTTGTTCTCTATTGGTTTAGTGTCGTTCTTCATATCGGGTGGTGTTACGGGTCTCATTCTTGGCAACTCGGCACTGGATATTCAACTACACGATACCTACTTCGTAGTTGCTCACTTTCACTTGGTAATGGGTGCTTCGTCAGCGTTTGGTTTGCTGGCTGGTGTGTATCACTGGTTCCCCAAGATGTTTGGTCGCATGATGAACGAGAAACTGGGCTATATACACTTCTGGCTCACATTCATCGGTATCTATTGCATCTTCTTCCCAATGCACTATATCGGTATTGCTGGTTTCCCACGGCGTTACTACGCGTTCAGCGCGAACGACTTTACGAAGAATATCTTCCACGATATGAACGCCTTCATCAGCGTAATGGCCATTGTCACGTTCTCAGCGCAATTCCTGTTCCTATACAACTTTGTGTATAGCTTGATCAAGGGTAAAAAAGCAACGCAGAACCCCTGGCAGTCGAACACGCTGGAGTGGACCACGCCAATTGTACCTGGGCATGGTAACTGGCCTGGCGAGATTCCAGCGGTGTATCGTTGGCCCTATGATTACAGCAAGCCAGGTGCAAAAGACGATTTCATTCCGCAAAACGTGCCCTACTCGGCTACGCCAGAATCAAACCTTCCGCATGAGAATGAGTTGATTTCGCTGGAAAAAGCGATTGAAGCACAAAACTATAATGACCAGTTTAAGCAACCTCATTAATGAGCGTTCGTTTAGGCGTCTGGCGCTCCTAACTGTTCTGTCGGTTTTTTTATTAATACTCGTCGGCGGAGTAGTTAGGAGCACAGGATCTGGAATGGGTTGCCCTGACTGGCCTAAATGTTTTGGGCAATGGGTACCGCCTACGGACGTGTCAGAGTTGCCAGCCAATTACCAGCAGATCTACGCTCACAGAGGTTATAAAGACGTTCAGTTCAACGCCACTAAGACTTGGATTGAGTATCTGAACCGATTGTTGGGTGCTCTGATAGGCCTATTTATCTTTCTCACTTTTGCAGCCTCAATTAAAGCCTACTGGCGGCGGGATCGCCCCATTGTAGGCTTTAGTTTTTTGGCTTTCCTGTTAGTTGGTTTTCAGGGCTGGTTGGGTGCGAAAGTTGTGGCAAGTGTATTGTCTGGCTGGCTTATTACGCTGCATATGCTGTTAGCCCTCATCATTGTTGGGGTGTTGCTATACGTTGCAGCACGGAGTCAGGCTCATGTGAAATCAGTAGTGCCTGTAACGGCGAAGCCCACCGTCTATCGATGGCTTTGGATTAGTACAGGACTGTTGCTGTTTCAACTGTTGCTTGGTACGCAGGTGCGCGAAATGGTCGACGAAGTAGCCAATCAGTTTGGGCAGCAGCAGCGCTATCGCTGGATCGATGAGCTTGGCGTACGGTTCTACGTGCACCGTTCGCTTTCCTTGGTAGTGCTAGCAAGCCAACTGGCCTGGATTCTTCCTTTTCGTAAGGAGGCAAAGCAGCGAGACATCACCTATATACTGTCACTGGCCATTGTCTCTCTCGTTTTGATGGAGATACTAACCGGAGCCATAATGGGCTACTTTGCCATTCCCGGATGGGCACAGCCTGTTCATCTGACGCTGGCGGTTACGGTCCTTGGGTTACAATTCATTATCATCCTGTTTTTATACGCTGACCGGCTATTGCCCGTCCTGCCCAAAAACAGTAGCACGATACAACGTGCAGATACCCCAATGTTATGAGCACACCTGTGGAAGTAGCTACCGAGCAACGCCCAAAGCCTGTGCGTAAACCTTGGTGGTATACCTATTTTGAACTACTCAAGTTCCGGCTCTCGTTCCTGGTTGCGTTTTCAGGCGTACTGGGCTACATGATGGCTGCCGAAAGACCTTATTCGCTTTGGGCGATGGCTTTGTTCAGTATTAGTGGTTTACTAGTTACAGGTGCAGCTAATGCGGTTAATCAGGTGCTTGAAGTAGAATTTGACCGGCTGATGCAACGCACTGGAGATCGCCCTTTGCCATCGGGCCGGTTGAGCAAGCAAAAGGCCTTGATCTTTGTAGCGGTAACACTCTTTCTTGGTTTATTCATCCAGACCAATAGCTTCAATCCACTTACGGCTGGTGTCTCGTTCGTCTCTTTTTTGCTCTACGGCTTTGTTTACACACCATTGAAACGTGTAGGATCAATTGCCGTATACGTAGGGGCTATACCCGGCGGTTTGCCGCCACTCATTGGCTGGATAGCCGCCACTGGCACCGTCAATGGCGAGGCGTGGTGGTTGTTTGCACTCCAGTTTGTCTGGCAGTTCACGCACTTTTGGGCTGTGGCTTGGGTACTAGACCAGGATTATGCAAAAGCAGGCTTCAAATTGCTACCCTTGAAAAGGCCACCCTCTAGCCGCACGGCTACTATTATTTTGTTGTTTACTATCTGGCTGGTACCGCTGGCTATTGTGCCTTATCTGATGGGCTACGTGGGGTTAGTGTCAACACTAATAGCTGTAGTGATGGCTGTGGTGCTCATTGTATTTAACGTGGCACTAGTGCGTAGCCCAACCGTGGCAACAGCTAAGCGCCTCATGTTTTCAGCATTTGCTTATTTACCGATTGTTCAAATTGCGTTTGTTCTAGATCGCATCTGACATGAAAGAGGAAACAGAAGAAATAAAATGGCTCGAAGAAGAGCCGGAAGAAACCCTCTCGGTGAACCCTAAACGGTTTATTCTGTGGTTATTCATCGTGAGCATACTGATGTTATTTGCCTCCTTTACTAGTGCTTATCTGGTGCGTAGGGCAGAGGGCAACTGGCTTGATTTTGTCATGCCGCCTGTGTTTGCCTACAGCACAGGGGTGCTTATTGTGAGCAGTATAACGATGCACTGGGCCTATCTGGCCGCCAAAAAAGACAATTTCAATGCCCTCAGGATAGCGATTACTGTTACTTTTGTGCTCGGAATGATATTCCTGTACATGCAGTTCCAGGGATGGGTCGAACTGGTGAAAAGCGATGTGTATTTCGTTGGCAACCCCGCTGGCTCGTTCATCTATGTGTTTACAGGAATGCACGCGTTTCACCTGATATCGGGACTGATTGTGCTGGTCTTTGCGTTGGTGGCTGCGTTTCGGTTGAGGATACATGCCAAGTCGCTCGATCAGATACACATTGCGACCGTTTACTGGCATTTTCTGGATATACTCTGGCTTTACTTGTTTTTCTTTTTACTTTATTTCCATTAATACGTTTAAAATCGCATGGCGGCTACAGCAGCAACAACTGACGAGTCAGTAGTATTTGACAAGAAGGCGTGGATGGGCGGCGTTGAACCAATGAACGCCAGCTACGGTAAGCTGATGATGTGGTTCTTCCTCATATCAGATACCTTCACCTTCTCGGCTTTATTGGTTACCTATGGCCTAATTCGGTATAGCTGGCCAGCTTATTCGCCCGAAATTCACGGCGTTCCGTTCCATTTCTCAAATACCTATTGGCCCGTGCCTGACCATGTATTCAACGCACTGCCGTTTCTGCATGGCCTGAACGCTCCTCTGATTTTCGTGGGCCTGATGACCTTTATCCTGATCTTCTCATCGGTAACGATGGTACTTGCTGTTGAGGCAGGCCACCGGCGCGACCGGCAGGATGTAGAGAAATACATGCTCTGGACAATCCTAGGTGGTTTTGCTTTTCTGAGCAGTCAGGCTTGGGAGTGGTCACACTTTATCCACGGTACGGAAGAGGGTAGCACCATCAGGGAACTGGTAGCGGGTCAGTGGACACAGCATACCATCTTTGGGGCTAACCTGGCCGAAAATCAGTATGGCCCACCTGCCTTCGCCGATTTGTTTTTCTTCATCACCGGGTTCCACGGTACGCACGTTTTCTCTGGTGTACTGCTAAATATCCTGATTTTCTACCGGTCGTCTACGGGTATGTATGACCGTCGGGGTAGCTACGAAATGGTGGAGAAAGTAGGGCTCTACTGGCACTTTGTAGATCTTGTCTGGGTCTTCGTATTTACCTTCTTCTACCTGGTTTAATTTTTTTGTCGTCATGGCCAATACACCATACACTGATAATCACGGCGGCACCGACGTTGCGCCACCACCTGCCAACACAAAGATCATCTGGCGTACGTTCCTGATCTTATGCGTTATTACTGCCTTTGAGTTTTTGATTGCTTTTACCATGAAAGCTGGTTATCTGCGGGTCTCCATTTTCGTAGGCATGACAATCATTAAGGCGTTTTACATCGTGGGTGAGTTTATGCACCTAAAGCACGAAGTGAAAAGCCTGATCTGGTTTATCATGTTACCCGTCATTTTTGTAATGTGGCTTTTGTTAGCCTTGATGTATGAAGGCGGTTCCATCTTTATGACCAGGTAAGCAACTATGGCTTCATTCCGAAAGGCCGGGATCCTCTTCTTCGTGTTGATGGTCCCGGCTTTGTCGTACATAATCTACAGGTTTGGTACGACCAATTATTACACCCTGCCCCGGTTCATACCCGTCATTGACTCAACCACCAATGAGCCGGTCATGCAGAAGGTCACTGATCAATTTGGTGAGCATACCGATACCTTATTCCGAAAAGTACCGGACTTCACGCTAACCGATCAAGATGGCAAACCCGCTACCGGGGCACTGCGAAAAGGGAAAATTCACGTAGCCAATTTCTTCTTCACGCGCTGTGGCACCATCTGCCCAAAAATGAACACCAACCTGTCTCGGGTGCAGGATATCTTTAAAGATAGGCAGGATCTGGTGTTTCTGTCCTTCAGCGTTGATCCCGTTAATGACAAGACGGCCGAGCTGACTGCCTACGCGAAGAAGATGCACGCCCTGCCCGGAAAGTGGTATTTCCTGACGGGCGACAAGGCCCAGATTTATAACCTGGGGCAGCACGGCTACTTCCTGCCGGTGGTCGATCATGGGGTGAGCTACGGGTCGCCCGACGAAACTTTTATCCACAGCGAAAAGTTAGTTTTAGTAGATAAGGAGGGTGTTATTCGTGGTTTTTACGATGGTACCGACAAGAAAGATATCGAACGCTTGATACTGGAAATCAGGGTACTGATTGATGGTTATAGGAAACAAGCTTGACCTCATGGAAACTGTCGAGTTAGTGAAGAGTGAACGCAATGCCAACCGGTTCATCAATACCGTTTCTATCGCCGTACCGGTTGTAGTGGCGCTTATGTTGGGTATCCGGCAAAAATTCGATCTGGGTAGCTGGACGACGTATTTGCCCCATATCAACGGTGTGATTAATTCGATCACGTCGGTGCTGCTGGTAGTTGGTTATTACTTCATCCGGCAAAAAAATGTAGCTGCCCACCGCCTTACGATGCTGGCCGCTTTTACGTTGGGTGCCTTTTTTCTGGTTGGTTATGTCTTGTATCACATCTCTAACCCATCTACCACGTTTGGTGGTCAGGGGTGGATTCGGCCTGTGTATTATTTCCTGCTCATCTCTCACATCTCTCTTTCAGTTGTTGTCCTCTGGTTTGTGTTGCGGGCGGTGTATTTCGCGCTCACGAAGCAGTTTGTACAGCACAAGCAGATGACGCGATGGGCCTTGCCCATTTGGTTATATGTGAGTACGACTGGGGTAATCGTCTACCTGATGATTAGGCCCTATTACAATCACTAATTAATGACAACAAGCTATGAAAAAGTGGAGTTGGCTAGTGGTACTGGGATTGATTCTCTTCGCTGGTCCTGATTTGTTTGCGCAATGCGCCATGTGTCGTGGGGTAATTGAAAGTACCGTTAGTAACGGGCGTAGTGTGGTAGCATCGAACCTCAATTTGGGTATCCTTTATTTGTTGGCCGCCCCCTACCTGATCGTAGCTACGGTCAGCTATTTGTGGTATCGTACCAGTAAAAAAGAACATGGCCAACGTCTCAAAATTTCAAGCCGTGTCCGCCGGGCTATGTCCTAGATGCAGGCAGGGTAAAATATTTAAAACCGCCCTCTACAACCCAATTGGGTTTGGGGAAATGAACGAATTCTGCCCGCACTGCGGACTCCGATTCGAGGTTGAACCAGGTTATTTCATCGGAGCCATGTACGTCAGCTATGCCTTTTCAGGTGGCCTTGCGCTGATCCTAGGCTTTCTACTCTTCTATGGATTCAATAATCCACCCGGTTGGGTGTATGCCCTGATTGTGTCGGTAGGTGTGGTGGTAATTTCAACTATCAACTTCCGGCTGTCGCGCGTTATCTGGCTGCATTACGTAGCAGGTATACGTTACGATCCGGCGCTCTGATAGCCCTTTAAGCTTATTGGAAATCCTGACCTACGGTCAGGATTTTTTTTGTGCCGTGCAACCCGGAAGCAAAGTAGCTGCATCTTCAGGGCAAATGCTTAGCCATATGGCCATAACTCTACCATACTACCTCACGGAAAGCCGACTGGTTGCTGCCCTGCAACAGCAGGAGGCCCGTGCCCAGCGGGTGGTCTATGAGCGGTTTGGCGGCAAAATGATGGCTGTCTGTATGCGCTATGTGGGCAATCGCGATGATGCCGAAGAAGTGTTGATTGATGGATTTATGCGGGTCTTTAATCGAATCGATCAGTTCAGGGGCGATGGTAGTTTTGAAGGTTGGGTTCGTCGGGTAATGGTCACGGAATCACTGATGTACCTCCGAAAGAATAAAGCCTGGCGCCAAGAGCTTCCGCTCGACACCATCACCGTCGAACCTGACTACGAATGGGCCGATGCCAACCTGCAAAGCGAAGACCTGATCCGGCTCGTGGCACAGCTACCCGACGGCTACCGTACCGTGTTCAACCTCTATGCCATTGAAGGATATAATCACGCCGAAATTGCCGAACTGACGGGCATTAGTGAAGGCACTTCAAAATCACAATTATCACGTGCCCGGGCTTTACTACAACAGAAAGTCCGTAGCATGGAAACAGGACATAAGCCAGCAAACCAATATGGAAAAGCAGCCAATAGATGATCTTTTTGCCCGGAAGCTGCGTGAGGCTGAACTACCTCCCAGCCCTGATGCCTTGAGCCGACTGCAAAGCCGGCTGAATAGTGTCCCGTTGCCTACTCAAAGACGGCGAGTGGCTGTGTGGTGGTATGGGGTAGCCGCAGCCAGTCTGATCTTGGTTGCCCTGTTCTCTTACCAAAACAATCGTTCGATCAAATCGGCAGAGTCAACCTCACTCACCGCACAGACTAAAAAGCTAACCGCCGCACCCAACCATACAGAGGTGCCTGTACCGCTTATTGCCAAGGTAGGAGAGGGTGCCAAACCGGGCCGAAAACAGCAGATACTAGAAGAGGAAAGAGGGACGGTGGTCATAACGAATAAACAACGTGTGCCAATGCCGGAGGTTGCCGAAAAGGCAGTAATAGCTAAAAATGCAACCCAATCTGCCACACCGAGGACCGCCACCAGGGTTGATGAACAGGTAGCTATTTCTTCTATTACACCTGAACCGACAGCGATAAAAGTTGAGGCATTAGCTACAGTCGCCACTAGCAAATTGGCCCATCCTGTTCAGGAAGTACCACAGACAGTTTCTGTGAGCACGCATCTGGCAGACCAGCAACGGGTAGTTGTGCTAACCATCGATGAACCAGAATCTGCTGAGAGCGCGCCAGATATGCAGCCTACAAAGGTCGCATCAATGTCGCCTGCACAGACGGGTAGCCTGGCTGGCCTGTTTGCCAAAGTGAAGCAATTGAAAAATGGTGATGCCCTGGCCCGCGCTACACCTGTAAAACGCCATTCAGACGCACGCAGCCGTTTTGGCCGTGTATTCGAAGGCATGAAAGAAAGTCTTAAGAATGATAACACCGCTGACCAATGAAAATGCTCACTATCCTCACCAGCCTGCTGTGTGCTCATGTAGCCACGGCCGCTATAAATCCTGCCGATTCGCTCATCATTCGGTTTGGTAAAGCATCCCGCGTGGCCATCTATGCACCAACGAAAGGACAGTTAAAAGAAATTACGAAGTATGACCTGAACCGAATCGTTAACGATATGGTCTCTAAGCTCGATTCGGTGCCAGAGGGTCAGGTCTATGCTGTAAACGAACAGAACGGTAAGCGTTACCTCCGCGACACGCTGATCGTGGTGGAAAAAACAGACGGTAACGTAACGGTAACGGTTAAAACAGGTGAGTCGTCAGACAACACCAACAGCTATAGCAACCAGCCCAGTGACCGGAAAACCCGAAGAAACAGGAATTACTCTAGCAACAACTGGCGGGTAAGCACCGACTTCCATTTCGGACTGAACACATGGACTGGTGCCACGTCTACCCCAAGATACAATGGCGCTTCTTATGAACTTGACCCACTAGGGTCGCGATATGCCGCGCTTAGTTTCACGCAGAACCCAGCTATTGTGCGGAATAGCAAACTGAAAATAAGCATCCGCTATGGCTTGCAGATAGCCTGGAACAATTTCATGTTCCAGGAGAACGTCAAAGTTGAGCGTGGCCCCGATGTTGTTGCATTTGCCACCTACCCCAGCCACTTAACGAAAAGTAAACTAACTGTCTGCAACCTCGAATTGCCTTTTGTTCCTCAATTCTCGGTATATAATAACAGCCGCAAGCGGGCATTCAACATCGGTTTTGGTGGGTTCGTAGGCTACCGTCTCGACAGTTATACGAAGATCAAGCTAGACAATGGCGACAAGTTTCACGACCACAACAGCTTCTACCTGAACAACCTTCAGTATGGCCTGCAAGGCAACATTGGCATTGCTAACCTCAATTTCTTTGTCAAATACAATCTTAACAACAGTTTTCAGGATGGTCGCGGCCCAGCTGTGCGCCCGCTAAGTTTTGGCATCACGATCTGACTACAAGCTTGTAAGGTAAATACAAGTATAACCCGAAGAGGCCCCTACTACACCAAAGGGGCCTCTTTTGTTGAAATCGAAAAGAATTTTTTGGTCCCCCTGTTGACAACGGACAAAAACGGCGTAATTTTGCAACTCCAAACTGAGATACGGGGCGGAAAATGTTCTTTGCAAGTGTTTTTTGGGGAGTTTCCAGAGTGGCCAAATGGATCAGACTGTAAATCTGCTGGCGTACGCCTTCGGAGGTTCGAATCCTCCACTCCCCACCAAAACAGTTTTCAGTTTTGTGGTTTACAGTTTTCAGTGTAAGCATTCGTTTACAACCGAGAACCAAAAACTTTCTAACTGAAAGCTGAGTGATTGCGGGAGTAGCTCAGTTGGTAGAGCGATAGCCTTCCAAGCTATAGGTCGCGAGTTCGAACCTCGTCTCCCGCTCCACGTTGTTAACTTATTACCTGCCTTCTTAGCTCAGTGGTAGAGCACTTCCTTGGTAAGGAAGAGGTCGTCGGTTCAAATCCGATAGAAGGCTCTAAGCTGCCAAATGTTGCTCTGTTGAGGTGGCTTTTTAGGAGGTGCTCTGTTTGGGCACCTTTTGCGTAAGGGCAAATCAACTAACACTAACTATAGTTAACTAAAGCGTTTTT
Organism: Fibrella aquatilis; assembly: GCF_017353255.1. Lineage (GTDB taxonomy): Bacteria > Bacteroidota > Bacteroidia > Cytophagales > Spirosomataceae > Fibrella > Fibrella aquatilis. The sequence goes on along the minus strand of NZ_JAFMYU010000004.1, from coordinate 208,419 downwards.
AAGACATGGCAAAAGAGAATTTTGACCGCTCGAAACCGCACGTCAACATCGGTACGATTGGTCACGTTGACCACGGCAAAACGACGCTGACGGCAGCCATTACGAAAGTACTCGCCGGCAAGGGACTTGCTGCTATGCGTGACTTCTCGTCTATTGACAATGCCCCTGAGGAAAAAGAGCGTGGTATCACGATCAACACCTCACACGTGGAATATGCAACGGAAAATCGTCACTATGCACACGTTGATTGCCCAGGCCACGCCGACTATGTGAAGAACATGGTAACGGGTGCCGCGCAAATGGACGGTGCCATCCTAGTAGTTGCTGCCACCGACGGTCCAATGCCCCAAACGCGTGAGCACATTCTGCTGGCTCGTCAGGTAGGTGTACCCCAACTGGTTGTCTTCATGAACAAAGTTGACATGGTAGATGACCCCGAACTGCTCGAACTCGTTGAGATGGAAATCCGCGAGCTGTTGAGCTTCTACAAATTCGACGGCGATAACATTCCTGTTATCCAAGGTTCTGCACTGGGTGGCCTGAATGGCGAAGCCAAATGGGTTTCTACCATCGAAGAATTGATGGATTCAGTAGACTCATTCATTCCCCTGCCTCCCCGTCAGACGGATCTTCCGTTCCTGATGCCTGTGGAGGACGTGTTCTCGATCACAGGTCGTGGTACGGTTGCCACCGGTCGTATTGAGCGGGGCGTGATCAACTCAGGTGAGCCTGTTGAGATTCTGGGTATGGGTGCTGAAAACCTGAAGTCAGTTGTGACGGGTGTTGAAATGTTCCGGAAAATTCTGGACCGTGGCGAAGCCGGTGACAACGTAGGTCTGCTGCTCCGTGGTATCGAAAAAACCGATATCCGTCGTGGTATGGTTATTTGTAAGCCAGGTTCAGTAACTCCACACGCTAAATTCAAAGCCGAGGTATACGTACTGTCGAAAGAAGAAGGTGGCCGTCACACGCCATTCTTTAACAAGTACCGTCCTCAGTTCTACTTCCGTACCACAGACGTAACGGGTGAGATTGTACTGCCAGCCGGTGTTGAGATGGTAATGCCCGGTGATAACATCACTATTGAGGTAACGCTGATCAACAAGATCGCTATGGAAAAAGGTCTTCGTTTCGCTATCCGCGAAGGTGGCCGTACCGTAGGTGCCGGTCAGGTGACTGAAATCCTCGACTAAGTTTGTCAAAAATCAATAGCAAGTGCATTTCCGAAAGGGGGTGCACTTGTTTTTTGATAAGATTTTCGGATCTTTGCAGTCCCAAAACGGGAATAGGCCAATTACGGAAAAAAGATATAGGAGACAAGAAACAGGATAGTTCAGTTCAAAAAATCTTGCTTCTCATTTCTTATTGCTTGCTTCTACTAACATACACGGGTGTAGTTCAAGGGTAGAATAGCGGTCTCCAAAACCGTTGATGGGAGTTCGAATCTCTCCACCCGTGCCAATCCTTACTGACATGGAAAAAGTTACAACCTTCCTAAAACACTCCTGGGAAGAGGTTCAGCATAACGTGACCTGGCCAAAGTTCAGCGATCTGCAAGCTAGCTCATCGCTGGTGTTGATCGCTTCTCTGATTTTTGCCTTGCTGGTTGGACTAATCGATTACGTGTTTGAAAACGCGTTGAATTTCTTCTATCGCTCATTCTAATACGCTGCCAATCAGATTGATCATGCACATCTTTTGCTTTTGTGCAGGCAACAGGTTAGGCATTTTAACCGCACTACGCAGATGACAACAGGCATCAATTGGTATGTTATTCGGGCTGTTTCGGGTCAGGAAAAGAAAGTAAAATCTTACCTGGACAACGAAATCCATCGGCAACAACTGTCTGAGGTCATCACCCAGGTACTTATTCCTTCTGAGAAGGTGTATGAAATGCGTAATGGCAAGAAGCGTGTACGTGAGAAGTCGTTTTTCCCTGGCTATATTCTTATTTCCGCCGATTTGAGTAATGCACGTGCCTTGGCACTGATTACCAATATGCCCGGCGTGATTGGGTTTTTAGGCAATACAGGGTCAGGTAATTCCAAAATTCCGGTGCCCCTGCGCGAGGCCGAGGTGAAACGGATTTTGGGTAAAGTAGATGAAGAAACGCAGGAGGCAGCCGCCCCTGTAGTTGGTTATCTGCGGGGTGAGTCAGTGAAGGTCGTAGACGGACCGTTTAGTGGCTTCATTGGCACGGTTGAAGAAGTATTTGATGATCGCAAGAAGCTGAATGTGGTCGTTAAAATCTTTGGTCGTAGCACCCCAGTTGAATTGAGTTACGCACAAGTTGATAAAGAGGACTAACGCACTGTTAGCACTCACGTTGGCCACTGATGCTTCCTACAGACGTGGCTGGCACAAAAAGTGACTTCAGCAAGGTAATCGGCGGTTGTGTTGGTATGACACGCACAGTTGAGACAGATGCCGGGCAAGGGTCGTAAAACAAGTACGAACAATGGCAAAAGAAGTAGCTGGCTACGTTAAGTTGCAGGTAAAGGGCGGTCAAGCCAATCCCTCTCCTCCAATCGGTCCTGCGCTGGGTTCCAAGGGTTTAAATATCATGGAATTCTGCAAGCAGTTTAATGGCCGTACGCAGGATAAAATGGGCATAGTCTTGCCAGTACTGATTACGTACTACAAAGACAAGTCGTTTGATTTTGTTATCAAGACGCCTCCTGCTCCGATCATGCTGATGGAAGCTGCTAAACTGAAAGGTGGATCGGCTCAGCCAAACCGGAACAAAGTAGGGTCTGTTAACTGGGATCAGGTACGTGTAATTGCCGAGACGAAAATGCCCGATTTGAATTGCTTCACGGTCGAGTCGGCTATGAAGATGATTGCGGGTACGGCTCGTAGCATGGGTATCACCGTATCAGGCGCAGCCCCCTGGGACAATTAGTAAACTTGCCGAAGGCATCTTAACGAATCATGGCAAAGTTGACAAAAAAACAAAAAGAAGCACAGTCGAAGTTTGATGGAACGAAAGCATACTCGTTGCAGCAGGCGGCTGAAGTCTTGAAAGAGATTTCATACACCAAATTCGACGCTTCTGTAGACATCGACGTGCGGTTGGGCGTTGACCCACGCAAAGCAGACCAAATGGTTCGCGGCGTGGCTACCCTGCCCCACGGTACAGGTAAGAATGTTCGGGTATTGGTGCTTTGCACACCCGACAAAGAGAACGAAGCAAAAGAAGCGGGTGCCGACTATGTTGGCCTTGACGACTACATTCAGAAAATCGAGCAAGGTTGGACAGATGTAGACGTGATCATTACCATGCCTAGCGTGATGGCCAAAGTTGGTCGTTTGGGTCGGGTGCTTGGTCCCCGTGGTCTGATGCCTAACCCGAAATCGGGTACAGTAACGCCAGAAGTAGGCAAAGCCGTGACAGAGGTGAAAGCTGGTAAAATCGACTTCAAAGTTGACAAGACCGGTATCATTCACACTAGCATTGGCAAGGTGTCTTTCACCCCCGAAAAACTAGTTGAGAATGCCCAGGAGGTTATCGCTACGCTAGTTCGGTTGAAGCCTTCTTCATCTAAAGGTACTTACGTGCAGACAATCTATTTGTCAAGCACGATGAGTCCGAGTGTGAACATCGATAAAGCCACCGTTGCGGGCCTGTAATTATGACAAGGGAAGAGAAAGGCGCGATCATCGACGAACTGAGCCAGAAGTTCCAAACCATCCCCTATTTCTATATCACCGATGCTAACGGCATGTCGGTTGCTGAAACCAATCAGCTCCGTCGCCTATGTTTTGAGCGGGGTATTGAATATGTGGTTGTTAAGAACACCCTTATCAGGAAGGCTCTTGAGACAGTAAACGATACGGATTATTCATCATTTGATGGTACAGTACTGACCGGTTTTTCTGGTGTGATGTTTCACCCTGAGAACGGTAAGGCCGCTGCTCAATTGATTAAAGAATTCCGTAGAACAAATGACAAGCTGAAACTGAAGGGCGCTTCGGTTAACTACAGCCTGTTCATTGGTGCTGACCAACTGGATACGCTCATCAACCTGAAGAGCAAGAATGAGTTGATTGGCGAAATCATTGGCTTGCTGCAATCACCTGCGAAAAACGTAGTATCTGCGTTGACAAGCGGCGGAAGCAAACTGGCTGGTATCCTGAAAACGCTGTCGGAGCGCGAAGAAAACTAAGCCCGACGTTCATTTTTCAATCAATCTTGTAACAACTAATTTTCAATACTGAAATGGCAGATTTGAAAGCATTCGCTGAGCAGCTTGTCAACCTTACCGTTAAAGAAGTAAACGAGCTGGCTGCTATCCTGAAAGATGAGTATGGCATCGAGCCTGCTGCTGCGGCACCCGTTATGATGGCCGGTGGTGGCGGTGGCGACGAAGCCGCTCCTGCAGCTGCTGAAAAAACCTCATTCGACGTAGTACTAAAGTCGGCAGGTGCCAGCAAACTGGCCGTGGTGAAACTGGTGAAAGACCTGACGGGTCTGGGCCTGAAAGAAGCCAAAGAACTGGTTGACACAGCTCCGAAGCCAGTAAAAGAAGGTGTTGCTAAAGACGAAGCGGAAGCCCTGCGTAAGCAACTGGAAGAAGCTGGTGCTGAAGTAGAAGTTAAATAAGCAGATTAGCTTATCTGGTACTCCAAGCAGAGAAGGGCCTGGCTAATTGTCAGGTCTTTTTCCGCTTGGAGACTTTTTTATCTATATACGTCATACCGAAAAACTTATTTTTCGGCGACAGTGTTGCTTTTTTACGCCCTTTTCACTATTCGTTCGGTTATTTTTTGAATAGGGCTTATTTGATTAGGAATCAGTCGCTCAACTAAACGCAGACGAGCCTTGGCTACAAACGCTAAAAACAACAACACTCGCAAAAACTTTGCGACGATTCAGCCTGTAGTTGACTATCCTGATTTCTTGGATATTCAGCTTAAGTCATTCCGTGACTTCTTCCAACTTGATACCCCTTCAGACAGCCGTTCGCAGGAAGGTCTGTACAAGGTGTTTCAGGAAAATTTCCCTATCTCTGATTCGCGCGAAAACTTCGTTCTGGAGTTTATCGACTATTCGGTAGATCCACCAAAGTACTCGGTCGACGAATGTATTGACCGGGGCTTAACCTATTCTGTACCGCTCAAAGCGAAACTTCGCCTCATCAATAATGATCAGGATAACGAAGACTTCGAGACGATTGAGCAGGAAGTGTTCTTGGGAAACATCCCTTATATGACCGGAAAGGCATCGTTTGTCATAAACGGGGCCGAGCGGGTCATTGTTTCACAACTACACCGTTCGCCGGGTGTGTTTTTCTCGATGAGCAAGCATACCAACGGTACGAAGCTTTACTCAGCCCGGATTATACCCTTTAAGGGGTCCTGGATTGAGTTTTCTACTGACGTGAATAACGTCATGTATGCTTATATCGACCGGAAAAAGAAGTTTCCTGTAACAACGCTGTTACGGGCTATCGGCTTTGGTTCAGACAAAGACATTCTGGATCTGTTTGGTTTGTCGGAAGAAATTTCTGCCACGCCGGTAACCCTGAAGAAAGCCATTGGCCGTCGGCTGGCGGCGCGGGTATTGCGCACGTGGACGGAAGATTTCGTTGACGAAGATACCGGTGAGGTAGTGTCGATCAGCCGGAATGAAGTGCTCCTGGAGCGCGACTCGGTGGTGGCTGCCAGTGATATTGATACGATTACAGAATCGGGTCAGAAATCGATCATCCTGCACAAGGAAGATATGAACATGGCCGATTACAACATTATATACAACACCCTCCAGAAGGATAGCTCGAATTCGGAGAAGGAGGCTGTTGAGCAGATTTACCGGCAACTGCGGAACACCGAAGCACCTGACGAACAGGCTGCGCGGGAAGTGATACAGAGCCTGTTCTTCTCAGACAAACGCTATGACTTGGGCGATGTTGGCCGGTACCGGATTAACAAAAAGCTGGGTCTGGACGTAGCCTCGGATACCAAAGTACTCACCACTCGTGATATCGTCTCGATTGTGAAGTACCTGATTGGTCTGATCAACGCCAAAGCGGTTGTCGATGATATTGACCACCTGAGCAACCGTCGTGTGCGCACGGTGGGTGAGCAGTTGTATGCGCAATTTGGGGTTGGTCTGGCTCGTATGGCCCGGACCATCAAAGAGCGGATGAACGTGCGGGATAACGAAGATTTCAAGCCGGTTGATCTGATCAACGCCCGGACACTGTCGTCGGTAATCAACTCGTTCTTTGGTACCAACCAGCTTTCGCAGTTTATGGACCAGACGAACCCGCTGGCCGAAGTGACGCACAAGCGTCGCATGTCGGCACTCGGACCGGGTGGTCTGTCGCGGGAACGGGCGGGTTTCGAAGTACGTGACGTTCACTACACCCACTACGGTCGGTTGTGCACGATTGAAACGCCTGAAGGGCCAAACATTGGTCTGATTTCATCATTGTGCGTGTTTGCGAAAGTGAACAGCATGGGCTTTATCGAAACGCCTTATCGGGTTGTTGAAAACGGTAAAGTGCCCGACAAGCCAGTGATGTATCTGACGGCCGAAGAAGAAGATACACACTACATTGCCCAAGCCAGTTCGGCACTCGACAATAAAGGCAACTTTAAAGTTGATAAGCTGAAGGCGCGTTTTGAAGGTGACTTCCCCATTTCGGAGCCATCCAGCGTAACGTTCATGGATATTGCCCCCAACCAGATTGTGTCGGTGGCCGCGTCGATGATTCCGTTCCTGGAGCATGATGATGCTAACCGTGCCCTGATGGGTTCGAACATGCAACGTCAAGCAGTGCCCCTGCTCCGCCCTGAGGCCCCCATTGTGGGCACGGGTCTGGAAGGTCGGGTAGCCACTGACTCACGTGCGCTGGTGATTGCCGAAAACGATGGCTCAATTGACTTTGTGGATTCGACCAAGATTGTGGTTCGCTACATTCTGGACAAAGACACGGATTCGGTCACGTTCGACGAAGACGTCAAAACGTACAACCTGATCAAGTTCCGCCGCACGAACCAGGATACCTGCATCAACCTGAAACCGATTGTGCTGAAAGGCCAGAAGGTGAAGAAAGGCGATGTGCTTTGCGAAGGCTATGCCACGCAAACGGGTGAACTGGCCTTGGGTCGGAACATGAAAGTGGCATTTATGCCTTGGCAGGGATACAACTTCGAAGATGCTATTGTGATCTCGGAGCGGGTCGTGCGCGAAGACATTTTCACGTCGATCCACATCGAAGAGTTTGAACTGGAAGTACGCGACACAAAGCGGGGCGAAGAGGAACTGACCTCAGAGATTCCGAACGTATCGGAAGAGACAGTTCGTAACCTCGACGAAAACGGTATTGTTCGCGTGGGAACTGAGGTGAAGGAAGGCGATATCCTGATTGGTAAGATTACGCCAAAAGGAGAAAGTGACCCGACGCCGGAAGAAAAACTGCTCCGCGCCATCTTCGGCGACAAGGCTGGCGACGTGAAGGATGCCTCGAAAAAGGCACCACCATCGTTGAAAGGCGTTGTTATCGACACCAAGTTGTTTGCCCGCCCTTCGAAAGAAGATCGGGGTAAGCACAAAGAAGAGTTGAAGGTGCTGATGAAGAAGTATGGCCGTGACTTAAACACGTTCCGTACGCGGGGTATTGACAAACTGGTGGAACTGCTTGACGGCAAAACCAGCAACAGCGTTAAGCACCGTTTCGGCGACGAGATCTTCAGCAAGGGCACCAAGTTCACGCGCAAGAACATCACCGAAAACCTGTTCCCCGACAAGAACCCGTATCGCGACGAAAGTGGCTATGCGGTGCCTGAAGAGGTGAACCTACTGTCGGATTTGGTGCTTGATAACTGGACCGAAGACGAACACACGAATCAGTTGCTGGTGAAGTTGGTGAAAAACTACAACACGCGCCGCAACGAGATCACGGGTCGGTTTAAGCGGGAACGGTTTACGCTCGAAGTGGGCGACGAACTGCCCGCGGGTATTGTGAAGCTGGCCAAAGTATACATCGCCAAGAAGCGTAAGCTGAAGGTGGGTGATAAGATGGCCGGTCGTCACGGTAACAAGGGTGTAGTTGCCCGTATTGTTCGTGACGAAGACATGCCCTTCCTGGAAGACGGTACGCCAGTTGATATCGTGCTGAACCCACTGGGTGTACCATCCCGGATGAACCTTGGTCAGATTTATGAGACCGTACTGGCCTGGGCCGGTCAGAAGCTGGGCCGCAAGTACGCCACGCCAATTTTCGATGGGGCTACCGAGCAGCAGGTGTCTGATGAGTTAACGGCGGCTGGTCTACCCGAATTTGGCCGGACATACCTCTACGACGGTTTGTCGGGTGAGCGTTTCGATCAGAAAGTAACAGTGGGTATCATCTACATGCTGAAACTGGGTCACCTGGTTGACGACAAGATGCACGCCCGTTCTATCGGACCTTACTCGCTCATTACGCAGCAGCCGCTGGGTGGTAAAGCGCAGTTTGGTGGTCAGCGGTTTGGCGAGATGGAAGTGTGGGCGTTGGAAGCCTTCGGGGCGGCCAACATCCTGCAAGAAATCCTGACTGTGAAATCGGACGACGTGGTAGGCCGCGCTAAGGCATACGAAGCCATTGTGAAAGGCGAGAATATGCCGAAACCAAATATTCCTGAGTCGTTCAACGTACTCGTTCACGAGTTGCGTGGTCTGGCGCTTGAAATTACGTTAGAGTAAAGTTCAATGTTCAATGTCTAAGGTTTAAAGTTGCTTCGCATCAGTCAATGTGCAGAGCGACTTTAAACATTGGACTTTAGACTTTGAACCCTTTTCAACTATACAATCTCCAACACATGTCGTTCAAAAAGAACAAGAAGCTCAACAGCGATTTTTCCAGCGTTATCATTAGCCTGGCATCGCCCGAGTCAATTCTGGAGAGTTCATACGGCGAGGTTACCCAGCCCGAAACCATCAATTACCGAACATACAAGCCCGAAATGGGCGGGTTGTTCTGCGAGCGGATCTTCGGGCCGGTGAAAGACTGGGAGTGTCACTGCGGCAAATACAAGCGTATTCGCTACAAGGGCATCATCTGTGATCGCTGTGGGGTAGAAGTAACCGAGAAAAAGGTGCGCCGTGAGCGCATGGGCCACATCGAACTGGTAGTGCCCGTTGCCCATATCTGGTACTTCCGCAGTTTGCCTAACAAAATCGGTTACCTGCTTGGCATGTCGACCAAGAAGTTAGACCAAATCATTTACTACGAACGCTATGTGGTGGTTCAGGCCGGTATCAAAGCCGCCGATGGTATCAACGAACTTGATTTCTTAACGGAAGACGAGTACCTCGATATCATCGACAAACTGCCCGCCACTAATCAGCACCTCGACGATAAAGACCCCAATAAATTTATTGCCAAAATGGGGGCCGATGCGCTGGAGATGCTGTTGTCACGCGTGCACCTGGACGAGCTATCGTTCAGCTTGCGCCATGCTGCGGCCACCGATACCTCGCAACAGCGAAAGGCTGAAGCGCTGAAGCGGTTGAAAGTAGTAGAAGCATTCCGGGAAGCCAACACACGCGTAGAAAACCGCCCCGAGTGGATGGTGATCCGCATGGTGCCGGTTATTCCGCCCGAACTGCGCCCGCTTGTGCCGCTGGATGGTGGACGTTTTGCTACGTCTGACTTGAACGACCTCTACCGTCGCGTTATCATTCGGAATAACCGTCTAAAGCGTCTGATCGAGATTAAGGCACCCGAAGTGATTTTGCGGAACGAGAAGCGGATGCTTCAAGAAGCCGTGGATTCGCTCTTCGACAACTCGCGGAAAGTAAATGCTGTGCGTTCGGAAGGCAACCGTGCTCTGAAATCGCTGTCTGACATGCTGAAAGGCAAACAGGGTCGGTTCCGGCAGAACCTGCTCGGTAAGCGTGTTGACTACTCTGGCCGGTCAGTTATTGTGGTAGGTCCTGAGTTGAAAATGCACGAATGTGGTCTGCCGAAAGACATGGCCGCTGAGTTGTTTAAGCCGTTCATTATCCGCAAACTTATTGAGCGCGGTATTGTGAAAACGGTGAAGTCGGCGAAGAAGATCGTTGACCGGAAAGACCCTGTTATCTGGGACATTCTGGAAAATGTACTGAAAGGACACCCTGTATTGCTGAACCGGGCACCAACGCTGCACCGTCTGGGTATTCAGGCGTTCCAGCCGAAGCTGATTGAAGGTAAAGCTATTCAGTTGCACCCGTTGGTAACGACGGCCTTCAACGCTGACTTTGACGGTGACCAAATGGCCGTTCACGTGCCACTGGGTCAGGAAGCCGTTTTGGAAGCGTCGCTGCTGATGCTGGCCTCGCATAACATTCTGAACCCTGCCAACGGCGCGCCCATTACGGTACCGTCGCAGGACATGGTGTTGGGTCTGTATTATGTGACAAAGGGTCGGAAATCAACGCCGGAGTACCCCATTGTTGGTGAGGGCATGACCTTCTACGGTGCTGAAGAGGTGGTGATTGCCATCAACGAAGGCAAAGTATCGAAGCACGCCAACATCAAGTGCCGCGTGAACGTGCGGAACGAGCAGGGCGAACTGGAGTCGAAGATTATTGAGACCGTAGCTGGTCGTCTGCTGTTCAATCAGCGGGTGCCTGCCGAAGTTGGTTTCATCAATGAACTGTTGACCAAAAAGAAGCTGCAACAAATCATTGCCCTGATCTTCAAGATTGCGGGCGTGGCTAAAACGGCGGCTTTCCTTGACGATATTAAGGAACTTGGTTTCCAGCAGGCTTTCAAAGGCGGTCTGTCAATTGGTCTGAGCGACGTAAAGATTCCTGAAGCAAAGCAGGGATTGGTAGACGAAGCAAAGAACGACGTACAGGGCGTTTGGGATAACTACCTGATGGGTCTAATTACGGAAAATGAACGTTACAACCAGGTTATCGACATCTGGACGCGCGTGAATTCTCGGGTAACAGAGACGCTCATGAAGCAGCTTGAGGCAGACCAGCAAGGGTTCAACTCGATCTACATGATGATGCACTCAGGCGCACGTGGTTCGCGGGAGCAGATTCGTCAGTTGGGTGGTATGCGGGGTCTGATGGCCAAGCCACAGAAAAACTTGCAAGGCTCTGTGGGTGAGATCATTGAAAACCCAATTTTGTCGAACTTCAAAGAAGGTCTCGACGTGTTGGAGTACTTTATCTCGACGCACGGTGCCCGGAAAGGTCTGGCCGATACTGCCCTGAAAACGGCCGATGCCGGTTACCTGACCCGTCGTTTGCACGACGTAGCGCAGGATGTAATTGTAAGCGAAAACGACTGTGGTACGCTTCGGGGTATTCAGACGCTGGCGCTGAAAGACAACGAAGATATTGTTGAGCCGCTGTCGGAGCGTATTCTGGGCCGGACATCGGTACACAATATCTACGATCCGCTGAACAAAGACGCTAACGGTGAGCCTCTGCTCATCATCGGTGCGGGTGAGTTGATCTCGGAAGAAATTGCCGCTCAGATCGACGAGACCAGCATTGAAATGGTGGAAATCCGTTCGGTGTTGACCTGCGAAGCCAAAGTCGGTGTGTGCGCCAAGTGTTATGGCCGCAACCTGGCCACGGGTCGCATGGTCGATATTGGCGAGGCCGTGGGCGTGATTGCTTCACAGTCAATCGGTGAGCCAGGTACGCAGTTGACCCTTCGTACCTTCCACGTGGGTGGTACGGCCTCGAACATCGCCGTTGATGCGTCAATTCGGGCTAAGTTCGACGGTATCGTGCAGTTTGAAGAAATGCGTACGGTGGCTTCTAAAGACAGCGAAGGCAATGATCAGACGGTGGTGATGGGTCGTTCGGGTGAAGTGAAAATCGTTTCGCCAACTGATCCGAACCTGATCTTCATTAGCAATAACGTGCCCTATGGCGCTTTCCTGCGGGTAAAAGAAGGTGACGTGGTGAAGAAGGGTGACGAGCTTTGCGTTTGGGATCCTTACAACGCCGTGATCCTGTCGGAGTTGAGTGGTGCGGTTTCATTTGATGCTATCGAAGACGGTATCACCTACCGCGAAGAGTTCGACGAACAGACGGGCTTCCAGGAGATGGTGATAATTGAAACGCGTGACAAGGCAAAGAACCCCTCTATTGTTGTCAATGGCACAACAACACTGCTGGAAGACGTAACTGAGAAAGGCTATAACCTGCCAGTGGGTGCTCGTTTGGTGGTGAAAGCAGGTCAGAAGATTCTGGCTGGTCAGCCGCTGGCGAAGATTCCGCGTAACGTGGGTAAAACGCGCGACATTACGGGTGGTCTGCCTCGCGTAACGGAACTGTTTGAAGCCCGTAACCCGTCGAACCCGGCGGTCGTTTCGGAGATCGACGGTGTTGTTACGTACGGTACGATCAAGCGTGGTAACCGCGAAATCTTTATCGAGTCGCGCGATGGCACGAAGAAGAAGTACTTTGTGCCGCTGGCCAAGTTCATTCTGGTGCAGGATAATGACTTTGTTCGGGCGGGGGCACCGCTGTCTGACGGAGCCATTACGCCAAGCGACATTTTGGCTATCAAAGGCCCAACCGCCGTTCAGGAGTACCTGGTGAACGAAATTCAGGAGGTATACCGCCTGCAAGGGGTGAAAATCAACGACAAGCACATCGAGTCGATTGTTCGGCAGATGATGCAGAAAGTGGAGATCACCGACTCTGGCGACACTAACTTCTTGGAGGGGCAAGTGGTGGACAAGTGGTTGTTCCGTCAGGAAAACGATAAGATGATGGACGCCAAAGTGGTGATGGAAGCCGGTGATTCGGAGAACCTGAAGCCTGGTCAGATCGTGTCGGCTCGTCGTTTGCGCGATGAGAACTCAAGTCTGAAACGCCGCGACCTGAAAACGGTGACGGTACGTGATGCCATGACGGCGGTGTCGCAGCCGGTGTTGCAGGGTATTACGCAGGCATCGCTCGGTACGGACAGCTTCATTTCGGCCGCTTCTTTCCAGGAGACGACCAAGGTGCTTAGCGAAGCCTCGATCCGGGGTAAGCAGGATCACCTGGAAGGCCTGAAAGAGAACGTGATTGTGGGTCACCTGATCCCAGCTGGTACGGGTACGCGCAAGTATCTGCAAACCATTGTTGGTTCGCAGGACGAGATGGATGTGATCACCGAATCGAAAGATCAGTTTACGACTGCCAAAAGCAAAAAGCGGGCAACCGTTTAATGACTAAGCAGGCTATTGAGAATACAAAAAAGGCCAATCCTGTACAGGATTGGCCTTTTTTTATTGTTATAGGAAACCAGATGCCTACATCGACTGCTGTAGGAGTGTGCAGAAACTTGAAAAATCTAGCAGGCCAATTTTAGGAAAATCTATATCGTGCAAGCAGTTAAAATGGCGGTCGTTTGTGACGATAAAATCAGCATTACCCGCTATAGCCGCGTCTACAAATTTATTATCGTCAGCGTCGACTTCAATAAGCAGGAAACGATAAGCAGTTTCTGTACGAATAACCGTAGAGAAATTGTCTATAGCCAATAAAGTACGTTCCCCAAAGGCGGCTGAATAGTGCCTTTCAAGAATTTCCGCGTACTCGTCAAGAATTTCAGTTGACACGACCAGTTCAAATGTTCCCTGTCGAAGTTCGTCATATACCCACCGATAAGCAGAGAAGTATGGGCAATGACCAACAGAATAGTAGTGTCAAGGACTACCCTCATGGTTTTTTATAAGGAGTACGTAGGTGTGTGTTCAATAGTGCATCTAAGTCTGCTTGCGTTGTTGGGTTTCGTTGTTGTAAACGCTGCATCTCCTCGTCAGCTTTACGCACAAAATAGTCGGCCAGTAGTGCCTTGATATCTGCCAGTTCATTTTGCCCAAGTTCGTGAGCAAATAGCTGGAGCAGATGGAGTTGAACGGGGTTGAACTTAGTTGTTGTCATGATAATCATACAGTTAAAGGCACAGGCAAAGATAGCTTGTAGTTAAAAAACGAAGCTTCATTTGGTCAAGATGCCGTCACGGTTGTACTTTTTGCGGTAAGCCTGTGGGGTTAGTCCAGTAACCTGTTTGAAGACCTTGCGAAAGGTCTTGGTGTCGTTATAGCCTGCGTTATACATGACCGAAGCCACATCATCGGTGTTTTTTTCGAGGGCTTTTTTGGCCGACTCTACCTTTACGCGTTGCAGGTATTCGAGTGGGGTATTCTGCGTAGCACTTTTAAACCGGCGAATGAAATTGCGCTTACTCATGTTGCTGCGCTCGGCAATCTGGTCGACGGACATAGGGAGGTGGAAATTTTGCTCAATAAACGTCTGCGCCTTCAAAATGTCGTCGTCGTTGTGCTGACGTTGTCCCTGGAATACCACGAAATGTGATTGGCTGGCCCGGTCAAGGTCGATGTTGAACATGCGACTCACGCCAATACTTACCTCACGGCCACAAAATTTCTCAACCAGGTACAGAATCAGGTTCCAGGAGAGCAGCGCACCCCCGCTGGTATAGATACCCTCATGGTCGGTCATGACGCTGTCTTTGAGCACCTGCACGTCGGCGTAGCGGCGTTGCATGTCATCGAGCGACATCCAGTGCGAGGTGCAGCTTTTGCCTGAAAGTATACCCGCCTCGGCCAGAAAATAACTGCCCTTGCAGAGGCTGGCTATTTCAACTCCTGCGGTGTGCCTGGCTTTCAGCCAGTCGATTATGGCCGTATTTTTGGCTAATGTCTCATCGGGAGCGGTGTAGAAGGCGGGCACCAGAATTAGCGATGTGTCGGTCACCTCACTCAGCGTTTTAGTGCAGACAAACTGGGCAGGCACGTTTAGCTGAATATGCCGCTCTTTCTCGCTAACCAGTTCTATCAGAAAGGCGGGTGGTTCGCCCATTTGTTGCAGGTAAGCGTTAGTAGCGGCCAACAGGTCTACGGCCCCTGATACCGACGAGAGTACTGCATCTTCGTACACAAGTAGTGAGATGGTTTTCATAAAAGTTAGGTTGAAAAAAGAGGTTAAAAAGGTATGTCTCTTGCGGGTGCAGCAGTACTCCAATGTAGGCATTTAGCGTGATAATCTATGCAGTTATCTCGGCCAATTTTAAATGAAAAAGGGCCAATCCGCTACGGATTGGCCCTTTTTCATTAATAAAAACAAGGGGTACTGTCACTTCAGGATTGGCTCTAGTGCGGCGCGGTTTTCGTCGAGCCAAACGTGGATGTCAGCCACAATTTCGCGCATCCCTTTTTCGGGTTTCCAGCCGGTAAGGGCTGTTACCTTGGTGTTGTCGGTGATGTAAAGGCGAATGTCGGCAGTGCGGTTTTCGGCCACTTCGCGGATTGGGATGGTCTTGCCCGTTACCTCCTGACAAATCTTAGTTAGCTCCTGCAACGAGGCGCTGCTGTCTACGCCACCGCCCGCGTTCAGGATCTCGCCATTGACTTTGTCTAGATTGTGCAACTGCCAGTCGATGAGTCGGTAGAGGTCGTCCACGTGGAGCATGTCGCGGGTTTGCTTACCGGTGCCGCCGTAGCCAATGTAGGCCAGTTGTTGCTCGAAATAGTGTTTGGCTACCCACAGCACCATCACGCCCTGATCGATCTTACCCATCTGCCAGGGGCCGGTAATCACGCCGCAGCGGTTAATGACGGTTTTGAGGCCATAAAACTCGTTATATTCCTGAATGAGCAGTTCCGAGGCCAGCTTGGTGGTGCCATAGAGCGACCGGGCACCGTCGAGGGGGAAATTCTCGGCAATACCTCGGCTCGACACACCCGGAACCGGCTGATCATCGGTTAGTTCAAAGCGGGTAGCGCCCTCCTTGAAGTTCAGATTTTCCAGTGCCTTAATGGGATAAATCCGGCTCGTAGAGAGGAAAATAAATGCCGCTTTGTGCTTCAGGGCAAAGTTGAGGCAGTTGACCGTGCCAAACAGGTTGGTATTGATCAGGTAGTCGGGTGTACCATCCAGGCCGGCCAGTACCGATGGCTCTGCCGAGGCTTCGATGACCGCGTCGACGGCGGGAATGACGTCGAAATCTTCTTTGCTACGAATATCGCCATGTACGAATTCAACGCCCGCCTGCCGTAGCCGCGCGATATTCAGTTCAGACCCGCGCCGTTTCAGATTGTCGAGGGCATAAATGGTATAATCGGGGTAGTTGCGCTTGAGCGACATGGCCAGCGCCGAACCAACAAATCCGGCACCGCCGGTAATTAGTAGTTTCATAGATTAATGAGCAAATGAGTGGATAAGCGAATGAGTAAATAACTTGGAGTGCTTCGCACATGTGCTTTTTATATGCGCGAAGCACTCCAAGTTATTTACTCATTCGCTTATCCACTCATTCACGATTAGCTAGGTATACGTTTGAGAGAAATGTTTTCGACGGGGCGGATCACGAGGGGGACCTTCTCGATTTTCACGGAACTACTGTCGAGGCCAAACCAGCGGTCTTCGGAGGTAGTGAAGCCTTTAATAGAGAAGTAGGTGTTCATAATGATCCGCTCGAAGGTGGGCAGGTCGTTTTCGAACGAAAGGAATTTCTCGAGCACCACAAACCGGAAATCGCCGATCACGTTTTGCCGGTTTAGCGACTCATATCGGCTGGTGATGTCTACTTCCTTATTGCGCACCATGTCTTCGATCACTTTCCGTAGAAACAGGTTAATGCGTTGCTCGACCCGGAAACCCAGCTTGAACGTGATCTTGTAGGCATCATCAGAGGCAATCGTGTTCACCTTATACTCCATCGTGTATGGGTCGTCGGTGGTATCGACATGCACAAACCAGTAGATGTCGGCGCGTTTGGGGCGTTTCTGAAAGATGGAATAAATAATTTTCGACTCAATCTCTGACTGCCGCGCCGCGTTGCTCATAAACACAATGTGGGTGGCATATTTAGGAATACTGATGTCGCGGCTTAGTTCTTTCAGCGAGGTGAGATAGTGGTCGATGCGAACGTATTCGGTGAGCCGAAGCTTGATCTGAAAAGCCTGTAACCAGATGTACATGACGCCCGCGATAGTAGCTCCCAATAGCAGCGACACATAACCGCCGTGCATGAACTTGATCAGGTTGGCGACCAGAAAAGACCCTTCGATGGCCACATAAACAGTTAAAAAAAGCACCACGCCCCAGGCCTGATACTTTTTGCTGTAGAGGTAATAGGCCATGAGCATGGTGGTCATCAGCATGGTCAGCGTAATAGCCAGGCCATAAGCACCTTCCATATTGCTCGATTCGCGGAAGTACAACACCACCCCCACACAGCCCATCCAGAGCAGGCCGTTCACACTGGGTACGTAGATCTGCCCTTTCTGCACAGATGGGTACCGCAGCCGTACTTTGGGCCAGAAATTAAGCCGGATGGCCTCGCTGATGAGCGTAAATGAACCACTGATAAGAGCTTGCGAAGCAATAACCGTGGCTGAGGTGGCAATGACAATACCGATGGTGAGAAACCAGGACGGCATCAGCTGATAAAACGGGATGCGCTCGTTGAGGTTCTCGCCGGCATGGCTCATCAGCCACACGCCCTGCCCAAAATAATTGAGCAGCAGGCACACTTTCACGAATCCCCAGCTAACCCGAATGTTGGCCCGGCCACAGTGGCCCATATCGGAGTAAAGTGCTTCGGCCCCCGTGGTACACAAAAAAACGGACCCCAGCAGCCAGAAGCCACCCGGATATTCGACCAGTAACTGATAGGCATAGTAAGGATTCACAGCCGACAGAATAGTGGGATCAAGGGCAATACTGCCAATACCCAGCACGGCCAGCATACCGAACCAGACGATCATGATAGGGCCGAAGGCAGTACCTACCACGCTGGTACCGAACGCCTGAATCAGAAACAACACCGACAGGATACCAATCACGATAGTAATGATCTGCCATTCGGTAATGGTAGGGTAAAGTTGCCGCAGCCCCTCTACGGCCGATGTTACTGAAATAGGTGGCGTAATGATGCCGTCGGCCAATAGGGCTGAGCCACCAATGATAGCAGGCAAGGTAAGCCAGCGGGCATGGCGACGCACCAGGGCATACAAGGCGAAAATCCCTCCTTCACCCCGGTTGTCGGCCCGCAGGATGAGCACCACGTATTTAATGGTTGTTTGGAGGGTTAGGGTCCAGAAAATACAGGAGAGTGCTCCCTTGACTACTTCCGCGTTAATAACGCTGGTAGGCCCAACAATGGCCCGAAGGGTGTAGAGCGGAGACGTACCGATGTCGCCGTAGATGATACCGAGTGCCACCAGCAGTCCGGCTGCCGACACGGTATCTATATGCTTTTTATCTTCCATAAAGTGGTTATCAAACAACCTTAGTTAGTTTGATTAAACGCGCGCAAAGATAAGAGGGAACATACAGAATGTGTTTTCTGGATATAGACCAACCGGCTGGCTTTCATCCGTAATCTCGATCAAACAGGTCTGGCGCAGCTTAAACGCGTACTTTTATAACCTTAACCTTATACTGCCTTGAATCAGTTGCCCAACAACCTATCCCCACGCATTAATGTAGTCATCCCGCTGTTTAATGACTGGGAAGCACTTATGCTGCTCATGCAGCAGATAAGCAGCACCGTTGATCCCGTGCTATACGGGCGTTTTGCTTTTTTGGTAGTCGACGACTGCTCCGACGCTACCCTGAAGCAACCTACTCAGAGCTACGTAGGGCAGTCGCTGTCGATACTACGGCTTTGGCGCAATGTGGGGCATCAGAAAGCCATTGCGCTGGGCCTTGCCTATCTTGCTGACCAGCCCGACCAGTACCCTACGGTGGTTATGGATAGCGATGGCGAAGACCTGCCTGCTGACATCGCTAAGCTGATGGAGGCATCTACGCAGCAACCCAACAAAATTGTGTTTGCGCACCGGTCGCAGCGCCACGAAGGGGTTATTTTTCGGTTCTTTTATCTTATTTATAAAACCATTTTTCGGCTGCTCACCGGGCGGATCATCACGTTCGGTAATTTCAGTTTGATACCCCCGCACCAGTTGCAGAAACTGGTGCACGTATCCGAAATCTGGAATAACTACCCAGGTGGGGTTATCCGGTCGAGGTTATCATACATGGCCATACCCATTGAACGGGGCAACCGGCTGGCGGGTAATTCCAAGATGAATTTTGTGTCATTGGTCCTACATGGCTTGAGTACGATATCGGTATTGATGGATACGACTGCTGTACGCATTGCTTT
Source organism: Fibrella aquatilis (assembly GCF_017353255.1). Lineage (GTDB taxonomy): Bacteria > Bacteroidota > Bacteroidia > Cytophagales > Spirosomataceae > Fibrella > Fibrella aquatilis. The sequence goes on along the minus strand of NZ_JAFMYU010000004.1, from coordinate 189,286 downwards.
ATTTTGCGTGTTGGCTACCGGCGTTTCGCTGTTGGGAATGGCCGCGGTGGCTTATCTGCATTTGTTTACCAACGTTGATGTACCCGGCTGGGCCAGTTTTCTGGTGTTGTCGTTTTTTGTGGTTATTCTACAGGCATTTTTGATCTCTATATTGCTGATTTTTATGGTGCTGAGCTACCGAACGCAGCAGCATTTTATGCCCGCCAATCAGTATCGCGATTTTATTGAGCGCGTTGATAGCCTACCCATTGTAAGTACACCGGCGCCAGTTGTTTCGTCAGCCTCGTAGCAAAGTCTTTGCCCACCATCTATGCTGTTTAATTCGCTTCAATTTTTACTTTTTTTTACGGCCGTCACGCTGACCTACTATAGCCTGCCGAAGGGTAATGGGCGTTGGTCGTTACTGCTGATAGCTTCCTGCTACTTCTACGCAGTCTTCCAGCCAACCTACATCTTCATCTTGTTTCTAACCATCGTGATCGATTATATCGCGGGCATCTGGTTAGAGAAAACACCAATTGGGCCAAAGCGTAAGTGGCTGCTAATCATCTCGCTGATCTCCAATTTGGGCATTCTGGCGTTCTTTAAATACCTCGGCTTCTTCACTGAAAATATTGCCAGCGTACTCCGTCATCTCTATCAGCCTGAGTTGGCCGTGCAGGTGACTTCATTGGCCAATCGAGTGTTTTTGAAGGTAATCTCGGTGTTTGGGCAAAGTGGCGTTACTTCCTATAAAGACAAGCTGAACATTCTGCCCATTGGGCTATCGTTTCATACGTTTCAGGCTATGAGCTATACCATCGAGGTGTACCGGGGCAACCAGAAAGCAGAGCGGCACTTTGGCATCTATGCGCTTTACGTAATGTTTTATCCGCAACTGGTGGCCGGGCCTATCGAACGTCCGCAGAATGTACTGCATCAGTTCCATACGCACTTTGCCTACGACTTCGAGAACATCAAAGCGGGTCTGATGCGGATGGCCTTTGGCTTCTTCAAAAAATGCGTCATCGGTGACCGCCTCGCCATGATGGTCGACCCTGCCTATGCCGACCCTGCCAATCACAACGGCCTGACACTGCTGATGGCCACGTTCCTTTACACCTTCCAGATCTACTGCGACTTTTCGGCCTATTCAGACATCGCCATTGGGGCGGCGCGGGTCATGGGCTTCAACCTGATGGAAAACTTCAGGGCACCCTACATGGCCTGGTCGATCACCGAGTTCTGGCGGCGGTGGCATATTTCACTCTCTACTTGGTTCCGCGACTACTTATATATACCGCTTGGTGGCAATCGCAAGGGTGAGACCCGGCGCAACGTGAACCAGATGCTGGTATTTCTGGCCAGCGGTCTTTGGCATGGTGCCAACTGGACCTACGTAATCTGGGGCGGTTTACATGGCCTATATCAGGTAGCAGCAGGCCTAAGAGACAAATGGTTGACAGGAAGAAAGGAGGAAGGGAGAAATGGTGGCACAACGCGGTCGGGCGGTACAGAACATGTTATGCCCCAACAAGCCGGCTTTATGCTACCAAAGCGGCTGTGGCACGTTGGTAATGTACTGATTACGTTTGGGTTGGTCATGCTGACGTGGGTGTTCTTCCGGGCTACGAGCGTCCGGTCAGCTTTGTTAATTCTTAAAAAGATTGGTACGCTGTCGCCTTTAGACGCCCTCAAAACACCCCTCAATGCCACCGAGCTATGGTTTAGCCTGTTGCTGATTGGGTTTTTGCTGGTGAAAGAATCGCGCTATTTGGTGATCCCCACCCGCAGCACACCACTCTTCTTTGCCATTATCACCCTAATCTGTTTCGCCACCTATATCTTCGGCGTATTCACCTCCAATCAGTTCATCTATTTCCAGTTCTGAGGTATACCGTTTATTGCGAACTTTGTAACAGGCTATCGGTGTAGTTTCGTAAACCATTCATGTTAGAAAATCTCGTCAATGCAGTCAGTGAACAGGTAACTACGTTCATCAATACGCTGGCTTCGTTGCTGAAAATCCTGATCAAATCGCGCTTTTCGGTAGAAATTCCGGCACCCCAACGACCGGTTTGTGCTATTCTGGGCAATGGCCCCTCATTACGGCAGTCGCTGGAGAATGACCTGGCTTTTATTCAACAGGCCGAATTATACTGCGTCAATAATTTTGCCTCTTCGCCCGAATACGCCCTCTTACAGCCCGCTAACTATGCCTTGCTCGACCCAGCGTTCTTTCTATATAATGAACAGAACAGTGGCCGCAAGGACGTAGAAAAGACCATCCGGTGTCTGGTTAACCTCACCACCTGGCCCATGAACCTGTTTGTGCCACAGTCGGCGCGGGGGTGTTATCTGGTGAAGCAACTGGCGGGGAAACACGCTACAGTCAGGGTCATTTTTTATAATTATACGGTGGTGCGGGGCTACGCCTGGTTCCGGCACATTGTTTTCCGGAAGGGGTGGGGGATGCCGCAATCACAGAATATTCTGGCTGCCTCGCTTTACCTCGCCATCACGCGCCGGTTTACCGATATTTACCTCTTCGGCGCCGACCATTCATGGCACGAAGAAATCCGCGTTTCCGACACGAATGAGCTGTTAATGAAGCAGGAACACTTCTACGATAAACCCGGCGATGCCACGCACGTTGCCGTTTATGACGTAGTAAAGAAAGAAACCTCGCGGATGTCGGCGCAGTTTGCCTCCCTCTCCAAAGCCTTTTTTAGCTACGAAATCCTCCGCGATTACGCCCAGTTCATGCACGTCCGCGTCCTGAACGCCAGCGCCAAAAGCTACGTTGATGCGTTTACACGAGTCAAAATTTAATGTATAATGAACAATGTATAATGTACAATGAAACCTGATGTATGCTGAGCGCTTGCCATTAGCACAGCTCATTGTACATTATACATTGTTCATTGTACATTACCCTAGCATGCTTGATCTAACCAATAAATCCATTCTCATTACCGGCGGGACCGGCTCGTTTGGGAAAAAATTCGTCGAGATAGTGCTCCATCGCCACCCGAACATCAAACGCCTGGTTGTCTATTCGCGCGACGAGCTGAAGCAGTTCGAGATGAGTCAGACGTTTCCCACCAGCAAGTATAAAGCTATGCGCTACTTCATCGGCGACGTGCGCGACGGCGAACGTTTAAAACGGGCCTGTGAGGGTGTCGACATCATTATCCATGCCGCCGCGCTGAAACAGGTGCCTGCCGCCGAATACAACCCGATGGAGTGCATAAAAACCAATGTCTTCGGGGCCGAAAATGTGATCAACGCAGCCCTCGACAATGGTGTGCAGCGTGTGGTGGCCCTTTCGACCGACAAAGCTGCTGCGCCCATTAACCTATACGGGGCCACGAAACTGTGTTCGGATAAACTGTTTGTAGCGGCCAACAATATGAAAGGCAGCCGCGATCTGACCTTTTCGGTGGTGCGCTATGGCAACGTCATCGGTTCACGGGGGTCGGTGGTGCCGTTTTTCCTGGAAAAGCGCAAAGAGGGTGTGCTGCCCATTACTCACCCCGATATGACGCGGTTTAACATCTCGCTCGAAGATGGGGTTGAGATGGTGCTATATGCCCTGGAACACGCCTGGGGTGGTGAAATTTACGTACCCAAGATCCCGTCGTACCGCATCACCGAACTTGCCACGGCCATTGGCCCCAATTGCGAACAGAAGCTGGTGGGCGTTCGGCCCGGTGAGAAGCTCCATGAGGAAATGATTACCGAAACCGACTCGCTCAACACCGTCGAGACGGCCCGGTATTACGTTATCACACCCTCAACACCTACCTGGGAAGTAGATGATTACCTGAAAGCCTTCGACGGCAAGCGCGTAGTCGAGGGATTCAAATACAACTCCGGCACCAACGACGAATGGCTCGACGTCGAGCAGATTCGGGAGCAGATTCGGGAGCATGTTGATCCAGCATTTAATGTGTAAATGACACTGGATGTTGGATGCCGGACATTTGATGGTCCAATATCCAATATCCAATATCCAACGTCCAATGAATAACCCCATTCCCTACGGCAGGCAACATATTACGGAGGAAGACATTGCCGCCGTGGCCGAGGTACTGCGTGGTCCTATGCTCACGCAGGGGCCGAGCATTGGCGCGTTTGAGAAAGCCTTCGCCGATTACATTGGTGCGCCCTATGCCGTAGCGGTTTCCAACGGTACGGCTGCGCTGCATCTGTGCGCCATGGCGCTGGGTGTTGGCCCCGGCACGCGGGTCATCACTACACCTATAACGTTCTCAGCATCAGCCAACTGTGTTCGCTATTGCGGTGGCGAGGTGTTCTTCGCCGATATTGATCCCGATACCGTTTTGCTGGATGTAAACGCCGTTCGACGGTTGATCGAAGCACATCCACGCGGCTATTTTTCGGGCATTATTCCTGTCGATTTCGCGGGCTACCCCGTTGATATGGTGGCGTTTCGGGCACTGGCCGACGAGCATGGACTGTGGCTGCTGGAAGACAGTTGCCACTCGCCGGGCGGGTCGTTTGAGGCTACCGACGGAAAAACCCACCGGTGTGGCGACGCATCGCTGGCTGATCTGGCTATCTTCAGTTTTCACCCTGTAAAGCACATTGCCTGTGGTGAGGGCGGCATGATTACGGCGGGTACCGAGGCACTGTATAACCACCTCATGCGGCTACGTACCCACGGCATCACCAACAAACCCGGCGACTTCACCCCCCCCTACGACGGCGAACCTGAGCGGGGCGGCTGGTATATGCAGTTGCAGGAGCTTGGCTATAATTACCGCCTCACCGACATGCAGGCTGCATTGGGCTTAAGTCAGTTGCAACGTGCCGATGCTATGCTGGCCCGTCGCCGTGAAATCGCTGCCCGCTATGATGCCGCCTTCGCCCAGACCCCAGTGCAAACTATTGTACCACCGGCCAATGTGGGTCACGCGTATCATTTGTACGTGATTCAAACTGATAACCGGAAAGGGTTATACGACTATCTGCGGACGAAAAATATCTTCGCGCAGGTACACTACATTCCGGTGCATACGATGCCGTACTATCAGCAGCAGGGTAACCAACCCGGCGATTACCCACTGGCCGAACGCTACTACAGCCGCTGCCTAAGCCTGCCCATGTACCCCACCCTCACCGACGACGAGCAGCAGTACGTCATCAACGAGGTTCTGGCTTTCGTAGGTCGATGAAACGGGCGTTGTACTGGCTGACGTTGCTCATAGCTGCTTTGGTAGTGGGCTATTACGCAGGCACGGTGCTTTGGTACGCCTACGATTTCCCCTACATGGACGATTACCCCGTGGTGGTCGATTTTTTGAACCGGCTGCCCGCTGCTACGTCGGTGGGGGAGAAGGTGGCGCTGCTGATGGAGCAGAACAATTTCCACCGGCTGGTGCTAGCCAAAGGCCTTGCCTGGGCCAACGTGCTACTCACCGGCTCCGTCGATTTTCGCGTTTTGCAGTACGTAGGGCTGCTTTTCCTGCTGCTCACGGCCTGGTTGCTGTGGCGTAGCACCGAAGCTCCAGCTTCGGTAGTCAGTAACACCTCGCTTACTACCGAAGCTGGAGCTTCGGTGCTACCATCCCTTCCCGTTCTCTTCCTGCTCTTCCAATTTCAGGGGTGGAACATCGCTTTCTGGAGCATTGTGGCGGTGTCGAACGTGGGAGCACCGGCGTTGGCATTGCTGGCGTTTTTTCTGGCCAATCGACAGCGTGAGGGGTGGGCTGTGGTGGTGGGGTTGGTGGCCCTGTTTACCAACGGAAACGGCATTTTGGTGCTGCCTTTGCTGGCCGTTTGCTGGGCGTTACAACTGCGGTGGCGGTGGGTGCTGGCCACTGCGGCTGTGACAATTCCGGCGCTGCTTTTCTATTTCCAGAACTACCAAAACCCGGCTGGTAGCGCTATTTCAGCCCTTTTTAGTCCGGCGAAGATAGGGCATCCGCTGGCACTGGATACGGCGTTTCTGGGCGCGCTGGTATACCATCCGGCTGTGCCTTGGTTGCCTATTCTGCTCGGTATCCTCACCATTATCTGGACAATCTATTTACTACGGATCCGCTTCGACAGGCAAAATCCGACCCTGTTCTGGTTGCTCATTTTCCTCCACCTGTCGGGGTTGATGCTGGCCGTCAATCGGATTCAGAATGATACAAGTATTGTTTTTGCCTCACGCTATCGCAACATCACGGCCCTGCACATGGCAGCGGTTTACCTGACTATGGTAGCTGTGCTGGTGCGTTACAACGCCCGCTGGCAAAGCCGTCGGGCGGTTAACTGGTTTGTGGGAACGGCCACTCTGGCAACGGCGGGACTTTGGCTGGTTTCCAATATAACTTACCACAGTAAAATAGTGCGGTTTCAGGAGTTGAAACAGACCGATAACCTGCTGTGGCAACGCTATGGTCAGATCCGGGCTTCGGCTCCGCAATACCGGCCTGTGCAACACCTTCAGCAATTGGCCCTGCGGGGTATTTTTAAGCCAGAAACAGCATCGCTGGCTTCACTACAAAGTCGCCCGGTGGTCATTGTGCCTACCGCAACTCCTGGCGATTCACTAGTCTACGGCATTGATATTCAACTGATTGATGCGGGTTATCTGGTCATAAGCGGTTGGGCGAAAGTGGCGGGCCGGAAGGCGAATTTCAACGATACGTTTGTTGGTATTCAGACTCCCGCGGGCTGGCAGTACTACACCACGCTATTCCACCAACGCCTTGACAAAGCCGATTCTGCCAACGACAAAGACACCGGCTTTACGGCCATTATTCCCTACAAGGGCACTATGCCAACCGTAGCTATCTTCGTAAAATCAGGCCGTTCTTCAGCTTTACATTTATGTCAGCCATCTGCATCATTCCAGCCCGTGGGGGCAGCAAACGCATTCCACGGAAAAACATCCGGACGTTTTTAGGTACACCCATCATTGCCTATTCTATCAAAGCCGCGCAGGAATCGGGCTTGTTTGACGAGGTGATGGTCTCGACCGATGATGCCGAAATTGCTCAGATGGCGCAGTTCTACGGGGCTGTGGTGCCCTTTGCCCGGTCGGCTGAAACCGCCAATGACCGCGCTACTACGGCCGCTGTGCTCACCGAGGTCTTGACCACCTACGCCACCCACGGACACACCTTCGACCGTGCCTGCTGCCTTTACGCCACGGCCCCGCTGGTAGCTGCCGAGCGGCTGCGGGAGGCCTTCGGCAAGCTCGAAACGGGCGGGTTCGATACGGTTTTTCCCGTAGTGCGTTACGGTTTTCCGGTGCAGCGGGCCGTCACGTTCCAGAACGACCGACTAGCCTGGCTGCAACCCGAACATGCCCTGACCCGGTCGCAGGATTTACAGCCCGTTTTTCACGATGCTGGGCAGTTTTATTTCTTTAACGTCCCCCGTTTTCGGCAAACGGGGCAGCTCATTACCGCCAACAGCAGTGGTATTGAACTGTCGGAACTGGAGGCGCAGGACATTGATACCACAACAGACTGGGACCTGGCCGAACTGAAATACCGCCTTCTGTGGCAGCAACGGGCCGATATGTAGACCGCTTTATCACAAGTCTACACGCTGGCGAGTAGAACGCCGTTCCTGTAGTAGCTTTGTCATAGCATACCACGCTCTATCGACACCGTAACGGTTAGCCTCACATGAAAAAGTTACTCTTCCGCGCCGATGGCACCACCCAAACCGGCCTGGGCCACATTATGCGCAGCCTGGCGCTGGCCGATATGCTTGGCGACAGCTTCGACCGGCGGTTTGCCATTCAAAACCCATCCGATGCCGTACTGAAGCTGCTGGCTAAACAAAATATGCCAGTGGTCACGCTTCAATCGGGCGAGATGGCTGAACTGCTGACGCAGGTGTCTACTGAGGATGTGGTAGTGCTGGATGGGTATCAGTTCGACGAAACGTTTCAGCGGGCCGTGCGTGAAAAAGCACACAAGCTGGTCTTCATTGACGACCTCATGCAGGGGCCTCAGGTGGCCGACGTGGTCATCAACCACGCGGGCGACGTAACCGCCACCGAATACCAGACCGAGCCTTATACCACGCTGCTGCTGGGGGCTAACTACGCCCTGGTGAACCCCGCCTTCGTGCAAAAAACGCAGCCCAAAGACGGCGAGAACAAAGCGTTTGTAAACATGGGTGGGGCCGATCTGCACAACGTCAGCCACCGGGTTGTCGATCTGCTGCTGAGCATCAACCCCGGTCTGCGCATCACGGTGGCCCTGGGTGCGGCCAACCCCCACGCCGACACCTTCGCTGATTTTCCGAAAGACAATGTAAGTGTACAGCAGAATTTGAGCGCCAAGCAGATGGCCCGCGTTATTGGCGGCAGTGGCCTGAGCGTGGTAGCTGCCAGCACCATTGCCTACGAAGTAGCCACCATAAGCAGGCCAATGATTATTATTCAAACGGCTGATAACCAGTCGCGTATGGTGTCGTTCATGCGCGACCGGCATCTGGTTGTAGGCGCGTTGACCCTGCCCATCGATGCCGAGAAGCTGGCTCTGGCCGTAAAAAAATCCCGCCTCACGCCCTCCGTTTTCAAGCAGCGCATTGTCTTCGACGGCAAAGCGACCACCCGTTATCAGCAGGTTTTCAGTCAGTTGTGCGCGTAAACAATCTGGGTCTATCAAGCATCGACCAATGCACGTCAACACATCCCTGCTTATGGTCACACCGCCTCCTTATCACGCCCGTTTAGCCACACCTGCCGATGCTCAGCTTTACTTCGAGTGGGCTAACGATCCCGTTACCCGGCAGCAGTCGTTCAATTCGGAACCCATTTTGTGGGAAAATCACGAGGCTTGGTTTACCCGGAAACTGACTGATCCTAACGCGTTGATGCTAGTGTTTGAGGTGCAAAGCGGCGACCCTATTGGGCAGGTTAGATTCGAAAAACAGGCTGATGGTGAAGTCGTTATTGGTGTTTCGCTCGATGCCTATTTTCGGGGAAAAGGGCTGGCCTCGACGCTGATTCGGGCGGCCGTTAGCCAATGCCAGGAGCAGTGGGGCAACACCCCGATAGCGGCCCACATCAAGCCCGACAACAAGGCCTCGGTCCGGGCCTTCGAGCGCGCCGGATTCCATTTCGACCACGAAAGCCGTAAATTTGGGGTAAATGCATTGTGTTTGATGTTCAAGGTTTAAACGTTGAACTGATTCCCAACTCCTATGTTCCAACCCATTCAGGTTGCTCAGTATACTATTTCCCCGCAGCATAAGCCCTTTGTCATCGCCGAGATGTCGGGGAATCATAATCAGTCGCTCGACCGGGCGCTGGCGCTGGTCGATGCGGCGGCCGAGGCGGGTGCCCACGCCCTGAAACTCCAGACCTACACGCCCGATACGATCACCTTCAACGGGCAGAGCGACGAGTTTTTCATCCGCGACAACCAATCCCTCTGGGCTGATAAGAACCTGTACAAACTCTATCAGGATGCCTACACGCCCTGGGAATGGCACGGCCCCATTTTCGACCGGGCAAGAGAGCATGGCATGGTGGCGTTTAGCTCACCATTCGATACCACGGCGGTTGATTTTCTGGAGTCGCTGCATGTGCCGCTGTATAAGATTGCTTCGTTTGAAAACACTGATCATATCCTGCTCAAAAAAGTAGCCCAGACGGGTAAGCCTGTGATTATGAGCACCGGCGTGGCTACCGTGGCCGACATTGCCGAGTCGGTGAAGGTGTTGCGCGATCATGGGTGCGAGCAGTTGATTTTGCTTAAATGCACCAGCACCTACCCCGCTACGCCCGAAAGCACCAACCTGCTCACCATTCCGCACATGAGTACGCTCTTCAACGTGCCCGTGGGCCTCTCTGACCACACCATGGGCATTGGCGCGTCGGTGGCGGCTACGGCGTTGGGGGCGGTGGTGTTGGAGAAGCATTTCACCCTCCGCCGCGCCGATGGGGGCGTCGATTCGGCCTTTTCGCTGGAACCCGACGAGCTTAAAAACCTTGTTGTTGAGTCGGAACGGGCGTTTTTGGCCCTGGGGCAGGTGAGCTACATCCCCACACCCAAAGAACTTAAGAGCCTGCAATTCAAGCGGTCGCTCTACGTGGTCCGCGACATAGCCGAGGGCGAATCCTTCACTCCCGACAACGTTCGCAGCATCCGCCCCGCCAATGGCCTCCACACCCGCCATTACGACGAAATTCTTACCAAAACCGCCGCCAAACCCATCAAAGCTGGCACGGCATTGGCGTGGGAATTGATAAAATAAATAATGTACAATGGATAATGAACAATGCACAATGTTGCTTACGCTATAGTACTACTTAGGCGTAAGCAACATTGTGCATTGTTCATTATCCATTGTACATTTCTACATGGGCCTCATTCAGAAACAAACCCTTCAGGGCACGGCGATTTCGTACGTCGGCATTGTCGTTGGATTCCTGACGGCGGGGTTCTTGCTGCCTAATTTTCTGACTAAAGACCAGAACGGCCTGATTCAGTTATTGAGCAGCCTGGCCATTATCCTGACGCAGTTTGCCAACCTCGGCATCAACGGGGCGGGGGGGCGGTATTTTCCGTACTTCCGCGACTACGAGCGGGGGCATGGCGGGTTTTTGCTGCTGGCGGTGGGGGTGTCGGCGGTGGGTTTTTTGGGGTGCGCGGGGGTGCTGTGGGCCGCTCGACCGTGGATGGTCGAACAGAATCAGGCTAAGTCGGCCCTGTTTGTGGAATACTATTACCTGCTGTTGCCGCTCACTTTTTTCACGCTCTTTTTCAACCTTTTCGATACCTATGCCCGCCTGCTCTACGACAGCGTGACGGGCACGTTTCTGCGCGATATCGGGCAGCGCGTGGGGTTTTTGCTGGCAGTGGTGGCTTATTCTGTCCACCTCATCGACTTCTACACCCTGCTTTGGTGGTGGCTGGCCTCATACCTGATTCCGTTGGTATTAATGGTGCTGAGCCTGGTGCGCAACGGCCACTTCACTCTCGACCCCGCCCACCTCGCCCTCCCGCCTGATCTGCGCCGGTCGCTGATCCGGTATGCGGGCCTGACGCTCCTCACGGGCCTGTCGTCGCAGGTAATTTTGCATATTGATAAGGTGCTGGTGAATGATTCGCTGGGGCTGACCAACACCGGCGTGTATGGCATCAGCGCCAACTTCGGGGCCGTTATTGCCGCCCCCGCCATGATGCTCTACAAAGTCAGCGGCGTGGTCATCGCCGACTCGTGGAAGCGCAACGACCTGGCCAACATCAGGCTGGTTTACGAAAAAAGCTGCCTCAGCCAGCTCATCATTGGTGGGCTGGTGTTTGTGGGCATTGCTGCCAACCTGAACAGCCTGTTCACGTTTTTGCCGAAAGGCTACGAGGCGGGCTATTACGTCATCTTGTGGGTGGGCCTGAGCAAACTCTTCGACATGGCCACGGGCGTAAACGGGCAGATCATCGTTACGTCGCAGCACTACGCCTATGATTCGCTCTTCAACCTGATGATGGTGGTGCTAACCATCATGATCACGCCCGCGCTCCTGCGCAGCTACGGGCTGGAGGGCGCGGCCATTGGCGCAGCCATCACCATCGGCTTATTCAACCTGTCGCGGACGTTGTTTGTCTGGTATCGCTTTGGCCTACAACCGTTTACGTGGCGAAACCTGGCCGTGGTGGGTATTGGCCTGCTGGTCTGGGCGCTGGCCGTCTGGCCCCCCTACGCCACCGGCACGAAGGTTATTACACTACTCGACATCGCCATTCGGTCGGCGGGCATTGTGACCCTCTACATGGGCCTTATCTTCGCCCTCCGCATTTATCCTGACCTCAATGATATAGTGACTCGTTTCATCAAACGGGATTGATTACATGGTTTTCTGTTTGCTTCGGCGTAGCCCCCCGCCCTAAAGGGGGCCTTGCTCGCGCAGGAGTAACTCCCGCTAGAGGTTTTGCGCCAGCAAGGCCCCCTTTAGGGCGGGGGGCTACGCCGAAGCAAACAGAAAACACTAAACAGTTTTATGCGCGTCGTTCACCTAAATACATACCACACCACGGGCGGCGCGGCCGTTGCGGCTGGGCGGCTAAACCGGGCGTTGCAAAAGCAGGGCATCGACAGCACGTTGCTGGTGCAGGAAGAAACCCGACCTGAACCAGGCGTGGAGGCCCTGGCAACGAGTTTTCTGGCCAAGAAAATGGCCTTTGCCCGTTTCGGTGCTGAGCGACTGGCGTTTCTGCCGTTTGAGAAAGACAAGGCCGTGCGGTTCCAGTTTTCGCCCGCCGTTACGGGTGTCGACCTCACCTACAATTCCCTTATCATGCAGGCCGACGTGCTGCATCTGCACTGGGTCAACTTCGGCTTTTTTTCGGTGGAAGGGCTGGGTAGTCTCATGCGCCTGGGTAAGCCCGTGGTTTGGACCATGCACGACATGTGGCCGTTTACGGGGGGCTGCCACCACAGCGGCACCTGCGAAAACTACCAGCGCGACTGCGGTAACTGCGTGCCCTTTCTGCGCAACCCCGGCCCCAACGATCTGTCGCATTCGGTATGGCAACGGAAACAACAGGCCTACGAAACCGCGCATCTGGTACCGGTGGGGTGCAGCGACTGGCTTACGCACCGCGCCCGCCAAAGCCGGTTGTTCCAGCCGTTTTCGGTGCTGAGTATTCCCAATGCCATTGATACCGAGCAGTTTAGCCCCGTAGACAAAGCCCAATCCCGGCAGGCGCTGGGCTTGCCCACCAACAAACGGCTGATCCTGTTTGCGGCGGCCAAAGTAAGCACGGCGGGCAAGGGGTTTACCTATTTCCAACGTGCGCTCCATCAGCTACATAGCCAACTGGAAAATCCCCGTGAAGTGGAATTGCTGATCTTCGGCGCGGGCGACAAGGGGCTACTGCACGAACTGCCGTTTCAGTACCATTTCCTGGGTCCGCTGAGCGACATGACCAGGATTGGTCAGGCCTATAACGCCGCCGATATGTTCGTGATCCCGTCGCTGGCCGAAAACCTGCCCAACACCATTATGGAGGCGATGGCCTGCGGCACCCCCGCCGTGGGATTTTCGGTGGGGGGTATTCCCGAAATGATTCAGCACCGCGAGTCGGGCTATTTGGCGCAGTACAAATCGGCCGAAGACTTGGGCGCGGGCATGCAGTGGCTCCTGCAACTACCCCCCCACGACTACGCCGCCATTGCTCACGCCGCCCGCCAACACGTGCTGACCCACTACGACGAAGCCGTCGTAGCCGGGCAATATGCGAGTCTCTACAGTCAATTAGTGAATGAGTGAATGATCTCCATTATCACTATCACCTACAACGCCGAGCGGTTTCTGGAGCGCACGATAGACAGCATCATGGGGCAGGAGGGGTGCGTCTTGGGGGCTGATTATGAGTACATTATCGTAGACGGAGCTTCGAAGGACGGGACGCTGAACATCATCCGGCAGCACGAAAAACAGCTCACGCGCTGGGTGTCTGAACCCGACCGCGGCCTCTATGACGCCATGAACAAAGGCCTGCACCTGGCCACCGGCGACTATGTCTGGTTCATGAATGCCGGCGACGAAATCCATGACCCTGCTGTGCTGTCGAAGTTGCTAATGGCCATACGCACCACCCACGCCGACGTCTATTATAGCGATGCCCTGTTTGTGAGCGACAACGGCACCACCCACTCCGGCCCGCCCGTAGGCCTGCGTAGCGAAGTCACGCCGCACACACTGCCGATGGCCCTCCGCTGGCAGGATATGGCCCTGGGTATGAAAGTGAGTCATCAGGCCTTCGTGGCCCGCCGCGCCATTGCCCCTGACTACGACATCACCAACCTCAGCGCCGACCTCGACTGGGAAATCCGCTGCCTCAAAGCCGCGCAACGTATTGACTACTTGCCATTTACGCTGTGTAAGTACCTCGTCGGGGGCCTCTCTGTGCAGCAACACCGCCGCTCCTTAACCGACCGGTTCAAAGTCCTGACCACGCATTTCGGCCTGCTCCCCACCCTCCTAAGCCACGCCCGAATTATATGGCGGGCCATTGGACGGAGTTGAAGAAATAAGGGAGCGTAACCTTGAGTATCGCAGTGTACTATATTAACGCGAACTATGAGGTTTTAAAACTAGGCATCTAATTGACTGTCAATACATGGTATAATAAACACACTTTCAACCTTGGGTAGCTCAGGCCCAGGGGCGGCAGCGGCCGACCGCCCTTGGGCCTGAGCTACCCAAGGCTAAGTAAGCCTATAGTCCCACAGTTCGCATTACATTATTCATTCTCCAACTTGACCTTGATCCGCCCCGACTCACGCACCTTACTCATCCAAACCCGCCTCGCCCCCAAAGCGGCACAAATCGACGTACTGGCCTGGCTAATCCAGAAATTTCCGCAGGAGGCCAAGCGGTTAATAGGGAAATAGATGGTGATTTGAGTAATAGAGATGTGAGTAATTTGCGAAAAAATGATCGATAATAATTACGATTTGTTTTCCTTATTCTCCCTGATGTATCCAACTATAGTTTTTTCCATTCCAATATAGGATTCCACCAGAGATGAATGCACCATCTTCATGATCTTCTAACAATATACCTGGATGATTTAATTTTATTTCTTTGCCATCAATCATATCACCAGTTGCTTCATCAAACTGTGCCTCGGATGCTGTTTTATTATTATATAGTCCCCATCTATCTATCCATTTAAAATTATTTCCTCCGCTGCCAAAGTTTGTTCCTGCACCAAAAATATAGATGTTATTAGATTTCTTATGAATTAACAGAATACCTTTCCTGTTTGTTGATTTCTCGGTAATCGTCAGGGCTACGTCTTCTAGTGAGTCTCCGTTAAAATCCGCTCGGATATAAGTAGGTTGCAAAAAACTGCTCAATTGATATTTCTTATCAAGACCTTTTGCCTTAAATACTTTTATATACCACAATGCATCCGTTCTCTGCTCCATGAAGCTAAGTAGAAAGAAGACGATGAAGAGCAATGGTTTCATGCAATGGGGCTTCTTAGGAGCACGGATTGCAGTGGATAAATATTCATAGCTAGTGGCACATCTGCGGGTTAGGCTTTGTTGACTACTTACGGGAGGGCTGAAACAGTGACGATGTGCCTGAGTGGCAATGTACTAGACCGGAACCAATATAGCATCAGCAGACGTATTTTTGTACTATGATAACCATCCGCGAACGGCCCATTACTCATTGGTTGCCCATTACGAAGAAAGAGGTCGAACAGCGGGGCTGGGACGATGTAGACGTGATCCTGATCTCGGGAGATGCCTACGTAGACCACCCCTCGTTTGGTACCGCCGTCATTGGGCGCATCATTGAGAGTGAGGGCTTTCGAGTGGCCATCATCCCCCAGCCCAACTGGCGCGATGACCTCCGCGATTTCAAAAAGCTCGGCAAACCGAAGTATTTCTTTGGGGTCACCGCTGGCTGCATGGACTCGATGGTGAACCACTACACGGCCAACAAACGCCTGCGGTCGAACGACTCCTACACGCCCGGTGGGGAGGCGGGTTTCCGGCCCGACTACGCCACCACGGTCTATACCAAAATCCTCAAAGCCATCTACCCCGACGTGCCCGTGCTCATTGGCGGTATCGAGGCGTCGCTCCGGCGCGTCACGCATTATGACTACTGGGCCGACCGGCTCATGCCCACCATTCTGGAAGATTCCGGGGCCGATTTGCTCGTGTATGGCATGGGCGAACAACCCCTGCGCGAAATTCTGCGGCTGGTGAAAAGTGGCGTACCCCTCAACGAAATCCGCGACGTGAATCAGATCGCGTACATGGACAATACGCCATTGGTGCCGGAGCATGAAACCTGGAGCACGGTGGCCCTGGCGAGTCATGAAGTGTGTTTAGGGGACAAAATCAAGTATGCGTCGAACTTCAAAATCGTTGAAGTAGAGTCGAATAAGTGGCAGGCGAACCGGATTGTGCAGCAAGTGGGCAAGCGGACGCTGGTGATCAACCCGCCGTTCAAGACCATGGACGAAGCTGAAATGGACCGCTCGTTCGATCTGCCCTACACGCGGTTGCCGCACCCCAAATACAAAAATCGCGGACCTATTCCAGCCTACGACATGATCAAGTTTTCGGTCAATATGCACCGGGGCTGTTTCGGCGGCTGTAGCTTCTGCACCATCTCGGCGCACCAGGGCAAGTTCGTAGCGTCGCGGTCGGAAGAGTCGATCATGAAGGAGGTCGACGAGATTGCGAAACACCCCGAATTCAAGGGCTACATTTCTGACCTCGGCGGCCCCTCGGCGAATATGTACCGGATGAAGGGTAAGGACGAGTCCATCTGCGCCCGTTGCCAGGCTCCCAGCTGCATCAACCCCGTCATCTGCTCAAACCTGGATACGTCGCACAAGCCGCTGACGAGCATTTACCAGAAAGTAGACGCCCACCCCGACATCAAAAAAGCCTTCGTCGGCTCCGGCGTTCGCTACGATTTGCTGGTCGATGATTTCAACAAAAACAACGCCGACGGCAACCACGACGAGTACATGGAGCAACTGGTGACGCGCCACGTGTCGGGCCGGTTGAAAGTGGCCCCCGAACACACGTCAGATGCCACGCTGAAGGTGATGCGGAAGCCGTCGTTCAAGTATTTCAAGAAGTTCAAAGAGAAATACGATCAGATTCAGGACAAGCACAACCTCAATCAGCCCCTGATTCCGTACTTCATCAGTTCACACCCCGGCTGCGAAGAGCAGGACATGGCCAACCTCGCCGCCGAGACTAAAGACCTGGGTTTCCGGCTGGAGCAGGTGCAGGATTTCACGCCCACGCCCATGACCGTGGCCGAGGTGATCTACTATACGGGTGTGCATCCCTACACGCTGCAACCGGTATACACGGCCAAGACGAAAGAGGAAAAACAGAACCAGAACAATTACTTTTTCTGGTACAAACCGGAGTTCAAACGCTGGATAAAAAACCGCCTTACCCGTCTCAACCGCAACGACTTAGCCAAACGCCTGGTGGGTGATTACCAGCCGAATTACGCACAGGAAAATTTGGCGGCGAAAGTCAGAAAAAGTGGGGGTAAGTATCGGAAATAGGTGAGTTTATTCGAGCCATGCAGGTGGCTATACTCCGACAGGCCTTACCTACCTGGCCAATGCACCTACTAACCCAACCGGCACCGGCTGACCGGCAAAATCGCGTAGTCCTTTGGCTGCGTTGGGTGCTTTTGTTTTGCCCATCAACACAGAAGCTGCTTGCTGAATGGGCCGATAGCCTTTTAGCTGCGCAAAGGCTGTTGGCTGAGGCGATTCAGACGTAAAAACGCCCGATATCGGTGGCCGTTGAGTTGGGTAGTGATACCACTTGTTCCCCTCGAAAACAATGTCTTTGTTTTGGGGCTGTACATCTTTGTCAAGGCAGTTGTTGGTGATAATCAGGTTGTTGGCAAATGTAAACCCAACGTTTACCCCACTTGTCACTCGGATTGCGGCGGCTTTTGTGCGCGGTTGCTGACTGGTAGCAATAGTGTTGTTGTAGACCTGAATACCTCGAATGGGCGTACCGCTTGAGCCAATGTAGATATCGGCGTAATCATTGCGCCGCCCGTTGTTTTCCAGAATGTTGAATCGCAGGACGTTGTTTTCCAGGGTGTGGGGTGCCTGCTCATAATTCCATAGCAGAATACCGGCTCCGTCGTTGTCGCGGGCGTAGCAGTATTGAATAATGCAGTTGGTAGTGCCGCCGTCAAGATCAAAACCAGCCCCGTCTAAGCCCCTGCCCGTTCGGTTATTGATAGCCACACAATACTGAATAACAGATCGGTTGGCGGCATGAAGCCAAATGCCGCAGGGGCCACCAACGCGTGAGTTGCACAAATAGCCGTTGTTGTAGGCTTCGCAATACTCAATAACGGCATCTTCAACGTCGTCTATTTCCATGCCGCTGCCACTGTGGTTGGTCATAAACAGCGGGTTGCCAGTGTTCTCGTAGGCAACGCAGTGGTCAATTTTGATGTGTTTGTTGGCATAACCTGCCGCGTTAGTATCCCAAAAGCCGGTTACAAACAAGCCGTGATACTGGTTGTCGAACAGGTCGCACTGGGTAATCAGTACGTTTTCAAAACCACTCTGACTGCTATCGGTTGGTTGCCCGGCCAGGCAGATACCGTCTAGCCCAAACGACGAAGCGCTGATATTTTTCAGCTGAATAAATGGCCGCTTATCGGCCTTGGGGCGGGTGTTGAGCAGGTGCAAACCGCGCCCTCGGTTAGTGGTTCGGTTTACGCCGGTCAACGTCAACTGCTGCACAACGATCCCGCCTGCATCTTGAATACTGATGGTCGACGTGTCGGCATTTTGGAGCACAGCTCTATCCGCGCCGTAGCTTTCTATCTGCACCGGGTTAGCTGGCGTGCCCTCGTCTTCGTGGCTTAGCTGGAGGTGACCCACAAAGGTGTCGCCGCCCCTGAAGGCAATATGGTCGCCAGGCTCAAAGTCGATCTCGTTGAGTTTGCCAATGCTCCGGAAGGGGGTTTGGGCAGTTCGTCCGTCGTTGGCATCGCTGCCACTGTTAGCCACATAAAAAAACCGCCCGCCAGGTGGCTTAGCAACAAGGCTAACGGAAAACGTAGCCAGCAGAATAAGAAGGCGCATGTTGTATATTTGACTTAACCGAAGCACAACTTACCACTTTATACTGAATGGCGCCCAACCCCGGTAGCGCCTGTGGACAACTGGCCGGGTATCTCTTCGCGTTTGCCATTGATGGTTCATTTATAGAGGGCACTGCATTGCCCGCCGAACCAAACGAAACAGGTATGGTTGTTCGTTTATACTGTGCTGTGCTATTGACCAACTGACACATTCATGCGTAGTCTACGTTTCCTTCCTATAGTGGCTTTACTGGCTGCCTGCGCGCCGTCGAAGCCGCAGTTTCCGATGCCCACGGCCCGCGACCGGGTAGAAACGCCCAGCACGGCGCGGCAAGGTGATGTGCGGCAAGCTGACTCCCGCCCATCGTCGCGGCCAGCAACGCGTTCAGCCTCAGTGCCATCTACGCCCATGGGCAGTGCGCCTATGGCTGCTGAACCAGTGACCAGCGAGTGGGTAGTCACGGCGATCAAGGGGAAATTCCTGGCCATCGATACCACGGGCGTTCGGGTGTTTCTGAACATCACCACCAGCCAGCCCAACAATCAGCCCATGTCGGTAGCCACCTTTCAGGAGCGGTTTATTGTCAACTACGTCATGTACCCCGACTATAACAACCGTGAACGGCTGGGCTATGGCAACATCCCTGTCACGCCCGAATCAGTAGTGCGCGAGGGCGATCATTTGCGGATGACGTTCCAGATCAACCGGCCCAAAGGTGCTACCAACGCCGTGCTGCTGACCGAAATTTCAGAGTCGGCAACGGGTAAAAAGGCCCTCAACGACCTGCCTTTGCGATTTAAGCCCACTAAATTGTCGGACCAATTCGCCATATATGACGCGGCCGGTGGGCAACCCCTGCTGCGCAACTTTGTGCAGGTGCAGGACACGGTGGTGATCCGCGACGTGAACCGTACGCCGCAGACGCTGACCGTTTTCCGCTACAAACACGAGTTCGACCCGGCCCTGCCGCCCATGAGTTCGTCGCAGCGGCCCGCCCCACGTACGCTGAATGTAGACACCACCATGACCGTGCGTACCAACGAACCTATTCGCCTACCCGGCGAAGGCCTGTATTATTTCGTGGCCGACACCAACGACGTGGCCGGGTTGGGGCTGGTGGTGACCGACACGCGTTTCCCCCGCCTGACCCGTCCCGAACGCCTTATTCGGCCCCTTTTGTACATGAGTACCGGTACCGAAATGGCCGAACTGAACAGTTCAAAAGAAGTGAAAAAGGCCCTGGACCGGTATTGGCTGTCGCTGATGTCGGGTAGTGAAGAGGTGGCGAAAAGGGCCATCAGGGCCTATTATGGCCGGGTGGAAGAAGCCAACCAGTTGTTTACCACCTACAAAGAAGGCTGGAAAACCGACAAGGGGATGATCTACATCATTCTGGGTGCCCCCGACCGGGTGCAGCGTAGCCGAGACCGCGAAGTGTGGGTCTACAACCGCCGCAACAACCAGTCGGAAGTGAATTTTACCTTTAATAGAAAGCAAAATCAATTTGTCGATGACCATTACGAGCTGGTACGCTATGAAGAGTACCGCCCCGTTTGGTTCCCGATTGTCGAAGCATGGAGAACCGGCGCAATACGCGACTAAACAAACCCACCACCCGTCCCGACGATTCGTCGCCCGACGAGTCCGCCGACGCCCGCCGTCCCCGCGATTTTACCCGGTCCGCTACCGACCAGCCCGATATTGACCGAAGCCGTTCGGCAGTGGGCCGGTCGCGCCCCGCCCCAGCAGAAGGTCCCGGTGATGAGTTCCGTGGTCGCCCCGCAACGGATGGTGATGAGGCCCGCCCCGAACGTCGCCCGTACAGCAATGACCGCAACAATGACCGGCCCAAACGCCCGCAGTCGGGAGGTGATCGGCGCGAACAACCGCGGTCGGGTGGATATCAGTCAGATCGTTCCGGGCCAAAAAAACCGTACAACAGCCGCCCCAGCCAGGATCGGCAGGGGCACGATAAACCCCGCCGTGAACAGCAGGGGCCACGTTTTGAGGAAAACAGCACTGGGCCGTCGCCGGAAGAGATGGTCTACGGGATACAGTCGGTGATCGAGACATTGAAGTCTGATCAGCAGATTGACAAGCTGTATATGGAGATCGGGATGAGCAACCCCGACATTCAGAACCTGGCGTTTCAGAACCGCGTCACCATTCAGCGGGTGCCGGTAGATAAACTAAACCGCCTCACGCGCAAGAATCATCAGGGTGTGGTGTGTCTGGTGGCGGCCGTCACCTACGTGAAACTCTCGAACGTGATGGCCGACGTACACGAGCGCGGCGAAACCCCGTTCCTGCTCCTGCTCGACCGCATCACCGACGTGCGCAACTTCGGCGCCATTGCCCGCACGGCCGAATGCGCTGGTGTTCAGTGTATTGTGATACCCGGCAAAGGCTCAGCGGCCATCAACTCCGACGCCATGAAGACCTCGTCGGGTGCCCTGAACCACATCTCGGTCTGCCGCGAATTTGACCTGGTCGATACGATTGGGTTCCTGCAAAAGTCGGGCGTGCAGGTGGTGGCCTGTACCGAAAAATCGCACCGTGATCTGTATACGCTCAACAACGACCTCACGGGTCCGTTGGCCATTGTGATGGGGTCGGAAGAAGACGGCATCTCGCCCGAAATTCTCCGCGCCGTAGACGGCCACATCAAAATCCCCCTCCTCGGCACCGTCGGCTCCCTCAACGTCTCCGTCGCCACCGGCGTGATGCTCTATGAAGTGGTGCGGCAGCGATCAGGGAATGTAATTAAGAATTAAGAATTGTAAATTAAGAATGGCGGTTCCGGTTCGGGCTGACGCAGGAGAACTCGCTCTTGTGTCAGCCCGAACCGGAACCGCCATTCTTAATTTACAATTCTTAATTCTTAATTATCCTTATGCTTTCTTCCCCTTCTTGGAGGCGCCTTTTTTAGCGCCTTTGGCGGGGCCTAAGCCAGGGGTACCGTCGAGGGTGTTGATCCAGCCGGCCAGTTTCAGGGCATCTTCTTTGGGTACTTGTTTCATGGGAGCCATCGCAATGTAGCCCGGCCAGTTGCTAGGCTTGGGATTATAAATCAGCTCAACGATTTGGTCGTTTGTATAATTACGCTTGGCCACGTCTTTGTAAGCCGGACCAACTAGTTTGACGTCTACCCGGTGACAGGCAATACAGGTATATTTAGACATCAGGGCTTTCATGTCGTCAGGAATATTGTCCTGCGCCTGTGCCGTAAACGATGCCGTGGCCAAACTGGCAGTGGCGAGAAGGAAGCCTAACGTTTTTTTCATCAGAAATGATTGATTGGCAAATGGGTTAAACAAGCAATTGGTTGTAGTAAAACACTGAACTGTAAAGGTATGGCAGACGGTCCAAACCCCAATAATAGGCCAAACCTGTCCTTCCTTAAACGTTAATATGACTTTTTTTTACCCAAAAGGTTTAGTGAAACCCCAAAATCTGATTCGCTGAACTCAGGACATTGCCTACCCGTTTTCCCGGCATGATTACCTACGATTTCAAGACCTACCATACCCGGTCTATCAACGCCGCCACCCCCGCCGAACGGGCCGCCATCAATCAGGAGCTAAAAGACCTCTACGCCGCCCTGCCCCCCGACGAACAAGCCAGTTTCAACCAGCAGCTACAGACGTTCTTAGCTCAGACCGTAGGCCGTATCAAGTCTGATTTTGAGTCGGTAAGGGGAAAGAGTTAGTTGGTGGTTGGCTTCGCGCTGTGAGTTGCTGTCGCGCGGCCGGAACGCCGGACCGCCCTCAACTGCGCTCGGGGTGACAACGACCTTGACTCAAGCTAGGATACTTACTCTAGTGGCCTGTCACCCCGAGCGCAGTTGAGGGCGGTCCGGCGTTCCGGCCGCGCGACAGCAACTCACAGCGCGAAGCCAACCACCAACTAACTTTCCCCCATTTTCCTCGCTTTGCCGATGCAGTCTGAGAGCGAAACGCCGCCGTACCAGTTGGCGCAGATGAAGAGGTTTTGTGCTTCCAGGTTAACAACTAGTTGCTTCACAGTCAGTAGCTTAGCATCGTATTGAGGAATGGCGCGGGGCCATGAAAACGACTGCTGAAAAATGGGTTTGGTGGCACTGATGCCAAACGATTCTACTAATTCCTTGTGTACTTGGGCGCGGATGTCGGCTTCGGGCAGGCGGGCGTTGTCGGCGCGTTGTTGGCCACCCACGAAGGTCGTAATCAGGACTTCGTCGGTGGGGCAGCGGCCTGCGAAGCTGGAACTGCTCCAGATATGCCCCGCCGAAAACCGACCCTCCACGGCGGGGTTCAGGCCACCGAAACCGTTGAGCGGGTGCGCCACGTCGGCACGTTTGTAGGCCGAATGCACCGCTACCATGGGCGGGTACTCAATTTGTTCAAGCGCAGCAGCGAATGCTGGAAAATGGCCTTCGAGCAAGCGGGCGGCAGCATCGGTGCCTACGGCCAGCACCAGCCGGTCCACTGCCTCGCTGCCCGTGGCGGTATGCACCGTCCAGCTTCGGTCCGTGCGCTCTAGCGAAACAACGGGGCTGTTGAACTGAAGATGCTCCAGCCGGGCAGCCAGCGCGTTGGGCAGCATCTGCATGCCTTCGCGGAAACTGAACGACTGCCGCCGACCCGTTTTGCTTTGGTTTTTGATTAACCCACGCAGCACCGAGCCGTACTCGCGTTCATACTGTAACAGCACCGGAAACGTCTCCGAAACCAATAGCCGTTCGGGGTCACCGGCGTAGATACCCGCCACAAAAGGCCCCAGGGCATAGTCTACGATTTCGTCGGAAAAACGCCGCCGAAAAAACTGGCCGAGCGTCTCGCCCGGCGGTGAGGTGGTCTTGTTGCTTAGCTCACGGAAGACTTTCCATTTGGTTTTCCAAGAAAAAAAAGACCCCAGGAGTAGCGCAGGGGGCGTTCCGGGTAGTTCTTGGTAGGCACCGTTGCGGAAAATAAAGCGCGATTTGCTCACGTCGTTGGCAAACACCAGGTCGGGCGTGAGGCCCAGGCCGTCGAGCCAGTCCAGCAGTGCCTGATCGCCCAGGAGCGAGTTGGGACCTAGTTCGCGGAGGTAGCCGGGGTGGGTGTCAGCAACACCGTCGCGCACCGATTTTATGTAACCGCCTGGCTGACCGGTGGCTTCCCAGAGGTGGTAGTCCTGCCCGGCTTGTTGCAGTTCATAGGCCAGCGTGAGACCCGAAATACCCGCGCCGATGATGCCGGTCGTCATCAGATCATGGGGCGTTTAGGCGGATTTTTCCGCAACTCTTCCTCTTTCTTCTGCTGTCCGGTTTTCAGTTTCTCAATCACCTGTTCGTAGATACCGGCCAGTTCGGAGGGGTGCGATGAGTAGTAGACGTAGCTCTTGGCATAGGCCGACGTGTCAACCTGGGCTTTGGCGAAGATCTTGCCTTGCAGGCGTTTAAAGACAATAGATGCTGAATCGCTGTTGCCAATATTTAGCTTGGCCACGCGGGCTTCGGCCAGGTGTATGTCGGTCAGCAGGTCGGCCATCTTGTTAGGCGGAATCAGGTTGGCGGGGGCATCACCCAGCTCGTTTTTACCCGAACCACACTGCGCAAACAGCAGGCCCACGCACAGAAAAAGGGCAAGTTGACGGATCATGATTTACTTTTACTCAATAACCCCTGCTGCCGGGCAAAACGTTTGCGGCGGGGACGTAAAAATCGTTAACGTTGCCCGACTATGGATGATTTTCTGGCTAAGGTCCGCGAGTTCGAGATTCGCATTCGTAAAGCCGTCAACTCGCAGCTGAAGGGCAATTTCCGGTCGGTGTTCAAAGGCTCCGGCCTCGAATTTGCTGACCTGCGGCCCTACCAGTACGGGGACGACGTGCGGGCTATCGACTGGAACGTGTCGTCGAAAGGTCATGGGGCATTTGTAAAGGTGTTTCGGGAGGAAAAAGACCAGACCGTTTTCTTCGTGGTCGACGTGAGCGCGTCGCAACAGGTAGGCACCTACCAACGGTCAAAACTCGACACTACTAAGGAGGTCTGCGGGGCGTTGGCCTTGTCGGCCTTGCACGAGGCCAGCCACGTGGGACTCTACTGCTTTTCGGACCAGAAAGAGCAGTACCTCAAGCCCGCCAACACCCTGAAGCAAGGGTATCAGCTCGTGACAGCGCTGGGCAAACTGCAACCCGAATCGCTACGCACTAACGTGGCCGAGGCGTTGCTGTTCACACTTAACGTGCTGAAACGCAGAAGCTTAGTATTTGTATTGTCTGATTTTATTGACGAGGGCTATGAGCATAACCTGAAAGCCCTGGCTCGCAAGCACGACCTGGTGGTGATCCATTTCTACGAACCCCGCGAGGTAAACCTGCCGAGGCTGGGCATCATTCCGGTGTATGACAACGAAACGCGCCGCACGGTCTGGCTCAACACCTCGTCGGCGCAGTTTCGGAAGGCCTTGCACGAGCAGTTTGCCCAAAGCCGCACCCGCCTCGAACGCCTCTGCCGCCAATACGACGCCGACTACGTACCTCTCAACGCCCAGGCCGACTTTGTCCCCACCCTCGCCGAACTGTTCAGAGCCAGGAAGCATAGGGGGAGAAAGTAGGGAATGTACAATGAATAATGTACAATGTACAATGAATGTCGCGGTTGAATGGCTGATGAGTAGTGAACAGAGTCTGTTTTGTACTGCTATTAATCGAGTAGTTGTGGTTCGCCGTTGGGTGGGATTACGCTTTCTTTGGATCATTGTACATTGTACATTATACATCATTGTACATTCTTCCTCTCAGGCCCAGCCCGTTGGTCGTTTCCTAACTGACACTATTGAACTAGGCAGGCCGTTTCAGTATGCGCTGACGGTGCGACACCCGGTTACGCAGGACGTGTTTTTTCCCGATACGGCTCGGCAGTTTGCGCCATTTCTGGTGCAGAAAGTGGCCGTTTTCCCCACCCGCACCCAGGCCGACATCAGCACCGACAGTGCCGTGTATACGCTGGTGTCATTTGAAGTAAGCCGGGCGCGGGTGTTGCAAGTGCCGGTGTATCTGGCCAACAAGCAGGACTGCACCGCCGTACTCTCGCTGGCCGATACTGTATTTTTGCGGTCGAGTTTACCCATTACCAACCGGCCCGATACGCTTCAGCTGGCTACCCGAACCGAACCCGTTCCGTTGCCGCAGCAGTTCAACTACTCGTATCTGGCGCTGGTAAGCACGGGTATCGGGGTGCTGCTAGGGGCTATTTATATCTTGTTTGGGAAAGTGCTGCAACGCCGCTGGCGACGATTTCAACTGGCCCGGCGACATGCTCAGTTTCTAGCTACCTATAATCGCCTGACCCGCAACCTTGGGCCAGAATCGGCCCAGGAAACATCAAATGAAGCGATTGTGATTTGGAAACAATATTTGGAAAACGTTGAAAGTCAGCCTTACACGTCATTGACAAGCCGCGAAATAGCCGATCGTATTCAGGACGACCGCCTAGCCGATGCCCTCCGCGAAACCGACCGCATTGTTTACGGCGGCTCCTTCACCGACCAATCGCCCCTGGCCCTGCGCACCCTGCGCGACGTGGCCGTGAGCGCTTATGAACGAAAATTAACAATTGAGTGAAGGTTTAGAGATGAGTGGTAAACGATGATTGATGAGTTTGCTTCCGCCAGCGTAACTGCTCTGGCGGAAGCAAACTCATCAATCACCGTTCACCACTCACCACTAGAAATTCACTCATCACTAGAATATCATTCGCCTATGCCCTGGTACGCACTGTATTGGTTTTTGCCGTCGACGTGGCGGACGTTTCAGTTTGAGCACCGGTGGGCCTTGTGGCTGATTCCGGCGGTAGCGGGGCTGTTTGTGCTACGTCAGGTGCTGGGCAGGCGCGGGCAGCAGCGGCTACGGATGTCACTGACGGGGGCTGTGGGCACGCCCAGCCGATGGGGTAAGCTGCTGAGTTACCTGCGGTTTGCCATGCCGCTGAGCCTGTGGGTGTCTATTGGGTTGTTGCTTGTGGCGCTGGCCCGTCCCCAACTGGTGCGGCAACTTCGGCAGGAAGAGTCGGCGGGTATCGACATTATGCTGGCCATCGACGTGTCGTCGTCTATGACCGAGACCGATCTGAAGCCCAACCGGCTGGCGGCGGCGCGGCAGGTGGCGCAGGGGTTTCTGGCCCGACGCCGCAACGACCGAATTGGGCTGGTGGTCTTTGCCGGAGAAGCCTACTCGCTCTGCCCCCTCACCACCGACTATGCCCTGCTCCGCCAGTACCTCCGCGACCTTAGCCCGGCGCTGATACGCACCACCGGCACGGCCATCGGCGACGCGCTGGCGCGGGGTATCAACCGCCTGCGTGATTCGCCCGCCAAGAGCCGGGTGCTGGTGCTGCTCAGCGACGGCGACAACACGGCCGGTAACCTCGACCCGATCACCGTGGCGCGGCTGGCCACGGGTTTCAACGTGAGGCTCTACACCATTGCCGTGGGTAAGCGCCCCGCCCGAACGCGCGATACGCTGAGCACGGCAGGGCAATTCGACGAAGGGATTTTACAGTCTATTGCCAAAGTGGGCCGGGGTTCCTTCTTCCGCGCCACCGACGCCGACCAACTCCGGCAGGTGTTCGCCCAGATAGACCGCCTCGAACGCGTGCCTGTACAGGTGCGTACCTACGAGGACATTCAGGACCAATACCGCCCGTATCTATATTGGGGCGTGGTGTTTTTACTCGTCTCGCTGCTATTGAAGAATACGGTGTTGGGTAATAGCTTGGAAGACTGAAGGATGCTAAAATCACATTATACGCCTGGTTTGATAGAAGCGGGCCTCGACGAGGTGGGGCGGGGGTGTTTAGCAGGGCCGGTGGTAGCGGCGGCAGTGATCCTGCCGCCCAACTATACCCACCCAACCCTCACCGACTCCAAGCAACTTACCCGCAACCAACGCGACCGTATCCAGGCCGACATTCGCCGTGATGCGCTGGCATGGGCTATTGCCGAAGTGTCGCCCGCCGACATTGACCGGATCAACATTGCCCAGGCCAGCTACCTCGCCATGCACCGCGCCACCGACGCGCTGACCCTCCGGCCCGAACACCTGCTGGTCGACGGTAACCGGTTTGTGCCCTACCCCATGGTGCCGCACACCTGTGTCATCAAAGGCGATTCCCTTTACCTGAGCATCGCCGCCGCATCGGTCCTGGCCAAAACTTACCGCGACGAGCTGATGGAGCAACTAGGACTGCAATTTCCCGCCTACAACTGGGCGAAAAACGCAGGCTACCCCACCGCCCACCACCGCGCCGCCCTCCGCGAACACGGCATCACCGAACACCACCGGCTGAGTTTCAGACTATTGTGAAAGAGTGAATGGTGAAAGAGTGCCGGACCACACTCTTTCACCATTCACTCTTTCACAATATCCCGATACAGGGCGCAGTGGGTTTGCATGTCGTTGGCGAAGCGGGTGTTGAGGTAGCGCTGGCGATAGGCGGCTTTCTGCATGCCGTACTCCGTCTGAGCTATATTGGCCATTTTTTCCATAAACGCCGGGTCATCATCGGCTATGTAAGTGCCGGTTTTTTCACGCTCGGCTTCGCGGCGAACGCGCAGGGCATCGTCCTGGCAGCGGGCGGCCATGTAGGTGGCTTTGGCGGCCAGCTCGTCGGTTTTGGCCAGTTTGGCGGCTTGCTCAAAGTGGCTCTGGGCCAGGCTATTGGTATAGTATGGGTCGGCCAGCGTGCGGGCTATGTCGGCGGGGGAGGCGCTGTAGAAATGGGCTTCGCCGCCGCTCCAGCGGCGGTGGTTCATGAGCCAGGCATTACCCCAGTAGCTGAGATTGTAGGCCCCGCAACCCAGTTCGTAGTGCAGTTTCGCTATGTCATCGCCGGTTTTGTTAGCGGCTTCGGCCTGTTTGGCTTTAGCTTGCAGGTCGGCCATGCGCTGCGCAAACTGAAGCGGCGCATAGGGCGTTTGGGGCTTGCCTTCGCCGGGCATATTCACCGTAAAAGGGTTTACGGTCATGAACTGCGTAAACGCTTCGCCCTGCCAAACGGCGGGCTTCACCTTGTTGAACGCCGTCACAGCTGCCTCGTAATTACCCTCGGCCATATGCCGCCGTCCCAACAACTGATTGGCATAGTCGGCGTCGATGCCGGCCAGTTTTGTTAGGCGCTCGTCATACTCGCCGGTGGGACTTGTCACGTACTCGGCCACGGCCTGGGCGGTTTGGGCGCTGGTGGTATCTTCCAGGATGGGCACTTCCCCGCCGTAGCTGTAAAAAAAGTTGTCGTTGCCCCCCGCCGAGATCACCCGCAGCACGTATGCCTTGGCCAGATTCGGCCCGGAGATCACCGTTTCGGCCTTTTTCGAGCTACACCCCGACAGCCACCCGCCCGACGATTTGCCCGTTTCGCCATGACTCAAATACCGGTTGGCCATCTGCTGACTAGCCGCTGTGAGGGCGTTGGTGAACCGAAAATTGGCCTCGAAAGGGTTGTATTCCTCCTTGTTTTTGGGGGCAACGGCCTGCTTGAATTGCGTTAGGTAACTCACAAACTGGGTCTCGGTGGTGGCATCGGGTACGCCCGGTTGCGCCGACAGCAGCAGCATGTTTTGCAGGGCCATTTGCTGCGACAGCGCCCTGTTCGTGTTAGGCTGTTTGGCAGCTTCGTCGAGGGTGGTTTTGGCATTGGTGTAGTCACCAGCAAGGTATTGGAGGTAAGCGGTGGCGGTGAGGTAAAACGCCGGGTTGCCCAGGGCCGCGTTTTTGGCCGCCTCCTGCGCAAACGCCAGCAGCTTCTGCGAATAGTCGGGCAGAGACTGGCGACGATTAACGAAGGCCACTGAATCGGCCCGGTTTTGGTCGGTATCTACGTAGCCGGGGTACGTTTTCTGATCGAAATAATATTCGTTTCGATTGATCTCGCGGGCAAAAACCAGCTCGTTGAGGGAGTTTTTAGGGTCGAGGGCGACCATTTTTTCCAGTAAGGGCAGGGCGTCCTGTTTGGGCTGAATGGCACAGATGGCGTAGACTGCTACCCGTTCGGCATCGGTTTTGGCCAGGGCCAGTGCCTGCTCCGTGAAGCGCAGGCCATAGATGCGGAGACTTCGTTCGGCGGCGTGGCGACGACTGGGGCAGTTGGCGAACACCTGCGCAAACTCAAACACGGCCTGGTCTTTTTCGCCCAGCGACAGCAGCGCCCCCGCCTGCCGACACCGTGCCCATTCGCTGATGAACGTTCTGGTTTTCAGAGGGGCAATCAACTGCGCGTAGTAGTCGCGGCTTTGGGCAAAATCATGGGCCTCGTCGGCGAGTTTTACTGCCTGGAATGCATACCGTTCTTTCAAAAAGGCATCGGTGGTGGATGCCGCCAGGTCGCGGGCCTGTTTGGCCAGTTGAGCCAGTTGAACCGTATCGCCCGGTGTGCGATTCCAGGCATCGCCCGTTGGTTCAGAATGCTGCGCATCGAGGGTAAACCGCAGGTAATCGGCTGCCGCTGGCTTGCTGTTTGCCAGCTTGCTATGCAGTTGTTCGCCTGCTACTGAATCAGTTAATGCCTTGTTTATCTGGCTGTTCGTGTAACCGCTACCCAGATACGCCGCCCATGCTGCTGCATTTGCTTCGTTCGATAGTGAGTCGTCCATTTGCCCATCGTCATAGCCAGCGTAGTCTGAATTGTAGAGCAGGGGGGTGAAAAAATAACCCCGGTCGTCGGGTTTGGTGGTGGCGGCTTCGGGCTGGAAGAAGCTTTTGAAGTACGACTCATCACCACCCGCACAGGCGAAACCGATGAGAATGGCGCCCAGCAACAGGGGTCTACGGAGTTTGGTGAGGCGTTGACGAAAGGAGGGCTTTAAGGGCAGCAGAGGGGTATGCATGAAGAACAGGGGCGTCAAGATGATAGAGGATAAATGTACGCGGTTGGGTGGCCAGCTGCGCCAAAATTTCTTCTTTGGCCCTCTGTAAATCAATCATCGAACAGGCTTCGGCCCGCAGCAGATCACCGCGCCGCAACGACAGCCCCAAAGCCATGGTATCGCGGGCCACCACAAAGCGCATAGAGTCGGGCTGGGGCGTGAGCGCGGGCAGGGTCAGCAGCGTTTGCCGGTCTACGTTGTTGAGCAGGGTCATCACCCGGTTGTTGCGGAACACCACCGTCCACCGAAACAGGGGCAGGGCCAGATCGAGCGGCAGGGGATAGCCGGGCAGGTAGGGCGTGTAGCGGCGTAGTTCGGTCAGGTCGAGGATAGAGTTGCGGGTTTCAGGGCGTTTCCAGTCGGTGAGGTTGTAGGTCATGAGCAGCCCCCGCGCCACGGGCGGCACCCCCGTCTGCGCCACAAACTTCACCTGATGCAGCCGAATCGTGGCCGAAAGGGGCATTTTTGCCTCCTGCTGAATGGCCCGCAACAGGGCGAAATAACGGCTTCGGGTGCTGCGTGTCCAGTCGCAGTCGAGTTGAATTTCGTGGTGTCGGATGCCCTGGTCTTTAGCTAGTTGCGCCACTTTTTGCACCAGCTTTTGCGCCAGACTCGGCACCTCCGCTGGCGACAGGTTCAACAGTGTTCGGTTCGTGATAAACACCACCGGCACCACCGTAGCCACAGCCGGTTTCTCCCGAAAGACCACCGCCGCTTTGGGCACAGGCTGGCGGGTGGTCTCATCCCAGTCAACATCGAAAAACCGCACATACAGCGTCTGCACGCCTGTTTCGCGCAATACCGCGCTGTCAGCAGGGGTAGGGGCAAAGGTGCTTTTCCAGTGATAAAACGCAGGCTCAGGCGGGGGCGAGTGCCGGGTTTCGGGTTGTTGGCAGGAAAGGAAGAGAATGAGGAATGTACAATGAACAATGTTCATTGTACATTCTCTTTCCCTTCCTCCAGCGCCTCAATCTTTTTTTGGTCGCCTTCGGGGAGTTGCAGTGCCCAGCCCATCGACCCGGCGAGTTGGTACATCATGTACTGAATCTGGTTGTTGGCAATGCGGGGCAAGTCGCTGTCCATGGCGCGGGCTTGCATGGCCTGTTTGGCATCTTCTAAAATGCCCGTGTACGTCTCACTATCGAAATAATTCAGGATGCCCGACTGGATATCGTAAAACTTATAATCGGTATCGACCGACAGGATTTCGGGGGCGGGGAAGGCCTCGACCACCAGCGTTTTGTCCCCGGATTCGGGCAGGCGGAAGCGCACTTTCTGGAAATCGAACCCCACCAGCACCTTCGATTTGGCAATAATCATGGCCTTTTTGGGGTCGTTGAATACGTAAAGAATTTTCTTCTGGTCCTGGTAGTTGTAGATCTCCGAAAAGTACCCCTCGGCCATAACCACCTTAAACACCTTCTCTATCCGTTCCAGTAACAACGTCGACTCGTGGCGCACGTCGGTTACGGGAGCCTGGGTTTTACGGCGCAGGAATGTGGTAAGGCCAACGCCCCCCGCCACACCGACGGTCAGGAGTAAGAGGGTATTGAGAAAATCCATGCGTGCTACGGGGGTTAGGTTCAACGGGGGAAGATACGGAGAAAGTGGTACTGCCTACTGCTACTGCCCACTGCTACTTCCTTCAATGAGCGCGGCGAACTGGTTGTAATGCTGGCGGTAGATTTTGACGGCGTCGGGGTTGGGAGTAAACATCTGGCCGAACTGGACGGTTTGGGCTAACTCGGCCAGGGAGGTGGGTGGGTTGGCAAGGGCGAAATGGGCCAGCAGAGCCGCACCAATACCGCTGCTTTCGTTGCTGGCGTTGAGCCGCACGGGCACGGCGAAAATGTCGGCCATGAGTTGCACCCAGAATGGCGATTGCGCAAAGCCACCGTTAGCATGAATCACATGTGTGGGTCCGGCGTGGCGGGCCAGCAGAAGTTCAATGCGGCGGAGGTTAAACAGCACCCCTTCCAGCGCCGCCCGCGCCATATGCGCCGAGGTGTGGACGTAATCAAGCCCCTGAAATGACCCCCTTACCGACGCATCCCAGAGTGGTGCCCGTTCGCCGTGGAGGTAGGGCAGGAACAACAGTCCGTCGGCCCCGGCGGGTACGGTGGCTGCTTGTTTAAGTACCCCATCGACAGGCAGATGCATGATTTTCTCCGACACCCATTGCAGTACATTGGCCCCGTTGTTGGTCGGTCCGCCCACAGCATAGAGTGTGGGCTGCTGTCGGTTGCCGTGGTGCATCATGTACGAGAACAGCCGCGCCTGACCATCGCGCACGGGGCGCGGGCTGGTGCGCCGCACGGCCCCGCTAGTGCCAATGGTGATGGTGGTGATGCCCGGCTCCAAGGCCCCCGCGCCAATATTCGCCAAACACCCGTCCGACGCCCCAATGACCAGCGGCACCCCCGCCCGTAGGCCCGGCACGGCTCCCGTTGCGGGTGGTACATACGGCACCGTCTGGGTAGTGTCCACGGGGGTAGACAACTGATCGGGGCGTATGCCGGCCAGGGCGAGGGCGGGCAGGTGCCAGGCCGTTTTGGTGCTGTTGAACATACCCGTGGCCCCGGCCATCGCATAGTCTATTTCGTAGCGGCCGGTCAGTTTCCACCAGAAATAATCCTTCACCGACACCCACCGACTAGCCCGTTTCAGCAAACGTGGGTTGGTGCGTTTAAACCAGGCCAGTTTGCATAGGGGCAGCATGGGGTGGATGGGTACGCCAACAATCTGGTATAGGTCGGGGTGCTCTTGTTTAATCGTAGCAGCATCTGTAGCAGCGCGGTTGTCCGACCAGATCAGGGCGTTGGTCAGGGGCTTGCCCGCTTCGTCGACGGCCAATAGGCTGTGCATAGCCGTACTAAATGAAACGCCACCAATGGCCACCTCAGCAGGTAGTTCTCTGGCCAACTCAGCCATCATGTCCAGAAATAGCGTCCATAACTGGTCAGCGTCTTGTTCGGCAACATCCGGTTTCGGCGACAGTGTGGCTACGGGTCGGGCAGCATGGGCCACAATAGCGCTGCTGCGGGCATCAATGGCCAGCGCTTTCAGGTTGGTGGTGCCAAGGTCGACGCCGATATACACGGAAAGGGGCATGGAGGTACGCTTTATAAGGAGTGCGTTGCAATGAAACGCGAAAAACGGTAATTAGGCAGAAAATTCACCACCATGAACCACATCAACCAACTTCTGCACGACGTATACGCCGCCCGATTCCACATCGACCGGTACTATGATCAGGTCATGCGGTTGGGGTTGACTGACTAAGATGAACCATGAAGCAGTGTCCACTTTGTTTTACCCCTCTTGAGCCACGGTTATGTGCGCCATGCCATGACTGTGGCTGGAATGTGCCCGCTGAAATAAATCATCTGACGGAAGGACAACATACATACACCATTTATGAGATCATGCCTGGTCTCAGATTGACACTGTGTAATATCTGCGATCTTGAATTTGCAAGGTATCCACCTGCCTATTTTGATTTAAAAAAGGACGTGCGATGGCATGTAGGGAAGTTCGCTTTCATTAGGCAACTGATAGATCCACAGCCTGAATTGGACAAATTTTGTCCTCAATGCCAGCATAGATTGGTGTTTTTGCGGTTTGTAGAAACAGCACGAAAGACGAATGAGCAGGATAAGTTTCTAGGATAAAACCGTTTCGATCTAAAAGCATTACAAATAACTGATAATCAGTACAATGAAACACGCCATTGCTATTCTTTTGCTGCTGATAACCTTACCATCGGTAGCCCAGATTCGGTACGGGAGTAACCCCGCTGCGGGAAAATACTATGCCGTTAATGGCGTGAAACTGTATGTGGAAGAATATGGTCGGGGAAAGCCGTTGCTGCTGATTCATGGCAACGGCGGCAGCATAGAAGCCTTCAGCAAAACCATCCCATATTTCGCCAAAAGCCGCCGCGTCATTGCCGTAGATAGTCGGGCGCAGGGGAAATCGGTTGACCTGGGCGATTCGCTTAGCTTCGAGCAAATGGCCGACGATTTTGCGGCTCTGCTTACTACCCTCAAACTGGATTCGGTCGATGTGATTGGCTGGAGCGACGGCGGCATCAACGCGATTTTATTAGCCATGCGCCATCCCAAAAAAGTCCACAGCTTCGTCTCGACAGGCGCCAACCTAACGCCCGATTCAACTGCCTTGATACCGGCTTCGTGGAAGGATATGCAGCGAATCTATGCCGCCGACCACAACAAGCCCCGGACTACCGCCAAAGAGAAAAACGACTGGAAAGTTTTTATGCTCGACATGCTGCAACCCAACATTCCAATGAGTGCATTGCAGGCCGTTCGTTGCCCGGCGCTTATTGTGGCTGGTGACCGCGACGTGATCGTGACTCAGCATACAGTAGCTATTCAGCAGCACATTCCCGGTGCCCAACTGTGGATACTACCCAACAGCGGCCACGCCACGCTTATCGACCATGCCGACGAGTTCAACCGCAAAACCGACGCGTTTTTTCGCGCGAAATGACCAATGACTTATGCGCTAGGCCTTAACCCGAAGAAGGCATAAGCCGATGCAATGGCCAGACCCATCCATGATTTGGCAGCGGCGGTGAATTCGGGTAATGGTATGGTATTGCCTTTCATGTAGACGTAATACACCGACGCCACACCACACACAAACCAGCCTAACAAATAAACGTAGGTCAGCACCTGCGTGACCACTTTGGCCCAGTCTACTACGCCTTCGGCCTCGGCGCGGCTCATGTTTTGCACGCTGCTCACAATCGTCGTGTCGGGTGAATCTTTAGGAGGTGTAATGGCTAATACGCTGATAACCAGTGCAGAAACCAGTCCCCCCACCAGGGGTAAGAACGAAAGCGGCGTGTCGGGCGATTTTGCTGGATATGCGAAGGCCACACATCCCGGTGTATTCAGGCACTTCAGTACCTGTATGGCATACCACGTGGCGTAGGCATACAGATAGAGCAAAAAGAAGGCGATAGCCGCCAGGAAAATGACGCGTAGCATAACGAGGGGGAGTTAAAGGTGCAAGTAAACGGCTGTTTGTCAGGCAAATATGAGTCATATCGGGCTGATCTACAGCCGTGTAATTCACCTATTTACCAAACGTGATTTCCCCGTTTTTCCCCGATTGATCACTCCGTCTATTGGCTTCTCTACTACTTAAAACGCTTTAACTGTTCGCTCAATAATATCGCAGGCTTCGTTCATCTGCGCCTCGGTGATAACCAGGGGTGGGGCAAAACGAATCTTGTCGCCGTGGGTGGGTTTGCACAGCAGGCCGTTGTCGCTGAGCCGCAGACACAGTTCCCAGGCGGTTTCTTCACCGAAAGCGGGACGTTCCTTAATCACGATGGCATTGAGCAGACCCTTGCCGCGTACCAGCTGAATCAGGTCGGTGTGGACGCGGAGGGCGTTCATCCGGTGGCGGAATAGCTGCCCCATCGCCTCGGCGTTTTCGGCCAGGTGCTCATCCTGCATCACGTCTAGCGCCGCCATAGCCACGGCACACCCCAGCGGATTACCACCAAAGGTGCTACCGTGCTCGCCGGGGCGGATCGTGAGCATAATCTCGTCGGAGGCCAGCACCGCCGACACGGGCATGACACCGCCGGAAAGCGCCTTGCCCAGCACCAGGATATCGGGCTTTACGTCTTCGTGATCACAGGCCAGGCGTTTGCCGGTGCGACCAATGCCGGTTTGTACTTCGTCGGCAATAAAAAGCACGTTATAGCGGGTGCAGAGTTCACGTACCCCGCGCAGGTAACCTTCGTCG
Source organism: Fibrella aquatilis (assembly GCF_017353255.1). Taxonomy (GTDB): domain Bacteria; phylum Bacteroidota; class Bacteroidia; order Cytophagales; family Spirosomataceae; genus Fibrella; species Fibrella aquatilis. The sequence continues at coordinate 153,033 of NZ_JAFMYU010000004.1, read as the reverse complement.
GGCACCAGCACGCCTGCCTCGCCCTGAATGGGTTCCACCATGAAGCCCGCAATATTGGGGTTAGCCTGAAAGGTAGCTTCTAGCGCGGCGAGGTCATTATAAGGAACCAACTGATAACCAGGCAGTAAGGGGCCGTAGTCGTTGGTACTGCTGGGGTCGGTTGACGAGGAAATGGCGGCGAGGGTGCGGCCCCAGAAGTTGCCTTCGGCGAAGACCATAACCGCCTGATCCTGCGCAATACCCTTTACTTTATAGGCCCATTTGCGGGTCAGTTTCAGGGCGGTTTCGCCCGCTTCCACGCCCGAATTCATCAGCAGCGTTTTGTCGTAGCCGAAGTAGGTGCAGAGATATTGTTCGCACTTGCCCAACTGATCGTTATGAAACGCCCGCGAGGTGAGGGTGAGGCGTTGGGCCTGCTGCACCAACGCGCCAATAATGCGCGGGTGGCAGTGGCCCTGACTCACGGCACTATAGGCTGACAGAAAATCGAAATACCGCCGCCCGTCTACGTCCCAGACAAACACCCCTTCGCCGCGCGTGAGCACCACCGGTAGCGGATGGTAGTTGTGCGCACCATATTGATCTTCAAGCTGAATGGCCTGCTCGGCAAGCGACACGGGAGAAACGATAGTCATACTGCGATAAAGTGAATGGGGTGAAAAAGGGCCGTAAAATAAGGTAAAACCATTTGTATGAACAGCCCGTTGCGTGCTTAAATGTACCCAATTAAGCCTAGCCGTACAAGATGATGAAGCCTGTGGAGAGAAAGCGAAAGATGCCGGGTTTGGCCGATGACGACTACTATTTTAGCCCACAGGGGTTTGTTGTTTTCACGGCAGCCTACCACCAAAAGCGGGGCTACTGCTGCAAGAACGGTTGTTTGCACTGCCCGTATGGGTTCAAAAAGGAAAAATAGTTTGCACATTTACAGCCTTTTCCGCAAATTTGCACCCTAATACGGAAAACGAGTACAGTTATGGCCAGAGTTTGTCAAATTACAGGAAAGCGGACGCAGGTTGGAAACAACGTGTCGCACGCCAACAACAGAACGCGGCGTAAATTTTTCCCCAACCTTCAAAAGAAGCGGTTCTTCGTTGAATCGACGGGGGAGTGGATCACGCTGAAAGTTGCGACGTCGGCCATCAAGACTATCAACAAGAAAGGTCTGGAAGCAACACTCGTAGCTGCCTACAAAAAAGGCACGTTGTCGCTTTAAGCGACCGTAGCACCCGCTGCGTGCACGTCCGATAAAGCCTCCCCGCCAGTAAGCAGGGGGGCTTTTTTATTAGTTTAAGGTCTAAAGTTGGCTGACGCATGAGTAGCGTGCGTCAGCCAACTTTAGACCTTAAACTAATAAAAAAGCCCTCTCAAATAATCCGTTTCAGGGCGAAATTAGCCACTACAATCCGGCCTGATCGGCGTACGACCAGCGTTACTTCTTTGCCTTCGCCCCGTTGCAGGGTTTTGTAAATATCGCTGATACTCAGCGATGTAGCCAGGTCGCTGTTCACAAACAACAGCTCGTCACCTTCCTGCAAACCGGCAAGGTCAGCTGGAGAACGGGCCGAAATTTTTTCGATAACGTAGGTGCGTAGGTCCAGGCCCTTGGCTTTCAGTTCCAGGCCACTCATGTCGTGCTCGAAGCGTTCGCGCAGCAGGCTCCGCACTGGCTTCAGCACAATATACTGTTCGGGATAGTTGAACGTGACCCGAAACCGCCGCAGCAATTCGCAGCCAATGTTGCCCTGCCGGTCGGCGGTGTTCACGATTTTCATGCCGAAAGAGGCACTATCGGGAAACGACGCGATTACATCGAGCAACTGATGTCGCCCGAGCTTTATGCCCTCAATCCGACCCAGGCTGCCGTTGATGACCCCGTTTAACCCCCGACCCAACTGCGCCCGAATTACTTTTTCGGGGCGAGGCAGGGCACACTCACGCTGCTGCCCGTCGAGCATTAGGGCGTGACCCGCGCCCGTGTCGAGCACTACGCGTAGGGGCACAGTGCGGTCGCCGCCCAGTTGGGCCGTTACGTCGAGGTAGGGTTTAGTGTTCTGAATCAGTATCGGATAACGGTCTCCGAAGCGTTTGCGGTAGGTATATTTTGGGGGGACAGTCAGCGTTAGTTCGCGGTTTCTGAAGTCGATAGTGACCACAAACTGGCTGAAGAGTTCGTAGCCGAAGATGCCGTGAATAGGAATACCTACGTATTCGGACAGCCGCAGCACGTCGTCGTTGAGGATAACCAGGTTTTGGTGGGTAGCCCGCAGGATACCCATGCTCAGCTTGTTATCAATAGACACAGAGGCTGTTAGCTGAAGACCTTCGCCTACGCCGCTAAGTTTCACCTGCCGTGCCAGTTTCAGCGGCTGCCGACGCAAGGCCAGCGGGTCGGTGATGATGGTGTTGCTTACCCCTGTGTCGAGGATGAAGTTGAGCGTGTCTGAATCATTGACGCGCATCTTCATGATAATCAGGTTAGAGTGCAGTTCAAACGGTAGCCGAACCGATGAATGCCCCTTGGCCAAGTAGTAGCCAAATCGCTCAGTGTCAGGGTCGGGACGATCTTTGGCACTGGGATGTGGGCGTAGTCCGGCCACGGTTGAGAGCCAACCCAATATCAGCAGTAGTGCCAAACCAACCCGTTTCATGACCTTTTGTGTAAGTATCAGAAATTTACTATTAAAAATCAGATTAATCTACAAAAAGTTGCAGCCTATTCTACTGATTTAGATGGCTTTATAAGGTTCGGGCGAAAACACGTATTTTAGCCCCCTCTAGGCCTGTTTTCGAGGTGAAGGGACGACAGATTTACTTACTTTTTTAGCAAAATGCGGAAGAAACTAGTTGCCGGTAACTGGAAGATGAACAAAACCGCCGACGAGGGCTTGGCCTTGGTGTCGGAGGTGGTGAATATGGTCAATGCAGAAGTGACGGCCCCCGTTACGGTAGTGCTCTGCCCACCGGCTCTCTACCTGACCACGATCAAACCGTACCTGACTGGCAGCAAGCTGGCCCTGGGTGCGCAGAACTGCCACGAAAAAGCCGCTGGTGCCTACACGGGCGAGATTTCGGCCCCGATGCTGAAGTCGGTAGGGGTAGAGTATGTGATTCTGGGCCACAGCGAACGGCGGCAATATTTCGGCGAAACCAACGCCCAACTGGCTGAGAAAGTGAACATAGCCCTGGAAAACGGCCTGACCCCTATTTTCTGCTGCGGCGAGTCGCAGGAGATGCGCGAAAATGGTGACTACGTGGGCTTTGTGAAAGGTCAGCTTACCGACAGCCTCTTTCACCTCTCGGCCGAACAGATGGCCAACATCGTGATTGCCTATGAACCCATCTGGGCCATTGGCACGGGCCTGACGGCTTCGTCGGCGCAGGCGCAGGACATGCACTACGAACTGCGGCAACACCTGGCTGGTAAGTACGGCGACGGGGTAGCGCAAAACACCAGCATCCTCTACGGCGGCAGCGCCAACGCCCAGAACGCTGCCGAACTCTTCAGTCAACCCGACGTTGACGGGGGCCTCATCGGCGGCGCGTCGCTAAAATCGCGCGACTTTCTGACGGTAGTGAAAGCTGCCTGATGACCGCCTCTGATTATATCGCCGCGCTGAACTTGCAACCGCACCCAGAAGGGGGCTACTACGCGCAGACATACGAGGCGGCTGAAAAAGTGGCTCAGGAGGCGTTGCCAAGCCGCTTTTCAGGTGACCGTTCGTTTAGCACGGCAATCTATTTCTTGCTGGAAAACCAGAATCGGTCTGCCCTGCACCGTATTCAGAGCGACGAGGTCTGGCACTTTTATGCCGGTGGACCGTTGCTGATTTATGTGATTGATCCTCAGACGGGTGGCCTAACCACCATCCGGCTGGGTAATCGCCTCGATGCGGGCGAGGTATTTCAGGCGGTAGTACCGGCAGGCTGCTGGTTTGGGTCGAAACCCATTGGTGCTCCCAACGACCCGCCCTTTTCGCTGGTAGGCTGCACTGTGGCCCCCGGCTTTGACTTCGCCGATTTTGAACTAGCCGACGCTGACGTAATGCTGACGCAGTTCCCGCAGCATAACGCGGTGATTGAGTTGCTGCGGTGAAAGATTAAGGGGACCGCAGGTGACGCGGATCAGGCGGGTTTACACAGATTTTCTTTTACTCTGAACAGTACGAATGGACCAGAGTAAAAAAGAAAATCTGTGTAAACCCGCCTGATCCGCGTCATCTGCGGTCCCCTTTCATCTTCTTAGATTAAAACGCGATGTCGGTGTCCTTCTTCAGGTCCAGCGGTTTAATCCAGATGTTGCGGTACATCACGTCGTGGCCTTCAGCTTGTAGTTTCAGGCCTGCGGGTGCGTCAGTGATGCCTTTCCCGCCGTCGTTACCCCCGTCGACACCCGATTTTGGGCCTCCCCATACCTGGCTGATGTTCTGTTTGGTGTGTACCTTTTTACCGTTGAAATACATCGTCACCTGTGCGGGTTCGGTTTTTTTGCCGTCGGCGAAGCGGGCGGCGCGAAACACAATGTCATACGCATTCCACTTGCCTACACCAGCATAGGCGTAGTAGGGCGAGGGTGACTCGTTGATCACTGCGCCGAGGCCGTGGTGGGTAGTATCGCCGTCGAAAATCTGAATTTCGTAGCGGTTTTGCAGGTATACGCCGCTGTTACCCCCCGCCTTCGGCACTAGAAATTCGACGTGTATACGGGCGTCTTTAAACTCATCTTTCGTGACAATATCGGCCGAGCCATATTTACCACCTGCCGAGGTGGGGTCGTTGCTGCTCATGGCCGTACCGCCGTCAACAGGGTCTTTCACGATCTGCCATTTAATGGGCATGGCCGCTTCAAAGCCCGGTCCCTGCCAGTACATCCAGTTTTTGTCGATGCTCTGGCGCGTACCATCGAAATAAACTTTGGCACCCTTGGGCGCTTTGGTACCCAGGCCTACCTGGGCGTTGGCCGAGAGGCCCATGGCGAGGGCTAAGGCGGTGGTAGCTAGTGAGAGAACAGTGCCGTTTTTCATTGACGAAAAGGGTTTATTTACCTTGTTTAATAGCCCGTGTGGCTAGTTGGTGAAGGAGAAAGCAACAAATGTTCCTTTTATAACCCACTCCCTGGCCTTAATATAAAAGTTAACCAGCCCTTACCAGCGTTTGGGTTGGCTACTGCGTCCTGGTTTATGACGATTTAAACCAGCGACATTATGGAAAAAAAGATACAAAGTAGGGGTGGGGCTTTACGCTATATTATCTCCCTCTGCCTCCTCGCCCTGTTGAGCCAATGCACACCGAAGGCCGTAGACAGGCAGGTCGATAGTCCTTGTCGGCTAGAGCAGATGACGTGCCATATGGTCACAACCGGTTCAGGTACTAATGACTCCGATATCACCGAAAAAACGGTCTACACCTATGATGCCGCCGGGCAACTGGTGGGCCAAACCGACCGAACCGCTTACCGATATAGCCCAGCTGATTCGAGCGTTTCTACCACTGCTCGTGTGCTTATGTACGATGCGTCGGGGCTGCTCATCAGCGAAGCCATCACGAGTCAGGATACTGATAGTGGGGTTGTTCGGAACAGTACCGTTCGCCGGGTCTACACCTACGCCAATGGCCGTTTGGCGCAGGCTACTACCGACAAGCTGGACTACATCGGGTGGCAAACGAAGCTGGTACAGACGTACACACACGACGAGGCCGGAATGCTCAGTCAACGGACCGATGCTACCACCTACCCGGTTATTCCTACGCCAGGCAAGCCAAAATACCCCGACGGGTTTACCCAGACGTGGTTTTACAAAAATGGCCAGGCAACAGACTGTGTGCAGCAAGCAGGCGGGCAGACCACAAAGCCCTATACCTTTCAGAATGGATTGATTACCTCGGCCCTAACCAGCAATAGCGACCAGACCCGGTATACCTACGACAGTCAGCGCCGCGTTGTCGGGGTGGATTACCTGACCAACGGTGCGCGAACGGGCTACACGGAACTGGTGTACGGACCCGCAAAAACGCCCGAAAGCAGCCTGCCCCTGTTTAAAGGTTTTCCGGTTGTGGCTGACCCATACGGCCAAACGGGGCCCACTACGGCGTATCGAATCTATACCCTATCGAGCAACGGCATAGTCAACCTGACATCCGATTGGCAGACGAAGTATGTCCTAACGGGTAGTGGTTATGTGAGGGAATCGGTCGCCGCCATTACCATTACCCGCAATAGTCCCAAACCTTTGACGTACCCCATTGCCATGACCATCAACTATGTGTATAGTGGTGGCTGTGATTGACAAAAGAAAGCACCAGACCCAGCGTTTCAATGGGCAATTGCGTCTGAATAGTAAACGGATTAAACGGACCGCGTTATGACAAAGAAGAATAGATTAGTGGTTGGGGGGCAGCAGATTGTGCTGTTGATTTGTCTTCTCGGCTTGGGCAGCCAGTGTACGCAGCAGGCGGTTGAGAAAAAGGCCGACGGCCCATGCCGGATAAAAACGGAAGCCGAACTGGAAACCATTACTGAAGGCACCGCTACGCTCCAGACCAACACCCGCCAAACCACCTATGCCTATACACCCAACGGCGATTTAGCTCAGACACTGGTGAACTACGAACAGCGGGAAAAGGGCAAGGTGGTCAACACCTATTCCTACGACGATAGCTACACGTATGACGCTGCCGGGTATGCCATTGTTCGCTCATCGAAAGCGCAATGGAAAACGGAGTATGATGCCGGGGCTATCACCGAACGGACGACGTACGGTTACGATGCCGGTCGGCTAACCCAAGCGTTGCTCACCACCGTAGCACCAAACAACGCGCAAACAAAGGTGGCCAGTCAATACACGTATGATGCGAACGGCCAGCTTACCCAACTGACGGAGGTGACCACCTACCTGAACCTGCCCGATTCGTTGCGGAAACAAACGTTATACCCCGATGGCTATAGCACAACATGGACTTATAAGGACGGCAAAGCCACCGCCTATGTGCTGAAAGTAGATGGGGTTGAGAAAAGGCCCTATACCCTACAAAACGGTCTGTTTGTGCGCATGGAGCACGATTTGTCTGGCTCGGCTAGCGTATATACCTATGATGCGCAACGACGGCTAACGAAAGATGAATATTGGCGAGATGGTAAGCTAAAATATTATACGGAGTTCACCCCGTCGTCGGCCAGATTACCTACGCAGTCATTGCCTGCCAAGAAAGGGTTTCCGGTTATGGCCAATCCTGCGGGAGAACCATCGGCCCCGGCCAGCTACAAAACGTTCTGGCGCTTTGACATGAATACCCCTACCTTCTACCTGACCAATGATGCCCAGACGCAGTATAAACTGACCGGCGCGGGCTACCAACAAACGGCTGAAACAACCGATACCCAACGAAACGGCCTTCCCGTGCCACCCACCCCCCGCATTCGTAAGAATACCCAGACCTACACCTACGACGGCACTTGTGACTAACGCGACCACCAACAGCCTGATTGAGGGGTGCCGCCAACGGCAGGAGGCCGCCATGAGTGCCTTCTATGGCAGGTTCTACGGCTATGCGCTGTCGGTTTGTCTAGCCTACGCTAATGACCGCGAAGATGCCCGTGAGCTGCTGAACGATGGTTTTTTGAAAGCTTTTAGCCGCATGGCCGACCTCAAGAACGAAGCGTCGGTGAAGCCGTGGCTGCGGAAAATTATGGTCAACACGGCCATTGACCACTACCGAAAAAAGAAGCTGCCCACAACCCTCTCGACCGAGCATATTGAGCAGACCGTGGCCGAACCATACCAGAACGACGAGGCCATTCTGGCGCAACTCTCTGCCGACCATATTTTGGCCATACTCCACACGCTGCCCCCGGCCTACCGCCTGGTGTTTAGCCTGAACGTGCTGGAAGGCTATGCCCACCGCGACATTGCCCAGCAACTGCACATTACCGAAAGCACCTCCCGCGCTCACCTCACCGAAGCCAACCGCCTGCTGCGCCGCGCCCTGACCTCGCAAACCAACCTGACCCATGAACGACCTAACCGATAACCCCCTGCACAACCGGGTGCGGCAGTCGCTGACCGAGCATGAACCCGCCGTTGACCCCCACGAGTCGGGGCAGGACTGGCTGTTGCTGCGTCCGCGCCTGTTTCCCCACAAACAGCGGCCATTGAGCTGGGTTTGGTTGCTGGCACTAGTCGGCCTGGTAGGTGGCCTAGGCTGGTATTTTCTGGACAATGAACCCCCAAAAAAAGCCCCTATTATCTCAAAAGAGCCTATTTCAGTTTCTGAGCGGCCTGCTACTTCGATAAGCTCATTGCCTGAAACGCCGATCAGTTCGCCCATAAGAATACTCGCGCAGAAGCCTATCGCGTCGCCTCGCCATCTGGCTTTGCGAACAGTAAATACGGGCACTTCGGTACCACCTGAGCCACGTGTTTTCCCCCAAGAAACCGTGGTAGCTGAAGCCCCCGCGGCGCCCGGTCTGAGACCGATGACGGGGCTATGGATCGTGAAAACACCCCCGCAAACCTGGCCCGCCGTGACGCAACGGCCATTGTCGCCAAAGGAGCAGGATTTGGAAAATAAACTGCTTTCGGGAGAGATCGGGGCTGATTCTACCGTGTTTGCGGCCTTGTCGCGCAATTTGCGGCAGTGGCCCAACGCGGTCATTGTTTGCGACTTAACCACCAGTATGGATCCCTATGCTGCCCAGATTTACGCCTGGTTTCGGCGCAACGCCAAAAAACCAAACGTAAATGGCGTGGTCTTCTTCACCGACTGCGACAGCCTGGGGCAGCAAACACGCCCCAATGGCCCACCGGGAGCTTTTTTCACCACCCGCGAACGTGACCCCCGCGCGGCCCTACCCACCCTACTAGCGGCAGCCCGCAATACAGCCAATAACCGCGACGGCGACGAAAACGTGGTGGAGGCCCTGCGCTATGCGCAACGCACGTTCCCACAAAGCAAACACCTGATTCTGCTGGCCGATAATGGCAGCGGGGTAAAAGACATGCCGTTGCTGGCGGGCCTGAAAAAGCCGGTGCATGTGATTGCCTGCGGCGAACCGCTCAACAACGCCAATCCTTTCCATCCCGAGCACTACCAGATTGCCCAGCAAACGGGTGGCAGCATCCACACGCTCGAAGACGATGTTGAACCTAACCAACTCACCAGAAGCACATTTATCCGCGTTGGCACCCACTATTACCGCTACAGCCCTCGCCAAAAACGCTTCGTAAAAACAAGGTTTGAGCGAAGGCCCGTGCGGGTGCTGGGAGTTAGGCTTTGATTTACGATGTACGATTTACGAATTACGATTTGTTGCTGACGCCAGGGTTTGCTCTGGCGTCAGCAACAAATCGTAATTCGTAAATCGTACATCGTAAATCATTCCACTGCTCTCCGGTCTGGCTTTGGACTTGGCAACTGCGCGACGGGGGCTTTTTGGAGTTGCGCCTGCACTACCTCGATGGCTTTTTCCAATTGGGGGTCGGCACCATTCTGGCTTAGTTTGGGCAGCATGTCTACGTCAATGTCGGGCGAGACGCCGACGTTTTCGATTTCCCACTTACCGTCGGGGCTGTAAATACCGAAGCTGGGCGACGTTACCGAGCCACCGTCCATGAGCGTGGGGTAGCCCGAAATGCCCACCAGACCGCCCCAGGTACGTTTCCCGATGATGGTGCCAAGACCCCGGCGACGGAAAAAGGCGGGCAGCGCATCACCCCCTGAGCCGGCGTATTCGTTGACGAGCATCACCTTCGGCCCGTAGATCGAAGCGGCGGGGCTGGTAAAGGGCTTGCCCTCACGCGACGACCAGTAGCTCAGCAAGGGCCGGTTCAGCATGTCGATCACGTAGTCGGCCACGAAGCCGCCGCCGTTGAAACGTTCGTCCACAATCACGGCCTGCTTATCTACCTGGCTGAAGTAATAGCGGTTGAAATAGTCGTAGCCCTGCTGACCAGTGTTGGGCAGATACACATAGGCCACTTTGCCCCCCGTGGCGGCGCTCACCTTGCGGCGGTTGCCCTCTACCCAATCCATCAGCCGGAGGCCAGATTCTTCGGCGATGGGTACTACCGTTACCTGCCTGCTGCCCGTTCCGCCCGCATTGGGGCCAATGGTGAGCGTGATCTGCCGGTCTACGGTGTTTTCGAGCCGCTGATACACGTTATCGGTGGCTGTGAGAGGTTGACCGTTAATGGCTAGCAGAAACTCGCCCGCCTGCACACCCACGCCCGGTTCGGTCAGGGGCGCGCGGAGTGAGGGGTTCCAGTTTTCGCCGTTATACACTTTTTTGACACGGTATTTTCCGTCAACCAGTTCATAATCAGCGCCCAACATGCCCACCGGAACGGGTTTGCTGTCAGGAATGTCGCCGCCGCGGACGTAGTTATGGCCCACCACCATTTCGCCCATCATCTCGCTAATGAGGTAGTTCAGGTCGGCGCGGTGGGCTACGTGGGGCAGCAGGGGGGTATACTTGGCCTTCACCGCCTGCCAATCGGCACCGTGGTAGTTGGGCATGTAGAAATAATCGCGCTCAATGCGCCAGAACTCGTTCACCATCTGCGCCCATTCGTGGCGGGGGTCAATCAGCGCCTGCAACACACCCACGTCTACCTTACCATCGCCGGGTGCCGGTTTGCCCGTTACGTCCACGATACCGAATTTGTCTGAACCGGCCATGTAGAGCAGCTTTTTACCATCGGCCGAAACCACATAATCAGCCACGTCGGGCATGAGCAGCTCGTTTTTGCGCTCTTTAAAATCAAATCGGTAAAGGCTGGGTTTGGCGGCGGCGGGGGTGTAGCCAATGTAAAAAAGTTTGCCCCCGTCGGCAAAGGCGAGCTTGCCCATGTTGCCGGCGGGTACGGGCAGGGCTACAATCCGCTGACCAATGTTGGCCAGATCGATCACCGTTTTGGACACTGCTACCACAGCGCTTGTGGTGGCCGAGGTGGGTGCTGCAAGGGTAGCTGTTTTGGCTTTCGATGCTTTCAGCGTGGTATCACCAGCGGGTTTGGCGGGAGTGTCGCTTCCCTTTTCCTCATCCGATTCGGGCGAAAACGGGCTGAGGTCTTTGGCGTTCAGCACCACGGCATATAGGTTCTGCGTTACCAGCCCGCGCCGGTCCAGCCCCGCCATGTCGAGCCAGGCAAACGAGTTGCCCACGTTGGTACTGGCACTGAATATGAGGTACTTACCATCACGGCTGAAGGCCAGATTATCGGCATGGCTGGCCCCGTCGGTCACGGGCGTGGTAGTGCCCGAAGCCAGTTCGTAGAGGTGAACCCGGTTGAGGTAGTTGTCCATCTTTCGCGAAAAAGCCACCCACCGTGAGTCCGGCGACCAGTCGGCTTCGATGCTCGAATTGGGGCCGTAGGTATCGGTCGTGATCTTCACGGGCTTGCGCGTGGTCATGTCCATGTACCAGAGGTTCAGCTTCTTATCCTGATACAAGAGCTTCTTCCCGTCGGGCGACCATTTGTTGAGGGTATAAAAAGAGGGTTCTCCCAATGAAACCGCTTCGGCAGGTTTGTCGCCTTTAGCATCGCGGAGCATGAGTTGATACTCCCCCGACTGGTCAGAGACGTAGGCAATGCGGCTGCCGTCGGGCGACCAGAGCGGGTTGCGGTCGTGGGCACCGTCGCTGAGCGTGAGGTTGCGCCAATCGCCTTTTTTAGATGGCAGCGTGTAAATGTCGCCGCGCGCTTCCACCACCGCCCGTACGCCCGTGGGCGAGAGGTGCATGGCCCGGACCATGCTGCCCACGGGTTTCCAGGTGGGTCGCATGGTGAGCATATCGGGCTGAATGGCAATGCGCAGGGTCTGCGTCTGGTTGTTCTGTGGGGCCAGGAGGTGCAGCCGTCCGGCCTGTTCATACACCAGTTGCTGCCCATCGGTGCCCAGGTTTTTTACGTCGAAATCGTCGTGCTTCGTTACCTGCCGTACCTGTTTGGTAGTCCGGTCATAGGCAAACACGTTCATGGTCCGGTTGCGGTCCGAGAGGAAATAGACCACGTTGCCTACGTAGACCGGCTGCACATCCGATGCATTTTTGTGCGGAATCAGCTCAAAATCAAGCGTTTGTAAGTTTAGTAGCCGAATGGGCGTGGTCATGCCGCCCCGGTAGCGTTTCCAGGTGCCAAACGCATCGGTAATGATCGTGTAGGCCAACTCTTTCCCGTCGGGCGATAGCTTGGCCCAGTTACCGGTCATGGGTACGGGTAGTTCCTGCGGCAGCTCTCCCTTCAGCGAAACCGTAAACAACTTGGGTGCCCGCGCCACCGCCGACGTAGCGTTGGAGACAAACACAATGCGTTGCCCATCTGGCGACCAACCTTTGGCTGCCTCCATGCTGGGGTGGAAGGTTAGGCGGCGGGGCATGCCTCCATTGATGCCCACTACATACACGTCCATATTGCCGTCGTAGGTAGCCGTAAAGGCAAGCTGCTGCCCATCGGGCGAAAACAGGGGGGCGGTTTCGGGGCCGGGAGCCACCGTGAGGCGGCGGGGCTGTGACCCGTCGCGGTTGGCCACCCAGAGGTCACCGCCGTAGCTGAAGGCAATATGTGTTTTCGACAAACTGGGTTGCCGCAGCAGTCGCGTTTCGTCGGAAGTTTGGGCCCTGGCGGTGGAGTTAGTTAACAGCACACAGAGCAAAGCCATTAGGCTATGTCGGCGAAAAATGGGGAATAAAGGAGCAGTCATGGCACGAAGGAGAAGTGTATCATTCGGGAAAAACGAAAATACGGCTTCGTGCGTGGATTGAGCGTATCTAATGAGTGAATGAGCGAATACTAGCTAAGTCATTGGCCGTAAATGCGTATGTTGGTAGTCTATGCAGACAAATAATACAGAAACCGGGCGCATTGTTGCCATTGATGTGGTGCGGGGATTAGTGATGGTGATCATGGCGCTGGATCACGTCCGCGATTTACTACATCTTCCTGCTCTTACGCAAAACCCCACCGACCTGACCACAACCACCGCGCCTATTTTCTTAACCCGCTGGGTTACCCACCTCTGTGCACCCACCTTTGTTTTCTTGTCAGGCACATCGGCTTTTTTATCACTTCGAAAACGCAGTCTACAAGATATAAAATTGACTGACAATCAGTTTATTAGTTCATCGTCAAGCGCTTTTTTGCTTCGGCGCGGGCTGGTGCTGATTTTGCTGGAGCTTACCCTGATCAACTTCGCATTCTGGACCGATATCCAGTTCCGGTCGCTGATGTTGCAAGTTATTTTTGTGATTGGCACGGGGCTGATCCTGCTATCGTGGCTGTCTAAATTTCCTGTTCGCTGGCTGGCTGTGGCTGGGCTGGTGATCGTGTTTGGCCATGATCTGCTTACGTCCCTGTCGCCCTTTGCCAGTGCTCCTGCGCGGCTGGCGTGGTCACTACTATTCCGAACGGATGTGTTTCCTTTTGGAACCGATTTCATCCTGTTGGTGGCATATCCCATAATCCCGTGGTTTGGGATTATGCTGCTGGGGTATGCCTGCGGTCCATTTATAAACCAGCCTGTAACAGTCAGAAAGATGCGTCTTTTGCAGGCAGGGGCCATTTGCCTGGGTGTTTTCCTGGCGCTACGTCTGCTGAACCTATATGGTGATCCGACTCCGTGGACCATTCAGAAAAGCCCCTTATTTACAATCTTATCTTTCCTGAACGTCAGTAAATATCCACCCTCGCTACTGTATACGGCGCTGATGTTGGGCATCATGTGCGGTTTGCTCTGGCTAGCCGATGGACCTGATAATAGGTTTACGCGCCTGCTGAGGGTCTATGGCAACGTACCATTATTCTATTACCTCATCCATTGGTATCTGGTAAAACTGGCCATGATTCTTACGATCCTGATCCAGGGCTATGCGCTGCACGACATGCCGCTTGGACCACTCAATTTTGGTCGTCCGCCCGCAGCCGGGGTGTCATTGCCAGTGGTCTACGTGGTCTGGCTGCTACTGGTCGCGTTGCTCTACCCCCTTTGCCATTGGTACGGACGTTACAAAGCCAACCACCCTCAATTAACCTGGCTGCGCTACATCTAGACAGTATGCCGTTCTACGCTCAGAAAGTATTGACCGTCAACACTTTTTGCTATGTACCGTGTTATAGCTGATGAACAACATCTCATCGCTATGCAAACTATTTTCCAATTAGATGCTAATGAACTCAACGAGCAGTTCGTGCAACGCCTGTGTACCTTCTACGCAGGCCACAAAGTAAAAATTACGGTGGAGGAAGAGGACGTTCCGTCGCTGTTGTCCGGCCCAATGACCACGCCCACCAGCACGGTCCCCACGGCCTACCAGCCCCCCAGAACCCCGCAAGACGCTGAAGTCAACTCACTCACCAGCAACTTGTTGTTCGGAAGGGCGTGATTACAGTGTGCAGTTCTACAGTATGCAGTATGCAGTGTTGCTGACGCAAGTGGATGTTCGCGTCAGCAACACTGCATACTGCATACTGCATACTGTAGAACTGCATACTGTAATCACTACATACTGTTCACTGTTCTGTAGTATCGCACGTCGCCGGGGACAGTGGCCAGAAGTTGCTCGGTACGTTCGGGGCGGGCGTCGGTGATGAAAAGCTGGCCGAAGGAGCCTTCCGTAATGCGCTGAATGAGCTTGGCAATACGCCCGTCGTCAAGTTTGTCAAAGATGTCGTCGAGCAGCAAAATGGGTTTGGTCTGCTTGGCGGCCATCAGTTGGTCGAACTGCCCCAGCCGGAGAGCAATCACAAACGTCTTTTGCTGTCCCTGCGACCCAAACCGTTTCAGCGCCATGCCATCGATTAAGAACTCGAAATCGTCGCGGTGAATACCCATGGTGGTGCGTTGCATGGCAATGTCGCGGCTCCGGTTTTGTACAAACAGGTCATCGAACCCCATCTTGCTTACGTCCGAGTCATACACGATGGTGATAGCCTCGCGGGCATCGCTCAGGTAGGTGTAATGCGACTGTACGTCGGGCAGCAGCTCGGTGATGAAACGTTGTCGGCGTTCGTAAATCCGCTGACCTATATACAGTAGCGGTTCGTCGTAGGTGTCGAGCAAATCGTGGTCAACGGGTCGACCATTGCGATCTGAAAATAGCTTGAGCAGGCTGTTGCGCTGCTTCAGCACATATTGGTACTGGAGGTAATCCTGGAGGTATTCAGGGTCAAGCTGCGACAGTACGGCATCCACAAACTGGCGACGTTCCTCGCTATGACCGCGCACCAGGTCGGTATCATTCGGAATCATGAGCACCACCGGAAACCGGCCAATATGCTCGCTCAGACGTTCGTAGGGCTTTTTATCGGCTAAAATCACCTTGCGCTGCCCCCGTTGCAGGCTAATGGTGATTTGGGTCGTGCGGTCGTGGTCGGTGTCGGGACGAACAAAAATGCCGTCGAGAATGAAATAGTCTTCGTCGTGGGTAACGCTGAGGGCATCGAGGGTCTGAAAGGCGCTTTTCGAGAGGGCCAGAAAATAGATGGCGTCGAGCAAATTAGTTTTCCCACTCCCGTTTGGACCCACAAGCACGTTCACCTGCGGGCTAAACGTGAAGAGGGCATCTTCGTAATTCTTAAAATTGGTGAGGCTTAGTTTATCGAGGTACATAAAGGCTATGGAGTACAGGAAGAAAGGAGGAAGGGAGCGGTCCGCCGTCGCGGAAAGGGATTGCTGACGCCAAAGCAATACGCTTGCGTTAGCAATCCCTTTCCGCGACGGCGGACCGCTCCCTTCCTCCTTTTTCCCTTTCCTCCTTTATCATTACTTTTGCAAGCATTTTGCCCCAGAAAGCAACAAAGATAGACCCGCTTTGTTCTCCCTGCGGACGGGCAATTTACCTCTACTTCAGCATTCAGAATGGCAACCGTTAAAGACAAGACTACGGCCAATGGCGCCGGGAACAAGAGCAACGGCAAAGCACCTGCCGCGGCCCCCGCAAAAACGCAGCACCCCAAGGAGCGGTATATGTATTGGTACGAGTCGATGCAGCTTCAGCGCAAGTTTGAAGAGAAGGCCGGTCAACTCTACGGACAGCAGAAAATTAAAGGGTTTTGCCACCTCTACATCGGGCAGGAAGCCTGCTCGTCGGGGTCATACACGGCTCTTACCAAAGACGATAAATGGATCACTGCCTACCGTGACCACGGCATTCCACTAGCCCTGGGCAGCGACCCCAAGGCCGTCATGGCCGAACTATATGCCAAGCAGACGGGATCGTCGAAAGGTAAGGGCGGTTCGATGCACATTTTCGATAAATCAGTCAATTTTATTGGTGGTCACGGCATCGTTGGTGCGCAGATTCCGATGGGCGCTGGCATCGCTTTCGCCGAGAAATATAACAAAACCGGCAACCTCTGCATCTGCTTCTTCGGCGACGGTGCCGTGCGGCAAGGTGCGTTGCATGAGGCGTTTAACATGGCCATGCTCTGGAAGCTGCCAGTGATCTTCGTGGTCGAAAACAACGGCTACGCTATGGGTACGTCGGTAGCCCGAACCTCGAACGTGACGGAGCTGTATACCATTGGTGAAGCCTACGATATGCCCGCCGAACCCGTAGATGGCATGGATGTTGAAGCAGTACATGAGGCTGTGAGCCGCGCTGCCGAACGGGCACGCGCTGGCGAAGGGCCAACTTTCCTGGAGTTTCGCACGTATCGTTACCGGGGCCACTCGATGTCTGACCCGCAGAAATATCGCAGCAAAGACGAGGTGGAAACCTATAAGCAGCGCGACCCCATCGAGACCGTAAAGCAGCATATCCTGAAAAACGGCCTGGCCACGGAAGAAGACCTGGCAGCTATTGATCAGAAAATTAAAGCCACGGTAGACGAGTCAGTGAAGTTTGCCGAAGAGTCGCCGTACCCGCCCGCCGAAGAAGCCTTCAAGGACGTGTACATGCAGAAAGATTATCCGTTTTTGATGGAGTAAAGAGGAGAATAATTCCTACTTTTGCGCCTTAAATTGCAACTTGTATGAGTAAGAAAAACTCGGGTCTGGAGTACATTGAAGACCCTGACCTGCTAGCCAACAAATTAGAGCAGGCCGAAGACTTCGTAGAAAAGAACCGAAACATCCTCATTGGTGCCGCCGTGGGCGTTGTGGCTATTATTGCCCTCTTCTTTGGCTACCGCTATTACCAGAGCACCCGCAACGACGAGGCGCAGGCCAAACTGTTTGCGCCCGTGATGAAGTTCGAGCAGGACTCGCTGAAACTGGCCCTCAACGGCACCCGGCAATCACCCGGTCTGTTGGCCGTAGCCGACGAATACGGTTCGACTAAAGCGGGTAATCTGGCGCACCTGTACGCTGGTATTGCCCTGTTGAAAGACGGAAAATACGATCAGGCCATTGAGCAGTTGAAAGACTTCAGCTCGTCGGACCTGTTGGTACAAGGCCGCGCTTATGCCCTCATCGGCGATGCTTACATGGAAAAGAAAAGCTACGGCGACGCGGCTGACTACTATAAAAAAGCGGCTGAATACAAGCCCAATAAGTTTTTCACGGCGGGTTATCTGATGAAACTGGCCCTTGCCTATGAGCAGGCCAAAGACAACAAAAATGCCACCGACGCTTACCAGCAGATTTTGGATAAGTATCCTAATGCTGCTGAGGCCCCTAATGCGAAAAAATACAAATCCGTACTGGAAGCCCAGGCCGGTGAGTAGTCGCAAACGCGTGTCAGTATAACACAGTGAAAGGGACGAAGCCGCATCGGGTTCGTCCCTTTTTTTAGTTTAAGGAGTTTTCTGTTGGTCTCGGTGTATCCCCCCGCCCGGACGCGGGACCAACAGAAAACTGAAAACTCTCTTCTATGTCTTCTGCCGATAAGAACCTTAGTGTATTCACCACCAACGAGTTGCCCGACGTGAGCGGGCGGCGGTTCGCCATTGTGGTGGCCGAATGGAATACCGAAGTGACCGAAGCCCTGTTTCAGGGAGCTTATAATAGGCTTATCCAGTACGGGGCCGTTGCCGAAAACGTGGTTCGTGGTAATGTGCCGGGTAGTTACGAGCTCACGCTGGCCGCGCAGTGGTACGCACAACGGGCTGATATTGACGCCGTTATTTGTATTGGCTGCGTCATTCAGGGCGAAACCAAGCATAACGACTACATCAACCACGCCGTGGCGCAGGGCCTGACCAACGTCTCGCTGAAGACCAACAAGCCCGTCATTTTCGGTGTATTAACCCCCAACACCCAGCAGCAGGCTCTCGACCGGGCAGGCGGCATCCACGGTAACAAAGGCGACGAGGCCGCCATCACGGCTATCAAGATGCTGGGATTAAAGAGCGAAAGCGTGAATGAGTGAAAGAGTGTTCGCAACGGCGTATAGCTGAGGCAACTGCTTTTTTACTTTTTCGCTCTTTCACTCATTCATTCTTTCACTCTTTCACTATGTACGTCTGGAAATTTGGCGGAACCTCGGTTGGAAAACCCGAGCGGATGCACTCGATTCGAAAATTGATTACGGCTGATGCCAGCCGGAAAGTAGTTGTGCTCTCGGCGCTGTCGGGCACAACCAATGCGCTATTGTCATTTGGTGAGTCGTTGAAAAACGGGGCCGACGACGAGGCGTTTGAGAAGATCGAACACCTCAAAGCGCACTACGACAATTTCGTGCGCGACCTCTACAAAACGTCCGATGGTTTGGCCGCCGGGCAGCGGATCGTGGAGAACGAGTTTTCGTTTATCCGGTCGCTGACACGCATCAAGCCGTTCACACTAAAGCAGGAAAAAGAACTGGTGGCCGAAGGTGAGCTGCTCAGCACCCAACTTTTTGCGGCTTACCTGGCCGAAGAGGGCGTGTCGTCGGTGCTGTTGCCCGCGCTGGAGTTCATGCGGATTGATGCCGACAATGAGCCTGAACTGGACAAGATCGAGCAAAACCTGCGCGAGATGCTGCCGCCCCACGCCGATAAGCAGATCATCGTAACGCAGGGCTTCATATGCCGCAACCCCCGTGGCGAAGTAGACAACCTCAAGCGCGGCGGCTCCGACTATACGGCGTCGCTGATTGGTGGGGCTATCCGGGCCGACGAAATCCAGATCTGGACCGATATCGACGGGATGCATAACAATGACCCGCGCATTGTGAAAAACACGTTCCCCATTCGGGAATTGACGTTTAACGAAGCGGCTGAACTGGCGTATTTCGGCGCGAAGATTCTGCACCCCTCCACCATTACGCCCGCCAAACTGCGCGGCGTACCCGTCCGGCTAAAAAATACGATGGACCCTGACGCACCCGGTACCTTAATCTCCGACCAGATTGCGCAAGCCACTGATGGCCAGGTGTTTAAAGCTATAGCAGCGAAAGACGGCATCACGGCGCTGTATATCCACTCGACCCGGATGCTCAATGCTTATGGCTTTTTGCGCCGTATTTTTGAGATCTTCGAGCGGTTCAAAACGCCTATTGATTTGATTGCCACTTCGGAAGTGTCGGTCTCGGTTACGATTGACAATACCGATAACTTGGCGGCTATTCAGGCCGAGCTAAGTCAGTTTTGCGAGTTGGAAGAGCCTGATTATGACCAGACGATTGTGTGTATCGTAGGCAACTTTAGCTCCGACCACCCCGGCATTGCCCTGCGGGTATTGGAGGCCATGAAAGGCATTCCAATTCGCATGATTTCTTACGGCGGCACCGAGCATAATATCTCATTGCTAATGCACGGTCGTTATAAAAACGAAGCCCTAAACGCCCTAAACGAAGGCCTGTTTACGAACCACTAAGAGCCAGAACCTGTAAGGTTTCCTTCAACCTTGCAGGTTTATTAAAGCCATGACAGACCCCGAATTTCTGCAAGCTGTGAAGCGGTCAGTCCTTGAGATCGACCCGCAGGCCGAGGTGTGGCTCTTCGGCTCCCGTGCCCGTGGCGACGCCCGCCCCGACTCAGATTGGGATTTTCTGGTCTTGACCGAGAAGCACGTTAACTGGGGTTTTAAAAGTCAGGTACGTGACCAGCTTTATGAGATCGGATTCCGTACCAATCACATAATTAGTACAGTCATTCAATCCACAACTGATTCCCCTTTCTGGATGGTCACTGAATTGTATCAGAACGTTGTTGAGGAAGGTAAAAAGCTATGACTTAGATTTGTCATTCAAAATCAACATATTCATAATTCACTAAAATGGCTTACTTACTTTTCATTGATGAAAGCGGTACAGACAATGTTTCACCTTACGAAGTATTGGCTGGAGTAGCGATTGAGGATAAAAATTTATGGAAACTGATTAAAGAAATTCATTTGTTAGAAATACGGTTATTTGGAATAAGGTATAAACAATCCGTTGGTGATGAAATCAAGGCAAAAAAGTTTCTGAAGACAAAAGTATTTAGACTAGCTAAACAAGGACAACTTGCTCATTTAGATCCTTTTCAGAAGTCTGAATTGGTGAAATCGTGTCTGTTAACTGGGGAGTCAACAACGAAAGATGAGCTGACTGCAATGGCACAGGCTAAGCTCGATTATGTTGATCAGGTCTTAAAACTGTGTGATAAATATGGTTGTAAGATTTTTGCCTCAATCCTTTTAAGAAAACTTGAAAACAATGAGTTAAATGTATCCTACTTGCGAAAAGATTACATTTATTTATTTGAGCGTTTTTTTTATTTCTTGGAAGATTGTCAGCATGAGCAGCAGGGAATTATCGTGTTCGATGAGCTTGACAAAACGAGAAGTTACACTATTATAAACCAAATGGACACCTATTTTAAACGAACAGAAAAAGGTATTCTACGATCAACACTTGTATTGCCAGAGCCGTTTTTTGTTCATAGCGATTTAACGACGGGTGTTCAACTTGCTGACTTAGTCGCTTATATTATATCGTGGGGGTTGCGCCTGAAACGAATGACAAAAGAACGTAGAGCGGAGCTAGATACTCTATCGAAGCTAGTTAAGCAGATGAGTTATATTACAGAGCGTGTGTTCAATGGCGAGAAGCAGCGAACATCAAGTATAGCTCTAATAGAAAACAAAAAAGGCAATGCCAGTTTCCCGATCAAAGCCTCCGAACCAGAAACGGATCCAATACAATAAAAGTTTTGTACTCCTAGAATTTCTTTAGCTATGCTACAAATACCCTTCATCCGCGACAACAAGGAACTGACGCTGGCGGGTCTTCGCAAACGCAATTTTGCCAATGCTGAAGCCGTTGTTGAGCAGCTGCTGGACCTCGATCAGCAGCGGCGCGATACGCAGAAGACCCTCGACGATGGACTGGCCCGTCAAAACGCTATTGCCAAAGAGATTGGGCAGTTGATGAAAACTGGTCAGAAAGAGGCCGCAGAAGCCGCTAAGGCCGAAACCGCCGATCTGAAAGCGCAATCGAAAACGCTGACCGACCAACTCGCCGATCTGGAACAGCAGTTACAGGCTATCCTGGTCACGGTCCCCAACCTACCCCACAGCAGCGTTCCTGTGGGCCGCTCTGCCGAAGACAATGAGGTGGTATTGGAATGGGGCGAAAAGCCTATCCTCCACGCCGACGCGCAACCGCACTGGGAACTGATAAAACGTTACGGCCCCAACGGTGGTCCGATGATTGATTTTGACCTGGGTAACAAGATTTCGGGTGCAGGCTTTCCGGTGTACAAGGGTAAGGCGGCCCGGCTGCAACGTGCCATGATCAATTTCTTCCTGGACGAGGCCCTGGCGGCGGACTACAGCGAAGTGCAACCGCCCATTGTCATCAACGAGGCGTCGGGCTTTGGTACGGGTCAACTGCCTGATAAAGAGGGACAAATGTACTACGCCACCGCCGATGAACTCTACCTGATACCTACCGCCGAGGTGCCCATTACCAACCTCTACCGCGACGTGCTGGTAGCCGAGGCCGAACTGCCCATTAGGCATGTGGGGTATACACCCTGTTTCCGGCGCGAAGCCGGTTCGTGGGGGGCACACGTACGAGGGCTGAACCGGCTCCATCAGTTCGACAAAGTAGAGATCGTGCGGATCGAGCGGCCCGAAAACTCATACGCGGCCTTGGAGCAGATGAGCCAATATGTGCAGGGGCTGCTGCAAAAGCTGGAGTTGCCCTACCGCGTGCTGCGTCTCTGCGGGGGCGACATGGGCTTCACGTCGGCGTTGACGTATGATATGGAAGTATGGTCGGCGGCGCAGGGGCGGTGGCTGGAAGTAAGCTCAGTCAGTAATTTCGAGACCTATCAGGCCAACCGTCTGAAACTCCGCGCCAAACTCGACGGCAACAAACCCACTTTGCTGCACACCCTCAACGGCTCGGCGCTGGCTCTGCCGCGCATTGTTGCTTCTATTCTGGAAAACAACCAGACACCCGAAGGCATTCGCATCCCCGCCGTGCTGGTGCCGTATTGTGGGTTCGAGGTAATCTCATAACAGTATGCAGTTCTACAGTATGCAGCGCTCTGGAGTAAGCAATACTGCATACTGTAGAACTGCATACTGTCAAAGTTTCAAGTGCCGCTCGGTCATGTGGTGGTAGCTGAGTTGCTGCCTGATCTGTTCGGCCGCTTCAATGATGCGTTCACCGTCTTTGGTGTCGTAATCGTTCTTAATCAGCGCGTTGCCCTCAGCAATGGCCTTGTCGGGCTGGTCGAGGAGGAGGTAGAGCTTGCCGAGGTTGAAATAAGCTGAGTACCGCATTTTCCGGTCGGGCTTTTCGTCCTGCGTATACTTGCCTTTGAGCGACTCGAAATAGTCGATCAGGGGTTGCAGGTTGGCCGACAGCGTCGTGAGCGGCTCGGTAGCTTTCATTCCCTTCATCAGCGTCTGTACGGCCCTGATGGCTTCCTGCTGCACATCATATTCGGGATGCTTCTTCGAATCCAGAATCCACAAATGGTCGCGGTCGCTGATGGGTACGTAGCCGTAATTGTTGGCCAGGGCATAGTTCACCGTATTAATGCCGACATTTACGAAGTCGTTAATCAGGTTGCGACGGATTGATAGCTGTCCATCGCGAAATGCCCGCGAGGCATCGTACGAGTTCCGATATTCGTCTGACCGGTAGGTAAGCGTCTGGTTGAGCCAGCCTTTATTGACAACCACACTGGGTAACGCTTGGGCATCGGCGGTGGCGGGTGTGGTGGCTTTGGCTAAAAATCGGTTGGTGGGTGCGTCGGCCGGGGGGGCTTTGGCACTAACCTGATCGCTGGTTTTGGGGCCGTTAATCTGGTAAGTGCCCAGCCCTTCGTAGGTGGCTACCTGGCGGTAGTAGTAGTTGGTCCCCGTCACCTTGCCGTCTTTATCTTTGACCTGCTCTGTGCGGGTTTCGACCTCCGATTTCAGAAAACGAAAATCAGTCAGCCGAACAGTGATACCAACCGTTGGGGCCTGTTGCACCTTGCCAAAGCCCGACAGATTGATTTTTTCATAGACATCATCTGACGGATAAGCCTCTGAAATAATGGGCGATACTTCCAGTCGAATGCCAAACGTGCGCTGATCGACAGGCACATACTCGCGGGGCAGCTGAATGTAGCTTACGTCGAACGAAAACTTGTCGAGGTCGACTTTCTGGGCCATTACACCTGCTGAGGCAATGACAGTCACAAGCAAATAAATGGGAAAGAGACGGGTAAAGAATCTGAGCATATGTCTGTAGTTTGACCGTAAAAATGCTCAAATATATACGTCTCCCATAGCATTGCCCAACACGGCGCTATGGCGCTTTAGCAATCGCAGGAGTAGTTGGCATAACCCGGATAAAGCGGCGACAGCCGACCGTCAATGCTCACCACCCGGTCGAGCGGAATCTGTTGACCGTCGGTCAGAACAAGCGTTTCCAGGCCGTTTTGCGCGTTGATGCCAACTACCATTGCGTCGGCTTTGATAAATTCGTTGAGGTCAGTCAGGTATTCGAGCCGGACATATTTGCGGGGTTCAATGGCTGCCTTAAAGTCGGTGATATCTGTGGTTGTCATAGAAGGAAGAAACAAGAGGTGAGAAGCAAGAGGCAAGATTTTGAGCGATTACATCTTGTCTCTTGCTTCTCACCTCTTGTTTCTCATCAAACAAAAAGAGCCGGTCAACTAGTTGCATAGATGACCGGCTCAACGGTAGGGGGTATACGCGGATTTAGTCGGCCGTTTCGAGGGCTTTCGTAAACTCGCGGAGGATCACCTCTTTCATGGCAATCTTCCGCTTTTGCGTGTTGATTTTGTTCAAAATCTGCTTGTCTTCAGGAATTTCGGGGTCCAGTCCGTCGGCATCCTGCATGGCAAAATGAAGATCGTTTTTCTCCCGTTTCACCAGGTATTCCATCTCCCTGATCTTGGTCCGCAGTTGTTCTGCCTGACTTTTCAGGTCGAAAGCAGGGTATTTGCGGTCGAGGACGCGGCCCAGGTAGCTTAGCTCAAAAATCTTGTCGCAGGCAGCGCGGAAGCGTTCGTTGATCTGCTTGTCTTGCAGCTTAAACGGTACTTTCACCTCCTTCCAGGCATTGAGCAGTTCCTTGGCGCGGTTGGCCGAATCGAAGATGGCTTTGCCCTGGGCTTTGGCGAGTTTTTCGGCTTCGTCGGCCATTTTCATCTGCGCCTCAATGCGGGGGTCAACCTTTTTCTCATACACAATACCCTTCGACTCGTTATAGCGGTTGAAGACATATTGCACGGTGCGCTTAAAGCGTTTGAAGAGCTTGCCGCCTTTCTTGATCGGCACTTCGCCCACCGTTTTCCAGGTGTTATTGAGCTTCCGAATCTCCTGGTACGACACCTCCAGATCGTTACCCCGTGCGGCGCGTTCCACCAGCCGAATGAGTTCGTCATACTGGTCGAGACGTTCCTGGATAACCTTGTTTTGCTCGTTGAAGAACTCGCGGCGGCGCTGGAAAAAACCGTCCATCAATTCCTGAAACTGGGTCTCCACTTCGGCCTCTACCGACTTGTCGACGGGGCCTGTTTTGATCCATTTCGTCTTGATTTCCTGGAGCGCTTCAGCGGTGGGTTTCCAGTCATCGCTACCCGCAATCACCTCGGCTTCACCAATCAGCGCACGCTTGATTTCCAGGTTCTTGAGCTGGTTCGTGTGGATCAGTCCTGAGAGTACGTCTTCGAGCTGATCGAGCCGGTCAAGCAGGGGGGGGAAGTCGCCTATGGCATCGAAGCTGAGTAGCTTCTTCCTGAGTTGCAGCAGTTTAGTGAGGTACGAGCCTTTGTTTTGGGCGTCCGTCACTTCCTCCTCCAACTGGGCAACCTTACTTTGAGCAATGATAAAGCGGTTCTTAAAGTAATCGAGTGCTTCTTGCTCGGTGCGTTTCACTTCGCCGATCTGGCGGTCTGGATAGTCGAGGTAGCCTTTCAAAAATACCTTTCCGTCTGCGACGTAACCGTATTCATCTACCAATGAAGCGTTTTCCATTTTTCCTTACTGAAGGGTCCTTCTGGGGTTATTTACCGATATTTGCCCCACCACAAACATAGACAAAAAATGAGCCAGGAAACCATTATCTTTTCTATGGCGGGTGTGAGTAAAATTATTCCCCCCAACCGACAAATCCTAAAGAACATATACCTTTCCTTCTTTTACGGCGCCAAAATAGGGGTGCTGGGACTCAACGGTTCCGGCAAATCTACGCTGCTCCGTATCATCGCCGGAATCGATAAAAGTTACAACGGCGAGGTCGTATTTTCACCCGGTTATTCGGTCGGTATGTTGGAGCAGGAACCCCTGCTCGACCCCACCAAAACCGTCCGCGAAGTAGTGGAAGAGGGCGTGCAGGAGGTGGTTGATCTGCTAAAAGAATTTGATCAGATCAACGAAGCCTTTGGTGATGCCGACGCCGATTTCGACAAGCTCATTGCCCGGCAGGCCGAGGTGCAGGAAAAACTCGACCACCACAACGCCTGGGAACTCGACACCAAGCTGGAACGGGCTATGGATGCCCTCCGCACGCCCCCGTCCGACGCCCTCGTGGGTACGTTGTCGGGTGGTGAAAAACGCCGCGTGGCCCTGTGCCGCCTGCTGCTGAAAGAACCCGACGTGCTGCTGCTCGACGAACCTACCAACCACCTCGACGCCGAGTCGGTGCTGTGGCTGGAGGAGCACCTGCGGCAGTATAAGGGTACGGTCATCGCCGTTACCCACGACCGGTATTTCCTCGACAACGTAGCGGGCTGGATTCTGGAGCTTGACCGCGGCGAGGGTATCCCCTGGAAAGGCAACTACAGTTCGTGGCTCGATCAGAAACAACAACGACTAGCGAAAGAAGAGAAAACCGAATCGAAGCGGCAAAAGACCCTGCAACGCGAACTGGAATGGGTGCGCATGGCTCCCAAAGCCCGGCAGGCCAAGTCGAAAGCTCGCCTCGGTGCCTATGAGCGTCTGCTGGACGAAGACTCGAAACAGCGCGACGAGAAGCTCGAAATCTTCATCCCCGCCGGTCCGCGCCTGGGTAACAAAGTAATTGAAGCTCAGGATGTTGCCAAAGCCTTTGGCGACCGGCTGCTGTTTGAGCACCTTGAGTTTAAGCTGCCACAGGCGGGCATTGTGGGCATCATTGGCCCCAACGGCGCAGGCAAGACTACGCTCTTCAAACTCATCACCGACGCCTACAAACCCGACGCCGGTACGTTTGAGGTGGGCGAGACCGTGAAGGTGGCTTACGTCGATCAGGAACACGACGGCCTCGACCCCAACAAGACCGTGTACCAGACCATCGCCGACGGAAACGACTGGATCATGCTGGGCGGTAAGCAGGCCAACGCCCGCGCCTATTGCAGCCGGTTCAACTTTGCCGGGGCCGATCAGGAAAAGAAAATCGGGACGCTGTCGGGTGGGGAGCGCAACCGGGTGCACCTGGCCATGACGCTGAAAGAAGGGGCCAACCTGCTGCTGATGGACGAACCAACCAACGACCTCGACGTGAACACATTACGGGCGTTGGAAGAGGGTCTGGAGAACTTCGCCGGTTGCGCCGTGATCATCAGCCACGACCGCTGGTTCCTAGACCGTGTCGCCACGCACATCCTTGCCTTCGAGGGCGACAGCCAAGTTTATTGGTTTGAAGGTAATTTCTCCGACTACGAAGAAAACCGCCGCAAACGCCTCGGCACCGACGCCACGCCCAAGCGGATTCGGTATAAGAAGCTGGCGTAGGAGAGGAGTAATGGCAATGAGGTTAAAGGCGTTTTTTGCCATCCCGACGGAAGGAGGGATGACAAAAAACGCCTTTAACATGAACAGCCTTTTGACCAAGATCACTTATCACCGCTGAATTAGGAGGCGGGTGGTGGTGGCGGGCTGGCCGGTGGGGGTGATACTCATGAGGTATAACCCGTTGGGCAGCGCGGCGGTGCCGAACCGATAGGGCCCGTCGGTGGGGGCATCTACCTGGTTCACGAGCAGTGACCGGCCCGCCAAATCGGTCAGGCCGATGGTGGTTGGCGTGCCCGCTGCGGCCTGGAGGTCAATCAGCACCACGTCCTGCGCCGGGTTGGGCCAGATACGGAATAGTGAACCAGACTCAGCGTTTGTTGCTAATCGGCCACTGTTGGCTGGGCAGCCTACCGTTACGAGTATCCACTGTTGGCTGGTGGCCGTGCTCGACGTGGCCTGCACAATGTCGCCGCCCTCGGTGGTGTTGGCCCCTTTTACCTCGATGGCCTTACCCGAATTTCGGTTGGTGAAGGTGAAAAAACCGCTTGTGTTGCGCTGAATGGCCCATTGCTGGAAACTGCCGCCCCAAAATGTCCACTGTTGCAACGGGCTTTGGTCGGCGGTAGAGGCGTTGGGTACGTCGATGCTTTTACCCGTGTGTAGCACCGTGATGCGATAGAAGCCAGGGTCGGTGGGCTGAATTTTCCACTGCTGCCACATCTGGCTGGTGTTGGCATACTGCCGAATCAGCGCCCCGTCGTTGGGTTGCCCTGTGGTGACGCCCAGTACCTTGGCGCTACTCCGCGACTGGATACTGTAGCAGGCAATAGGGTCTATCTGGGTAGCCGTGGTAGACACCACCGTCGAGGATACCGCGCAGGTAGCTTGCTCAATGCGCCATTGCTGGGCCTGAGTGCTGTTGGCGGTATACTGCGAAACAACGCCCCCGTCGGCTTGACTGTTGCCGTCCACGTTGAGCAGCTTGCCCGAATGCCGTGCTACCAACTGGTAATAGCCCTCGGCGTCGCGACGGATAGTCCACTGCTGCTGATACGCCCCCGCATAGGCCCACTGTTGCACGGGCGCACCGTCGCTGGTAAGCCCCCACTGTACGTCCAGCACCTTGTTGCTGTGGGTGGCTATGAGCTGATAATAGCCGTCGGAGGTGGGGGTGAATTTCCATTGCTGCCACGCCTGATTGGCATCGGTGCGCTGCCGCACGGTACCCCCGTCGGTTTGGTCACCCGCTTCGACGCCCAGCACTTTTCCACTCACCCGCGCCGTTAGGCGGTAGCAACTGCCAGACGTAATCACCACCGATGCCGACGCGGGTGGTGTCGCTGGCGTCGCGCTGACTTCCACGCCCCCCGTCCAGGCGCTGCCCCGTCGGGTAAATACGCGAAAATAATAGAGCTGCCCCGGCGCAAGGTCGGTAACCACCAGCGAGGTAGACAACCCCTGGTACATCACTTTGCCGCCGTCAAAGGCTGCCCCGGTGGCCGTGAAGCTGCTGTTGGCGGTGTAGGCCAGGTCTACGGGGCGGTTAATAAAACCCGAACCGGCTTTGGCCACCACCAGTACGTTATCGAACGCCACGGTGGGGTTGGTCCAGTTCAGCCGCACGGCGTTGGTCAAGGTGGTGGCGGTCAGGCCCGTGATAGCCAGTTTGGGCGAGTTGCAGTCGGGGTAAATTTTCACCGAATCCTGCGCCACCAGCCCACCGGCATCGGTCACTTTCAGCGTGATGAAGTAGTAGTACGTTTCGCCGTCGCACCCTACCGGCGAGACGGTCACTACGGGTGTAATGCCCACGCCGCTCATGACGGGTTCGCGGTGTTCATGGTTGTTGTGCCGCAAGCTCACCTGCCATTCCGAGATAGCCGTGGTGGGCACTTCGTCGGTGATGTTGGCCGTGAGGGTGTAGCTGGTGGCCTTGTCGAGCGGGTAAAGGGCGTTGGCTACCGGACTGGTAATTTTGGCGGTAGGGGGAAGGTTGTTGAGCGATACCCGCAGGGTGGTGGTTGCTGCCAGCCCTTTGCTGTCGGTCACTTTTAGTTGCACGGTATAGCTCAAAATAAGCCCCTGCCCCAGCTTACCCGGTTTGGCCACAAACACATGGGTAGGGTTGGCTGTAGTGCCAAATGTACTACCATCGCCAAAGTCCCATTCGTAGGTGAGTGCGTCGCCGTCGGGGTCGGTTGAGTTGCTGCCCGTGAAGGTGACGCTCAGTGGCGAGGTGCCCGTCAGCGAGGTAGACGTAGCCACGGCCACCGGCGGGCGGTTGCCACCATAGGCGATTTTCATAATCTCGCCGGTATTGATGTTTACGTAATACAGCGCCCCATCGAGCGGGTTCATTTCCACGTCGACAATGCCTTTGCCGGCACCATTGGGTAGGAAATCACGCACAGTACCTACCGTGCCGTTGGTGTTGAGCGTCGCCGATCTGATCCAGTTGGCCCCGTAGTCGGCAAAAAAATAGGTGTTTTGCCAGATGGCGGGGTATACCGTACCGTTATAAAAGGCGCCTGCTGTCGAGGCGTTTCCCCGAAAGGGCGTACCCACCGTACCCGTAGTGGCGGTTTCGCTGATGGTGGTGGCGGTGGCCAGGGTGCCGCTGAACGTGGGGCTTCTGGCAATGTCCTGGCCATGATTCCAGTCCAGGGCGGGGCGGCTGTGGATGTAGCGTCGTTGCAGACCGGGCAGGGGCAGGTTGCTGCACGGGTTGGTCACGGCCACCGTGATGGAGTTGGGGTTGGTGGCTTGCTTTAGCAGGTTGGCAAAGGTTAAAAACGGCTTCGGGCATGCACCGGTTGTCCCTGTCGATGCTGGGTTGGGTTCGTCTTTGTTTTCCAGTGTCTGGGCGGCGGCGGCGTAGCCCGAATGTTCGGTGAGGCCTTCGTAGATGGGCCATCCCGCGTTTTCGCCGCCCCGCTGCACGATGTGCATGTCTTCCCAGGTGCCCCAACCCACGTCGCCGATGAGCAGTGTGCCAGGGTTGCCGTCAGTGGCCAGGGTACTGCCGGTGCCGGGCTGAAAGGTCATGCGGTAGGGGTTGCGCAGCCCCAATGTCCACACCCGCGACTGCGCCGACCGGGGCTTGGTGGCGTCGTAGAAGGGGTTGCTGGGCAGGCCGTCGCCCGTGGCGGGGTCTATACGCAGCACCTTGCCGCAGTGCGAGTTGAGCAACTGCGCCCGGAAGGCCCCTACGTTCTCGTTAGGGCGAATGATGCCATCGTTGAGTGCCGCCTGAAAATAGGTGTCGGCTGCACTGCCAATATCCGTGACGTTATAACTGGCATTATCGCCTGTTGACAGCATCAGCGTGCCGTCGCGGCCAAATACCAGCGTACCGCCCGCGTGCGACTCGTGCAACAGCGGTACGCCCGTGCTGGGGCTTTCGCCCAGCAGCACCTTCCGGCTGGTGGCGTCAGTGGTTAGCAAGCCATTGACGGTAAGCAGTTTATAGCGGGTAACACGGCTGATGGTGGCGTTGAAGTACTCGTCTTTGGTGGCCGAATACGCGGCCGTGCCCGCGTTCATCAAATGGTGCCGGTCGACCATGTAGTAGAGATACACCAGGCCGTTTTGGGCGTAGTTGGGGTCGAGGCAGAGGCTGAGCAGACCAAAGTCGCGCCAGTTGCCAACTTCTTCGCTGATGTCGAGGGCGGGCGTGGTTTGCTGAATATACTGTACGCCGTTCCAGGACGACACATACACGCGCCCAGCCTTGTCCCAGATAAACTGCCGCTGTCCGTCGGGTGTGAAGAGCACGCCCATTGGCGCAATGTAGCCTTCCTGCGTTTTGCTGTTGGAAAATCCGGTGGGGAGCGACTGGCCATGTAGCGAAGTAGCCACCAGCCAACCAATTAGTATGGATAGAATGCGTTGCCAGCGCCGGGTGTTCAGGCCAGAGGGTGAGGTAAACATTTCGTCAAATCGTCTATGGGTTATGCACTACGCTACTTCTTGACGCATAGGTAACTAGTGGTCACAAAACCCAGCCCATACAAAATGCCAAAACCCCACCAGACTCGTTCTGGTGGGGTTTTGATGTGTTTGCTAAGCCGTTTATTGCTTACTCGGTAGCCTTCTCTTCAGCAGGAGCGGCAGCAACGGGTGCTTCGCTGGCGGCAGGAGATTCGTCGGTGCTGGCGGCTGCTTCCGGTGCTGCTTCGGCTTCGTCGGCGGTGGGAGCTGCGGGTTCGGTCACGGTAAATACTTCTGGGGCGAACTCGCGCAGAATACCGTACCAGCTAATGAGTTTACGGATGTCGGTATCGCGCACGCGCTCACGGTCATAGTCGGGCAGGACCTGACCCATGAAATTGGCAAGTTCCGAGCCATCGGCTTTCGAGGTCACGGGCAGGCTGTCGCCGAAGGTGCTGGCCACGGCCATAAACACCTCGCCGAGAGGTACCGACTGGTCGGCCTGGGCGGCATCGGGGCGGTCAACGTACATCGAAATGTCGTTCAGTACCGATACGCGGGCCTGCGGACCCATCATGGTTTTGGTTTTTTTAGCGTCGATAGTTTCGACAATAACGCCTGAACGGCCCGGTTTCAGAATCCGGTACAGGCCGGGGTAGCCAGAGACATTGGCTATGGTTTTTAATGCTTCCATACGTAGGGGCAAAGGTACAACCTGGGCGGGGGAAATGACAGTGAGGAACGTCGTGGTGTTCAGGATTCAGGCCGTCTATTGATGCCATCGCTCTAAGCGATGGCATCAATAAAGAACACTCCACTTACTTGCGCGTTACACTCCCTACGTAGGCCTGATTTAGCTCGTCGATGTAGTTCAGTACCTCGTCGCGGCCCTCGCCAGAGACAGCCGAGGTGATGAAGTAAAGCGGAAACGTGTCGAAGATTTCGGACATGGCCAGCCGGTAGGCATCGAGCGCCATTTGCCGCCCGCCCGATTTCAGCTTCTCGGTTTTGGTGAAAACCATGGCAAAGGGTAGTTCCTGTTCGCCCAGCCGGGTCATGAAATCAAGGTCGATCTGCTGCGGC
The DNA here is from genome assembly GCF_017353255.1 of Fibrella aquatilis. Classification (GTDB taxonomy): domain Bacteria; phylum Bacteroidota; class Bacteroidia; order Cytophagales; family Spirosomataceae; genus Fibrella; species Fibrella aquatilis. The sequence goes on along the minus strand of NZ_JAFMYU010000004.1, from coordinate 120,936 downwards.
GGAATGCGCATGTCGATCAGCACGAAAATGCACTGAATGTTGGGCCGGGTGGTGAGGTAGCCCGAAATGATAGAAGCAAACTGCTCACGGATGGTTTTGGGTACTTTGGCGAACCCAAAACCGGGCAAATCGACCAGGTACCAGGGCTTTTCGAGCTTGGTATTGGCGTTGATGCTGAAGTGGTTAATGAGCTGCGTCTTCCCTGGCTTCCCCGACGTTTTGGCCAGGTCGTTCTTCTGCACCAGCCGGTTTATCAACGACGATTTGCCCACGTTCGAGCGGCCAATGAACGCGTATTCGGGCCGGTCGGGTTTGGGGCATTTGGCCGGGTCAGTATTGCTGATAACGAACTCAGCCGAGTGGATTTTCATGAGGCAAAGGTAATCACCGCAAATCTACCACTTCCACGCCGGGGTACTTGCTTTTGTCGAAAACGAAATAGCTGTCGGGTAGGGTGGGGTTGGGGGTGAATTTGCTGATGACGTAGCTTGTCTTCTTGCCGTTTTTGTCCGTAATCTGCCAGTTCCGCACCGATTTGTCGGCCCGGTCTACGCTGATCTGAACGTTGGCAATCTGGGCATTTTTCTTGTCAGGCTTCAGCTCGATCACGTCGGCAGTGCGGCCCCCTACTTTCTGTTCGCGCAGGTAGCTATAGGTGAAGCCTTTCTTGTAAATCGAATAGATTTTGGTGGGGTTGAAATCGCCCGATGCGCTGGCGTCGTAGTCCTGTATGTTCACCTCGTTCGACTCTTTCACGTAGGTTGACATCACGGTGCCATCGGTGAAGACCTCCTGCCCGGCGGTTTTCAGGCGAAACATGCGACCTTTCACCGATATATCGCCGGTATAGGTTTCGCGCCCGCTGATGTAGCTAAAAGCAGCCTGGTAGCTGGCTAAGGCTTTATATTTGGCGCTCATAGCGTCCAGAATAGTTTCGGCTCGTTTGTCTTTCTGAGCCAACGCCGACCCCATAGCGCCAAGCACCAACAGGGTCATATACACTACTTGTTTCATTGGAACGAATTCAATGCCCAACGCGGGCGGGCAAACTGCCAACATTGGCGAGTTAATCTATTCTTAGACGCTTTTCGAGGTGGGAAAGTTTAAAAACGCGGCTAATAGGTATCACTGGTGGCTTGGTTAGTGCCAAATTTTAACCTATTTTTTGTAACTTAGCTGATGCATAACTAGCTCCCGTAACAACAACTACTCAGGCATGTCTCAAAATAACCTCTTTTTAGTTGATGACGATGAAGACGATATTTACCTGGCACGACTCACGTTCAGTGAACATTTTCCTGACTGGAAACTGACCAGTTTTAGTGATGGTCAGGAATTGGTAGATTACGTGTCAGAACACACCACACAACCCCTGCCAGACCTTATTATTCTGGATCTTAACATGCCCCGCCTAACTGGCTTCGAGGCGCTGGCCCTGTTAAAGCAAAATCCAAACTGGCAGCGAATTCCTGTTGCGATCCTAACCACGTCAAGCAGCCCTGAAGACCGAAACCGAAGTGAGGCGCTGGGGGCCTGTGCGTTCATGACCAAACCAGCGTCAATCGACCAACTTGCCAGTCTTATTACCATCAGCAAACTAAGTGCTGCCAATAATACAGTTGACAGCGAGCACAACAGGTAACAGCCATTTTTTGTAGAGCGTAATGGCGACCTGCTCAACGCGGTCGAGGCCGAACCTGATCGGTGGGTGCCGGTACCATTTGTGTCTGGTCATTCAGCCAGTAATAGTCAGGTAACGGGTGCTATGGCTCTGTCGTCAATAAAAAACCCCATCAGAAGCACCTGATGGGGTTTTTTGTCGAAAATAGAGCAGCTAGAAGGGTTTGATATCGCCCCGGATTTCGCCACCCGGGAAGGCTGGCGTATGCAGGTTCGAATAGTAGAAACCATTTAGCAGGCTGTCGACACGGCTGGCAGTAGTGAGTGTGGCCGTGCCAATAATGGGCGATCCCAGAGCGGCAAACGGAATTTCGACGGGGCCAACGCCGGTGGTTGAGTTGTTAACCCGGTGCAGGTGGCCTGCTGTAGGGGTGAGCCCCGAATACGTCACGGTGTAGCTCAACACGCGGGTAGCCGGGTCAACAACCCCGGTGAACATACCCGTTGCCAACGATGAGTTTGGCGTAGGTTTTTCAGCCGCACCGTTCATGGCAGCCCGCAACCGTACCGGACCTGCCACGCGAATATTACCCCGGATTTCGCCGCTGGGGTTGGCTGGTGTGTGGAGGTTGGCGTAATAGAAGCCATTGATAAGGCTGTCAGCGCGGCCTTGTGATGCCAGCGTGACGGTGCCAATGATGGGCGACCCAAGAGCGGCAAACGGCACCTCGACAGGGCCAGTGCCGGTGGCCGAGTTGGGCGTGATCCGGTGTAGGTGACCCGCCGTGGGTGTGATACCCGAGTAGGTCACAGTGTAGCTCAGTACGCGAGTAGAACGGTCAAGCATACCCATGAATGTACCCGTTCCCGGCGACGAAACCGGCGTTGGACGTTCGGCAGCACCACTCAGAGTGGCTACCAGCGGTACCTGAGCGTTGGAGGCAAGTGTAGCTGAAATATTGAGTTCGCGGTGATCACAGGCGGTGAGTAACGCACCCATAGCAAGCGCCATGGCGGGTAGGTAAGTAGATCGTAGTGACATACTGAATGATTGGGATTTTTTGAAAAAACGGTTAGCAGGCACAAAAGCGCCAGAAGCAGATTCCTCTACATAAACTGGCAATTGATGATACTGTTCATACCTACCAACTACGACAAACACAAGCCAAAGGATGCGTGGCGTGGTGGGTTTATTTCAACTTATATCCTGAGCGATGTGATGTGGCAGGGCGAAACATAAATTCGTCCAGTTATTTTGATTTAATCTAAATAAGACCAACCTTTGCGCTATCAATAAAGATTCTAAACAAGGAATCACGCTGTCATGGCTCAACACATACGCTTCATTGCCTCACTCATTGCTTTATCGCTTTGCTTGCCAACGCTTCTTTCTGCTCATGATAATCCGCTGAGAACCCTACGGGCAGCAGCTGTTAATAACGATGACGATGATGGCCAACATGGGAGTGTTAAAGGCCACGTTGTAACACAGGATGGCCGTCCGGCTGCCTTTGTCACGATCTTGGTGAAGGGTACCGACCCGTCGACCCGTACCAAAGGCACCACTACCGCCGAAGATGGCAGCTATCAGCTTCGGCATTTGCCCGTTGGTGAGCACACGCTGGTGGTGTCATTTGTAGGGCTGCAAACGTTGGAACAGGCAATTACTATTCAGCCGGGGCAAACCACGCAACTGGACCTGACGCTTCAGGAAACGGCTCGCCAACTGGATGAGGTACAGGTACGGGGCTACAAATCGGCCAATCAGGTGCCGGTGAGCGTAGGTAAGGTAGCTATTAAACCCATGGACCTGCCCCAGAGCGTAGCCGTCATTGACCGCGACGTGCTGGACCGGCAGCAGACACTGCGCCTCAGCGACGTACTCATGAATACCAACGGCGTTTATGTGATGGGCACCACGGGGGGCTACCAGGAAGAAATTGCTGCCCGCGGGTTTGCCTTCAACAGTAGCAATACGTTTAAAAACGGTGCCCGGTACAACAACAGCGCCATGCCCGAAATCTCGTCGCTGGAGCGGGTGGAGGTGCTAAAAGGCTCGTCGGCCATCTTGTTTGGTAACGTGGCAGCGGGTGGCATTTTGAACCTAGTAACCAAGAAACCGCGCTTCGACGGGGGTGGGCAGGTGGCCATGCGGGTGGGGAGCTTCGGCTTCTACAAACCATCGTTCGACGTCTATGGCGGCATTACGCAGCATGTGGCCTTCCGGCTGAATGGCACCTATGAGAACAGCCGCAGTTTCCGCGATGAGGTGAACGGCGAACGCATCTACGTGAACCCTTCGCTGCTGATAAAGCTGGGTAATCGCACCGAGTTCCTGCTCGAAGCCGACTACCTGAAGGACAACCGTACGCTTGATTTCGGTATTGGCGCGATCAACTATGCCATTCCCGATCTGCCCCGAAACCGCTTCCTGGGCACGTCCTGGGGCTATATTCGGACGGAACAAGCCAGCAGCACCGCCACGCTGACCCACCGCCTGACCGATGCCTGGCAGGTGCGGGCTACTGGCTCAGTACAGCGTTTCAACAATGATCTGTTTGGCACCAACCGCCCCAACGCCAGCAACCAGTTGATTAAAACCAACGGCGACTGGGTGCGGGGGCTGCAACGTACCGGCATCAACGAAACCTATTGGATCGGTCAGGTCGATTTTACCGGCAACGTCAGCACGGGCCGTATTAAGCACACCCTGCTGCTGGGTGCCGATGCCGATCAGTACCGTACTAACACCACGGCCTATAATCCACTGGCTGTTTATGATACCGTCAACGTGTTTAACCCTGCCAAATTCCGCCTTCGTCAGGACATTCCCACGCTGACTACCCGCCAACTAACTGAGGCCCCCATCAACCGCGCCGGGGTCTATGTGCAGGACCTGGTTGCGCTGTCGGAGCAATGGAAACTGCTGGCCGGGATGCGCTGGAGCTACCAGCAAACGAGCAGCACCGTCACGACGCTGGCCGACAAAAAAGCCACTACCGCCACTACCTTCGACGATGCCTTTACCCCCCGCCTGGGCCTGGTGTATCAACCCCGCCAAACCACAGCTCTGTTTGTGAGCTATGCCAACTCGTTTGCCGTGAACACGGGTGTCGACATAGCGGGTAACGCCCTGCCGCCTTCATTTATAAACCAGTATGAGGCGGGTATCAAAAATGATCTGTTCAACGGATTCCTGTCGGCCAACGCCACGGTATACCAGATCAGGAACAGCAACCTTGCCCAGACGAGCCTTCAGAATGGCAATACCAACACCAACATTAAAGAGCTAGCCGGGGAGGTAACCAGCCGTGGTCTGGAAATCGACGTGAAGAGCAAGACTATGCAGGGTATCTCGTTTTTGGCGGGCTACAGCTACAACGAAACTCGCTATACGCAAAGCAATACGTTTGTGGTGGGCAGCCTGTTGCGCTATAACCCCAACCACACTGCCAACGCCAGCGTATTCTACACCGTGCAGCGGATGGGTTTCGGCAAGGGCGTACAACTGGGTCTCACGGCCTTCTATATGGGTGAGCGCGTGGCGGGCCGGTCTACCCGCGTTACCGTGGCCAACGATGCCTACCGGCTGATCCCGCTGCCCGCCTACACGCAGCTAAACGCCTCGGTAGGCTATGTTAAGACCCGCTATGCCATTCGTGCCAGCGCAACGAACCTACTCAACGCCCTGAGCTACAACGTCCACGACGACAATAGTATCAACCCCATCGCCCCACGCCAGGTATCGGCCACGCTGTCGTGGAATTGGTAGGTGTAGTTGACTGACCCATTCTAAAACAGAATGATGTGGTAAGGGTGTCATCAGATTCCCGACCTGACACCAGTAAAAGAGGGAACCGGCTAGCTAGCCGGTTCCCTCTTTTACTTATACCTAAAAATGAATGCTCAATATGCCTTATCTGTCTCTGGTTTTTCTTCAGGTAAGATGAATTTCAGGGGACGGCTGACGGTTTGGGGTAACAGCGCTATGTCCAGCACCTGACCTACGGTGTCGGCGTAATGGAAGGTAAGTTCTTTAATATAAGCTGAGTTGATTTCTTCAATGTCCTTACGGTTTTTGGTGCAGAGAATGATCTCTTTCACCCCCGCCCGGTTAGCTGCCAGAATCTTCTCTTTAATACCCCCCACGGGTAGCACCTTGCCGCGCAGGGTTACCTCGCCGGTCATGGCCAAAAAGGGCCTCACCTTGCGCTGCGTATAGATTGAGGCCATCGACGTGACCATCGTAATCCCCGCCGAAGGTCCGTCTTTCGGTACGGCGCCCGCCGGTACGTGGACGTGGAGGTCGTAATGGCTGAAAATGCGGTAGTCGATGCCTAGGTCATCGGCATGGGCTTTGAGGTAGGAGAGGGCCGTCATGGCCGACTCTTTCATCACGTCGCCGAGCTGTCCCGAGAGCGTCAGGGCACCTTTACCCCGGCTCAGACTACTCTCGATGAGCAAAATCTCGCCACCCACCTGTGTCCAGGCCAGGCCCGTCACGATGCCCGCAATGTCGTCGTCGGAATAGATGTCCTTATCGAACACTTCCGTACCCAACAGGCGCGTCACGTCGGTGGGGCGAATGTGGTGTTCGTAGGTCTCATCCATGGCGATTGATTTGGCAATCTTGCGTACCATCGCACCAATTTTCTGCTCCAGGTTCCGTACGCCCGACTCCCGGGTGTAACCTTCCACAATCTTCACCACAGCCTTGTCGTCGATCTGAAGATCTTTCGTTTTCAGGCCGTGTTCTTTGCGTTGCTTGGGCACGAGGTACTTCTTGGCAATCTGCACTTTCTCTTCCACGGTATAGCCCGTAATGTCGATGATCTCCATCCGGTCGCGCAGGGCGGGGTGGATGGTGTCAAGCGAGTTGGCAGTGGCAATAAACAAAACTTTCGAGAGGTCAAACTCCACGTCGAGGTAATTATCCACAAACGTTGAATTCTGCTCAGGATCAAGCACTTCCAGTAACGCCGACGAGGGATCACCCCGGAAATCGCTGCTTACTTTGTCTATTTCGTCCAGGATGAATACCGGGTTCGACGCACCCGTTTTGCGGATGTTCTGGATAATTTTGCCTGGCATGGCCCCGATGTAGGTCTTTCGGTGCCCCCGAATTTCGGCTTCGTCGTGTACGCCACCCAGGGCCATCCGGCTGTATTTGCGGCCCAGCGCTTTGGCAATAGACCGCCCCAGTGAGGTTTTACCCACGCCCGGCGGACCATACAAACACAGAATCGGTGCTTTCATCGCCTCTGGGTTGTGCCGGTGTTTGGCGTCGCGGCTGCGGCCATTTACCCCGTTGGCAGCCGTACCGGCTGCTTCGTGGGCGGCCTCCTGCGCGGCCAGTGCCTCCGACTGCCGCTCGGATTTGAGCTTTAGCACGGCCAGATATTCAATGATGCGTTCTTTTACTTTTTCCAGCCCGAAGTGGTCGCCGTCCAGGATTTTCTGCGCCCGTTTCAGGTCAAAATTATCTTTCGTGTACTCGTTCCAGGGTAGGTCTACCATCAGTTCGATGTAGTTCATCGTAACCGGGTATTCGGGGGCCATAGGGTTGCTGCGCTGGAGTTTAGCCAGTTCTTTGTCAAAATGCTCCCGGATGGGCTTCGACCAATTTTTCTTGGCGGCTTTGGCCCGGAGTTCGTCCAGCTCACGGTCGGGTGTGTCCATACCCAGCTCATCCTGAAGCACTTTCATCTGTTGCCGCAGGTAGTAGTCGCGCTGTTGCTGATCGAGGTCGAGGCTGGCTTTGCTCTGAATTTCGCGTTTCAGTTCCAGCAACTGTACCTCCTTCAGCATGTATTCGAGCAGGAGCTGCGCCTGTTGGGCACCCTCGGTTTTTTCGAGCAGCCGCTGTTTGTCGGCCACGTCGGCGTTGATGTTCGACGACAGGAAATGCACCAGAAACATAGGGCTTTCAATGTTGTCGAGCGCAATGCGGGCCTCCTGAGGGATTTCGGGATTGAGGCGCAAAATCTTGTAGGCGGCTTCTTTCAGGGTCTGAATCAGGGCTTTACCTTCTTTTTTGCCTGAATTACTAAACGAATCGTCAATGGGCCGCACGTTGGCCGTCATGAAGGGGTCTTCCTGGGTGATCTTGCCAATTTCAAACCGCTTTTTGCCCTGGATGATGATCGTGATATTGCCATCGGGCAGGGTAATCATCTTGATGATATAAGCCACCGTACCTAACCGGTAAAGGTCGTCGGGGGTAGGTTCGTCTTTTTGCTGATTGGCCTGCGCTACCACGCCAATAATCCGGTTGCCCTTATACGCTTTCTTCACCAACCGCACCGATTTTTGCCGTCCAACGGTAACAGGCACCACCATACCGGGAAAGAGTACGGTGTTACGAACGGGCAGAATGGGTAGGTTTTCGGGTATTTCATAATCCGCGTCGTCGCCATCGGGCGAACCAAGCGGAATCATTTCAATACTATCTAAATCATTGTCGGCCAGAAATAAGTCTGATGCCATATTGTGGGGAAACATCATAGTACGCCTGCCAAACTGGCAGTGTATTTACATGGAAAGAGGAAAACTGTGATGAGTGGGCAAGGACCAATAAGGGCGTCAAGGAGTGTGCCAGCCTGTTTCAACTGACGCATTGCTTAATTACGCGCACTGTATCTGTTGACGAGTGTATATAGTGCAAGGTAACATTAAAGCGTTACCGCCTGCACCGGCTGATTGTTTCGGAACACAACTGTTTTCTTGACTTGATTTAGTTGAATCGTCACCAAGTTAACCTGATCTGCGAATAAATCTATGAATAAATCTTGTTTTATGAATACGTTCTGTGATTTGCCAGCATACGGCATTTCCAGATAAACCCACTGGGCGTCGGCTTCCTGCTCGTAACCCACGTAAGTGACAGGTATAGGTTTACGGTCGGCACCAGCCACAGCAAAATGCTTGCGTACATACTGCTCAACGAGCTTATCCTGCTTCTGCCCTAGGTTGAGGTGCAGGGGTTTGCCACCATTCTCTTTGGTGAGTGCTGTCTCGAAATCATCCGTAAACACCCGCACACTGATCTCGAAAGTTTGACTCTTAGGGTCAAACTCCATTTGCGTCAGGCTGGTGTGGAAGGGGTGGAAGGTGAAGCAGGAGAAGAGAATGAACAATAAACAATGAACAATGAACAATGCACAATGTACAATGGGCTGACGCAAGCAAACTCCCGCCGCGCCGGCGGACCGGTCAGCCCATTGTACATTGTGCATTGTACATTGTTCATTGTTTATTGTTTTTCTCATTCCCACCTACTTAAAAAAGATATCATTCAGGAACGCAAACGCCATCAGGCCCAGCAGCAACACCATGCCTACGCGTTGGGCACCTTCTACGAATTTATCAGACGGTTTGCGGCCCGATACGATTTCGTAGAGCAACATCGTGGCGTGGCCACCGTCGAGGGCGGGGATGGGCAGGGCATTCATAAACGCCAGCGCCATAGAGAGTAGGCCCGCCAGTGACCAGAACCGGGTCCAGTCCCAGACACCACCAAACATTTTGGCAATGCCCACGGGGCCGCTGAGTGCCTTCGAGGGTGAAATCTGACCCTTGAAGATTTTGCCAAAGCCCCGGATGTTGTCATAAATCACGCCAAAAGCCCGCTCGGTGCCCTTGCTCAGGGCTTCGCCGAAGGTGTAATCGACGTGGGTTTCTTTCAACAGCGAATTGGGGCGAAAACCAACTGTACCCTCCGCCGAAACGGTAGGCTTAAGGGTGAGCGACTGGGTACCGCGCTGCACACCAAGCGTGATTTGCTTGCCTTTATTGGCCCGGATAACCTCCTGCACTTCGTGGAAAAAGGCAGTGGGTTTGCCATTGACACTCGTAATGCGGTCATCAGCTTTTAAACCGGCTTTGGCGGCCGCAGAACCGGGTTCTACTTCGCCGATATTGAACGGAAAGATGGGCTGAATAAAATTCGCGGCGCTCTCTTTGTCCGAGAACTTAGCCACCATATCATTGGGCACGTCGACCCGAATCTGCTCCAGACTGCCACCAGCCGTGGGGCGCTCAATCGTGTAGTAGCTGTTGTTGCCCAGTAGCACGTCGGGGCTGGTCACATCGGCAATGTTATCGAAGGGTTTGCCGTTGATCTCAACAATGTGGTCGCCGGTTTTCAGACCAATTTGTTTGCCGTACTCCAGGGCCACAATGCCGAATTTGGCATCGCGTGAGGCAATGTAGGTACTCCCGAGGCTGTAGATCAGCGACACGAAGATGACAATGCCTGTGATGATGTTGACGATAATGCCGCCCAGCATGACCACCAGCCGCTGCCAGGCGGGTTTAGCCCGGAACTCATACGGCTTCGGCTCCTGCGCCATCGCCTCGGTATCCAGCGACTCGTCGATCATGCCCGAAATTTTCACGAATCCCCCCAGCGGAATAGCGCCGAGGCCGTATTCGGTGTCGCCTTTTTTGAAGCTGAATACTTTGGGTGGGAAGCCAATAAAATATTGCTCCACCCGCATGCCAAACATACGGGCGGCTACCAGATGCCCCAACTCGTGGAGACCTACCAAAATTGACAAGGCCAGCAACAGCTGACCAACCATGATTACTGTTTCCATCTAAAGGTATTTGGACAATGGACGCTGGGTTTTGGATTACAGGGCCAACAGGCAAAGTCCAGGGTCCAACATCCAAGTTCTAACGTCTATTTTACAACAAAAGTACCAATCTTTTCGGTCGCTAACCGGCGGGTTTCTCTGTCGGAGGTCACGTAATCATCATACGTTGGCCTGGCTACGAATGTGGCCCGCTGCATGGCGTCTTCAATGACGTCGGAAATGCCGAGGAAACTCACCCGGTCGTGGAGGAAAGCCTCCACCGCGATTTCGTTGGCGGCGTTGACAATGCAGGGCATGTTGCCCCCCCGTTCCAGTGCGTCGTAGGCCAGTTGCAGGTTGCGGAATGTCTTCGGGTCGGGCTGTTCGAAGTTGAGCGACGGGTAGTTGGCGAAGTTGAACCGGGGGAAGTCCGACTTTAGCCGATTGGGGTAGCCGAGGGCAAACTGAATGGGCAGTTTCATGTCGGGCAGGCCCATTTGCGCTTTCAGGCTACCGTCTTCAAACTGCACCAGCGAATGCACGATGCTCTGCGGATGCACCACCACGTCGATCTGATCGGGGCGTAGCGCAAAAAGCCATTTGGCTTCGATGACCTCTAACCCCTTGTTCATGAGCGTCGCCGAGTCGATGGTAATTTTCGCGCCCATGGTCCAGTTAGGGTGTTTCAGGGCCTGTGCTTTGGTTACGCCCGCCAGAAACGCCCGGTCTTTCCCCCGAAACGGCCCACCCGACGCCGTCAGGATGATCTTTTCGATAGGGTTGTGAAACTCGCCCACCAGGCACTGAAAAATGGCCGAATGTTCGGAGTCGACGGGGTAGATGTTCACGCCCTTGGCGGCGGCCATCTGCGTAATCAGTTCGCCCGCCACCACCAGCGTCTCCTTGTTGGCCAGGGCAATGTGCTTCCCCGCCTCAATGGCCTTCATGGTCGGCAGCAGCCCGGCGTAGCCCACCATGGCTGTGAGCACAATGTCGATACTATCCATCTGCACCACCGAGGCAATGGCCGCCAGCCCGGCATAAACCTTGATATCAAGCGGATCGAGCCCCGCAAACACCTGGTGGTAGCGAGATTCGTCGCAGATTACGACTACCTTAGGCCGCACCAGCCGGGCCTGTTCAATTAGCAGCTCGGCGTTGTGGTTGGCGGTCAGCACCTCGACCTCAAACTGATCGGGATGCGCCAGCACCACGTCAATGGCCTGCGTACCAATGGAGCCGGTAGACCCCAAAATGGCAATGCGGCGTTTAGGATTAGTTGTCATTTAGTCTTTAACAGATCAAAATTGACCGTTACGTTCAGTTCCTCCTGAATGGCCCGGATGAAATAGACATCTTCGGGGCATTCAGCCAGCAACGTGTCAATATATTGTTGCGGGTTTTGATGTAAGCCTGTTATATGCTTTTGCAAACGTTTTATGTACCTTTTTCGCTCTTCAGCCAGCCGCTCATTACCTAGGTTGAGTAAGTCGAAAAGATGGGTAGCTTCTTCATCGTCCCAATCAACTACATAATTTCCTTGAATGTAGAGAATGCGGTCTTCCAGATCTTCAGCAGTGGGAGACAATATGGGTTGATACTCTTCCCATTTGGTCGATTTTCTCGTATTCCACAGTGCCTTTACTAAAAACCAGTTGGTGTAACTGTCACGAGGTGTTTTTTTTAGTGTAGGATTAAAATGTTCAATGTGTGCGTCATCTGATGCGCCGAGGTACGTCTCAGTATAAGCACAAAGCCTATTCTGCTCCGTAGCTAGTGCTTCTCTAAGTCCGTCATTATCACCATCTTTATACGAAATTTTCTTGTTGATAATTTCTGAATTATCAAACTTTATTACTCTTCTCATGAAAATCAAAAATTATACTTGTTGCCAAGATGAGCTTGTTCAGCAATAAGTTTATTCTTTCGATTCTGATCTTGTTCGTTTTTTATTTTAACAAATAAATTTCGATATTGAGCATAAGCTTCTAATCCCTCATCCAGCATCAACTCATTTAAACCAAAATCTTCGCTCAAAATGTCATTTGGGTCGTCACCAATTGGCGCAACTCCCTTACGGCACTTTACATTGCCTTCTTCGTCAAAATGGAGAATAAACCGTTCTTCAGGCTCAAACGAAGCTGCAATTATAGGGGAGTGGGTTGCAAAGAAAAATTGTGCTTTGGGGGCAAGTGAGGTGTAGTGTTTGATTAATTGACGTTGAATGTCAGGGAATAGCGACCGTTCCGGTTCGTCAAACAGAATTATTGTATCAGTCGTATCAAACTTGTATATTGGAATGGACGTAGCAAGAAGCTGACGAGTGCCTGTGCTAAGGCTACCACCATTGATTTTCACCCCTTGCTTAGTTTGCAAAGCAATAGGGACTTTCGCATAGTTAGGGTCTATCTCTAAAAAGAAGTTATCAAGAACAGATTTAAGGCAATTATCATATAGTTTATTACGAGGATTTTCCTTGGACCGTATGCGTTCTTGTATTTGTGCTGTCTGTGCTACCGCAGAAGGGTCTTCAATGTTTTTAATCAATTCATTAAATAGTACTAGGCTAACTTCGTCAAAATCGCTGATGTCTTCGAGCAGGTATTGCCAGATAGAAAGAGAATTCATATCACCCAGTGAAATTACTTTCCTGTCTCCTGCATCTCTTAAACGCTTCTTTAATGCTTCTTTCTCCCTCTCAATTTGAGTAGTAGTTTTTACAAAATCTGAAAAAAACTGAGGAGCTTCTGATTGGTCGGCAAGGAATGCATCGGCCTCTCTTGCGATGGATTCCCTAAGGCAGATACACAGCTTATTAGTTTCAAGTAAAGAGTCTATTGATTTTTTATCTAAGCTATTTAAAATACTTTTTTCAATATACTCAGGATCAAATCTTCCTAACCCTTTATGTGGGGGAATTATAGTGTTTTTTTGATTTAAAGCAAATTGGAACTGAAATGAAGAAGAAATATAAGAGTAGTTAGACAGCTCCTCGTATGGAATGTGATCTGAGGTATTTCTTTTTAACGCTTGGTTCAAAACTGATATATGATCCTCAATAGCATTCAATAATGTCGTCTTCCCCGTTCCACTTTGCCCAATGAAACATACCTTCTCCAGCGCCTTCCCTGCTTTTGATTTGTCGTGAAAGTCTGCTGGGTAGGTGAAATCGAACTTGATGTTTTTGAACTGGCGGTACTCACCAATCTCGATGCCGGTGATCTTCATAGTTTTTAGTTTATCCTTTCACAACTCGATACCGTCTTTATGAATAAACATGAGCAGGAAAGTATTGGCACATTCGTACTGGTGGGCCAAAGACGGAATAACAGACACCTTTATGCCATCTTGGAGCAAATGTGGGTACATGATGTCGAACAGACCCTCCGATTTTAGATCGTCCTTTGACGTGCCATCTATTACAGGCATCAGATCAATATCTGACTCGTCGTGAAAATCGCCCCGTGCGTATGAACCGAAAAGAACCAATTTTTGTAGCCTATCGCCGTAGTAATCAACAAGTTCACGTTTCACCTGCGCTAACACATGGCGAACATGGTCAGGTATGTGGGCCAGTCGGTCGGGGGCAATCAATTGCGCTTCCATGACTCAAAGCTAACGCATTACCTGCAAAAGCCCGTCGGCCAGGGCGCGGTCGTTGCTGAGGCGGGGGACTTTGTTTTGGCCGCCTAGCTTGCCTTGTGCTTTCATGTATCGCTGGAACGCGCCGCGTGGTAGCGGGGTGAGTACCAGCGGGCGCAGGATGTTACCCTGCATGAGGTCGTCATAATACACGTTCAACTGGGCAAGGCGGGTGTTGAGGTCGTGGGCGAAACGGGTGGTATCGGCGGGGGGCTGGGCAAACTCGATCAGCCATTCGTGGTAGGGGAGACCCTCGGCGGGCGTCACCATGGGGGCCACGGTAAACTCAACCACTTCGGTGCCGGGCTGTTGCTGCATGGCGTACTGCAACGCCTTCTCTACTTCTTCGCCAATGACGTGCTCACCAAAGGCCGAGATGAAATGCTTTATCCGCCCCGTCACCACAATCCGGTGGGGGTGGCGGCTCACAAACTTCACCGTGTCGCCCAGGGAATAGCCCCACAGGCCCGCGTTGTTGTTGATGATGACGGCGTAGTTCACACCCAGTTCTACTTCATCGACGGTCAGGCGGGGTGGGTTTTCGGTAAAGTATTGGTCGGCGGGGACGAACTCGTAAAAAATGCCGCTGTCTACCAGCAAAAGCAGTCCCTCGGCGTCCTGCGAATCCTGATAGGCAATAAAGCCTTCAGAGGCGGGGTAGGTCTCGATGCTGTCAATGCGCTTGCCGATGCTCTCGAACAGCCGCGCCCGGTATGGCTCGAAATTGACGCCACCATACACAAATAGCGAAAACTGCGGAAATACGTCTTTGATGGCCTTGCCCGTCCGTACCTGAATCCGGTCGAAATACATCTGCACCCAGGGCGGAATACCCGAAATGAGCGACATCGGCTGGTCGATGGTTTCGTCGATGATGCGGTCGAGTTTAGTTTCCCAATCCTCAATCGTGTTGGTCTCGTAGCTCGGCATTTGGTTCGACCGGAGGTAGGCCGGGACGTGGTGGTTCACAATGCCCGACAGTCGCCCGGTGTAAATACCCGCTTTCTGCTCCAGTTCGGGGCTACCCGACAAAAAGATCAGCTTCTGATCCAGAAAGGCCGATTTACCCGTTTCATCTACGTAACAAAGCAGCGCGTCGCGGGCCGAATTAATGTGGTTCGGCAGTGATTCATTCGTCAGCGGAATGTATTTCGTGCCCGACGTGGTGCCCGACGTTTTGGCGAAATAAGCGGGCTTACCGGGCCAGAGAATATCAGGTTCGCCATGCACCACCCGCTCTACGTACGGCTTCAGGATTTCATAGTCCCGAATGGGCACCGCCTGTTGAAAATCGGCTTGGGTACGGATGTCGGTAAAGTGGTGATCACGGCCAAACTGCGTGGTGGCAGCACGGCTAACCAGGTGGTGTAGCCAGCGTTGTTGCGTCTCGCCCGGCTGTTCGCGCCAGGGCTGCTGCCGTTGCCGCACCCACCGGGCCAGCGGTTTGCTAAAAATCGAACGGATTCCCATAGGGCAAATGTAGAGACGCAACCCTTTGCGTCTCCCATGCGTCAGCCATGAATCATCCCTAGCGTTGCTGACGCGCTTGAGACGCAAAGTGTTGCGTCTCTACGTTTTGTCCAAAACGCATATGCTGCCTAAAATGCTTCTTTCTACGCTAAAAACCTTGTAAACGACCTGTTTAGGCCATATGTGGTCTGGATATGCTTTTTGGGATAGTTGTATTTTCGCGGTTTTATTCCTACTTTTGCGGCCTCAATACGTACACAATTTCTTAGCTCGTCATATACAATGATTACGGAAACGGCAGTCAATACAGGTAAAATCACCCAGGTGATTGGACCAGTGGTGGACGTGAGTTTCGAGGCCGAAGGCTCTCGCATCCCGGCCATTCTCGATGCCCTGCAAGTGACCCGCGCCAATGGCCAGGTCGTTA
This sequence comes from Fibrella aquatilis, assembly GCF_017353255.1. Lineage (GTDB taxonomy): Bacteria > Bacteroidota > Bacteroidia > Cytophagales > Spirosomataceae > Fibrella > Fibrella aquatilis. Next base: position 105,201 of record NZ_JAFMYU010000004.1, on the reverse strand, counting down.
TTATGGAGTGCCAGCAGCACCTCGGCGAAGACCGCGTTCGCGCCATCGCCATGGATTCTACTGAAGGCCTGCAACGGGGCATGGAGGTTGTTGACCTGGGCGGCCCCATCACCATGCCCATCGGCGACGGTATCAAAGGTCGTCTGTTCAACGTGGTAGGTGAGGCTATCGACGGCCTGGGTGCCCTGCCCAACGCCAGCCGTTCATCTATTCACCGGGCTGCCCCCCGTTTTGAAGACCTCGCTACCTCAACCGAAGTACTCTACACGGGTATCAAGGTGATCGACCTGCTGGCCCCTTACGTAAAAGGTGGTAAGATTGGTCTCTTCGGTGGTGCCGGTGTGGGCAAGACCGTATTGATTCAGGAACTCATCAACAACATCGCCAAAGCCTACGAAGGGCTATCGGTGTTTGCCGGTGTGGGCGAACGTACCCGCGAAGGCAATGACCTCATGCGCGAAATGATCGAAGCCGGTATCATCAAATACGGCGACGAGTTCAAGCACAGCATGGAAGAAGGCGGCTGGGACCTGAGCAAAGTTGACTTTGAAGAGCTGAAGAAATCGCAGGCCACGTTTGTGTTCGGTCAGATGAACGAACCACCCGGAGCACGTGCCCGCGTAGCCCTGTCGGGTTTGACAATTGCCGAATATTTCCGCGACGGTGGTGATGACGCCGAAGGTCAGGGTCGTGATATCCTGTTCTTTATCGACAACATCTTCCGCTTCACGCAGGCCGGTTCAGAAGTGTCCGCCCTGCTGGGTCGGATGCCATCGGCGGTAGGGTATCAGCCCACGCTGGCCACCGAAATGGGTGCCATGCAGGAGCGTATTACCTCAACCAAGCGTGGGTCAATCACCTCAGTACAAGCTGTTTATGTACCTGCCGATGACTTGACTGACCCCGCCCCGGCTACAACCTTTGCTCACCTTGATGCCACCACGGTATTGAGCCGTAAAGTAGCCGAGTTAGGTATCTACCCCGCCGTTGACCCGCTCGATTCTACCTCGCGTATCCTGAGCGCCGACGTACTGGGCGAGAAGCACTATGGCACGGCTCAGCGCGTGAAAGAGATTCTGCAACGCTACAAAGAATTGCAGGACATCATCGCCATCCTGGGTCTGGAAGAACTTTCGGAAGATGACAAGCTGGTGGTAAGCCGCGCCCGTCGGGTGCAGCGCTTCCTGTCGCAGCCGTTCTTCGTGGCCGAGCAGTTTACGGGCTTGAAAGGGGTGTTGGTAAACATTGAAGACACGATTAAAGGCTTCAATGAAATCATCGATGGCAAGTATGACCACCTGCCCGAAGCCGCCTTCAACCTCGTCGGCACCATTGAAGACGCCGTTGTAAAAGGCGAACGCCTGATTAAGGAAGCAGGACAATAAACTGATTTACGAATTACGATTTACGATGTACGATTTATACTCGTGCGTTAGCTAAATCGTAATTCGTACTTCGTAAATCGTAAATCACAACGTGCAACTCGACATCATTACCCCAGATCGGAAAGTGTTCTCTGGCGAGGCTTCGTCGGTGACGTTTCCGGGTACGGAAGGGCAGTTTCAGGTGCTCAACGACCACGCTCCGCTGGTGAGTACACTGGCGCGCGGGCCGGTGACCATTGCCACGGCAACCGGTCAGCAAACGTTCACCGTTGATGGTGGCGTGGTGGAAGTACTCCGCAATAAAGTGCTGGTGTTGGCTGAAGCCGTTTTAGCGGCATAGGGTGCAACCGCATTAAGGAAAAGGCAGTCTCAGCAATGAGGCTGCCTTTTTTGTTATATTTGGTAAACACTCAAGCTGATGACGATCTACAATATGTATGACGAAGTAGCCACGCTGATGGCCGGATTAGACATAGATAAGCTTATGTCGCTGAAAGCCACGCCTGCCATGCAGCAACGGTTTGAACAACTGGCGAATCAGGCGAAACAGGCACAAATCAGCTCGAAAGATAAAGACGAGTTGGATCATTATATTGTGCTGGAGCGCCTTATCCGGTTGGCCAAACTGCGTGCTACTGCTTAACTATGAGCGATTATATCTCCGACTCATTAAGACGTAAAGTAATTGACCGTGCTAACTGGCAATGTGAATATTGCAAGCTTCCAGATACCGCATCTTTCTTTACATTCCATATTGATCACGTCGTAAGCTTAAAACATAGTGGTGAAACTACGTTAAACAATCTGGCTTATGCTTGCCCAATTTGTAACATCGCGAAAGGGCCAGACGTAGCCACATTCTTAGATGATATACGAACGGCCATCCGTTTTTATAATCCCCGCATTGATTCGTGGCAAGACCATTTCAGCGTAGATAAAACGGGCCTACTGAATGATAAAACGGATATAGGGAGGGCCACAATTAAGATTCTTGGCTTAAATCACCCAGATGCCATTATCGAGAGAATGGAAATGATTCGCCTGGGACTATTGTAGCAAGTACTGCAACATTCTTGTCAACCCGCAAAATGGCCTGTGTTGTTGTAATTTTGATGTATGAATTACACCGAATTGCAACTCACGCTTGATCCTGATTTTGCCGATATCCTGACTGCTGAACTGGCCGAGCTTGGTTTTGAATCGTTCACCGAAACCGACGAGGGTATCAACGCCTATATTCCTGAACCCGATTTTGATGCCGATGCCGTAGCCGAAATTGTGTCACGGTATGCCCCGCAGACGGCCATTTCTTACACCATTACCTCGCTGGAGAAGACGAACTGGAACGCCCAGTGGGAACAGAACTACCAGCCTATTGAGGTCAGAACGGAAGCGGGTCCGTCGGTGCGGGTGCGGGCGTCGTTCCATGAACCTGATGCGGCGTTTACCTACGACTTGGTTATTAACCCAAAGATGTCGTTCGGGACGGGACACCATGAGACCACCCACATGATGATGCAGCACCAACTGGGGCTGGACCATACCGACAAAGCCATTCTCGACGTGGGGAGTGGCACGGGCATTCTGGCTATTCTGGGGCTGAAACTGGGCGCTACCGATGCCTTGGCGTTTGATATTGAGGAATGGGCCGTGGAAAACGCCATTGAAAATGCGGCGCTCAATGACTGCCCCCAGCTACGCGTTTTTCAGGGTACCATCGCGGGTGTAGCTGCTGACGAACGCTTTGAGATAATCCTGGCCAACATCAACCGCAACGTGCTCCTGGCCGAAATTCCGACCTATGTAAATCATCTGAAACCCGGCGGCTTGCTGCTGGTGAGTGGGTTCTACGAGACTGACGCGCCCGACATTCAGGCCAAAGCAGAAGAGGTCGGTCTGGTACGAGTGGGCTACCTCACGCGCAATCAATGGGCATCTATCGGGTTTAGGAAGTAGCAAGGCGGTCAGTGCCAGTATTACCCTGAAATTTTGACCGGAACATTATAGAAAAGGGCCTGTTCAGCGTTCTATAGTGAGAAGCCATAAGTTGAGCATGATACGTATCCTATATAGTTGTTGTTTGCTGTGCCTGACCACGTTGGTGGCCTCAGCGCAGGTGATAAAGCTGTCCGATAATCCCGAACAGTTTGCGACCGACGTGCAGAAACTGATGGCCACGGGCGGGGCGGTGGCCGTGAAAGCCGCCAACGACCTAAACGCCGTACTGGGCGAGTCGCGGCTGGATGCCAAACAGCGCGACCGGCTGATGGTGCTTTGCCGGAAAATGAATCAGAAACGATACGCGCCCGTAGCCCATTTTGCGCCCCTGTTCGAGTCGCTCTACCACGCCATCTATACGGCCAAGCCCGCTGTAACGGCCCCCGACATTGATAACCTGCTTCTGATTGCCGAAAAACAGTTCGAGGCTAACGATGCTAAAGCCTTTGCCCGGACCATGGACGGGGCATGGGCATTTCTGGAGCGGCGCGAACTATACAGCGCCAAATTCAACAAGACCTATCTGCTGGGTGGCACGTTTGCTTTTCGGTACATAGAAAACGGACAGGCGGCCACGGCTACAGAGTCAACGTCAGCTACGAGTGCCACGGCCGTTGCGGCTCCCGCGAAGTCGAATTTCGATGGGTGGGATGCGCCCGTTGGTGTCGACACCACGCAGCCGAAAGAGATCGATGTGAACTACAAACCCATTCAGCGGCGGCCCATTCCCACGGTGTCGGGGCCGGTGATTACGATTACCAACGCCATTGTGGCCATTGTAGCCAACGGCGATTCGGCTATGGTAGACGGCACGGCGGGCGACTACATGCTGCGCGATGGTGTTTGGGTAGGAAAAGGCGGCACGTTCTCGTGGGCCTTGCAGGGCCTGGCCGACCGCTACGTAACCCTGTCTGATTACAGCATGGTGGTGATGAACCCGCGCCTGCTGGCCGACGAAGTGACCCTGACCATGCAAAAAGGGGCCAAACCCATTCGGGGTGTGTTTGAGTACCAAAGCAAAAAACGGTTCAGCAACGTGCTGGATCAATACCCGCGGTTTGCGTCGTACCAAAACGCCGAATCTATTCCGGGCCTGGGCAGTGGCCTCACGTACCGGGGTGGCCTGGCGCTGGCGGGTAAGCAACTGATTGGGGCGTCGGCGAGTGGGCAACCGGCTACGCTGACCGTGGCCGACCGTGATGGGAAAACGGCGTTTCGGGTGAAAAGCCGCAAGTTTGAGTTTCGCGATTCGCTCATTACGGCCCCGGTAGCGCAACTAACGGGCTATATCGACGTGGCTGACTCGATCACGCACCCCGCCGTGCAGTTTAAGTTCGACAAGGAAACGCGGGTGGCCTGGTTTAACAAAGTAGACCGGCTCGACTATGGCCGGGTGCCCTTTTCCGATACCTACCATAAATTCTACATTCAGCCCGAAGTGGCGCGCTGGGACGTGCCCCGCAAGAAGATTGACTTCTACCAGGTGGGCGCCAAGCGCGAAGTGCCCGTGCGGATGGAGTCGTACGATTATTTCCAGCCACAACGCTACTCCGACATCGCCACCGACTACGGCTTTCATCCATTGCAGATCATTGGCAACTACATTACCAAGACCAAGCAGCAGTCGTTTCTCGACGATGACATCACGCGGTTTGCGCCCAATATAAACCCGCAGGTGCTGCGGGGTGCCCTAAGCCGTATGGTGCTGGAGGGCTACGTTGACCGCGACGAACGGACCCAGCAGATGCGCCTGAGCCGGAAAGGCATCCTGTACGTGCTGGCCTACAACGAGAAAAAAGACTTCGACAACTTCCAGATCAACTCGTTTTTTGGCAGTAACGATTCAACCAAAAACGCGACGATTGACCTGAATAATAAAGGCAAAGTGATGACAGTGAGAGGAGTAAGTCGATTCGTAATCAGCGACTCGCTCCGAATTTTTGGCTTACCCACCAACAATATCATCTATATTGGCAAGGGCCGGTCGCTGGTGTTTACGGGGCAAATGAAGTCGGGCAATATGCGCTACAATGGCAATGACCTGGCTTTCGACTACGACAAGTTTGCCCTGAATATGAACAAGATCGAGTCGATCACGTTCACGCCCGAAAAACTGGCCGCGCAGGGCCGTACCGACGAAATTGGGGGCGACATTAAATACGAAAAACCGGGTTCGGTACTCTTCGCCGCCGCCGACAATAAATCGGGTAAAGTGAAGGGCAAGAAGACCACGCAGCGGCTGGTGATGCCCGAAGGCATGACGGTGTATTTTGATCAGGATGTTCGGGGCGACTACAAATACAATCGGAAGGTGTATTTCAAGATTCCGGCCATCGACAACGACAGCGTGGGCAAGGGTGACATTTCGTTTATTGGCACATTCCATTCCGATGGCATCTTCCCGCCGTTTCGGGCCGAGCTGAAAACCATGCCCGACCAGACGCTGGGTTTTACCCACACGCCGCCTATGCTGGGCACTTACCCGATCTACAACAGCAAGTCGACGGTGAAAACTACCAGCGAACTGGTGATGGACAAAACCGGCCTCCATACCACCGGCACGATCACCCACCTGGCTGCCACGCTCAACGCCAAACAGCTCACGTTTATGCCCGATTCGGTGATGGCTACTGGTGAAACCGGGCAGATTGTGGAATCGCAGGCAACCAAGCTGGCAGCGGCAACGACCAAAAAAGGGCAGCGCCCCACGGCCACTACGGCAGCTTATTACCCCAACGTGGCCTTGAATAACTACACCATGAAGTGGTGGCCACAAGCCGACAGCATGGTGATTGCCACCCAGAAAAACAGCTTCAACTTTTTCAACGGCACCACCAAACTAGAGGGTAACCTGCTGGTGCGGGCGTCGGGGTTATTTGGAAATGGGATGCTTACTCGCAACGATGCCGAGGTGGTATCGGAAAGCATCAAGTTTAACAAAGACGGTTTCCTGGCCGATAATGCCAAACTGAAGGTACTCTCGAACACCGAAGTTCGGGGTGTGGCCAACAAGCCTGTCTTGCTAGGAACGGCTATCGACGTTGACTTTGATCAGGCCAAGGGTATTGTCGATTTGGCCATCAACCGCGACAACCGGAGTGTAGACGACACGCTCAGCTCAAGCATGGAGTTTCCGTATACGGCCTACAAAACCAACATCAACCGGGCGGTTTGGAACGTGTCGGGCAAAACCATTGCCATGAAAGGTGATGTTAAAACGTCGCTTTTCACAGCCACTGCCGATGAGCAGGAGGGGTTGACCTTCAACGCTACTTCGGCTTTGTATGATATTGATAAAATGACGCTCAACATCAGCGGTGTGCCGTATGTGACGGCTGCCGATGCACGAATTTATCCCAACAAAGGCCTGGTGACGGTGCGGCGCAACGGCGACATGCTGCCCTTTACCAATGCCCGGCTTGAACTGGATACCACCAGCCTGCACCACCGCCTGCGCAACGGCAACATCCAGGTGCAGTCGCGTACGCGCTTTTCGGGCGATGCTACCTACTTGTTCACCACGGCTAAAGGCGACACGGCGGCCATCAAAATGGGTAGTTTTGAACTGAAAGAAGCCGGACCGGTAGTAACAACCCCCACCCGCGCCGTGGCCAGCCGTGCTCGCAAACGGGGCGGTGCGAAGGCCTCTTCGCAACCCCTGGCTACGTTCTATACCGTGGCCCGCGCCGACATTCAGGAGGCTGACCGGCTCATCCTGGCTCCCAAGATTCAATTCAAGGGCGATATTCTGATGCGCGCCCCCGATAAGGATCTGGCGCTTGACGGCTACATCAAACCCCTGCTGAAGAAACGCCCAGATCTGGTCAGCGGCTGGATTCCGTTTAAGGAAAAGGTGCTGGAAACTATTGAAGTACCCGTGAATGACAAACTCAAGAACGAAGGCGATCAGGTGCTGGTGGCGGGCATTCATTCGCGCTACGGTAGCCCCGGCATTTATCCGTCGTTTTTGTCGCCCAAAGAAGACAGCCGCGACGACGACATTTTCCGGGCGGCGGGGGTAATGCATTATGACGAAAAGGAAAAAACCTTTGTCATTGGTCCTAAAGTGGGGTCCGAGGGGTTGAACGATGCCTTCGAGAGCAGCTTTTTATTCAACGACGACAAAGGCATTATGACTTTCCGGGGGGCAATGAACCTGCTCAGCACCCGCCCCAATCAGCATATGCTGGCCAGTGGATCGGCGCGGGTTAATGTCGATAGCGTGCAATACCGCATCAACGCTTTGTTGGCGCTGACGTTTGCCTTGCCCGAACAGATCAATCAGGCCATTGCGGCTAAACTGGTGGAGGGTAATCTGGAGGAGAAAAACGATGAACCCGCCGACGATGACCTGAACCGAATTTCAGATAAACTGCTGCCGCTGATTGGGCAAAAGGCTGTGGATGATTACCGCAATAAGGCCCAGAATCAGCACGTGTCGCTGGCGCAGGCATCGCCCAAGCTGAATACCGCGCTGGTGCTGGCCAATGCCAACCTGCGCTGGTCGGATAAGTTCAGCGCGTTCTATACAGTCGGCAAGCTGGGTGTATCGAACATTATGGCGACAGACATTAATGCGCAGATGACGGGCCTGCTGGAAATTCGAAAAGGTGGCAATGGCGCCGAACTGAGCGTATACATCGAATCGTCGCCGGAGGTGTGGGTGTTTTACGACTACAAACCGGGGGGCACATCGGGCGGGCAACTGGCCGTTGTGACCTCAGAACAGGATATCAACGACCGCATAACGGCCCTGCTGAGCAACAACAAAAGCAAGACAACGCTGGAAGTAGTGCCGGGGACGGAAGATGAGAAGTCGCTGTTTGTGGAGCGTTACGAGTCCCAATACCGGGTGCGGGTGCGGCCTGCCAAGCCCGTTCAGAAAGCGAAACCCGCCGCCAAGCCCGAACCGACCGTAGCCAAAGAAACCGAACCGGCTGCTGATACGGGATTCGGCGCTGAGGAAGCCCCCGCCAAACCTACCAAAGGCAAGGGTAAAACAGCCAAAACCAAGCCTGAGCGCGTAGCTGCCACTGCCGAAACTACCCCCGGCGAAACGGAGGTAACGGCTGGTGAAACGACCCCCGTAGCCAAAGAAACCGCCAAGCCCAAAGCTGCTGCCAAAGGTAAGCCCGTGAAGGGCGAACCCGCCAAAGTAGCCAAGAAAGAGCCGGTTAAGAAGGAGGAAAAGAAAGACAAGGAAGACGAGAAAGAAGGCTTCTGATACGGTTTGGAATTTGATGGTTCTTCAAAGGTACCAATCCACTGGTTTGTTGCGCCGTTGTCGATCTGATGCCCCCGCCAGAGCTTCATCTCCCGTTTCAGATACGCAAAGTATTCCCCAACGCCACGCAGGCCCCGCCCGGCGGGCAACACTATGTAAATCCCCGCACTGCTGCTTTATAGCTATTCTTGACTCAAAAGTGCGTTTTCCTGAAAAGCATACAGTAAAGATGGTAACTTGGAAAGGTCACCACTACCTGTGAATTTTTTCTCACTAATTGTATAAAAATACCAGTCTGTTTCGCTGTTGTCAAAGGTTTCTTCCCGCTCTATATTTTCCAAAGTAGTGTCAGAAAGATCAACTGTAAGTAGCCATCCTGGGTTACTAATAGTTTGAATCATAATCTGATTTTCATGCTCCCAATCACCGTCACAGTTGACTTTAAACCAGTCACTGATCCATTGAAGTGTTGATTGAAGTTCGTTCATTTTAGCTTAGGGTTTATTTTAGGAATTTCAGCTGGTTCCGCTGGTCTTACGCCACCAGGTATGTGCTTGCCTTGCATATGTGGTGTTGGAATTGGTTTCTTCGTCTGTTTATTCACATGAGGTGCGCCTGGCGTACCATCAGGTTTGCCACCATCATAACGACCCTTGGGGTTGTAATGGCCTGATGAAGTTTTCTCGTATGTCTCGTATTTATAAACGTTTCCATTCTGGTCTCGTTCATACACAGTGTGGTCGCCCTGAGCATCTTTGTTTGGTTCAAGCTTATTTTTGCCTTTTCCCGATTTGGGTTGCGGAGGGGTGTTTGGCTTGTTCCCCTGACTTGTCTGCGTAGTTGTCGAAGCGGGGTTTTCTGCTTTAGCTGCTGGCTTGAGTTTGGGCGGTGCTTTTGCGGGGGCAGTCATTCGCTGGCTCGATGCGCCGTTATTGACCTGTCGGCCCCGCCAGAGCTTCATCTCCCGTTCCAGATACGCAAAGTATTCCCCAACGCCACGCAGGCCCCGCCCGGCTAGTTTGCCTGCGGCCCGTCGGCCAATAACGATGTCGATGATGTCGAAGCCGCCACGGGTGACAGCAGCAGCAAAAAGATCGGCGGCTTCATCTAACTCTGGGTCGGTTTGGGCATTGATGGCCTTATGGTAAAAATCGACCAGCATTCGCAACACATCGATGCACAGGTCTAAACCGCCCACTACGGCCCCAAACACGAGCAAGCCCAGTCCCAGCACCTCCCCCACGCCCGATGCCATCAGGGCTACTGTGAGGCCCACAAAAGTGATGATGTTGGCGGGGGTAAATAGCTCTTTGGCTACATTGGCAAGGTGGTTGGGGAACCGGTGAATAGACCGTAGTATGGCTTCTTCCAGGCGCTCTGTATGGCTCATTTGCGCCACTGACTTCACTACCGGAGCCGCCTTAGCCGTTGGCATGAGCTGCGGGCGGATGACGATGGGTCGATGCCAGCCGGGAGGAATGGTAACCCACCGGTGTTGCCACGAACCCGCCGTGACGACGAGCATACGACGGGGACCTACCAGGAAATAGTATTGACTGGTACCACCCCAGTTACTCCGTTGCGTAAACTCAATATGCGGACCGCTGATGCCCGGGCTAACCGGCCTTCGGGCAAAGGGATTAACCGGTTTTATAGTCGTTATTCTGCCTGGCCCTAGCATGGCCAACGCGTTACGCGAGGAAGTCGGTGTTGGGCCTGGTATAGCAACCAGGATAGGCTCATAGTCAGGTAAGAAGCCCATGGGCAAGCCTGACCGTGACTGTAGAAACCCCTTGACAGCTTTTAATATAGCATCGTCTGGCAAATGCCCTACGGTCTTAAGCTCATATTCCATAGCAGTCCAGGTTTAGGGCCTATAGCACGCCTATTTCATCAATTCAGATTCTTCAGCATTTCTTCCAAATGGCCCAGGTCATGGACCAGCACGTCGCGGGCTTTGCTGCCTTCGAAGGGGCCAACAATACCCGCTTTTTCCAGTTGGTCGATCAGGCGACCGGCGCGGTTATAGCCTAGTTTTAACCGCCGCTGAATGAGCGAGGTGCTGCCCTGTTGGTGCGTCACAATTAGCCGTGCTGCTTCGTCGAACATAGCATCGCGGTTGGCAAGGTCCACGTCTTTTTCATCCATACTGCTGTTGCCCGCATCGTCGCCGTAGAATTCGGGGAGGGGATAGGCCTCGTCGTAGCCGCGCTGCGCCCCCACAAAGCCGCAGATTTCTTCAATCTCATTAGTGTCCACAAAGGGGCATTGCAGCCGGATAATGTCGGAATTAGACGAGAGCAGCATGTCGCCCATGCCCACGAGTTGTTCGGCACCACCCGCGTCAAGAATAGTGCGCGAGTCTATTTTAGAGGTTACCTTAAACGACAGTCGCGCCGGGAAGTTGGCTTTAATCAGGCCCGTAATCACGTTGACCGAAGGTCGTTGCGTGGCCACCACCAGGTGAATGCCAATAGCCCGCGCCAACTGCGCCAGGCGGGCGATAGGCTGCTCTACCTCCTTGCCGGCGGTCATCATCAGGTCGGCCAATTCGTCAATAATCAGGACGATGTAGGGCAGGTAGGCGTGGCCTTTTTCGGGGTTCAGGCGGCGATTGACGAACTTGGCGTTGTATTCTTTAATGTTCCGCACCTCGGCATCTTTCAGCAGATTATAGCGGTTGTCCATCTCAATACAAAGCGAGTTCAGCGTGTTCACCACCTTCTTGGTATCGGTAATGATGGCTTCTTCGGCGTCGGGCAGTTTGGCCAGAAAATGGCGTTCTATTTTGTTGAACAGGGTCAGTTCTACCTTCTTCGGGTCAACCAGCACAAACTTCAGTTGAGCGGGGTGTTTTTTGTACAAAAGGCTGGTTAACAGCACGTTAAGTCCTACTGATTTGCCTTGACCCGTAGCCCCGGCCATGAGCAGGTGGGGCATTTTGGCCAGGTCCACCACCAGCACTTCGTTGGCAATGGTTTTACCCAGTACCACGGGCAGGTCCATGCTGGCCTTTTGGAATTTCTCCGACGCAATCATGGACCGCATCGACACCATCTCGCGGTTTTTGTTGGGCACTTCAATACCAATGGTGCCTTTGCCGGGCATAGGCGCGATGATACGGATTCCCAACGCCGCCAGGTTCAGGGCAATGTCGTCTTCGAGGCTCTTGATTTTTGAGATCCGCACCCCATCGGCGGGCACAATTTCGTAGAGCGTTACGGTGGGGCCAATGGTGGCGTGAATGCGCTGAATGCCAATGTTAAACTTGCCCAGCGTGTCGACAATGCGGTCTTTATTGGCCTCCAGCTCATCAGCCGACACCTGCGCTTTCTGATTCTCCGGGTAATTCGTGAGCAGGTCGATGGTAGGAATCTGGTAGTAAGGCAGATCCAGCGTGGGGTCGTAGAGGCCGTGTTGCGCTACCAGGTCGCCTTCCACAAACATGTCGGGTTCAAACGGAGGCGTCACCGCCGAGGGGTGTTCGGTGTCGGTCAGTTCCAGCCCCTCAGTTACGGTCATGACCAGGTCGCCACGGCCATTGACGACTGGCGTCAAGGCTGGCGGGGGATCAGTCAGGGTAAGGGGCAGCGTGGCACCATTCCGGTCGGGTAGGGGGTCGTGAAGTAGGCTGGCGGGGGTAGCAACGGGTTCTTCATACGCATCCGCCGCCTCATCAACGGGTTCGGGCGTTATACTGTCATAGGGGTCGTTTTCGTCGTCGTACTGCCGCTGCTTACCCGCCGATTTGGGCGCACTGGGAGCAACGGAGTCACTGTCGTCGGCGGTCGGATGGGTGAAGCGGTTAAAGAGGGCCAGGTTGGTGATGTCGAAGTAAAAAACGGCGAAGGCGAAGCCCAGAAAGCCAATCAGTACGATACTGCCAAAACCCAGCAGGCCGTAGAGCAGCCGGTTTATCTCGTAGCCCACGCCGCCACACCATACGCTACCCGCACTGACCGAGTTGGTGGCCATAACCACATAACCCAGCACCAGGCTAACCCAGACGGCCAAAAACAGGATCACCTGCGTGGTGCGGGCCAAGGGTAACGGCTCACGACCCGACGTAAGCTTGAATCCTGCCAAAAACACAATAACGGGCAAACCCAGCGCCCCAATACCAAACCAGCGGAACAGAAATACGTGGGCTACATGGGCACCAAGCAACCCTACCCAGTTTTGCACGTCTTTACCCGCCTCCTTCACCGACTCGTCAGAGCCGAGCAGGCTTTGGTCGGCGGGGCCGGTGAAGAGGTAGGAGACAAAAGCCACCATCAGTCCAACGGCCAGCAGCATCAATAGCACACCCATGGTGAGATTGGTACGCTGATCGTTGCGCACACGCTCGAAGGACAGGGTCCAGGCGCGGGGCGGGGTGTTGGTTTTTTCCCGCCGCCCAGCCCGCTTCGACGGGGCAGCCTGATCGGAACGGGGCGTATTCTGGCGAGACGAAGCTGTGGTAGTTTGCGACATGGGTTGAGGGCAGGGCTGCGGAACGAGCGGTTCGTAAAAATAACGTTCCCAATGACCATAGCCGTTGCCTGACGCGGAAAAAAAGACCAAACAGTCATTTGCCAAACCTGGTTATTTATTACTTACCTGTTTGTAAGCAACCGCTTCGCACCTGGAATCGTATCTATTTTACAGAAAGCTATGAAAAATACCAGCCCAACCGGTTAATAGAGCTTTAATACGTATGTTTACTTTTTCACTTACTCAATTTTTTAAACAACCAATTGCATGAAGAACATCCTACTGTTTCTACTTTTCTATGGTGCCCTCTTGGCTACCCCGGCATTGGCGCAGGAACGGCGCGTGACCGGCCGTGTAACCCAAGCCGACGACAACAACGGCATTCCAGGAGCAACCATCCAGGTGAAAGGCACCACCCGTGGCACCCAATCTGATGCCAGCGGTAACTACTCGATATCGGTTCCGGCGCAGAGCAACATACTGGTTATCAGCTTCATTGGCTATGCCTCGCAAGAGATCATCATCGGTAATCAGTCGGTCATCAACGTATCTTTGGCTGGAGATACCCGTTCACTCAACGAGGTAGTGGTAACGGGCTATGGTACGCAACAACGCCGCGACGTGACCGGCTCGATGGCTACGGTTAAATCGGCCGATATTGCCAACCTGCCCGTACAAACTTTCGAGCAAGCCCTCCAAGGCCGTGCACCGGGGGTACAGGTAACGCAAAGCAGCGGTAAACTAGGGGCAGGTCTTCAGATTCGGGTGCGGGGTGCGGCCTCTATTTCGGCTGGTAACGAACCGCTCTACGTCATCGACGGTATTCCCATTACCTCGCAAGACATAGGGACCACCACCACCGAACCATACAGCCCACTAGCCGACATTGACCCCAACGATATTGAGAGCATCGACATCCTGAAAGATGCCTCGGCTTCGTCTATCTACGGCTCAAGGGCATCAAACGGCGTAGTGCTGATTACCACTAAGCGTGGAAAGGCTGGTCGGACCAATGTAAACATCGGCTACTATACAGGCATCAGCGATCCTACCCGCCTGCGCAAATTTCTGAACCGCGATCAGTACATCGAGTTGTTTTCAGAGGCTGCCAAGAATGAGGGTTTGGTGCCCGCCGAAGAATTTGACGGCAATGGTATTGATATCAATTCAAAAGACGATGTTCTTTGGTCTGAGCAGGCGTTCCGCCGGGGTAACATCAACCAGTTGAATTTCAACGTGAACGGTGGTACCGACAAGACGCAGTTCTACCTCAGCGGCTCGGCCAACAAGCAACTGGGTATCATTAAGGCTAATGAATTTCAGCGTAACAACCTGCTGCTGAACTTAAATCACACGGCCAGTGACCGACTGAGCTTTGGGGCTAAATTTGCCATTGCCCGCACCATCAACAACAAAACGCCCGACGACAACGACTTTGCTAACCCGGTGCAGCTCAACGCGCTGCCACCCCTGCAACCCGTTATTGACCCCACCACTGGCGAGCTGAACAACCGTACGCTCTATTACAACGCGCTGATCGAAATCACCGACGCTACCAACCGGGCTACGTCCTACCGGTCATTTGGTAACCTCAACGGCACGCTGCGGCTGGCCAAGGGGCTAAACTTCCGGTCGGAGTTTGGGTATGATCTGCTCAACCAGCAGGAAGAAATCTACCGCACCCGCCGCACCGAAAGCGGTTCGCCGTCGGGATTCGGATACCAGAACCAGATTCGGGCGTTAAACTGGACCACCAACAATACGCTGGGCTACATCAACACCTTTGGCGAACATGCCATAGATGCCCTGGCGGGGATTACGTATCAGGAAGCTAATACGCAGGATGTAAACGCCACGGGCCGTGGTTTCCCCAACGACCAGTTTACCAAACTGGCCAGTGCCGCCCGGATTGTGGGGGGTAGTTCGTCAGAGACCGGCTACAGCATTCTGTCGTACATCGCCCGGGTTAACTACCGCTTTCGTGAGCGGTACCTGCTTAGCCTGTCGGGCCGGATAGACGGGTCGAGCCGGTTCGGGGCCAGCAACCGTTACGGTGTTTTTCCGGCGGTGTCGGTAGGTTGGCTGATTAACGAAGAAGGCTTCCTGAAGGGTAATCAGACCCTTAGCCTGCTGAAGCTGCGGGCCAGCTATGGCCTCACGGGTAACTCGGAGATCGGCAATTTCTCATCACGGGGTCTATACAGTGCCATCTTCTACGCCGATCAGGCTGGTATTCGCCCCACACAATTAGCTAACCCGAACCTGGGTTGGGAAACCTCGGCGCAGGTTGATATTGGACTTGAATTTGGTATTCTGCGCAACCGCATCAACGGTCAGATCGATGTGTATAGCAAAGATACCCGCGATCTGCTGCTGAATCGTCCCCTGCCGGGCGTGAATGGTTTCACCACCATTGCTCAAAACGTGGGTAGCCTGCGCAACCGAGGTATCGAGTTCAGCTTTACCTCGCAGAACACGATCAAAGCCTTCCGTTGGTCGACCAATTTCAACATCTCGCTCAACCGCAATACGGTGACAAAACTAAACGGCCAACCTATCGAACCCGGTTCGCGTTTTCTGGGTCGGGTGGCCGTGGGCGAGCCGTTGGGGTATTTCTATGGCAAAAAATTCCTGGGTGCCGACCCCCAGAACGGCGACGCGATCTACGAAGGCCCCGACGGTAAACCTACCAACGATTACGCCGCTGCAGCGCTGACTAAAGTAGGTGATCCCAACCCTAAATTTATTGCGGGCGTGACCAACTCGTTCTCGTATAAGGGTATCGATCTGAGCTTCCTGTTTCAAGGCGTTTTCGGCAACGATCTTTATAACGTAGCGGGCTTCTACCAGTCGGTAAGCGCTGATTACTTTGATAATCAGACTGTTGATCAGTTGAACCGCTGGCAGAAACCCGGCGACATCACTATGGTGCCGCAGGTACGGCTCTATGGTGCCAACGGAAGTCAGCCCTCGTCGCGGTGGGTGCAGGACGGCACGTTCGTTCGCCTGAAGACAGCATCGCTAGGCTACACCATCCCGTCGACCTTGCTGAAAAAAGTGTACCTGCAAACAGCGCGGGTGTATGTAACGGGCCTGAACCTACTCACATTTACCAAATACACCGGCTATGATCCCGAAGTAAACACGCAGTATGCGTCGACCAGTAACCAGTCGGCCAATGTAACGCTGGGTCATGATTTTTACACCCCGCCACAACAGCGCACCATCACCTTCGGTATCAACATCGGTTTCTAAAAGACCCCTCAGCATCATGAAAAAACAACTGATTTATAGCCTCACGGCGCTGCTCATCAGCCTGTCGGCCTGCCAGAATAGCCTTGATCTGCAACCCCGCCAAAGCATCGACGCAGCCACGGCGCTCAACAATGACCAGGGTGTAGCCTCAGCTATCATTGGTGCCTACGGCCAGTTGGGTGGTGGGGCGTTGTATGGTACCAACCTGCTGCTGGTGCCCGACATCTACGCCCCTGACAACTACGTTACCTGGCGGGGCACATTTGCTTCATACCGCGAGTTGGCCCTGAAAACACAGACAAACGCCAACGCCGAAGCGCAACGAATATGGCTGTCGGCCTATGGCGCCATCAATACGGTCAACAATGCGCTAGCATCTATTGGGTCTGTGAAAGATGCCACCCTGCGCAAAACATTGGAAGGCGAAGCTCGTTTCATTCGGGGTATTCTGTTTTTTGAACTGGTGCGCCTCTATGCCTTGCCCTGGACCACTGGTACGCAAAATCAGCAGCCGGGCGTTCCATTGGTACTTACGCCCAGCCTCACCGTTGAGCAAGCCGCTGCTCAGGTGCCCCGCGCTTCGGTGGCCGATACATACAAGCAGGTGATCGACGACCTGACCAAGGCTGTTGCACTGCTACCCGAAGACAACACCACTCGTGCCGATAAGTACACAGCACAGGCATTTTTGGCGCGAGTATACCTGCAACAGGAAAATTACGCGGGTGCTCTGGCCGCTGCCAATGCCGTAATTCAGACAGGTTTCTACCGGTTAAATCCTGCTGTAGACGCCGTTTTTCGGAACCGTAACACGCCGGAGAGTATCTTCGAAATCCAGCAAAACGACCAGAACAACGCTGGTACCGCCAATGATGGCCTCACTACCTTCTACGCCAGTATACCTACCGATGCAGCTCCAATTGGGCGCGGTGACGTGCAGGTGAGCAATACGTTTGTGGCCACGTTCGACCCTGCCGATGCCCGCCGCAACGAGCTGTTGTACATTGGCTACAAAGGAGGTAACCGCGTTTATTCGGGCAAATACACTGAGTTTGGTGCCAACATCCCAGTTATCCGGTTGGCCGAACTGTACCTAATCCGGGCCGAAGCCAACACGCGCCTGAACTCGAAAGTAGGCGCTGCCCCCGGCGACGACATCAGCTTGATTCGGGCGCGGGCGGGCATTGGTCCCATCGCCGTACCCACGCTGGCGCAAATCCTTCAGGAACGTCGCTGGGAACTGGCTTTTGAGGGACACCGCCTTCACGATATCAAACGCTTCCGTCAAAGCGTGGGTACGTTCGTCTGGAACTCACCCCGTCTGGTGCTGCCAATACCTAAGCGCGAAGTGGACGTAAACCCGTCGCTCGTTCAAAACGAAGGATATTAAGCGAAGGTATTTCAGCAAAAAGGGATAGCCCCGCTACCAATGGTAGCGGGGCTATCCCTTTTTTAGTAGTTGATTACCAGTGCGTTGAGAAAAAAAGACTCTACTTTTCTGTCAAATCCTGCTGGGTCACGCGCACTTCGCTGATGCGCTTGTCGTCGGCGGCGAGCACGTGGAAGGTGAACGACTCCACGTTTACTTCGTCGCCGGGGCGGGGGAGGCGGCTGAACAGTTCGAGCAGCAAACCACCCAACGATTCACTGTCGCCACGTACGTCGTCGAAGGTGGTAGGGTCTACATCGAGTACCCGGCAGACGTCGGTGAGGGGGGTGCGGCCTTCAAAAATGACCGTATGGTCGTCGATGCGCTGGTAGCCCGTTGGCGTTTCTTCATCGAACTCATCGTTGATGTCGCCGAAGATTTCTTCAATGATATCTTCCAGCGTTACCAGGCCCCGCGTACCGCCGTATTCGTCAATGACAATGGCAATGTGTACACGCTTTTTCTGAAAATCCTGAAGCAGATCGTCTACTTTTTTGGTCTCTGGTATAAAATAAACGGGTCGTTGCAGCGATGTCCAGTCGAACGAATCATCGGCGTTGAGGTGGGGGAGCAGGTCTTTCAGGTACAAAATTCCCTCGATCTGGTCGATGGTTTCGCTGTAGATCGGCACCCGCGAATAGCCCGCTTCGTTGAGTTGGGCCAGCAGTTCCGTAAACGTCAAATCATTGGGAAACGCCGTGATGTCCATCCGGGCGCGCATCACCTGTCGGGCGGCCAGGTTGCTAAAATTCACGATGCCCTTCAGTATCTCTTTCTCTTCGGCGGTGGCATCGGCCCCGGTCAGTTCAACGGCTTCGCTTAGCTCCTCAGCCGACAGTTTGTACCCACGCCGCCGAATGCGCTTGTCAACCTGATTGCTTAGGTTCACCAGCAGGGCAGCCAGCGGCGCAAAGACAACCAGGGCCGTACGTGCCAGCCATTGGGTGCGTTTGCTGATAGCCAGCGCGTACTGAGAGGCGTAGATTTTGGGCACCATTTCGCCAAACAACACAATCATGAGCGCCGTGGCTAACGTAACGCCCACCAGCAACCAGCCCGACGCGTGCGCCCAGCCCGACACCAGCCAGGTCACGTAGGTGACGATGAGGACAATGGCGATATTGAACAGGTTATTGAGAATGACCAGCGACGCCAGCAGCCGCTTGGGGCGCTCCAACAGCACCGCAATGCGTCGCTCGGCGGGGTCTTCACTGTCGCGGCAACGGAGCCTATCCTGCGCCGACAAGGAGAAAAAGGCGGCTTCGGCGGCAGAGGCCAGGGCGGCAACGACCAGCAAAAGCAACACTACAGCCACGTAGGGGCCATAAAAACTAAAATAGGTGCCCCAGTCGTTGCCAACTGGAAGCACCTGTGTGGAAGAGGGGTCGCCTGGGTCCATAGTTAAAAGGGCAAATCATCGTCGGCACCACCGGCATCAAACGAGGCGGCGGGAGCCGGAGCAGGTTTGGCTGCCGGGCGGGCCGGGGCAGCGGGCTGCGCGGCGGGTGCCGCCGCCTGTGGGCGGGGTGCCTGCGCGGCCGGAGCAGCCTGCTGCTGACGTGGTGCCGGGGTCTCCTGATAATCGCCGCCTGCTTCGTCGTTGCGGCTACCCAGCAGTTGCATGGTGTTGGCCCGCACGCGCAGCGAAAAACGCTCTTTACCTTCTTTGTCAACCCATGTTTCGGTGCGCAGACGCCCTTCGATATATACGGGATTACCTTTACGCAAATACTTCTCGGCTACTTTGGCCTGATCGTTCCAGAGTTCAACCCGGAACCATTCGGTCTGTTCCACGCGCTCGCCACTGCGGTTCGTGTACTTTTCGGTTGTAGCAACGTTAAACTGTGCAACTACAGTCCCGCCGTCCAGATAACGGACTTCCGGGTCTGCCCCCAAGTTGCCAATAAGTGTGACTTTGTTCAAGCTTGCCATTGTGCTGTGTGTTAGAATAACAGATGGTTTACGTGGGTTTAGAGAAATAAATTTACCGATTTTCGGCGACTTATGCAAACGCGCTGACCAAATACTCTGTAATCAGCACGGGCTTGGGTAACTGGCTGATCTGCTGCATACTGTACCAACGAAAACCGTCGGGCAGGGCTTCGGAAAGCGCTGCTGGCAGATCGATTTTATAGAAAACGGCCTCGATCCGCTGGTGCGACAGTAGCTGCCTACCCGTTGCCGCCGGGCCATGAAAAACGCCCCGTTTTGCCAAATCGTTCACCTCCGTCGGCAAGGATAAATCGCTTAGGGTAGCCTTAGGCTCGTCGGTTTCCAGCAGGTAGAATTCGTGCAGGTTTTGCCAGATATCGCGGCCCACGCGCTCATGCATGGCCACCCGAAGCTCGCCGCTTTGGTGAGTGCAAAAGACCAAGTAAAGAAAAAAACGCGCCCGCACGGCCGCTTTCTTTTTCTTTACCGGCAATACCCGCTGCCTCCCGGTCTGGTAGGCTACACACTGCTGCTGTAGGGGGCAAATAAGGCAGTCGGGGGCCACAGGTGTGCATTGAATGGCCCCGAACTCCATAACGGCTTGGTTATACGTAGCCGGGTCGATGGCATGAGCTATCAACCTCGTGGCCAAAGCGGCAAATGTTTTTTTGGCCCCCGTGCTCATAATATCTTCCTCGATCCCAAACACCCGCGCCAGTACCCGATACACGTTGCCATCTACCACTGCTACCCGTTCGCCGTAGGCAAAAGAAGCTACCGCCGCCGCCGTGTAGGCACCAATACCTTTCAGGCTGAGTAAGTCGCGGTACGTGGTCGGGAATGAGCCGTTAAGCGCAGTATGGATGTGTTTGGCGGTCTGATGCAGGTTGCGGGCGCGGGAGTAGTAGCCCAGTCCCTGCCAGAGTCGCAGCAGAGCCTGCTCGTCGGCCTGTGCCAGGTCGGGCAGGGTTGGGTAGGCTTCAACAAAACGGAGATAGTACGGAAGTCCCTGGACTACACGCGTTTGTTGCAGAATGATTTCCGACAGCCAAATGCGGTACGGATCGGTGGTATGTCGCCAAGGAAGATCGCGCCGGTGATGGTCATACCAGCGTTCAAGGGTAGGCGCAAAGCGAAGGTGAACATCGGCGCTTTCCGATGCGTTTGTGTCTGATTGCCAGTCCAAAATAAAGCGTTGAGTTTTGGCGTTGGTAGTGAATAAAGGAGCGAAGGGTTTCATTTTCAATTGAAAAGCTCTACCTTTGTACTCCTTTTTGGGTGCCAGAAAATCAACATTCAAGTAAACGCTAAAGTTTAGTAAAGTCGTGACGAAAGCAGACGTAATCGCCGAAATTTCAGATAAAACCGGAATTGACAAGGCAGATGTAACCTCTACCCTGGAGCAATTTTTTGCGGTAATCAAAAACTCGCTATCTGAAGGAGAGAACATTTATGTGAGGGGCTTCGGCAGCTTCATCAATAAGAAACGAGCAAAGAAGGTTGCCCGGAACATCTCGAAGAACACCGCTATGGTCATCGACGAGCACTTTATCCCCAGCTTCAAGCCGGCTAAAGTCTTCGTTGAGCAGGTAAAAACCAGCGACAAAGCCAAAGTATCGGCTGAGTAACACACTACCTGTTTGGTTAGGCAGCATCCTAGGCAAGCCTAACCAAACAGGTACTAAGCAGGTGACCAGGTAGTTAGCGATATGAAAGCATCCACGCTGTATGTGCTGGTAGCTACGGTTGGCTTAAGTGCTGGTCTGTACAGTCTGCCCCGATGGGTAGTGCAGAACAAAACCAAGCAATTGGGTAATGCGCCGGGTGGTCGTTCAACGGCAACGCCCGTGTCCGATTCGATGAACGTAGTGGCTAACACAGGCACTAAAGACGAGTCGACTATTGAGCATAATCAGCCACTTACACCCGGTCAGCAGAAGCAGGTAGAGACATTGCAACAGGCCTACGCCACGGCAACGCCCGCTACTCGTCCCGCCGTCGCTCAGCGTCTGGTTTCCTTTTTTCGGTCGGCCAGCCGGTTCGACAGTGCTGCTCACTATACGGGTATCCTGGCGCAGTTGGCCCCCACCGAACAAAACTACCTACGTGCCGGCGACCAGTACTTTGAAGCTTACGGGTTTGCCGTAAACGAGAAAAAGACAGCTTATCTGGGTGAAAAGACACGGGAGTTTTATCAAAAAGCGCTCGACAAAAACCCAAATCTGCTGGCGGCCAAAGCCAATATGGCGATGACCTACGTGAACACCCAAACGCCGATGCAGGGTATTATGCTGCTTCGCGAGGTGCTTCAACAGGACCCCACCAACGAACTGGCTTTGTTTAACCTGGGTATGCTATCTATGCGTTCAGGGCAGTACAGCAAAGCCATCGACCGGTTTCGGCAAATTCTGGTTAACGATCCCACCAACCGCCGCGCTCAGTTTTATCTGGGTGTCAGTTTGGTAGAAACAAACCAGAAAGAGGAAGCCAAAACGGTTTTGGCCGACGTGAAAGCCAACGAAAAAGACCCGCAAATTCAGGCGGCGATCAAGGAGTTGGAAGAACGGGTAAAATAAGAGTTTACAGTTTTCAGTTTGCGGTCTTTAGTTGCTTCGCTGGGGAAGCAGCAACCTCAATGAAGCAACTGAAAACTGTAAACTCAAAAAATAGGGCTTGCCGAGTGGCGGGCCGACATCTAGTTTAACTCATTAACCCCACAGCATTATGCCTTGCGGAAAGAAACGGAAGCGGCACAAGATTGCCACCCACAAGCGGAAAAAACGGCTAAGAAAAAATCGGCACAAGAAAAAATAGTGATGAGTGGTGAACGATAAACCGGTCCGCCGGTGCGGGTGAGTTTGCCTGCGCCAGCTTAAGCAGATTGTTACACTTACCGTTTACCACTCACCACTTACCGTTATTAAGAAGCCCCGCCGTCTTTTGCGTGCGTGGCTTCTTTGTTTTATCATACGCCATTCTAACCGTGCCATCAGCTTGTGAGCAACGAAATAGTTATCAGTTCGACTCAAAAAGGGGATCGGATTGCTCTGTTGCAGGATAAGCGCCTGCTAGAGTACCACCTCGATGAGTCGGAAAGCAGCTTTACGGTTGGCGATCTATATTTAGGTACCGTTAAGAAGTTGTCTTCGGGCCTCAACGCCGCTTTTGTCGACGTGGGTCATGAAAAAGACGGGTTCCTGCATTACCAGGACCTTGGTCAGCATATCAACTCCCTAAACAAGTTAACTAAAGATGTAATCGCCAAACGGGTCAATACGGGCAGGTTGTCGGGTTTCGAAATGGAACCAGACATCGAGAAGATCGGGAAGATCGACAAAGTATTGACCAAAGGGCAGTCCATTTTGGTGCAGGTGGTGAAAGAACCCATCTCCACAAAAGGACCGCGCCTCTCATGCGACATTTCCATTGCCGGTCGGTATTTGGTGCTGGTGCCTTTTTCAAACGGGGTTAACCTCTCCAAGAAAATCACCGACCGGGGCGAACGAAACCGCCTCCTGCGCCTGATGTCGTCTATCAAACCCCAAAATTTCGGTGTCATCGTACGTACGGTGGCGCAGGGAAAAGAGGTGGAGGAATTAGATAGCGACCTCCAGAATTCGATTGACAAGTGGGACCGCGCCATGCAGACCCTGCGCGACGCTAAACCCCGCGACCGGGTGCTGAGCGAAATGAACCGCGCCTCGTCGATCCTGCGCGATATGCTGAACGAATCTTTCGACAGTATCACCGTCGATACGCAAGAGAGCTTCAACCAGACGCGCGAGTTTATCCATACCATTGCCCCGGAGAAAGAGAAAATCGTAAAGCTCTTCACGGGTAAGACCAAGATGTTTGAGGCCTTAGGCCTGGAAAAACAAATTAAGTCGCTCTTTGGCCGGTCAGTGAGTTTGCCGGGCGGTGGGTACCTGATTATCGAACATACCGAAGCCCTGCACGTAATCGATGTCAACAGCGGCAATAAGTCTAATTCGGAGGAAGATCAGGAAGCCACGGCTATCAGCGTGAACCGCGAAGCCGCCCGCGAAATTGCCCGTCAGCTTCGGCTGCGCGATATGGGCGGAATCATCGTTATTGACTTCATCGACATGAAGAAGGCCGATAATAAGAAGATGATCTTCGACATCATGCGCGACGAGATGAAGGGCGACCGGTCTAAGTTTACGATTCTGCCCCTAACCAAGTTTGGCCTGATGCAGATTACCCGGCAACGGGTGCGGCCCGAAATGAACATCGTCACGCGGGAGGTATGTCCCACCTGCGGTGGTACGGGCACTATTCAGGCCAGCGTGTTGATCACCGACGTGATTGAGGGTAACCTCGATTACATCCTGACTAAACAGAATGAACGGGGTATTCAGATCGTACTCCACCCATTCCTTCATGCTTACTTCACCAAGGGCATTCTGTCGAAACAACGTCGCTGGTATCTGAAATACAAAACCTGGGTTACGCTCATCAAAGACAGTTCACTGGGTATCACTGAATTCAAATTCCAGAACAAATCGGGCGATGAGATTGAGTTGGCCGGAGCCGCTGTACCCGCCCCTATGACGTCGGCACCAGCGCAGGTTGAGGCATAAGAGACTACTAGCATACCGCTACCTCGAAACGGGACACAGGCTTTGGCGCTTCAGGTAAGATTTTGTATCTTTGTTACCATACTTGATAAAACAAGTATTATTCATGTAAAAACAACGGTGAAGCTCCGGCTAGCCTTGTTTATAGTTTCAACCTTCCCCACTTGTAAAGGTTAGCCCTGACACCCCTGGTGTCAGGGCTATTTTATTGCCGGTAGTTATACCCTAATTTTGACCCATGGAACAGCAGAATTTTAATAACGACAGCTCTATCGACGTTGAGCTTAGCGAAGAAATAGCCGAAGGCATTTATGCTAATTTGGCCATGATTGCTCATTCAAACAGCGAGTTTATTGTCGATTTTATACGACTGATGCCTGGCGTACCTAAGGCAAAAGTGAAGTCACGTATTATTCTGACACCCGAACACGCCAAACGCCTGCTGTTAGCGCTGAAAGAAAACATTCGCAAATATGAAGAGAGTTTTGGTCCCATCAGCCAGCCCGACGACACATTCCGTTTTCCCAGCGGCGGCTTTGGCGGCCCGGTAGGAGAAGCGTAAAAACAGTAAATTTTTTTTGCTACCTTTGCAGTCCGATTTTTCGGAATGGCGCAAGGGGTTGCGCCTAGTAAGTCTCTTATAAACAAACAGTAATGCCTACCATACAACAGTTAGTTCGCAAGGGCCGCGAAAAGCTGGACTTTAAATCGAAGTCGCCAGCCTTGGACGCTTGCCCACAGCGTCGGGGTGTATGCACGCGCGTGTACACCACCACCCCGAAGAAGCCCAACTCGGCTCTTCGTAAAGTTGCCCGTGTTCGGTTATCGAACGGGAAAGAAGTTAACGCCTACATTCCGGGCGAAGGCCACAACCTGCAAGAGCACTCAATCGTGCTGATCCGCGGTGGCCGGGTGAAAGACCTGCCGGGTGTACGTTACCACATTGTTCGGGGTGCCCTGGATACGGCTGGCGTAAGCGGTCGTCTGCAAAGCCGCTCGAAATACGGTGCCAAACGGCCCAAACCAGGTCAGGCTCCGGTTGCCAAAAAAGGCGCACCTGCTAAGAAGAAAAAGTAAAATGATTTTGGATTGGGGATTTGGGATTGTTGCTGACGCTAGCGCAAACGTACTCTGGCGTCAGCAACAATCCCAAATCCGAAATCCCCAATCCAAAATCAAATTAACTGCCCGTTGAAAGATCACGGCAGAGTAAGAGCAATCTGAAGACATACAATGAGAAAGTCGAAACCACCCAAGCGTTACGTATTGCCCGATCCTAAATACAAGGAGGTGCTGGTAACCAAGTTTGTTAACAATCTGATGTACGAAGGCAAAAAGTCGCTGTCGTATGCAATCTTCTATGATGCCCTGGAAGTGGTGGGGAAACGCACCAGCGAAAATGGCCTCGACGTGTGGAAGAAAGCGTTGAACAACGTAATGCCATCGGTTGAAGTAAAAAGCCGCCGTGTTGGTGGGGCTACCTTTCAGGTCCCCACCGAAGTACGCGCTGACCGGAAAGTCTCGGTAGGCATGAAATGGCTGATCCGTTTTGCGCGTTCACGCGGTGAAAAGACAATGGTTGACCGGCTTGCCGCCGAAATCGTTGCCGCTGCCAAGGGCGAAGGTGCTGCCGTTAAGAAGAAAGACGATACGCACCGCATGGCCGAAGCAAACAAAGCGTTCTCACACTTCCGGTTCTAGCAAATGCGCTGGCCCAAAGGCTTGGCAATCAGATTATTCTGGTGTTCAGGTTTTACCCCTTGGCCGCGTTGCTGGACCAAAAGCGGTGTGTAAATTTAGAAAAGCCTCCCACTCAAATGGGGGGCTTTTTTCGTGCCCGCCAAATCGCATCTGCCCGAAACGCCGTACCTTTGGTGAGTACAAAAACAGTTCGAAATGACGACCACCACCTCCCGTACT
The DNA here is from genome assembly GCF_017353255.1 of Fibrella aquatilis. Classification (GTDB taxonomy): domain Bacteria; phylum Bacteroidota; class Bacteroidia; order Cytophagales; family Spirosomataceae; genus Fibrella; species Fibrella aquatilis. The sequence goes on along the minus strand of NZ_JAFMYU010000004.1, from coordinate 78,987 downwards.
CGCGACACGCAAATTTTTGATTTGATTGCCAAAGAACAGCACCGGCAGGAGTCGGGTATTGAACTGATTGCTTCGGAAAACTTCGTGTCGCCACAAGTGATGGAAGCAGCCGGGAGCGTCTTGACAAACAAATATGCCGAGGGACTACCGGGTAAGCGATATTATGGTGGTTGTGAGGTAGTTGACGAAGTGGAACAGGTAGCCATTGACCGCGTGAAAGAACTCTTTGGCGCGTCGTGGGCCAATGTGCAGCCGCACTCAGGTGCCAATGCCAACACGGCCGTTTTTCTGGCCACGCTTAAACCGGGTGATACCATTCTGGGTTTCGACCTGAGCCACGGCGGGCACCTTACCCACGGGTCGCCGGTCAATATTTCGGGTAAGTATTTCCGGCCAACGTTCTACGGTGTAGAGCGCGAGACGGGTGTGATTAATTACGACGTTGTGGAAGAAACGGCTCACCGCGAGAAGCCCAAAATGCTGATCTGCGGTGCCTCGGCCTATAGCCGTGACTGGGACTACGAACGTCTCCGCGCCATTGCCGACTCGGTAGGGGCTCTGATGCTGGCCGACGTAAGCCACCCGGCGGGGCTTATTGCCAAAGGCCTGCTGAATGACCCACTGGCGTACGCCCACATCGTGACCACCACCACCCACAAAACACTACGCGGTACGCGGGGCGGGCTGATCATGCTGCGCAACGATTTCGAGAATACGCTTGGTATTAAAACACCAAAAGGCGAACTACGCATGATGTCGTCGCTGCTCGATTCGGGGGTGTTTCCGGGTACGCAGGGTGGGCCGCTGGAGCATATCATTGCAGCCAAAGCCATTGCCTTCGGTGAGGCCCTGACCGACGAGTTTTACGACTACGCTGTACAAGTGAAAGCCAACGCGCAGGCTATGGCGAGTGCATTTGTAGACAAAGGCTACCAGATCATTTCGGGTGGGACGGATAACCACCTGATGCTCATTGACCTGCGTACAAAGGGCGGACAGACCACGAACCTAACGGGCAAACTGGCTGAAAACACCTTGATTAAAGCCGACATTACGATTAACAAAAACATGGTGCCGTTTGACGATAAATCGCCGATGGTAACGTCGGGAATGCGCGTTGGTACGGCGGCCATGACCACGCGGGGCATGAAAGAAACCGACATGGTTCAGATTGTTACCTACATTGATGAAGTACTGACCAACCACGATAACGAGGCCAAAATCAGTACCATTAAGACAGAAATTAACGCCTGGATGAAGGCATTTCCGTTATACGCATAAATTAATGGTGAAAGAGCGAGAGAGTGAAAGAGTGAATTTTGCATTACAATATATCAGGCACTTTCCTGTATCGAAGGCCATTCACTCTTTCACTCTTTCGCTCTTTCACTCTTTCACCACATGGCATTAGATCAGGCATTTGACCAGCGGGGTTACGACGAGGACGAAGACGAGGCGGGCGAAAGTAGCGATGGTACCGAGATGACCTTTCTGGAGCACCTAGAAGAGCTCCGATGGAACCTGATACGGGCGTTCGCATCAATCTTTGTGTTTGCCATTATCGCGTTCATTTACATTCACGAGATTTTCGATTACGTTATTTTGGCCCCCTCGCGCCCGGACTTCTGGGCCTACCGCCAACTTTGCCGACTGTCGGACTTGACGGGTTATGCCGACCTGTGTGTGAAGAAACTGGACTTCCAGTTGCAGGCGCTGGGGATGTCTGACAACTTCACGATGGGCATTACCATCTCGTTTATTATCGGGCTGTCGTTTGCGTTTCCGTATGCCTTTTGGGAAATCTGGCGGTTCATTAAGCCGGGCCTGCGGATAACCGAAAAGCGGGCAGCGCGTGGTGCTGTGTTCTTTGTGTCGTTGTTGTTTTTCATTGGCCTAATGTTTGGCTACTTCGTGGCTTCGCCGTTGGCTATCAACTTCTTAGCTAACTGGCAGCTATCGCCGGAGATAAAAAACCAGTACGATATTACGTCTTACATCTCTATTCTGGCTACGCTGTCGTTGGGTTGTGCGCTGATGTTTCAGATGCCTATGATCGCGTTTGTCCTCTCGAAAGTGGGTGTGCTCACGCCGTCGTTTATGCGTACGTTCCGCAAGCACGCCTGGATTGTGATTCTGGTGGTGGCTGGTATTATTACTCCCTCCCCCGACGTGTATAGCCAATTGCTGGTGGCCTTTCCATTGGTAATCCTCTATGAGATCAGTATTCTGGTGTCGGCTTCTATACAACGGACGCGTTTAAAAGAGTCGCAAGAATTGCTGAAGGATTGATTGGGCATCGTCATTTCCTAAAAAGGGTCAACAACTACGGTTTGTTGGCCCTTTTTAGTTTTCTGATTAGGTTACAAACGACCAGTGTCGCGATTAATGATGAAGGATCGGACTACATTGATTAACGTAAAAGGTGGTTACATCTAAACCAATCTTGCCTGCAATCGTTTTGTCATAACCCGCATATAAATAGGTATATCTGCCTTATGTGTGGTGCCTGCTTTTGACCTATGACATGATAAGTTTTACTAGTTAGCACATTTGTCATCGGATGTATGTCATTACTAACGCCACCGCTTACAATTGCCTATTTTTCGCCCACTTTACCTGTCAAACAGCGCGTATACTTAACCTCACTGGCGGTAGATTACTACACCATCGATGTAAGTCGTTATGGCGATGACATTCCCAGAACTGTCAGTTACCTGGCCCCTGACTACTTAATCATCCAGGGATTCAGCGCACAGGTTCTGTCGGGTGGGTTTGAACTGTTGAAGCAGATTCGGGCTATCCCCAAATTGGCCACCAAATGCATAGCACTGCTTAATGCATCTGAATTAGTCAGCCAACAGTATAACGCGCTTGATCTGAGCGGGTATCTACCCATTGATTTTACAGATAATGAACTGCTAGACTGCCTGACTGCCCTGGCCAAAGGTTATCGGTATACTGGAGATAGACAGGCTAAACTGGCTCATCTGCCTTGCCAAAGACAACTAATTAGCCAGTTAACGGAGCGCGAAAAAGAAGTAGTTAAGCTAATTGGGCAGGGTTATTCAAATAAGGAGATAGCAGACCTGCTGTTTATTAGTGTGAAGACAGTAGAGACGCATAAATTGAAATTGATTCATAAGTTGGCAGTACAGTCATCCAGCGAGTTGCGTCATCTGGCCATTACTATTGGCCGGGGGTTATGAATAAGGTAAGGGTAAACCCTTATTGTTTATTAATATATCAGAGAATTTACGTATTGATGCCATTAATTTATTAGTAGACCTTTGACTGGCGAATCGATTCACGCAAATCGTTGCCTAGTCAGAATGGCCGCTGGCTGGGCGCTAACATCTTTAACTCAGCTAAATCATGCATTTCTACAAAAAAGGCCTGCTGCGTGCAGGCATCTACGCCCTGTTAGGCGGCTTGTTGACTATCCCCATTAGCTGCGATCAGCAGACAGGAGAAAGTGTTTCACCAAAGAGTGATGCTCAATCAAAAACGGCTGGTGATGCCGGTGCCCGTGTTTCGTGTGGCGGATTCGACTACGTTAGCGGGCAATTTTTAGGCACCTGGACAGCAACCGGCAGTCGCCTCCAAGTGGTTGAGGGAGCGGGTGGGTTGTTTGTTGCCCAAATAACAGAAGAAAATAACGGTAACAGTGGCAACTTCATCATACGTAGCGGTGACTTTTTAAACCGAGGAGATATAGACAAAACAGGCGCGATCAATGCTAGCGCGTCTTGTTTTCGAGGATTCACAGGCGGTGGCCCAGGCTGGTTTGTGCCGGGGTTTAGTGTTGGTGATTTGGGCCCTCAGTTTGAGCAGTTTAATGCTAATGACGGTTCTCCTGCGTATAGGGTAAAGTGTAGTCCCCGGTTTGATGGTATATCGGATGGTGCACATGATCGCCGTCTAATCGGCAATTGGGTTATTAACTCTTCGGTTAGCTGCCCCATTGAAGCTCGTCGAATAAATGGCACACTGTATGTGGTGCAAAATATCACCAATGTCGATGCACAAGCGTCGCTTGGTGGGACCCGTGACGCATTCATTATTCGCGGTAGAAATATTCTGGTCCGCACAGATGTAGCCATCAACCCATTTACGCAAGATCCGCTCGACAGAGGCCGGACACACTGTTTTACAGGGCAACTTGATACAGGCATAACAGGTCTGTTAAGTCCTGTTGATCTAAACACCTTCACCATCAACGGCTATACACGTGTCAACACTGCCAGTGGGGAGCTTGTGGCATGGCGAAAAAATTAATAAGCTGGTTTTTAGTGTCTAGTCTAATGATTTACGAAGTCCAGTCTGCTGGTCGATCAGGCCAAGACTGGGCTTCGTTCTGTATTATAATGAAGTCACCTACCGCGTCGTTTTATAAGCAGCTATCTTCTGCTTGCTCATGTTGATAAAAATGCCCTTGTGCTTAAGCTTATTGCTGGCGGTTACACCCGTTTTAGCCCAGTTACCGTCCCCAAAACCAGCTTCATTTATTTGCAACTATACTGGTGGGCGGGCGCCGTCAATTGAATGCAGTTATGATCCGCAGGCGGCTAGCATTGGCCATGCCGGACGGGTGGTAGACCGCATTTTGAAGCCAATTGGGCTGATGCGGAATTTTAAGGTGATGGAGTGTGCCAACACCCAAAACTGCTTTGCCGCCGTGCTGAACGGGCAGCGCTACATCATCTACGATGCCGCATTTATGCAGCAACTTGAAGAGGCCACCGAAACCGACTGGACGGCTACCAGCGTGATGGCGCACGAAATTGGGCACCATTTGCAGGGCCACACGCTGACCACGGGTGGCAGCACACACCAGAAAGAACTGGAAGCCGACCGGTTTTCGGGGTTCGTGTTGCATCAACTTGGCGCTACCCTCGACGAGGCATTAATTGCTATTCGGGCAATTGGGGCGGTGAATGCTTCGGCTACGCACCCCGCCCGCGCCACCCGGCTGGAGGCAATTCAGAAAGGCTGGGCCGAGGCCGATGCACTTTATCCACGCACTAAACCAGTAGACCCCAGCCGTCCGGCAGCACCACTTGTGTCTGCTGCGCCAAGAGGGCAGTTGGCCGAGGTGACAGCTGGCGTTGCGCCTACGCTGGTGACGCAGTTTTATACTGACGGTCGGCTGAAGTACAAAGGCGGTGTGTTGATGAATCTTCGAACCGGTTACGGCACCTACTACTAACCGCTATGCCGGGCAGTTTGCCTATGACCAACCGCACGGTAAGGGCACTTATTATTTTGCCGACGGTGATAGGTTTGTGGGTACCTTCCGCAGTGGTAGGCGCACCGGGCCGGGTACCCTATATGATGCCGACGGTGAAGTGACGGAGAAGGGAAACTACCTCAACGATGCATTACAGTAAGGACTATCAATCTGACCAAGTTTTCACTAAAAAGCCCCACAGCGTTTGCTATGGGGCTTTTTGGTAGCAGAAAAACTGGCTTTGGCCTAAAACGTATATGAAGCCCGTGCGAACAGGAATCGACCATTGAAACCAAACTGCTGCACAGCTCGGCTATAAACAAACCGCCCGTTAGATGTATTGTCAAGCCCGCCCGAATAGCTGGTGGCGGGGTTGCCCGTGAGGTTGTTGGCGTTGTTGCGCGGATTTACATACAGTACATCGGGGTAGACGTCGAAGAGGTTGTTGGCCCCTACCTGAAGCTGCGCGGCTTTGGTGACGTTATAGCTTACGGTCAGATCGGTGATCCATTTGGCTGAAAACGTCTGATCGTTTTCAACTGGAAAATCCTGACCTGCTACCTGCGTGCGGGTGCCGTTGGGCAGGTAGGGCGAGGTAGGACTGAGGTAGGTAACCTCGCCAAACCGCACCGACCGGGCAAATACATTCCAGCGGCCAAAGCCGTAACTCCCGCTGAGGTTGATTTTGCTGCGTGGCACTGAACTCTCGAACCGCGACCGTTCCTGCCTATCGAATAGGCTGTTGGTGACGGCAGTGTTGCTCGAAATCTCCGTTGGCACGGCAATGTTGGTCACCAGCGTCTTGTTGAAATTGGCGGCGGCAGTAAGGGTTAAGGTGTTTGCCCCAATGCGTATCCGTTCGTTCAGGACAAGGTCGATGCCCCGCGTAGTGGTGTTGATAGCGTTGGTGAAGAACTGAACCGTGTTGATGTTGGCCACCTGCGCCGTGGTACCGCTGGGTTGCGTGGTGATCTGGACAGGGTCAACGGTGTTCAGAATCTGGTTGACGGTGCCCGTGGTCAGGTTGCCCGACTCGCGGTTGAACTGGCTCGAAAACACAATCCGGTTTGTGATGTCGATTTGGTAGGCGTCTACCGTAAAAGAAAACGATCCCCGCTTACCAGCCAGGCCCAAGCTGTAGCTTTTCGAGAGTTCGGCACGGAGGTTGCCAACGCCAAACAGGCCCACAATGGGACTGTCGTTGTTAACGGTCAGCACCTGCCGGGGTACGCTATTGACGAATTGCGTACTCTCACTGTTGAAATACCGCTGGTGCAAACTCGGTGCCCGGAACCCCGTTGCCACCGCCCCGCGCAGGGCCAGGTCGTCAATGATAGACAGTCGGCCTGTGGCTTTGTAGGAAAAGTTTGACCCAAAATCGCTGTAGTTCTCGTAGCGTCCCGCCGCTTCCAGCAACACACGCGGCCCCAGTTCAGCCTCTATATCGGCATAGATGCCCGTGTTATTGCGCGACTTGTTCAGGGCGTTCGATGGTTTGTAACCCGGAAAACCCTGCGCGCCGGCGGCGTTATTGCCCCGGAAATTCTGCCCGTCGGGGAAACCACGCGAGTACGACCGTTCTTCGCCCGGCGTGATCTCGAAATTATCGATCCGGTGTTCCACGCCAAAAGCCGTGTTGATGCTCCGCGTGGTGCCCCCGCCCAGGGCATAGCGGCGGCTGAAGTCGAGGTTGCTGGTGTTTTGCCGGAACTGCAACGTGCCTGCGTAAAACGAACTGGGACTGGTGCCCAACGGCAGCGATGCGTTGAGGGTGTTGCTGATGTCGAACCGGATGCTGTTGCCGCCATAGGTGTTGCTCAAATCCCACCGCCAGCCCGATGCCAGTTGCCCACGCGCCCCCACCGATCCCGATAGGTCATAGACGCTGGTGTTGATCAGGGGTAGGAATCCGTTCGGGTATAGCGTCAGGTCAACCTGTGTGGCCTGCGAAGGCAGCCGGTAGAAAGCCGCGCCTGTGCCCAGTTTGTTGGTCAGGCCAGTCTGGAAATACACTTCCGTGCTGCCGTTGCCTACGCCAAACTGTCCGTTGGCCATGAAGCCAATGTTGCGTAGTTCGGCGTTACCCACCCGCATGTTGTTCCGGTCAAGGCCGCCCGCCTGCGCTTTCTGGTCATCGGCGGCTTTGGTCGTAGCGTTCACTAGACCTTCATAGCGGGCAACAAACGCGTCAGGAGTTTCGCCCGAACTGCGACTGGGCAGGCTGGTATACAGCAAAGGCCGCGTGTCGATACCGCCCCGGTTGGTAGCCCCCCGGTCGAGGTATTGCGCGCCGACGTTGATGAAGCCTTTCTGACCAATCTGGAAGCCTTTGCTCAAATCAACCTGCACGGTCTTGCCATCTGTGAACGACTTGTTTAACGCATCACTATGGCTGGCCGACTGTCCATATTGCGCTGAGACGCTCCAGGGCGTGTTTTTCTTTAGCACAATGTTGATCACGCCTGCAATGGCATCTGAGCCGTATTGCGCCGCTGCCCCGTCGCGCAGCACCTCCACGCGCTCGATGGCCGCCACCGGAATGGCGTTCATGTCGGTACCCACGGTGCCCCGGCCAAAGGTGCCGTTGATGTTCACCAGGGCCGTATTGTGCCGCCGCTTGCCGTTCACCAGCACGAGCACTTGGTCGGGACCCAGGCCGCGTAACGATGCCGGGTCGATGTGGTCGGTGCCGTCGGAAACGGCCTGCCGGTTGGAGCTGAATGAGGGGGCAATGAAATTCAGAATCTGCGTCACGTCGGTTTGGGCGTAGGACCGCATCTCTTTCGCGCCGATCACATCAACGGGCACGGGTGTTTGAATGTTGCTGCGGGCGGTGGCGGCGCGTGAGCCAATGACCACTACTTCGCTCAGGCTGGCCAGCCCTTCGCCCAGCGCCATATCGACGGTTGCAGTGCCCGACTCGGCTACGGTGACGGGGCGTTCTACGCTGTCGTACCCCACAAAAGAAAAGCGGAGAGTATAGTTGCCGGGGCTTAGCCTGATAGCGTAATTGCCGTCGGCATCGGTAGATGCGCCCGTGTTGGTGCCAACCACAAAAACGGTCACGCCGGGCAGTGAAGAACTGTTTTTGGTGTCGGTAACGCGCCCCTGCACGCCCTGCGCGAAGCCCACGGCCACGCTGAGAAGCCAAAGAAGGGCAACTGCCCCCCACCGGCCTGGTTTGTACTGAAATAACATGGAGTAAATCGGTTAGTATTCAATTGACGACCCCCAGAAAAGCCAGGGGCCAATACGTATCAACCGCCGTTAAAAACCGATTAGTTTCATGTCTAGCAAGTAAGTAGGATTTACCGAGCTTAGGGATTTTAGGTTGCCAGGTAGGTATTGTCTGGTCATCATAACCTACTCCTCATGCTTTGGTTGCAAGATCACTTTGCCGTAGACAGTGCGTGATTCGGCGAGTTTCATGGCGACGGTGATCTGCTCTAAGGGAAAGCGGTCAGCTATTTTTGGGGTGATTGCTCCTTTGGCCAGCAGGCTCATCAGCTGGGCGAAGTCATCGCGCAGGCGAGATTGAAAGGCCTTGCTACCCCGCCCGGCCAGGACATTATAGAAACCTACTTTTCGGCCGTTAGGCATCAGGGTCCACCAGGTTAGTTTAGCCAGTAGCGCAATGAATTTTGGCACAATCGATTCTGTGCTGTTTTTGGCAGAAGCAATGGCGTAACAAACTAGTGTACCCCCTGACTTCAGCAGGCTAAAGGACCGGTTTACACTTGCCCCACCCACGTTGTCAAACGCCGCATCGATACCGTCGGGGGCAAGCTCACGAACGCGTTGAACCAGGTTCACATCATTGTAGTCAACGGGTTCCACACCCTGCGCCCGGAGTGTGGCGTGGTGCCGGGGCGAGGCCGTGCCAATTACCCGGACACCAGCGTGACGGGCTAATTGCGTTAAAATGCTGCCCACGCCGCCGTTGGCCCCATGCACCAGAATGGTTTGTCCCTGCTGAACGTAGGCCGTGCGGTGTAGCATTTGCCAGGCGGTGATGCCGTTTACTACCAGTGTCTCGGCATCGGCGGGGTCAATACCCGCTGGAACGGGCAACAGGTCACTGGCGGCAAGCAGGGCATAGCTGGCCCAACCCCCGGTTTTGGTCAGAGCCGCCACGCGTTGGCCTATCAATGATGCATCAAGGCCGGGACCAACGGCGGCAACCGTGCCCACGAGGTCATAGCCCGGCGTGAACGGAAATTTCGGTTGGCCCGGATAACGTCCCCGGCGCATTGACTGTTCGGCGAAGGAAATGCCACTGGCTTCGATCCGGACAACCACCTGCCCTGCTGCCGGGTGGGGCAGAGTGTGGCGCTGGAGAATAAATTCTTCGGGTTCAACAATGTGGGGGAATACCACCTGCTGGCTAACGAAAGTAGCCTGGCTGGTGTTTTGGAGGCTGGGGGCTGCGCTGAATGTGCTCATGATGTTGCTCTGTGTTTGTTATATTACACTGCAAAGCTACCGGCACCTTAAAGCCCAATTCGTTGACGATGGTTAAGAAATCAATGCCTCAGACTATGCAAAATCAACTCGACGTTCTGCGTGCGTCTATGCAGCAGTGGATACCTCTTGACGAGGCCCTCTGGGCCGACCTGCAACAGCGACTCCACTACCGTATCTATCAAAAACGGCAGGTGCTGATAGCCGAGGGGCAGCTGAGCCGGGAAATTGCCTTTGTAGTTTGTGGGGCATTTCGCTATCATAAGGATATTGATGGCGAAGAAGTAACCACCTACTTTTCGTTCGAGAACGATTGGATAGGGGCCTACGCTGACTTTGTTCGGCAGTCGCCCAGTGAGGTCACTATTGAGGCGATGGAAACGAGTGAGTTGCTGGTATTGTCTTATGATGACATGCAGGCCCTGTATCAAAAACACCCCATGTTCGAGCGTTTCGGTCGGCTCATTGCCGAGCACCTGCTAACCTGTTTCGGCGACCGAATGGCGAGCTTGCTGCTGAAAACCCCAGAGGAACGGTACGAAAAGACGCTGGCCGACAACCGGCATTATTTTGAGCGTGTACCGCAACATTACATCGCTTCCTACTTAGGTATACGCCCTGAATCGCTTAGCCGCCTCCGCAACCGGATGATGCGTAAAGCCGTCTTGTGAATGTCGTTCTTCACATAAAAAGGCCCCACAGACAGTCTGTGGGGCCTTTTTATGTGAAGAACGAGGGGTATTCTAATCCACAATGCTTAGCTTGACGGTGTTGGTTTTGCGCTGCTGGGCGAGAGGCATGCTCAGGGTGTTGATGAAAATATCGCCTGATTCCAGCTCGCCGCGGGCAATGAGCGTTTGCTTGATACTTTCCACGGTCTGATCTACGGTAAGCTCGGTTTGGGGGGTGAACGGGATCACCTGAACACCCCAGTATAGACCCAGCACATTGCGCAAACGGGCATCGGGCGAGAACACGAAGATGCTCGCTTTGGGCCGGTGGTGGCTAAGCCGCACGGCCGTGTAGCCCGACGTGGTAATGCCAATCACGGCTCTGGCGTGGGTGTCGCGGGCAAGGCGGCAGGCGCTCATCACCACGTTGTCGTTAAGCACGTTTTCGCTGGGGAAATCATTTACCTGCGTGTGGTAACGGTAATAGATTTTCTCCGACTTGGCCTCTACGTTGCGAATCGTGGCGGTCATGTTTTCTACGGCCAGCACAGGGTATTTACCCGACGCCGTTTCGGCCGAGAGCATCACGGCATCGGCCCCGTCGAGTACCGAGTTGGCCACGTCGTTGATTTCGGCGCGGGTGGGGCGGGGGGCGTCAATCATGCTTTCCAGCATCTGGGTGGCCACAATCACGGGCTTAGCGGCCCGGTTGCACTTCTCCACCAGCATCTTCTGAATCATGGGCACCTCTTCGGCGGGGAGTTCCACGCCCAGGTCACCGCGGGCTACCATAATGGCGTCGGTGGCTTCAATAATGGCGTCGATGTTAACGATGGCTTCGGGCTTCTCGATCTTGGCCACCACGCGGGCCAGCTTGCCTTTCGATTTAATGTAGTCTTTGATCTCCAGAATCTCCTGCGCTTCCCGCACAAACGAGAGGGCGATCCATTCTACGTCGTGCTCCAGCCCAAAGTCAAGGTCGGCCCAATCTTTATCCGTTACCGAGGGCATGGATACCTTCGTGTTGGGCAGATTCACCCCTTTTTTCGACTTCATTGGCCCGCCGTAGACTACCTCGGTCACGACGTCGGTACCATCCACGCCTACCACTTTCACTTCCAGTTTGCCATCGTCGAGCAGGATGCGTTCGCCGGGGCGCACATCGCGGTACATGCCTTTATAGGGCGTACTGACGCGGTTGGCCGTCCCAATCATTTCGTCGTTGGTGAACACTAGTTGCTGCCCGGCCACAATCTGAACGCCATTGACGGGGTCTTCAACGGCCCCGATGCGGATTTTCGGGCCTTGTAAATCCTGCAACACGCACAGGTTGAGGTTATGCTCTTCGTTGATTTCGCGGATGCGGGTCAACCGTTGCAGGTGGTCGTCGTGGGTGCCGTGCGAAAAGTTGAGCCGGAATACGTTGACGCCCGCGTGGGCAAGGGCCAGCAGTTGGTCTTTGGTGTCTGAGGCCGGACCAACGGTGGCAACAATCTTTGTTCGTTTAAACATGGAGTAACTGAAGAAGGGGCTGATGCTGAACGTATCGACCGCAAAAATACGGTTTGTCTGTTTGGTTGTTGGTCTGTTTGTCTGTTATCTGCTCAACAGGCCAACAACCAAACAGACAAACACACAAACAGTTAAGCCACTGTTTTGCCTTCTCGATTGAATCTGTTATTTTTGCGCACTCAATTCAGGAACAGGCATATTTACCGAATCATACAATGAAAAGAACGTATCAACCGTCGAACCGCAAGCGCCGCAATAAGCACGGCTTCCGCGAGCGGATGTCAACGCCCAACGGGCAAAATGTACTGGCCCGCCGCCGCGCCAAAGGCCGTTGGAAACTGACCGTTTCGGACGAGAAGAAAGGCAACCGGTTCAAGATGTAATGCTTGCCGTAGAGGCCAACAAAAAGCCGCTCCTGATTATCAGGAGCGGCTTTTTGCTTAAATGCCTAACCGATTAACGCACCTCATCGGCCTTTGTTGGCAGATCGTCATGCAGCAAACGTACCTGGTGGGCATGCCACTCATTCCAGTATCGGATGACATCCTCATCGAACAAGTCGTCGTGTTCCAACGTACCCAAGTAATCACCGAGGTTTTCGTGGTAATGCTCGCAGAAATCCCGGTAATGCCCAATACCCGTTAGGTGCGTTTTATCCTTGGAAAGCCATTCTTCGCACTTACTTCCCATTTTGTCGCTGAACGGTTTAGTCAGCAGATTGACTAATAGCGCGGGTAGGGTGAAGCCCGTCACAAATCCAGCAACAGTTGCGACTTCGCCTACACCCGACGAAACACCCGATTGAATTGCCTGTTCCTTGGTCTTGCTGAAGACACCGCTTTTTTGTGCCTCTTCGGCTGCGTGGTGATACACATAATGCAGTAGCCGCAGCATCGTAGGCAGGTCGTAGTGTTTTTCGCAGAAGAAATATTTTACAAAATCGGCATATACACATGCTTTGTCGAGGCGGGCCTGCTTGGGAATCGTGAGCTGCCAACTGTTGATGAACCGCGCCAGCCGTTCTTCGAGTAAGTGAGTATCGTGCGGGGCAGGGTGGGTCAGGCGGTGCAAGGCCTCGGCAATGCTTTCATCGTTGGTGAGGCGTTGGGTACGTTCGTCCTGGCTTTGCGTGCTAAACGCCGACTCTTGCTGCCGGGCATTGTCCTGAATCGCACCCAATGCGGTTGCAGAAGCTTTTTGCCGTTGGTACTCAGCCGCCTTTTCCCGTTGTGTTTTGGTGAGGTCTATCCGCCAGGCTTCATAAAAAGGCGGGACAGGCGCACCGTTACCAGTTGCCAGTTCGATAGCCGCCTGAATCTCGCGGAAGTGGGCGTAGTGCATCAACTGCGGCAGGAGTGGCTGCGCGAAGTCAATGGTTTGTTGCTTGAAGCCGTCTTCATAGACCCGCAACCGACTCCGCTGTATTTTCTCCAGTTGCCGCTGTTTTCCCTCGGCGTCGTTAAGGGCGTCGAGCGTGAGTAGCCGCATATATTGGGCAGGAACGTAATAGTCGGCCTTGCGGAATATGGTGTCGGCGGCTTGTAGGTACGTGGGTTCGTTAACCTGTTGCCACGCCCAGTAGTAAATTAAACCGGCGTAGTATAACTCACTGACGGGCTGTATGTCTCGGTCGAAGCTGATGACATACGGCTCAACCTTCTTTGTCAGCGCATCGAGCAGAGCCGCATCGAGTTTTGGCTCCAGAAAATCGGCCCACGCGCAGAGGTAATAAAACTGCCCCATCAGGCTAAGCGAAAACTCCTTGTCCAGTACATCGTCGTATAGCCTAAACGCTTCGGCGGTATGACCCATAAAGTAACTGGTGAGCGCGAGGGCGTACCCGTAATCTTCGCCCTGTTCATCGGTTAGGCTGGCGTAGTAGCCTAATAGGGTATCAACAGCGGCGCATTGGCGTTCCGTTTGGAGGATTGCCTTTTTATAGCTCTCTAAATTATCGACATATGGAAACCGCGCAAACAATGCCTTGAGTACGTAGGGCGCATCGGCATACTCACGAAAGAAGGGGACAACAGTTGAGAAGAACTCTGATATCTGGCGCTGGCGCGGATCTTCTGCCATGAACAAGGCTCGGTTGAAATGGTATTGAGCCTCCAGATAGTTGCCTTGCTCCTTGTGGGCGATACCTAAATTAATGTGTATTGCGCTAAAATTAGGTTGGTGATGAATAGCGGTTTTGTAGGATTCAATGGCTTCTTCATACCGATTCTGTTCAGCATAAACTAAGCCTAAGTTGTTGTGAGCCTCAGCACAACTATCCTGATGTCGAACGGCAGTTTTGTAGAAGGTAATGGCCTCTTCATATCTCTCCTGTCTGTAATACTCGAGGCCTAAATTTAAGTAAGCAGTGTGGTTGTCAGGCTGGTAATGAATGGCAGTTTTAAAAGCTTCAATAGCCCTTTCGTACTGCCCTTGCTTTATATATACAGTTCCCAAATTGGTGTGAGCACTGGAGTAGTTGGGCTGGCAATGAATGGCAGCTTGGTAGGCTTCAACAGCTTCTTTGTGGTGCTCCTGATCTTTATACACATTGCCTAAGGAGTAATAAGCATCGGCGTAGTCAGGATGGTATTCAATAGCAGTTTGGTAAGCTTCAATAGCCTTTTCGTAATGTCCTTGGTTTTTGTATGCAATACCTAAACTTTTGTGTGCATTTGCGTAATCAGGCTGGTAATGAATGGCAGTCTTAAAAGCTTCAATAGCCTTCTCGTACTGCCCTTGCATTATATATACAGCTCCTAAATTATGAAGGGCAAAGGAAAGGTTAGCTTGGTAATTGATGGCGGTTTGGTAGGCTTCAATAGCTTCTTTGTAATGCCCTTGCTCGTAGTATATAACGCCTATGGCGTTGTGAGCATTGACGTGGTCAGGTCGAAGTGCAATAGCTTGTCCATATGCATTGATGGCTTCTTTAGAATGACCGTTCTCATAAGCTTCAAAGCCTTTGGCATACCATTCATCGGCGGTCATAGCGACTAGGTGTTTTGGGTGTAGTTAACGTACTGCCAAACAACAAGATACAGAGGCAACTGGCAAGTGGGCCAGGTCAATCGGCTCAAAAACAGGAATATCGGTTGGTTAGGATGATAGCTGCTGGAGAATGTTGCGGCTTTGGCATTTCATCCCTGTCTGTTGACTTCGTCGGCTTCCGCTACGAACGACTTTATCTAAATTAGCGTACTAATCAGTACGATAATGTACGCATATGCGCTTCACTTTCCCCAAAACCGAACGACTGACCAGCAAGAAGGTCATCGACCGATTGTTTCACCGGCCAAAGCCGGGTGAGGCGGCTCCGGTGCGGGCGAAGAATGGCCCTGACGAGCCACCAGAGACGTTTTACCTGTTTCCGTTTCGGGTTATCTATTTCCGGCAACCGATACCACCGATGCCGGATGCTGCTGTTGCTGAGGGTGTTAATAAGCCCGAAACGCCTGCGTTAGCCCCGCCGCAAGTATTGTTTAGCGTACCCAAACGAGCCTTCAAAAAAGCCGTTGATCGCAACGCCATCCGGCGGCGTATTCGGGAGGCGTACCGGCTGCATAAGCATACTCTGATGCAACCCCCAGCTTCTATCGCGTTTCTCTATACCGCCAAGGCTAAGATTTCGTTTGAAGAGATAGAAAAAGGTATGAAATTGGCTTTGAAAAGAATTAAGAATGATGAATTAAGAATTAAGAATGGACCTGCCAACTAGCATACTACACGCTGGCGGAGCCATTCTTAATTCTTAATTCTTAATTGAATTCCCATGCGCCTCCGCAAGAAACTTATACTCGGTGCCTCGGCGCTGCTCGTTGCGGGCGGCCTGACGGCTTACAAACAGGACGACCGCTTTTTCGAGATCGCCCGTAACCTCGACATCTACGCCACCATGTTCAAAGAACTGAACATGTATTACGTCGACGAGGTGAACCCCAACCGGATGGTGAAAACCAGCATCGACGCCATGCTGAAATCGCTCGATCCGTACACGAACTTCTACGCCGAAGACGACATTGAAGACTACATGACCATGACCACCGGCCGCTACAACGGTATCGGGGCCATGATCGGGTCGCGGCAAGACAAGAGCATCGTGATGATGCTGTATGAAGGTACCCCCGCCGAAAAGTCGGGTTTGCAGATCGGCGACGAGATTGTGAAAATCGACGGCGTTGATATTAAGACCCGGCGCGACGTAGATGCCAGCAAGCTGCTGCGTGGGCAAACAGGCACCGCCGTGAAACTGACCGTGAAGCGGTTTGGCCAGAAAGATCCCATCGACGTATCGGTGATGCGCGACGTGGTGAAGATGACCAACGTACCCTACCACGGCATGCTCAACGACGAGGTGGGCTACATCGATCTGAAAGATTTTATGGCGGCGGCGGGCCGCGAAGTGCGGGCAGCGTATCAGGATTTGAAGGGCAAGGGTATGAAAAAACTCGTGCTCGACCTGCGCGAAAACCCCGGCGGGCTGCTCGATCAGGCCATTGATATTTCTAACGTGTTCATTCCCAGGGGTTCAGAAGTGGTAACGACCAAGGGTAAGGTGACGGAGTGGAACAAATCCTACGCCGCACTCTCGCCCGCTTTGGACACCGACATGCCCGTGATTGTGCTAACCAATAACCACTCGGCGTCGGCGGCGGAGATCGTATCGGGGGTGATTCAGGATTATGACCGGGGCGTTTTGATCGGGCAGCGTACCTACGGCAAGGGGCTGGTGCAGACCACGCGGCCGCTGTCGTTTGGCACCCGGATGAAGATCACGACGGCCAAATATTACATCCCCAGCGGACGGTGCATTCAGGCTATCGACTACAGCCACCGCAACGCCGACGGCAGCGCGGGCAAGATTGCCGATTCGTTGCGCACAGCCTTCAAAACCAAAGCCGGACGGGTGGTCTATGACGGTGGCGGCGTTACACCCGACATTGAAACAGAGGCCCCCACGCCTACGCCCCTGGCCCAGAGCCTGAGTAGCAAAGGCCTTATCTTCGACTATGCCGTGAAGTACCATCACGACCACCCCACAATCAAACCTGCCCGTGAGTTCCGGCTGACCGACGCTGAATACCAGGACTTTGTGAAGTGGGCCGGCGACAAAGACTACGACTACACCACGCAGGTAGAAAAGGACCTCGGCACGCTGGAGGCGTCGGCTAAGAAAGAGAAATACTTCGATCAGATTCAGGATCAGTTGAAGGCCCTGAAATCAAAAATGTCGCACAGCAAAGACGCCGACATGAAAACCTTCAAAGAGGAGATCAAAATGCTGCTGGAAGGGGAAATCGCCGGGCAGTATTACCTCCAGAAGGGTATCAAAGAATCATCGTTCGGCACCGATCCCGACCTAAAAGCCGCCCTGAAGCTGTTTGGTGATATGGCTAAGTATCAGGCGATTTTAAAAAATAAATAGTGGTAAGTGCTAAGCGGTAAGCGGCCCGCCGCCCGGTGATGAGTTTGCTTACGCAGAAGCATTTACGCTGGCGTAAGCAAACTCATCACCGGGCGGCGGGCCGCTTACCGCTTAGCACTTACCACTACTGTTATGATCCTCTCCCTCGACACGTCCACCACCGTTTGTTCCGTAGCTCTGCATACCCCTGATGGGGCCTTGCTGGGTTGCTATGAACTCTACACCGAACGCACGGCTTCGTCGCGGCTGACCATGCTCGTGCAGGATGTGGTGACCCACGCAGGCTATACCCTGGCCGATTTGTCGGCTATTGCCGTGGCGAAGGGGCCGGGGTCGTATACGGGTTTGCGCATTGGTGTGTCTACGGCCAAGGGCCTCTGTTATGCGCTGGATAAACCGCTCATCGGCATCAACACACTGGCCGCCATGACCGAACAAATTCGGGCATTTTACCCAGCTAATACCCTGTTATGTCCCATGATCGATGCCCGTCGGATGGAAGTGTATTGCGCTGTGTATGAGCAGGATGGGTCTGAAAAACAGTCTACGCAGGCCCTGGTGTTGGATGATACGTCTTTTGCTGGCCTACTGGCCGACCACCCCGTTGTTTTCTTCGGCGATGGAGCCACCAAAGCCCAACCGGTGTTGACTCATCCAAACGCCCTTTTCCCTGACATGCCGGTACGTCCCTCGGCCCGCACGGTGGGTGCGTTGGCCCTTCGGGCTTACGCTGCTGGCGAATTTGAGGACCTGGTTGCGTTTGAACCGTATTACCTGAAAGAGTTCATGACAACCAAGCCCCGGCAGGCGGTGGGGTAGTCTTAGTTTCTATAAAAAAAGTAGTATTTCTAGATCAACGTAAAAAGAATACGTTCTGTGGGCTGAATCTTTGTGTAGGACATAACCAAAGATCAACATGAGCCATACACAGCGTCCTCAGCTTCTAAACAACTTCCTTCAGCAGGTAACCGGCCTGCTCAATCCAGCCAACGCCCTTCAGGCCACCACCTTAACCGCGCCCACCACACCGACTGTGGTCACGGCTACATCCACCCCCGCGCCCATGGTAGCGGAGGATACAACGGCTCTCCGCACTGTGAAGCTGATCATGGTGACGGCCAACAACAACAATAAGTACTACGAAATGCGCGAAACCGCTTCGGGTACATTCACCGTGGAATATGGGCGGGTGGGCAGTACCAAAAGCACCGCCACCTATCCGCTGACCTTGTGGGATAGCAAAATCCGGGAAAAGAAAGCCAAAGGCTACGTTGACCAGACGTACCTCTATGCCGACAAGCCCGCCGCGACCGGCACCGAAACTATTACCGACCAGGCCGTTAAGTCGCTGATTGACAAGCTCATTGGTTTCGCCCGCGAGTCGATTTATCAGAACTATGTGGTAACGGCGCAGCAGGTAACGAGCCAACAGGTGCAAAAGGCGCAGCAACTACTCGACGAACTGGCCGGTAAGCTTGCCCTGAACGTTGACCCAGCTACTTACAACGACCTGTTGCTGACGTTGTTCCAGACAATTCCGCGCAAAATGGGGCGCGTGAGTCAACACCTGATGGCGCAGGCCCCCCGGACCGATGCCGACTTGCAGCCCCTCCGCGACCGCCTCGCCGCCGAACAGGACACCCTCGACGTGATGCGTAGTCAGGTGGAAATGAATCAGCAAACCACCGACGATGGCCCCGATACAGCCCCACCTTCGCTGCTCGACAGCCTTGGCCTGATCGTAGAACCCGTTGCCGACGACCGGGTGCTGACGTTGATCAAACGGATGATGGGCACTGACGCCGACAAGTTCGATGCGGCCTTTGCCGTAAGTCAGGCCCGGACCGAGGTGGCATTTGCGCTCCACAAAGCCGAAGCCCGCAACCCCAAAACGCAGTTGCTCTGGCATGGTAGCCGCAGCGAAAACTGGATGTCGATTCTTAAAACGGGCCTTGTGCTGCGCCCCACCAACGCGGTCATCACGGGCAAGATGTTTGGCTACGGCGTCTATTTCGCCGATCAGTTCAGCAAGTCGCTGAACTACACCTCGCTATCAGGTTCGGTATGGGCGGGTGGTCGGCAGAAAGAGGCCTATCTGGCTATTTATGAAGTACACGTGGGCAAGCAACTCGTCATTGACCAGCACGAAACCTGGTGCTATGACCTCAACGCCGACACCCTCCTGCAGCGCGGCAAACAGCACGATTCGGTCTACGCGCAACGGGGCAAGAGTCTGTTGAAAAACGAGTTTATCGTTTACAACCAGAACCAAAGCACCATCCGCTACCTGGTGCGGGTGAAGGTATAAGTGAAAGAGTGAAAGTCTGAAAGGGCGAAAGAGTGGCTTTCCTTCTGCTCCTTCACTCTTTCAGACTTTCTCTTTTCACCTTTTCGCTCTTTCACCCTTCCACTCTTTCGCTCTATGAAACTCAAATCATTAACCCGGCAGGCGGTACGGATGGCCGCCACTACCCTGATGCTGGCCGAAGGCAGCACCACTACGCTTCATGTAAAAGCGTACCTCCGTGATCAGGATTACCGCGCCACCCAGGCCGATGTATCCAGTTGGCTGTTTCGTATTGCCCGCCGCGAGCGGTGGGTAGTCAACGACAACGGTCAGTTCCGGGTTTATTACTTCCCGAATTTCATTAGCCAGTTGTCAGGGCCTGTGTCGGTGCCCGGTATGGTCGTTAATTAATCGGATTGCGGGGGCCTGATAGGCGCTTTGTGGCTTCGCGCATCGCGCCCTTCGACAGGCTCAGGGTGACAACGACCTTGATTCAACTCTTTGATATTGCTCTACTGGCCTGTCACCCTGAGCCTGTCGAAGGGCGCGATGCGCGAAGCCACAAACCGCGTAGCTGGTCATAATTAAGGTGGGTCATGGCTGTTCGGGTAGGGCGCGCAGGTGGCGAAAGATGGTGTAGTCGGCGTAGAATGTGCCGCCGGGAATAAACGAAGCCAGTATGGCCAAAAGCGTTTTGCCCAGCGGCCAGTCATACTCGGTTTTAGCCTGAATAATGGTCAGCACATAGAGCACGAACAGTAGCCCGTGAATTGGCCCCATCAGTTGTACTACGTTGGGGTAATTGGCCATGTGTTTGAGCGGAACACCCACCAGCACCAGTATTAAAAGCGACACGCCTTCGGTAATGCCGACTACCCGAAGGCGAATTTTTGGGGAGTTGATGAACGTATTCATACGCTGTGTTTAGTTGAGCAAACGCACCCAGGGGCGGGCAGCAAGGGGTGAAAATGGCCAGGGAATAGCCGCCAGAATTAGCACGAGACCGATGGTGAAATAAATAGCCGTGGTTCGAAACTGGTCCGGGGCGCTGGTCTGGCGCTTAGCCTTGCTCGATCCGATGGTTAGTAGCACCACGGCCGTGAGCATCAGGCTAAGGTGAATCAGGGCGAAAAAAGATAGTTCAGGGGCCTGGCCAAAACTGGGTTTCGTTTGCCAGTAATACCGAATGATGGGGCTAATGGTATACAGGTATATGCCCAGCAGCAGTTGTGTGTGCGCAATGGAAGTAGCCACAATCCGTAACGTCTGGTCGGTGGGGGTGTAGGGGCGACGGCGCAAAAGTCCTGAGTAGGCACTGACGAGTACGCCCAACAAACTGCCCAGCACAAGCCAGCGCAGGGCATTATGAAGCAACAGAATGACAGAATAAAGCATACAGTGAAGCAGCATGTTGTGCCCTCAAAGGTCGCGCTCAACCCACCCGCATTGTTAGGTCAAATTCGGCAAAAATTAGTCAGCATCAATCATTTTCCGAAAAGCCGACGGGCTAACTTGTGCATACCGGCGAAACAACTTGCCGAAACTGGTCTGGTCAGTAAAGCCCAGTTCGGCGGCGATCTGCCCAATACTCAACGCCGACTGGTAGAGCAGTACCTTGGCTTCCAGTACCCGCCGCTCGTCGATCCAGCGAGATGGCGACTTCCCGGTTCTGGCTCTAATGACCTTGTTCAGGTGATTAGGGCTAATATTCAGTAGGTTAGCGTAGTCTGCCACCTGACTTTTCTGCCGACTGTTCTCGTTGAGTAAGCTCATGAAGCCCTGCACGAGCCGATCACCCACGTCGGTTTTAGCGGGCGTTTGGCTGGCATACTGCCGGTTGATCTCGGCTAGCAGGGCTAGTAAATACGGATGAATGATATCGGTTCGGCTGGCACCCGATTCGGTGTATTCAACGAGGAGCCGGGCCAGCAGTTGCGCCAAAAAACTGGTCTGCTGGTCCGACAATGCGGTTATTGGGTGACTCGTCAGGCGCAAAAAATCGAAGTTTGCTTCACTGGTGGTACCCCGTAGCGTTTCGTTGCTGAAGAAGCACAGGAAGCCGGTGGTATCTTCCCGAATTGTATGTAGCGAGAATATCTGCAAAGCAGGAATAACGACCAGTTCCTGAGCACCAACGCTGTAGGCCTGATGCCCAATGGTCAGCTCTACCTGCCCGCCCGTGAGCAAAAAAACGGCGTGGTTGCCGGTACGCCCGGCTGGCATGGGCAGCTTAATAACGGGCCGGGCAAACTCGAATGAAGCGATAATGAACTGGTTGAAATTAGGCCGAAACCGGCTTTCCCACAACTCATCTTTCACCAGAAAACGCTCGCGGGCCATGGCCGGGCTGATGGCCGGAAATGTATCGTCTGCCGCCTTATTCATTCCAGGCATTCTGGCCATTTAGCGGCATACAGGGCACGTAAGTACCCGGTACGGGGTCGTAGGCCAGCACGTTTTTGCCAATCTGTTCGCTGGTGTAGTAGCCCAGCAGGGTCAGGCTTTTCAGGCGGCGGAAGAACGCGGGCGGGCCTGACGGCTTCAGCGTAATACCCCAGAGCGAGGGCGGCAGGGGAGGGGCCTCCTGATCTATTTTTAATAGAAAAACCTCGCGCTGTGCGGGTGTACAATCCACAAAAGCCTTGCCGGTTTCTTTCTCGCAACGATTCTCCAGGGCTTCCAGTCCAGTCAGGAAATTGGCTTGATCTTCTTTAGACAGCAGGTCGTGGAGCATCTTGTCGACAAACTGGGGTACGCCTAGTTCTTTGGCACCGGGCGTGGTGGTTTTGGGCAGAATCGTCTCCGTGATTTCGGCAATAGTATTGGCTTGATTCTCCGACAAAAAAACGGGTTTCCAACTCAGGTGGGCCGTTTTCGAGCAGGCCACAAACGTCTCGGTCAGGGCCGTGGCCGATACGGCATAGCCCACAAACAGGGCTGAATTTTTGAGGGCTTCGCG
Organism: Fibrella aquatilis; assembly: GCF_017353255.1. Lineage (GTDB taxonomy): Bacteria > Bacteroidota > Bacteroidia > Cytophagales > Spirosomataceae > Fibrella > Fibrella aquatilis. The sequence continues at coordinate 56,448 of NZ_JAFMYU010000004.1, read as the reverse complement.
GCGGTTCATAGGTCGTGGCGGTTCAGGGCTTTGGTGGCGAAATCGACGGCGCGGGCGGTGAGGGCCATGTAGGTGATCGACGGGTTCACGCACGACGACGAGGTCATGCAGGCCCCATCGGTAACAAATACGTTGGGTATGCTATGGAGTTGGTTATTGCCGTTCAGCACCGACGTTTTGGGGTTGCGGCCCATACGGGCGGTGCCCATCTCGTGAACCCCCACGCCAATGCCCCCCGAATAGTCGAAGGTGGTGATGTTTTGGAAGCCCGACGCCTCCAGCATCTCGGCGGCGTCGGCCATGATCTGCTTGCGCATGGCCAGCTCGTTTTGCTTGAACTCGGCGTCGAAAACCAGCACGGGCAGGCCCCACTGGTCTTTTTTGTCCGGGTGCAGGGTCACTTTGTTGTCGTGGTTGGGCAGCACTTCGCCGAAGCCCATCAGGCCCATGCCCCAGCCACCGGGTTTAAACAAGGACTCTTTAAACGCCGATCCCACGCCGGGTGTGTTCACGCCGCTGCCCCAGTTGCCCCGGCCTGCGCCCGCACCCTGATAGTCGTAGCCCCGCACAAAATTTGGGTTCCGCGATTTCTCGTCGAGGTTTACATAGCGCGGAATAAACAGCCCGGCTGGTTTGCGGCCTTTGTAGTATTGGTCCTCCAGGCCATCGTAGCTGCCCATGGCCCCCACGTGGTAGTGGTGGTCCATGATGTTGTGGCCCAGTTCGCCGCTGTCGTTGCCCATGCCGTTAGGAAACCGCGTGGAGGTAGAATGCAGCAAAATCTGGGTCGTGGCCATGGATGAAGCGCAACAGAAGATCAGGTTGGCGTAGAACTCGGTCATCTCCTTCGTCTCTGCATCGACCACCCGCACGCCCGTGGCCCTGTTCGTCTTCTCGTCGTAGATGATCGAATGCACCACCGACTGCGGCCTGATGGCAAACTTGCCGGTGTTGTTGGCGGCGGGCAGCGTGGCGGCGTTGCTGCTGAAATAGGCACCGTAGGGGCACCCCCGCGAACAGCGATTCCGGTTTTGGCACTGCCCCCGGCCCAGCGCCAGGTGCCAGGGCTGGGGGTCGGTAAGGTGAGCCACGCGCCCCGGCGTTACATGCCGACTGTTGCCGTATTTCTTCACCATTGCCTGTTTAAAGTGTGTTTCCAGACAGTTGAGGGGTATTGGGGGTAAAAACTCACCATCGGGCAGGTGGTCGAGTCCGAGCTTTTCGCCGCTGATGCCCACAAACTTTTCGACGTAGCTATACCAGGGCGCAATGTCTTTGTAGCGAATGGGCCAGTCAACGGCGATGCCTTCGCGGGCGTTGGCCGTAAAGTCGAGGTCGCTCCAGCGGTAGCAGTGTTTGCCCCAGGTCAGCGACCGTCCGCCGGTTTGGTTGCCCCGAATCCAGTCGAAGCGTTTGGTTTCTTCGTAGGGGTTGGCCAGGTCGTCGGTGAAAAAGTGCTTGGTACCCTCACCCACAAAGCCGCTGCGGGTCTGGATGTGGTATTTCTGTTGGTCTTTGTAGCTGAGGCCGCCTCGATGGTCGAACTCCCAATGATCTTTCATCATGGTGGGATAGTCTTCTACGTGGTTGACCATGCGGCCTTTTTCTAGCACCAGCGTGTTCAGTCCTTTTTCACACAGTTCTTTTGCCGCCCAGCCCCCACTCATGCCCGAGCCAATCACGATGGCGTCGTAGCGGTGGGTTTTGTTGACGGTCGTATTTAGGTTAGCCATACAGTAGGGTAGGTTCAAGGTCTAAAGTTCAAGGTTCAAGGTCTGAGTTCAAAGTCTAAAGTCCAAGGTTCCGCACCCTGGCCTGTGTCCTCACAGGCCTACTCGTCCAAATGGTTTGCGCTGCTTACGCCTGCGTAGGCCTGTGAGGACACAGGCCAGGGTGCGGGCACTACCTCTCCCCCGGCCCCTCTCCCAAAGGGGAGGGGCCGGGGGAGAGGTAGTGCCCGCCTGAGCAAGAACAACTTTGAACATTGGACGTTAAACTTTAGACCTCGAACTCACTGTTGTTCCTGCATGGAAGCAGACGTTATCATTAACCGGGTGGCCAGCAGTGGCTTGGTCACACTTGATCTGGAAGACTTCTACCACACTGGCGAACGCGTGGTGTATGATCTGAAAGACAACCTCTTTATGGGGCTTATTCTGAAGGAGAAAGACTTCCGGGCCTTCCTGAAAGAGCACGACTGGAGCCAATATGCAGGCAAGAATGTGGCTATAACCTGCACCGAAGACGCCATTATCCCCACTTGGGCCTATATGCTGCTGACGCTGCAACTGCAACCCCACGCGCATACCGTAGTGTACGGAACACTGGACGACCTGGCCGAGAAACTTTATTTCGACGCCATCACCACCATCGACCCGGAGGCCTACCGCGGGGCAAAAGTGGTGGTAAAAGGCTGTAGCAAAGTGCCCGTCCCCACGGCGGCCTACGTCGAAATCACGCGGGTACTTGCCCCTGTGGTGCAAAGCCTGCTGTTTGGCGAGCCTTGTAGTACGGTTCCTTTATTTAAGAGAAAGAGCTAAGAGGTTAGAGCCAAAAGCTGAGAGGTTAGAGCTAAGAGCCAAGAAATAAGAAGGGGGGCTTCGCTAAGAGACGTAATCGTCTATTGGCGAAGCCCCCCTTCTTATTTCTTGGCTCTTAGCTCTAACCTCTCAGCTCTTGTCTCTAACCTAAAACTCCCAAACCGTAGGGTTAGCGTTGCGGCGGACGTGGGTGCGCATTTCGAGCCAGAAGGCCGCGATGAGGTACAGCACCACGGGTGAGCCGAGGGTGAGGCACGACGTGTAGATAAAGTACAGACGGATACTGCTGGCGGAAATGTTCATCCGCGCACCCAGCCTGGCACAGACACCGAAGGCCTGCTGCTCAACGAAGTAACGAAGCTTATTGATTCCCTGATCCATTGTCTGTTACGTCTATTAGTTGGTTTGCCGAACCAATTCAGTACAAAAATAACACGTGCGGGCCTCTTTCTTAGGACCGTATGCTCATTTGGTCGCCGACGATTTGCCTAAGCTAGGCATTTTCCGTGGCCTTTAGTCGTGTCACTTGAACTAATTTTTTATGTTTGTGTTTCGTCATCGTGATTAATCCGACCGGATTTTTGACGATTTTTTCTACAAAGTTCAGTGCGTTTTACCCGGTACGCCGTCTTGCGTGTGCATTGGTACCTGTTTCGCGTGCTTTGTTAGCCGTTAATTTGATATTTTTTACCCCATTAATTTCTACCAATTATCATGCAAACAGGTGTGGTTAAATTCTTCAACGAAAGCAAAGGCTTCGGCTTTATCGTTGACGACGCTGATGGCCGTGACATTTTTGTTCACATTACCGGATTGAACGGTACAACCATTCGCGAAAAAGACCGGGTTGAGTTTGAAGTCGTTGAAGGCAAAAAAGGCCTCAACGCAGTCAAGGTTCGCAAGATTGACTAAACAGCCCTAAAATGAGAAAGCCCACAATCGCAAGGTTGTGGGCTTTCTGATTTTAGGGCTGTTTAGAGTTTTGAGTTTACAGTTTGGAGTTTAACGTTTTGAGTTGGCTGACGCTCGCGTACTCCTGCGTCAGCCAACTCAAAACGCTAAACTCCAAACTGTAAACTCACTTGTGTCCCGTCCAGGTATGCACGTCGGCAATGGAGGGCATGGGTACGTCGGTCATTTTCAGCTTCTTGCGCACGCCGCCGAGGTCGTTGAAGAGCTTGTTGGGACTGGCGGCGTGGAGTTGCGCAATGGTTAGGTAACCCAGCTTTTGCAGGGCCGGCACCCAGGCTTCGGGAACGCCCGCCGCCACAAAATCGGCTTCGGTCGAGACGTCTTCTTTCCTTTCGGGGCGCATTTGGGGGAAGAAAAGCACCTCCTGAATGCTGGGCTGGTTGGTCATAATCATAGCCAGCCGGTCGATGCCCAGGCCCACGCCCGCCGTGGGAGGCATACCGTACTCAAGCGCTCGCAAAAAGTCTTCGTCCATAGCCATGGCTTCGGTGTCGCCGCGTTTGGCTAGTTCCAGTTGCTCTTCAAACCGCGCCCGCTGATCGAGGGGGTCGTTCAACTCCGAATAGGCATTGGCAATCTCTTTGCCGTTACAGATAGCCTCGAACCGCTCCACCAGCCCCGGCTTGCTGCGGTGCTTTTTGGTTAGCGGCGACATCTCGACGGGGTAATCGGTGATGAACGTGGGCTGGATCATGTTTGGCTCACAGGCTTCACCAAACAGTTCGTCAATCAGCTTCGATTTGCCCATGCTTGGGTCGGTTTTAATGCCCCGACTTTCGGCGGTTTCGCGCAGCGCGGCTTCGTCCATCGCCGACACATCCACGCCGGTGTATTCTTGAATGGCCTCGAACATGGTGAGGCGTTTCCAGGGGCGTTTGAAATCAATAACGTTCTCGCCCACGGTCACTTGAGTGGTGCCCGCTACGTCGATGGCCACCTTTTCCACCATCTCTTCAATGGTGTCCATCATCCAGTTATAGTCTTTGTAGGCCACGTAAAACTCCACCTGCGTGAACTCCGGGTTGTGCGTCCGGTCCATGCCTTCGTTGCGGAAATCTTTGGCAAATTCGAACACACCGTCGTAGCCACCCACAATCAACCGTTTGAGATACAGTTCGTTAGCAATGCGCAGGTAGAGCGTCATATCCAGCGTATTGTGGTGCGTCTGGAATGGCCGTGCCGTAGCCCCACCGTGAATGGGCTGCAAAATGGGCGTCTCTACTTCCAGGTAACCCTTGCCGCTCAGGTATTGGCGAATGGAGTTGACCAGCTTGCTGCGTTTGATAAACACCTCGCGCACCTGCGGATTCACGATCAGGTCTACGTAGCGCTGGCGGTAACGCAGTTCGGGGTCGGTGAAGGCATCGTAAGTTTCTTTCTCGCCGGTGGCTTCGTTGATCACCTCCTTCACCACAGGCAGGGGCCGCAGCGATTTGGTGAGCACCTTGAACGACCGCACGTAGATCGACAGTTCGCCGGTTTGGGTGGTGAACACGTTGCCCTCCACGCCAATGATGTCGCCGATGTCCAGGAGCTTCTTGAACACGGTGTTATACATCGTTTTGTCGTCGCTGGGGCAAATGTCGTCGCGTTTAAAATACAACTGCATCCGGGTGGTGCTGTCCTGCATTTCGGCGAAGGCCGCCGCACCCATGATGCGGAAGCCCATCAGCCGACCGGCCAGCCGCACGGTGCCCCAGGTGGGATCTCCGGCAAAATCGAGGTGGGGTTCGTAGCCGCCCTGGGTTTCCTGCCCCGACTTATCGGCAAAGGCATCGCGAATCTGGGCAATGGTATGGGTCACGTCGAAGAGGTCGGCGGGGTAGGGGTCAATGCCCATCCGCATGAGTTCTTCGCGCTTATGTCGTCTGTTTACTTCTTGTTCGCTTAACATCAATAGGGTACCGGCCACCCGGCAGTATTCTCGAAAAATTTAGGGTGCAAAAGTACGTCAGCTACCCTCTATTTCCGAAAACGGGCCGAATCTGAATCCGAGACATAAAGACGACTGACCCGGATGCATCTAACTAATTTACTTTCAGTAATTCATACTTAAATCATGTAATCCAGTCGTGGATGTCTTTGTCATCCCGACGACAGGAGGGATCTACTTTCTTAACTCGGAATCTGTCTGAAGGAAAGTAGATCCCTCCTGTCGTCGGGATGACAAAAACACCTATAATAACTTCCTGAATACCGTTCAACAATAAACGAACCCGCTGGTCTATAAATCAGCAGGTTCGTTTGTTTAGGGCGCTACTATTGTGCTATCATTTTGATAACGCAACTGAACCATGACTGAAAAACCACTTACCTCCATTTCGGGCTACATCGCCCTGTTGATTGGCTTACTTGGACTACTTGTTGGTCCTGCTCTTTTTATCTACGCCTTAAAACAAGCCAGCTTTGGGTTGGGCGTTTTGGCCTTTGTTATATTCATTGGTGCTTGGATTGTGTTGATTGGCCTGTCGGTTATTAACCCCAACGAGGCCATCGTAACCACCTTTTTCGGCGATTACGTCGGCACGATGAAACAGAATGGGCTACGGTGGGTCAATCCGTTTTATACCAAAAAGAAAATCAGCCTCCGCGCCCGAAACCTGAACGGACAGACCCTAAAAGTGAACGACAAAATGGGCAACCCCATCGACATTGCTGCGGTGGTGGTCTGGCAGGTGGCCGATACCGCCAGGGCTTTGTTTTCCGTCGATGATTACACGCTGTTCGTGCAAATTCAGTCGGAGGCGGCGGTGCGACATCTAGCCAATTCACACGCCTATGACAACGCCGAGGATGGCGACGTAACGCTGCGTGACAACACGGGCCACATCAACGACGTGCTGGAGGTTGAGCTGAACGAGCGGCTGTCGCGGGCGGGGGTAACCATCATTGAAGCCCGGATTAGCCACCTGGCCTATTCGCCCGAAATTGCGGGGGCTATGTTGCAACGGCAGCAGGCATCGGCGGTGGTAGCAGCTCGTCGGCAAATCGTAGATGGGGCCGTGGGCATGGTAGAAATGGCCCTGGCCCGGCTTGCCGAAAAAAACGTAGTGACCCTCGACGAAGAACGCAAAGCCGCTATGGTGAGTAACCTGCTGGTGGTACTCTGCGGCGAAAAGAACGTCAACCCAGTGGTAAATGCGGGTTCACTCTATTAGTGGTAAGTGCTGAGTGGTTTACCACTCAGCACTTACCACTCTTTACTTATGGCCGAAAAAAAAGGATTCCTACTGCGGATTAGCCCCGAAACGCTGGCTGAACTGGAACGCTGGGCGCAGGCCGAGTTTAGGAGCGTGAACGGGCAGATCGAATACCTGTTGGCTGAGGCGCTACGCAGGCGTAGAAAGAGTACGCCCAAAGACGCTAAAGATACCAAGCCGGACGCCCCCGGTTGCTGAGGCTTAGCTTGTTGTGACGGGCTAGTCCTGTGCGCTGTTAATGGCTGACGCGGGTTCTGCTTGTTCAGTGGGAACGGCCTGCTCCTGATCTGCCACTACGTCTCGCTCCGCCTTGATTTTTAAATAGTTATATTGGTTGATGAGCATCAACTTAGCCACCGTTGAGGTAATGTCTAACTGGCGGACCTTCATGTATTCGGTGAGCGGCTTGCTGAACTCGTCATGCATCTGAGGCCAAAGGTGTGTACCAAATTGTTGAAGGTCAGTCACCTGATTGTCGTCAAGTACAATGTAGTCAAAATTGTCGTAGTCTTTGGTCATTTCCCGGTCAGTGCCAAACATCGACGGGCGGGCTATCTTGATAAGCTCGTGCGAGTGCCGCAACCGACGGTATACAGATAGCTTGCCAGTGGTGCACTCTTCCATGAAAACAAAGCGTTGCGTGTCGTCAGGACCTGCAAAACCGATTGAGCAAAATTTGCGCAACAAGTCCTGCTCATTATCAAAATAGGTAAACGAGCTGATACGTCCCGCCGAGAAAGCCCTCACGGTGCCATCGGCCAGTTTTACCTGAAGCACTTCGGCCTTCCAGTTATAGTTGAGTTGCCCTTCTACCCGCTGTCCGTCAGGCAGTGTTGCATGCCCTGTATTCCAGGTGTCGTTATGCGCCAGTGTGCCAGACACCGACAGGCTCCAGATCAGGAGTATGAGGAGACTATTTTTCATGATAGTTGAGCGTTTATACCATATACTGATGCTGCTTCAAACAGCATTGTATCAGGTTCACGTCAACACACATGATAAAGTCGTGCCAGTTGAAAAGCTGAAACAACCAGGCGGGTTATTGAATAAATAAATGCAGGAAACTCACGTCCGGAATTAGATAAAATCGGGTTTGATATACCAGAAAACCCGTTTCTGATTCATTAAATTATTCATCACTAATCCGTATAATAATTTTAGATAAACACTTGCTTGTCAGCTTGTTGTAGAAACCATTCTACGATGTGGTAGATCAGTAGTAAGGTGCCATTTCCTCAGCGTCAATTTAGCTCAGCGGGAACGTACTCGCCAATGAGCCGGATGCCGTCGAGGGTTAATGAGGGTAGCACATCGACAAACTCAGTATGCAGGCTGGGAATAGCCTGCGCCAGGCCGCCCGTGGCCACGGCAATGCAGTCGCCGTTGAGTTCGGCGCGGATACGGGCTATCATGCCGCGCACCAGGCTTTCGTAGCCCATAACCACCCCGGCCTGAATGGCCAGCACGGTATTTGTCCCCAGCGCCGACGGGGGCATTTCAATAGGCACTTCGGGCAGTTGGGCCGTATTGGCAAACAACGACCGAATGGCCGTTTTCAAACCAGGCGTAATGGCAATACCCAGCATTTTGCCCGTAGCCGATATGGTAGTGAACGTCAGCGCGGTGCCAAAATCGACCACCACACAGTTGCGGTTATAGCGGGCTAGTGCCGCCACGGCGTTGGCAACCAGATCGGTGCCTACTTCTTGTGGGCGTACTACTTCCACGGGCAGGTAGGGATACACGCTCGGTCCCACTACCACGGGCGAGAGCGCGAACAGTTCACCCACAGCCTCGCGCACGTTGGCCGTGAGCGCCGGTACCACGCTGCTAATCACCGCCCGTCGGATACTGCTCAGGGGCAAATCGGCCTCCAGGAGCCACATGCGCAGTTGACGCTGGTAGAAAGCGGGTGGCTGGGCTGGCCGGCTGGGAACGCGCCACACATGCTGCCAGGCCTGATTAGCATAGTAGCCAACCACGATGTCTGAATTGCCAATGTCGATGGTGAGAACCATGAAAACGAAGTGGGCAGTGGGCAGTGGCAGTAAGCAGTAGCTTACGCCAGCACATTACGCTTGCGTCAGATCTGCCTACTGCCACTGCCCACTGCCACTTTTTTTTATCGGTGAAAGCTCGTTGCTATGAAGTTCAGCGCGTCGGAGAGGCCGGTGCGCCAGTAGGACCAGGTGTGGGCACCGTCGCGGACGCGGTACTCGTGCGGAATTTTCCGGTCCAGCAGGTTCATGTGCAGTTGGGCATTAGCGGCAGAGAGAAAGTCGTCATCGCCGCAGTCGAGGTACCAGCGTATTTTTTTCAGGTCATTCTCTGGTGCCGACATGGACAGAATCATGGGGCTGTTGCGCTTGTAATGCGCCGTCAGCCGGGCCTCGCCCGTAACGGGGCCGCTAAACAGGAAACTAAACACGTTGTTATAACGGTCTTCGGGCGTGTTGATGATGTCTTTGTCGGTGAATACGGCCGCGCTCAGGGCTGCGCAACTACCAAATAAATCGGGGTGGTGCATGGCCAGCAGCAGGGCACCGTGCCCGCCCATGCTCAGGCCCGATATGCCCCGAAACTCGCGTTTGGTGCGGGTGCGGTAGGTCGAGTCGATGTGGGGGATGAACTCGGTCACGAACATGTCTTCGTAGCGGGTCTTGTTCTGGTAATCGTTCATGTACCAGGTCACGCCCGCGTCGGGCATGACCACAATCATGGGGGGCAGGGTACCCTTGCGCACACCTTCGTCGATGATGCGGTCAGCCTCGCCAAACTGAGTCCAGCCCGTCTCATCGTCCGAATAGCCGTGCAGCAGGTAAACCACCGGATAGCGGCGGTTGGAGGTGTAATAGTCGGGCGGCAAAATGACCGAGTAACGTACTCCCCTGTTCAACAGCGAACTATTGTGGGTAATGCCCTCGAGCAGGTGAGGTTGCGGGGCCGTCATTACGGGCATGGGAGCGCTGGTAGTGACAGGGGGCATGGCGTTGAGCCGCCGCCGCGACTGGGCCATTCCGGTAAGGCTGTAGCCCGCCAGCAGGCATATAAACAAGCAACGTAGCATTGTGAGGAATTGAGTTATGGTAACGGAGAGCGCGAATTAAGGCCTTTTCGACCTAATCTGGTGCTGTGAGTGGTGATGAGCCCGCCGGAGCAGTCAATTTTTTGGCCTCGTTTTTGCTAAAAATTGAGTGACGCCGGCCACAGGTAGCTGGCAATACTCTTTTTATGACGCAACAACTATCCTCGTTCTTTCGGCCCGTTAATCAGGCAGTTACCTTCCGAAAACGCGCCCTGCCTGTGCTGTTGGCAGTCGTCCTGCTTCAGGCCTGTCGCCCCAGCGACGTCACCACGCCGGTGGCCCCACAGGTAAACAACGCTACCAGTTACAGCAGTCAGGTGCTGCTTGGCTGGACCGACATGCACCTGAAGCTGATTCGTAACAGTCCCGGCTTCACGCCCCCCGTAGCTTCGCGTACGTTTGGTTACGCGGGCATTGCCATGTATGAAGCCGTGGTGGCGGGTATGCCCGCCAACCAGTCGCTGTTGCGGCAGGTGCAGGGCCTCACCAGCTTGCCCGTTACCGAGGCTAGTAAGACTTACAACTGGGCGCTCAGCGCCAACGCCGCCCAGGCCGAGGTGCTGCGCGGGCTATTTGCCAACACAAGCGCCACTTACAAAAAGAAGATTGATTCGCTGGAGACGCTCTACACCAACCAGTTCAAGAGTACCGACGCCGAGCAGGATACCCGTTCGTTGGCCTACGGAAAAGCCGTCGGGGCAGCTGTTTTTGACTGGTCGAAAACAGACGGCGGACATGAAGGTTATAACCGCAATTTCCCCACCGACTACGTAGTGCCTACCGATCCGGGGGCTTGGCAAACGACCGAAAATGGTCGTAAAATACCCATGCAGCCCTATTGGGGCAAAAACCGGACGTTCCTGAGCAGCACCCAAACCCTGCCCATGCCCGCGCCGCTGCCTATGTCTACCCAGACCACGTCGAGCTATTTTGCGCAGTACCTGGAGGTATATGCCAAAAACACAAGCCTGTCGCAGGAAGAAAAAGAGATTGCCGTTTGGTGGGCCGACGACCCGAGCGAGACCTTCACGCCCCCCGGCCACTCGTATAACCTGGCCCGCATTGCCGTTCAGGCCGACAAAGCCAACTTGGCCAAAGCCGCCGAGACCTTTGCCCGCGTGGGCATTGCCGTTTCCGATGCCTTTGTGGCCTGCTGGAAGTGCAAATTCACCTACAATAACGAGCGCCCCTACACCTTCGTCCGTCGCGCTATCGACCCCAACTGGGTGCCATTCTGGCCTGCGCCACCGTTTCCGGGCTTCTCGTCGGGCCACTCCACGCAGTCGGCTGCCACGGCCATTGTGCTCACCGATATGTACGGTTCTGCGTTCGCCTTCACCGACGATTCGCACTTGGGGCGGGTGCGCGATGCCAAGCGTAATGTTGATTTCAAATCTCGTACCTACAAGTCGTTTTGGGAAGCTGCTGAAGAATCGGGCTGGTCTCGCATTCTGGGCGGTATCCACACCCGTCAGGACAACGAAGCCGGCCTAAAAGAAGGCCGCCTCATTGGCCAGAACATCAACGCGTTGCGGTGGAAGGTGGTGCAGTAAACTAATTTACCACCCCAAACGTCTCCAGCGTGCAGATGGTACCGGCGGGGGTGGTGAGGCAGACGGTGCCGGTGGTGGCATCGGCGGGGAGGGTGACAATGAGTGTGTTGCCCACCAAGCGGAAGGGGGCCAGTGATGAATTGCCCGCGCCGAAACGTACCTCCGTCACGTCAGACAGGTTCTGACCGGTGAACGTGATTTCGGCCCCTGCTTTACCCGTTTTGGGCGAAAACGACAGCCCGCTCACCAGCTGATACACATCGAATTTGGCTACCGAACAGGCCAGCCCGCCGGGGTTGGTAAGACAAATAGTGCCATCTACGGCGTTGGCAGGCACAATTACGCGCAGCGAAGTAGCCTCTCGCCGGAACGATGCCGGCAAAGAAGCCCCGCCCCCAAACCGAATATCGGTCACGTCGTCGATAACCTGCCCGGTCACGATAATTTCGGCCCCCGCTTTACCCGCAGCAGGCGTAAAGGCAATGTTTGTCACGGGCCTGATGGGCGTGAACAACTCCGACGGAAACACTTCGGGCGCGTCGGTGGTGACGGTAAACTGGCCCGCCTGCGCATCGTTGGGCACAATCACCCACAGTTCGGTATCGTCGTTGCGGCCATCGTTGACGGCAGGGTTGGCGGCACCGGCAAACTGCACTACGCCGTCTTTCAGATTCTGGCCCTTGAGCACCATCCGCCGCCCCACGGCCGCCCGTCGGGGGTAGTCGGTGAGGACGGGGGGCAACACCACCGTGAGTGACCGGGCTGAGGTGGTCGTGCCTGCGCGGTTGGTAACGGCAATGGGGCCGGTGGTGGCATCCGTTGGTACAAAGAATTGAAGGTCAGTGCCTTCGGTACGGGTGTGGATGCCTACGGGCTTACCATTGAGCGTCACCTGCGTGATGCGCGTGAGATTCTGACCCGTCACTGACACCAGCTTGGTTTTGCCCCGGCGCAGGGGCGAAAACGTCAGGTTGGCCGGTGGCAGAATGTACAGAAACGGCTGGGTGCTGCTCACCGACCCACCCAGGCCGCTGAGCGTAATGGCTACCTCGCCGGGTTGGGTGCGGGCCGGTACCGTCACCTCAATTTGGCTGTCGCTGACAAGGCGAAAGACGGCAGTGGTGGGGCCGAAGCTCACGCTCGTGACATCGGTGAAGCCGAAGCCCGTGATCAGGAATTTGTCGCCAACAATGCCTTCCGTTTGTGCCAGTCCGCCCGACGTGATCACTGGTTGTCCGGCAATGTAAATGCTGTCAGCGCTGGTGCCAATGAGCCTATCGAAGGTGGTGACGGTGATTCGCCCCGTGGTGGCTTCCTTAGGGATGATGCCTTTAATTTCGGTGTCGGTGATGCGGATGGTGGCGGGGTCTACCAGGCCCCGGTTAATGCGCACGGTGCCATCGGTAAAGTAGCGGCCCGTGATGGTGATCTCCTGCCCGGCGCGGCTGCGTTTGGGAGTGAAGCCAGTAATTTCGGGCGTTCCCGCCACCAGATAAGGGAAGCGAAACTGCCCCCCTTCGGTCACGACCAGGATTGTCGACTGCCCGCGATTCAGCTTCGGCGGAATAACAACCTGTAGCTCGTTGGGCGACACCACCGTAAAAGAAGTAACGCGGGTAGTATCGAATTTCAGGCTTTGAAGCAGATTCAAGTTCTCGCCTAAAATGCGGATGATAGCACCGGGGGGGGCGTTTGCAGGCAAAACACTGCCCAGCGCGGGTTGAGGTTGCAGTACCGTAAACGACAGTGGCGGGGTCATGCCCTGACTGTTGGCTACCTGAATCTGGGTGGGGCCGGTAGTCATACGGGGCACAATCACGACCAGCGACTGCTCTGTTTTCGACTGAACGACGGCCTGCACGGCGGTCTCGGCCTGACCGAACGTGACGCGGGGCGAGTCGCCAAACTGGGCTCCCTTTACTTCCACTGTCCGCCCGATTTCAAACCGGTTCGGCGATACGCTCCAGAGTTCGGGCGGGTACTGTTCTACCTTACAGCCCCAGGCTATGCACACAAGAATAAAACTCCAAAAGAGGACAGGTAACCCGTTTTTCATCAACATCAGAACATGATAAGCGTAGTCAAATTTAGCCCATTTAGGTGGGCAGGCCAAATGTCTCGCCCCCAGCCCTGCCCCCAAACCATTTGCCGGAAAAGGCTGTTCTGATTTACGATGTACGACTTACGATGTACGATTTATTGCTGACGCAGGAGCACCCTGGCTGTGGCCTGTCAGCTTCAGCAATAAATCGTACATCGTAAGTCGTACATCGTAAATCTCTCATACATGAGTTACCACAACCTGAAAGCAAAGGAATTATTGGCGATACACACCCTTGGCGAGCTGAAAGCAGCCGGGTATCAGCCCAGGGCTATTAAACAGGAACTACGCGAGAATCTGATCCAGAAGATCAAGGCGAAAGAAGCAGTATTTCCGGGCATCTGGGGTTACGAAGAAACGGTTATTCCCGATGTGGAGCGGGCCATTTTGTCCATGCACCACATCAACCTGCTAGGCCTGCGCGGACAAGCCAAAACCCGCATTGCCCGCCTGATGGTCAACCTGTTAGATGAATACATCCCGGTAGTGGCGGGGTCCGAACTGAATGATGATCCTATGCAGCCCCTGTCGCGGTTTGCCTTGGATCTCATAGCGCAGCACGGCGATGCCACGCCCGTTTCGTGGATGCACCGCAACGACCGCTACACCGAAAAATTGGCCACACCCGACGTATCGGTGGCTGACCTCGTGGGCGACGTGGACCCCATCAAAGCGGCCACGCTGAAGCTGCCTTATTCCGACGAGCGCACGATTCACTTCGGCCTCATTCCCCGGTCGCACCGGTGCATTTTCGTGATCAACGAACTGCCCGACTTGCAGGCCCGGATTCAGGTGTCGCTGTTCAATATTTTGCAGGAAGGTGATATCCAGATTCGGGGATTCAAACTGCGTCTGCCGCTCGACATTCAGTTTGTATTTACGGCTAACCCTGAAGACTATACGAACCGGGGTAGCATTGTAACGCCGTTGAAAGACCGGATCGACAGCCAGATTGTGACTCACTACCCCAAGAGCATTGCCACGGGGCGGAAGATTACCGAGCAGGAAGCCGTGGTGAAAACCGAGCAGAAGGGCCTGGTGAAAACCAATGATCTCGTGGCCGACCTGATCGAGCAGATTGCCGTGGAAGCCCGCGAGAGCGAATACGTCGATGCCAAAAGTGGCGTGTCGGCCCGGATGACCATTTCGGCCTTTGAAAACCTGCTATCGTCGGCGGAGCGCCGTACCTTGCTCAACAGCGAAAAAGAGACCTACGTCCGCATTGCCGACCTCTATGGCGTGGTGCCGGCCATTTGTGGTAAGGTAGAGTTGGTGTACGAAGGCGAAGTGGAAGGCCCCGTTATTGTGGCTCAAAACCTGATTGGCAAGGCCATCCGTACGCAGTTTCTGAACTTCTTCCCCAACCCGGAGAAAGCCAAGAAAGACAAGCGTGGCAATCCCTACAAAAAAATCACCGACTGGTTTGGCGACGGCAACACGATGGATATCCTGAACGACCTGCCTAACCGCGACTACGAAAGCCGCCTCCGCACTATCGACGGGCTGGATGATCTTGTGGATCAGTTTCACCCGCGCCTCAGTAAACAGGAGCGCGTGTTTATGATGGAATTTGCCCTCCACGGCATCGCCGAATATTCGCTGGTTGGCAAAAAAGCCCTCGATACCGGCCTGCAATTCAAAGACCTCGTCGGTTCGATGTTCGACCCCACCAAGCACTTTGGTGAGGAAGATGACGAGGACGATGATGATCGGTACTAATTAGACGATGGATATTGGACGTTGGATTGTGGACAGATCAGCCCGTTGCTGGACTGACAGATCCAACGTCCAATATCCATCGTCTAACGTTTGATCGCTATATCCCATTCTTAATCGCAAACTGCACTAGCTCGGTTACCTTGCTGATGCCGAGTTTGAAGTGAATATTTTTTCGGTGGGTCTTCACCGTTTCGGGGCTGAGGTGGATGCGGTCGGCGATTTGTTCGTTGCTGAGGCCCTCCCGGATTAGGGCAATGATCTCTACTTCGCGGAACGTAAGGTTCAGGCGGCTGGCAAACCGGTCGCCGAAGGGGTCATCGGTGGGGGTTGGTGAACTGGATACGCTGGTGTCGAAGGAGGTAGTGCCACCCAGCACGTCTCTGATGGCCCGGAGCAGTTCGGTAGTGCCCGCGTCTTTGAGCAAATACCCGTGCAGCCCGGCGCGGCGGGTTTCGTCCAGCAGCTTAGGCTGGTTATACATCGTCAGCATAATGATTCGAACCGTCGGATAGTCGCTCACGATAGCTTTGCCGAGGTCAATGCCATTGGAACCCTGAAGGTTGATGTCCATCAAAATCAGGTGTGGACTGCTGCGATGAACGGCATGAATGGCGTCGCTTGCTTTAAATACCTGCCCGCAGATGGTTAGGTCGGGCTGTTCGTTGAGCAGGCTTTTCAGGGCGTCGTTGAAGAGCCGATGGTCATCAATTAGGAGAATTCGGGAGACTGGTTCGGGCAGCATAGAGCGGTGATGGATAAGGAATATCCAGCACGACCAGCGTACCCGCTTCACTCACGTCGCGCCACAATGTTGCGCCGATATATTCCGCTCGTAAACTACTATTTTTCAGCCCAATACCTGTAGAGTGGGTGGGTTTAGTCACTGAGCGGTTGCCTAGTCCATCATCTTCTACGGTAATGGTTACTTTATCGGCCTGATACAGCACCTGCACGGCAGCACGTTGAGCCTGAGCATGTTTGTGGATGTTTTGAATTAGCTCTGATACGATGCGATATGCATTTAGTTCCAGGTCAAGCGGCAACCTGGTTTCCTGTCCCGACAGCACAAAGCTGAACTGCGTAGGCTGTGGCGGTTGTTGTCGCACGAGTTGAGCCAAGGCTGGAGCCAGCCCCAGGCGGGCAAATTCGGGCGGCATCAGGTTATGTGAAATGCGGCGCAGGTCGTCACTGCTTTTCTGGATCAGTGGTTCGGCGTCGGCAAAAGCCCGTTGGGTATTGGTGTCGGTGGTGCGCTGACTGATGTCGGTCAGGCGGCGGCGGAGGGTAGCCAGCGTACCGCCCAGGTCGTCGTGGAGGTCGGCAGCAATGCGCTGGCGTTCGGCTTCCTGCGTCTGTATCACGTCCAACTGCAACTGGTGGTTCTGGATTTCGAGTTGTTGACGGGCCTGTTGCATTAGTTTGCGGCGGTAGAGCCAGCCCGCCGACAGGATGCCAAATTCTACCAGCAACGCAATACGCAGAGACACCATGTCGGGCAGAGGGTTCTGGATAAGGCCGAAATTGATGAGCACGGCGTTAATGGCAAAGAACCCCAGCACGGCCGATACCGCCCCGATCAGCAGCCAAACCAGCTTCGACTGGCGGCTAAAAGCATCGGCCAGGTACCGGTACCAGATGTAGGCATACCCCCCAAAACAGACAAAGCCGACTACGTAAAGCGTTCGGGCAAGTAACTCATTGTCAGAACGGTGTGCTTGTTCTACCCAAAAAATAAGCCCGCAGATAACAACCATCGGTAACCCTTCGGGCCAACGAAAAATGAGACTTTTTCGGGTGCCAACCGATACGACCAGAAACCGCCTGCTGAACATGACGAAGGCCCCAAAGCCCAGGTTGAGCCAATGCACGATGGTGGTGATCTGGTCGAACCAGGCCAGTGAGTTGGGCAGGAAGGCCCCCCAACCGTCGTTGAGTAGCGCATAGGCCGACAGGCAGACGACATAGGCTGCGTAGAGCAGGTAGATGGTGCGCTGTGAGAATACAAACGCAATAACAACGCCCCCCAAAATGGCCAGCACCACGCCCACGTACATGGCCCACCCCCAAAGGTCGCGCTGTTGCTGGGCCAGAAATCGGTTGGGCGTGTAGAGCCGTACGCCAAACTTTAGGGCATCGCCGGGAATAACCCAACCCCGCACCCAGACGGTGGTGGTCTGGTGAGCGGGCAGGGGCAGGGCATACAGAAAATAGTGGTGGTTGACGGGGGCCAGTGGCGTGGCCTGATCGCGGTGCATAGCTGGTCCGCCTACCCGTTGCAGCGGCCCCCGTTCCGACTGTACCCATACTGCTACCGAGTCCATGAAATGGGTAGTCAACTCCAGCCAATAGGTGCGGTCCTGCTCAGAGCGTACCGAAAACCGCGCCCAGCCCGTTGCCGAACCCCGCCCGTAATTAATACTGCCTACCGACTGCCAGTAGGCCAGATCAGCAGGCAGCTCACCAGCCGCACCTAGCCGGGCTGGTGGTTGAACAAGCTGGTAAAGAAAGGGTTTCTCAATGGTAACCTGCTCAAAGTCAGCCGGTAATGGCAGCACGGTTTGCGCCATGCCGGTCAGCGCGAGCGGCAGTAACCAACAGAGAAGCCAGCCCGATTTCATTGTCGACGTACCATTGCGTGTGGAGGTTACTGACAAAGTAAGGCAGTGAGCCGACGATAAAAAATACCCCGAAGACGGTATGGTAGGAAAAGTGCTGGACGTAAAAGCAGATGATTACAGCCTAGTCATAAGGCCCGCCGCCGCCGGGCAACTCGTGGAGAGTAAGTTGCTGACTGAGTAGAGGTTGAGGTCTAAACAGTATTCGTTGCTATCGGATAGGGAATATCCAGAATGACCAACGTACCTGCCTCACTCGCTTCACGCCGCAGCGTTGCACCGATGTAATCGGCTCGTAAGTAGCTGGTCTTGAGGCCTATACCAGCTGAGCCGCTTGTCTTTTCTACAAAACGGTTACCCAGCCCATCATCCTCCACGGTAATGATCACTGAATCGGCCTGATAGAGCAACTGCACCGCAGCACGTTCTGCCTGCGCGTGCTTGTGAATGTTCTGCACCAGTTCTGACACGATTCGGTAGGCATTCAACTCTAGCTCGGTGGGTAATGAACGTACCTGCCCGGCCACGATGAAGGCGAAGCGGGTTGGCTGGGCGGGCTGGTTGTTGACTAACTGCTCCAGCGCAGCCAGAAGGCCTAACCGGCCAAAATCGGGCGGCATGAGGTTGTGGGCAATTCGCCGCAGGTCGTGACCGCTTTTCTGGATCAGCGGCTCGAGCGCATCGAGTTGCCTGGTAGCTTGTGGGTCGCTGAGGTCATGCCGAATGGCCGAGAGGCGTTGGCGGATGGTGGCAAGCGTACCGCCGAGGTCATCGTGGAGGTCGGCGGCCAGGCGTTGCCGTTCGGTTTCCTGGGCAAGCAGTATCTGTTGGGTAGCCGATTGGCGTGTTTCAGCCAGTGACAGTTGCAGATTAAAATTCTGCTGCCTAAAACGGTTATAGCGCACTGTGAGGCCAAAGGCGATGATGATTTCTTCCCACAGAAAACCGGGTATTAGCCAGATGATGGTGAAGTGGCCCGCATTCATCAGATTGAGCATCGTGAGCACATAGATCACACTACCCACCAGCAGAAAGCTTAGGGCGGCGGCGTAAACGTAAGCAGCCTGATTACGCAACCTGATTTGTTCAATGAAAATAGCGACGAGCAATGCCGCATTGGCCACAAGCCATCCCATGAGTAGTACCAGGCCAAGGTTCAGAATTGGCAACGGCAGGGTTTCGGGCCGGTGCAGTGCCAGCGAGCAGCCTATAAGCGAAATCAGCAGAATAAACCATGCCAGCCCGTCGGTGGTTTTGGCGAAGCGGCTTGTGGCGGGGGTCAGGTTTAGAAATCGTTTCAGCAGAAACAGGTCCGTAGCCGCCCAAACCCCCGACAGCATGGTCATAATCAGTGAATTACTGTAGGGGTAGTTGGGCCATATAAACTCGTAACCATAACCGACGCTGCTCAACACGTACAGCACTATTCCGATTTGGTGGGCCATGAAAAATAGGTGTACGCGGTCACGGAGGGAGTACCACAGGAAGAGATTGAAAACAAACAAAAAGCCCGCTACACCCAGAAAACCCGCAATTAGGGCCGAGTCGGAACGTACTTGTTGGAGGAATTGAGCTGCTGAAAGTAGCTTTATATTGCCTGAAATAAACTCATTATGCTTCTCCAGAAGCACCCCGATCTCGGCCTCTTCATGGGCAAGCATTGGTATCGGGATGGCGAAGTAGTTGAGTTGTACCGGTCGGCTGTTGAATGGCCTGGCATCGCCCGTGAGCGCGAGGGTGTCAATACGTGCCCCCCGTCGCCGAAAGCAATGCACCTGGTGGATGTCGATGCGATCAAGGGTGAACAGCACAGTTCGGGCGGTGCCATCGTTTCGGAGGCGGAAATACAGCCAGACGTCGTTGGGTTCCAATCCTAAATTGATATGCTCGCTGCTGATAACGGCTGACCCGCATGTGGGTGCTACCGCAAAGAACTGGGCGGGCGTGAGTGGGTTGGGTGTTTTGTAAAGGTATGCCCGCTGACTGAGCGGCCACGCCGGTTCGTTACTTAGCCGGATCGGACCGATGGGTTGCGCCCACCCAGCCAGCGAGGTAACGCAGAGAAGGCCAATCGTCAGGTAGGTTCGCATAGGCGACAGGGCTGAGTACCCGGCGAAGGTAAAGCCATTGCATACTCACGCAAAATACCCCTTTCACGGTATTGCCAACGAGGGTAGCTATGCCAACATTTGTCGTGTCTGAGTTGACCGATGTCTGCCCCGTAAACCATACATACCATGCAAACGCAGGGCAAGCCTATCGAGCAGCAACTTCGTCGCTGCAGCGATGCCTTCGAGGCCACTTTTGCTCGAAGAATTGGGCGATATGGCCATCGAACAAGGGCAGTTTGTACTCAGCGATGCCAGTAACAAGTGGGATCTGCTACATAGTTGGCCCTAATCAGTTGTATTACACCGCATGAAATAGCAAGGTAGAGCAGTTGCCTAACATACAAACCACCATGAAAACGCTCAAGTGCCGCGATGCCGGCTTCGATTGTACTGCCCAAATCCAGGCCGAAACCGACGAGGAAGTGCTCGCCCAGGCCGCTGAACACGCTAGCACGGTACACGGCGTAACGGTCACTCCCGAACTGGCCGCAGGGTTGAAAACACTTATTCGGCAAGAAGCTTAAAGCAGTTGCCTAACTACCTTCATCAAGGCTTTCTTGTAAAAACAGGATTTGCCCAACCACAAACTCCCCCCACTTTTTTGCCCGTATAATCAGTTCACGCCTTTGTGTCGCTACTAAATCGGTTAGTTTAGTAGACCAATGGCTGAACCTGTTGCCCTGGGTGGCGGGTTAGGTTGTCAATATGAATTTGTTTGACGAAGAAGTTCGTGCGTTGGAAACAAAAGCACGGACAAATACGCCGGGTGGCACCGTCTTTTACGGTAGCTCATCGATTCGGCTATGGACCACCCTGGAAACCGACTTTCCCGACCAGCAACCTCTTAATCTGGGGTTTGGCGGGGCCACGCTGGCAGCCTGCGCCTGGCATTTCGAGCGACTGGTGCCCCCTGCTAAGCCTCGTGCCCTGGTGCTCTATGCCGGAGATAATGACCTCGGCGAAGGCCGACAGCCTGAAGAAGTATGCCTGTTTTTCAATGCCCTGGCTGAGAAAATTGAGCGGCAGCTACCGGGCGTTCCGGTCACGTTTCTCTCCATAAAACCAAGCCCCGCCCGCTGGCATATCGTGGAGCCTATCCGGCTGGCGAACCAGTTTATTGCCTTGGCTATTAGGCAACGAGCTGGTTTTCAGTTTGTTGACGCTACTAACGCCATGCTCACCCCCAACGGCAAGCCCGACATGACCCTCTACGAAGCCGACGGCCTGCACCTAAACACAACTGGCTACAAACGCTGGCGAGAGGTATTGAAAATAAGTGGTAAGTGATGAGTGGTGAGAGGTAAGTTTGCTGATGCATCCATTCTTGCGTAAGCAGACTTACCTCTCACCACTCATCACTTACCACTTATTTGCATCAGCGCTTCACGGCCGGTATTCCAGCGGCGGATTACGTTGATTTCGCGGACTATAGTGGGCGGCTTGGGTATGTTAGCTTCCACGAAGTAGTCGGGCATACGGGCGGTCATTTCATGAACGATGGCCTCCATAGAGCCACTCAGGATCAGGTCGGGAAATTGCACGGCCAACTGAATAAGGGCACGGGCAATAGAGGCACTGTAAAACGCGCAGTCGATGTCCTGATGCCGAACGGGTACACCCTCGTGCAGCCGTTGCAGGTTCAGCGCGCCATCTTCCAGCCTGTCCGATACCGGCGCGGCTCCCTCAGGCTGCGGAAACACCGCGTCGACGGTGTTCCGAAACGTATTCCACCAGGGTGGTTGGCCGTTGGGCGAGAGCGTGTCGCAGAAAATAACCCGCTGTGGGGTGTGAGGCTGGGCGGGGTGCATTAAGACAAGCGCGGCCCCCAGATGGCGGTCGTTAGCCGCGTGACGGCGTTGCACGACAAAACAGTGAAACTGTTCATTGTCAGTAGCTAGCAAACATTCGGCAGCGGTTTTTATGGCTTGCAACGATTCCAGCATGTAACCTTCCGTAATGGCGTAGACCGGCATTTCGTGGGCCAGATCGGCTTCGCGATGCAGCTGCCGGGCCAAGATGTTCAGGGCCGTTTCGTCAGATCGCCGCGTGCCGAAATAGTAACCAATATCTTCCCGCACGGTATGGTCGAGGGGTAGGTCTGTCCAGCCAATGGAGTCGCCGTGAGCACCTTGTCGGCTGGTAGGGCTATAGCGAAACGGTACCTCGCGGTGTTCGCGGTGGGCAGCCAGGTTATAGATACGCCGCTCGAATTTGGCCAGCAACGGCTCGTAGGCGTCGGGTTCAAAATACACGTCGCAGCCCGTACGAAGCAGGTGGTCGGCAATGCCGTCGTGGGCCAGCAGCAGAGCCAGCGGGTCGTCGTGGTGTTTGAAAAAACTGCGCAGGGCACCGGTTTCAATAAATTCGTCGAGGTCATGCGCAGCGTCACCGCTGGACAGATCGTCGGATAAATGCGTTACCGTACCGTGACTGATCCAATCGCGGAGGTACTGTTTAACCAGTTCGTCGAAGCGCTCATTGGCGGCTTCGGCTCGTTCTCTTGTCGTAGTTGTGTAGGTAATGGGTTGATTCTCCATCGGTTCCTCCCCATCGGAACTGATCGGAATGGCTACGTGCATAGTTGGGTAAAACGGTGGCTTAAGGTGATGAATTGGGTTGTCGATGCAGAGAGTATGGTGGGGGACGAGTCTACAAAGAAAACAGGTAATCAGGCTACAAAATTCATCGGACAGAAAGAGTATTTAATTGCACGAAATACCCCTTCTGTAGCTATGGCTGGTAGGGGCCTTTTGTTTCACCCCAACCCCAGCGCGGCATGGGTTCGTGGTTACTAATGGGGTTTTCAGTCTCGGCCGAATTTAACACAGCAAGGCGACTGCCCCACTCCAGATAGCCAACCAGGGCTGATCGGAATTCGGGGTCGTCGGCAAGGCCAATGGCATCGGCGCTGTCGAGTAATAGTTGCATCCAGCGCTTACGTTGGGGTTCGGTAAGATTTTTTCCAATGTGGTGTGCCACCATGCTAGCATGACTACCACCGTCGGCCTGCGTGTAGAGGGTTGGCCCACCAAAAACTTCACCAATGAAATGGGCTACGTGCCTGCTATGTTCAGGACTCATGTGCGCAAAAACAGGTCCGATCAGTTCGTCGTCGGCTACCCGTTCGTAGAAAACGCGGGTGAGCTTTTCCAGAGCTTCCTGGCCGCCCGCCCAGTCAAATAAGGTAGGTATCGTTTTCATAACGTGTTGATATTGGTTAACCCTCAATAATAACTGCGGTACCATTGGCCGACACCATGAGCATAGTGCCGTTAAGTGACTCATAATCAAGGTCTACGCCAATAATGGCGTTGGCCCCCAACCGCGTGGCTTGGTCAATCATTTCTTTGATGGCAATGCTCTTGGCCTCGCGCAGCCCTTGTTCATACGCCCCCGCCCGGCCACCCACGATGTCGGTGATGCCTGCAAAAAAATCTTTTACCAGATTGGCCCCAATAATGGCCTCGCCATTGACCAGACCGATGTAGTTGACAATGCGTTTGCCCTCGAGCGTAGACGTAGTGGTAACAAGCATAAACGTGCGGTTGATTCGTGAACCAAATATATCGCTAAACGGCATCAGGAAGCAGGACAAACATTGGGTGCAGGATTCAGCAGAAATTGATATCGGTCAATGTTCGGGCTGCAGCGGGGCTTCACTTTTGTCCGACAAACCAATACTCGTCATGAAAACGCTTTTCCTATTTGCCTTACTGTCTGTTGCTACGCTATCAATGGCCCAACAGGCTAAGTCCAGTACTGATTCTCTTGCCAACGTAATCATACATACCTACTACCAAACCCAACCCACGACCCCCGGCTTGTGCCTGTTATGGTGGCGCATCTGGACGAAGCGGGCGTTATGGCCAACCACTATCCCATGCTGATTGCCTGGTTTGGTGCGTTGTTCAAGCAGGACAGTACCATTAAAAAAGCCTTCTACGGCAAACGGTCCACGATGGGTGAAAACGGTAGACGCCTGCTTGATTTTCTGGCCAAACACCCCATCGACTCACTCCATGCCGAAGAACCCGTTGGCCCCGGCCAAAACGACATGTACTGGGCTTCGTTTTTCGCCACCGGCGATACTGCTTACATTGGTCGCATTCTGACTAATGCTGTCCGCTATGATGCCGAGCGAACGTATCTGATGCCTTTCCTGGCCGCGCAAACCGCCAAATGGTCTTTGGCGGCCAACGCCCGGCAGCACCCGGCTGTGCAGGCTTTTCTGGCCAAAAAAGAGGGGAAATTGCCTATCGTACACGACATCCTGACCCGCGATCCGGGCATCATCAAGCTCGAAACGACAGCGATCCTTCAGCAACAACAAGCCAAAGGCGGCTGGCGGCGGTGATGGGATTAACTAGACCGGCCCGTCGGTTAATGCCGACCGCACCAGGTACGTTACGGCTACGTCGTTGCTGGTGAAAGCCCGCATGAACCAGTCTTCGCGCATACCCAGACTGCGCACAATGGCGGCTTCTGACAGGCCTTGTTTATTACCAGTGAGCGACTGATCGACAATACGTTGCAGGTAATCCAGTTTGCGTTGAACGGCGCTTTTTCCCTTGGTGAGCGTGGGGCGATGGCCACAAAAAAGCGTGTCGAAGGGGAGGGTTAGCACCTGCTGGGCGGCTTCGATCTGCTGGTAAATGTTCTCTCCCCGCCGGAACACCCGCAGGTTGCCCACGTAGAAATCGCCCGAAAAGAGCCAGCCTTTATCGGGTTCCAGCAACACAAAATGATCGTCGGAATGGCCCAACGTAGGGATGGGGGTAAACCGGTGATGCTCCGTCTGAAGCGGGGCCGGAAACGTGGGTAGCACCGTTACCCCTACCTTGGCCGAACAGGGGTCAATGGGGCCAAACCAGTAGTGCTCGTAGGGCAGCAGGTGATACGGCTGTTCAATGAGCCGGGCCGTTTCCGGGCCGCAATACACCGGGCAACCGTGCTGCCGGGCCAGGGCAGCGGCGTTGGCGGCATGGTCTTCGTGGAAATGCGTCAGCGCAATTTGCGCAATGGGGTAGGAGGCATAGTGGGTCAGCACCTCACGCTGCATCTGCCGCGACCCGGTATCGATCAGTAGGCCATCGACATAATACGTCCACACCGGAATAGGCCGGGGCCACGGCAACCGCGAATAGCCAACCTGAAACCCCTGGACGGGGCCATGCCGAAGCGAACCAGTAACGCGAGTAGAAAGGGGCAAGAGGTAAAGTGGGCTAGAAAGCTATAATTCGGCCAGTAGAAAATCGGCGATGAGAAAGTAGACGCCAATGCCGATGAGGTCATTGGCGGTGGTGATAAACGGGCCAGATGCCACCGCTGGGTTAATACCAATGCGGTCGAGCAAGAGTGGGGTGATGGTGCCCATAAACGAAGCCAGCATGACCACGGCCAGCAATGACAACCCCACCACCGGAAATAGGCGCGGTTCGCCGATGAGCAGGGTGTAGCACCCCGCCATGAGGCCTACCACGGCTCCGTTCAGCAGGGCCAGTAGCAGTGTGCGCAAGAGGCGTTGGCCCAGTGTAGCGGTCAGGCCGGAGGTATCAGACAGGCTTTGCACAATCAGCGAGGCGGTTTGGATGCCCACGTTGCCACCCGTAGACCCAATAATGGGGATAAACGCGGCCAGCGCCGCCACCTTGCCTAACTCGCTCTGAAAACCGTTGATAACCGTGGCGGCCATGAGGCTACCCGCCGCCCCCGCCACCAGCCAGGGCAGTTGCGCCTTGGCCCGTAGCCAGATGCTGTCATCTTCCTCTACTTCGCCCGACAGGCCGGAAATAGCTTGTAAATCGTCTTCAGCTTGTTCGGTAATCACGTCCACCACGTCATCGATGGTGATGCGGCCCAGCAACCGGCCCTGCACGTTGACCACCGGAATGGCGTCGAGGTCATACTTCTGCATGATCTCGGCTACCTCTTCCACCGGACGGTAGGTCTCTACCGACACTACGTCGGCCTCGTAGATATCGGCGATCTTGGCGTATTTCCGGGCCAGCACGATCTTCTTCAGCGAGACGAAACCAAGCAACTTACCCGCATCATCCACCACATACACGGCGTAGACTTTCTCGACGTTTTCGGCCTGCTGCCGGATTTCTTCAATGCACTGATTGACGTTGGTGTTGACGTTAATCTTCACCAACTCCTTCTGCATCAGGCCCCCGGCCACGTCTTCGTCGTAGTGCAGCAGGTCGATGATGAAGCGGGCTTGTTCGCGGTCTTCCAGCAGGCCAATTACCTCTTCGCGCACCTGAACAGACTGCTCGTTGAGCAAATCCACGGCATCATCGGAGTCCATGCGGTCTACGAAGGGGGCCAGATCGGCAGAGGTAAACGAAGCGATGAATTTGCTCCGGTCTGACTCGTCGAGGTTAGCCAGGATTTCGGCCCCTACGCCCCGGTCGAGTAAGCTGAGCAGGTACCGCGCCGACTCGGTTTCTAACTCATAAAGAATTCCCGAAATATCGGCCGGGTACAACTCGTCCATCTCGGCACGGAGCGTGGTCTCGTCGCCGACGTCGATAGCCGTCTGAATCCGGTCGAGATAGTCTTTGGTCAGCTCAAAAGTCATGATGTCGGCGGGAGAAGCGGTACGATAACTGGATCAATAACGGCGGGCAATGTACTGATCAGGTAACGCCCGTTTGCCTGGGCCTGTTCCGTGCCCGCGTTGTCCTCGCGTGTTAACCTCTGTCCATCAGCAGGGTGAGCGTGACGAAATCAGCCACGGATAGTTGCTCGGCGCGTTTGTCCATGTAGGGACTCTCGGCGGCGGCTTCGGGTATGCCCAAGGGCTTCAGGGCGTTGCGCAGGGTTTTGCGGCGTTGGTTGAACCCGGCTTTGACCACCATAATGAACCCGCGTTCGTTGCAGCCCAGGTCAGTCTTGTCGTTACGGCGGCAGCGGATCACGCCCGAATGCACTTTGGGCGGTGGGTTGAACACCTCCGGGCCAACGGTAAATTCATAGGTGACGTCATACCAGGCTTGCAGAAAAACACTCAGGATGCCGTAGTCGCGGCCACCGGGGCAGGAGGCGAGGCGCTCAGCCACTTCGCGCTGCAACATGCCTACCACTTCGGGCACCCGGTCGCGCATTTCGAGCACCTTGAAGAAAATCTGGCTGGAGATATTGTACGGGAAGTTGCCGATTACGGCAAACTTGGCCTGGGTGTCGCCGTACAACTGCGCCGACTCCATTTGCAGGAAATCACCCTCGATGATATGTCCGTTAAGCTGCGGCATGTTCTTTTTCAGGTACGCCACCGACTCGGTATCGATCTCGACCACGTCGAGGTCAATCTGATCATTCTGAAGCAGAAACTGTGTCAGTACGCCCGTTCCAGGGCCAATTTCGAGCACGTTGCGGTAGCCGCCGTGGCCGCTGAGCAGCCCGGCAATACGCGCTGACACGCTCATGTCGGTCAGAAAATGCTGGCCTAAGTGTTTCTTGGGCTTAACGTAGTTGGCGTCGCCGGGGCGGTGGGATTTCATGCCGCAAAGGTACGCATAAGCCCTGTAGGGGAAAGTCGCCATATTATTTGCAGCAGTAAGGAACGTACTCTGTAAGATGAGCGACATATGATCTATATTGTCACCTGATTATATATACCTGCCCACTCACCTCTGCCTGATGCGTATTTATACTGTTCTTCGTTGGAGCATAACTTTGCTCTGTACCTGCCTATTCGCCGTTCAGGGTTTCGCTCAAACCACAACGCCCTTCTCCTACACATCTGATCCCCGCGACACGCCGGGCCGACAGCAAGAGGCTGAAGATCGCAGTACAATAGACCCCGCGCTGGGCCGGGTGCCCTACGAACGTCTGGCGCAGGAGCGCGAACGAATTTTCAAATTACAGAAATCGGGCAACCTCAGCACCGCTTCCGCCATCCCCGGCATGACCTGGCAGGAGCGCGGCCCCAGCAACGCCGGAGGGCGTACCTATACAGCCCTTTTTGATCCTAATGATGCCGCACATAAGAAAGTGTGGATCGGCGGTCCAATGGGCGGCCTTTGGTATACAAATGATATTACGGACATAAATACCCCCTGGACATGTGTGAGCGATGATTGGGAAAATACGGCTGTGATTTGTCTGGCTGCTGATCCTTCTAATCCGCAGGTGATGTATGCTGGCACAGGACGCTATTTGTGGTTTAACAGTTTACCCGGAGGTGGCATTTGGAAAACCACCAATGGTGGCCAGACATGGTCAAGGCTTCCAGCAACGATACCTGATGATATAGATCTCTCCACTAAGAACAGCTTCTACTATACGCAACGATTAGCTGTTAATAGCAATGGGCATGTTTTCGCGGCCACAGCCAATGGGATTCTTCGCTCTGTGGATGGTGGCACAACGTGGTCATATGTGCTGGCTCCCAGCCGGGGTATTGGAAGTAGCAGTCCACCGGTCAGCACATACGATGTAGCTTTTGATCTAGAAATCAGTAGTAGTGGCATCCTATACGCTGCGTTTATGCAGGGTCAGATTTTTAAGTCAACAACATCAGCAGGTACAAGCTGGACTGAGATTTCTCCAATGGGAAATTCAACAGATGGCGTTCGTACAGAATTAGCCCTTGCGCCGTCGACCGCTGGCTCTGGACAAGTAATCTATGCAGCGATGGCAGCAGAAAGCAATGCGGAATATACCCAGGATGTTCGATGGTTTCGTAAGAGTGTTGATGACGGGATGACCTGGGTATCAGTTGCTATTCCATCGTTTGGCGTATCCGGCCCACCCTCTCACTTCACTAATGGTAGGGGTGACTACTGCATTTCCTTAGTTGTTGATCCGTCTGATCCAGACAGAATTTATGTAGCAGGAGGCTTTAAAACCGCTTGGTATTTATCAACGAACGGTGGCTCATCTTGGGCTACTCTGTTTGGTAATACTAACGCGGATGTGGCTCAGTTCAGCTTAATTTTTCAGCCAGGAAGTGTAAATAACGCAGTTTTGATTACCAGCCTTGGCGCTAATTGGACATCAAACTGGCACACAGCCACTAGCCAGGTTAATCCAACCGTTGTCAAACGTAACAAGGGATATCGGGTGGGAGCCATATATAATGTGGCGATGAAGGGAATTCCTAGCAATGATTACCTATTAAGCTCAACGTTTGGAATTGGGCCATTTTCTCTTACCGCTAGTGGATTAAGCGAAGTAACGCTTTTACCCTATCCTAACTACGATGGGAATAGTAATCCAGAGAGACTAATTATCGATACAAATGAACCTGAAATACAGTTAATAGGAGACGGTAGCACATGGTATAGGTATAACGGAAATACAGTTACTCAACTACTCCCAAATGGTATTCCGTACACCCAGCAGGCGGAATATGATAGTCAGAATAACATTCTATACACAGTTCATTACTCTGATATTTCTGAAGAGGTTAGGCGGTATACAGGCATCGGTGGAACAGTTAACTATTCGAAATTTTTACTTCCTGAAAACGCTTATTTTTTAAAACTAGGTACTAATCAGAATAGCCTGTTTATTGGCTATGATAAGTGCGCAATTGTAAAATACACGAATCTCTCTCAGACAGTACCTACAGCCACAACCATTGTTGGAAGGGGATTCTTCCCACAACAATATCTTTCTGTTTCAAGCATTGACATAGGGGCCAGTGATAATGAATTGTTGGTCACCCTTGCAAATTATGGTGCCTCATCGGTGTGGTATACAAACAATGGTGGAGCCACTTGGGTAAGTAAAGACGCGGCTGGATCAGGGCTACCCGATGTACCAGTACGGATGGGGATGTTCAACCCACAAAATAGGAAACAAGTGATTCTGGGAACAGACCTGGGAATTTGGTCTAGCAACGACATTACAGCTACTAACCCCGGCTGGACGTTGAGTAGCGCGGGTTTAGGACTACTTAAGATCTCTCAACTCTCTTATCGTGCCTCTGATGGTCGCTTATTGGCTGCCACTGCTGGCCGAGGCATTTTCGAGACCAATGCATTAGCGGTTCCTTACCTATCTGTTACTTCTGCATTAGCCGTAAGTATATGTGCCAACAGTTCTATAACTGTTTCATTCTCACTAGTTGGAAGCGTTGCCTCTGGGAGCAATACGTTTAAATTATTGTTGTCAGACGCCGCCGGTAATTTTAGTAATCCTTTGGTGCTCACAACAGGGACCAGTACAACCTTAACGGCCCAAATTCCCCCTAACCTAGATAGTCCTGCTTACAAGCTCAGAGTGGTGTCAACTGATCCTGCACTTATATCGGCCAACGAAATCTCATTATCAATCGGAGATATTTCCACGGGTGGCATCAAAGACAGGCGTATAGCAACGGTTTCAGGAGGAACGTTATGCCCAGGTGATGTGGCGGTATTATCGTCTACTTCCTTGCGTAGTTATAATGGTACGCCAGCAACAATCGATTCGTATCAATGGACATTTAATGGACAACAAATCAGTGGTGCTACATCGGCAACATTGCTGGCACAGCAAGCAGGTACATATGGCGTGGTACTCTCACGAAACGGTTGTATAAGAATTGTTAACGGCTATTCTTTAAGGTATTCGACAGCACCCCAGCCTTATTTGGAAACACCTGACACATCACCTCAGTGTGTTAACCAGACATTGACTATTGGGGCAAGCTATTTTGGAGAGAACGCTACTATACAGTGGATGAAAGATGGCGTAATCATACCAAACGCCAGTCTGTCTCTTTATCAAGCTAACCAAACAGGTGCTTATTCGTACTCCTTTAGTTTAGGTACATGCCGGGGTATGTCACAACGGATTAATCTTCAATTTAGCAGTGCTATTTTAGCTGAGATCCAGTGCACTGACACTACTATTTGTCGTCCATACGCTACACCAATCACCTTCAAGGGAGCAAGTAATTCGGTGCTTCAGTGGTACCGAGATGGTTTGCTACTCGCTGGACAAAATGGTCTTTCAGTTTATGCTAATGAGCCGGGTGTGTACACAGTTAAAGTGAAAGTCGGCACCTGCGAAACAGTGAGTAATCCAATCAAGATTGCTCTGTCAGATCGATTGACTGTTAGGGCATGGTACCCCAATAATGTCAACATGAATGTTTGTGTGGGAGAGACACGTTGGATTGCCGCCCAATCCTTGGTGAGTAATTATCAGTGGCAGAAGGATGGAATTGATTTGCCAGGTGAAACGTCGCAAACTTACAGCTTCTCTTCCACGGGCATTTATACTGTAAAAGTAGCGGCGGGATCATGTTCGTCTACTTCTAACCCGCTATCCTTCACGTTCAACAATCAGATTAAGCCAATGATAAGGTCATCGTTTATTGGCTGTAGATACGCCTATATGTACGTTGATGATTACACTCCAAACCCATATCAGTACCAATGGTATAGAAACGGCCTGCTGCTGTCAGGAGTGACGAATAGGGATTTATACGCTTATCAATCAGGTGTATATAGTGTTTCTATAACAAACGGGGCTTGTGATGGTATGTCTCGTCCGGTGTCGGTTACGGTTGGCCAACATATGAAACCAAGTATTCTGCCCACTCCAGCGCAACGATGCCTTAACACGGTAGTTGCGCTCAGGTCTTACGAAGGTTCTCCAGGACAGTGGCGACGCAATGGTGTTGATATTCCTGATGAAACCAGCTATATCTATTATCCATCGGAATCGGGCAGATATACTATCGCCTACACTTACGATGGGTGTTGGCGTGAATCCGACCCCGTCGAGATCAAAATTGGTGAACCAACTGCGGCTACGTTAACGGGTAATGCGCTGGTAAATACGGGGCAGGCGGTTCAATTGCCGGTAGCGTTTACAGGGCCTGCGCCGTGGTCGTTTACGTTGAGTAATGGGCAGTCGGTGCAGAATACGTACCTGAACCCGTACCTGCTGTCGGTGACGGCCATGGCTACTTCGTCCTATTCTATTGTGGGTATTGAGAATGCCTGCGGAACGGGTACGGCGGTGGGGCAGGCCACGGTAACGGTGGGGTCGGGGCAGGCCGACGTGTCGTTGGCGGCGCAGGTCAGCAGTCGGACACCACGGGTCAATGACGTCGTTACCTATTCATTGCTGGTGACCAACGCGGGTCCGCAACAGGCCGATAATGTGCAGGTTTCGAGCCGATTACCGGCTGGCGTTGAGTTTATCGATGCCAGTTCGCCGGGGGTCAGTGCAGTCAATGGTGTGGTGGGCGGTAATGTGGGCACGGTACCGGTGGGTATGACCACCACAATAACCTATCGCCTGCGCATTACCCAGCCGGGCATGTTCTTCACCGCCGCCCAGGTGGTCAATACCACCACGCCTGACCCCGACAGCCAACCCAACTCCGGCACCGGCGACGGGCAGGACGACGTGGCCTCGGTTGATCTCCGTACCGTCGATGCCGGAGGAGCGCTGGTGGCGTCGGCCAACCCTAATCAGGTGCCGTTGCCGCGTGTGCAGGTCAACCAGCCCCCGGTGTCGCTTACGGCCGTGGAACTGTCGCTGACCCTACGGAGCAGTAGCCTGACCCCTAAAGCTGGCGACGTGATCAGCCTAAGCCTGGCGGTGGGTAACCGGGGTGGGGCCACGGCCAACAACCTGGTGGTGCAAACGCTGCTGCCTGCAGGTTGGCAACTGACCAACAGCACGGGTTTTATTGTCAGCGGGCAAACCGTGAAAGCCTACGTGAACCAACTGGCCCCCAATGGGCAAACGGTACTGGTGCTGCCCGTGCAGGTAAGCACAGGCAACGGCGCGGTGCAGGCGCAAGTCCTCGACGTGGCCGAACCCGTCAGTAACGCCACCCCCGGCAATGGCTACCAAAATGGCGAACTTGACGAGGCGGGTGTGCTGGTACGAGTGCGGTAAGAGGATTAGTGAACTAGTCAGTACCCATACCACTCGCCCCACCAGGCGCGGAGGGTTTTGCGGATATCGTTTTCGCGCGGGTTTTGGCCGGGTTCATAGAGTTTGTGGCCTTCCAGCTCGTCGGGGAGGTAGTTCTGCTGGCTGAAATTGCCGTTGTAATCGTGGGCATACTGGTAGCCTTTGCCGTAGTCCAACTGCTTCATCAGCTTGGTAGGGGCGTTGCGTAGGTGCAGCGGCACGGGCAGGTGGGCCGTTGTTGAGGCCAATTCCATTGCGGCGTCAATAGCCACGTAGCTCGCGTTGCTCTTCGGCGACGTGGCCAAATACACCGCCACCTGCGAGAGAATGATGCGGCCTTCGGGCATGCCGATCACGCGGATCGCCTGCATGGCTTCGGTGGCCATAATCAGAGCCGTGGGGTTGGCATTGCCAATGTCTTCCGACGCCAGGATCAGCATCCGCCGGGCAATGAAAACGGGGTCTTCGCCCGCCACCAGCATCCGGGCCATCCAGTAGAGCGCCGCGTTGGGGTCCGAGCCGCGCAGCGATTTGATAAACGCCGAAATGATGTCGTAATGCTGCTCGCCCGACTTGTCGTAGCGGGTAATGTTCTGCTGCGCCACGCTCGTGACATACTCGTCGGTGACGACCAGTTCGTCGGTGCCGACGTGGTTCAACACGACCAACTCAAGCAGGTTAAGCAGCTTTCGACCATCACCACCCGACAGCCGCAACAGCGCGTCGTACTGCTCCATACGCACCGGGCGTTGTTTTAATACCGTATCATTTCGCAGTGCCCGGTCCACGAGTAGCACCAGGTCGTCGCGGTCCAGGGCCTCCAGCACGTAGACCTGACAGCGGGAGAGCAGGGCACCATTTACTTCAAACGACGGGTTCTCGGTGGTGGCCCCAATGAGCGTGATCTGCCCTTTTTCTACGGCCCCCAACAAGGCGTCCTGCTGCCCTTTGTTAAACCGGTGAATCTCGTCGATGAACACCACGGGCGGGAACATACCGGAGGGCCGGGCCAGCACGTCGCGGATCTCTTTTACCCCGGCATTGATGGCGCTGAGGGCCACAAATGGGCGTTTTACGGCCTCGGCCAGGAGCAGGGCCAGGGTGGTTTTGCCCACGCCGGGTGGGCCCCACAAGATCATGGATGGCAACCGCCCCGACGCCACGGCCATGCGCAGTGACCCGCCGGGACCAATCAGCTTTCGTTGTCCAATCACCTCGTCCAGCGTGCGTGGCCGAATCCGTTCGGGCAGGGGAATCGTGGCTGTATTCATACCACAAAGGTACCAAAACGAACGGGGCCAGTCGGTCGAACCGCTGGCCCCGCAAGGGAGATTTAGGAATAGAGCAAAGAGTCAAAATGAGAAGCAAGAGATGAGAAGCAAGAAATAAGACTTTGTTTGCGGACAGATGCTATCTTGTCTCTTGCCTCTCACCTCTTGGCTCTACATTATAGCAGCACATTGTCTGTAGAAACGTGCTTTTTAAGGTTGCAGAGGGCACCGAAGATCAGGTTATAGACCGACTGGATATTGATATTCATCATCTTCGAGATCTCTTCGTTACCCATGTTCTCGTAGAACTTCAGGTAAACGGCCTCACGCTGACGGCGGGGCAGGCGTTCCATGGCGCGGCCCAGGCAATCGTTGATGTGTGTCTCTTCTTCAATGTGCACCAGCGTCATCTCGTGCGACCGGTCGCTGTCGGTGAAGCCTTCGCCGGGGCGCAGGTCATCGGGGTTGCAGAATTTCTGGTCGGCGGTGATGTGACGAACGAGTTTCCGTTTGATGGAAGCCATCAGGTAGAACCGGACCGACGTAGTAGGACCAATATTTTGCCGGTGCCGCCAGAGTTCCACAAACAGGTCGTGAATACAGTCTTTGATCAGTGCCCGGTCGGGCGAAAAGTGAACGCAATAATGAAAAAGCACATTGACGTATTCCTGATAGAGTAGAGCAAAGGCAGACTGATCGCCACCTCTGAATTCATCCCACAGTTTAACTTCGTCGATTTTGGGCGTATTGCGCTGACGGGCCATTGTTTTATGAATGAGTTAGTTGAGAGTTCACCGTAAACTTAGTATCGGTGCGTTTATATCTATAGGGAAAGTACAAAAAAATAGTACCTGAATTCAACAATGTACAAATAGCGCAATAGATGGAAAGAATTGTACAGAATTAGGTTGCTCTCTGTGACAAAAAGACGTCTACTTAGCCAGAGTTAGCGGCGTGAATTTGAACTGCTGCCCGTCGAATAGACCCTTGTCGCTTAATTTCAATGAGGGGATAACCAGCAGTGCCATAAACGAAAGCGTCATAAAGGGCGCGCCCAGCGTACTGCCCAGCGTATGTTTCACAAAGTGGTCAAGTTCGGCATATTGCGCAGCCACGTCATAGCCGTCTACGTCGGTCATGAGGCCCGCCACGGGCAGGGGCAACAGCTTTTTGATGTGTAATACTGTACTATCTTGACTCACCACATCGACCGCCGACAGGCCTCCCCGCGCCATAATCACCGCATTGACGGCATGACAAAGGCTGTCATCGTCGCAACCCACGGCCGTGATATTGTGCGAATCGTGCCCCACCGACGAGGCAATGGCTCCGTGTTTTAATCCGAAATTTTTGATGAAACCAACCGATACCGGGGCATCGGTGTAGCGATTGACCACGGCAATCTTGAGCAGATCACGGCTAGGGTCGGCCACGTAGGCACCGTTCCGGACGGTTCCGTCCAGGTGCAATTCATTGGTAATGAGTTGACCATCAATGGCTTCGATCACCCGTAGCTGACCGTAGGGGCGGTGGGCAGGTACCCAGAAATCGGCTGGTTCTTTGGGCGAACAGGCAAACTGATTCACGTACTCAGAGCGCAGGTCGGGCAGGAGCGACTGCCCGTGCTGAGCCACGATGTTTCCGTTGATGATGGTTTCGAGCACTCGGAAGCTGGTCAGGTCAGCCACCACAATATAGTCGGCGGGGTCGCCTTCGCGGAGAAGACCCACGTTGAGGCGGTAGTGCAAAATAGGGTTGATACAGGCGGCCCGCAACACGTTCCAGCGGTTATAACCCGCCGTAATAGCTCTGACAACTAGCTGGTTAATGTGTCCTTCGGCCAGTGTATCGGGGTGTTTGTCGTCAGAACAGAACATGACCAACTGTGGAAACTCGTCGATGAGTGGAATGAGGGCATCGAAGTTTTTGGCCGCGCTACCCTCCCGAATCAGGATGTTCATGCCCCGCCGGGCTTTGTCGAGACCTTCGTCGTAGGTGGTGCATTCGTGGTCGGTTTCAATGCCCGCGTCGATGTAGCGTTGAGCATCGTTGCCGCGCAGGCCGGGGGCATGGCCATCCACGGGCTTGCTGAAGGCTTTGGCGTACGCGATCTTCATCATTACGTCGGGGTCTTCATTCAGCACACCGGGGAAATTCATCATCTCGGCCAGATAGCCAATGTCGCGCAGGCCAAGCAAATAACGCACGTCTTTCACGCTGATAACGGCCCCGGCGGTCTCAAACGTGGTAGCGGGTACGCAGGAGGGTGCCCCAAAGCAGAATTTAAACGGTGTGCGCTGGCCGTCGGCCAGCATATATTCCACGCCCGGTACGCCCAGCACATTGCCAATTTCGTGGGGGTCCGACACCGTGGCTATCGTACCATGCACCACCGCCAGCCGGGCAAACTGAGCGGGTGTCAGCAGCGAACTTTCTATATGGACGTGGGCGTCGATGAAGCCGGGCAGGATATAAGGCTCTTCGGGCCGTTCGGGGCCGAGGCGGTCAATGCGGAGAATACGGCCGTGGTCGAGGTGGATGGTTCCATAATAGATCGACTTATCGAATAAATTCAGAATGTTGGCCGTAAGCATATACAGATGGGTGGGGTTCGGAAGTCAAATGTTTACATTGGCTGGTAGATAACCAAACGAAACCGTAAAGTTTTAGCCTACGTAACAGTAGGTATACCAAACTGGCCCACTGCTTTTTTACCAATAGTCTTATTCAGGCAATCTTCATGCCCATGCCAGACCAGATTCTTAAATTACAGTCTACCGACAATGTGATTGTGGCGCTCCAAGATTTGCCCGCTGGTGGGCAGGTGTCGCTGGGGGCAGAAACTTATACGCTGCCCAATGGTGCCCGCGCCAAGCACAAATTCATGACCGAAGACCGCCAGCCCGGCGACCCCGTGCGGATGTATGGCGTTACGGTGGGGCGGGCCACGCAGCCCATTGCGCGGGGCGAAATGATCACTACGTTCAACCTCAAACACGAGGCCGATGCCTATGGCATTGACAAACGCCACCCCTATACGTATGAGGCCCCTGACGTATCGGCGTTCGCCGGAAAAACCTTTATGGGCTACCCCCGCGCCGACGGCCGGGTGGGTACGCGCAACTACTGGCTCGTGATTCCGCTGGTGTTTTGTGAAAACCGCAATGTGCTGATGATGAAAGAGGCCTTTGAGCGCGAACTGGGCTACGGTCAAACCGACCGCTACCGCGATCAGGTGCGTGAACTGTTGCACCTTTACCAGCATGGGCAGATCGAAGTGATCAAAAAGATGCAGCCCTTTGTAGATGCCGAGCAGAACAAAACGCTGACGCAGGCCCCCGAAAGGCCCTTCAAAAACGTGGATGGTATCCGATTCCTGACCCACGAGATGGGCTGCGGCGGCACCCGACAAGATTCGGCCATGTTGTGCGAATTGCTGGCGGGCT
The DNA here is from genome assembly GCF_017353255.1 of Fibrella aquatilis. Lineage (GTDB taxonomy): Bacteria > Bacteroidota > Bacteroidia > Cytophagales > Spirosomataceae > Fibrella > Fibrella aquatilis. Next base: position 18,962 of record NZ_JAFMYU010000004.1, on the reverse strand, counting down.
ACATCAACAACCCCAACGTGGCCGGCGCTACCGTGCTAAGCCTGGGGTGCCAGCACTTACAGGGCGACATGCTCGTCCACGCCGTAAAACGCCAGAATCCGCACGGCAAAAAGCCCATGCTGATTTATGAGCAACAGGCCGGTACCGAGTACGATATGCTCTCGCAGGCCATTAAAGAAACGTTTCTGCACCTGATTGACATAAACAAAATCGAGCGGCAGCCCGCGCCCCTGAGTCAGCTATGTGTAGGACTGAAATGCGGTGGGTCCGACGGATTTTCGGGTCTGTCGGCCAACCCCGCCATCGGGCATTTGTCCGACGTGCTGGGGGCGTTGGGCGGGCGCACGGTGCTGGCCGAATTTCCCGAACTCTGCGGGGCCGAACAAAACCTGATCGACCGGATGCGCGATGATGCCCAGGCCGAGAAGTTCATTGGCCTGATGGAAACCTACGCCGCCCAGGCCGAAGCCGCCGGGTCGGGGTTCGACATGAACCCCTCGCCCGGCAACATCAAAGACGGGCTGATCACCGACGCCATCAAGTCGGCGGGGGCGGCCAAGAAGGGGGGGCTAGCCTGGGTGGCCGACGTGCTCGATTACGCCGAACCGATCACCGCGCCGGGTCTGAATCTGCTTTGTACACCGGGCAACGACGTGGAAGCCACTACGGGCATGGCGGGGTCGGGGGCTAACCTGATCTTGTTTACCACGGGCCTGGGCACCCCCACGGGCAACCCTATTTGTCCCGTCGTAAAAATATCGACCAACACCGCCCTACAAACCCGGATGCCCGACGTAATTGACTTCGACAGCGGCCCGATCATTCGCGGTGAGCAGACCATTGAACAAAACGGCGACGCCCTCCTCGACTGGCTCATTGGCCTGGCCTCCGGCACCTACCTGACCAAAGCCGAACAACTCGGACAAAACGATTTCATCCCCTGGAAACGGGGGGTTTCCCTTTAAAAATTTACGACTTACGATGTACGATTTACGATTTGTTGCTGACGCACGAATCTTCGTATTAGCAATATTCGTGCGTCAGCAACAAATCGTAAATCGTACATCGTAAGTCGTAAATCACATTCATGTTCTCACTTCAAAACAAGACAGCCATCGTGACGGGTGGGGCTAGTGGCATTGGGCTAGCTATTTGCCGGGCGTTTGTGCAGGCCGGGGCGCACGTGCATGTGCTGGACCGGTCAATGGATAACCCAGAGACCCTCTTTACCGCTATTAGCCACAATGCTGGTGGTGTGTCGCTCCATGCCGTCGACGTGACGGATCAGGCCGACGTGCAGCGTGTGATCGGTGAGATAGCCGGCGAAGGACCGGTACATATACTGGTCAACAACGCTGGTATTGCCCACATCGGCAACGCCGAGACCACCACCGAAGCCGACTTTGACCGGGTATTTTCGGTGAACGTGAAGGGCGTATATAACTGTCTGAACGCCATCTTGCCCCATATGCGGGCTGCGGGTGGCGGGGTGATCCTAAATATGGCTTCCATTGCTGCCACGCTGGGTCTGAACGACCGTTTTGCCTATTCTATGAGCAAAGGTGCCGTGCTGAGCATGACGCTGTCGGTGGCCAAAGATTATTTGCCTCACAACATCCGCTGCAACTGCATCAGCCCAGCGCGGGTGCATACGCCGTTTGTGGATGGGTTTATTGCCAAAAACTATGCTGGCAAGGAGGCCGAGATGTTCGACAAACTGGCAAAAGCACAACCCATTGGCCGCATGGGTACCCCCGACGAGATTGCCGCCCTGGCCCTCTACCTCTGCTCCGACGAGGCGGGTTTCGTCACCGGCTGCGACTACCCCATCGACGGCGGCGTGGTACGGCTGAGTACGTAGTACCACCCGCAACGGCGGACCGCCCCTCCCCCTCCTTACCAAGGAGGGGGGAGGGGCGGTCCGCCGTTGCGGGTGGTGATCATTCACTTTTTAACAGCTTCACGGTGCGCTGGCGCTGCGTATCGTATTGAATACGAAGCACATACACGCCGCTTGGCAGTGTCTCGCCGAAAGTAATAGTCTGGTCGGCTTTGGCCGTGCCGAGGCGCAGATGGGTTTTCCCGGTCAGGTCAACCACGGTCATGGCCTGTACGGAGCGTTCGGTGGTGAACGAAAACTGGTCGCGGGTAGGGTTGGGGTAGACCACGTTGTCGGCTGTTTCGGCGGCGGCGATGCGGGCACCGGGCGCACAAACCGTTACCGATTTGCAAATCTGCTGATACCAGGGCGACACCGAATAGTTGACCCCCACGCACACCTGCCCACCCGTAAACGACGGTCCGAAATTGATGGTGGCCCGCCCCGGCTGCGTGGGCGTGATGCTCTGCGTAGACCCGTTTACCCACCATGAAAAGGCCGTGGCATTGGTCATCTTCGCCGCGCTCAACGTATAGCTTTTTATGTCATTAATCCGGGCACAGTCGGCACCAAGCAGATCGCCGGTGGGTGGCGGCGGGGGCGGGGTACTGCCGGATTTTATGGTGATCGTGACGGTGGCCGACGTAGTCGTAGCGCCTTTATTATCAGTGGCTTTGGCCGTGAGGGCATAGGTGCCCGCCGTTACGTTAGTCCAGTTGTAGGCGTAGGGTGTGGCGAGGCTTTCCCCCAGTTTCGTGGCTCCGCTAAAGAACTCGACTTTGGCAACGGTACCGTCGGCATCGGCGGCGTTGGCGGTTAGAGCAACGGTGGCGGGGGCCGTAAACGTGGCGTTGTTGGCCGGGCTGCTGAGGGCCACCGTGGGAGCTTGATTACCCGGCGGGGGCGGTGTGGTGGTAGCCCAGCTATCGGCGGGGCTGAGCAGGTGATTTTTCACCCACGTACCCGACTCGGAGGTGTTGTTCCAGCCGCCGTTGCCACACGCACCGGGGTTCAACGCCGCCGACGATTCGGCTTTGTCGGCGAAACTCCAGTTGCACCAGCTCACTTTCTGACCCGACGTGTTTTGCCCGGCAAACAGGTCCAGCCACTTTTGGGCGTTGGTGTAATCGTTGCCGCCATTGCCCGAATAATTGCTTGTGCCCCATTCCGACACGAAAATGGGCAGCGTCTTCATCACGTCGTCCATATACGCTTGCGTGTAGTGCGACCCGGCGTAGAAGTGGAACGTGTAAAGCACGTTGGCGGCGTTGGCACCCGTCAGAGGATTAGCCCGCACGTCGCCGGGCGTACCCGACCAGGTGGGGGTACCAACCAGGATAATGGCCTGACTGTCGTATTGGCGAATGACGGGAATAACCTGGTCGGCGTAGGCTTTTACGGTGTTCCAGTCTACGCCGTTGGGTTCGTTGCAGATTTCGTAGATGACGTGTTTTTTGCCCGCGTGTTTCTGCGCATTTGCCCCAAAAAATGCTTTGGCGTCGCTCAGATGCACATTTGGGTCGCCGGGGTTAAGCACGTGCCAGTCGATGATGCAATAAATGCCCGCCTGCCCGGTCCAATCGACCAGCTGATCAACCTGCGCCTGAATGCCGGTTTTGTTCGACAGGTAGCCGCCTTCGTCTACGTACATGGCGGCCCGGAAAACGTCGGCACCCCACTGCGTAGCGAGGGCCTGCACCGATGCCTGCGAATAGCAGTTGCCAAACCATTGCAGACCATGCGAACTCATACCCCGCAGTTGAACGGGGTTGCCCGCCGCATTACAAAGTTGCCGGTTCAGTACTTTAAGCTGCCCATTGGCCGCAACAGGCGTTGGTGATTGGGCCATCAGGCCGCTGAATACGCTTAAAAAAAGCGCACTAATCAGGCTAAAACGAGTGGTAAAGCGTATCATAACAACGTCGATTTAGGACGGCAACACCAACCGGCGTGCTTATGCTAAATCTATGAATTCGGCTTTATAATCCAATAGGTTATCACGTATCCGGTCAGGTGAATGGAGTAGTGGGACGTCACACATAGATCATTTTTCGGGTCATGCCGCCGTCGATGATGAAGTTCTGTCCGGTAATAAAATCGTTGGCATCGTCGAGCAGAAACAGGATCATCCGGGCAATGTCGGCGGGGCGACCCACGCGCCCGGCGGGGTGTTGGCTGTGGTCAGCGGTGCTGAGTTTTTCCGCGTCCGGGTGGCCGGTTTTCAGGCCCGACACGTCGATCCAGCCGGGGCTGATGCAGTTGGCGCGTACATCAGGGCCGAGACTCATGGCGAGCGAGTGCGTGAGAGCAAAAATGCCGCCCTTCGAGGCCGAATAACCAAACGTGTCTGGCTCAGACTGGAACGCCCGCGTTGAGCAAAGGCTGATAATGGTCCCCCGGTTTTCGCGCAGGTGCGGCACGGCGTATTTGGCGCACAGAAAAGCCCCCGACAGGTTCACACCAATGGCCTCGTTCCATTCGGCAAAAGTCAGTTCGTCAAGCGATTTTTCCTGCATCACGGCCGCGTTATTGATAAGTGCGTCGATGCGGCCAAAGTGCTTTACCGTATCGGAAACGGCCTTTTTAACCGACTTTTCGTCCGATACGTCGCAGCGCAGAAACTGCGCGTCGGGGAGGGCTGCGGCCAGTTCGGTTTGTACTTCGGCGAGGGCGTCGGGGTTGTTTTCCCAGATCGAAACAGCGTAGTCGTGATTGAGCAAAAACTCGGCGGTAGCGCGGCCAATACCCTGCCCGGCTCCGGTGATGATGACGGTTTTCTTATCCATGCCGGTAAAACAAGTGGCGGTATGAAGTAGGTTATGGAGTCTGAGCGTGTAGCGGTATCTTTTCCGGCTTAGTTGCTTTGTTTCCCTATGAAACTATTCCGCTTTGGCCCCGACGGCCACGAACACCCCGGCGTGCTGCTGCCCGATGGTCGCCACATCGACGTGACGCATTTTGGAGGCGATTTTGACGAAACATTTTTCGAGACCGACGGCCCCGCCCGCCTGGCGCATTGGCTCACCGCCCACGCACCCCACTGCCCCGACGTGCCCGCTGATTCGCGCTTTGGCCCCTGTTTGAAACGCCCGTCGAAGATCATTTGCGTGGGCCTCAACTACGCCAAACACGCCGCCGAAACCGGGGCTACGCCCCCCGCAGAGCCGATTTTGTTTTTCAAAGCCACCACCTCACTCTGCGGACCCAACGACAATGTGGTGATACCCAAGCGCTCTGAAAAGACCGACTGGGAAGTGGAATTGGCCGTGGTCATTGGCAAGCGGGCGAGCTACGTGGCGCTTGACGATGCCTTGGACTATGTGGCAGGCTATGCCGTGCTGAACGACTACAGCGAACGGGCATTTCAACTGGAGCGCGGCGGGCAGTGGGACAAAGGCAAAGGCTGCGACACCTTCGCGCCGCTGGGTCCCTACCTGGTCACGGCAGACCAAGTTTCTAACCCCAATGCCTTGAACCTCTGGCTAAGCGTAAACGGCGAAAAACTCCAGGACTCAAACACCGACGATATGATTTTCGACGTACGCACCCTCGTCAGTTACATCAGCCAATTCATGACCCTGCTTCCCGGCGATGTCATCTCCACCGGTACTCCCTCTGGTGTTGGCCTGGGCTTTAAACCACCCCGCTACTTGAAGCCCGGCGACGTAGTAACCCTGGGCATCGAGGGGCTGGGTGAGCAGCAGCAGATGGCGGTGTCTTATGAATGAGGACGTTGGATAATGGATGCTGGACATTGGACATTGAACGCTGGTTATAAGTTACTTAACGTAGTCCAGTGTCCAATATCCAACGTCTATCATCCATTTTCCAACGTCCTCAAAGTTGTTTTTGGCCAGGCGTTCTCTAAATACGCGGGTCTGACGCTGGAAGGAATTTACTTGACTTGTCCATTGGTCAAACTTTTCTTTCGAACAAAAATCAAAATCTTTATCCAGGATAATTTGCGTTTCCAATTCGCAGGAAGATCCAATTGAAATGTCTAAAAAATGAATTAGTTGGGCGTTTGTTCCTCTGCCACACCCCTCTGCAATGTTAGATGGTATTGAAACAGAAGATATCTTCATTTGTGATGTGAGTCCAAAAACTTCTTCACGAGGAAATTCTTTGGTGATTTGGTAAGAGAAACGAGCAATATCCATGGCTTGCTGCCATATCCTAAGTTCCTTAAAGTTGTGCATTATGATACGGTGGTTAAATCATTCAAATCTAGTGTAAAGGATTGTCCAACGTCCAACATCTAACGTCCTTCCATGACCATCGACGCACACCAACATTTCTGGGTTTATAACCCCGACCGTGACACCTGGCTCACCGACGAGATGGCCGTGTTGCGGCGTGATTTCATGCCGGCCGATCTGGAGCCTGTTCTTCGTGCCAATGGCATAGACGGGTGCGTGGCTGTGCAGGCCAGTCAGTCTGACGAAGAGACCTTGTTTCTGGTTAATATGATGCAGGCCTATGGTTTTGTCCGGGGCGTGGTGGGTTGGGTCGATTTGCAGGCCAACGATATCTACGACCGGCTGGAGGCTTATTCGCAGTATGAAGAGATCCGGGGATTTCGGCACGTGGCGCAGGCCGAACCCGATGATTTCCTGACGCGCCCGGATGTTGTTCGGGGCATTCGGCAACTCGCCGCCTTCGATTTTACCTACGATATTCTCATCTACCCCAGCCAATTGAAAGCTGCGCTGCACCTGGTGCGGGCCATACCGGAGGTCAACTTCGTGATCGACCATCTGGCTAAGCCCGTGATTCGGAAGCAAGAGATCAGCCGCTGGTCGAACTTCATGGCCGAGATTGCCAAGCAGCCCAATGTATCGTGCAAAGTGTCGGGCATTGTGACCGAGGCCGACTGGCAAAACTGGAGCAAAGCCGACCTGTTTCCCTACCTCGACGTGGTCTTTGAACATTTCGGCCCTGACCGGCTCCTATTTGGTTCTGATTGGCCCGTTTGTCTTACCGCTGCTGACTATACGCAGGTGAAAACCGTAGTAGAAGAATACGTGTCGAAGTGGGGCGACGAGGCCCGGGCAAAGGTGTTTGGCGGCAATGCACAACGGTTTTACAAACTATAAAAAGCCATGAACCTGAACCTACAAGACAAAGTCATTCTCATCACGGGCGGGGCCAAGGGCATTGGCGAGGGCATTGCGCGGGTGCTGGTGGGGGAGGGTGCCACGGTGGCGCTGGTAGACCGTGACGAAGCCGCCCTGCAACAAACGCTTGCCAACCTGACCACTGGCGGTGGCCGGGCTATCGGGGCCGTTGCTGATTTAACCAGGCCCGACGACTGCCAACGGGCGGTAGATGATGTGCTGGCACAAACTGGCGGGCAGTTGCACGGGCTGGTCAACAACGCGGGCGTGAACGATGGCGTGAGCTTAACGTCAGGTAGTTACGATGCATTTATGACCTCATTGCACCGCAACGTAGTACATTATTACCTCATGGCACATCATGCCTTGCCCGCCCTGAAAATGTCGCGCGGGGCTATTGTGAATATCACTTCGAAAGTGGCTGAAACGGGTCAGGGGGGCACCTCGGCCTATGCCGCCGCCAACGGGGGACGTAATGCCCTCACCCGCGAATGGGCCGTGGAACTCCTGCCCAACGGCATTCGGGTCAACGCTGTGGTGGTGGCCGAATGCTGGACACCGCTCTACGAAAATTGGCTTAACACCCTACCCGACCCCGCCGCCAAATTGCAACAGATTACCGCCAATATTCCATTGGAAAACCGGATGACTACCCCCACCGAAGTTGCCAATACGGTTGCTTTCTTACTCTCTGACCGCTCCAGCCACACCACCGGCCAACTCATCCACGTGGATGGAGGCTATACGCATTTAGACAGAGCTATTTAACCTACTCCCATGACCCATCCCACCACTGCCACCACTGCCACTCCGACCGGCAACGTTAAGCTGGCGTTTGCACTCATTACGAGCCTGTTTTTCCTGTGGGCCTTTGTCCATAACCTGGAGCCGATCCTGATTCCACACCTGAAGAAAGCGTGTCAACTCACTGACTTACAGTCGGCCCTGATCGACTCGTCAGTGTATCTGGCTTATTTCATCATGGCTATTCCGGCGGGGTTGGTGATGCGGAAATACGGATACAAACAGGGTATTCTGATGGGATTGGGCCTGTACGTCATTGGCGCGTTGCTGTTTGTGCCAGCTGCCAACACCCGGCTGTATATGCTATTTCTGGGCGCGTTGTTTATCATTGCGTCGGGCTGTGCGTTTCTCGAAACGGCCGCCAACCCCTACGTTACCCTGCTAGGCCCGCCCGAATCGGCCACAACGCGGCTGAACCTAAGCCAGTCGTTCAACGGGCTGGGGTCGTTTGTGGCGCCGTTTTTGGGGGGTAAGTTCATCCTGAGCGGCGTTGAGCACACCCCCGCCGAACTAGCTGCCATGACGCCCACGGCGCTGAATCAGTACCTGCAATCGGAAGCCGATTCGGTCAAACTACCCTACATCATTATTGCGCTGGTAGTGCTGGCGGTGATGGCCTTTTTCATGTTTACCAAACTGCCCGCCGTGCAGGAGCAGGTAACCGGTCGGGTATCATCGTTGCGGTCGGCGTGGCGGCACCGGCATTTGTCGGGCGCGGTAATTGCCCAGTTTTTCTACGTCGGGGCGCAGGTATGCGTTACAAGTTTCTTTATCCGGTTTGCCAAATACACCAGCAATATACCCGAGAAACAGGCGGCTGCCTGGTTGGGTTATGCGCTGCTGGGTTTCCTGATCGGCCGGTTTGTGGGTACATACCTGACGCGCTTTATACCTGCAAACCGCCTGCTCATGATCTGCTCATTAGCCTGTATGGTGCTGTTGCTGGGGGCGCTCACGTTCAAGTCAGAACTGGCCGTGCTGGCGGTGTTCGCTGTGCCCTTCTTCGAATCTGTCATGTTTCCCACCATTTTCGCGCTGGGTATCAACAAACTGGGTCAGGACCGTGAGTTTGGTTCGTCGCTACTGGTGATGTCGGTGGCGGGTGGCGCGTTCTTTCCCCTGTTCATGGGCCTCATCTCCGACCAAAGCAATATCCAACTGGCCTACATTGTCCCCCTGCTATGCTTCCTGGTCGTAGCCTGGTACGGCTGGCGGGGGCATTTGGTGAAAGAGTGAATGGTGAAAGAGCGAAAGAGTGTGGTCCGACTGACGCGAGCGTACTCCAACCGGACCACACTCTTTCGCTCCTTCACTATTCACTCTTTCGCTCTTTCACAATTCGCTCTTTCACCACATGCTCCACGTCCTTGCTCTCGATTTAAAAGATGACCCGGCGCTAATTGCCGAGTATGAACACTACCACGCCACGATGCGGCCCGAAATAGAGGCTACGATCCGGGCGGCTGGCATCACCGGTATGGATCTCTACCGGGCAGGCAACCGGCTGGTGATGCTCATGGAGACCGACGATACATTTTCCTTTGAGCGAAAGGCGCAGATGGACGCCGACAACCCAATGGTGCAGGAGTGGGAAGCCCTGATGTGGACCTATCAACAAGCCCTGCCCTTTGCCCAGCCCGGCGAGAAATGGGTGTTGATGAAGCAGATTTACGCTTTGTAAACCTATAAGGAGAAGGAGACCTTATAGGTTGAGCTACAGCAGTCTACGCCGATGCAACCTATAAGGTTTCCTTTTCCTTATAGGTTTGAAAAATTATGACAAGAATACTTGACAATAAGGAAAACTTGTTTGATACTTGTGCTGTCAAACATACTTTACATCATCATGAACACACGCTTGTTATTTCCGCATCGTTACCGGCTTATTGGCTGGTTGATTTTCCTGCCGTCGGCTTTTGTGGGTCTGGTGAATCTGTATACAGCCGATGTGATAGGGAGGACTACAGATAGCACATCGGCACTCAACAATATGCTTAGCATTGCTCACGGCAATATGGTCGATGAGTTAGCCGGGATTGGCCTCATCGTTGGTCTTTTATTGATTGCTTTTTCAAAAGAAAAAACAGAAGATGAAATGATTAGTCAGCTACGCCTTAAAGCATTGCAATGGAGCGTATATGCCAACTATTTGATACTGGCTGTCGCTATTCTAACGCTATACGATGTAGCATTTTTCAACGTCATGATTTATAATATGTTCACCGTGTTGCTGGTGTTCATTGCGCGTTTTCGGTGGCTTATTTACAAGAATGATAAACTGCTGACGGCATGAAAAACAGACTCAAAGTGGCACGGGCCGAGCATAACCTGTCGCAGGCGGAACTGGCCGAACGGATCGGTGTGAGTCGGCAAACGATCAACTCCATCGAAACGGGCCGGTACGTGCCTTCAACCGTGCTGGCTCTTAAATTAGCCGCCGTATTTACCCAGTCAGTAGAGGCTTTGTTTAGTCTGGAAGATGTTGATTAACTGGTCATTACGCTACGCTCTAACGGCGCTGACTTTGCCATAGAAACTACGTTGTCGACACGGTCGTACGTCCAAACCATTCGGCGAGCCAGGGCGTTGGGGTATACGGTTACGCTAGTTTTTGTGTATCTCTCCTCGCCAGAGGTAGCCGTTGAAGGGGTGGCAAAACGAGTAGCTGCGGGCGGTCATAATATACCAGAGGCCGTTATTCGCCGTCGGTATGACCGGGCATTGCATAACTTGCTAACGCTATACATACCCGTCTGCGATTATTTCATCGTGCTAAACAATGGTGAAGAAGCTGTAATAGAAGTAGCTGCTGGTGGACTTGGTGAAGAAACGGTTGTTTTTGATCTAGACTGCTGGACGCAAATCATGAATCACGATGGATATTCAGAATAAGAAAGACCTTTCTGAGAAAGTATTGACAGGGTTTCGTCTGGCACACAAAAAGCTGGTTGAGCGGGCCAAGCGTGATGATGAGACGCTGGTGATTGTGCGGGATGGCAAGATCGTGCATGTGAAAGCCCGCGACCTGTAGGGTGCCTGCTGGGTAATGTTCGGGTAACAAACAGGCCGTAGGGTTGTTATTTCGCGAGACAACCCCCTATTTGCCCGCCATAAGACTATTCCGTTGACCAGCATCGATTTAACCACCTGCCGACTGCGTTCCTGGCGCGAGGGCGATGAAGAGGCCCTGTCGCGGCACGCCAGCAACCGCAACATCTGGAACTGGGTGCGCGATTTTTTTCCTTATCCCTATACCCTACGCGATGCCACCTCCTGGGTGCGCTCGAACAAAACGTATCAACTGCCTACTAACCTGGCCATTGAGGTCGACGGTGAGGCCGTGGGTAACGTGGGTTATACCGTTCGCGACGATCTCTACCGCTACAACGCCGAGGTAGGCTACTGGCTGGCCGAACCCTACTGGGGGCGGGGTATCATCACAGAAGTAATGCCCGTAATGGTCAACTACATCTTCAACAATACGCAGGTTAACCGGGTGTTTGCCTGCGTGTTAGATGGCAACATTGGCTCGATGAAAGTGCTGGAACGCGCCCACTTCCGGCACGAGGCCACGCTGCTGCAAGGGGCCATCAAGAACAACAAATTTGTGGACGAACACATCTACGCCATCCTGCGCGACGAGTACCTTCAGCAGCAGGGCCAACTTTCATAAACGCCCCGATTGTGGTTTCTTTGCGGGCCAGTTCAACGGAGATTCATGTCGAAAATAATCATTGCCATAGACGGGTATTCCAGTTGTGGGAAAAGCACCACGGCCAAAGCGGTTGCCGCCCGCATGGGCTATGCCTACATCGACACCGGGGCCATGTACCGCGCCGTGAGTTTGTACTTTCACCAGAACAGCGTTTCGCATACCGACCCCAGGGCCATTGCCACGGCGCTGGAAAACCTGCACGTATCGTTTAATTTCAATGAAAAGACGGGCCGCAATGAAACCTGCCTCAACGGGCTGAACGTGGAAGACGAGATCCGGAAAATGTACATTTCCAATATGGTCTCTGAAGTCAGCACCATCGTAGAAGTGCGGCGGGCTATGGTGGCGCAGCAGCAGCGCATGGGCCGCAAACGGGGCGTGGTCATGGACGGCCGCGACATTGGCACCAAAGTTTTCCCCGATGCTGAGGTGAAAGTGTTTATGACCGCCGACACCTTCATTCGGGCTAAGCGGCGGCAGGTGGAACTGCTCGAAAAAGGCGAACTCGTCAACCTCGACGACATTGTGCGCAACCTGGAAAAGCGCGATCATATCGACAGCACCCGCTCCGAAAGTCCGCTCACGCAGGCCGCCGATGCTATCCTGCTCGACACCTCGTTTATGATGATTGATGAGCAGGTGGAATGGGTGGTAGAACTGGCCGACCGGCACATTGCCAAGCTGCACCGCCGGGGTCATTTCGGGCGTGACCGCGAACCCTTCACTTCATGAGCGTGGCCGACGTGCTCGTGGTGGGGCAGGGGGTGGCCGGGTCAGTGCTGGCTCTCACGCTGGAACGCTACGGCTGCTCAGTCACGGTGGCCTCATCGGCAGCGTTACCGGCGGCATCGGCAGTAGCGGCGGGCATCGTGAACCCCCTCACGGGCCGGAAACTGGTGCGCACCTGGGAGGCTGACCGCCTGTTTCCCTATCTACATGAGTTCTACACCGCCGCCGAACAGCAGCTAAACCGGTCGTTTTTTACTCCGCTGTGCATCTACCGCCCGTATCGCGACGAGAAAGAGCGGTCTGACTATCAGGCCATTGCCGCTAACTCAGACCTGGCGGCGTACGTTGGCGAACCCGGCGACGAAACGGTCTACGGTGCTGTGGTCAGCAATCCTTATGGTGGGTTGCGCGTTACGCAGGCCGGTTGGGTCGATTTGCCCGCGTTTGTGGGAGCCGTGCGGGCGTATTTCGTAGCAAAAAACCGGTTCTTATCCGCTGACATTCAGTTAGATAGCCTGACTATTGGCGCAGACTCGGTGACGTATGCGGGCGTTCGCTACCGGTATGTACTCTTCTGCGAAGGCCCGCATGGCAAGGCTAATCCGCTGTTTTCGTACCTGCCCTATAACGTGGTGAAAGGCGAAATCCTGACTGCCACCGTGGCCGACTACCCCGTTCGGGATATCATCAACCAGGGCATTTTCATCATGCCCATTAACGCCACCACCATTCGTATTGGGGCTACGTATTCGTGGCATGAACTAGACTGGCAAACAACCGGGGCGGGGCGTACGTTTCTAGAGACAAAGGCCCGTGCGTTGCTGCGCATTCCGTTTACCGTTACCCAGCAGCAGGCGGGCATCCGGCCATCTACCAAAGACCGTCGCCCGTTTGTGGGTATACACCCTCAGTTGCCACGAATCGGTATTTTTGGGGGTATGGGTACCAAAGGCGTATCGCTCGCGCCCTACCTGGCCAATCACTTTGCGGGTGCCTTGTGGGCAGGGCAAGAAATAAATGAGGCCGTAAATATTAGCCGTTTTCATTCGTTATAAGTAAGTTACTCCAAAACGTTAGTTAGCTCGCTCAGTATGCGTCAGTTATATCTCCTTTTGTTGTGTTTGGGGCTGGGTACCGCCGCCGTTGCGCAGAATTACCCCTCGATGGAACAGTTCGGCAAAAACCGGATTCAATACCGCACCTTCGACTGGAAGATTGTGCGGACGTCGAACTTCGAAATTTATTTCTACGAAGACGGTGAGCAGATCGCCAACCTAGCCGCGCAGTACGCCGAATCAGATTTCGACCGCATCACCGAACTGCTGGGCTATACCCCCTACAACCGGATTAAGCTATTTCTGTATAATTCGCCCGAAGAACTGGCCCAAAGCAATATTGGCGCGGCACCCCTGGGCGATCTGAACCGCAAAGAAGTCGATTTGTCGAAATCGCGGGTTGAATTGGCCTTCACCGGCGATCAGGTCAGCTTCCGGCGGCAGCTGCTCCGCGACGTGTCGATGCTCTACGTCTATGACATGCTCTATGGGGGTAGCCTGAAGGATGCACTCCAAAGTTCGCTGTTGCTTACCCTACCCGACTGGTTTATGCCCGGCATGGCAGCTTACGTGGCCGAAGGCTGGAGTGCTGAACTGGACGACTACATCCGCGACGCATCGATCAACCGCCCCATCCGTAAACCGTCGAATCTGACGGGCATTGAGGCTGAGCGCGTAGGGCAGTCAATCTGGAATTACATCGGTCAGAAATACGGCCGCGACAATATATCGAACATCCTGAACCTGACCCGGATCATCCGCAACGAGCAGAGCAGCATTCAGAGCACACTGGGCATTCCCTACAACCGGTTCCTGCGCGACTGGCGCGACTACTATACTAATCAGGCAAGTCCGTTTACGGCTGCATTTAAAGCCAACCCTGACGATTTTCGAATTACGCTGTCGAATTCTAAAACGCCCGTTCAATTAAACAGCCTAAAATTAAGCCCCGACAAGCAGTACTTCGCTTATTCAACCGTTCGTGATGGCAAGTACAAGGTGGAAGTAGTCAACACGACCACCAAAAAATCATTCTCGATACTCAGCGGCGGCTATCGTCTGGATGGCATCAGCTACCGGCCCAACACCCCGTTGATCTCTTGGCAACGGGACAACCGGCTGGTGATTTTGGTAGAAGAGCGCGGGCATCCATACCTATATATATATGCAGATCTCGACAAGCGTCCCAAACTGGTGCTGAATCAGCAGATCAGCGGGCTGTCGCAGATCAGCAGCATCGATGCCTCGGTCGACGGGGGGAGTCTGATTTTGAGTGCCGTTCGCAAGGGACAAAACGATCTGTTTCTCTACAGCCTAAATCGCAACAACTACCAGCAATTGACCAACGATCTCTACGACGACCTGAACCCGCGCTTTGTGGGCCGGTCAGGTCGGCAGATCGTGTTTTCGTCGAACCGGTATCAGGACACGCTCAATGTAGACAAGGGGTCGTATAAGACCATCCGTGACCAGTTTAGTTTGTATGCCATGGAGGCCACACCCCGTACTACGTCAGTGCGACGCATTACCGACTCGCTGGCGCGGGCTACCATGCCCCTGCCCCTGAACGAGAATCAAGTCTATTATCTCTCTGACCGGAATGGCATCAGGACGCTCTACAAACGATCTATAGAGGAACAAACCGACGCCGTGGTGACGTCGTTGCCTACCAGCATCATGCACTACGACTACGTGCCAGCCAACGGCGGCTTTGTGTATAGCGCCATGCAAAATGGGGCCATACATATTGGTTTCCGGGCTAAACTCACCGAATCGTCCGCCGACGTACCCATGACCCAGCGGGCCATTAGTCTGGGGTTGAACGTGAAACCAGTGCCGAAAGCTGCTCCGGTTGCCCAACGTGACACCACGGCCGTGCCTCGTCGCGACACTGTGGCGGTGGCTAAGCCCCAGCCACAGAGCGCCGTTGCCCCCTCGCTGCCCCCCCGCATGACCCTGGCCCCCGGCGAGGTAGACACCGAGAATTACGAATTTGACCCCGACGTGCTGAAGGCGGCCGAGTACCGGCAGCGCCGCACGGCAGCCACCACGCTGGGCAGCACAACCACCCAAAGCCCTGGGCTGCCCCGTTCGCGGCGGCGTGAAAACGTGACTGTGCGGGGCCCGTTTAACTATAATGGCCTATTTGTGGCCAGCGATTCTAAGTCCGCATTTCGCGTAGACCCGATTCGGGGCTTTGGTTATTCGCAGAATATTGCCCTCAATGACTTGCTCGAAAACCACATTGTGAAGGCTGGTTTCTTTGTCACGTTTAACCAACTGCGTAATAGCGACCTCTGGTTTGAGTACCAAAACCTAACGCACCGGGTAGACTTTGGGCTGCGCGTAGACCGCAATACCCTTTTTGTCGATGCGAACGAATTCAGTCAGCGGTATCGGTATAATCGGGTAGCGCTGACGGCTTCGTACCCAATTTCGGTCAACACCCGGCTTAGCGTATCACCCAATTTCACCATGACGCGGCAAATTGATTTGTCGTTTCAGGGTAAGCCCGACCGGGTGTCGGACTATGCCGGTGCGCGGGCCGAATTGGTATTCGACAACACTAAAATTAATGGCATGAATATGCTGGAGGGCAGCCGGTTTAAACTCCGGTATGATAACTATGCCGGGCTGGCATCGTCGCGGGAATCATTCAACCGGATCACCGCCGACGTGCGCCACTACCAGCGCATCTACCGTGACCTGGTTCTAGCTCTGCGGCTATCGTACAGTCAGTCCGGTGGGGCAGCACCCAAAGAGAGCGTACTGGGTGGTATGGAAAACTGGGTCAATAACAGCAAAGAACCCACTAGCCGTAACCCCCTGCTACTGCCTGTTGGCTACAATGTGCGCAACGCGTTTTTCCTTGAATTCGTAGCACCGCTACGGGGTTTTGCCCTGGGTAAGGTTACGGGTACCAGCCATTTGCTGGCTAATGCCGAGCTTCGTTTTCCGCTGGTTCGGTTGTTGTACCAAGGTAATATCACCTCTAATTTCCTGCGTAATTTACAGTTTGTGGGCTTCAGCGATATTGGTACCGCCTGGACGGGCGGCAGTGGCCCACTCAGCCGGGAAAATAGTTTGAATACCACCGTGATTGAAGCTCCGGTTGGTAGTAGCAGCCCTTTCCGCGCCAAGGTGACCAACTTCAAAAACCCCTTCCTGATTGGCTACGGCGTGGGTGCCCGCACTATGCTGCTGGGCTACTATGTGAAGTTTGATTATGCCTGGGGCCTGGAAAACAATGTGGTCAACAAGCCTATTGGCTACTTGACGCTGGGGTACGATTTTTAACAAATGCCGTCTTTAATATTGTGAAAAAGCCCCGTGAGAACGGGGCTTTTTTTGTGAACATGCTGTTGAGATAAGCACGTAACTATAGCTGGTTACCGTATAAAGACTTAAGTAAAATAGGTGCCATCAATTACGATTTAGCTACTTGTTGGCTAATCTCTTTTGGCCAAAACGATTCGGAAGCATCCACCACTGGCGGGTTATTTGGCATAGTTTTAGCTTAACCCCCAAAACGCAGGCCCATCCAATGTTGGCTCACCGCCAGCCATATCTGTTGCGGGGTCGATAAAAGCCTCGCTAAGGGAAAATACCGTAATCAGCTTAATATGAGATCATTAACGATCTAAGTAACGAATCGAACTGATTAACTATCCCTTTGGCATAGTTTTAGATAAATAAGCATTGTGTAATTCATACAAGCCATTCAGTCTGGCCCCCGTGACTTTTACGGGTGGGGCAGTCGAAATAATTGGCTGCGCTTGTATGGAGGTCAATAGTGAGTTAACCGCCACAAATTAGTTGCAGATGAACGTAATCTCTACGCTGAAATCCGGCCTGATTCGGACGTATTCAGAACAGAACATGCCTCGGCGTTACGCCATGATTCCTGCCAACGGGAGTACACTGCTCCGTTTCATTTGGCAGGTGGCCGCACAACTGCTGTGCATACTGCCTGTGTGGCGGTTTTTTACTCAATATACACCAGCATTTCAGGCTACAGCGGCCCGGCGGGCTTTTGTACGAAGGCCATCTCACGAGGCTGATAAACCACCTCATCGAGCTGAACCCCCCGACAGGCGATCCAGATATATGCCGCTAGTCCAGTTTTTAAGCCTCTTAATAAGTCCACTTACAATGAATGATCGATCTTTACTTAATCAGGTCTGGCACCGAATAGGCACATATATGGCCTATTTGTTGGCTTTTTCAGCCATGTCAGTACCTCCTCAGCGCACAAGTGGGCTAAGGTTTTATCGCCAGATAATGCTGGCGGGGTTGCTGTCATTGACCGGGCTGCTTACTGGGGCATTTGCTCAAAGTAGCCAGGTCAATCTAAGCCTCACCAAATCTATCAGTAATGCCTCGCCTGCATTGGGCGAGGTCGTTACGTATACTGTAGCAGTTACCAACACCGGTTCGGCTACGGCCACAAGTGTGGTGGTAAGCGACTCGATGGCGCTGGGCTACAGTACCATGCAGTCGTCGACGGCTTCGGTTGGTACGTATAGTGCCACGGCTGCCACAGGGTTGGGCACCTGGACGATTGGTTCCATTGCTCCCAACCAAACCGTAACCCTGCTGGTGAAGGCGCGGGTAGACGCAGAGGGCGTGGCCTTCAACGCCGCCGAGGTGAAGTCGATGGATGGTACCGATGCCAACTCGATTCCCGGCAACGGCGATCTGCTGGAAGATGATTATGATAATGCCTGCTTCTCGGTACCCATTACCTGGTACCCTGGCGACGAGTATACGGTCGACAAGCCAACAGGCTTTACGAGTTTCACCTGGCTGGCCGGTGGCCAACCCATTTCAGCGTCGAGCACAGTAGCTAGCGTAGACGCCAACGGCAACCTGGTCATCAAAGGACCCGGCATTTTCTCGTTTGCGGCCACCCGCA
Organism: Fibrella aquatilis; assembly: GCF_017353255.1. Classification (GTDB taxonomy): domain Bacteria; phylum Bacteroidota; class Bacteroidia; order Cytophagales; family Spirosomataceae; genus Fibrella; species Fibrella aquatilis. Next base: position 748 of record NZ_JAFMYU010000004.1, on the reverse strand, counting down.
ATGCGTGCCCCGTCAGCAACTGCTGTAACATTATCGTTCAACCTGGCAGAACCGCAGGTTTGGGCAATTACGTCTTTGAGGATAAAAATGCTAACGGTCTCCAGGATGCAGGTGTCGATACGCCTATCCAGGGTGTGCTGGTCACGCTTTTCCAAAATGGTAGTGCCGTAGCGACAACCACCACCGATGCCACGGGCTTCTATAGTTTCACGGGTCTGACCCCCGGCAGCAGCAACAGCTATGCCGTTGGGTTTGCCACGCCAACCGGCTTCACCACTACCTCGCCGTTGGTAGGTAGCAATGGCGCGATTGATTCGGACGTCAACCCAGTTACGGGTAAGACTGCTTCAGTTACGTTGGCTCCCGGTGAGTTCAACCCTGATCTGGACGCTGGCTACATCAAGCCTGCTTCAATTGGCGACTACGTCTTTAACGATAAGAACAAAGACGGTGTGCAGAATGCGGGTGACACCCCCATTCCGGGTGTGCTCGTCACGCTCTACCTCAATGGGTCGGCCGTGGCCACCACCACCACCAACGGGTCGGGCCTCTACAGCTTTACGGGTCTGACGCCGGGCGTCAGCAACAGCTATGTCGTGGGCTTCACCCCACCGGCCAACTTCAGCACCACCACGCCGCTCTCAGGTACGGACAAGGCCCTGGACTCGGACGCTGATCTGCTCACGGGCCGCTCGGGCAGTGTGACGCTGACCTCAGGGGAGAACAACACCACCGTCGACGCGGGCTT
>NZ_JAFMYU010000039.1 GCF_017353255.1 Fibrella aquatilis | reverse complement strand
CCGACTTACGACTATCGACTTATGACTTACGACTCATTTTTATGTATTTAAATACCGCATGAGGGCGTCGTACCGTTCCTGATCGACGCTTTCGATGGGTACATTGGCAAAGGCGGATTCAATGGTGTAGCCAAACCGTTCGAGGGTCGAGACAAGGGGCGTAATGTCGCGGCGGTTCAGTTTCAGGGTCAGCCGCGAGCGGTCGGCCATACCAATGGCGGCGCTGCTGTAATAACTGCTGATGATCTTGGCATTGTTCGACTCAACCAGCCGACTAATTTCCGACATGGAATAGTCGTGCTCGTCCAACGCCAGCACAATGATGGCTCCACTCTCCAGCATTCCCAGGTCGCGGGCAAACTGCCGCAGGAGTTCGGTGGTGGTGACGCAGCCCAGCAGTTCGTTGCCTTCGCCCACAATAGCCAGCAGGTCGAGGCGGTGCTCGGTCACCATCGGGATTAGCTCCAGCAGATGTTGGTTTTCGCGGGCCATCACGTTCTCGGCCAGCTTCATCACGTCGCTGATAGGCCGCTCGTCGTCCGACAAGTCGAGCAACAAATCTTCGCTCACAATGCCAATATAGATACCCGCGTCGGCCACGACCAACTGCGCCAGGCGGTGCTCCTGCATCCATTCCAGCGCGTCGGCAACAGAATCGCCCGGTTTGAGGGCAGGAATCATAGGGTCAATCAGTTCAGCGGCGTTCATAGGTTCTAGCAGTCGAGTGATAACGATGAAAACTAAGAAGATTTTTCGATAGTTCGCAAAATCTATGTAAGGGATATAATGTACAATGTATAAGGCACAATGAACAATGGCTGACGCAAGACTACTCGTTGCCTAGCCATTGTACATTGTACATTATACCCCTTCACTGACCACAGCCTCAACAGGGTGGCGGGCCAGCCAGTCCAGGAGCAGGGCGTTAAACCGGGCGGGGTGTTCCATCATGGGGGCGTGGCAGCATTTGTCGATGAAGAACAATTCGGTGTCGGCAATGAGTCGGTCGAATTCGTGTGCTACGTGGGGCGGGGTGATCGTGTCGTTCAGACCCCAGACCAGCAGCGTAGGTACCGTGATCTGGTGCAAATCCTTCGCCACGTTGGTGCGCTGTGCCGACTTGGCAATCTGCACAATGTTCATGCACTTAGGAATGCTGCTCGTCACCTCAAACACCTCGTCGATCAGTTCTTTGGTGGCTACTTTGGGGTTATAGAAAGTATATGCCACGCGTTCGGCCACAAAATCGTAGGAACCGCGCTTGGGAAATGAGCCGCCCATACCGTTTTCAAACAGGCCAGAGCTGCCCGTCAGCACCAGCCGCTTCACCATATCGGGGTGACTAAAGGTGTAGAGCAGCCCTACATGCCCCCCCAGTGAGTTACCCAATAGTGTTAGCTCACCCAGGCCACGAAACTGGACAAACCGCTCCACAAACGCCACCAGCCCATCGAGGCCCGCCTCGCGCACAGGCATGTCGTAGATGGGCAGCACGGGAATGACCACGCGATACTGCTTCGAGAACGTCTCGATCACGTCGTCCCAGTTGCTGAGAGCGCCAAAGAGGCCGTGAAGTAGCAGGAGCACTTCGCCCTGCCCCTCGTCGATGTAGCGAAACTCGCCTTCCTGGTGTATGGTATGGTTCATAGCGTGGGCTGTTTTGTGGTGATGAAGTTGCGTAATATGGTCAATCCAGATTCAGTAAGCACGGCTTCGGGATGAAATTGTACCCCCCAGATGGGCAACGTTCGGTGCCGAATCGCCATGATCTCGCCTCCAGTTGTAGTGGTGTCGGTAGCCAGGGCCGGTTCTGTAACGGCCAGCGTAGTGAGCGAATCGGGCAACTGGGTCAACGTCAGCGAATGGTAGCGCGTTACCCGGATGCGCTCCGGCACATGCCGAAACAGGGGGTCACTGGTTTGCACCCGAATCGTAGACACCTTGCCGTGCATGGGGCGGGGGCTTTTTTGCAGGCTAGCCCCAAAGTAGAGCCCGATGGCCTGCTGCCCCAGACACACCCCCAGCATGGGCAGGCGGCGGTGGTAATAATCGATTACGCTCAGCAGGCACCCCGCCGACGCCGGTACGCCCGGCCCCGGCGACAGCACCACGGCGTCGTAAGGCGTGGCGGTAATGGTACTGAGTGGGAGGTTGCTGCGGCGCACCACGCACTCGGCCCCGGCCTGTTGCAGGTAGTCTGCCAGGGTGTAGGTAAACGAGTCGAAGTTGTCGAGCAAAAGCACACGCATACAGAAAGTGACTAACGTAGGCCTAAAGTAGGCCTTTCTAAGAATAATTGTCAAATGCAAAATTGCAAAGCACTGAAAAACAGCATGTTATTTTTTTATTACCTTAACTAAGTGCAATTTATCTCTGAATAGTACCACAACAACGCTTCATTTGCTTTTGCTCCCGGCAGGACCGTTTTTTGTTTATTCGAACTAGTCATCTCCACCCTATGCCCATTCTCGTTGTTGGTGCTGGCATGGCAGGTCTCACCTGCGCTAACTACCTCCACCGGCAAGGCCGCGCCGTATTGCTCCTCGATGCCGCCGACACCGTAGGGGGCCGCGTCCGCACCGATCTGGTGGCCGGTTTCCGCCTCGACCGGGGGTTTCAAATCCTGCTTACAGCCTACCCCGAAGCTCGTCAACTGCTGAACTACAGTGCGTTAGACCTGCAACTTTTCCGCTCTGGTGCCCGCATTCATCACGACGAGGCCGGTACCACCAACCCGTGGATGCGGCTGCTCAATCCGTTTAAGGAGCCGTTCAGCGTGTTCGAAACGCTGTTTTCGCCCATTGGCACGTTGGCCGATAAGATCCGTATCGTGACCCTGATCCGGCATGTACAGGGGCTGTCGACGCAGGACTTGTTCAACCAACCGGCCACCAGTACCCTGGCCTATATACGTGAACTAGGCTTTTCAGAGCCGATGATCGACCGATTTTTCAGACCTTTTTTCGGGGGTGTTTTCCTGGAAGATGACCTGACCACGTCGAGCAACTTTTTCCAGTTTTGCTTTAAAAGCTTCTTCCTCGGCGACGCTGCCGTACCGGCCTTGGGTATCGGCGAAATACCCGCCCAACTGGCCCGTAATTTGCCCGAAAACAGCATCCGACTGAACACTGCCGTGGCCAGCGTGTCGGGCCGAACCGTGACCTTGTCGTCGGGTGAGGTGCTGACCGGCGAGGCCGTCGTACTGGCCGTAGATGCCGCCGCGTCGGCTCGGCTGCTGGGCAAAACGCCTCCCGCAGCACAGGCCTTCAACCATACCACCTGCACCTATTTTTCGGCACCATCTAGCACCCGCCCCGACAGCCTGAAAGCCGATAAATTCCTGATGCTCAATACCAAACGATCCTCAGCGGTGCATAACCTGACCGTCATCAGCGACGTGGCACCCGCCTACGCCCCCGCCGACAAACTGCTGATTTCGGTGAGTACGCAGGGACTAACCCACGTTGACGAGCCAGCCCTGACCACCCAAATCCGGACCGAACTGACGAACTGGTTTGGCGACTCGGTCCGGGGCTGGCAACACCTCCGCACCGACCATATTCCGCAGGCATTGCCTACCTACGGCCCCAACGCCGTGCATCAGCCGCTGTCTCTCGGCGATGGCCTCTTCCAGTGCGGCGACCAAACCGCCTACCCCTCACTCAACGCCGCCATGCAAACCGGCCGGCTCGTGGCGGAACTGATTGGGGGTTTGTAGTTGGTGGTTGGCTTCGCGCTGTAGTAGCTGACGCCTGGCTGGAACGCCGGACTGGGCGTCAGCAACTACAAACCATTACCCCCCCTACTCCACCACGACAACCAGCTTCCCCTTCACGTGTCCGGCTTCGCTGGCGGCGTGGGCTTGTGGTAGTTCATCGAGGCGGTAGGTGTGTTCGATCACGGCTTTCAACCGGCCTTCGGCGGCGTGTTTCAGCATCCAGTTCATGTCGGTTTGGGTGAAACTGAAGAGGATGAACGTGGCTTTCTGGTCAGCAAAAAGGGTTTTTACTTTGTCGAGCATACCTTCAGCAGAGGGCCTGGTGGTCACATAGGTACCAGTTTTTGTCAGAATAGGCTGGCATGCCTCAAACGAGCTTTTAGCCACTGCATCGAACACCACATCGTAGGTTTCGGCTTCTTTCGTAAAGTCGATTTCGTGGTAATTGATGACCCGGTCGGCACCCAGTTCTTTTACCATCGCCACCGCGTCAGGACCGCAAACCGCCGTGACGGTAGCGCCCATAATTTTGGCCAGTTGCACCGCGTAGTGCCCCACGCCCCCGGCTGCCCCGTTGATAAGCACCCGGTCTCTAGGGCGCAGGTGGCCTTTGTCGCGCATGGCTTGCAGGGCTGTTCCGGCGGCTACGGGCATAGCTGCTGCCTGCTCAAAACTGATGGCGTCGGGCAGTTTCACCAGGCTGGTTTCCTTCGCCACGGCATATTCGGCATAGGCCCCGCCACTCATGCCCAACGAGGCCATGACGCGGTCGCCGGGCTGAAAATCGGTGATCATCAGGCCCACGGCCTCTACCACGCCCGCCACGTCGGCCCCTAAAATCTTCGGAAAATCACCCGACATCATGGCTTTCATATCGCCCGACCGCTGATGCGTTTCAAAGGGGTTTACGCAGGTGGCGTGTACGCGAATGAGCACCTCGTGGGTATCGGGTTCAGGCTTGGGCACCTCGGCCACATGCAGTTCACTTGCCGGGCCGTACTGATCAATAATGGCTGCTTTCATCACTGTTGTTGAGTTTTGCGTTTCGTCGGAAACACAGTATCAATCAGTAACGCCGGGCGGGGTTCGGGTGTTTGGCTCCATACGCCCCAACGGGGCAGCACTGCGCGGGTAGCCATAGGTGATGTCGTACCTAGGGCTGGTGTGGCCTGCTATTTTTACGGTGACACAAACCACCGAACAACATGGCCAACACCTACACACAATTAGATATTCATCTCGTATTCGCCGTGAAAGGTCGCGAGTCACTTATCCATAAACGTTGGCGCGAAGATCTTTATCAATACGTCACAGGCATCGTGCAAACGCACAAGCACAAAATGCTTCAGATCGGTGGTATGGCCGACCACATACACATTTTCCTTGGTTACAATCCGACGCAGCTATTGCCCGAATTGGTGAAGGAAATAAAAACGTCGAGCAACCAATACATCCGGGAAAGGGGATACGCTAAATCAGCATTTAGTTGGCAGGTCGGCTACGGCGCGTTTTCACACGGTCGTTCCGAACGACAAACGGTTATTCAATACATTCAGAATCAGGAAGCGCACCACAGCAAACGTACATTCCGGCAAGAATATGTCCTGATGCTTCAGAAGTTTGACATTGATTACAAGGACGAATACCTGTTCGATTTTCAGGACATGACCGGTTGGGTGGGTGATCAGTAATGACAGTGATACATAGCCCCAGCGGGGCATAACATCGATAGCATTAAGAATGGCCGCATGCACGAATAGCCCCAGCGGGGCGCAACGTCGGTAGTATTTGGCAGGCCGTACGAGCACAAAGCCCCAGCGGGGCGCAACGTGCGGATACGCGGGTAAATAATTGGGCCGCGATTTTAATTCAATTGAAATGCCACATACCGCGTATCCGCACGTTGCGCCCCGCTGGGGCTTACTGACCGTGTGGACCGCCTAAATGCTACCGACGTTGCGCCCCGATGGGGCTTTGCCGGAGCAAAGCGTTGGAGCAACTCATTAATTGACAATGAAATGTTGATACGTCTATAATCGATGTTAAATTCTTCAGCAAGGCATTACTTCGTTGATGATCTACTCACACAATCTAATTTGTATTAATTCTCATAAATAATTAGTCTAGGGGCTCTTATAGAAGAGAAATTTTTCTTTTCAACACCATGAACTGCTTCGTACAGAAAATAGTATCTTTACTAAAAAATTTCTATATCTATTATGATGTAATCCGGTTGTTTACATTTATTTTAATAATAAGCCATACGTATTTTTTAGGAGCTAAGGTTCCAAAAAAATAACCTTCTCTTCATCTCGTAAATTTTCAAATTCAGAGCGTATAACACATATAAGCTCATCATCCCCGATTCCGCGTATATTTGTTTTTTTCACAATAAAATCTACTGACTCTGATGCGTCCATATTCTTGGTCTAGTCGATTCCACGTCTTGCGAAACAAAATGATAAAGATTCTATCTTTTGCAATCTGGATGCCATATTAATGCATGGGCCGACGAAATCTTGTCCATTGCCCACACTGTAAACAATGCCTCTTGCAACACCGCATCTTAACCTAAGAGGGGGAGTTGTTATATCATTTTTAATACTCGGTAAAAATTCCTCAAAATAAGCAATGCATATATATTTCAACTGAAATATAATATTACTTAAAGCTACTGGCCTCATATTATCAGTATTCCAGAGAAAAAGCACGCCATCACCTAAAAACTTTGACAAGAGAGGCAAATCCGCATAGGTGACGATATCTCCTTCAATTTCTGAATGTTTAATACCTTCCCTAATTTCTTCAAATAACCAGTCTAAGAATAAACTTAAATACTCGGGTACAGCTAAATGTGGGTCAACCTGTTGGCAAAAATTAGTAAATCCCTCCAAATCAAATATAGCAGCAATAGCATTCATCGGTTTAGATTCTTGACTTAAATTGCCAAGGCCAAGTACTTTTGTATCAAAAGATGCATATTTCGAACCTTTTATAAGAGAAGCACCCGTCCCTTCTATTACTTTCGTAAGTCTATCTTCATTTTCGATCGTAAAAATTCCCATATGATTTTTATTTAAAAAAAGCCCCGCTAAATTTCTCTGGCGGGGCTGTACTTTATCCTATTTTACTTCACCTCTTCATACGGTACGTCTGACACATCGCCGTCGGTGGGTTGGTTTTGGTTGCCGTTGGGTTGGCCGTTACCGTTGCCGCCGGGTTGACCACCGAAACCGTCCATGGGGTTGGCTCCGTCGGCACCCTGGGTGGCGGCGTAGATCTCCTGCGAGGCGTTGTTCCAGGCGGTCGTCAGGGCTTCGAGGGCCGTGTCGATGGCGGCGGCGTCGCGGTTGCCATGGGCGGTGCGCAGCGTAGCAAGGGCGTCTTCAATGGCGGTTTTGTTACCGGCAGAGAGTTTGTCGCCATAGTCTTTCAACTGCTTCTCGGTCTGGAAAATCATCGAGTCGGCCTGGTTGACTTTCTCTACTTTTTCCTTCTCGGCTTTGTCCGATGCTTCGTTGGCTTTGGCTTCTTCACGCATCCGGGTAATCTCGGCGTCGGTGAGGCCACTGCTGGCTTCAATGCGAATCTTCTGCTCTTTGCCGGTGCCTTTGTCGCGGGCCGTTACGTTCAGGATACCGTTGGCATCCACGTCGAAGGTCACCTCAATCTGGGGCACACCGCGCGGTGCGGGTGGAATGTCGGCGAGGATAAACCGGCCCAACTGACGGTTTTGGCCCGCCATGGGACGCTCACCCTGCAACACGTTGATCTCTACGCTTGGCTGGTTGTCAGACGCGGTCGAGAACGTTTCGGTTTTCTTGCTTGGAATCGTCGTGTTTGACTCCACCATTTTGGTGAATACGCCGCCCATCGTTTCGATACCCAGCGACAGGGGAATCACGTCGAGGAGGAGCACGTCTTTCACTTCACCCGTCAATACACCACCCTGAATGGCAGCACCAATGGCCACGGCTTCGTCGGGGTTAACGGCTTTCGAAGGCTTCTTGCCAAACAGCTTTTCTACCTCTTCCTGTACTTTTGGAATCCGGGTTGACCCACCCACCAAAATCACTTCGTCGATCTGGGCTGCGCTCAGGCCTGAGTTTTTCAGGGCGCGGCGGCAAGGCTCCAGGCTCCGCTGAATCAGCGAGTCGGCGAGTTGTTCGAACTTGGCGCGGGTTAGCGTGCGAACAAGGTGCTTGGGAATACCATCAACCGGCATGATATAGGGCAGGTTGATTTCCGTCGACGATGAGCTTGACAACTCGATCTTGGCCTTTTCGGCAGCTTCCTTCAGGCGCTGGAGGGCCATCGGGTCTTTGCGCAGGTCGATGTTTTCATCGTTGATGAACTCCTGGGCCAGCCAGCCGATGATCACCTGGTCGAAGTCGTCACCGCCCAGGTGGGTATCACCGTCGGTCGATTTTACTTCAAACACACCGTCGCCCAGTTCCAAAATCGAGATATCAAACGTACCGCCGCCAAGGTCAAACACGGCGATCTTCATGTCCTTGCTGGTCTTGTCGAGACCATAAGCCAGGGCCGCTGCGGTGGGTTCGTTGATGATCCGTTTCACGTCGAGACCGGCAATCTGACCAGCCTCTTTGGTGGCCTGCCGTTCGGCGTCGTTAAAGTAAGCGGGCACCGTGATCACGGCTTCCGTTACGGTTTGGCCAAGGTAGTCTTCAGCGGTTTGCTTCATCTTTTGCAGAATCAGCGCCGAAAGCTCCTGTGGCGTATACTGACGGTCGCCGATGCGTACGCGGGGGGTGTCGTTGGGACCCTTCTCCACTTTGTACGACATCTGACCAATTTCGTTGGCTACTTCATTAAAGCGTTTGCCCATGAACCGCTTGATCGACGAGATCGTGTTCTGGGGGTTGGTAATCGCCTGACGTTTGGCTGGGTCACCCACTTTGCGTTCGCCGTTGCCGTTGTCCATAAAAGCGACCACCGAGGGGGTAGTCCTACGGCCTTCGCTGTTGGGGATCACCACAGGCTCGTTACCTTCCATAACAGCCACGCAGGAGTTGGTCGTACCCAGGTCAATGCCAATAATCTTTCCCATAATTGGTTAAGTTGTATGCTGATTAGAGTTGTGTTCAAAAACAGTTAACCACTATCTATCAAGCAAAATGCCAGCCCCTGATTTTGTTCAAATTTGTGACAGATTGGCAGATTCTTCATAGCCAACGGGCCGACATGGCAGCGTAGTGAAAGCGTGAAAGCGCGAAAGAGTGAAAGAGTGGCTGACGTAACAGGAGTCCTTGCGTCAGCCACTCTTTCACTCTTTCGCGCTTTCACTACTACCGTCCGCCCAGCAGGCCACCCAGCATACCGCCGAGGCCACCGCCGCCGCCCATTTGGCTACCGGCCACGCGCATAAGATCGTTCATATCCAGTTTACCGTCGGCCATAGCCGAACCCGCCATACCCATCCAGTCAGTGCCTTGTTGACCCGTGGCCGCCCCCATAATGGTGTTGCCGTCAACGCTGCTGTCGTTGGGGTCGGCGGCTTTGTGCATTAGTTTGCTCAACACCATCGGCACCAACGCACCGGCTACCGACATGGCTACACCGGGCGAGATGCCCAGCTTCTGCATCAGGCTCTGCTCTACATGTTGCTGTACCCCCTGCGTAACGGGGTTGTCCTGCACGTTACCGCCACCGTTGACCACCATGCCCAGGAGGTTGCCCAGGCCACCGCCCTGTGCTTGCTGACCCAGTCCGCCCATGATGCTCTCAGCCACGGTTTGCATAGCCGAATTATTATGTTCGTTCGGAATGGCTGGGTTGTTGGTAATTGCACTACCAGCGTTTTGCTGGACAAGGTTCATTAAGGTCTCGAACATACGATTGGTTTGGAAAAACTTGGTTAGAAATACTTGGTTAAGCAGTTAAATGTAGGCAACTTTTATACCAATAGCATCTGCTGAGTGGCACTATAGCCGTATTTTGCCGACCTGCTTACCAACGAACGATATGACGCCCGATTCATCTGATAGTAACGCCTCAGCGGCCAACCAGGCGACTCAACCTGAGCCAATGGCCTCGGCTACTTTTTCGGCCAGCGTAGCCCCGCTCCTGACCGATTTGCTCTACCCCAGCGAATCCGACGAGCCGATTGAGCCGGTAGAGAGCTACCTGAAAATGGCCGAACCTGTCACCGTGAGCCACATCAAAGACTGGCTCATGCTACCCCCGTCTGAGTTTGTGGAAGAGCAACCCGAAGCCGATTTCTGGGCACCCGTCACCACCATCGAGGATTGGTTTGGCGACGACGAAAAAGCCACCGCCGCCAAATTCCAGGCCCTAAAAACCAAGCTCGAAACCACCCTCACCAACCGCCAGGTGTTCCGCGTGGGCAACACCGAAATTGACGTGTATCTGCTGGGCAAACTCGCCGAAGGTGAACCCCGCGTCGGGATAAAGACAAAGGTGGTGGAGACATAAACTGTTTAGGCGGTTCTGTTTATTTCAAGATATACAAATAAGACTGCGGAACAGGGTCATTTACAAGCACTCGTGCAACTGGCTTTCCGTTGAATTTTAGATCAGATGGAACCGCATACTCTGACGAAATGCTGTAGAACTCAAGCCAATCTACTTCCTCCCTATCGGCATAAACAAAGCGATACTTGTTTTTTCCTCTGACGACAAAAGTGTTACCCGAGGCTTGCCCTTTTATCATGAATAGATAGGTATACTCATCACTGCTTGTATATGAGATGCATGCAGTAGCAACACGTGATTCGATGACCTCCGTTGTATCATCTACGTTGACGCGCTCAATACGCATTTTTCCATTGACAACCATGGGTCCCTTGGTTTTATCGGCAAAGCCCATGAACTCGCTCCCAGGTAGTATACCCGGTGTATTAGTACCATTTCCTGAACAGCCTGCCAAAACCGACAACATACCTGCCAGGCAAACCACTGCAATCATCCATTTCGTTTTCATGGCGTCTGAACTATGAGTGAATATCGACTATTTCACTTAAGGCACTGCTGAAGTTATAAGGCCATCAGCAACAGCAATGCTAATAGTTTTTTCATAGAATTTGTCTGAGTAAAAGGTGAAGAGTAGCTGTACGCAATTCAATCATCGAATACTTAATGCAGAGGTAAGTAATTATCGTGCGCAAATCACTACAGCAATATGGTTTTTATTTATCGGTCTACGTTACTTATTCTTACAAGTGTTCATATTTGCTTAACAATGCAAGACTATACAGGAGAGCGCTAATAGTCAGCGTTCTACAATGCAAATGGACGCACTTTCTCGCAAAGGAGCGGAAGGCCGTCCGGTACCACTTCGCTAAACACAAAAAACCCCGGCCTTTGCAGGTCGGGGTTTTCACGTAGGCGGTTCTGTTTATTTAACCTGATCCACAACGGCTTTGAATGCCTCCGGGTGGTTCATGGCCAGGTCGGCCAGTACTTTCCGGTTTAGTTCAATACCTGATTTGTTCAACGCGCCCATCAGGACGCTGTAGGACATGCCTTGCTGACGAGCACCGGCGTTGATACGCTGAATCCACAGGCTGCGGAAATCGCGTTTCTTGGCCTTGCGGTCGCGGTAGGCATAGCCCATTGCTTTCTCGACAGCGTTTTTGGCTACTGTCCAGACATTTTTACGACGGCCATAGTACCCTTTGGCCATCTTGAGGATTTTCTTCCGGCGTGCCCTTGAGGCGACGTGATTGACGGAACGCATAATTTTTTTTGCTTTTTGACTAAGGCGGGCTGGGTAATTAAGAATGGTCAATTAGGAATTAAGAATGGCCTTCGCAGACACCTTAATTCTTTATTGTTAATTCTTAATTCATAATTCCTCTTTTTAAGCCCTTCGTCGGGTGAAACAATAGACCAGCGGGGTTACGACAGGCGCAACAACGCTTTAATACGCACTTCATTCGTGGGGTGAACCGTCGATGTATGCACAAGGTTACGCTTGCGCTTAGTCGACTTCTTGGTCAGAATGTGAGAATGGAAGGCGTGCTTCATTTTAATTTTCCCGGTACCTGTCAGCTTGAAGCGCTTCTTGGCTGCCGAGTTTGTTTTTTGCTTTGGCATGTGCTTAAAAGACCGTATCGCCGGACCGCGTTAAATAAACAGGCCGCAAAGGTAAGAAAAGATTTTGGATTGGGGCGGTCCGCCGCTGCGGTTTGGGATTTCGGATTGGCTGACGCAATAGTAGTGCTTGCGTCAGCCAATCCGAAATCCCAAACCGCAGCGGCGGACCGCCCCAATCCGAAATCCTTTCTTACTTTTTAACCGCCACGGCTTTCGGGGCCAGGAACATGATCATGCGCTTGCCTTCGAGTTTTGGCTCCTGCTCGATCTTGCCTACGTCTTCGAGGCCTTTCGAGAACCGGTCGAGTAGCTGCAGGCCGCGGTCTTTAAAGACAATGGAACGACCCACGAAGTGAACATACGCTTTCACCTTTGCCCCTTCTTTCAGGAACGTAGTGGCGTGTTTCAGCTTGAACTCAAAATCGTGGTCGTCGGTGTTCGGACCAAACCGAATCTCTTTGATCACCACCTTCTGGGCGTTGGCCTTTATTTCTTTCTGCTTCTTCTTTTGTTCGTACTTGAACTTCGAGTAGTCGATCACGCGGCACACGGGCGGCACCGCATTGGGCGAAATTTCGACCAGGTCAAGGCTCTGCGCTTTGGCAATAGCCAATGCCTGTGCAATGGGGAAAATGCCTTGCTCGACGTTCTCGCCGACAACCCGTACTTCGCGGGCTTGGATCCGCTCATTGATCTTGTAGGGTTCTTCAACCACGCGACGGGGTGGTCTGCGTTGGGGTAATGCCATATGATTTGGTTAACGTGGTAACTTATTGGTCTTGTAAACGTAGGGACAATATAAAAGTTTACACTTTCACTTGCTCCTGAAACAGGGTCGTAAACGCGGCGATGCTCATGCTGCCCAGGTCGCCTTCGCCTTTGCGGCGAACCGAGACGGTGCCTTCGGCGGCTTCTTTTTCGCCCACAATGAGCATAAACGGTACTTTGGCTACTTCGGCATCCCGAATCTTCCGACCGATCTTCTCATCGCGCAGGTCAACAAACCCGCGGATGTCGGCTTCCTGAAGCGTGAAAAACAAATCGTTGGCGTAGGTCTCGTACTTCTCTGAAATAGGCAAAATCGCAATCTGATCGGGTGAGAGCCAAAGGGGGAAATTACCCGCCGTGTTCTCAATCAGGATAGCAATAAACCGCTCCATCGACCCAAACGGTGCCCGGTGGATCATAACGGGGCGGTGCTTTTGGTTGTCGGCACCGGTATATTCGAGTTCGAACCGTTCGGGCAGGGTGTAGTCTACCTGAATCGTGCCGAGTTGCCATTTGCGGCCCAGTGCATCGCGGACCATGAAATCGAGCTTGGGGCCATAGAATGCCGCTTCGCCCAATTCAATAACCGTCTTCAGCCCTTTTTCATTCGCCGCCTCAATAATGGCGGTTTCAGCTTTCTCCCACAACTCGTCAGACCCAATATATTTCGTTTTATTCTCCGGGTCACGCAACGACACCTGCGCGCTGTAGTCGCTGAATCCCAACGATTTAAACACGTACAGCACCAGGTCAATTACCTTCTTAAACTCGTCGTTCACCTGATCGGGGCGGCAGAAAATGTGGGCATCGTCCTGCGTGAACCCGCGCACCCGCGTCAGCCCGTGCAACTCGCCCGACTGCTCGTAGCGGTACACTGTACCAAACTCGGCCAGGCGCAGGGGCAGGTCGCGGTAAGAGCGGGGCTTGGTCTTGTAGATTTCGCAGTGGTGCGGGCAGTTCATGGGTTTCAGCATGAACTCCTCGTCGGCGTCGGGTGTACGGATGGGTTGAAACGAATCGGCCCCGTACTTGTCCCAGTGCCCCGACGTTACGTAGAGTTGCTTGGAGCCAATGTGGGGCGTCACCACCGGCGAATAGCCCGCCCGCACCTGTGCCCGGCGCAGGAAGTTTTCGAGGCGTTCGCGCAGCACGGCACCCTTGGGCAACCACAGCGGCAGCCCCTGCCCTACTTTCTCTGAAAACGCGAACAGTTCCAGCTCTTTACCCAGCTTGCGGTGGTCACGCTTTTTGGCTTCTTCCAGCAGCACCAGGTATTCGTCAAGCTCTTTTTGCTTTGGAAACGTGATGGCGTAGATGCGGGTGAGCATCTTATTTTTCTCGTCACCGCGCCAGTAGGCTCCCGCCACGTTCATGAGCTTGGCGGCTTTGATGAAGCCCGTGTTCGGAATGTGTGGCCCCCGGCAAAGGTCCGTAAACCCGCCCTGCGTGTAGAATGTGATGCTGCCGTCGGCGAGGTTTTCGAGCAGGTCGATCTTATAGGGGTCGCCTTTGTCTTCGAAATAAGCAATGGCGTCGGCCTTGCTCACGGCCTTGCGGACGTACTCGTTCTTCTGCCGGGCCAGTTCCAGCATCTTGTCTTCGACCTTCTTGAAATCGTCCTGCGAAAAGTGCTTGCCCTCAAAGTCGACATCGTAATAGAAGCCGTTTTCAATAGGCGGACCAATGGCGAATTTGATGCCGGGGTACAACGCTTCTAGCGCCTCGGCCAGCAAGTGGGCCGACGAGTGCCAAAACGTCGATTTGCCTTCCAGGTCGTTCCAGGTCAGCAGTTGCACCGTCACCGCCGACCCGTCGGCGGGGGTTTCAATAGACAAGGTGGCATCCTGCACCTTACCATTTACTTTGGCAGCCAGCACGTTGCGGGCCAGGCCCTCGCTGATGCCCAGGGCCACGTCAAGCCCCGTAGAGCCAGCGGGGTAATCACGCACACTGCCGTCGGGCAAAGCCACGTGTAATTGTATATCCTGCGTTGTCATATTAATCAATTGGTCTTACCTGAAACGTGGAGTCGTTCATGGAGCGGACTCTGGTTCGGGGTTGAATGGGTTGTATGCGTATTCGGCTGGTGTCGAGTGTTCGTCCCCCACCGGGGGTTCGGGCAAGAGGGGCCGCCAGCAGACCGGTTTCGGGGGCAACGGGTAGCAGGTAGTCGTTGTAGGCGGCGTTGATCTGCTGCTGTCTCCGCTGCACCCGCCAGAGTCCGGCCTGCGCGGCGGGGTCGCCGGGGTCTTTTTGCAGCGAGGTGGTGTATTGCGCCAGCGCCCGGTCCCATTGCCCTGTCATTTCCAGCCCGTGCCCTACGAAATAATCAATATGGGGGAAGGTTGGTTTCCGTTTCTGCACCTGCTCGAAATTAGCCAGCGCGGCGGCATAGTTTCGGAAGCGATCAAAAATCAAACCAGCCTGAAAATAGGCCTGCACGTAGTCGGGTTGCAGTGTCACGGTCTTTTGGTAGGCAATCAGTGCACTGTCGGCACGGCCCGCGTTCTGATAGATCATGCCGCGCTGAAAGAGCAGTTCGGCGTTAATGGGAAAGTAGCGCGTGGCCCGGTCGTTATATACCAGTGCCGTGTTTAGATCGCCCAGCGACCGGTAGACGGCCGTCAGCTGATTATAGGTGGGCAGAAAGCGCGGTTTCAGTTGCAGGGCTTCCTGAAAATGGGTCAGCGCCCCGGTAGTGTCGCCGGTTTTGGCGGCAATCAATCCATCGAAATAGTGTGCCTCACCATCGTAGGGGGCCATTTGCAGGGCTTTGGCCAGATAGAGCCGGGCTTTGGGATACTGCGTTTGCTGCTGAAGGGCGTCGCTCATGAGGGTGAACAATTCCGGCGAACTCAGGCCCAGAATTTCGGCCCGCTGCGCATCGGCAAAGGCTTTGTCGGCTTTGTTCTGCGCCTGCATCACCCGCGCCCGGACCAGGTAGAACGAGCCGACGTTGTTGTTCATAGAGATAGCCTCGTCGATGTCGGCCTGTGCTTCTGGCAGGTGACCCATCTGGAGGTGCAGCAATGCCCGCTTGGCGTAGGCCGAAGCCGATGATGACTGGCTGATGGCCCGATTGAGCGCGCGGAGGGTGTTTCCGGCCAGCGCACTGTCGGCCGCCTGGGGCATGGGTGGGATGCGCGAAAGCCGCCGACTATCGTTGCCACACGACGCCATACCGGCCACCACCAACAGGATCAATATGTACCGCAAGATGTCCCCAATTGAAAGAGTGAAAGAATGAAAGAGTGAAAGGGTGTCTACAAGCGAATACCGCTCTTTCACTCTTTCATTCTTTCACTCTTTCATCACAAAAGTACTGAAGAAAAACGAGAGAAAACGCCCAGTGGGAGGCGTTTGTGGGTTGAATCGGTCAGATATAGCTCGCCGGATTGGCTGTTTGGGAGGGTGCCGAAGCACTGCGTGAGCAGGTTGTCGAGGATGATGTAGGAAAAACCCAGCGAGTAGGAGTTGATGATGAAAAAGAAGTCCTGCCGGTCGAGCAGGGCGGCGCAGGTTTTTAGCAAATCATTCAACTGATCTTCCAGTACCCACTTTTCACCATCGGGGCCGCGGCCGTAGGCGGGCGGGTCGAGGATGATACCGTGGTAGGTGTTGCCACGCCGTTCTTCACGCTTCACAAACTTCATGGCATCTTCCACCAGCCACCGCACGTTGTCCAGGCCGCTCATGGTCATGTTCTCTTTCGACCACGAAATCACCTGCTTTACGGCATCAACATGGGTGACGTCGGCACCGGCCTGCCGGGCGGCGAGGGTAGCCCCGCCAGTGTAGGCAAACAGGTTCAGCACACGGGGGCGCTCAACGGGCAGAGCCTTCACCGCGTCGTGGATGTAGGTCCAGTTTACGGCCTGTTCGGGAAAAATACCGACATGTTTGAACGAGGTAAGAGCCAGCTTAAACGTCAAATTCAGTCCCTGCTGCCTGAAATCGACCGTCCAGGGGTCCTGCATGGGCTTCAGCTTTTGCCATTCGCCCCGCTCCGGCGACTGTTTGTCGCGGCGGAAGGTGGCGTGGGCCAGCCGTTCCCATTCGGCTTCGGAGAGGGAGCAATCCCAGATGGCCTGGGGTTCGGGGCGGGCCAGCACATAGGGGCCAAACCGTTCGAGCTTCATAAAATCGCCGGAGTCGATCAACTCGTAATCGGGCCAGAGGGTGGGGGTGAGGAGAGTCATATTGAGGGGAGGAGAGGGAGGAGGGGGAAGAAGGGGAGGAAAGGGGGGCTTCGCGCTTGATATATGCTGAACGCGAAGCCCCCCTTTCCTCCCCTTCTTCCCCCTCCTCCCTCTCCTCCTATTTTTTCGTTAAAAGAACCACATTTTCCACATGGTGCGTGTGGGGGAACATGTCGACGGGCTGGACAGCGGCGACGGTATATTTCTCATCGAGCCAGGCGATGTCGCGGGCCTGCGTGGCGGTGTTGCAGCTAACGTAGACGACTTTTTGCGGGGCAGCCAGCAGCAACTGACGCACCACGGCCTCGTCCATACCGGCGCGGGGCGGGTCGGTGATGACCACATCCGGGGCGCCATGCTGGGCAAAAAAGGCTTCGGTGAGCAGATTTTTCATGTCGCCCGCAAAGAAGGTGGCGTTGCTGATGCCGTTTACTTCGGCATTCACGCCTGCATCGGCCACGGCGGCTTCTACGTATTCTACGCCCACTACTTTTTTGGCCTGGTGCGCCACGAACAGGGCAATGGTGCCCGTGCCGGTGTAGAGGTCATAGACGATTTCCTGCCCCGTCAGTCCAGCCATGTCGCGGGCAATTTTGTAGAGTTCGAACGCCTGCTGCGCGTTGGTCTGGTAGAACGATTTGGCGTTGATACGGAACGTCAGCAGCTTCGAATTATCAGGCGTTCCAGCCTCCATTGTCTCTTCAATATATGGCGTTCCGGCGTAGTTAATTACTTCCTGATCGCCGTAGTTGTCGTTCATCTTCCGGTTGATGATGTAGTTGAGCGATGTGATCTGGGGAAACCGTTCGCGCAGGTGATCCAGCAACGTAGCCAGCGTATCGGCATGATCCTGAGCCACCTGCATCGTTACCATCAGTTGCCCGGTGCTGGCGGCGGTGCGGATGATGAGCGTGCGGAGGTACCCCTGATGGGTCTTCAGGTTATAGGCCGACAGGTTGTTGGCGAACATATAATCGGCCACAGCGAGGCGGATGTCGTTCGACGGGTCGGGCTGGAGGTAGCAGTGTTTGATGGGCAGCACCTTGTCGAACCGGCCGGGTATGTGGAAACCTACCGCCCGCCAGTCCATCTGCTCACCCGACTGCACTTCGGCCTGGGTCAGCCACCGACCATCGGCGATGGTAAATTCCAGTTTATTGCGGTAGTACTGGGTACGTTCGGCAGCTAAAATCGGGGCAATTTCCGGCAACGGAACCTTGGCAATGCGCGTAAGATGGTCAACCACCTGCTGGTATTTAAACCGCAGTTGTTCGGGGTACTGGATGTGTTGCCATTTGCAGCCGCCGCAGATACCGAAGTGTTCGCAGAAGGGCTCCGTCCGCACTGCCGACGGCTCGATGATGCGCTCAACGGTGGCTTCGCGATACTGCTTTTTCTGGTTAACAATCTTGATATCGACCAGATCACCAGCGGCGGGCATGGGGTATCCGGGGCGACCTTCCACGAAGATCACACCTTCGGGAGTTTTAACAATGCACTTGCCCTCGGCCGCCACGTCGTTGATACGAATGTTCGTGAGGAGTTCGGGCGCTTTATTTTTGTTGCGACGCATTAACAGACTGTCCAATGTTTAATGTCTAAAGTCTATAGTTGCTCGCTGCTGATTATCAGAAGATTGCAGCAAAACATTGGACTTTACACCTTGGACTTTACACTCATTTTCCTGTAAAAACTGCTAAATTAAGCATCCGTTTTCGGACGGGCCGTACCCTACTCTTAATTGTATGTCTCAACTATACCGTAATTCCTTCATCCGTTGCTTTATCCTGGCTCTGTTTGGCCTGCTGCCGGGCCTTGCCCACGCCACCCACATTGTGGGCGGCGAAATAGAACTGCAATACCTCGGCGCAGGCAGGGCCTACACCCACCGCATCAACCTGAACCTGTATTTCGACGATATTCTGGGCAACCCCGGTGCCGACGACCAGACGGTGGTGCTGGGCATTTTTCGCAAACGCGACGGTGCCTTTTTGTCAGGCGTAGAACTGCCCCGCGTCAGCTCAGAAATCATTGGCTACAGCGTGCCCAGCTGCTCGGTGCCTGACCTGCGCACCCGTCTGATCCGCTACGGCCTCGACGTGACGCTGAACCCCTCGGCGTTCAACGATCCGGGCGGTTACTACATTTCCTGGGAACGGTGCTGCCGCAACAGCAGCATCAGCAACATAAACGACCCTGGCGGGGCTGGTTCGGCGTTTTATCTCGAATTTCCGGCCATCACCAACGGCAGTCAGACGGTCTACAACTCGTCGCCGGTGTTCAACAATGCCAAGGGCGATTACATCTGCCTGAACACGCCGTTTTCGTTCAATTTCAGCGCCACCGACCCCGACGGCGACAGCCTGGTGTATCGGCTGGTGACGCCGCTCAATGGCTACAGCAACCGTACCGTACCCAACCCGGCAAAGCCAGCCAGTTCCTTTGAAAATCCGCAGTTTTTGCCCGGCCCCTACCCCACCATTAGCTGGGGATCGGGCTATTCGGCAAGCAACGAGATTCCGGGTCTAGTGCCCCTGCGCGTGGATGCGCGAACGGGAATTCTGAACGTCACGGCCAACAAAATAGGGCTGTACGTCTTCTCGGTGGAGGTGACCGAGTACCGCAAAGGAGTGGCTATTGGCCTGGTGCGGCGGGATTTCCAGCTAAAAGTGGTCGACTGCCAGAAGAACGACCCGCCGGTGATGCGGATGCGGGTAGACGGAGCCAAGACGTTCTACCAGCGGGGTTCGGTGCTGACCCTCTCCGACACCACGGCCACCTGCCTCAACCTGTTCATTACCGACATCAACGCCGGTCAGGTCATCTCGGTCATTAACGGCAGCGGCTCTATTGCGGGCCTAACTATTACGCCTACCACGCTGACTTCCAAAACGGGCAAAGACACGCTTACGGCCAAAGTGTGCTTTGATGCCTGTTCGTTTTCCAACAACGGCAAGCCCTTTACGCTATTTCTCCGGGCCACCGACAACGGCTGTCCGCAGGGCCTGAGCGACACCCTGGCCGTGCAGCTACAGATTGTGGGCACCAAGGCCCTGAAGCCCGCCGCCACCACCAACCTGCCCGGTGCGCAGACCACCCTCACGGTGGGTAGTTCGTTGACGTTCAATGGGTTTGGACGTGATCTTCAAAACGGGGCCGTCAGCATTCAGGCCGTGGGGCGCGGGTTTTCGCTGGCTAATGCGGGCATGAGTTTCGCGCCGACGTCGGGCACGGGGGTGGCGCAGGGCACGTTTGCCTGGAAAGCGGCTTGTGCGCAGGCCTCGCAGGCGGAATACCTGGTCGATTTTATTGCCATCAACAAACGCTGCAACGTCGAACGGCGCGACACGACCACCGTGAAACTGGTGGCCAAAGGGCAGCCCAGCCAGCCGCCCAGTATCCGTACGTCATTGACGAAGCGGGTGATTGAACTGGTCATTACCCCCAGCGACACCAGCAAGGGCACGGTCCGGTTCGACGTGTTTGGCAACGACCTCGACAAGACCGATTCGCTGCGGCTGACGGGCGCGGGCCGGGGCTTTAGTTTTGCCGAAACGGGCATGAAGTGGACCAACAAAAATGGCCGCCCTGAGCTGCAATCGCCGTTTTCATGGCAGGCTACCTGCGCCACGCTGGCGGGCAAACAGGAGGCGTATTACACCCTCGATTTCGCCAACACCGACGGCAGTTGTCAGCCCAAAAACACCGATACCACCAGCGTAGTCATCCACCTGAAAACGCCTATTGTCAACTACAACGACGTGCGGATTCCGAACACGATCACGCCCAACGGCGACGGCAAGAACGATTATTTCTCCGTCATCAGCCTGCCACTGGCCAACTGCACCGAGAAATTCGAGCGCGTAGAGATTTATTCCCGCTGGGGAAAACAAGTGTTTGAATCAATCAAACCCGATTTCAGGTGGGACGCCCCCAACCTACCCACCGGAGTCTACTATTACACGGTGGTATTTGGTCAGCAAACGTTTAAAGGCTCACTGTTGGTGATTCGTTGAAGGGAGTTTAGCGTTTTCAGTTTAGCGTAGCCCGGACGCGGGACCGCCCCCGCCCTAAAGGGTGCCCGCTGGCGGTCCCGCGTCCGGGCTACGCTAAACTGAAAACTCCAAACCCTATTCCGAGCCTGTGACCCCCAGCTTTGGGGCGTGGTGCGTACCTTTGCGGTTCACAAAATGCGCATGAACATGGCACAAGCACAATCGGGTGATACGGTACAGGTCCACTACAAAGGCACCCTGACCGATGGTACGCTTTTCGACTCATCGGAGGGCCGTACCCCTTTGGAATTCACCCTCGGCAGTGGCCAGGTGATCAAAGGATTCGACGATGGCATCACCGGCATGGAAGTCGGCGACAGCAAAACGATTCATATTCCGGTAGAACAGGCTTACGGCCCTGCCAATGAGCAAATGGTCTTTACGCTCGACCGGGCCGACATTCCCGATGAAATTCCGCTGGAGGTGGGCATGACCCTCAACATGCACGAAGATGGCAATCCCCAGCCCGTGCCCGTAATCGTGCGCGCCCTCAGCGATGACTCCGTTACCCTCGACGCCAACCACCCCCTCGCCGGGCAGGACTTAGTGTTTGACATTGAATTGGTGGGCATCAAATAATCAGTTCAAAGTTTAAGGTCTAATGTTCAAGGTTGCTCCACCCTCACGAACGCGAAGCAACCTTGAACATTAAACTTTAAACAAGTTTCCATGACCAACGCCGGGTACGCCTGTATTAACCTGACTTTACAGGTAAACGAAAATGTGATTACCACGCGGGGAATGATCAAAAAGACATTCACCGAGAAGGGCGTGCAGTATGCCTCGCAGTTGGCGTTGCAGAACGTACAGGACCTGCTGAAAGTGGTAGACTGGAACCTGGCGCATGGCTTTCGGCTGTTTCGCATCACGTCCGACCTGTTTCCCTGGGCGTCGGAGTATCGCATGGCCGAACTACCCGATTTCTTCGAGATCAGAGCCGTACTGGAAGAAATTGGCGCGCGGCCCATTCGGCTCACCTGCCACCCCGGCCCGTTCAACCATCTAGCCGGGCAGGGCAAGACCTTGGAAAATACCGTGAAAGACCTGGAATACCAGTCGGCGGTGTTCGACCTGATGGGGTTGGTGCCATCGCACTGGAACAAAATCAACATTCACGCGGGCGGCACCTACGGCGACAAAACGGCCACGTTGACCCGCTTTGCTAATAATTTTACCGCACGGCTGTCCGAAAATCTCCGCGCCCGCCTCACCGTAGAAAACGACGACCGGCCCAACCTCTATACCGTGCAGGACCTGCTATTTCTGTATGAACAGATTGGCACGCCCATCGTGTTCGACTATTTTCATCACTCGCTCAACCCCGGCGAACAGACCGAAGAAGAAGCCTTCATGACCGCCTACGGTACCTGGGACGTGCGGCCTGTGTTTCACTTCTCCAATTCGCGGCGGGACTACGAAGACCCCAAAGCCCGCAAAGAAGCCCACGCCGACTGGCTCTACACCCCCGCTAACACCTACGGCAAAGACGTCGATATCGTCTTTGAATCGAAAATGAAGGAGTTATCCATCCTCCGCGTTCGCGGCGAAGAACCAGACTACTCCCCCAAAATGCTCAAGCTGATAAATACAGCAGCCCTTGCTGCCGACAAAGTGGGCACTACTGATTAACGGGCAGCGCCTGGTCTGTTAAAAAATCTCAACAACTGTTAAAAACCTATTTGGTTGCTTTAAAAAAGTGCTGCTTTGCCAAACAAAAAGGCAGCGCAAATGAGATACGACTTGTTTATATTATTTTTCTGGTTGAGTTATGGTGCCATTGGCCAGACTACACGGCTCGACGAACTATGTCAAGTTTTCCATCTTCCAGACGGAAAAGACACTACTACGTTTATCATTTTTGGTAACAAAAATGACCTGAAAGTCAAGAAACCATTATTTCTCTTTAGACAAGGCTCACAACCAGCGCCATTTATTCACCTCGTAGGTGACAAGTACTATATAGCAGCCCCGTTTCATTTCCGCGAGTATAAAAATGAATACCACTTTGTCATGATTCAAAAACCAGGTGTTCGGTTAGTGGTTGATACGACGTTTTACAACGAATACGTGAAAGCGATCAGTCAGGAAAATCCGCCCGAAAAGTTTGTCAGTAAAAAATACCTGGCCAACAATTACCTGGAGCGCTACGTAGAGCAGTGCAACGACGTGATCAATTACCTCGTAAAGAAACCTTGGATTGATAAAAAGAAAGTAGTGTATTGTGGTGGTTCTGAAGGTTTTACTATCGGTGCCGAGCTATCAGCAAACCATAATAAGTTTATCACGCACACCATACTCTTTTCTGGTAATACGGGACGTAGGTTTAACATCATTATTCAGAATATTCGGGATCAAATCGAATCTGGCGAGAAAACATTTGCGGTTGGTCAACCACAAATAGAGATGATGTATGGTGTTTGGGCCGATATTTGTAAGCATCCGTTGGCTACTGATAAATCATTTGGCGACACGTACCGGGCCTGGTATTCATTCTCGAAACCGATGCTTTCGAATCTATTAAAAATTAACACACCGTTATATATTGCCTATGGAACGGCTGATAAAGAAATGGCACCGGGTTTAGACAAACTACCACTTGACTTTATCGCGCTGGGTAAGACAAATTTAACGCTAAAACCTTATTTCGACCACGACCATATGTTTTACCAATTGAAGCGTGACAGCACAGGTAAGACGATTGATAAAGGGTATAATGGTGACGCTGTTGCCAAAGATTGGATGGAGTGGCTCAAAACACACTAAATTATTGCACAGTTTATGAAAAGGCTATTATTAATTTCATTAATCTGTTTGTTAAGTTCTCTATATACGTGCGCTCAACAGACTTATGCTATTAAGGACACTGCTTACAAACAAGCTGTAGAAGATGCGCTACTTTCTCTTAAAAAAAGTGATTATCAGGCATGCCTTAACCAATACAAACGTGCCTTCGATTTATCACAAAAAAGCGCGCTCAGCACATTAAGGGCTGCGGTTTGTGCGTATCAATGCGGTCAAACGGAACAGGCTTACAACTTCATACAGAAAGCAATAGCATTAGACTGGTGGGTAAGTGAAGACGTATGGAAAAACAAAACGGAATATCCAGAAGTAAATTCATTACGAGTGGGGGCATTGTACGCATTTTTTCAGCAAGAATTAGACAAACAAAAAATAGCTGTCGGTCTTGATCCGACTTTAGAGCGTGAGCTTGAACAAATTTTTCATGCAGATAATCAACCTCGTCTACATGCTGACACGTTAGCAAAGCAATACGGTTATAATTCACCAAACGTTCAGCCTATTTATGCTGAAATGCGCAAGGCGGATTCTATTAATCTCATCAAAATAGAACACATATTCAACAAGTATGGCTATCCCGGAAGAAAATTAGTCGGCGATAAACAGAGCATAACTGCTTGGTTGGTCATCCAACATGCATCACTGGAACTTCAGGAAAAATATTTACCAATCATGGAGAAAGCAGCAGCCACAGGTGAATTAGACAAATCCAGCTTCGCTTTGCAATTATGTGCTACCTAAGTGGTAGCGCACAGGTTTGAATCCAAAATGAAGGAGTAGTCCATTCTTCGCGACGTAGGCGAAGAATGGACTACTCCCCCAAAATACGTAAGCTGATTGATGCGGCTGCCGGGGCCGCCGCTGTAGCCGGCACTACTGATTGATGGCGATTCGTTCGATAAATTGCTTTTGCTCAGGGCCATATACGAACGTATACTGACCACCGGGCAGGCTCGACAGATCGAAGCGGTGGCGATTGCCCGCGCCAAACGACTGCGTATATACCAGATCGTTGGTGGGGTTATAGATCGAAATGGTCATTTTTTCCACGCCGGGCATGGCCACTTCAAACTTATTCTTGGCATAGGCCGTCACCACCGGGCGGATCAGTTCGGTTACGTTGCGCGTGTTGACCAGCACCTGCTCGTTATTGACTGTGACGCCTTGCGACACCCAAAAGTCGTTGTTGGTGGCTGTAACGAAGTACCGGCCGTTGGGCAGGTTCTTCAGATTCAACAAAATACCGCGTTTATCGGTGGCACGAATGGTACTTTGGTGTAAAAGTGTACCTTGCTCGTCCATAATGGCTACGTCTACAGCGCTATTGATGGGGGTGGCGAGGCGAATGCGCTTACCGCCCGATTTAAAGGCTGCTACCGTAACCGGCGACTCTAGATTTTGGTGTTGTGCCACGGCCGCTTCGGCGGTGGTCAGGAGCCATGCTGTAGCGAGCAGGGCAATGGTAATTCGAATCGTTTTCATTGCGTTTGTTGGTTGTATTTCCGGGTCAAAGGTGTGGTGCCGGGCCTCAAACAAGCAAGCGAAACGCAGGGCCTTCACACAAGTTTAATTGAAGTTCTTATTTCCGTACATCCCTGTGAATGAATAGTTTAACGATTTCGGAATAGAGACAAGAGATTCATTAAATAAGGCAATTGGCGTCAATAGACACATATGCTTATTGAATTGCACTTGCTCAACAAATCTGCCTATTCATACTGCCCCTCGGTACAATTTTTGTCAGTCTTAGACATATGATTTTTTTTAAATACTGTATTCTTTTACTGACGGTATTTGTGTTTACTCACTGCCAGACGTTTCGGCTTCAGACCCGGCCACATACTGCGCAAATTATTCGCGAAGGATGGATCGACTGTTTTGAACCAGACCCAAACGGGAGTGAAATCTGGTGTGAGGCATCAGCCATATTGGCGCAACGGGGGCAACTTTTTCTGGCCAACGATAAAGATATGCCCGCGCCCCGGTCGGCCATGTTCAGAATTAACGGCATACCCGGCAAGTCAGCAACCGGACACCACGCTCAGCCAGTCTATAGCGAACATTCCTTATTGCGGGCAGCACATACATTTGAAGAATTCGCCGTCAGTCCCGATCAGCAGTGGGTCTTCCTGATCACCGCTTTCGACCGCTTCACGTCCGGCTCTTCTGAACAAAACGGCTACAATATGTTGCTTGCCTGGCAAGTGGGCCGCGAGGATAGCCCCGAACTGCTCGGCACAAATGGCAATTCGGGGGTATCATCGGCCTTGCGCTGTCAGCTTCAGCAGGCACTGGGTAATCCCGCTTACTTCAAGGTAGAAGGCCTTGCAGTAACAAATGACCGGCTGTGGTTTGGTGTGCGCGAACAGGGGGACAATCATGCTGTATACGACCACAAAATCACGATCTTGTCGGCACCGTACCATATCGAGCCATCGCTTCGGGCAGGCGCAGCAGTCAATGCCAAACAAGTGATGCTTGGTCCCGTGGTAACCATACGCGACTTTACCGTCGGTACTGTCGATCCATCCCTACCAAAGCTACTGGCTATTTCGAGCCTTGAATATGACCCAGTTCGGCGTTGTTTCTGGGTGCTCACTTCTTTTGAGGAAGGCGATAAGTTGGGGGCCTATCTCTGGACAATCACGGAGAATGACCTGCTCAACAAAGGCAACCTTCAACTAGTCCGCACGGCCACTGGCAAACCCCTGACCTTCAGTCATAAGGCCGAGGACATGACCTTTACCGATGCCAATACCCTCCTGCTTATCCACGACGACGACCACGTTCGTACCCACATTGGCAACCAGCAACGCCGACCCAACCAGGCAGCGTATAGCGTAGTGAAGATTAATTAATCACTCTTTCACTGTTCGTTCTATGCTTGAAAAGAGCAGGTGGTGGAGAAAAGCAAGCAGGGTATCGTCGGTGGGTTCACCACCAAAATTGGTTAGTGAGGGCAGGTTTTCCATGAAAAAGGCCTGGTAATGCGCCGTCTCAATGAGGGAACTCGCCCTTGACCGAGCATAGGGATAATTGGGATTGAAGTCTAGAATCAGGTCGGCCAACCGGCCACACAAGTCTTTATAAGGTTTGAAGAGTTGTTCGCGGTTGTCGTCAGATACATGGCGGGTGAGGTAAGCTTTGCTGGCCTCGCGGATTACCACGTTGTGGAGTGCCCGCAGGTCGATATCGTCGGGCGTGGCGGGGGTATCGGTCGAACGCTGAAGCAGGATGGGTAGGATGCGTTCCAGCTTTTGGCGGGGGCTGGTTATGTTATTGGTTTCATAAACTACCTGATAATCGAGCCACCGCCAGTACCAGGCCACTATATACACCAATAGCCGGTGCTTGTTCTCAAAATAGCGATAAATGCTAGCCTCTTTAGTGCCAAGCCGTTCAGCCAATTTGCGAAATGTGGTCTCTTCAAAACCAATCTCATGAATAAGGAGAATACCCTGCCGCACAATCCGGCGACCTAAGTCGGACTGTTCCGGGTCGCGCAGGTACAGCTTCTCGTTCATTTGAAGGTGTAGTGAATAGTTCATGGGTGGTTATAGTTCATAGTGGTTATGTACCAGTTATAGCAACAAAGGGCCGTTCATATAAGTTTTATTCGCATCTATGATAGTAATACTATCTTTGCAATAGCTCTCCAGGTTAAAGCTTGCTTAGGAATTCATTAAAATTCACTTAAAACTCCACAGCGGCGTAACTTGCACCAATTATGGTACAGACTCCCAACTCAACGTCCAACCCCACCCCCTCGCAACGTCTTTTCCGCCTGCTGAACACTGAACGACGTGACATTGGCTACGTATATCTTTATGCTATAGTGGCGGGACTAATTGGCCTTTCGTTGCCATTGGGTATTCAGGCGGTATTCAACCTAGTGTCGGGCGGCATGGTTTTTAGCTCGGTGTACGTGCTCATCGGGCTAGTTATCGTAGGCGTTATCATCAGCGGCTTTATTCTCATCGGGCAGCAGGTTTTGGTAGAAGTACTGCAACAACGACTGTTTGTGAAGGCAGCTTTTGAATTCACCTACCGCCTGCCGCGCATTGAGCCTGAGGCCTTCAACGGCCACTACCCACCTGAACTGATGAACCGCTTTTTCGACGTGCTCACGATCCAGAAAGGCCTGCCCAAGCTGCTCATAGACATCACGGCGGCGGTGGTGCAGATTGGTTTGGGCATTATCCTACTCTCGTTTTATCACCCTGTATTCATCGCGTTTGGCATTGTAACGATCCTGACCGTGGTGGGCATTGTGTGGCTCAACGGACCTAAAGCTCTGAAAACCAGCTTAAACGAGTCGAAATACAAGTATAAGCTGGTGGCATGGCTGGAAACAATGGCGGGGCAACTGCCAACCATCAGACAAGCCACCGAACCAGCCGCCTACATGAACCAGACCGATGAGCTGGTAGCTCAATACATTACCTACCGCAACCAGCACTTTTCGGTACTGAAACGATTCTATATCAGCGCGGTGGCCTTTAAAACGCTCATTACCGGTGGCCTGCTTATTTTGGGCACCACGCTGGTAGTAGGTCGCGAAATGACCCTTGGCCAGTTTGTAGCCGCCGAACTGGTCATTGTGCTTATCACCAGCTCTGTAGACAAACTCATCATGGGCATCGACGTGGTCTATGACCTCATGACCGCCGTGGAAAAACTAGGCACCGTAACAGATCTACCACTTAGCGATGAACGATGAGTGATGAGCGGTAAGTGCTGTAAACTCGTTCACTCACCGCTTATCGTTCATCGCTTACCACTCAACTCCCCATGCTCAACATATCAAACACCCGCGTTGACGATGCCATATTAGCGCATTTCCCGCTGAAGACGTTACGTGCTCTACCCGACTTGCGGGCGGGCCGGTCTTTGGGGCGATGGATGCTCCTAATCCTATTTATTGGCCTGGCATCGTTGTTTTTACCCTGGCAACAGAATATCAACGGCGAAGGTGAGGTAACGGCCCTGACGCCACAAGACCGCCCCCAGACCGTGCAGAACGCCATTGCCGGTCGCATAGAGCGCTGGGCCGTGCGCGACGGACAGTTTGTGCGCCGGGGCGACACGCTGGTGGTGATTTCGGAAGTAAAAGACGACTATTTCGACCCTAACCTGACTACCCGGCTGGGTGAACAACTTGATGCCAAAAAGGGCAGTCAGGACGCCACCGTGACCAAGATTTCGGCCCTCGATAATCAAATTTCGGCGTTGCAGGCTGGACTGGTGGTAAAGCTCGAATCGGCACGGAACAAGGTAAAACAAAGCCGCTTCAAGGTTATTAGTGACAGCACCGACCTGGTAGCCCAACGCACCAACTACCGCATTGCCGCCGACCGGCTGGCCCGTTCGGAAAAGATGCACGCCGACGGGCTGATTTCCCTGACCGACCTGGAAAGCCGCCGCCTGAAACTCCAGGAGGACTATGCCAAAGTGGTGAGTCAGGAGGCCAAACTGAACGTAGCGCGGCAGGAACTGACCAACGCCCGGCTCGATTTGGACAACATTGGGGCCGATTATCGGGAAAAAATTGCTAAAGCCCAGTCTGACCGGAGTTCGGCGGTATCGTACCGGGCCGAAGCGGGTGGCGAGATTTCAAAGATTAACAATAAGATCAGCAGCGTGGTGGTGCGGCAGGGGCTGTACGTGATTCGTGCCCCGCAGGATGGCTACATCGTGCGTTCGTTCAAAGCAGGTATTGGCGAAAACATCAAGGAAGGTGAGTCTATTGTGACCCTGCAACCGGCTAATCCGCTGGTGGGGGTCGAGTTGTTCGTACGCCCCAACGACGTGCCCCTGATCCAGCCGGGGCGTACTGTGCGGCTGGAGTTCGACGGTTGGCCTGCCGTACAGTTTTCGGGCTGGCCAAGCGTGGCCGTGGGCACATTTGCCGGTGAAGTAGCTGTGATCGACGCCGTGAGCAGCACCAACGGCAAATACCGGCTGCTGGTGAGGCCCAAAATCGGAAAGCACGACCCCAATTGGCCTGCGCAACTCCGCGTGGGGTCGGGCGTGTATGGCTGGGTCATGCTCGACGACGTGCCGATCTGGTATGAACTCTGGCGGCAGCTCAACGGCTTTCCGCCCAGCCTGAAATCTGAACCGTCGGCATCAACTGGAGCAAAGAAATGAAGACATGGGCAGTAGCAGTGGGCAGTAAGCAGCAGTCTGGCGTCGTAGCATGTGTGGCTTCGCGTTGTAGGGTAGCTTCGCGTATCACCCTACTTGCGTTTATCCTTCTCTTGATCAAACCATTAACCTACGCCCAGGATACCACAACCTTTACCGCCGCCGAATTTTTCGATGCGGTGCTGAACTATCACCCCGTAGTGCGGCAGGCTAACCTGTTTCCAGAACAGGCCCGCGCCGAGATCATGGAAGCACGGGGCGCGTTCGACCCCAAGCTGACCTCCTATTTCGACCGGAAAGAATTTACGCAGAAGCTGTATTACGAGCGCTGGCAGACCGGTCTGTCGGTGCCCATCCGGGCGGCGGGGATCGATCTGAAGGTAGAGTATGACCGGGCCGTGGGGCAGGCCATAAACCCTGAAATCAGTACGCCCCCGTCGGGCCTGATGCTGGTGGGCGTGAGCGTACCTATTGGCCAGACGCTGTTGATTGACGGGCGGCGCACGGCCCTGCGGCAAGCACAGGCTGGGTTGGGACTGGCCGAAGCCGACCGCCGCAAACAGGTCAACAAAGCCCTTTTCGAAGCTGCCAAGGTCTATTGGGAGTGGTATTTGGCCTACCGGTCCTATACCCTGGTGAATGAAGGCCTTAATCTGGCCAACGTACGCTTTACGGGCATTCGGCAGCGGGCACTCATCGGCGAAGCAGCCACTATCGACACCACCGAGGCCCTCATTACGGTGCAGGACCGGCTGGTGCAACGGCAGCAGGCCGAAGTCGACTTGCAGAATGCCCGGCTACGGCTGTCGGTGTTTTTATGGGGACCCAACAGCCAGCCTATCGACCTGCCCGCCACCGTAGTGCCGCAATTATCGGTGCCAATTGACGTGAGCGAAACAGTGGTGCAACGGCTACTGAGTCAGGCGCTGGAGCAGCACCCCGAACTGGCTAAGATTGACGCGAAGACAGCCCAAAATGATTTGGAAACAAGGTTTCGGCGGGCGCTATTACAGCCTCAGATTGCACTCAGTGCCAGCCTTCTCAGCCAAACCCCCGACCTACAGAAAGGCTATGACTGGAACAGTTATTATGCTTTTAGCCCCGGCAACCATAAGATCGGCGTTGACCTTGTTTTCCCGCTGTTTCTACGCAAAGAGCGGGGTAAACTCAGGCAGGTACAGATAAAGGGCCAACAGCTGGTCCTGGACCGGCAGCAGACCGTGCGCGACATTCAAAACGATATCCTCACCACCCGCAACGAGTTGCTGACACTTAGTCAGCAGTTACGGGTCCAAGAGCAGGCCGTAGCTAATCAGCGCAGGCTGGTACAGGCTGAACAACAGCGGTTTACGCTGGGCGAAAGCTCCCTGTTCCTGGTCAACTCCCGCGAAAGCAAACTCATCGACCTGGGCGTGAAACTGGAAGAACTACGCACCAAATACCAAAAAGCCATTGCCGGCCTGTGGTATGCGGCAGGTACGTTTAGGGAGTGAAGGAATGTACATTATTCATTGTACATTCCTTCACTCCCCACTTGCTTTTTCAAAAACAATTTCTACTATTGCAGTGTATTATATCACTAATACACTGCAACAATGATAAACCTAGACAACATCACCTTTCGGTACGGGCATAAGCCGCCGGTAGTACAGGGGCTAAGTCTGCACCTCAGACCGGGGCATATCTACGGCCTGCTAGGCTCGAACGGGGCGGGTAAGTCGAGCCTAATGCGACTGATGGCGGGCCTCCTCTACCCCACCGATGGGCAGATTCGGGTAAACGAACGCGAACCCCGCCGCCGTGAACCGGCTTTTCTGGAAGACCTGTTTTTCCTGCCCGAAGAGGTCGACGTACCGGCGCTGACGCTGGCGAAATACGTAGCTACGATGAGCCCTTTCTACCCTCGCTTCAGCGACGGTCAGTTTCGCAACTACCTGAAGGTGTTTCAGTTGCCTGCCGACATTGGTAAACTGAGCGACCTGTCGCTGGGGCAACGCAAAAAGGTGTTTATCAGCTTCGGGCTGGCCACCAACACGGGCGTGTTGCTCATGGACGAGCCCACGAATGGCCTCGATATTCCGTCGAAAGCGCAGTTTCGGAAGGTAGTCTCGGCGGCACTCACCGACGACCGGCTCATCGTTATCTCGACCCACCAAGTGCGCGACCTCGACACGCTGATCGACTCGGTGGTGGTGCTCAACGACCACGAACTGCTGCTCAACGCGCCGCTGGAGCAGGTAAGCCAACGCCTCCGCTTCGAGACATCGGGCCGCGACATTCCCGCCGACGTGCTCTATGCCGAACCGAGCCTACGCGGTCACGCCGTAGTGCGCGAAAACTACGATGCCACCGACGACACACCCATTGACCTAGAGCGGCTGTTTAACGCCGCCATCAGCAGCCCGCAACGCATGAAAACCCTTTTTCCAGACCAAAAACGATGAATCAGACCTTTTCACTCACCCGTTTCGCCCGCCTCAACCGTTGGTTTTGGGCGTTGAAAGGCCGTACTTACTCATTAGCCGCGGTGGCGCTGCTTGTCATTACGGTGCTGATTTTATCGCAGGTGCTGGCCTATGAAACCAGGTTTGACACAGCCATATTAACCAGCCATATCGTTTATTTCAACATCCTGGCGCTACTCCTGGCGGGCAGTATAGGCAGCGACGTATATAGTGCGCTTTATCGGCAGGAGTCGGCCATATCGTACCTGATGATTCCGGCATCGCGGGGCGAGAAATTCTGGCTGGGTGTGCTGTATTCGGTGATGGCCGTGGTCTTGTTTTCAATAGTTTTCTGGGGTTATGAGTCCCTTATATTTAGCATTGCCAATAGCCGCTTGCCCGCCAGCCAAACCGAACGGTACGTACCTACGCTGTTGTATTATTCAACGCCCACACACAACGAGAAGGGCATCTTGCTGATGCTGGCTTATGCTATCTTCCTGGGGCTGGCCATTGCCTGGCTGGGTAGTTTCTACTTTCGGCGCGGCGTGTTTGTCCGTAATGTAGGCGTGGCTATCATATGTGCCGTGGTGCTGGTTTTGCTTTATTTCTGGATCATGATGTCGCAATTTGGCGGGCATGAGGTGAATTCAACTCTGCCTTTTCTGTCCGTAAACGTGCATGACATAAATGGATACGAAACCCTGATGCCGCCCGGCTGGCTTACTTACCTGGCTTATGGTGGTACGCTGATGGCCATGTGGGTGATTGCCCGGATTCGGTTTAACGAACTAGAACGGTAAGCACATGGAATTCTCTGATAAACAACCCATCTACCTGCAAATCGCCGACTATGTCTGCGAGCAGATTCTCCAGCAGGCCTGGCCACCCGGCGAACGCATTCCGTCGGTGCGCGACCTTGGCTCGTCGCTGGAAGTAAACCCTAATACGGCCATGCGGGCATTTGACTACCTCCAGCAACAGGGCATTTTGTATAACAAACGCGGCATGGGCTACTACGCCGCCGACGATGCCCCCGACCGCGTACGCGCCATGCGCCGCGCCCGTTTCCTGGACGTAGAACTGCCCAACGTATTCCGCACCATGACCCTGCTGGGCATTACCATTGCTGATTTAGAAACCCGATTCAACACGTTTCAACTAGCCGCTGCCTCATGAATACCAGCACCAAACTCCTCATCAGCCTCTTACTAAGCCTGGTTGCCGCTATGTTCGTGGCCGCCATTTCGCTACGGCATCAATATGATAGCTTCGACAAGAAAGATCCCTATGCCCGTTGGCAAAAGAAGCCATTGCCCAATTTTTCGGTGGTAGCGATCACTGGACCGTCGTCGGCGATGGTGCAGGTTGAACCCGGTAAAACATGCCGACTCCTAGTCGATACGTCAGGGAATCATTCGGGTAAGGACGGGTATACGTATCGTGTAGAACGTGATACGTTGTTCATGCAAATGGCCCCTGTGAACGGTTGGGATTTCAGGCCTGACGACGAGGATGACAATTGGCACGGGGTGCACTACGTGGTGCAAATCTCTTCACTTAGAGCGCTGTCAACAACCAATGTGTACTGTCAACTGTGTGATGTTGTAACCCCTACACTTACGCTACAGCAACAGGGTTTAGGTGGTCGGCTGCTACTGAATCATGTCCAGACAAAAAACTTAATCGCCTCATTGTCAGGACACAATCAGCTCACTTTTCAGGAATTCAATAACCAAATCGCTCAGGCCAACGTCACCGTTCGCGACAGTGCCCGGCTGCATCAGTACAGCGATTTCGTCAACGGGTTCACCTTGCAAGCCGACTCAACGGCACAACTCCGGCTAACGGGAAAAGCGTTGGGACAGGTGAAACAGTGAACGGCTATCAATGGTGCAGGCATTGGGGCTATTTGTGCCGTAGGTACAACATGTTTGTAGCAGAGAAATTGTGCGTGTGTAGCCACAGCGTGCCGTAGGTACGCCACAACACAGGCGCGGTGGTCGCGTACCTACGGCACGCTGTGGTTATCCGGCACGTGTACCCCTACGGGCTACAAACATGTCGTACCTACGGCACGAATACGCTTGAACATACGCACAATGGCCAACACTCACCTCCCCAACCCCAACTTTCCCAGTAGATCGACTTGGGGAAGCAGTTGGAGCCAGGAACAGAGCAGTAAGATGGTCCACCAGAAACCCAGCTGGCGGCGGCTGATAACGTTGGTCCAGCGGCTGATGTATTGGGCCAGGAGCCAGAGAAAAGGTAGCGTGATGGGCGCCATCAGCCGGGCGTTGGGGCCGTTGAAGGGGCTGAACAACCGCATGATGAACAGAATAGCCAAGTATACCCCCGCCGACAGCAGCAGCCAGTTCAGCATAGCTCTTTCGGTAGGTAACTCACCGGGTAGCGTGGCCCGTTTGTCCGAAATAATTCGCCAACCCCAGATGCCCAGGCCAAGCTGCATGAATAATCCCAGCCAAACCAGGCTGCTGGGTTCGCCAATGATGTAGTCGCGGAGCAGGAGCAGTTCATTGGGCAGGGCAATGGCAATCAGCAGGAGCTTATCGCCCAGGGTTTCGGCGGTTTCGTAGAAGCGTTCGCCACCGTAGGCCGAGGGTGTGAGCAGGGCGTTGAGGTAGAAATAACCCAGCATGAAACCCACAGAAACCAGCCCATACAGCGCGTCGGGGCCGATTCGCTGTCGAAACACGTCGCGCCCAGGTTGTCCGTAAGCCCCACGGGCGTAAGTCCACAGGGCGTGCAATCCGTAGACGATAACCACGTAGCCGCCCACGTAGCGGAGCAAAAAAAGGCACATGGTCAGGACCAGCAGCCGGGTGGTTGTGGCGTAGGTAGGCAAGGTGGTCTGGTGGCCTATAAACCACGCCCATTCCAGTAGCAAAATCAGAAACGCCCACTCCGACCATGTGTAGGTAAGGATGCGCACAAAGCCGCCCAGCAGCAGCACCGACCCTACCCATACGGCCCGCCGCGCTCCCAGCCGCCGCCGCCAGATGAGCAGGAAAATACCCACTAGCCCCACGTTGAGCACTTTCGATGCCACCAGCAACGATAGCCCCGTGGCCCGCGCCAGCAGCCCAATCAGCAGCGGATACCCCAACGGAAAAGTGCCGTCCCAACCCGTGCTGACGTGCCCGTACCTGTTGCCGTCCAGCCCCACCAGCCAGCCCGCAAAAGCCAGGTAGTAGGTAGAGTCGGGGCTGGTGAAGTGGTTGGGATTGACGTAGCTCAACCCGCCAATTAACCCCCCCAGCAACAGCCAGATAGCAAACAGTAAACCCTCCTTCATCGCGTTAGCAAAATGCGTCCCGTTAGGTTCGATTTCGTGCTGTCGGAGAACGGGGTCTGGCCGGGGATGTCGAGACGGTAGAGGTACACGCCGTTGGACAGGCGGGTGCCGCCGCCGTCGGTGCCATCCCAGACAAATTCGTTGGTACCAATGGAAACGGGCTGGCTGAAATACCGAATCTCGCGACCGGTGATGTCGAACAAACGGAGCGTGGCGGGCATGGTGGGCACCTGCGCACCCGTGAGCGTATAACGCACTACCGTGCTGGTAATGAGCGGATTAGGCGATACGCTCAAATTCGCCAGCGTTGATTCGGTCTTAACCAAAAACCGGATGGCGTAGGGTTGGGCGCGGTTGCCACTAAGGTCGCTGCCGTATACTTCCAGCGTATAGGCACCGTCGGGCAGGGGCTGCGCGGGGCGGTAAACCAACATAAACTTACCCCCCACCGACGACCACGAGGCCGTGGCCGACGAGATGGGCAGCCGGTCGTAGGGGCAGGGCTGACTCGCGCAGGGCCGTTGCAAATACAGTTCCAGACCGGCGGGGTCGGTGCGGAAGAGTTTGGTGTTTTCGTCGGCTACCAGCACCTGAATCTGGGGTTGGGGGGCCACGTAGGCTTCGTTCTGAATGCGCCGCCCGTCAAACGATACCTCCACCACGGGGGGGGTATTATCCACGTCAAACGGCAGGTTCGCCACCTGTCCGTCGGCCTTGATTTGCAGGCTGTTATTGTCCGTCCGCTCTTCGTCGAGACGGCTGTCGGGGTTGGCAAACAGCTCGAAGTAGGTGTCGGTGAGGCGGGCAATTTTCAGCTTCACCCGCAGGGTATCGGCATAGGCAGCGGCACTCACGCGCTGTCTGGTGTCGAGCAGGAGTTGGCCGTTGGCGGCATATTGGCGGATGCGCACGTCGGGCCGAATACCCGTGCCCCGGCCCAGGTTGAGCGATACCGCCTGGATCACGACCGAATCCTTCACGGCCTTCACCACCACACCTTTATTGGAAAACGTGAGGTCGGGTTTGGCAAACGGAAACAGCCGCACGGCAGGGTCGCCCTGAAGGGCGATCTCTTCGGCACCAGCCTTGTCAAACACCGACGTGTTGGCCGCTACGTACCGGCCAATGGCTTCAACCTGGATTTCGCCGAAGGTTTTGGCCTGGTACAGGCTGTCGGTCATCACGGCATAAAGGTTATCTGAATAGGCCTTCAGCGCGCTGGCAAAGCCATTATGGGTGTGGGCCAAACCCAGAATAGCACCCCGGTCGGGGGTCAGCACCCAGTCGGTGACAAACGTTCTGGGGCCATAATAAAAGTTGCCCGACGCGCAGCCGTTGGCCAGCAACAAAGGGTACAGACCCTTGTTGCGGTAGCCCAGCCGGTCGTTGCTCACGTAGCCAATGTCGATGTCGGACAGTTCGAGGCTGGAGTGGCCAAACATGGAAATGATGCCCAGCCCCCGGTTCACCTGCGCCACTACCGATATCACCTCAGTGGGGTCGTCGGTTTGTTTCGAGACCGTTTCTACCGTGGCGCAGACGTATTTAGCCGTGATGCTTCGTCCAAACTCATCCACAAAAGCCCGGAACAGGCTCAGTTCATAAGCCGATTTGCCGCCGCTCAGGTGCAGCATCTGCTTCCGCCAGGGGGCGGTGACGGGGGCGGCTTCGTGCTCTTTCACTTTGTTCAGGTAGTCCAGAACCTGCCGGGGCTGTGTCACGTTCAGCCGACCCACGGCAATGGCGGGGGCGTAGGGCGCTTTGCCGTTCAGGCCCGTCACAATGGCCAGATCAGACCCCGGCCAGCCGCCGCTCGGGATCATGTCGAGGGTATCGGCGTTGGCGTTGCGGCGTACCGCCTGCGGATCGCGCGACCGGCCAATAAGCAGCAGGTGTTTGGCATTGCCGTTCCTGGTCAGGTAGTCAACCATGCGCCGGATAGCTACGGGCGACCGTTCGCCGTAGCCAAACTGATTGTATACCTGATGAATGTTGAGCGTCAGGGTGTCATGCGCCCCACCCGCTTTCGAGGCACGGTAGGCAGCATAGGTCAGCACAGGATCAGGCGAATCGGCGGTGGCGGTACGCACCATAGGGTGAGCTATAATAATGAAACTGGCTTTGGCGGGGTTGATGGCCCGAAACGCCGCTAGCCTGATAGATGACACCGGTAATATTGCGTTGGTAATCAGTAGTTTACGCGCCGTAGCGGCTTCGCGTACCACGCTCGTAAACGTGCCATTCACCAGTGTACCCGACAGTATCGACGTTTGGCCGGGCGTGGTGACGTCATACACGCGGGCATTAGCCGCCACGTTGGTGAGCCGCAGCAAGGCCCGCCCCCCCGCCACCGGGTTCAGCCAAAATTCGCGGTAGGCGTAGCCCGCCATGTTGGTTTGATGGGGGTACACAGCCCGCAAATAGGCCATTGACACTTCGTCGTCGTCGTTCTGCGGACTCAGCGTACATACCACCCGCCCCCCATCGGCCACGTCGGTGGTTGAGAGCGGCACGGTCAGCAGGTACGGATCGTAGTTCTGGCTTTGGATTGGTGCTAGTTTGCGCGGATTGGCAGACGCGCCAACCTGCACGTTGACAGTATGTGCCACGGGGGTGCGGCCAATAAGCTGCATCATCAGCATGGGCTGTACCAGGCTGCTGCTGAACACGTTGGTTAGGGTAATGGCTTGCGTGTAGTTTGTTTTTGGTTTGATGTTGCTGCCCATCCAGCCTTCGCCCACGTCATAGGGCGCGAGAATAGCACCGTTGTCATACCAGGCCCCTATGGGGTAGATGTTGCCCGCCGGGTACGAATCGTTGAAATACCGCAGTTCTTCAGCCCAGACGTAAGGCTCAGGCTGTAGTGCCGCTGCGCCTGTTCCGGCATCGAGGTCGGTGTAGCGGGCCATGCGTTTGCCGCCCTGTGCGTCGAGGCGGGTGGTCAGGAAGAAAGCCGTGCTGTCGGAATAGAGACTGTAATAGGCATTGGGCTGCGCCGAGGCGGGGCGGTAGAGCGTCGAGTCCTGCACACCGTCGTTACCTCTTCCCAGAAATTCCACGTAGTCGGTGGCGTCGAATTTACCATCGGCCTCGCCTTCTACCCAAATGGCCTGTTCGGTGCCCCGGTGAAAGAGTTGCAGTTTCTGGGGGTCGAGGCTCGTCAGCGGCAGACCCGCCTTCTGCAAGTCGGCGAAGGTGAGGCGATACAGGCCTTTTTGGGCAATAGGGATTTTATAATAGGCCTGCTGCGGGTTGATCCACTCATTGCCATAAACGGCTTTTTGGGCGTAGGAACTCGAAGCAGCTAGTATCAGCAGAAAAAGGTATAAACGTGATAGCATACGGTGGTCATAAAAACAGCTACAAGTTACGGGAAGGATTTTGGATTGGGGCGGTCCGCCGCTGCGGTTGCGGATTTCGGATTGTTGCCGAAGCAACCCCGTGCGTAAGCAACAATCCGAAATCCGCAATCCCCAATCCAAAATCATATATCCTTCGTATCCACCGTTCGTCATACAAATTTTTGTATTCGTGCTTAGGTACCTTGCATCACAAAGTACCTTATACTACTTTTGATGCATCGGTTTGGCCTATGATCCCCAACAGCATATGAATATCGAAAACGCGCAGGTCCAGATGCGCAAGGGCATTCTGGAATTCTGCATCCTACACATCATCTCGCGGGGCGAAATTTACGCCTCCGATATGCTCGATGAGCTGACTTCGGCCCGGATTATGGTGGTTGAAGGTACACTCTACCCCTTGCTCACTCGCCTGAAAAACGCTGGTCTGCTCGACTATAAATGGGTGGAGTCGACGTCGGGGCCGCCGCGTAAGTACTACGTGCTCACCGACTTGGGCAAAAACTCGCTCGAAGCACTGGACGAAACCTGGCAGGAGTTGTCTGAATCGGTTGATCAGATCGTGAGCCACACCCGCAAAAACGGCAAAGGAAGTAGTGCCCCCCCGCAAGTGTCGGTGGTGGTGCAGCCCGCGCCCAAACCCGAACCCGCCGCTGGCCCTTCAACCGACAAGCCCGCCGACGCTTCTTCTATTGACATTGTGGTACCCCAACCTAAGCAAGACCAATAATCTTCCCCTACGATCATGAAAAAGACTATCAGCATCAACATCAGTGGGGTGATATTCCACATTGAAGAAGATGGCTACGAGAAGCTCAAGGGCTATCTGTCGTCTATTCAGCAATACTTTTCAACCTACGAGGACAGCCAGGAAATTGTAACGGACATTGAGAACCGGATTGCCGAAAAGCTCCTCAAGACCCTCAAAGGCGACGAAAAAAATCCCGCCCGCCAGGCCGTTACCATCGACGATGTCAACGGACTTATTGCCCAGATGGGTACCGTAGCCGACTTTGAAGCCGTTGATAATGACGATATGCTGGTGGCCAGTGGCAGCCGGGCCAAAACAGGCACCGCTGCCCCTACCACCCCACCCCGCCCCAACGCGACGGGAGCAGGTACCTTTGACGACGAACCAGCCAGCGGTAGTCAAAGCAGCCAGCGTGGCTACGAATACGACTACAAGTATGACCCCACCACGGGCAAAGCGC
Source organism: Fibrella aquatilis (assembly GCF_017353255.1). Taxonomy (GTDB): domain Bacteria; phylum Bacteroidota; class Bacteroidia; order Cytophagales; family Spirosomataceae; genus Fibrella; species Fibrella aquatilis. The sequence continues at coordinate 2,231 of NZ_JAFMYU010000039.1, read as the reverse complement.
GAACTTCTTACAGCTACAATGGCCGCAAACTGGCCCGCGACCTGCGCCGCAAAACACTGGGCGGGGTAGCTGCTGGTCTGGCTCACTATTTCCGAATCGACCCGGTCTGGATGCGGGTACTGATCGTTTGTCTGGTAGTCGGTTTTCCGGCCATCGGCGATGGGTTTATGCATGGCAACGGTCGATTTGGGTCGCTGGGTGGCGTCACTGTCATCGCCTACATACTGCTCTGGATTTTCCTACCGGGCGAAACCACGCTGGAAGAAGAAAAAGGCGTTAAAAAATTCTACCGCAACCCCGACAACAAAGTGCTGGGCGGGGTGGCATCGGGGCTAGCCGTTTATTTTGGCCTCGACGCGGGCGTTGTGCGGTTTGCGCTCGTTGCCAGCGTATTCCTGTTTGGCTTCGGTATTCTGGCCTACATCATTCTCTGGATGGTGGCACCCGAAGCCCGCACCCTGACGCAAAAAATGGAAATGGCGGGGCAGCCCATTACGCTCAGCAATATCGAACATAGCGTGAAAAGTAGCCTGAACATCTCAGAAACGGTCCCTGAGGGTGGCTTCACCCAACTATTGTTGTTCCCGTTTCGGGCGCTGGCAGCCGTTTTTCGGGTCATTGGGCGGTTGCTGGGCGGTACACTCAGGGGGCTGGGCAGCGTACTTCGCATCTTGTTTGGCCTCATCATGGTGTGCATGGGTATCGGCTTCATGATCACCTGCCTCGTATTCCTGGGCTTTGGCATAGGCATCTTCAACGGGGTTCACTTTGGCCCCGGAAGCAGTGATCCGGTCTGGGTATCGCTCTTGCACGAAGATGGCAATTTCCTAACCCTGCTGGCTGGGTTTGGGGTTTGTTTCATACCCAGCCTGGGGCTGGCGCTCACGGGCCTGCTGGTGATGACCCGCAGGGCGCTCATCAGCAGCAGCACCGGCCTAAGCCTGCTAGGGGCCTGGGTAGTTTGCGCCGTGATGCTGGCCGTTACCATACCGCAGACCGTCAGGGAATTCAGCAAAAACGGCACTGTAGAAAACACGCAGGTGATCAATCCCGCGGGCACCCCCACGTTTGTGATGGACAACGCCGACGAAGAAGACGGTCTCCGGCCTAACATAGACTTGCAGGGGTATGCCGGTACCGACATCAAAGTGGTCACGGTGGCCACTGCCCGTGGACGCAGCCGCCGCGATGCACAGACCCAAGCCCAACTGGTTCAGTATAAGCCCCTTGTGACCGATTCACTGGTAAAGTTCAGCCGCGAGTTCCTCCTGCCCGACAATGCCAAGTTCCGCGGGCAGAGCCTGAACGTGACCGTCTATATCCCCTACGGTCGGGCGTTCCGTATGTCGAACGATGCGGCACACTTCATCCAGAACCGGTTCGATGACAAGGAGTTTGACAACATCGCCAACAAGCGGTGGCAGTTTCTGGAAACCGGCCTGGTAGGCATTGGTTTCGAGCGTACGCTGGACAAAGAAGACACCAGTTCACGCCAGAACGACGAGGGTGACGCTAATGGTACTGACGATGTGGACGTAGATACCGACGGGTCAGAAACGAAGACGCTGGAACTGGGTCCAAATTCGCCAGCTAATACACCCACAACGGTGACTGTTTCGGGCAACTTCGCGGTTCGTTTCCAGAAGGGTAATCAGCTCAAAGCCGTAGTTGATGGCAACGGTCAGGAGCAACTGGCCAACGTAAGTCATACCAACGAAGATGGCACACTGCGCATTGAACAACGAGGTAACGATCTGGGGCCGCGCATGGGCATCACTATCACCCTGCCCACGGTAGAAACCCTGCGGCTATCGGGCGGGGCGGTGGCCCGGATGACCGAGTTCGACGCGCTGGACAAGCTCACGGTCGATCTGTCGGGCGATAGTCAGGTGCTGGTGAAGACGAACGTGAAAACGCTGGTGACCGACCAGACCGGGGCGGCAAAAATTATCCTGCGCGGCCAGGCTGACAAGGTGACGGCCACCCTGTCGGGGGCCAGCAAGCTCAACGCCAGACAGATGCGCGTAGAAACCGCCAACGTATCGACCACCGGAGCCAGCCGGGCCAGCTTCGATGAGGTAAAAAATCTCTCGAAAAACAGCAGCGGCAGCAGCCAGATCGACAGCCGCAACGGCGGGGAATGAGTATCTTTGAGTAGTGTAGAATGTACAATGCACAGTGAATAATGTACAATGGCTTCGCGCCCTACCATAATTGGCTGTGAGCGAAGC
>NZ_JAFMYU010000038.1 GCF_017353255.1 Fibrella aquatilis | reverse complement strand
TAAACCTTAAACTTTCCTAGTGCTTTGCGGATTCTGTAGGTGAATACGCCGAAAACCATCCGTATGTATACGATTACAACACGCCAGCTTGACCCTATAGAGGGGTATCAGCCCTTCATCGACTACATCTTAGCCAACTCCGCCACGGGCGAATGGGCCACCGTGCTGCCTGCGTTTGGGGGTATTTTGCGGCAGCTGGTGCTCCGGCAGGGCGAGAAACGCTATAAAGTGATTGATACGGCTAGTTCGCCACAGGCGCTCGTGGCCGACGAGACCTACGCCAGCGCCTTGCTCTACCCGTTTCCCAGCCGCGTTTTTCAGGGCGTTTACCGCTTCGAGGGCGAGGCCTATGCCCTGCCCCTCAACGAAACCCGGCGCAGCAATGCCCTCCACGGCTTTGTACACGGCAAACCCTTTCGCGTGGTGCGCGAGGAGGTCACAGCCGCCCATGCCCAGCTCAGTGTGCAGTATGACTACCCCGGCGATCTGGTGGGCTATCCCTTCCCGTTTGCTTTAACGGCCACTTATACCCTTAGCGAACAAGGCCTCGCGCTCGATTTTATGGCCATGAATACGGGCCAAAGCCGTTGCCCGGCGGCGTTCGGCTGGCACCCTTATTTCACGCTCAACAATGCCGATACGGACGACCTGGAACTGACCTTGCCCGTACAGACGGAAATCCACCTCGATCAGCACATGATTCCCAACGGGCAGCGCCCCGCTACTGATGCCCATCGTGGCCCGGCATCGCTGAAAGAAGTCTCGTTCGATACGCCATTTGTTGTTGATCCCCAACGGGTTAATGCTAAAAATAGGGCCGAGACGGTAGTTCACTGGCCCGCCGAAAGCGTAAGCTTGGTGGTGGAACAAAGCGCTGATTTCCCCTACCTGGTAATCTACACGCCCGGTCGCCGCGACAGCATTGCCATTGAACCCCTGACCGCCAACGTCGACTCGTTTAATAACGGCGAAGGGCTGACCATCCTCAGTCCCGGCGAATCACTTACCGGTAGCATAGTTGTTGGCTTAAATCAGAAAAAATAAACTTAGATTTATAGGTTGTCTCGTATTGCAACCTATGTCTCTCTATCCCACGTTCGTTAGTAAACTTAACCAGCCTTATCCACAGCCCTTTACCGTACGTAATGCGCTGTTGAAAGCCAGTATGGCGGGCGCATTGGTTGCGCTTGTGAACCTGGTTTTCCAGCCGTTTGGTCTGGCCGAATTTCAACACACCCATAAACCCTGGATCTTGCTGGGGTTTGGCATACCTGTGTTCTTCTGGGTAGGCATGCCGGGTATTGCACTGGGCTTCTTGTTTCCCAAATCGCGCCGGTATCAGCAGCGCCACTGGACGGTCTGGAAGCAACTGATTGCCAATGCCGTCATTACGTTTGGCGTAGCTGCCAGTCTGTTTTTCTACGCAAAGTGGGTAGGCTTCACACCGTTCACGTCGATTCCTTACCTGCTGATCTGCTCATTCAGCTTTGCTACGCTCATTACCATCTTCCTGCTTTTTTTCGATACGTCGATGTACCTGGCTGAAGTAGACAAACGGGCTACCCTGGAGTCGGAAGAACTGAAGATGCTGCTGCGCGAAAGCCATCACCGTATGCGCAATCAGTTGCAGGTGATTGCCTCCATACTGCGCCTTCAGACCAACACCATCACCGATGTCAAAGCCCTGGAAGCGTTGCGTACCAGCGAAAAACGCCTGGAGGCCATTGCCATGTTGCACGAGAAGCTGTACAAAAATGAAAATGTGACTACGGTCGATCTGTGCGCGTACCTGGAAGAGTTGACCCGCATTGTGGCTAGTCACCACGCCGACCTTACGCCAAACGTGGCTATCAGCGTAGAGAACCTGACGGCCCTCAACGTGTCGCTCGACACCGCCGTGCCGTTGGGGCTTATTGTTAATGAGCTGATTACCAACTCGTTCAAACACGCTTTTCGGCATATGGACCACTGCCAGATCCAGCTTATCCTGGACCGCGCCGCCGACGGACGCAACCGCCTTACCGTTCGGGATAATGGGCCGGGTATTCCCGACGGGCAGATTATGGGGTCGGGACAGTCGCTGGGGATGCGGCTGGTGAACGCCCTGACGCAACAATTGCGGGGTCAGCTGAGCTATCAGCAAAATGGTGGTGCGGAATTTGTGGTGAAATTCTGAATGCGCTGCGTGGGCGTGCCACCGTTTGTTGTACCCATCACTTATGAAGCAATTTTTTTTACCACTGGCCTTGCTGGCCGTTTTTTGTTGTCAACCAAAGTGGGCTGGTGCTCAGCCAAATGCCACCGATAGCTTCGATGAGGGCGTATCTAAAAACCGCTCCGGCGATTTCACCGGGGCGTTGAAGGCCTTCAGCATTGCCATCACCATGAACCCTGACCGGGCCGAGACTTATTACAACCGGGGCCTGACCAAAGCCAACCTCAGCGACCACCGGGGCGCTATTCTGGACTACGACCGGGCCATTGACCTGAACCCCAGAGACGCCCTGGCCTATCTGAGCCGGGGGGTGAGCAAAAGCAGGCAAAACGACGACCGGGGTGCCCTGCTCGACTACGGACGGGCCATTGAGCTAAGCCCTGCCAACGCCCAGGCTTACCACGACCGGGGTGTCAGTCGGACCCGACTGGAACAGTACCGTGGCGCGCTAGCCGATTTCGACAAGGCCATCAGCCTGAACCCCACCAATATCGACTCGTATTACCAGCGGGGCATGATTAAACAACGGCTTGACGATGCCGAAGGAAGTCTGCCCGACTTCACCAAAGTGATTGACGCGGCTCCTAAAAAGACCCTGGCCTTTGCCAGCAGAGGCATCTCGAAAGTGACGTTGAATGATTACAAAGGGGCCATTGTCGACCTGAGCCGAGCTATTGACCTAAACCCCGGCGACGGCGAATCGTATTATTACCGGGGGCTGGCTAAGAGCAAACTAGAGGATTACAGAGGAGCCATGCCCGATTTCGACCAGACCATCAGACTCCTGGCTACGTATTACCCGGCTTATTACGGCCGGGGCCTTTGCCGCAGTAAACTAGCCGACGAGAAAGGCGCTATCCAGGACTTTAATCAGGCCATTGAACTGGGTAATGTAAGCATGGATAAAGACGCGAAGCAGGCTTATACGGGTCGCCTTAGCCGCGAGGCGCTCGATGAGCTCCGCAATGCCGTGAAAGAACGTAGCCCCATGAGCAAGTTGGGCAACGAACGCGCCGAAGCATATTTCGGCCGGGGTAACACCCGCGCCAGGCAGGGCGACGGGCGCACGGCCATTGCCGACCTCAACAAAGCCATTGAGTTAAACCCGACCTATGCCGACGCGTATTTTACGCGGGGCCTTATCCACTCGGCGCAGGGCGATCAGCGCACGGCTATCCTGGACTGTAACAGTACTATCAAGCTGAACCCACGCTACGCCGAAGCCTATTATATTCGGGGCATCCTAAAAAACAGCCTCGGCGACGAAAACAGCGGCTGCCTCGACCTCTCTAAGGCCGGCGAACTAGGCTACAACCCCGCTTACAAGGTGATTGCGTCGTACTGTAATTAGGGGTATTTAGGGTTTAGGGGTTTGTAGTTGGCTGACGCAAGTGGCGCGAAGCCACTTGCGTCAGCCAACTACAAACCCCTAAACCCGACCAGGATGAGGGTGTTTCCAGGGGGTGCGGTAGGGGCGTTCCAGCAGGGCGGTGGCTTCGCGGTCGCCTACCACTTCGCGTTTGATGGGGTCATAAATCAGCGGACGCCCCAGTTTCATCGACAGGTTGGCCAAAATGCAGCTGGCCGTAGAAATGTGCCCCTCTTCGATATCGGCCACGGGCCGACCGCCGTTTTCGATGGCCCCCAGGAAATTGAGCATGTGGAGCCGGGTGGCGGGGGCGGCGTTCAGTTCTATTTTGGGGTTGGTAGGTTCGGTGAGGTCTTCGGGATACTTCTCTTTTTCGTAGACCACATCTTTGTGGATTTTGGCCCCTTTGGTAGGCCCGGTGTCGCCAAGGGGGACAAAATCGCACTGCATAGTGCTGCCCCAAAGCGTGCCTTTGTCGCCATAAATCGTAAACGACCAGGGGTAGTCGGGGTTGTTGGGCGTACCCCACGACCGGTGTTGCCAGACGCAGTTGAGGTCGTCGTATTCAAACAGCGCCGACTGGGTATCTGAGATGTTCGATTTGCCATCTTTTTGCACATAAATGCCTCCCGTTGAGCTGACGCGCTTAGGCCAGCCCAGCTTCAGCATCCAGCGAACGGTGTCGAGCATATGAACGCACATATCGCCGATGATGCCGTTGCCGTATTCGTTGAAAGTCCGCCACCAGCGCACGTGTGGGATGCCGTCGTAGGGACGCAGGGGAGCGGGGCCAGTCCACATCTCGTAGTCTAGGAAGTCGGGCACGGGCTGCACAGCGGGGTTGCCATTAGCCCGCATAGAGTAGTAGCAGCACATTTCAACGTGGTGGATCTTGCCCAGCAGACCCGCTTCTACGATATTCTTTTTGGCGTCGATGAGGTGGGGCGTGCTCTTGCGCTGCGTTCCCACCTGTACCACTTTGTTGTATTTGCGCGCCGCCGCCACCATCGCTTCGCCCTCCATCACGTCGACGCTGATGGGCTTCTGCACATAGACGTTGGCTCCCGACTTGATGGCGTCGATGGTTTGCAGGGCGTGCCAGTGGTCGGGCGTGCCAATGAGCACAATGTCTAACTTGTTGTCGGCCAGCATCTTGCGATAGTCGCCGTAGAGCAGCGGTGTCTTGCCCGATTTTTGGCGTTGGCTGACCAGCTTAGCCGCGTCGGCCAGCATATTCTTGTCAACGTCGCAAAGGGCAACCACCTCCACGGGGGCCACCTGAATGAGCCGGAAGAGATCGCTTTTGCCATACCAGCCCGTGCCGATAAGGCCCACCCGATACGGCGTTGGTGGGTTGACAAGGTCCATCCCGTGAGCACCCAGGGCCGAAAGAGCGAGCGTTGCCGAGGCTCCCTGCATGAAACGGCGACGGTTGATGTTGAACGAATGCATAGCGAGAAAGGGTTTGGAAACGCCGACGAGTAGTGGGCTAGTAGCTTTCAATAAAAAGCACTTGTAGCCCTGCCAGATACTCTTTGCAGGATGTAGGGAAGGGATTTGCTAACTTACCTGCTATGAAACATACCATCTTTTCTCTGCTGCTGGTCATGGCACTGCTGGCCATGGTGCGCCCGAAGGCCGGCATTGAGCAGGCCCTTTTTGGTACGCTGCCCGATGGCCGCGAAGCCCACCTCTTCACGTTGCGCAACGCGGCGGGAATGGAAGCGAAGATTACCAATTACGGCGGCTTCCTGGTAGCCCTCACCGCACCCGACCGCACCGGCAAACAGGCAAACGTGGTGCTGGGGCTGTCCTCCTTGGCCGATTACCTCAAAGCCCCGTCTAGCCTAGGGCCAATTATTGGTCGGTTTGGGAACCGGATTGCGGGGGGCAAATTCACGCTCGACGGCACCGACTATACCCTGGCCATTAACAATGGTGGCAACCATATTCACGGTGGAAAGGTCGGGTTTAACCAGAAACTGTGGGCTGCTACCCCCACCAACGGCCCCGAACCGGCCCTGACGTTGCGCTACACCTCGCCCGATGGCGAGGAAGGCTACCCTGGTACGCTGGCCGTGACGGTGACGTACATCTTACAGAAAAACAACGCACTGCGCATTGATTATCAGGCCACTACAAATAAATCGACCGTGATAAACCTGACGAATCACACGTATTTCAACCTAAGCGGTCAGCAGCGCGACGTGCTGAACAAGGAACTGATGATCAGCGCCGACCGGTTTCTGCCCACCACCAAAGCCCAGATCCCAACCGGCGAGCTAAGGCCCGTGGCAGGCACCCCCTTCGACTTCACCAAACCCACGCCCATTGGCACCCGCATCAACGACACCACCGACGTACAGATCAGCTATGGATACGGCTATGACCACTGCTGGGTGTTCACCGACAAGTCGCCGAAACTGAAGCTGGGGGCCACTGTCTACGACCCACCAAGCGGCCGAGTGCTCACGATGTACACCACCGAACCGGCTGTGCAGATCTACACTGCCAACCACCTCAACGGCAGTCAGCGCGGGCCGGAAGGCGTGCCGTATACCCGCCGTTTTGGTATCTGCCTGGAAACGCAGCACTTCCCCGATTCACCCAATCAACCCACCTTCCCCACCACCACGCTCCGCCCGGGGCAGGTTTTCAAAAGCACAACAGTGTACCAGTTTTCGGTGAAGTAATCGTTGGAAGGTAGTCTTCTGTTTACTGTCTTCTGATTTTCCCTACCAAGAGAATATACGACGACGCACCCAGCAAACCCAAGACCCCTATAAACACCAGAGCAGGTTTGAAATCGCCGTCTTTGGCCAGGTAGCCAATTACGATGGGGACCACGATAGAGGCCAGATTGCCCATGAAGTTGAACACGCCGCCCGTGAGGCCGATCAGGTTTTTTGGCGATAGTATAGACACGAACACCCACGAGATGAGGGCCATGCCCGATCCGAAAAAGGCCAGCGCCAAAAAGAAAATAATGAGCGTCGTGTCGTTGGTGTAGTTGGCCCCGATAATGCTCATCGACAGCAGTAGTCCCGAAATAATGGGCGTTTTCCGGGCCACCTCCACCGACGTTCCCTGCCGCACTAGCCGGTCAGAAATAAAGCCCGACAGCAGCAGTCCGGCGCAGGCAGCCAGAAAAGGCACCGAAGCCAGATAGCCCGATTTGATAAAATCGAGACCCCGGTACTTGACCAGGTAGGTAGGAAACCAGGTCAGAAAAAACCACAGACTCCCGTTGACGGCAAACTGCCCGATAAACACGCCCCATAGTGTCCGGCTGGCAAATACCTGCTTCACGTTGGCCCACTGCCAAGCGTGGCCCGGCCGCATCGACGTCTGCCCCGGTTGCGGCTCTTTCTTTCGAAACAAACCCCCTCCCGACTCGATGTGAGCCAGCTCGGCGGCATTCACCGTGGAGTGATCGAGGGGATCGCGGTAGAGCAGATACCAAAGCACGCCCCACACTACGCCAATGCCGCCCGTGGCAATAAACAGTCCTTTCCAGCCCGCATTGACCTGAATCATAGTCAGCACGGGTGTCAGAAACGCCAGGCCAATGAACTGCCCCGATACGTAGAGCGCAATGGCCGAAGCGCGTTCATTGTCGGGAAACCAGCTCGTAACAATCCGGTTATTCATGGGGTAGGAGGGTGCCTCGAATGCACCAGTAGCCAGCCGCAACCCAAACAAGGCCGTAAACCCCCGCACAAAACCCTGACCTACCGTAACGAGTGACCAGGTGACGAGGCAAAATGCGTAGAGTATACGGGGACTGAACCGGTCGGCGATGAGACCACCCGGAATCTGGAGCAGCGCATAGGACCAGCCAAAGGCCGAAAACACCCACCCCAATTGCGCCGGCGACAGCTGCAAATCGCCGCTCATCGTGGTGGCCGCCACCGACAGGTTAGCCCGGTCAAGGTAGTTGATCACCACGTTGACGAACACCAGAAACAACATGCCATACCGAACGCGGGTAGGTTTCATAGGGGGGAGTTTTGTGGTTGGTGGTTTGTAGTTAGTGGTTGCTTCGAGCTTGTCGAAGGGCCACAAGCGCGAAGCAACCACTAACTACAAACCATTTTCTACCTTGCTGTCCAGCCTCCGTCTACGGTGAGTAGTGAGCCTACCATGAAGCTGGCGGCGTCGCTGGCGAGAAAGATGGCGGCCCCCTGAATTTCGTGCAGTTCGCCCCAGCGGCCCAGCGCGGTGGCCCCCACAATAAATTGTTTCGACTCCTCGGTATGGGCAATGGGCAGGTTCATTTCGGTCAAAAATGGGCCGGGGCAAATGGCGTTAACGTTGATGTGGAACGGAGCCAGTTCCAGCCCAAGGGCGCGGGTCAACTGCACTACGGCCCCTTTGCTGGCTGTATAGGGCGTTCGGTTGGCCAGGCCCACCACGCCCAGGGTGCTGGCCATGTTGATGATCTTGCCCCCGTTTGCCTTTTTCATAAACGGCGTCACGGCCCGGCAACATAGCCAGGTGCCGTTTACGTTTACGTTCATAACGCTGGTGAAATCGGCGGGCGAAACGGCGTCAATGGCCCCCCGGATGTTGATGCCGGCACTGTTGATAAGGATGTCGATCTGCCCGAATGCGTCCATTGCGGCCTGCGCCATGGCTTCGGTCTGGGCCTGATCAGTGATGTCGGCGGCAAATGAAAGAGCCTCTACGCCATAGGTGCGGCCCAGTTCGGTTGCAGCCTGAGCACCTTCCTCAGCATTGCGGTTCACCAGCATGACGCGGGCACCCGCCGAGGCCAACCCCGCCGCCATGGCCAGGCCCAGCCCTTTGGAACCGCCCGTGATGATGGCGGCCCGCCCGCTCAAATCAAATTGCTTAATACCAGGTAAAGGTTGGTCAGACATAAAAAAAGTTTTCTGTTTTCAGTTGTTACGCCGGGGCTATTCGTGCCGTAGGTACGACATGTTTGTAGCAGAGGAAGTGCTCCCGCGAGAACATAGCGTGCCGTAGGTACGCCACAACATAGGCGGCGGGGTAGTCGCGTACCTACGGCACGAACAGTTCATCTTGTAAATAGAAACCACAAACTCATTTTTCAAGTCGCCCCCGGCTGTAGGCTAAGCACGACACGATGTTTTTCTCCTCCAGCGCCAGCCGGTTTTCGGGGCTTAGGGGCGTGGTTCGGGGTAGGGGCGGGGCGGGTTTATGCTGCCTGGCGGTATGCAGCATCCAGGCCAGTTCGGTGGCGGGCAAATCGCCGAAGGTAGCCCAGTAGTCGGGAGTCAGGCAGGGAACCTCCAGCGGGTCGCGGGTGATCATTTCCAGGCTGAACGTCACCGCCGGGTTGTGCTGTTTGCAAACCGCCGCCATTTTCGGCAGGTCGAGCAGGCCCTCGCCCAGCGGCACTTCCGACAGCAGAAACCCGTCGGCGTAGTCTTCCACGGCCATATCTTTCACGTGGGTGCTAAACACGTACGGGGCCAGGGTCTGCACCACCGTCATGGGGTCCTCAAGCAGGGCCATGCTGTTGCCGAAGTCGAGCGTGACGCCAATCCATTCACTGTCGAGTTGTTTCAGTATGGCCACTAGTTCCGGTGCCCGCCAGTCTTTGTGGTTTTCCACCGCCAGCCTGACCCCGTGCTTCCGCAATACGGGTTCGGCCAGTTGCAGCGACGTCAGGGCGGCCTGTCTCATGGCCACAAACGCCTCTGGCGAATGCAAAATTTCGTATCGCCGCCCCGACGAGCAGACTGTCCGCAGAATCTGTGCCCCGGCTTCTTTAGCCCGGATCACGTCCCGCTCAAACGCGGCTACGTCGTCGGCTTTTTTAGGTACGCTGATGGAGCCTTCGAGGTACATGCCCAGCTTTTCGCGCCGGTCGCGTACACTGCGGGCAAACGCATCCGACCAGCCGTTGACCACCACCTGCACCCCACCCGCCCCAATCTGATGGCAATGGTCGAGCAACTCCAGCGCGTTGGTGAAAGCCGGGTAGGCCGTACTGACCACTTTTGAATTCCAGCGTGCCCAGTACGAATGCACCACTACGCCCATGGGCACACCCACCGCCAACTGAGGCAAACGAGGCAAGTCGGGCAAGGCCAGCATCAGTACCCCGGCACCCGAACGTTGTATAAAGTTGCGTCGATTCATATGGAAATGGAGATAAAAGTGATTTACGATGTACGAATTACGAATTACGATTTATTGCTGTCGCATGGGTTTGCTCTACAGCAAAAGAGTGCGACAGCAATAAATCGTAATTCGTAATTCGTACATCGTAAATCACTTCACATACTTATTCAATTCATTGGCGGTCCAGGGCACTATTCGGCCTTGGGAGGTGACGCGGGTGGTGCCTACAACGCGCTTGCCGATGGGTCCTGCCTGGTTGCCCCACTCATTGCGGATGTAGGTCAGAATAGCGGTGATAGCGGCATCGTCGAGGGTAGAGTGGGCAGGCATCACGGGCAGAATATCGGGTGAATTGTACACCTTGCCAGCCACATCCACGGGGCCTTCCATGCCGTGTAAGAGAATGAGGGCCAGTCGTTTACCGTCGCCGAGGACCCAGTCAGAGCCAATGAGCGGCGGCGCAAACCTGGCCATACCCCGGCCATCGGTGCCGTGGCAGCCAGAGCAGGTGCTGAGGTACAGTTGCCGACCGGTAGCAAAGAGTTTCTGGTCGTCGGCACCCAGCGAATTAGCCTTGGCCATCACCTGCTGATCGGCGGCGTGGCCTGGCCAGGTAAACAACCCCGCCACCGCCGCCCGCCGCGACGGCTCGATTAGGCCTGGCTGGGTCAGTATACGTGGGCTGGTGGTTAGCAGCACAGGTGCAAATTTGCCCATGCTGGCCCCGGTGGCCAAGCCAGCCACTACCGCCCGCTGTTGCCAGGTTAACGTACCGCTGTTGTTATCGAGGCGGGTAAGCAGGGCCGTTAGCTCGTCGGGCTGGTGTTTTCTGACAATAGCCGTGGTGAGCATTTCCACGAAAATTTCGCTTGCTGGCGTTTTAGTTTGCCAGTCGGGTGCGGCCAGGATCCGTTGCAGCAGGGCATATTCCTGGTTCTGAAGGCTGCTCATTACCGCATCGCGCATCAACGGCGAGGCGCCATACCGCCGGGCCAGGGTCATCAGCAGGGGTTGGGCCACGTTGGCGTCAAGCACCTGCGCGGAGAGAGCCAGTTGCAGGGCATGTTCGGCGGTGGCGTTGGGGGCCTGTTTGGTGAGCATCTGCCCCAGTTTTACCCGAACAGACTGATCTGTCTGCGCAAATGGCTCCAACAGCCGGATTGCCGTGGTTTGCACCAGCGGGTCGGGGTCGGCGGCTAGCCGGAGCAGCACGTCGGGCCGATTCAGGTTCAGGCCATTCAGGGTCCAGAGCGCGTGGAACCGGGCCAGTGGCTGGATGCCCGTTTGTGCCAATACGGTCAGTGCGGGGCCAGCGGTTTTGTCGTTTCTGTCAATGAGCAAGCCCTGCGCCATGTCGCGGTACCAGCCATCCGGGCTAGCCAGATAGCCCACTAACTCGGACTGCGAAGCCGTTGTAAGTTTGGGCTTTTTCGGGGCTTTCCAGCCCTGCGGAACCACCCGCCAGATTCGGCCCCGGTTGGTGGGCTGCACCAGTTTTCGGGCCAGTGTCTGTTCTTTCAGGTAGGGTGTGATGTAGGCCCCGTGCTGAATCAGTCCCCGGTAGATGTCGGCAATGTAGAGCGCCCCGTCGGGTCCTTCGGTCAGGCTCACGGGCCGGAACCGCTCGTCGGTCGAAGCCAGAAACTCCCGGCCCGGATGGGGATCCTGCGCCGCGACGAGTGGCCCATTTTCGGCCAGTACGTTGCGTTTGACGAGATTTCCGGCTGGTTCGCACACAAACACGTTGCCCGCGTAGGCCGCTGGCAGGGCCGTGCCCCGGTACACAAAGGGCGAACAGGCAGCAGTAAATTCCAGCAGCCGACCGGCCGTATCCAGCGTACCGGGAATATAGCCCCGGTTCACGGCGGGGTTGGGCCGGATGGGGTACACCTGCCGGTCTATGGTCAGCCCCTGATCGATGCCCGTGGTAGCGGTGTGGTGCTTGTTGCGGTTCAGGTAGTTGGGCGGCACCAGGTCGGCGTGGAGTTGCGACCAGTTGTAGTTGTAAAACAGCCGTCCCTTGTCGTCGTGGCTCAGGCCCCACTGCCCCCGAAATTCGGTGCTGTCACGCTGCCAGTAGCCGTTTACAAGCTGGTAGCGAAAGCGCGATTTGGCGTTGTAATAATGGTTGTCGAGGCTGCGCCAGAGGCCATTCCCGGCGTGTTCGGGCAGCGCGCTCCCGGCGTAATCTTTGTCGATCAGGGTCTTGGCCGATCCGCCGTTGCGGTCGGCTTTCAGGTCGCCGTTTTGGTCCTGGGTGAGCCAGAGTGCGCCGTTTTCGGCTATCAGAACCCCACCGGGCACCAGGGCCAGGGCGCGGGGCATAATCAGGCTGTCGAGATAAACCGTGCTGCGGTCCATTTGCCCATCGGCGTTGGTGTCTTCCAGCACCGACACCCGGCCCACGGGTTTGTTTTCACCCTCGCCGTCGATGGTGGGCATGAACCCCCGCATTTCCACTACCCACAGCCGCCCGTCGGCGTCGAAGGTCATCGCCACGGGGTCCTGCACCATAGGTTCGGCGGCCACGAGTTGAATGGTCAGGCCGGGTTCAAGCTGAAACGTGGCCTGTTCCTGGGCGGGTGTCCGGGCGGGCGAGGGGCCATCGTCGATGGGGGTTCGCAGGCTTGTGGTCAGGCCCAGCACAAGACTAAGCAGGTAGACGGTATAGGCTGACTTAACCATACGTTGAGGCAAGTTAGTACATTGACAATCAACAGAACGACAGCGTGTTGTTGACGAAAAAGCACATTGTAGGCCGCACTTACTTCTGGCTGGTTTAGGGCTTCGCGGGGCTGTAACTACATTAGCTTACACCCGTTGAAGTTTTTCGAAAAGTTCGTCTGGGAAGTCAATTGTGATTGAGTCGCCGGGTTTGATCAGACCACTCGCCAGCACAATGCCCATGACACCTGCTTTACGCACTAGTTCGCCATTGGTGTCGTGATCCAACACTGCTTTCATCAACCCAGGCTGAATGCCATCTAGTTGTGCGCAGGGGTTCCGCAAGCCCGTAATCTGCACTTTGGCTGATGTGCCTATGGTTAGACACGTATGTTTGGGTAAGGCCAATAAATCGATGCCGCGTGTGGTCAAGTTTTCGCCAATCTGACCGGGACGAATGGTGAACCCTTTGCCAGCTAGTTCATCCAGCAATTCGGCATGCACTAAATGAACTTGCCTTAGATTGGGCTGGGTTGGATCCTGCGCTACCCGTGAGCGGTGTTTAACGGTTGTGCCATTATGAGCGTCACCCCGAACGCCTAAACCTGCCTCCAGAAAAATGCTGTCCTGGTTCGGCTTCGACATCGTGTGACTCGGGCTACTACTTACTGCAATTACTGTTGCCATGCCTATTTGTTTTTAAATGACTCAATCGTTGCTGTCAACCTAGTTAAAGCTGAGCAGCTGACAGGCAAAATAGCGAATCGCCATTGGCGCATCCAAACGCAAAAAAGGTGGCCCGTTTCCAGGCCACCTTTTCGCATTAAAGTCAGAAATGCCGCTCTACTCAGGCCAGGTCGTAGCGGCCCAGATTCATTACTTTGGTCCAGGCAGCCACAAAGTCGTGCACAAATTTCTCCTGCGAGTCGCTGCACCCGTACACCTCGGCCACGGCGCGGAGTTCCGAGTTCGAGCCGAAGATCAGGTCTACGCGGGTACCGGTCCATTTGGGTTCGCCCGTTTTGCGGTCACTACCCACAAACACGGTCTGCGCGTCGGACGTGGCGCGCCAGGTGGTACCCAGGTCGAGCAGGTTGACGAAATAATCGTTGGTGAGGACTTCGGGACGTTGCGTAAACACACCGTGTTTCGAATGGTCGAAGTTGGTGTTGAGCACACGCATACCGCCCACCAGCACCGTCAGTTGCGGAATAGTGAGCGACAGCAGCTGCGCCTTGTCGATCAGCATGTCTTCTGCCGCCGTCTTGTGTTTGGCGTCAACGTAGTTACGGAACCCATCGGCCGCCGGCTCCATGGCATCAAACGACCGCACGTCGGTTTGGTCCTGCGAGGCATCAGTGCGGCCCGGTGTGAAGGGTACCATTACGTCATGACCGGCATTTTTGGCCGCCTGCTCCACGCCTGCGCAACCACCCAACACGATCAGGTCGGCCAGTGAAATCTGCGTGCCGTCGGTCTGCGTACTGTTAAATTCCTGCTGAATGCCTTCCAGCGTTTTTAGCACGTTGGTCAGTTCGGCGGGGTTGTTAACGGCCCAGTCTTTCTGCGGTGCCAGCCTGATGCGGGCACCATTGGCACCACCGCGCTTGTCTGAATTACGGAACGTAGATGCCGAGGCCCAGGCCGTAGACACCAGTTGCGACACTGACAGCCCCGCCGCCAGCAGCTTTTCTTTCAATGAAGCAATGCCTTGATCGTCAACCAGTTTGTGGTTAACGGCGGGCACGGGGTCTTGCCAGATCAGCTCTTCGGTGGGCACGTCGGGGCCGAGGTAGCGCTCTATGGGACCCATGTCGCGGTGCGTGAGCTTAAACCAGGCACGCGCAAAGGCGTCGGCAAACTGATCGGGGTTTTCGTGGAACCGTTTCGAGATTTTCGCGTAGGCCGGGTCGGCACGAAGCGCCAGGTCGGTGGTCAGCATCATGGGTGCGTGACGTACCGAGGGGTCGTGCGCGTCAGGCACGGTACCTGCACCAGCACCGCCCACGGGTTGCCACTGATGCGCCCCACCCGGACTTTTGGTCAGTTCCCACTCGAAGCCGAAAAGGTGATCGAAGTAGTCATTGCTCCACTGGGTGGGCGTTTTGGTCCAGGTTACTTCCAGGCCGCTGGTGATCGTGTGCGCGCCATGTCCCGTGCCAAACGAGTTTTTCCAGCCCAGGCCCATCTCTTCAATAGTAGCACCGGCGGGTTCAGAGCCAACGTGCTTGCCGGGGTCGGCGGCACCGTGGGTTTTACCAAAGGTGTGTCCACCCGCAATGAGGGCCACGGTTTCTTCGTCGTTCATGGCCATCCGACCAAACGTTTCGCGAATATCATGCGCCGACGCTAGCGGATCGGGGTTGCCCGCAGGGCCTTCCGGGTTCACGTAGATCAGGCCCATGTTAGCGGCACCGAGGGGTTGCTCCAGTTTACGCTGCCCGTTGCTGCCCGCATACCGGATGTTGTCGCCCAGCCATTCGGTTTCCGAACCCCAGTACACATCTTCTTCCGGCTCCCAGACATCTTCCCGGCCACCACCAAAACCAAACGGCTTGAGGCCCATCGACTCCAGGGCGCAGTTGCCGGTGAGCACCATCAAATCGGCCCAGGAGAGCTTGCGGCCATATTTCTGTTTAAGAGGCCACAGCAGCAGGCGGGCTTTGTCAAGGTTGGTATTATCGGGCCAGCTGTTGAGGGGTGCAAAGCGAAGCGTACCTGCACCCGCACCACCCCGCCCGTCGCCGATGCGGTAGGTACCGGCACTGTGCCAGGCCATCCGGATAAAGAAAGGACCATAGTGGCCGTAGTCGGCGGGCCACCACTCCTGCGACTTGGTCATCAGGTCGATGATGTCCTGCTTCACCGCTGCCAGATCGAGCGTTTTGAATTCCTCGGCGTAGTTGAAGGTCTCGCCCATGGGGTCAGATTGCGATGAATGCTGACGCAGGATGTTCAGTTTCAGTTGGTTGGGCCACCAGTCGCGGTTTCTGGTGCCGCCGCCCGCACTTTTATTGAGTGCTCCACTCGTAAAGGGGCACTTGCCCACGGTGTTGACTTTGCTTTCGTCGTTAACATCCCACACCGATGGATCGTGTGTTTCCTGAGTTCCGTTAGGTCCCATTATGGTAGAGTTTTATTGGTTGACGAGCCAAATGTAGGCCAAAGGTCTCTATAGTTTTTATCTATTGTTCTTATATGCGCATAGATAAAATCTATGAATTTGCCCATATAATAAGGCTGTAGGGGCGGAGGCCATCAACCTGTTAGCGAGAGAACCAGTAAAGACCAAGCCCGATCAGGAGAGCAACAATAGCCAGGATATCTATGATCATGACTCGTTTCAGCTCGGCATTGATTGGCTTATCAATCAAATAGTACAATGCCACAAATGAGATCATACTGACTAGTCCCATCACTACTGAGACGGTATAGTACTTTCTGGTGAAGGCCGAATATAACAGTAAGCCACCCACCAGGCCAAACAGCACAGCCCGATGGCGAAGCAGTAGCTCATAGTTGCCATCAGGCACAGCAATGCCATAGGATTTTGCGATGTTCTGAGGCAAAAACAGGAGCGCCGCTGGTAGGAGGTTGATAACGCTCGCCAAGCCAAGTGTCAATCTGAAAATAGATTCCATTGGTATCAGTATATATATGATAGCGCCAAAGATCAATATTCTCGGCTAAGTTTGGCCGGTCAAATTACTCTTTTTCATGCGACCTCGACACCAATAATAGCGTAGTACAAAATGTAGTTGGCTTATTCGTGCGGAGGCCTATTCTTCCAACACCCCAAAGGGCTGATGGCCACAAGATAAGCCAAGCGCAGGTACGTGCCCTTGACCTTTTCACCCTTTGCCTGTTAGGCTGCCGCGTGGGCCTAATCGCGTGATTCCTGTCACAGGTAAGTGAACCCGACAACGCTAACCTGGGGTAAAAGTGGATCGGTATTGAACCAGTGAGGCAAGCAGATAGAGCAGAGGGGTTGCTGGAACCTGCAAGGCAGGTTAGCGGGTAACATATGAAATGGTATAGTGGGTGCTCGATCTTTTTCCAAGAAACGATGAATTGGAGTTGTCAGACTTACTGGTGACCTCGACAGGGAAGTTCTGCGGATTAAGCACATACGAATACGAAATGTTGGTGGGTGCAAATGCGGTGTTTTGACTGTAGACGAGCTTTGCCGATTCCAGACAATTGGCATTCTGCATGATCATGTCCATGTAAAAAAACTCGTAGACCGATTCGCCTAGCAGCAAACTATACAGTCGTAATTCAGGTACGTTCATAAACGGCGGGAAAGCTGTTGAGTAGGTGGCATCCACCTGTACATTGATCAGCTGAGATGGTGTTACTATATCGATACCTTTGATTTGTCCACTGCTCGATAGCACATAAGACTGGGTAGCAACTCCCCCCCCCTTGGTCGAAAGACGTACTCACAATGGTACTGTTCACCCCGTACTGGATATAGCTTCGGAAGTTCCCTACCCAGACTTTGGTGTATTGGGCATCGGTTTTACCTGAATAAAAAGTGCTATCTGAACGAAATATAGTTGCTCTGTTACCCGCGTAGGTAATGCGCGTGATGAACGAAGGTGCTAGCGTATCATAATCCATATAGTCTCGGATAAAAAAAGGCTGCCCATACGTTCTGATAGTCGTCAGTTTGTCCGATGCGTCATAAGTGAACTTGACGATCTTGGTAACCCTTCGACCTGAATAGCTCGCGGCATCCGTTTCCACGATCCGAGTCAATTTGTTTTTATTGTTGTACTCAAGTGTGTGTGTTATGTCTGCATACTGTCGGCCTTGCGGTGCGACCAGAAAATGAATTGTCTTCGGATAAAGCAAAGGGGTCTTCGATCCACCTTGGGGACTGGTATCAACCTCTTTTTTGCAACTGGTTAGAACTATAAAGCAGAGGACAATAAACGTAGTGTTGAGGTGCATATTTATTAGAGTAAGAACATGCTGAGACCCTTTGTTAGTATCAGTAAAATAAAAACAATCAGTTTTCAATTCGTTACCCTGTCAACTGTAACGCGCCAACGCCACCTACTTGCTGAGTTCACCCAACGCCCACATGGGGCGATGGTGAGCGAAGCGAGCCTTTACGCCCATGTAGGGTTGGGATGCCCTCAACTTGGCTCCGCAGGCGTACCCCCTGTCGCCCGCAACCCGGCAAACAACCCCGCATAACTGCACAAAAAAGCATTTAAATGTGGCTACCAGTTCCAATCAATTTTATCTCCGTATTTAGCTTTTACTTCATCACCTATGTCCTCAAAAAGAAGTACCTCATTCCACTCATTATTTTTATACGATGATTTAGCAACTCTTGTTGCGGTATTAATGATCCTCATGTATTTGTCAGGTTTATCTAATCTAATTATTTTATAACATTGTGACCATATTCCGTTTCTCGCTGAGAATTGCATTACATAGTTGATCTCTTTACTCATTGGTACATTCAGTACTGCGATCTGAGTTGCCATTCCTGGATTCAAATTACCAATATTAAATTCTCTCATTGACTCCGCTCTAATTTTTTCAAATTCACTAGTAACCGAATACTTCTTACATCCTTCTTTATATGCCTCGCAGTTGGTCAGAGTGAGATGTACATCATACAGCGGATCTTCACCATTAATTAATATGGAGATGACAGCTTCACCATAATTTCTCATGTCCCAACTAGCACGGCAAAAGCTGTTACCACCGTTTATATTGTTGTATATTTTTAGCGATTCGTTCGATAATTTGGTGTACAAATCAGTATTCTCTCTCCTTAAATTATCAATGGTCTCTTTTTGATCATTTATTTTTTTTATTAGTTCGGTATTTTGTGTTTTCAATTCTTTTACACTACTTTTTGTATCAAGACTGATTACTCTCGTGTCGTTCAAGGTAGTATCTATCACCTCTGTTAAACCTAAATTTTTCGTTACATTATTGTCAATTTTCTGATTTCTTTCAGAGGATTTAAAATTGTGTTTATACGTACCATATATAGCAATCCCAGTCCCAATTAGACCTAAGATACCGCCTAAAGCTATAATCAGAATTGGGGCCATTTTCATCCACTGTGTTGTATATTGATTTGTGTAATTAATACCGTTAAATTAGTAAATCAGTTCAATTCGTAACGTATAAGGTGTAAAAATAGCTGTCATGTTGCAAGAAAGTTGGGCGTGTCAAGCCTCCGTCCGGGGGCGTGTCCTGCGTCGCAGGAGCCTCGGAAATGGAAGCCCCAAACTCACTTCACCGGGGCGTACCCACTGTCACGCGAAACCGAGAATTTGAAGCCCCAACTTGCCTAGCTCTGGCGTTTGGCTTGTAAGCCGCAACTACCCTACCGGACCACCGCTACCCTTCGAGACACGCTGCTTGTCAGCCGCAACCCGGAAATGGACGCACACGGAAGGCGACCGCCCAACAAGTTAAAGTACGTCAACTTAATTAACGACAGTGGATTGATAATGAAGCAACTGCCGCTCATTGAGCTACATTTACCCCCCCTCTTGAACGTTCGCTTGGTAGACCACTCAATGATACTGTAAGAGTACAAAACGCCACTATTTTTTGCAACTCAATGGTACACAAAGTGTTAGTTATTTCACTCGTTGTGTGCATCTGGGACATTGATGAATACCGCAACGGTGGTCAGGCCTGCTTATTTCTTTGGTTAGGATAAACCCTGTATCGGTTCGATTCGCGGAAAGGCATCTCACGAAACAGGTACCCGTATACCCAGGGACATGCGGTGAGGCCGATGAATCCATCACCGCTGCCGGGCGGGCATCCAGCGGCGGATGAGGGACTTGGCGGGCATTTCGATGAGGTGGAAGCCGAGGGCAGAGATGACAAAGAGTCCGCCGAAAGTGACGAGGTCGCGGCTCAGGGTATCGCCCATGTGGAGGGGGTCCAGCTCCTGCAACAGGGCCACCACGGGCTGTTGCAGGATGTAAATACCGTAGCTGATTTCGCCGAGGTAGATCATGCGGGGCTGCACGAGCAGGTTGTAGAGCCACCCCCGGTTCAGCAGGGCCACGCCCACAATGATGGCAAGAAACAGCGGTGCCAGCAAGGTAGTAGGGGCATACTGCATCACCGGCCGCATGTGGGCAATACCGAAGAGCAGGAGCAGTGCGCCACCCAGCACGTATAGCCCCAGGCGGTTGTCGCCGGTTTTGGGGGCGTGGCGCAGGTAAAGTAGTCCGCCGCAGAGGCCCAGCAAAAACGTGGGCAGGTGCATGTAGGGGCCGTAGCTGATGGCGGCGTGGTAGGCGTCGGGGATGGGTTTCCCGGCGTAGGGCCAGACCAGCAGCAGGTAGCCCAGCGTACCCACCAGCCAGCTACCCGCCAGCCAGCCCACCAGCGCCCGGCTCGACAGGGGCCACAAACGTGGCAGCACAAAGGGGAACAGGGCGTAGAAAAATGCTTCCACAGACAGCGACCAGCCCGGCCCGTTCAGTGTGCCCGCCAATGCCGGAAACCACGCCTGCACCAGCAGCAGGCCACTCGTGAGTGGTGCCCAGCCAATGGGGTTGATCCGTACGAAGGCGTTGACAAATACTACCAGCAGCAGGGCCGTGAGGTAGAGCGGGTAGATGCGTGACACCCGCGCCAGCCAGTAGGCCCGCTTGCTGAACTGCCCCTTCGCCCACACCGGCCCGTAGGCAATGGCCATAATAAAGCCCGACAGCACAAAGAAATAGTTGACCGCCAGGTTGCCATACTGCGCCACCAAACTGGCCGGGTAGGCCGTAAAGGGGTACGAACTGCGGGCACCGTGGAAGATGAGCACGACCGCCGCCGCCACAAACCGGGTAAAGGTCAGTTGGTTGAGTTGCATGGGCTAGGGGCGGGTAAGCACGCGTTGGTATTGAGCCAGCAACTGGTCGGCCACCACGTGGATGTCGTACCGTTGGCGCACCAGTTGCTGCCCCGTTTGCCGAATCTGCGCCCGGTAAGCATCGTCATTCAGCACCCGTTCCAGGCAGGCCGTCACGCTGTCGGGGGTGAGGTCGGTGAGGCAGGCGGCCCCGGTTTCGCGGATCACCTCGCCAAAACCCACCCGGTCCGAGACGATGGTGGGCGTACCGGCGGCCATGGCTTCGAGCACGGCCATGGAAAAACCTTCGGAGTAGGAGGGCAGCACAAACACGTCGGCGTCGGCCAGGGCGGCTTTCTTGTCGTCGCCGGTGATCATGCCCACCAGCGTGACGGACTCATGCAGGTTATGGTCGCGGATAAAGGCCTCGGTCGTGGCCAGGTAGCCATCATCCGGGCCAGCCAGCACCAGCCGGGTGTTGGGGTGCCGGGCCAGGTAGGCGCGGAAGGCGGGCAGAAGCAGGTCGAGGCCTTTTTTGATGTTTAACCGGCTCATAAACAGCACCATAGGCTGGTCGGTGGGGATGCCGTGCTGCGCTCTGAACTGCCCTTTCGGCGGCAACACGTCGAACTCGGCCATGGGTATGCCGTTGGGAATGATAGCCACGTTGGGGTGGCGGTGGCCCAGGTACCGAAGCAGGTCGCCTTCTTCGTCGGTGTTGTTGATCTGAATCAGGTCGGCGCGGTTCAACAGCCGCTTTTGCAGCACCACCGACAGCAGTTTCTTTTTCCAGTAATGATGCCGAATAGCCCACTTGTCGAGCAGCCCGTGGATGGTCACTACTTTCCTGACTGTCCGGTCGAGCAGAAACGGGGCAAGGCTGCCGAAGTGCCAGATGCCGTGGCAGTGCACAATGTCGAACTCGTGAATGTGCGCCTTCAGCCAGGCATACAGCGGTGCCGAATATTCGCGGAAGAACTTGCTGATGGGCGGCGTACGCAAGACGGGCACGAGCGTCACCCCCGCCGGTGCCGGATACAGCCGGTCGCCCGGCGACATGGGGCTGAGGATCGTGACGGCATGCCCGCGTTCGATAGCCACCCCGGCATGGTCGTAGATGATGCGGGCGGGGCCACCAATGTCCCAGGTATATGCGCAGATATTCAGGATTTTCATAGGTCTCTCTGGTGGGGTTGTGGCAGGGCGGTGGCCGCTGTCGGGTCGGCCAGCCGCTTCATTTCCAGGTACATAGCCTGGCCTACTGGTCCCGGTGCCCAGTGGGCAATGCGCCGCTGAGAGGCTTCGCCCATCTGCTGTAGTGAGTTGACCGGGAGGGTCATCAGTTGGATCAATTGGTGGGTCAGTTCGGCGGGTTCGGCGGGCGGAAAGGTATAACCGTTCTGGCCTTCGGTTATCAGATCAACGGCGCAACCGCAGCGATCCGACACCAGCACGGGCAGCCCGCAGGCCATGGCTTCGTTGACCACCAGCCCCCAGGGTTCGGACAAACTGGGCAGCACCAGGGCATCGGCCAGGGCCAGGTAGGTGGGTACCTCGGTCCAGGGGCAGCCGGGCAAAAAATGCACCGAGGCGGTCAGACCAAGGCGGGTTACGTCGGCTTGCAGGGCGGCTTTCTGGGGGCCTTCGCCCAACAAAATCAGGCCCCAATCGGTGGCGTTGGCCGCACGTTGGGCCTGGGCAAAGCAGTTGAGCAGTTGACGAAGGTTTTTTTCTTCGGCCAGCCGCCCCACGTAGATCAGGTTGTTGGGAGGCAAACCCAGCGCCGCCTGCCGGGCCTGCCGGTCGGGCCACGCCTGGTCGAAGGTGCGCTTCAGCAGGTCATTATCCACCACGGCATTGTTACGCACCCTGATGCGGGCAGGGTTGGCACCGAGTTGAATCAGGTAGTCGGCGGCGCGGGTGCCAAAGCAGAAAAAACCGTCGCAGAGGCGCACAAAGGCCTTTTTCAGGCTTTCGCGCCAGCCCGTGCGGGGATTATCGAGCGCCGTAGATTCGCTTTGCAGCACCACCCGGCAGCCGCGTAGCTTCAGCAGCAGCCCCAGCAGCAGTTGAGCGGGGTCGTAATAGCCCGTGAGCAGCACCACGTCGGGCCGGTACGCCCAACCGGCGCGCACCACGCGCACGATGCGCTGCGGGGTGGGCAGGCTGTCGAGGGTGCCGGGGTGGAGTAGTTCAAACGGATAGCCTACCGTGGCCGGGTCGGGTACACCAAGGCCCTGCCGGTTGCCTTCGGTGAGGGCAATCTGAAGCACCAGCATAGTATCGGGCGGGGTTAGCTGGTTGGCTAACTGGCTAAACAGCAGTGATTTGTAGTGTGCCCAGAGGGTGTTGTGGACAATCAGTAGTCGCATTGTCCGGGTTAAGTGGGCTGTAGAACAGATTCGTCGAGGGCCGGTTCGTGAGTGGGCGGCTGATCTACGTATCCGTGCGACAGCGCCGGGTCGTAGTTGATACCCAGGAACCGGGCAAAGAGGCATAGCGGGTGCAGAAAGGCCATGTCGTAGGGTCGACCTCCTGTGAAATACCCCACCACGTGAAAGAGAAATAAGTAGGCGACAAACGTTTCCATGTCGTTGCGCCCCCCGCGATAAACCACCCGGAGCGACTCGCGGGTGATGTGATAGAAGGCATACATGAGCACCGTAAAGCCGGCTACGCCCTGGCACAGTAGCGCCTCCAGGATGGGTACGTCGAGGTAGAAAAACTTGTAGCCATAGCCGGGGAGTAACTGTAAAAAGTTACCCATTACGGCATACGACATATACGTGAAACTCAGCACCCGGTTGGCCGACGAACCGTCTAGCTGCGCCTCGGCACCTTCAGCGGTATCTTTACCCAGCAGCGCCAGAATGTTTTCGCTAAAACGTCCGCCAATCAAGTCGCCGTAGATGGTGATGATGTCCCATATTTCGGGTTTGACGATGATTAGCCCAAAGAAGGCCAAAAAAGGCAGCGCAATAATAATGAGCGAAATCGGGCTGGTGACGGCCTTCATAATACGCTGTGCCGAAATTTTCCGAATGTTGACAAACAGGTAGGTAAGCCCGGTCAGCGTGGTCGACAAAATGGCTGATTTACTGAAGGTGAGCATCAGGATAATGATGTTGAAAATCACCATCGAGATGGCAAAGAATTTAATCAGAAAGTTGACCTTGGGCCGTCGTGCCCAAACCAGGCTTAGCACCAGGCCAATTTGCGCATTGTGGGCAAACACGTGCGGGTTACCCGACCGGGCACCCGGCGGGCCATACTGTATGGATGCCCGTTGCCCCAGGGTCCATTCGGGGTCGGTGAGGAGCGACAGCACCAGGCCTATGTTTGATACCAGTGTGAACATGACCCCCACAAACACCACTTGCTTTGCCGTTTCGTCAGGAATACTCACCAGCATAAAGACAAACAGGACCACAAAGGTGTAGTAGATCATGTCTTTATTGACATCGCCCAGCGCCACCGTATTGTACAGGAAGGCGTAGAGCAGGCAAAACCCCAGAAAGCCCATGAGTGCCCCCATAATGGGGATATTGGGCATGTAAAACTTTTTAATAATGGTAGAGGGCGTCATCAGAAAGATACCCAGCAGCAGAAAACCCGCCGTGAAATTGGTACTCATGGGGGCCAGTTGCAGCGTTTCTTTCATGAAAAAAGAAAGCGGATAGCCGTCAATGACGATGAAGATGCCCAGGCAAAAACGCATGAGGGCTACGTTGTGAAAAAAAGCTTTCATCAGTTACCGAAGCGATAAACGGTGATAGATATACCGGAACTGACCACGAGCCAGAAACCAGACGAATTTACGAATACGGCTATACCGTTGCCAAAAAGCTCCACCTAGCGGGCTGCCAAGCCGGGGTTGGTACCGGTTGCTTACCTGCTGATGCTCGGTGCGCCCCACGGTGGCCGCAATCTGCGACGATTTAGCGTCGGGTTGTACCCGGAAACCACCCCAAAAATTGGCAATGCGCTCAAACCGAACGTTGGGTAAAATGCCCAGCCGCGTAACCACCTCATAGTCCATCACAAACCGCAGCGACTCATCGAGCCAGCCCGTTTCGGCCAATAACGTGCGGCGGATAAATAAGGCCTGGTTAAATACCTGCATGCCTTCGTACACCTGACAACCTGCGCTGAAGGAGGGTACCCGCATCTCTTCCAGCACCTGATCCTGCTCGTTGATAATGTACATGTTGCCGAAAAAAACGTCGGCACGGGGGTTGCTGCGCCAGGCCTGTGCCACGGTATGCAGCGCGTTGGGCGCAAACACATCGTCGGAGTTCTGGTAGGCCACATAGTCGCCGGTGGCGCGGCGAAAGCCCTTGTTGATGGCGTCGGTCTGACCCCGGTCTGGTTCGCTCACCCAGTAGCTGAGGTAGGCTTCATACTGCTTGATGATGTCAAGCGAGCCGTCGGTAGACCCCCCATCGATGATGATGTACTCCAGGTTGGGGTAGTGCTGATTTAACACGCTCAGGATGGTCCGTTCCAGAAAAGCCGCCTGATTGTAGGAGGGCGTCACCACGGTCAGTTTTGGCCAGTCAGTGCCTCCTACCGGCGAATTTGTCGGTGTAAAAGGTTGATTAACAAATGATTGCAGTGAAGCGGTGGTGATCATTCAGGGTAATGAGCGTAAGCACAGGTAGACTAAAAACGGATCAACCCGCCAGTTGCTGATAAACGGCCAGCGTTTTGGCGGCTGTTTTTTCGCACGAAAAGTGGGTAAGGCGTTCCGTGCCGCGTTGCCGAAGTTGCTTCCGCAGGGCCGAATCGGTCAGGACTTTGTCAATGGCCTGGGTCATCGAATCGACCTGTTCCGGGTCGAAATAGACGGCTGCATCGGCTCCTACTTCGGGTAGTGAACTTCGGTTGCTCAGCACCACAGGGCAACCCGCGCTGAAGGCCTCCAGCACCGGGATGCCAAAGCCCTCGTTGAGCGACGGAAACACAAAGGCCTCGGCGTGTTGGTAGAGGGCAAACAGAGCCGAGTCGGTGATGGCCCGGAAATGTACGCGCTGCCCCAACCCCGCCGCCTGAAACTGCGCTAGCTCGTCGGGTGTGAAGGCGCCACCCCCTGCGCAATACAGGTGCAGGTCGGGGTGGCGGTTGAGAATGGGCTGAACGGCGGTGAAAAACAGGGCGAAGTTTTTATACAAGCCCCGTTTGCCCACGTAGAGCAGGTATTTATGTGCGCCTGGCACCGAGGGAATCGGGCTTCGCTGGCTGCCAAAGGCCGTTCCGAGGTGGATAACCTCAATCTTTTCGGGCGCAACGGGAAAAAAACGCAGGATTTCCTGCTTCGAGAACTCAGAGACGGCAATGATCTTGTCGGCACGTTGCATCTGGATCTTCTTAGCCTCCGACAGGTGCTCGCCTACCTCCGGGTAAATCTTCCCATATCGTTCGCTGGTGGCGTCGTGGAAGGTGATAACCAGGGGTTTGCTGCCCAGATTTCGCAGAAAATAGTTGTGGTAGTAGGTAGGGTGGAAGACCGAAAAATCACCTGCCCGCACCCGCTGAAGGCTATATATCCGGTTTACCGCTGACGCCAGTCGGCTGATGTTCCGCCAGTGGGCCAACCCGTAGCGACGGTGCTTACTGAACGATGCCCGGTCGAGGTATTCATTATTCGAGAATTGCAGCGACAACTCAAAATCAACGTCGGGCCGGTCAGCAAATGCCCGCATCAGCTCATAGAAATAGCGGGTTACTCCCCCGTAGGCCATTCCCGTGAACGACTGATGATCATACAATACCTTCATACGTTGCTGACAGCTGTTTGTATTTTTCGTAGAAAACGTGCGCAAAATAGCCAAAAACGCTCGTTTATTTCAAGAAACAGACCGAAAGGGATTTTGGATTGTTGCTGACGCAGGCGTAGCCCGGACGCGGGACCGCCTTTAGTGCGGGGAGCTGTTCGTGCGTCAGCAACAATCCAAAATCCAAAATCCGCAATCCAAAATCCCTTTAACGATGTACTGGCTTCACTGGTACCGTGGCGATCCACTGCCTAAGCTGCCCTAGTCGGTGGAGAGCGGCCCGCCGCCAGCCGATTCGTATGGTAGGTTCTGGCTGCGCCCCGTAGGCAGGTGGTGGGGCTGTTTGGTGGTAGGGTGCCAGTGCCACCTTATAGTGGGCCACCAGTTGCCGTATGTCTGGTCGGTTAGACAGCTTTAGCCGGTTCTGGTGCTGGAATAACCCCTCTCGTTTTACCAGGAGCCCCTGAAAATCAGCCGTTAGTAAGGGCGTTTCGGTACCCACTGCCTGCACCTGCCAGTTGCCCGTTATGTCCTGTAAGTGGCGCTCAGGCAAGTTCCAGAGGGCCACTTGCAGGCCAGGATTCTTCAGGATACTAACCCCTGCAAACAGCGTAGGCACGTGCATGAGCCAGAGTTGATCGAGGCAACTGCCCACGCAGAAATCAACGGCAGCATGCGCCAGGCAGCGGCTTTCCCACCAGGTTAGCATCCGCATGGTTTCGGGATCGCGCCGGAAGCCCATGCAGCTACTGCTGTATAACCCCACGTTTTGCAGGTGCTTTTCGTCTGGTTCCAGGTCATCGGCAGGTGGTATCAGCCAATGTGGGTTCAGCACTATCTTTTGGTTTGCCAGCTGGCTGAAAACGGGCGTAAGGGGTTGATAGACAAAGCTGTATGAGCTGAAATATAGCAGCATGTCGTCAGCTGGGTATTGCGCAAAGGCCGCCTGAATGAAGCGTGGTTTCACCGCGGCCGTAAATTCAGTTGGTGTATATCGAGCCGACAGTGTAGCTAACTCGCTGGCAGTCAGTACGGTATCTGCCAGCGTCAGTAGCGTGTAGGGTGCTATGTCGGGGATTGCGGTTGGCTCGTCGGCCAGGCCAATGATGAAGTGGTGGTTTGGCTCCTGCTGACGGATGGAAGCGCCCAGGGCTAAGGCACCGGCTAACTGCGCCCGCGTACAAACGGTTAGAATCATTATTCGAGCAGGTCGCCGAGGGCGGCCACGTATGGGGCAACAAAATTGGCTTCCAGATCGGCGTACCGTTGGTACTTACCCGAAAAAACGGCTTCAACCACGGGCCACAGGCGCAGAAGGCGGTTGGGGGGCAGGGTAGCCCGCATCTGAAAATGAGCCAGCCGGTGCCGCAACGCCGACAGCCCGGCCGCACCACTACCCACCCGTGTCGAAAACTCATCGAGCAGGGTTTGCAGATCGGCCTGATGCTGCTGAAAGGGAGCTAGTTTGAGGGTTCGCTCACGACCAAACCGGTCACGCAGGGCAACCGCAGGTGGCGCCGCTGGCGACCGTACTCCCACCTGCTGCGCCTCGTGGGTCCGGTAGCGTTGCAGGGGCTGATCGATGAAGCGGATACTTTGCGTGGCAGCGGCCACCAATGCCAGCCAGCCGTCATACAGATAACCGCCCGGAATAGGGTCAGGAATGGGCAGGGCTTGCCGCCGGAACGTGGCGCGTAGTGCTGTAGCGCTGCCCATAACCCGGTTGCCATTGAGCATCACGTGCATGGCTTGTCCGGTTTGCCAGTCTTTCCGCTCCGGGGCTGTGAACCTGACTTTCTCCCAAAACGTGCCGCCAATAGGTTGCAGTTGTTCATCGGCGAGTTCAGCGTCGGCAAAGACCACATTCACGGCGGGGTTTTCCATAAAGTACTCCGTCATTACGCGGGTTTTGGCCGGAAACCACATGTCGTCCTGATCGCAGATAAACAGGATGTCGCCCGTGCAGGCAGCCAGTGCCCGGCCGAAATTCTGATTGGAACCAACCGGCTGTGGATTCTGATGGATCACTACCCGAAACGGAGCAGTTTTGGTCCACTCCTGAATTAGTAACATGGTAGTGTCGGTAGAGGCATCGTCGCTGACTACTACCTCATTTGGAAGCCACTCCTGGGTTAGTAGGCTATCCCATTGCTCGCGTAGGTGCGCTGCCCCGTTATGGGTACATAGCGCTACCGACAGGCGGGGGCGGGGATTAGATGTCGTAGCCATATGTTGCAAAAATAGGTCGCCAAAAGTCGGTACCGTGGATATCCCAGGCGTGGCAACCAAAGGGTAATTGACCGTTGTTATAAACCGAAATGGCCCGTTCGGGGTAAAACTCAACCGCAAAACGCAGCGCCGTTCGGAAGTTGGGAACACGCAGCCGGGGCCAGAAACGGGTGGTTTCAATACCCCAGAACACATCTTCGTTGAACTGATGCATGGGGGCACCTTCGTAGCTCGCCAGCCTGTTGCTGTGCTGTTTCAGCGCTTTCAGCGAATGCGCCACGTGCCGGAGCGACAGCCCACCGTTGCCTACACCGTTGAGGGTGATGATCTCGCGGGGGGTGATGCCATCGGCTTTGCGCAGGCCCAAGAGGTGAGCAATCCGCTTTTTGGCGTTGAACCACCGTTCGTCCCAGGTGCTGCTAAAATCACGGTCGCGGAGCCAGGGCGCCCCTACGTAGTCGTACCCCCGTCGACACCAGTCGCCTAGTTCATCGCGGAACACGAAGGCATCTAGTTGATGAATCAGGATGTAATCGTAGGCTGAAAAAGCGCTGTAGAAGCCCGGAAACAGCATAAGCCGGTTGTAGTCGCGCACACTATGGAAAAAACTGTCGGCAAATGATTGGGTTTGAACCGTGCGGGGCAGGCCATTAAGCAGCGGTGCCAGATCGAGCGATTCGGGTTTCACAAAGCAGATGGGGTATTGTCCCAGCACACGTAAGCATTGTGTCAGGGCTACTTGCTCGTAGGGAGTAACCGTGGCCTTATACACCGGAATAACTATACAAACGCGCAAGAGTGACAGAGTGAAAGGGTGAAAGAGTGAAAGCGTGTAATCAGGCAACAGCTGCATTCGCTCTTTCGCCATTCACTCTTTCGCTTTTCGCCCAAAGGTACAACTACCATGCCCCTTCAGCCAATCCATTGGCTCAGTTGTCGCACGGGTGCGTCGAGCAGTCGGCGGAGGCTGGTGTAGTAGAGGACCGGCGTGGGCTTGATGTAGACGCAGGGATAGACCCGATAGGCATCATTTCCATTCTGAATGAGCCGGTCGTGGTAGAGCCTGAACAGGGGTAGCAGGTCGGACCGCTGCGCGAAGGTGTAGCGGGTTTGGTATTTCGAGATGGCGTTGGGTTGCTGCACGCCATAGCCGCTGTAATGGAAAAACTGGAGCGTTTCGACGGTCTCCGTCCGATGGCCGCTCACCAGCCAGGTACCATTCTCTTCCAATAGGGTGCGCTCATGAACATTCCAGTAGGCCACGTTATAGCCCCGGTGTTTTTCAACCAGCACATTAGGGTAATAAATCGGCGCAAAGTTGACCCACTGCTGATCCACGAACAGGCCTTCGCAGAGATCGATCCGGCATTCATAGGTGAGGCGTTGCTGCCACCAGCGCACAAAGCGCCGGGCGGTGTCGTCGTTGCGCAGGCCAATGAAGCCAAGGTTGAAAATACCCGTGTTCAGGTGGTGTTGTTCGTTGGGCGTTTCCCAGTCGGGCGTAGGCTCAACGGTGTGGGGCGTTAATACCAGACTGTGGTGATTCAGTGAGTCAGCTAACCGGGTAAGTGGCTGAAAGACAATGATATCTGGGTCAAAATAGATTACCGAATCGAGTACCGGCTGGTCGGGTGCGTGGTTCCCATCAAAGAAATATTCGATGAAAAAAGGCTTCACGGCGGTGTTCAGTTCGGTAATATCGTATCGGTTGCACATGCCCGCAAAATCGGGAATACCCAGTTTGGCCACCTCGATCATGGGGTATTCGGGCAGTAGTTCGGCGGGCAGGTTTGCCGTGGCCAGATCGTCGACCAGCCCAATCGCAAATTGCCAGTGGGGGTTGGTTTGCCGCAACGAATCGCCCAGGGTGCGGGCCTGCGCCAGGTAATTAACGGAACAGATCGTGAAGGCAAGAATCATAGCGTGAAGTAAGAGTGAATGGCCTGTTTTTTTGATTAATACAGCATGGAGCGGCGCAGACTAGTTGATGCACAATATCAGGTTTGTTCCGTGTCCAGCGCTATTTCAAAAATGTCATGATCTCCGTCAATATTTTTTAACGAGCTTTGAGTCCCTGTTTTTATACAATTAAACCTGGACTTTACTCTTGTATGGGTTGAAGCAGAGAACTTAATTTCTCCTTTTTTTGCCGTGTTTTCAATCCGCGAAGCCAAATTTACATGAGGTCCAATAGCCGTGAAATGATCTCTGTTGTCTGTGCCTAAATTGCCAACCAGCGCTGATCCTGTACTTAGGCCACAACCAAGCCCGATATTGATATTTTTGGCTGAGGCCCGCTGCCAAATATTGGCCCATTTGTCGAAGATAGCATTAAACTTAGTGCGAAGTTTAATGGCCGCTTCCAAGGCAAGAATGGCATTTTTATCTTCATTCGCTTCGCCTTCTTCAAAAGCACCAAAAATGGCCATTACGCCATCGCCGATAAATTTGTCTACTATTCCATTGTGCTCAAATATCACGTCAGAAGCCATTTCAAAAAACTCTTTTAGGAAGCTAGCGATCAGGTTGTTAGATCCTTTTAGTTGCTCACTCAACGCCGAAAAACCCCTAATGTCCCAAAAAGCTATAGTAACAACTCTGTTTTCTGGTTCCAGTATCTTTGGATTCTCGGTAATTTTCTTAAATATTAACGGATCAAAATACCGGCGGAAAAAGTCGATTTGTCGTTGTGAAGCAATTAGTTCCATCGCTTTTTTTCTGCTGAAAAGGGCACTTTTAGTTTTATAGGCCAGTTCGTCGGCAGTCTTTACACCGGGCGACGATTTCTCAAGACAGTCAAATGCCCCCTGCTCAAATGCGTGTTTTCGGTCAAGATTGGTACCATCAGCGGTGATAATAATGACCATTATTAACGGATCTTTATTTTTAGCATGCTCTAATATAGTAATGCCACTATTCGGGGTATCCATTATCAAGTCGGTAATGATAACATCAATAGCTCTCGAGCTAATTAACTCAATTGCCTGAATATCATTACTCGCTGTAAGGATTATAGCGTCCTGCAGCTCATCCTCAAGGCTTATCTTATAGCCTTTTAGTACGCGATGATCATCGTCAATAATTAGTATAGTGTCCATGCTAGGGTTTAATCGTTAAAAGAGGAAGCGTAATCTCAAACTTGGCCCCGACTGTGTATATCCCATTTTCTACAATCGTTCCATTCAACAATTCAATATTGCGGTTAACAATGGCAAGACCTATTCCTGTGCCGTGGTGATAAGTCGTTACAAAAGGGCTAAAAATTGTTTTCTTATCTATATCAGGAATGCCGCCTGCATTGTCAGAAAAGACGATTTTTAGGTATTCCGAAGGCGTACTACCATTAATCGAAGGTTTCATGAAAGTATCCAGCTCAATCAAGATCTCTTTTGGGTTTACAGGAGATTTTTCTAGAAAATGGACTGAATTGGTTATCAACTCATCAATACACTGTTTGATCTTTTCTTTATCTATCCACATTTTTATTGATTCATCGACTGTATAATTCGAAATAAACGCCGTATTTGTGTTCTTTGAACTTACAGTAAATATGTTTTTTTTCTTGCCTATTTTGATTGAGCATTTTATTCTACCTTCTTTTATTCCCTGGCAAGAATGGCTAATTATTTTTACTATATCGGTGAACTGATAGTTTATCTGCTCGTTTTTTGTCAACGACTTAAACTCTCCTAAAATGTGTTTTACATGCTCTACCGACTCATTTATGTCATTTAAAAGAGACATAAGACCTTTTGTATCGTTGGCACGTAGTTTTTTTATAGATTTTCCAACAAATGTGTCGATTGCCTCTACGGGATTACCAATTTTATGCGCTGCTTTATTAGCTACATCCTGCCAGGCAAGTTCACGTTCATCCCGTACAACGATATCTCGTTCCGTTTTTATCTTTACAGTCAAATTTTGTATAGTACTTTCAAGGTCAGCTAACAGATTTGACGCTTCGTTGTAACTTGTTTGAGCACTACTATAAGCCAAACAGCAGATAATGATTATGAATGATATTCTTGAATAGGGTATCAACAGTAATGAGCTTTTTATATCTATATTGAGGTAATGCAATGTGGTCTGTTGTGTCAATAGCAATATTAACAACGTGGTTATGGTGAAGAACGTTAACACCTTTAGCTTTCTCTTCCAGAATGTGACCACCAGCGAATAGCCAAAAATGAGTATGGTTAAAATGGAGAGTAAGAAATCGGGTATCGTGGCTATGAATACATTTACTGAGTTCAGGTACAGAGTTGATTCGATCAGTATGACAATCAGACATACTGAAACTAGAACAATATTTATCTTGACCCTATTTCTCGTTATATAGTTCGGAGCAAACTGTAAATAACCTGTGCCTATTAGTAAAAATAAATTGTTTATTGTTGAAAATATACTTTTTAACATACTACTGTTAAAGTACGTTTTGGCAATAGCTGACTCTAAGAAAGACCCCGAAACGCCCCATATAAAAAGTGCAGCGCCCAACAGTAGTAAGCCATAATCTCTATTCTCGGCTAGTTTACGTTGATTATTGTAGTAAAGCGTATACCACAAATTTGTGATTATTATACTTGAGGTAAATGAAATCAATACAACAATCCAAGAGCTAAACTCTTTAATTTCAGGAACCATAGCTTAAGGCAGACGTGTGGATGGGATAGTAGCAAGGCCAAATGTAGTCTGCTAGCTATTGTATGTCAAGTTCTTAAGCAGACTCATTAGCTGATCCATGCTACGTTCAGACTGGTGGCGTTCGGCGATCTTTTCGGCCAGGCGCTGCCCCTGTTTTTGGCGACGTCCGGCATCGTTGGCCAGTTGACGAATGGCGTGGCTCATGGCGGTCAAATCGAGGTAGGGCACTACCACCCCACCGTCGGTTTCGACCAGTTCGGGCGCGCCACCCGCCCCGGCAAAACAGACCACGGGCAGGTTGGTCAGCCCGGCCTCCAGCACCACCAGCGGGTACGGGTCTTCGCGGGAGCAGAGCAAAAAAATGTCGAACCGGGCCATGTAGCGCAGCACGTCGGGCGTGGGTTCTATAAAGTGGACGCGGTCGGTCAGCCCCGCCTTTTGTACGTCGAGCCAGAGTTCATCATAGAGGGTTGGCGCGCCGGGTTGGGCTGTTTTTTGGGGCTTCGGCATACCCACCCAGACAAAATAGACGGGTGTTTCAGCGGGTTGATTCACCATCCGGGCTAGGGCCACAAAGAGGTCGTTTCCCTTCCGCCACTCGGCATTGCCGCAACCACCCACCACAACGGCATCGGCAGGTAAATCGGCTAGATAAGGCAACGGAGGCCTGTTTTCACCTGCCTGCGCCGCGGCCACCCGCGCCCGAATAGCCGCCACGTCGATCAGCGTGAACAGGCTCATCTTCGCTTCTGGTACGCCATATTCGGTATGGTAGAACTGCATCGTAGCCCGCGATACGGTAAGCAGATGCTGGCAACGGTTTAACAAATAAGCCAACTCCTCTGGCCGACTGTATAACCCTACCGACATGGGCAGTTCGTGCAAATAGGCCACCACCGGTACGTGGTCAGGCAACGCCAGCCGTTGCAGCCACCGCCCGCCCGATACCGTATTGACCAATACGGCATCTACCTCATTCAGCCCTAATGCCTGACCCACCGCATCGCGGCGTTTTTGTGCCTCTCGGTCGGCTCGTTGTTGCCAGAGGTTCAGTTTCCCCAGCACCTTGTCGGCTACGGGGCCAACCAGATGTGGCTCATCGGCGGGCCAGATGACCACCGTAGCCAGGGCGCGGTATTGCTCTAGCAACTCCCCCCCGCTGCCCAACAGCAGGCGCATAGCCACGCCGCGTTCGCTCAGCAACTGCATCATATGCAGCAGCACCAGTTGAGCGCCCGCCCGGTTTGCGTCATGGCCAATGAGGAGAAGAACCATGGAAAGAGTGATGAGTGCTAAGCGGTAAGTGATGAGTTTGCTGCCGCCAGCGTAACTGTTCTGGCGGCAGCAAACTCATCATTCACCGCTCATCACTCATCGTTTATTTTTAATATGTTTCATAACTGGGTTTGCCCAGCTTTTTTGGGGGGTTGCCGATGTAGACACCCCAGGGGTCGGAGTCTTTGTAGAGGGCCGAGGCCATGCCCAGCAGGGTGCCCTCGGCTACGGTCAGGTAGTCGCGGATGGTGCTGTTGACGCCGAAGAAGCTGTACGAACCGATGTGGCAATGGCCCGACATGACTACGTGCGAGGTAAAAAAAACGTGGTCGTCAATACGGCCGTGGTGACCAATGTGGTTGCCGCTCCAGAGCACCACGTTGTTGCCGATGGTGGTAAACGGCTGGATGGTGTTGTCTTCCAGAATGAAGCAATTCTCACCGATCTCGTTGCCAAAATGCGTGGCTTTGGAGCTTATGTACGAGATAAAGGTGTAGCCTTTTGCTTTGGCGTCGAGGTAAACCTTCTCGCGGTTGCGGTTCATGTTCCGGCCCGTCATAGGCGCAAAAAACTGGTAGTCCGACGGTGGAAACAGCGTCTCCACGTCTTCAAACGCCACAACCGGCAACCCCTTGAAGGAGTCTTCTTTGAGGTATTCGCGGTTGACGGTAAACGCTACTACCTCGTGTTCCGAGTCGTGCGTTAAATAAAAGTGGGCCAGTTCTGCCGTGTCGAGAACCCCGAAAAGGATGATGTTAGCCATGTAGTGAAAGAGCGAAAGAGCGAAAGAGTGAAAGAGTGTTCGCTGTAGTAAACCGCACAGCAAACACTCTTTCACTCTTTCGCTCTTTCACCAATTAAGTCAAAATCTAGTAGAAGCTCCATCGTGGCGGCGGGGGTGTTGTTCATGAGGATGTCCAGGATGGAAAGCCAGGGTACAAAGTCCGCCGTGCCGAGTTGGGGGTAGGCCACGGGCCGGGGCTGAATGAACCGCAACTCGCAGCCAAGTTGGGCAAAAGGCTCCGGTTTATATAGTTCTGTACCGCCGATAGGGTTAATGTAACGTTCGGCACCTTCCTGTCGGCAAATGTCGAGAATGCGCTCCTGTGCCTTCAGGTGGCTGTTTTCGTAGATAGCAGACGAGGCTACCAGGCGTGTGGTGATACCCAGATAAGCCGTCAATTCGCTAAAGCTATGAAAGCAATAGTCGGCAACCGAGACGTCGGACCGCGTGTCGCCCTGGAAACGGATTATGCGTTCGGTCATGGGCATTACCTCGGCAAACTGCGGCGCCTTGCGGTAGCTCTGCTCAATAGTACGTAGCAGCTTATCACGCCATTTGGGTTCGTCAGACAGGGTAATTTCGTTGATGAGCCGGTTTTGGCTGGCGTCTTTCAGCGGAATGGTAAAGAGCAGTTCGCGCCCGTTGGCCAGGAGCCGGTTTCGGTTTATCCAGCCCCGGTTAATAAAGGCCACGTCGTCATAAAAAACGAACGTGTCTACTGCATTCAGCAACTGCATGTAGCCGATGTAGGGCAGGAAATACGGTTGCATGATGGCGAGGGTCATTTGATTTACGAATTACGATTTACGGTTTACGATTTGTTGCTTACGCCTAAGCTCACTCGCGTCAGCCCAAATCGTAAATCGTAATTCGTAAATCATTTCAACTTGCGAAGGTAATAATCTTCGGCCGGTGCGGCGATGTAGGGGCTGTGGGCGGCGGCGGTGTCGGTACCCAGGCGGATGTCGCCGGGGCGGGGTTTAATCACGTTTTTAGAGAAGAAGAGGTACGACGCCCGTTTCGGAATGGGTTGTACACCCTGCTCGAAGGGGTTTATGGTGATGAGCTGCCGCGAGAGGTGCGGGCCGTAGAGCGGGTACTCATAGTCGTCGTTGATGGTACCCAGTGCTACCGTGGCGGTGTCCGGTACAATTTCCTCGAAGCGTTTGTAGGGCACATAGGCGTCGGGGCGGCCAATGGTGAGCAGCTTGGTGCGGTCGGCGGTAAAGGCCGAGGGGTAGGCCACGCCGTCGGGGGTGGTCCAGGCGAAGGGTAAGGCGCGGACGTTCAGAAACACGCAGCACAGCGCCGAAATAGCCCCCAGGGACATGATCAGGGCCACATAGCTCTTCAGGAAAACCCGCTTTGGCCGGTTCAGATCGAGCCTGGGGTGGAGGTAGAGCAGGGCCAGAAACAAACTGGCAAACAGGCCCGTTTCGGTGAAATAGCGCCCTTTGAAGGGGTCGTACGGGGCTGAGTAGGCCAATGCGGCCACATGTAGCACCACCGCGAGACTAAGGTACATGTGGGGTGGCGACCGCAGCACAAACAAGAGCGTCAGCACCAGTAGGGGTAACAATAGCCCGAAGCCAATGACGCCCCAGTAGGGGTTGGCGTTGTAGAAAATAAACCGCCGCTCGAAGGTGAAAGGAATGATGGAAAAGTCGGTCTCTTCGTCGAGGCGCAGGTGCAGTTTATCTTCGGCCACCACCAGCGGCTTGCGCATGGCGCGGTTCAGCTCGTTGCCGGTGGCTGTGTTGCGCAACCCGTCGAGGTTGATGTGGTCATAGCCATATCGCACCACATTCCGCGACCCCTGCTCGAACAAATTCCTCAGCGACCCCGCCCGCTCTACCGATTGGTGGCGGAGCGCAGTAGGTGGCCCAATGGGGTGTCCAAATACTTCGATATTCTTCAAATAGCCCGTAGGGAGCATCCAAAGGCCTATGCCCACCATAATAGCCCCCGCCAGCCGGGCCGTGCGGGCTATGAAAACGTACAGTCGGTTGGTTAGAAAAACGGTGTAGATCATCACTATAAACACCGACGGCAGCAGTAGTGTGAACGTTACTTTGTGCCCCCAGGCAATGCCAAAGGCCATACCAGCCATATACAGATACCGATTGTCGCGACCCAATGGGGTCTCGCTGGCGCGGTAGGCGAAGAGCATATAGAGCAGCACGCTCAGGTAGGCCGTCAGTACGCTGTCGGTTTCGGTGGTGATGGCCTGGGCCAGAAAATCGAGCAGCAGGCCCATGCCCAGAGCCGACAGTAGGCTGGCCGAAAGCCGGCTAAGTGCCGGGGTAGGGGTGATGGCCTGCCGCAACTGGCCAATGCGCTGCACGATACCAAACACGGCCACAAGCGTGATCCAGTAGGCGGTATGGTGAATGAGCTTGAACCCGTTCTCGAACCGGCCCGTGATCAGGTAGCCATAAATCTGAAGGGTACAAACACTCTTAGGGTATGTGTCGATGTTCCAGTTGGTGCCGCCAAAATGCCGCATCGACCCGCGTTGTATATACTGCATCACGCGGTTTAGGTGGCCCGTCATGCTGTCCCACTCATTGGGGGGCGTGAAAAGTACCAGTAGCAGGTTGGTAATGCCAATGACGAATAGCGTGGTCAGCAGCCCGCCGAAGAGTACTTTTGAATACAGGGGCAGGGCATCAAAACTGGTCTTCGCTAGTTGCCAGCGATTGGTAATCAAGCTTTTAGGCGAAAACGGAACTGGATTGCCCGCCAGCCAGCGCAGTGCCGAACCAATGATAATTTCTGTGAAAAATACGCTCAACGCCCAGGTCCATACCTGCGCCGTGAGGTACAGTCCCGACAGGATAAAGCCTGTAAGAATCACCGAACCCACGCCCAGCAAGAACGTGGTTAGCAGCCATTCGGTGAGCGATGGGCGGGCAATGCGGGCAGCAAACCAGCCCGTGAAACCGATAAAGAGCAGTAGAAAAATAACCATGCAGGGTGGCGGGCGGGTTAAACAATCGCCTCGGCCACGGCTTCATTCACCAGTCGGCACACGCGCTCTACGTCGGCCTCGGCCAGGCCTGGATAGAGTGGCAGGCACAACACCCGGCGGGCAATATCTTCTGAAACGGGGCAGGGCTGGGCGTCTTTAACAAAAGGCAGCGTATTAAGCGAGGGATAAAAATAGCGGCGGGGCGTGATCTCGTCACCCTTTAGCACCTCCACCGTACGCAACAATGCCTGCTCCGATTCCAGTACTACGGGGTAGTAGGCGTAGTTGTACTGCGTCATGCCGGGGGCCAGAGTAGGCCGTTGCAGCTTAGTGAAGTCTAGCTGAGCATCATAGAGGGCAAAAATTTCCTTCCGGGCGGCAATCAGTTCGGGCACTTTGGGCAACACACACAGACCCATAGCAGCATGGAACTCCGAGTTCTTTGCGTTGATACCCATGCTGAAATAATCGTCGTTGCGGTGGCCAAACGTGCGGAAATGCTGAATGGTGGTGGCCAGCGTATCGTCGGGCGTGACAATGCAACCGCCTTCGACGGTGTGGAATACTTTGGTGGCGTGGAAGCTGCATGTGCTTACATCACCGTAATCCAGCAGCGACCGGTTGTTGTATTCGGCACCAAAGGCGTGAGCACCGTCGTAGATCACTTTCAGCTTATACTTGTCGGCCAGGGCCTGAATGGCCTCGATCCTGCATGCATTACCGTAGACGTGCGTAGCCAGAATAGCCTGAGTATTCTCGGTAATGAGCGGCTCAATCAGGTCGGTGTCAATCGTGAAATCGTCGGCGCGGATGTCGGCAAAAACGGGCGTACAGCCTTCCCAGAGCAATACGTTGGTGGTGGCTACGTAAGAAAACGGCGTGGTGATCACCTCTTTATTAATGCCCATGGCCTTCAGCGCCAGCTGCATCACTACGGTACCGTTGGAACAAAAACGCAGGTTTTTCAGCCCCAGAAAAGCCATCATCTGCGTTTCCAACTCGCGCACCAGTGGTCCGTCGTTGGTCAGATAAACCCGATCCCACACCCCTTTCAGGAGTTCGGTGTATTCTTCGAGAGTAGGTAAGTAAGACTTCGTAACGTTGATCATGGAATGATGGGTTCAAGGGCTTCCACGCGGAAGGGGAACTGGGGCCGGACGTAGCCGGGCCACTTGCCATACCAGGCTACCCCCTCGCGATAGTCTTCCACATCGAAGGTAATGCCTTCCTCCATATTATACAGCGGCGTCACGGTGTCCTTTACAATCATCACCGAGATTGTGTACGTACCATCGTTCAGGAAATACCCTGGAATAACGCACTCACCTTGAATAAGTCCTTTACCATAGGGCTGCGACTGGCTGCCCACGTTAAAGATGCATTCGCCTGTGAGCGAGTAGAGGTGCAGGCTCAGGTTCAGATTGGCGCGGTCCATCATGTTCCAGAACTCAAACTGTACGCGCATGGACGTTCGCACGTCGATATGCGTCAGGTTGTCGGGGTAGTCGGGGATCAACTCCATCCGGTGAACACGCACCAGATCATTACCGGGGGCTTCTTCGGGGGTTTTCCATTCGCGCCGCAGCCGCGTCCGGGCTACTTTGCTTAGGTACGACGCGATCACCTGGTTGGTTTCGCCCTGCTCAATCAACTGTCCTTTTTCAAAATACAGCGTCTTGTTGCACAGTGCTTGCACGGCGGTTAGGTTGTGGCTCACAAACAGAATGGTGCGCCCACTGGCCGAATTGTCACGCATTTTGCCGAGGCTCTTCTTCTGAAATTCGGCGTCACCCACGGCCAGGACTTCATCCACGATCATGATTTCGGGGTTGAGGTGCGCCGAAATAGCAAAGCCGAGCCGCACGTACATGCCTGACGAATAGCGCTTTACAGGTGTATCGAGAAACCGTTCCACGCCGGCGAAGGCCACGATCTCGTCGAACGACTGTTTAATCTCGTCCTTGCGCATACCCAGCAGCGACCCGTTCAAAAAGATGTTTTCGCGGCCTGTGAGTTCGGGATGAAAACCGGTGCCTACTTCCAGCAAACTGGCCACCCGCCCCCGAATTTTCACCGAGCCGCTGGTGGGTTCGATGATCTTGCTCAGGATTTTCAGGAGTGTCGACTTGCCCGCCCCATTGTGACCCACAATACCCACGCGGTCGCCCTGTTCAACAGAAAAATTTACGTCGCGCAACGCCCAGAATTCTTCGTGGGTCAGCTCGTCAGTATCTTCTTTGGGGCCAGCAAACCAGCCTTTCACGGTATGCGTAATGGCATCGCGAATGCTGCTGCTGCCTTTGCCCCGCTTGTGGTCAATGATGTATTGCTTACTGATATTTTCAACCGTGATGACGGACATGGATGGGGGGACCGTTAAATATCGTCGACGAAGGAATTTTCCCGTTTGCGGAAGAAGTAGAGCGAAAAGCTCAGGCAAATGAGGGTG
Source organism: Fibrella aquatilis (assembly GCF_017353255.1). Classification (GTDB taxonomy): domain Bacteria; phylum Bacteroidota; class Bacteroidia; order Cytophagales; family Spirosomataceae; genus Fibrella; species Fibrella aquatilis. The sequence goes on along the minus strand of NZ_JAFMYU010000038.1, from coordinate 7,993 downwards.
ATACCGACCGAATATACTAAACTCTGCGGGTTCAGATGTGTTTTGCCGCCTAGTAACGACCAGCGGAACCCTTCAATAATGCCTACCAGCGGGTTCATGATGTAGTATTTCTCGAACCATTTGCCCGCCACTTCCCGGCTGCTGTAGGCAATAGGACAGGCGTAGAAACCAATCTGTACCAAAAACGGAATTAGCTGCCCTACATCGCGAAACCGGACGTTGATGGCCGAAAAGAATAGCCCGAAGGCAAAGGCGGCGAGCATGGCCAGCAGCACAAACAAGGGCATGTAAATCAGGTGCCAGTCGGGTACGTAGGCATACCAGATAGCTACTATGATAAATAGTACCATCGTGATCAGGAAATCGATCAGGCTCACAGCCACGGCGCTCAGGGGCATTAGTAAGCGCGGAAAATAGACCTTGCTGACCAGATTGGCATTGGCCGTTACGCTGGAACTGATCTGGGTGAAGGCGTTAGAAAAGAAGGTCCAGATGGTAATGCCGCTCAGTACCATCAGGGGGTAGGGCACCCCCGGGTCGGCCCGGAGCTTGGCAACCATGCTGAAGACAAACACCATCACCAGCATGGTCGCCAGGGGGCGAATCAGGCTCCACGACGCGCCCAGTGCGGTTTGTTTATACCGCACGGAGATATCGCGCATGGACAGAATAAGGAGTAATTCGCGGCTACGCCAAAGGTCGCGCCAATAATAGCGTTCGGGTCGCCCCGCTTGTATAATGACTTCCTGGGTTTTCATCAACTACTCTTCCTTCCCCATTTTGCTTAGGGTTTCGCGCAGGAAAATGCCTACGATGCCCAGCACCAGTCCAATGGCTACACCCGCCTGCGTACCAATTCGCCCAGGCACCTCTTTATAGAGGGGTAAATACACGTCTTCGATGATCGTAAACAGGGGCTGTTCCCGAATCAACGATAGCCGCATGTTATCAAGCTGGGTGAGGGCAGCGTAGTACTGCGATGTCAGAAAAGACGAACTGCGTTGTAGGCGACTCTCGTTCATCTGACTCTGCGCCACGATCACCTGCTGATTTTGGTTCATGTAGTTGGCCAGCTTGTTTTCCGTACCCGTCATCACCCTCCCTAGCGAGTCAACGCGGTGGCTAAGCAAACTGAGCATATCGCGGGTTTTCTTCGTTTGCTTCTTCCGGTAGTCGTCTTCGATAGTCAGGATGTGGTTTTCTACCAGCACCTTCGAAAGCATTTCATGTTCGGTAGTAGCGCCCAGTGCCATAAACGATGACCGGCGGTCGACACCTTTTATACTTAACTCGCCCAGCAGCCGTTCGTAAATGATGGCCATCGCGGTGTTGTCATCTTTGGTGTACTCTTCGCGGGTTTTGGCGCGGGGGAAGAAAAAGTTTTTAAACTCTTCGCTCTTCTCCCATTCTTTTTCGCGGATGCCGCTATGGGCAATGTAGTAGTTCACCATGAGCGTATCACGACCATCGATCTTGACGGTTTTCATGAGCGTTTTTTCTACCACAGGCCGCGATTTGGCATACTGGATGAAGTTTTCGCCCGAAAAGATGTTGGCATCAGGAGCTGCCTGACCTACGCCAAACGCACTGGCCAGCGCCCCCAGGTCGCCCATGCCACCCATACCGCCGCCACCCCCGCCGCCCAGGTTGAAGACGATCTTGGCTGAGTAGGTGGTTTTTTTAGTAGAGGACGCATCAATAAGATAGCCAATAACGAGGCCTAGCAGAATGGCGGCTACCAAAATATACCAGTTGCGGCGAATCACCTGTCGGAACTTGGCGGCCCGTGCTACAACGGCCTTAGGCGAAATTTGATCCGGCGGCAGGGTCTTACCCATTGCATTGTTGCCGGGTTGTGTCGTTGGTGTCATACGTTGACTAGTTGATACGCGACAGGAGGAGTACCGTGGTGATGAGGCTGATCAGCGAGCCGACAATGCCGGTTGCCTGACCCAGAATCTGCTGCGGTGTGAGCGGTGTGCGGCGCGACTGCGGCACCACTACCAGCGCACCCGGCTCGATGCGGGGGTACAGGTTGAAAAACATAAACTTACGGGTACGGTCTACCGAGCCGTTGGCATAGACCACAAATGACCGGTGCCGCTGCGATTTGTCGGTAAAACCACCCGCTTGCGAGATATAATCCTGGAAAGTTTGTCCGCCCCGGTATTTCACGGTGGTAGGCAGCAACACTTCACCACCAATTCGCACAGTCTCCAGGCGCTTAGGAATGCGTAGCACATCGCCAGCCTGTAGCAGGATGTCTTCTGATGAACCCGGCCGGGCCAGAATGCGACGAAGGCTGATGCCAATGGCTTCTTCTTTGTCTGTAGTAGCCGTCTCGACCTCAACAACTGATTTGCGCGAGTCATCGGCAAGTTCAGTTACCGCCCTGTTCTGGTTGTCTAATTCAGCTTGCGTAAGCTGCACACGGCGAATCAGGGTAGCTCCGTCTACATAGGCCTGAGGGGTAAGACCACCTGAACCTGCTACCAGATCAGAGATTTTCATGTCTTTCGACTTGATCGGGTACTGGCCGGGAATGATGACTTCGCCTTCTACTTCTGCAAACGTTTGTACCTGGTAGCTCGGCGACCGGCGCACGATCACCTGGTCGTAAGGGAGCAAGAAAAATTTGGTATCGTTGCTCAGGTCTAGGTTCCGGTCTACGCTGAAGCGAAACACCTCGGCGGTCTGTGCGTTGAGCGCACTTGGGTCAACGTCTTTTTTGCGACGCACAATCTCGATCATGCCCGTTGCTGCCGACTCTTTCAACCCACCTACCCGCACAAAGGCATCTTCCAGCGTTAGGTTCGAGATATACTGAACGGGGCCGGGACGATTTACCTCGCCCTGAATTGAGATGTCGCCATATTCGGCCAGATCGAATTTCGAGTTTACCGTTACAACATCTTCCCGTTGCAGAATCACGTCGGGGTCGGTACCGGCAAGCACCTTCGTCAGGTCGACGGTAATGTTTTCCATGGTGAGGTCTTCGCGGGTGCGGCTGATATTCACCCGGCCCATCAGGGCATCACCCTTGGGACCTTCGGCACTTGTTACCAGCTCTTTCAGCGTCTTGTTCTGATCCAGCGAAAACACACCGGGGCGGTACACCGCACCGGCAATGGACACCTGGTTTTCGTAGCGGTTCAGCACTTGTTCTACCCCCACCACATCGCCGTCCTGCATCGTGAAGGTCCGGTACTGGTCGGCCAGCACGTCGATCACTTTAATCTCGCGGTTGGTGAGGCGCGTCACTTTGATCCGGTTTTTGTAGGCGTTGGCCGTAAACCCACCTCCATAGAACAGCAACCGTTCCAGCGTCTCGGTCGGCATCAACTCGAAAATGTTGTTGCGGCGGGTAGTACCCGTAAGTTCCACGTGCGAGATGTAGCCCGGAATGCGGATATTGTCATTGTCCTGAAGGCGGATGTTGTTCCGTAGCACACCCGTCAGCAGCAGATCATACAGGTCAATGGTGGCAATGACGCGGCTGTTGCGGATTACCTGAATGTTGCGGAATGACCCCAGTTCGCTGGGACCACCCGACGCGTAGATCACGTTCATAGCCGACGACAGCGACGAGATTGAATAGGTGCCCGGCTTGATGGCCTCACCCAGCACCGACACCCGGATGCTGCGAATGTTACCCAGCGTAATTTCGAGATAAGTGTTTTTGGGGCCGTAGGAACTGTTTTTCAACCCTACGTAGATTTTTGCCATCCGCTCGGTGATGCGGGTTTTGGCGGCTTCAACCGTGAGGCCGGCTACGTGTACGGGGCCAATGCCTTTGGGCAGGTAGATGTTGCCTTCGGGCGTAACGGTCTGCTGAATAGACTCATCCTGAACCCCATACATGCTGATGTTTACCTGGTCATTGGTACCCAGTACATAGTTGACCGGCGTAGCAATGTTGATATTTGGTTGGAAGGTAGTAGCTAGTGAGGGGTTATTGAACAGCTCGAAGCCGAACAGTTTCCGCCGAACAGCAGCCCGCTCATTGGCTTTGGTAGCCTCTGCCTCAGACTGGCCATTATCCTTTAAGCCATCATCTGTTCCCTCTTCCGAAGCGTTTAGGGGCACGTCACCCTGGTTTACGGTGCCATCGGCGTTGACAGTGCCGGCTGTACCCTGACCGTTTTGGCCGCGTTGCCCATTTTGCGTGGCTTGTCCATTCTGGCCTACCTGACCAGTAGTGCCTGTCTGCTGACGGCCGCCGGTGTTGCCCTGGGTAGCCTGCCCGTTGGTGGGCGTGGTACCCGTGCGGTTGGCTCCTGTGTTGCCGTTTGTCTGGCCAGTCCGATTGGTGGGTGTGCTGCGGCCATTACCCTGCGACGGGCTAACCTGAACACCCTGGGGTAATTGTACCCCTTTGGGTATCTGCGTACCGGGTGGCAGTTGAATCGTGGTGCCGCCAGCGGCGGGTGCGCCACCCGATGAAGGGGCAATCTGAGCGTGGGTGCTGAAGGTGCTCAGGAGTAGACCGGCAATGGCAATGGTTCGTGCGGTGAGTGTGGCGGTCTGGTCTACGAAGCTGACAAAAGAAGAAACCCTGGCGAGTTGGAAATGGGGCAAATTTTGCATATTTTTAAGATGTCAACCCTAACATAGCGGGTCTTGCTTAGTACTAATGAGTAAACGTTCTTTATTGTTTTTATGATATTTCAGCACTTTCAGCGCCCAAAGTAAACGAACTTTTGCCGTAATCTAAACAGTTTTCTATTTATTGGAAGGGTCACATCCAGCCCTGGTGGTGGTATGATTTTTCCGATGTTGGCAAAAACCAAGGCTACACATTTAAGTAAGTAAACAACCATAAACCATTTCTCTCGTACATGGCCGACAGCCCACAATCGTCTGTACAATACAACGAAGACAGTATCCGCTCGCTCGACTGGCGCGAGCACATTCGCCTCCGGCCCGGTATGTATATCGGTAAACTTGGCGACGGTGCCGCCGCCGATGATGGCGTGTATGTGCTCCTCAAAGAAACCATCGACAACTCCATCGACGAACACGTGATGGGCAACGGTAAGGTGATCGATATTAAAGTGACCGACCACCGCATTGAGGTGCGCGACTATGGCCGGGGTATTCCCCTGGGTAAGGTGGTCGAGGTGGTTTCCAAGATCAATACCGGCGGCAAATATGACTCTGGGGCCTTTCAAAAATCGGTGGGCCTCAATGGCGTTGGTACCAAGGCCGTCAATGCCCTGTCCGGCTATTTTCGCATCCAGTCCTTTCGCGATGGCCGCACCGTCTGGGCCGAATTTGAGCGCGGGGTGCTCACCAAACAGGGTGATGAAGAAACCAGTCAGCGCAATGGTACGCTCTCTGTCTTTGAGCCCGACGACACCGTTTTCAAGAACTTCCACTACCGGGGTCAGTTTGTCTCTGACATGCTCTGGAACTACTGCTACCTCAACGCGGGCCTGATCATGAATTTCAACGGGCAGAAGTTCGTCTCACAAAACGGCCTGCTCGACCTGCTGCGCAGCAAGCACAAAGAAGACGACCTGCGCTACCCGATCATTCACCTGAAAGGCAATGATATTGAGGTGGCCATGAGCCACGGCAACCAGTATGGTGAAGAATACCATTCATTTGTGAATGGCCAATACACCACGCAGGGCGGCACCCACCAGAATGCCTTTAAAGAGGCCATCGTGGAAACCATCCGTAAGCACTTCGACAAGAACTATGATACTACCGACATTCGGGCCAGTATCGTAGCGGCCATCAGCGTTCGGGTGCAGGAACCCGTCTTCGAGTCGCAGACCAAGACCAAACTGGGGTCGCAAAATATGGCTCCCGAAGAAGGGGCACCCTCGGTGCGGTCGTTTGTGATGGACTTTCTGAAAGAACGCCTCGACGACTTTCTGCACATGAATCCGGCGGTGAAAGATGCCCTCAAACGGCGCATCGAGCAGTCTGAACGGGAGCGTAAAGAACTGGCGGGTATCAAGAAACTGGCCAACGAACGCGCCAAGAAAGCTAACCTGCACAACAAAAAACTGCGCGACTGCCGCATTCACCTGCCCGATTTGAAATCGGACGACCGGCTCAACACAACCCTGTTTATCACAGAGGGTGACTCGGCAAGTGGGTCGATCACCAAGAGCCGCAACGTGCAGACGCAGGCAGTGTTTAGTTTGCGGGGAAAACCACTGAACTGTTTCGGTATGACCAAAAAAGTGGTCTACGAAAACGAAGAGTTCAACCTGCTCCAACACGCCCTCGACATTGAAGAAGGCCTCGACACGCTACGTTATAACCGGATCGTGATCGCCACCGACGCCGACGTCGACGGGATGCACATCCGGCTGTTGATGCTCACGTTCTTCCTACAGTTTTTCCCCGACCTGGTGCGCAACGGCCACCTGTATATATTGGAGACGCCGCTGTTTCGGGTGCGGAACCCCAAAAAGCACGAGGAAACAACCTATTGCTATTCGGAAGACGAAAAGCAGAAGGCCACCAACAAACTGGTGAAGGCAGGCAAAAAAGCCGAAATCACGCGGTTTAAAGGCCTTGGCGAAATATCGCCGGAGGAGTTTGGCCTATTCATTGGCGAAAACATGCACCTGGAGCCGGTCATTATGGAGAAAGATGCTTCGGTGCCCAAACTGCTGAGCTACTATATGGGTAAAAACACCCCCGACCGCCAACGCTTCATCATCGACAATCTCCGCGTTGAAAAGGATATAGAAGATGTAGCGCTTGTTTAAGTGGTAAGTGCTAAACGATGAGTGGTGAGTTTGATTCCGCAAGAATAGGCGCGGAAGCAAACTCACCACTCATCGTTTAGCACTTACCACTTATTTTTACCCCCATGACCCTCGAATCACTCCGTAACGGCATTGATGCCCTTGATGACCAACTGCTCGACCTGCTCAACCAGCGCATGGAACTAGTGCGCAAAGTGGGCGAAGTGAAGCGGTCGGCCAATACTGTGATCTACAGACCCGAACGCGAAAAACAAATTCTGGACCGGCTGCATAACCAGAACAGCGGTTTGCTGAACCGGTCGGCTATTGAGGCCATCTTCCTGGAAATCTTCGCCGTGTCGCGCAACCTCGAATTACCCGAACGCGTGGCCTACCTGGGGCCGGAGGGGAGCTTCACGCACCAAGCCGCCGAAAGCCGGTTTGGTGCCATGAGCGCCTACATGGCCCTTCCCACGATCCGGTCGGTATTTGAGAGCGTCGAAACGGGGCGGGTGCGGTTTGGGGTGGTGCCCATCGAAAACAACCAGGAGGGCGTAGTGAGTGAGGCCATCGACCTGCTGCTGGAAAAAGACCTGCGCATTGCCGCCGAAGCCCAGATTCCGGTGCATTTTACCTTCGCCACCCAGGCCGAGAACCTCGCCGACATCACCCACATCTACTCTAAAGACATTGCGTTTCGGCAGTGTAGCCGGTTTCTGAGCGACTCATTCGATGGCATGAAAGCCGAATTTGTCCCTGTTGAGTCAACCTCAAAAGCAGCCAAGATGGCGGCGCAAAACCCCAAAACGGCTGCCCTCTGCTCACACATTGCAGCCAAGCTGTTCGACGTGCCGGTGCTGTTTGATAACATTGAAGACAGCGACCTGAACCGGACGCGCTTCCTGATTCTGGCCAAAGATTTCGCCAATCAGCCCAGCGGTCAGGACAAGACCACGCTCATTGCCAAATTGCCCAACACCGAATCACCGGGGGTGCTGGCCGATTTCTTACAGGAGTTCAGCAAGCGCCAGATCAACATTACCAAGATCGAAAGCCGCCCCCTTCGCAACGGGGCCACGTTTCAGTACTGGTTCCTGCTCGAATGCGAAGGCCACGCCGAAGAACCACAATTGCAGGATATCCTGAATCACCACACCGCCGACGTAAAATTACTGGGCAGCTATGTGAGGGTTTCTTAAAGAGAGTTGTAGGTCTGGGGAGTCGTAAGTGGCTACGCGAGTTGGTGGCTTCGCGAGGTAGGCCCCTCGACTGCGCTCGGGGTG
>NZ_JAFMYU010000037.1 GCF_017353255.1 Fibrella aquatilis | reverse complement strand
AGTTAATCCGCTACCCAGCCCGCCAGTGATCACAGCAAAAGGGCAGTTGATTTTCTGCGATGGCGATTTTGTGACATTACAGTCCAACTCGCCGTTCCGCACGATCTGGTCAACCGGCGATTCCACGCAGGTGCTGATTGTCAGACAGGGAGGGACGTTTAGCGCCCGTACCCGCGACAACAACGGGTGCCTTTCGCCTAATAGTGGCTTTATTCTTACCGCCACCCGCCCTCGTCCAGCCCCACCCATGTTACAACAAGTTGGTACATTTTTGCTCGAAGCCAGCGGTGCACCTGCCAATGAGCGTTATTATTGGCGACGTGGTACTGATTCGCTCACGGTAGCTACGGCTCAATTGCGGGTTACACAGAGTGGACAGTATTCTGTGCGAACGGCGAACACGTATTCGCCTACATTGGTCTGTTTATCATTACCATCTACGCCATACGATTACGCGTTGCCCACCAATGGTGAGGCGCTGAGCATCTACCCGAACCCTAGCCCGGATGGCAACTTTTTAATTGAAAGCCTGGAAGATCTGTCAAATGCGGCTATCACCATCTATACACTTTCAGGACAGGTGGTTTATAAAACAGATGCTACCACGCTAGGCGAACGAAAGCAGCTTCAACTATATATGCTGCTACCTGGCCCGTACATCCTGCAATTACAGTCTACGGGGTTGAAAACCTCGAAGCGCATCCAGATAGGCCAGTAATAATAACGGGCATTTTGCGTTACTTTTACGGTTCTGAAGACCGAAAGCAAGGCATTGTGTGCACTAATTGCTGTGCATGACAATGACCGAATCACCTGGCTGTGTCGGGTTTAATTCACTAATGAAACGAACGTGTATGCGTCGGATTTTATACGCATGTTTATTTGGCCTGTCTACCACAAGTGCGCTGGCGCAAACAGGCATAAAAATTACATACCCCGAAAGTCGGGCTGTTTTTCAACGAAACAACGACAACAAGAGTACGATCTTTCTGTCAGGTACCTATTACCAGGCCGTTGATAGCCTACAGGCCCGGTTGGTGGCTGAAGTAGTCGGGCAAGGTATTAACACTTCCTGGGCTACCTTTCAGCGAAACCCTCAGGGCAGTGTATTTCAGGGGTCGGTGCAAGGGTCAGGCGGCTGGTATAGGCTGGAGGTACAGGCTTTTCAGAACGGTAAGGTCATTGCGCAGGACGTAATCCGCAAAGTGGGTATTGGCGAAGTGTTCATTATCACGGGGCAATCCAACGCACAGGGTTTTCTAGACTACGGTGCCGCGTCAGCTGCCGATGATCGGGTGAACTGCGTAACCTATAACAACATTGTAGCCAATTCGCTAGCCGACCCGCCGTCGCCAACGTTCGAGCAACTGGGTGCTAACTCGATTATTGGCCCGCGCGGGCAAAGTGCCTGGTGCTGGGGTAAGTTAGGTGACTTACTGGCGCAACAGTACAATGTGCCTGTTCTGTTTATCAACACAGCTTGGGAGGCAACCTCGATTCGCAACTGGATTGAGAGCTTCGACGATAAGTACACCAAAAACATTTTTGCCCTGGGTACACCCAATGAGCTTTTTCCAAAGGGAATGCCCTACGCTAATCTGCGTATAGCGCTGCGCTATTATTGTTCGCTACAGGGTATGCGAGCTGTTTTGTGGCAGCAGGGCGAAAATGACAACCTGCTCGACCAGAACAACGATGCTCTCAAATTCACCCAGGAAGAGTACCGGGCGGCCATGCAGACGCTAGTCGATAAAACGCGTTCCGATACGCGGCGCTATCCAGCCTGGGTGTTGGCTCGTTCGTCACGAATTGGCTTTCCAGACGGCAACTGTATCAGTGGCTGCAAAGGCAACAAAGACTGCGAGAAGGCCTGTGGATTTATCTACAGTAATAATACCAAGTTTACAAACGCCCAAACGTCGGTCATCAACACGTTTAACAATAACGTCTATGCCGGTCCTTTTACCGACGTGATTCAGCCAAATCGCCCTGATGGTATTCACTTTTCGGGCGATGGGCTATTGCAGTTGGCCCAAGCCTGGTACGAGAGTATGAGTGCATCTTTTTTTGTTGGCTCTATTCCCCTGCTGCCACAAGCGCAACCTGTGGCAACCGTCAACTGTGGTCCGACCAATAATAGTGTATCGGTGAGCCTGCCAACAGGTTACCAAAGCTATGAGTGGCGTACGGGACAAACGGGGCGTGCCATTACCATTACCCAGCCAGGTGTGTATCAGGCAAAGCTAAAAGACGGTTCGGGCAATACATACCTATCGCCGGTGGTAGAGGTGAGCAACCCTATTCAACCAACCGTGCCTACCGTATCAGTAGCCCAGCAGGGAACTGCCGTTGCGGCGACTCAGCAACAGGTTTGTGCCGACTCGGTGCTGTCGTTAGTAGCCAACGTGACACCTCAGTCGCAGGCTGTCTGGAGCAATGGCAGTACGCAGCGTACAATCAATGTAGCCACGGCTGGTACCTATTCGGTGCAGGCGGTGAATACATATGGCTGTAAATCAACCACGTCGACGGGCATCTCGCTGGTAATACGGCCCAAACTAATTACGCCTACCATTGAGCAGGTTGGGGCTTTCACGCTCCAGGCTAACCTGCCGGGTTTCCCCAACAATGAGCAGTTCGACTGGCGACGGGGAACGCAGTTTTTAAACAACCAAAATGGCTCCACAGCCAAAGCGGTCAACTCAGGGCCTTATTCGGCGCGGGCAAAGGCCGTATTCACTCTGCCCAGTGGTAGTATCACATGCTACTCAAACTTCTCGAATGAGTTGCAGTATACTACCGGCGACGCTGGTGGCGGCATGAACGTTTATCCCAACCCATCGTCGAACGGGGTTATCGCCATTGAAACCATTGAAGACCTTCAAAACGCTGATATTACTATTGCTACCCTGGCGGGCCAGACGGTTTATTCGGCAAAAGTAGCTTCGTTCAATGAGCGAAAAGTAATCAACGTGCAGGGCCTCACTGCGGGGCAATACGTTGTACGGGTTCGGTCGCAGGGCTTTAACGTAGCCCGCCGGGTGCTGATTATTCCTTGAGGCTGTTTTTAGTTTGAGTTGTACTAGAGCCCTCCTAAAGAGGGCTTTTTTATGGTCTCCGGGGCAACTCTATGGCACGGAACTGTCATCAACTATGTTCCTTTTATAGCTAACTTGCGGTCGTTTTTGTCCCTGCTCTCTATGAATACAGCGTCGTATTTACCCTCCGATTACATTCCTATTTTTATCCAGTTAGGTCTGGCCCTAGGGTTTATTATTGTCACCATGCTTGTGACGCATAGTATCGGTCCCAAACGTCATAGCGTTAAGAAAGATGACCCCTTCGAGTGTGGTATTCCAGCTCAGGGCGATGCGCGTGCCCCAATCTCAATCAAGTACTTTCTGGTGGCTATTCTTTTCGTTCTTTTCGACGTAGAGGTTATTTTCATGTATCCTTGGGCTGTTAACTTCATGCAGCTAGGGCAGGAGGGCTTCATACAGATGATCCTGTTTATGGGGCTGCTGCTGGCGGGCTTTTATTATGTGATTCGCAAGGGTGTTTTGAAGTGGGAATAACAGTATCAACAAACACACAATGACGTCATCTGTTAAAATGGTGGAGGCACCCGAAGGCCACGAAGGTGCCGGGTTCTTTGCTACATCCTTGGATAAAGTGGTAGGTATGGCGCGGGCTAATTCGCTTTGGCCGTTGCCGTTTGCCACTTCCTGCTGTGGAATTGAGTTTATGGCCTCAATGGCCTCACACTACGACTTCGCACGGTTTGGTTCTGAACGTCCCAGCTTTTCGCCCCGGCAGGCCGACCTGTTGATGGTGATGGGTACCATTGCCAAAAAAATGGCACCCATTGTGAAACAAGTGTATCTGCAAATGGCTGAACCCCGCTGGGTGATTGCCATGGGTGCCTGCGCCAGCAGCGGCGGCATATTCGACACCTACAGCGTGCTTCAGGGCATCGACCGGATTATTCCCGTAGACGTGTATATTCCGGGTTGCCCGCCCCGCCCCGAGCAGGTGATCGACGGCCTGATGCAAATTCAGGAAATGGCCCGCAACGAATCGACGCGCCGCCGCAACACCGATGAATATCAACTGCTGCTCAATTCATACGGCATTCAATAATTGCGAAAGAGCTAAAGAGTGAAAGAGCGTTTGTATCAGCACATGGCGACGCGAGCACTCTTTCGCTCTTTCATTCTTTCGCTCATTCACTAATGACCAACCAGGAAGTTGCCCAGGAACTTGTTCGCCAGTTTGGCGACTATGTTACCGACCTCGATGAGCCGTTTGGTTTGCTCACGCTGACCACCACGCGCGAACAGATTATTCCATTGCTTCAGTACCTGAAAGACCACAAAACCTACAAAGTGTCGTTTCTGACCGACCTGACGGGTGTGCACTACCCCGACAACGCTGGGCAGGAGTTTTGCGTGGTCTATCACGTACACAGCCTGGTCAACAATTTCAGAATACGAATTAAAGTGTTTGTGTCTGAGGCTGACATCCACGTCCCTTCAGCTACGGTGCTCTATGCGTCGGCCAACTGGATGGAGCGTGAGACATTTGATTTCTACGGAATCCTGTTTGACGGGCACCCCAACCTAACCCGGATTTTGAACATGGAGGAGATGGATTATCACCCCATGCGCAAGCAATACCCCCTGGAAGACGGCACCCGCGAAGACAAAATTGATGCCCTGTTTGGGCGGTGAAACTAATTAGTAAATGAGTGACGGTCCGACGTATCGGTGAGCGAATGGTTGGACCGTCACTCATTTACTCATTCAATTTATGACAACTGAAGATCTTAGTATCGATGCCGTGGGGGCACGCAACACCCCCGCCACCCCGGAAGGGCCAATTCAGTACGTCAACGAACTGACCACGTTGAACCTGGGGCCAACGCACCCCGCCACGCATGGTATTTTTCAGAACATCCTGCAAATGGATGGCGAGAAGATCGTGTCGGGCGAGCAGACGATTGGTTATATCCACCGGGCGTTTGAAAAAATTGCTGAACGCCGCCCTTTCTACCAGATCACCACCCTCACCGATCGGATGAACTACTGTTCGTCGCCGATCAACAATCTGGGCTGGATGATGACCGTAGAAAAGCTGCTGGGTGTGAAAACACCCAAACGCGCCGACTATATCCGGGTGATCATGATGGAACTGGCCCGCATTTCGGATCATCTCATCTGCAACGGCATCCTGGGCGTTGACACGGGTGCGTTTACGGGTTTCCTGTACCTGTTTGAAGAGCGCGAAAATATCTACGAAATCTACGAAGAGATGTGTGGTGCCCGCCTGACCACCAACATGGGCCGGATCGGGGGTATGGAACGCGACTTGTCTGCCGAGGCAATTCGGAAAATTCGTAAGTTTTTGAAGGACTTCCCGCCGGTGATGAAAGAGTTTGAAAAGCTCTTTAACCGCAACCGCATCTTTATGGACCGTGTGGTCGACGTAGGGCCAATTACCGGCGAGCGGGCGTTGAATTACGGCTTTACTGGGCCAAACCTACGTGCAGCGGGTGTTGACTACGATGTGCGTGTAATGAACCCGTATTCGTCGTACGAAGATTTCGAGTTTGAGATTCCTGTGGGCGAAAGCGGCGATACCTACGACCGGTTTATGGTTCGTAACGAAGAAATCTGGCAGAGTCTGCGCATTATTGAGCAGGCGCTAGACAAGCTCCCCGAAGGTCCCTACTACGCCGATGCTCCAGATTATTACCTGCCACCAAAGCAGGAGGTGTACAAGAATATGGAGGCGTTGATCTATCACTTCAAGATCGTGATGGGCGAAATTGATGCACCCGTAGGCGAGGTATACCACGCTGTGGAGGGGGGCAATGGCGAACTGGGTTTCTACCTTATCAGCGACGGTGGGCGGGCGCCATACCGCCTACACTTCCGTCGGCCAAGTTTCATTTATTATCAGGCTTTTCCGGAAATGTGCAAAGGCACAACCCTGTCAGACGCTATCGTGATCATGAGTAGCCTAAACGTAATTGCCGGCGAACTGGACGCGTAAACACCAATGAATACTTCCAACACGACAAATACCATTGAATTTACGCCTGAGCGATTGGCGCAGGCGAAAGCCGTGATTGCGCAATATCCGGCGGGTAAGCAGAAATCGGCCTTGTTGCCCTTGTTGCACATTTTGCAGGAACAAGAAGGCTGGACCAGCCCCGAAGGCATGGATTACGTAGCCACCATGCTCGATATTCAGCCGATTGAGGTGTATGAGGTAGCGTCATTCTACACCATGTACCATCTGGAGCCGGTTGGTAAGCATGTGATCGAATATTGTCGGACTGGCCCTTGCTGCCTGATGGGTGGTGAAGAAGTGTATGCCCACCTGAAGCAAAAGCTGGGCATTGAAACAGGGCAGACTACCCCCGACAGTCGGTTTACATTGAAAGAAGTGGAATGCCTGGCGGCTTGCGGCATGGGACCTGTATTCCAGATTCGGGAGAAATACTACACAAACCTGACCAATGAGCGCGTCGATGAAATCATCGATGAACTGTCTAACTAACCTTTCGTTATGGGCAAGAAAATATTAACCGAACACATTAACGTTCCCGGCATCGAAACCTTCGATGTGTACCGGAAGCAGGGTGGTTATACGGCTGTTGAAAAGGCGATTAAGACTATGACGCCCGAAGCCGTGGTAGAGGAGGTGAAAAAAGCAGGTGTTCGGGGGCGTGGCGGTGCCGGTTTCCCGATGGGCATGAAATGGAGCTTCTTGGCCAAGCCCGAAGGCGTACCCCGCTACCTTGTCTGCAACGCTGACGAGTCAGAGCCGGGTACGTTCAAGGACCACTATCTGATGAAAAACATCCCCCACCTGCTCATTGAGGGGATGATTGTGTCGTCGTTTGCGCTGGGGGCCAACACCTCGTTCATCTATGTGCGCGGTGAGTTGATGTACGTCATCAAGATTCTGGAAAAAGCCATTGCCGAAGCTAAAGCGGCTGGTTTCCTGGGCAAAAATATCCTGGGCAGCGGCTACGATCTTGAACTGGTGGTGCAGCCTGGAGGTGGTGCCTATATCTGCGGCGAAGAAACTGCGTTGCTCGAATCGTTGGAAGGCAAACGGGGTAATCCGCGCAATAAACCGCCTTTCCCAGCCGTAAAAGGCCTCTATCAGTCGCCCACGGTGGTGAACAACGTAGAGTCGATTGCTACCACGCCCTGGATCATGAACAACGGTGGCGATGCCTACGCCGCCATTGGTATTGGCCGCAGTACGGGTACCAAACTGATTTCAGCGTCGGGGCATATCAAGAAGCCCGGCGTATATGAAATTGAACTGGGCGTGCCGGTTGAAGAATTTATTTATTCCGACGAATGGTGCGGTGGCATTCGCGACGGGCATCACCTGAAAGCCCTGGTGGCGGGTGGTTCGTCGGTACCCATTTTGCCCGCTGGTTTAGCCCTTAAACTGGCCAACGGCGAACCTCGTCTGATGAGTTACGAATCACTTTCGGAGGGCGGTTTTCAGACGGGTACTATGCTCGGTTCGGGCGGGTTCATCGTGTTCGACGAAACGGCCTGCATTGTGCGCAATACCTGGAATTTCAGCCGGTTCTACCACCATGAGTCGTGTGGCCAATGTAGCCCCTGCCGCGAAGGCACCGGCTGGATGGAGAAAGTGCTGCACCGCATTGAGCACGGCCACGGTAGTATGCACGATATCGATTTGCTGGTCGACGTAGCCCGGAAAATAGAAGGCAATACCATCTGCCCACTGGGCGATGCCGCTGCCTGGCCAGTTGCCAGCGCCATTCGGCACTTCCGCGACGAGTTTGAATGGCACATTTCCAACCCTTTTGAGGCCACCCAACCGGGCGCCGTCTTCCGGGGCGATATGGTGTTGGCCTAGTAGAAAAAAACGCACCGATGCCATTACTCTAAGTGATGGCATCGGTGCGTTTTTTTATGCGTCCTGCCTGATCTCTGCCCACGACGTTTGGCGGAAAGCCCGGAAAAGCAGCCAGACAAAACCGGCCATGATTGGCAGCGCCACTACTGTACCGTAGGGGATGTATTTGCTAAGCCCCCAATGCAGAAACCCGACAAGGCCGAAGACGGGTAGAATCATAAAAGTACGGGCAGTCATGTTGCGCTTGAGGGCATCCTGCGAGGCCGAAAAGGGAAATTGTCGTTTCTGAAAAAACTCGCTGATCAGCAGCATGGCCAGCGAGTTGACAAAGGCAAACACAACGTCGAAGGCCACGCCGGGACCCTTCAGGTAGAAAACATACCCTGCCAGTAGCGCAAAATAGGGTAGCATCAATTTCACTACAACGGCTTTGAACCGCCCAGCCAATAGCTCGCCGGGGCGGGTTATGGGGGCCGATGCGTAGATCCAGGCGGCTTTGAAATTGTCTGATACCGCCGTCAGGCCCATCGCCGCCATCATAAACAGCACGCCCATATACAGAATCAGCAAATGGTTGATGGGGACACCTTCGGCTCCGCCCATGAAACCGGCCTTGTTCAGTGACGTGAATAGCACAAAAGCCAGTCCATAGCCTAGCTGAGGGTATGCTTTTAGCTTAAACTGCCGGTCGCGGTCGCTGATGTGCCAGACGAAGGAAAACGCCGCCCGCTCTATTGAACTGGTCGTGAGCCACGCCCCCAGCCGGTCGGCTATCGAAGGCTTTGGTGAGGCCGAAAGGGCCAAAGCAGCTTGTTCTGGTGCATTATTGGTAGCGTCGAGGCTGCCCAGCTTCTGGTTGAAGGCGGGTGCCAGTACACGAGCCATGACCCATAACCCCGCAAACGGCATAAAGAGCATTAGGCTCAGCAGCAACAGATGGGGCGCGTCGACATGGTGGTTAATGATCATATCCAGGCTACCAGCGGCCCAGTATGGAGGAAGCAGGTAATGCCACCATTTCCACAAAAACGATTGTTCGTTAAAGCTGGCTTTATCGATCAATCGCGGCATGATCTGAAAGCCCGCGTAGAAGACTATGGCCGTTACGATCTGAACGTAGTTGATCAATTCGCGCAGCTTTCTTTCGCTCGTAAACTGCATCAGGCCCAGGTATACTACATTGGTAATGAATACCATCAGCACGGCCATCAGTAGGCTGAGCAGCAGTGTCAACAGGCCTGCACCCACGCCAAACCTTACCCCTATGACCACAATGCCGGTAATGGAAATGGCCAGCGTAAGCGTGAATAAGTAGCTGATAACGTGTATAATACGGGCAACCAGTATGGTGCGCCCATCTACCGGTCGGAACAGCATAATCTGGTTATCAGACGTGTCGAGCACTACCGACGAGAAATCGTTGATGAGCGTGAGCGCGCAGATGACCATGATGTAGCCAAAGAAAAATACCCCCGCTGGTACCAGCGCGGCTCGTGGCACAAAGGCCAGCATTAGGGCCGCGAAAATGCCCATGAAGGCATAGATGGCCAGACTAATGTAGAAGCTGTAGTTGCTGTCGGTTTCTTTTTTGTCCCACCGCTGAAAAACCGTAGCCGGGCGTCGATTATCGAGCGTGAGTTTCACACCCAGGATGGCCCGCAGTTGTGTGTAGTTGACCCCCAGCCCGCGCCACAAAAACGGCAGTCGGTCAGTAAGCCAGAGCGTAACTGTTTTCATGTTTGCGTTGTAGGATAATTCACTCAATCACTCATTCGCTCATTGATTCAGCGCCTGAATAAAGGCTTCTGCGGTGGCGGTCTGGGTGTTGTTGCCGGTAAGTTGTCCGAAAAGCTGTTCCAGCGAGGTGGTGCGGGTGGCCTGTAGTTCGGCGAAGGTGCCATCGGCGATGATCTGGCCCGCGTTGATAATGATGATTCGGTCCGAGAGTTTTTCTACTACATCCATAATGTGCGAACTGTAGAAAACGGTCTTACCCGAATCGGCCAACTGACGAATGATCTGTTTTACCAGCACCACGGTGTTCGCATCGAGACCCGACAGCGGTTCGTCCAGGAAAATCAGGTCCGGATTGTGCAACAGGCCCGAAATGAGCAGTACCTTCTGGCGCATTCCCTTTGAAAACGTGCTCATGCGGCTGTTGGCGTGCTGGCTCAGATCAAACAAGTCAAGCAATTCAGCCGCCTTTTTATTGACCATGACCGTATCCAGTTCATAGAGCTGACCTACAAAAAGGAGGTACTCAGTGGGGGTGAGCAGGTCATAAAGAGCAGCATTTTCAGGTACGTAGCCAATGCGCCGTTTCACTTCCATAGCTTGGGTGCGGAGGTCTAAGCCCAACACCGACACCTCGCCCTGAAAGTCGGGTAGAAGGCCTATGAGTGTTTTGATCGTGGTTGATTTACCTGCGCCGTTGGGACCGATGTAGCCTACCACCTGGCCAGGTGCCACACTAAGGTTGATTCCCTTCAGAATTTCGGTAGTGCCGTAGAACTGATGGAGGTTGTTTATGGTAATGACGGGCGTCATCTGCTTCTTTAATAATGGGTAGGTGACATCTTGCGCCACAAGCTGTCCTATATGCAAAAGCCTTACTCAACTTTCGTGGGAAACTAGTTGAAACTACGCACGGTCCGTGGGAAAGGGTTGTATTTTTGGATAATTGGTAACGCGCTGCGATAAGTGGCGATTTCTGAACCCAGCCTTGTATGCGTCTTCGCTCGCTTGATGTTTTTCGCGGTATAACTGTGGCCGCCATGATCCTGGTCAATAATCCCGGCGATTGGGCACACATTTATGCCCCCCTGGAACATGCCCCCTGGAATGGATGGACCCCCACCGACCTTATCTTTCCTTTTTTCCTCTTTATTGTTGGTGTCTCTATTACTTATGCCCTGCGTGGTCATCAGCCGCTGGCCCGCAATCAGTTCCGGTCGACACCTGGTGTGAAGGGAAAAATTATTCGGCGAGGGCTTACCCTGATTGCGCTGGGTCTGTTCTTGAATTTATTTCCCCGCTTCGATTTTGCCAACGTCCGTATCCCGGGCGTCTTACAACGTATTGGCCTAGTCTACATTGTTTGTTCCTTGATTTGGTTACGCTACACGGCTCGTCAGCAGGCTGTGTTGGCGGCATTAATTCTGCTGGGCTATTACCTGATTATGACCCTTATACCCGTGCCGGGGGTGGGTTATGCCAATCTGGAGCCTGGCACAAACATAGCAGCCTGGCTCGACGTGACTCTACTTACACCCGCCCATCTGTATCGCGCCACGCGTATTTGGGACCCCGAAGGTATTCTGAGTACCCTACCTGCCGTTGCGACGGGGTTGCTGGGTATGCAGGCGGGTTGGTGGCTACAGGATGACCCCTACGGCCCAACGGCCCGGAAGAGCTACAAACCACTGTTTTTGTTTTTATCAGGTGCCTGGATTGCGGGGGTTGGCCTGTTGGTGGATTATGTATTTCCAATTAATAAAAGCCTTTGGACCAGTTCGTTTGTGTTGCTGGCGGGCGGGTTGGCCATGTGTTGCCTGGCCATTTGTTACTACCTCGTCGATCTTAAAGGCTACCGGCGCTGGAGTGGCGTGTTTGTAGCATATGGAGTTAACGCGATCACCGTCTTTTTTCTGTCGGGTCTTATTCCGCGCATCATGAATATGTTCACGTTGCCCAACCCCAAAGGCGGCACGTTCGGCGTAAAAGAGTATCTCTACCAGTCGTTTATTGTGCCGCTCGTGCCCGACCCCACGCTGGCTTCGCTGGTTGGTGCGCTCACCCTGGTCGGCATCTGGGCCGTGATCCTCTGGGTCATGTACCGGCAGCAGGTGATTATAAAGGTGTAAAGGTAAAAAGAGTGAATGGCGAAAGAGTGAAAGAGTGTGGTCCGGCACTCTTTCACTCTTTCGCCATTCACTCTTTTACCCTTATGACAGCGTCTTCAGCCCATCGGCGAAGGCTTGCATTTGGGGCATAGTACCCAGGCTAACGCGGCACCAATACTGGCCATCGAATTTCCACTGGCGTATACCCACGCCCTGATCGAACATTTTGGCTACGAAATCTTCACCTTTCATGCGGATCGGGAACATCACGAAGTTGGCCGACGACGGCAGCGGCGTGTAGCCATTAGTCTTCAGCGTTTTATCCAGAAATGCTTTCGATTCGGCGGTTTTGCCCAGCGACCATTTGATAAACTCCTTGTCGGGCATGCTTACCAGGGCAGCTCGGAGTGAGGTCATGCTAAGGCCACCACCGTTTGGCGAAAAGGGCGCAATCTGGGCAATCAGTTCTGGTTTGGCCAGCAGGTAGCCAATGCGCAGGCCTGCAAATCCGTGCACTTTCGAGAAAGTCCGGCTTACGATCACGTTCTGCCCCTGCCGTACCAGATCAACCATACTGGCAGCTTTGGGGTCGGCCACATAGTCGATGTAGGCTTCGTCGATGAAGACGGGCGTTTTGGCGGCCGTGGCCGAAATAAACTGCCGCAGTTTGGCGGGGTCGGTCAGAATGGCCGTGGGGTTATTCGGGTTGCAGAGGTAGACTAGGCTAGTTTTGCCCGAAATGCGGTCGCTTAGTTTCTGGAGGTTCTGGTCGTAGCCATCAGCGGCCACGAGGGGCACTTTTTCGGCTATCATCCCATGCTTGACGGCGGCGCGCGGCAGGGCATCGAAGGTGGGGTCGGGATAAACGAAGTTGTTACCAGCGGGGGTTTTGTAGGCGAAATACATAGCCGTGGCGTTGAGCAACTCGCCCGAACCAGCACCCAGCAACACGCACTCTTCGGGTACGCCTTCTTCTTTGGCCACCATTGCCTTAAACGCTTTGGCATAGTCCATGGCGTAGAGATATCCGTCGGGCGCGGCTTCGTTGATGGTTTTCAACACCGCTGGCGAGGGGCCGTAGGGATTCTCGTTGGCCAGCAGCCGGGCCTTCAGTGCCGGTTTTTTAGCTGGAACTGGCTCATCCAGTCGGAGCGGCTTATCCAGCCATGGTTCACAATAGGCGGCGGGGGCAGTGGCAGCGCCAACACCCGCAAGAAGACCAGCCCGGAGCCAGTCACGACGGTTGAGTTGCATAAGGTAACGTTGTTATCAGGTTGTATTCCGTTTAATAGCAAGCTCACAGGCGGTACTGGCGCGTGGTTTTGTCATTGAACAAATATAAGGTAATAGATAATTTTTGCCGAATTATTATTGGTGGTAAGCAGATAAAACAATGTAATATTTGGTTATATATGAATAATGTAAAATATAATACATTATAGTCTTTGTATAATACAAGGGGTGAAAGAGCGAAAGGGTGAAAGAGTGGCTGACGCAAGAGCAAATCCATGCGTCAGCCACTCTTTCACTCTTTCACCCTTTCGCTATTTCATTCTCTCACCATTTCTTTCCCGCAGTGTGGACAGCGGCGGGGGGCTTTCTGATGCCGGATGTGTTCCGTGAAGCCGGAGACGAGAATACCGGTGGGAAGGGCAAAAAGCGCGATACCCAGCACGGCCGATAGGCCAGCCAACAGCTTACCGAAGGGCGTGACGGGATGGATGTCGCCGTAGCCAACTGTGGCCATGGCGTTGATGCCCCACCACATCGTGGCCGGAATACTGGAGAACACAGTGGGTTGGGCTGGGTGTTCCACATAATACATCACGCTGGAAATGATGATGAGCATAAACCCCACCATGGTCAGGCTCAGCACCAGTTCTTCTTTTTTATCGCGCACCACCTGCAAAATCATCCGGTAGGCGCGGGAGTAGCGCGAAACGCGAAACAGCCGGAAGATGCGAAACAGCCTCAGAATACGTACAATGGCTAAATCGGTAGCAAAGAGCGTGACGTAGAAGGGCAAGATGGCCAGCAAATCAATAATGGCCGAAGCCGACAGCAGATAGCGGAGCCGGCCCCAGAACCAATGTTCATACCGGTCATTCTCGACGCACACCCACGCCCGCAGACCGTATTCGATGGTGAAGAACGCGACCGAAAACAGCTCAAAATCGTAGAACAGGCGGGCGTATTGCCGATTATAGGCGGGCACGGTGTGCAACACAATGGCAATGGCATTGAGCGTAATAATCGTGATGAGCACTATGTTGAACAATAGGCTCAGGCCACGCCGGTTGCCCGCCGAGGTTTCAAGAATACGGTAGAGGGTGCGGCGGAGGTTGTTCAAAAGAGAAAAGTTGTTTTGGGTGCTGTGCGAAATTAGCGACTCGTAGCAGTAGATAGCATCCGCCAAACCCTGAAAACAAAATCAAAAAAAATGGCCTGCCGATGCCGTTCGTTGGAACCACATCAACAGACCATTTATCAGTATAGCAAAACGTATATTGCGCTGCGTGAGGCTATTTCTTCGTTATACGAACCGACGTGCGGCGGTTTTTCTGGCGACCTTCTGCCGTGCTATTGTCAGCAATGGGAATCTCCTGACCGTAGCCTTCAGCTTCTAGCCGGGTTTTGCTCACACCCAGTTTTACCAGTTCGGCCATGGCGGCGTCGGCGCGTTGCTGCGACAGTTTTTTGTTGTTGGCCGCGTTGCCCGTATTGTCAGTATAGCCTCCAATTTTCAGGTTCACTGCCGGATATGCTTTCAGGATGGCGGCCATGTTCTGCAACTGCTCCCGCGATTCGGGCTTGAGTTTAGCGCTGCCCGTTTCAAACAGCAGCCGGTCGAAATCGAACCAGGTTTTCTTGTCAACTTCTTTCGATTTGTCTTCGATGAAGGCGATCAGGCGGTTTTCAACGCCATTGGCCGGGATATTCAACTCCACGCCATCGGGCAGTTTTTTGGCACCAAAAGCCCCTAATGAAGCTGCTGCGCCAGAAATGGCATCACCTACTTTATCAGCGGCCTCGCCTACGGCACTGCTGGCGGTGTCCATCATGGCACCGGCTGTGTTACCAATGGTGTCGGCGGTAGCGGTTACGTCGCGGGTCGAAGCCGAAGTAGTGTCGTTCATGGTAGAACTGGTCACGGCCGTCGAATCTTTCTTGTCGCCGCAGCCCCGGAGGAAATACACTAGTGCGGCAATGGCAATAGCGCCCAACACCCAAGGTAGGAAATTGAATCCTTTACCGCCCCGGTCATCGTTAGCCATACTGCCTGCTCCACCGGTTGCGCTACCCCGCACGTCGTTGAAAGCTGTTGATGCAACACTGCTGGCCCCGCCAATGGCTGAACCCAAGCTTCCCGTTACGCCACTCAGGGCCGAACCAGCCGACCCCGTGAGGCCACCCAGCGCGCTCAGGCCCGGAATATTACCCATCAGCGACGACAGACCCGATGGCATTGCTGCCGTGACGGCCTCGCGCTGATCGGCCAGCAGGCTAACCAGTCCACCTGCCCCCTGCGAACCCATCTGGCGGCCCAGCAAACCCGTAATAACCGAGCCTGCCATGCCCATCAGCCCCGATGCCGATTCGCTTTTTACGCCAGCGTACTGGGCCAGTGCACCGCTGATAAGGCCGGAACTGGAGCCAAAGATCGAGTTGAGCAAGCCGCCGCCCTGTTGCATCATAGCAGTATGGTCTTCATCTGCCGGTGGCTGGACAGAAGCCGAAGGTCCCTGCATGAAATTCTGCAACATACCTGTCAGGAAACCAGGCCCATCGGGTGAGCTACTGCGCGAAATAAGACCGCTCAAAAAAACTGGTAGTGCGCCTGTCAGGGCTTTTTGCGTGTTTTCGGGGCTTTCGTTTAGCGATCCACTAACGCGATTGATGACGGCATCGGTTAAATAACCTTTGGCCATTTCTAGTAGGTTAACTGCCATACAAGGAAGGGGGTTTGTGTGCTACAATGCACGTGAAACAGATAAAAGACAATGAAATAATGGTAAATTATAACTTTATCCTTAATAGACGTACTTGTTAACCATAAAGTAACAGATGAGGCTCAATGTTTATGTAATGCAGACGGGTTCGACCAGAATTGGCTAATTTTCGGTCAACCCAAGCTTTGCCCTACCGAATGTGGTCGCTTTATCCCATCGAACGTGTTTTTTTCAGCCGATACATGCCTCGGTCTGGCTTTTGGCTGGTAGTGCTCCCGCTACTGCTTACCGCCCTAACCGCCAGAGCGCAGTCCATCAAGATTCAGGCATTACCTACCTCACTCTGTGGCGGTAGCACCATCCAGTTGGCTTTTTCCTACGTCAATGGCTTCGTACCTAATGAACCCGTTCGGATCGAATTAATCGATGGCAGTAATTACGTAGTGGCGCGGCTGGTTGAGAACGTAACGTCGACGATTGCCTTTGTGCCGCTACCAACCAACCTCTCAGATAACTACTTCCGACTGCGCGTATACAGTTCGAACCCATTTGCCTACACTGATTCGACTCCATTTAAGCTGGCCCGGTCGCCCAGGGTACAGGTAGTATCGCCGGTAGTGGGACCGTATTTCATCAACCCTGGCGAATCGTTTCGGCCACTCTTACAGTTACGTGGCGGCGGTCCGTACGTTATTCGGCTAAACGACACCATTGCGGTCTACACTGACGAACTGGCCGAGGCTGTACAGCCCGTGCTAACCCCCAGCCAAAGCACCACCTACCGCGTTACCTACATTGAAAACAACTGTGGGCGGGGCACGGCCAGCGGCGAAGCCAGTGTGAGCGTGGGCACGGCGGGGTTGCTCGTTACCCGGCTGTCGACGCGTGAACCCTGCGCAGGCGAAACCATCGACGTGCATTATTCAACCGACCGGCAACTGACGGGTTCGCCAACCTATAAGGTTGAATTTCAGCCGATTGATCCCAAGCAACAAGCCTATACCGTGTCGGCATCGGGCACGGCAAGCCCCGCACGGGTGGTGGTGCCGCCCGTGGCGGCGGGGGGTGCCTACCGGCTGCGGCTTTTTTCTGAATCGGCGGGGGTATCGGCTTATTATAAAGATAACTTCGGCGATCAGGCCAGTTACATTCAGCTCCGCCAGTTGCCCACGGTGCAGCTATCGGGCAACCGGACCATCAATTTTGGCCAGACTGCCCTGCTCAATGCTACCGTGGCCACGCAGGGACTGATGGTGCTCACCCTGAGTGACGGCACCGAACAAACCATCCAGGCCACCGAAACAAGCCCGGCGCGGCTGCTGCGCGTGGCACCAGCCCAGACTACCACCTACACCCTGCGCAATGTGGCGAGCAACTGCGGTAGTCGGGGGGCCGAGGCAGGCAGTGGCAGCGCCACGGTAACGGTGCGTCCCGGCTTTCGCATCGACTCCCTCTCAACCCTGGCACTCTGCGCCGGGCAGGAAGTGAGCGTCTTTTTTACCACCAACGAAGCCACTGTTTCAACTGACCCTGCTACCTACGGCCTGCGCGGGTCAACCGCCTTTTCTGATGACGATCAGCTAGTGGGTGGGCAGGTTACCCTCGACGTGTTGCGCGTTACCCCCGGCAGTCAGCCTGGTACTGGCATACTAGTGGCCACGCCCCGCGCCCTTCCTGCCGACTATATCAACAACCCTGCCTATGGCCCGAAGGGAGCGTTGCTGACAGGCAACTTTTACCTGCAAATGGCCCGAAACGGCAGCGCAGGCAACGTTTTTCGGCGGGTAGTGGCCATTGCCGACAAGCCGCAGCTGATACTCGAGAGCCAGCCCATAACAGTAGCCCGGCCACAACTGGTTTATCCCATTGCGCAGTTGACGGGTCATGCCACGCCTACCGATATCACCCTCTCTGACGGAACACGGCAGACCGTGCCCGGCGACATAGGGTTTGGCGATACTAAATCGGTGGCCACGCCTGTGGGGGTGATGGCACGCGCCAATGGGCAGTTTAGCGTAACGTCAGTACAAAACCGGTGTGGCGTAGGAACGGCCACGGGCACGGTGGCTATTTCGGTGCAACGAACTGATACCACTGCCCTCTACATGGGGCCTATTCCGACCACTATCTGTGTCGGCACAACCATCCCTGTCTCATTTACGGCGGTGGGTAATACGGGCAACACGTTCCGGGTAGAACTGGCCGACGACGATGGTATTTTTCGGGGAAAGCTCATTGGCGCTAGTACCAGCAGCCCTATCAATGCGGCTATTCCGGCTAACCTGGGTATTCATAGTGTGCAGAAAATCAGGGTTATTGCCCTGGGTGGCCCCACGCCCGCCAGCCAGCCCCGGTCATTTGTTTTCGTTGATCCTACCCAGGTAGTGCGCCTTTTCACGGTGACGGGCACCACCGAAGCTGTCACCCGCATTGGCGAACCAACCACCCTGCGCCTGCTCACCACTGGAGCCTCCAACACCGACGTGGTGCTTTCTGACGGTCGCCGACTTACCCTGACCAACGTCTCGACCGACCTGCCGGTGACGCCCGCCCAGACTACCACTTACACTATCCGGTCGGCGCGGAATGCCTGTGGTGTGGCGGCTGGTACGGGTACTGTAACCGTGCGGGTACAACCGTTTTGGCTACAACCCCAACTGAGCCAGACCACGTTCTGCGAAAACGATTCGCTGTCGGTGCATGTGGTGGTGCGGGGTGAGATACCCGCCGGGGCTACGCACGCGCTGCAACTGCTGCTAAACGGCAACGTGGTGCAAACGTTGCCCGCCCGCTTTCAGGGCAACCGGCTGAAGTGCGCCCTACCCAGCACAATTTCGTTTCGGACGGCCTATACCGTTCGGGTACTCACCACGGTGGCCATTGTGCAGTATTACAGTGCGTTGTCGGCGGGTACGTTTTTGGTGTATAAGTACCCCAAAATCAGGCTCGTACCACCCAGCGCAGGCACCATTTTGCTCGACGAAAACCAGAACAGCGTGAACGTACAACTGGTAGATCCCGGCAATGGCCTGCCTGCTATGCTCGACAGCCGTATTCAGTATCGGATCAACAACCAGACCTACGCGGCTATTGATAACCTGCCCGTGACGGTGAAATTGCTGGCTAACAGTGCAGCCACCACTAATTATCAGATCTCATCGGTCTATGATGCTTTCTGCGGGTTTGGCGTGGCCGACGGCAGCGTTCGTGTTGCTTACCGACCTGGTTTGCGGTCAATCTCGCTCAGCAAATTTCTTATTTGCCGGGGTGGCGACCAGGCTATTTTATCCTACGAAATATCGGGTGAGTTTGCAGCCGATGCGCGGTTTACGGCTTATCTGGTCAACGCGTCAGGTACTAAAATAAGACTGGGTCAGTCGGCCAAACCCATTGATAAACTGCCGTTTACGGTCGATCCGGGCGTAGCGTCGGGGTCGTATCAGGTGGTGCTGGAATCGTCGGTGCCAAACCTGCCGGGCTTCTCTAATTTCCCCAGCATTACCGTGGGCGACCCGCCGGTGGTAGCCCTGCGCCCCACCAGTTCGGTACAATACCCCGACCAGACCGTAACGGTGTCGGCCAAGGTGGTCAGTGGCTTTTTGCCCGTGTCACTGACCCTCACCGATGGCTCGTCGCAGACGCTGACTGCGTTCGACAATACATTTACGTTTGCGCCGCGTCAAAGCGGAGTGTATCAGGTAGCACAGGTAGCCAACGTGTGCGGAGCCGGACAGGCCAGCGGAACGGTGTCGGTAACGGTACTGCCCAACTCGCCCACACAAGTGCGGGTGGCGAGTGTAAGTTCACAGGGGACGGTGGCGCAGGTCTGCATTGGCGGTACGCTTACTGTAGCCCTCGACGCCCGCGGTACGTTTGGGCCGGGCAACCAGTTTACCATTTTTCTTTCCGACAGCACCGGCCAGAACTACCGCCCATTGACCACCCAAAACGTCAGCGCCACCACACTGGCGGCCGTACTCCCTCCCGACGTACTGCCTGGCGCGGGTTACCAGGTGCGGGTAGGGGCCAGCAACCCGTCGTTGCTGGGGTCGGTATCAACACCGCTGACGGTGCGGGGCAGCCTGACGGGCGTCCTCACCGCGGCCACTACGGCCTACCGGGGCGAGCTAACGTCACTGACGATCAGCCTGAGTGGCATAGGTCCCTGGTCGGTGACGCTGACTAACAACCGCTATGGTACTGAACGGTTCACCGTTACTAACTCGCCCTACCTCTACCCCTTTCAGCCCGACAGCACTACTACGTTTCAGTTGCTGGGTGTTGGTAACACCCTCTGTGGTGCGGGGCAGGCAACGGGCCGTGTGACAGTGACGGTGCTGAATGCGTTGGGCGTTGAGCCTACGGGTGTTACGGTCATAGCTTACCCCAACCCCACAGCAGGACAGCTACGCATTAAAGGCGATTGGCCTAACCCCCAGCAAGTCAGTTTATCACTAACCGACGCCACCGGCCGGACGGTCTACACAACTGCCCATGATCGCCCCGGTCCCGCCTTCCAAACCGACCTTGACCTAAGCCTCTTCGCCCCCGGCCTCTACATGCTAACTATCACCGCCGATGGGGTAAAGACAGTGGTGAAGGTGATGAAAGAGTAGGTATTGGTCATTACGCTGCGCTGTCGTTCGTTACCGACGCGAACCTACCAGTAATGACAGCGGCGCAGCGAATGACAATGAATGACAGCGCAGCGTAATGACCAATGACTAATTTTTAATAAGCCGCGCAAAGGTTAGCGATAGGTCCAGTAGCACCATTTTGGGGCGTGCGTTGCGCTCGATGTGGTAGGCGGCTTCGTTGAGGTCACCCACCATGCGGTCGATAAGGTCCGGGCGAAGGGTTTTGCCGAAGTTTTGTACAAACTTCAGTTCATCGTCGGGCAGGCGCAGTAGTTGTGTAGCCCCTTGTTGGAAGAGGAATAGGTCACGGCAAAGGCGCAGGCTGTAATCGAACAGGCTTTTTTGGCGGTCTTTGGGTAGGGTGTCGAACTGATCGGCCTGTTTCACGAGCCAGTTCAGGTCCTGGCGGTAGCACGCCCGCATCCAGTCGGCAAACCAGGCGTGCTGATCGCCCACGGTATCATCGGACTTAGTTTGGCCCATTTTCAGGGCCTGGGCCAGGTTGCCGTCGGTGAGGTAGGCGAGGCGGCGGGCGCGGGTTTCGTCGAGGTTCAGGGTTTGGCGCAGGTGGGTGGCTACTTCGGTATCGGTGAAGTTGCGCACGGCTACCCGCTGCGCCCGCGACAAAATCGTCACCAGCAGTTTGTCGGGTTGGTTGGTCACGAGCAAAAACAGCGTTCGTTCGGGTGGTTCTTCCAGCACCTTCAGCAGCGCGTTGGCCGAGGCTACGTTCATCAGTTCGGGCAGCCAGATGATCATAATTTTATAAGCACCCTCGTAGGCCTTCAGCGAGAGCTTTTGCAGGATATTCCGGGCTTCTTCGGCAGCAATATTACCCTGCTTGTTTTCGCCCCCGGTGGCATCGAGCCAGTCCGACAAGGTACGGTAGGGGTTGTCAATCAGGAACTTACGCCACTCGGGTAGTACGGCCTCGCTGGTATTCTTGCCTTTACCGAGGTTAGCCACCGGATACACCATGTGCAAATCGGGATGCACCAGCCGACTCATTTTCATGCACGACGAACACTGCCCGCAGCCGTCAGAAAGCGGTACCCCCGCCGGGAGCGGACTGCCAAACAACCCGCCATCACTACCCCCGCCCGACCGCGTTTCGCAGTTGACATAGGTAGCCAGGGCCAGCGCCAAAGCCAGGTTGGCGCTACCTGCCCGCCCGTCGAACAGGAGCGCGTGGGCCAGGTGATTGGTCTGAACGGCCCGCACCAGCGTCTGCTTAGTGTCGTCGTGGCCAACGATGTCGGAGAAAAGCATGTATAGTAAGTGGTAAGTGGTGAACGATGAGGGGTGAGTTTGCTTCCGCCAGAGCAGTTACGCTGGCGGAAGCAAACTCACCCCTCATCGTTCACCACTTACCACTGAATAGATTGCTCGCAAAACGGCTTCTTCAGTGTCGTTGAAAGGGATGTTGCGGCGACCTACGGACTCGCGGGCTACGTGCAGGGCTTTATCGAGGCGGTAGGGCGAAAAGCCTTCGGCGGCACCGCCCCAGGTGAATGAGGGGATGTGTTTGGGTTGAAAACCGGCCCCGAACACGTTAACGTTTACGCCCACCACCGTGCCGGTGTTGAACATGGTGCTGATGCCCGCTTTGGTGTAGTCGCCCATCATGAGGCCGCAAAACAGCCGTTTTGTGTCTTCCAGTTGCCCGGTGGCGTAGCTGTGCAGCTTCACGGGGCCGTAATCGTTCTTGAGGTTCGAGTTGTTAACGTTAGCACCCAGGTTGCACCACTCGCCAATAACCGAATTACCCAGAAAGCCGTCGTGAGCCTTGTTGCTGTAGCCAAAGAAAACCGAGTTGCCCACTTCGCCCCCCACTTTGCAAAATGGGCCAATAGTGGTATTGCTGCGCATTTTGCCGCCCCAGTTCACCGTGGCATCGTGGCAAAGGGCAAACGGACCAATCATGATCGTGCCTTCGCTGATGGTGGCGTTGCGGCCAATGTAGATCGGGCCATTTTCGGCGTTGAGCGTGGCTGCCCGGATTACCGCGCCTTCTTCCACAAATATACTGTTGCCGCCGTACACCCTCGTGAATGGATCTGTGATGGGTGCCGACTGCCTGCCATCGGTAAGTTTGGCGAAATCGACCCGGATCTGATCGCCGTTGAGGGCAAAGATGTCGGGCATTTCCCGGATCATCACGGGCGTGTCTGGCCCGACTTCAACGGGCGCGAAGTCGGTAGCGACGGGCGCTTTGTCCAGGCGTTTGCTTGTGCGCACGGCCAACACGGTCTGGTCGGGCAGCAGCAGGGCCGTTTCAGGAGTCAGCGTTTCCAGCGTGGCCAAAAACGCCCGCGACGGGCAGGCCGCGCCATTGATGTAGATCGTCTCGGCTTCGGTATAAATGGCCGGAAATTTAGTTTGCAAATAGCCTTCCGTCAGATGCGAAACGGGCTTCTGGAGCCACTGCTGCCACTTTTCGGTAATCGTCCAGATGCCGATGCGGATGTCGGCTACGGGCCGGGTAAAGGTAAATGGCAACAAAGCGGTGCGAATCGTCGGCTCGTCGAAGAGGATGTAGTTCATGCGAAAAACTGAGTTGGGTGCGTCTGTTACCCAACTGCGAAGATACGGCAGACTGTTTGGGGAAACTGATTTACCAGGTAGCCCAGGCAATATGATGGTGGAAGAGCAGAAAGATAAACAGCGCCACCCACAGCACGTCGACGAAGTGCCAGTAGAGGGTTATGAGCTTGATCTTGAGCTGGTTAGGTGGGTTAACGCTATACACGAACGACTCCACATAGGCTCGCTTCCGAACGGCCTCAACTAAGGCAATGCCAATGAATATCAGCCCCCCCAAAATATGCAGCAGGTGTAAGCCCGACAGCAGGTAAACAAAGCTACCGGCAGGGTTGCCTTCCAGGCCCACGCCCGCCCGCACCATCTGCCGCCAGCCCCAGGCCTGCAATAGGATAAACAACGTGCCGAGCACCAGCGTGGTGGCCATGTTGATCCGATAGCCCGAAAACTGCTCGTGCTGAAAGGCACGGTTGGCATTGTGCAACGTCAGGCTGCTAAGCAGGATTACTACCGTACTGAGTACAAACACGTTAGGCAAGGCTACGCTAGCCCAGCCCGGCCCGGTCTGGCGCACAATATAGACGCCCAGCAGCACCGTAAAGAGCAATACGCTGCCCCCAATGCCCAACCAGACCATAAAACGAAACGGCTCCCGCCGCCGGGTGAAACGACTCATGCGCGAATGAGCGAAAGAGCGAAAGAGTGAAAGAGCGAATAGGCTGACGCCAGCGTGTTCTTGCGTCAGCCTATTCGCTCTTTCATTCTTTCACCCTTTCACAATTTACTTTCCCAGACTGTGTAACGCGAAAAGGGGGGTGGGGAATTCGGGGGGGCGCTAAAAATACCGTAGAGGGTAGAGCCGCTGCCGCTGAGGCTGGCGTAAAGTGCGCCTGCGTCGTAGAGTTGGGCTTTGATCTCGGCCAGGAGGGGATATTTGGGGAAAAGACTATCCTCGAAATCGTTATGGACCGTGCCGCGCCACTGCTCAATGGGAGCTTCCAGTAGGGTGCGCAAGGGCGTAATGGGCTGGCGGGGCGTCACGCCTGCGTAGGCTTCGGCGGTAGAGATGGCCAGGTTGGGATATACCAGCAGGATATAAAGGCCTTTTAAATCGAGGTCGATTGGCTCAAATATGTCCCCCTTTTCAATACAGTATTGGGGTTTGTTTTGAATGAAGAAAGCGCAGTCGCTACCCAACTCACGGGCATAATCTTCGCGTTGCGCCACGGTCATCCCCAGGCCAAATTGCACGTTGAGTAGGTTGATCGTGGCCGCTGCGTCGGCTGAGCCGCCACCCAGGCCGGCGCCAATGGGCACAACCTTGTGGAGGTGCATCTGCACAGGCGGCAGGTCGAAGTCGGCCTTCAGGCGGTGATAGGCCCGCACGCACAGATTACGCGCAGGAGCAGGATCGCCGGGAATTGGCAGGCCGCTGGTGGTGAAGGTAACTAGATCACTATCAACATTTTCATCTGCTGATTGTTCAGTTAAAGGAGCGGGAATAATCTCTAATACGTCGGTCCAGCCAACGGGATAAAAGGCCGATAACAAATTATGAAACCCATCGGCCCGACGGTCGGTTAGTTGCAGGCCAATGTTGATTTTGCAGGATGGGAAGGAGAGCATGGGGTAAATAAATGAACAATCGGTCCGCCGATGCGGTACAATGAATAATGTACAATGGCTTCGCGATCAGATGTTCCCGCGCGAAGCCATTGTACATTATTCATTGTACCGCATCGGCGGACCGATTGTTCATTAAACCTTACTTGATAGACAGAATTTTAAACTCCGTACGGCGGTTGCGCTGATGTTCTGATTCGGTGCAGATCACGCCGTCGGTGCAGTTGTTGACGGGTAACGATTCGCCGTAGCCCGTGGCCAGGATGCGGTTGCGGCGAACGCCTTTCGACGCCAGGTAGTCGGCCACGGCGCGGGCACGGCGGGTAGACAACTCCCGGTTGCGGGCAGCCTCGCCCCGGCTGTCGGTGTGCGACCGAATCTCGATCACCAGCGAGGGGTATTTCTGCATCGTCGACACTAGCCGGTCTATCTCGCGGGCGGCATCGGTGCGGATGGTGGCGTTGCCCAGGTCGTAGTAAATATTGTCCATCGGGATTACCTCGCCCACACGCAGCAGCTTCACGTCGGCGGCCACCAGTTTGGGTTTCGACTTTTTGGCCAGTTTGCGCACCCGGCTGAAATTGGTGCCGTAGGTCGGTTTCGAGGCAATAAGTGTGTAGTCGCAGCCCTCAACCAGATCAAACTCGTACCCTCCATCGGGACCCGTCACGGTAGATAGGATATCGCCGTTGCACTCGTTTTTCAGCTTCACCGTCACTCCTTCAATGGGTGAACTGTCGCCTTCGCCCAGCACTGCGCCCCGCAGCCGCGAGCGGGTGAGGGGTTTTTTGGGGTCCAGCGGGGCCAGCGTTTTGGTTTCGGTGTAGACCGTGTCGATGATCATGGTGGGTTTCAGCATCGTCATCTCCAGCTGCGACGGTTGGTCGTCGGTCATGGCTTTGGTCGAAAAACCGATGGTGCTGTTGATGTAGCCGTCGCGGCGGGCGGTGAAGAGGTAATCGCTGTCACCGTCGAGGCAAAAGCGCACAATACCGTTGGCATCGACGGTCAGCACCTGATCGGTTTGGCCGGGGCGGCGGCTTTTGGCCAGCACCGTCACGCTGTCGAGGGGCATGTCGGCTTCGCGGTCAATCACGCGCAGGGTCAGGTCACGGCAGCCGTAGAGCGAGCTTTCGCGGGTGAACCGAAAAATGTCGTCCGAGCCGTTGCGGTTGCTGCTCAGAAAACCGGCGTGGCGGGTGCCGTCGGTGATAAGGCCAAAGTCATCGCCGGGCGAATTGATGGGTGCGTCGATAGTTTCTACCGACCGCACGGTGGTGCCCGCCATAGCCGCATAGAATACGTCCAGCCCGCCCAGCCCCTTGCGGCCGTCGGTGGAATAGTAGAGGTTGCCTTTGTCGTCGGAGAAGGGAAACAGCTCGTTGCCTTTAGTGTTGATAGTCGGTCCTAGGTTCTGCGGCTCGCTCCAACGTCCGTTCAACCAGCGGGTTACATAAAGATCAGTGCCGCCGAGGCCACCGGGCATGTCAGACGCGAAGAACAGCAGCTGATCGGGCGTGCCGTCGGGACCGCGACCCAGGGCGGGGTGGCCCACCGAATATTCATCGCTGTTGAAGGGCAGTTCCACCACGTCGGTCCAGGCCCCGTCTACCTGCCGGGCGGTATAGAGTTTCAGCTTATTGACGTTTTCGGCGCTGGTTTTGGCCTTGCCGTTGTTATAATTGTTACGCGTGAAAATAATCTGCGTGCCGTCGGCCGAAAACGTAGACGGCCCCTCGTGATACCGGGTGTTGAGCGACTGCGAAAACCGTTTCGAGGGGTCAACGCCCTGTTTGTCGTCGTAGCCCAGACCTTCGGCCACCCGAATGCCCGCGTCGAAGCCAACGGCCGTTTTATTGTCGTTGGCGGTGGCCTGCGTGTAAAAATCTTTGCCCACCTTATCGGGCGTGCGGCTCGGTGCGCCCGACCCCACGGCGGCGGCTTTGCCTTTCATCAGCTCTCCGTCGGCATCGTAGCGTTGTTTGCTGGTAAGCTGGTTGCGGTCAGGGATGTAGATCAGGTCGAGGTAGCCCGCACCACCGCCACTGCCCGACGTTTCGATGGTTGAACCGCCTTTGCTGCCCGACACGTAGACCAGCCCGTTTTGGTAGAACATAGGGCTAAATTCTTCGTTGCCTGTGTTCAGGCTCAGGTCGTCGATCTGGTAGCGCACGGCTTCGCGGCGGGTGGCGGCGGGGCGCCCATCGGCGGCGGTGGGAATACTGGCCGGTATGCGGCTGCGCTGTTGCTCTTTCAGCGTCTGGTACCGGCTGAACTGCACGTCGGCTTCGGCAAACTTGCCATTGCTGGCCAGCGTTTGCGCATACGCTAGCACCGTACTGGCCGACTCATTGTTGGCAGCTGCCTGGGTCATCCATTCGCGGAAAGCTGCTTCGGCCTTTACATTGTCTCCCACCGACCGGTACGCCTGCGCCAGGCTGGCCTGCGCCGATGCCCGCTGAACAGGGGTCAGGTTCTTACCGTTCAGCGCCTGCTGATACAGGTCGATGGCCCGGCCATATGCCCGGTAGCTGAGCATACGGTCTGCCTTAAGCAACAGCGAGTCAGGTCGCTGTTGGGGGCTGGCCATGGCCGAATATCCACTCAGGAAGAGCAGTATCCAGACGCAGGAACGTAAAAGCCATCTCATAGTCACTATTGAATTGATGTCATTAAGAGCAATTCACCCAAAATAACGCCTGAATAAGCCTGTTTAGTGAGCTTACCGGCGGCGTCGGTCAGCGGGCAATAGTCATAAACCGGACAAATTCGCGTCCGTCACTTGTCTTTACCACATAAAAATACGTTCCATCGGGCAGGCCTGCGCCTTTGTCATTGGCACGAATCCCCTGGTTAGCCGTGCCGTCCCAGTCATTCCTGTAATCGGCATTGGCATATACCCGGTGGCCCCAGCGGTTAAAAACTTCCAGTTGCACAGTTAGCCCGGCGGGTACGTTGCGGATCACAAACAGGTCGTTGATACCGTCGTCGTTAGGCGAAAAGCCTTCGGGAATAAACACCGTGCTGGCTTCGGGTTGGTTGATCACATGCAGGGTGTCGCCTTTTGGTACTACTACCGTGGGCGACTGCGGGTTGGTCAGGTTCACCGTCAGCCTGGCACTGGCACCCGTACAGGGGCCTGTGCCGTCGGGGTCGGGCGTGGTAAGTGCAAACGTAATCTGCCCCATTTTGTGGTCGGCCTCAGAAGCTACATAACGTGGACGTAAACTTTGCCCGTCGGTCATCAGGCCCGACCCGGTGTAGGTCCAGCTGAGGGGCGAACTATCAAACCCGCGCAGCCTGGCCTGCAAGCATACCAGGCCGCGTTGCGCATCGAGCGTGTCGAGGCGGAGGGAGGCCATGGGTGGGTTGCTGAGGCAGGGCGCGATGGCGTTGGTGCAAGCAGTAATAACCGCCGAAACGGCCACCGGGAGGCTGGAACAGCCATTGGCGGGCTTGCTGGTCACGTAATAAACCCCCGCCAGCACAGCCCCCGGCGAGTTTAGCAGCGGCGAATTGAGGTTGGCCGAAGCTCGAAACTCATACGTTAATGATTTGTCGAAAGCACCACCGATGGCCCGCGTGAGGTCGGCGGTTTGGAAAGGGCAGGCGTTTTGAACGGTGGTCTGTGCCAGCACGGTTAGTACGGGTTGTTGCACCGGAACAGTCAGCACCGCCGAACTGTCGCTCTGGCAACTGCCCACCCGGCAAACGGCCCGCAGGCGCAACGTCTGACTGGCCACCAACGTCCGGCGCATACCCGTGCCTCCGTCCGACCAGCGCACCTGCCCGGCGCAGGCATCAGCTTCTACCGTAATGGGTTGACCAACGCAAACGACAGATTGCCCGTTGGCTACGCGCAGCAGGGGTGTGGTGGGAGGTGCTACCGTTACCGTGAGCACCGCCGAAAGTGGCCCAACGCAGGCACCCTGCTGACAAGTAGCCTGATAGCCAGTGGTTTGTGTAGGTCGTACTATGATGGACTTGCCCGTTAGGGTGGGGTTGGTCCAGGTAAGGGTACCGGCGCAGTGAGCAGCCGTAATGGTCAGGGCATCACCCGCACAGACTGTGGGAGTAGTGGTGTGCAGGGTGGGTGCATCAGGTGTGCCCACGGTGACAGTAAACGCCTCGGCGAAGCAACTCACGCAGCCATCAGGTAGGCGGCAAACGGCGGTGTAGCGGGTAGTTTGGTGCGGCGAAACGCGGATACTCGCCCCCCGTTCCCCCGTCGACCAGATCACCGTGCCACCGCAGCCCGACGCAGTCAGGTCGGTTTGTTGCCCCCGGCACAAGGGCGCCCGGTTGCCAGCAATGAGGGGTGGGTTAGGCGGTAAACACGTGGCCGATAGCGGTTTGGTTAACCCCACGGCCATCAGGTCGGACGTTGCCAAAAGTGCAAATCCGAGAACTAAACCCATAAGCCAACGAGTAGACCGTTTTATCAAGCGTTTCATGCAGTTGGATTTCCTTATACCCTACCTTGACTAAATTCATGCCAACATTACTGTGCGTACACTGCCCCCGGGTAATCCTGATTTAAACCAGTTCAATGGGTGTTTTTACGCACCGAAACGCTGACCTGTATACTAGACGGCAAAGTCAGGGCCGGACCTCATAAATCATGCCAGATAATTGCCCTACTGGCAACCTCCAGCTACTATATCAAGTTGGTTGGGTATCTGCTTTTTTGACGTTCCAATGGCGCAACTGTCACATGATAAACCCGTGTTTTGTTGCTCTTCAGTTTACTAAATCCCCGTGAGTACATCGCCTGTATCCTGTCCTAATTGGGGAGCGGGCCAGGCAGGTTGGGCGGGCGTAGCAGAGAATTTCAGCGGCACTCCTACCGACCTTACGGCTCCTGCTACGGGGTGTTCCTGAGTAGAAATCATCTGTCGAGCCAGCAGGTGCGGGTCGGCGGCCAGGTCGTCGAGCATGTTTACGGGCGTAATGAGCAGGTCGTGTTCTGTGCCCAACGTTACCCACTCGGCCTGGGTGCGCTGCTGTACTAATTGTTGAATAGTTGCTTTATAATCAGCGCGTTGCGTAGGTGACTGGGGCATGATAAACTTGAGCCAGTCGGGCTGACCCACCACCGTGCAGAACTTCTGCCAGAACTTGGGTTCCAGCGTACCGAGCGCCACGTAGCGGGGTAGGCCATCGGCTTCGTCGGCGCAACGGTACACCCCATAATTCGGTTGCCCACCCGACAGCGGCATCTCTCCCCTGACGGGCTTCTGCCCACCCTCGTGCAGCGCATAGGCCACCGACAGTAGCGGCATCACGCAGTCGGTCATGGATACATCCACGTGTTGCCCCTCGCCCGTGCGTTCGCGGGCGTAGATGGCGGCCAGCGTAGCCATCACGCAGCCGTATGACCCACCGGCAATATCGGCGAGCTGCACACCGGGCACTACGGGAGCTTCGTCTGGTTCGCCCGTCAGCCCCAGTACGCCCGCCACGCCGAGGTAGTTGAGGTCATGTCCCGCCAGGTGCGCGTAGGGACCCGTTTGCCCGTAGCCCGTTACCGACACGTAGACCAGCCGGGGGTTGCGTTCGTGCACCGCCATGTAGCCCAGCCCCAGCCGGTCCATGTGGCCGGGCCGGAACTGCTCCACCAGCACGTCGGCGGTTTCGGCCAGTTTCAGCAGCGTTTCGCGGCCTTCAGGTATAGTATAGTTCAGCAGCACGCTTTTCTTCGACCTGTTGTAGGCGATGTAATTCAGCGACTCGCCGTTCTGATACGGCGGAAACATACGCACATAGTCGGGGCTATTGGGGTTCTCTATTTTAAGCACTTCGGCACCCATATCGGCCATCATCATAGTCCCCAGCGGACCGGGCAACAGGCGCGTAAGATCCAGCACGCGCAGGCCCACCAGCGGGCCAGAAAGGGGTTTTCGAGACATAGGGGCAAGTTACGAAAAGGGAGGGTGGGATAGGGTTTTGCCGTGGCGTAAGCCTGGTTTACCGGGAAAGGTGTAACTTCATTCTGTCAACCAACACCAGTTATGCAGTCACTATTGATTACTCCAAAAGATGAAGCCGAATTCGGACTGTTATCAGCTTTATTGGAGCGGATGCACATTGCTGCTACAGTCATTGCTGACGATGACAAAGAAGATATTGATATGGGTCTGCTGATGCAGGAAGCCGAACGAAGCCAGCCCGTAAGCCGGGAGTCTATTTTTAAGGCATTGGGTCGCTAATGAAAACAACATCTATAAACGAACTGCTCACCTCAACGACCTGATGTGTGAAAACCCCTACCGACCTATCATACCTATGACCAATTATCAACAATACATTAGCCTCAACGCGGCTATCCGGTTTGGCAAACCGTGCATAATCGGCACCCGCATTGCCGTACAGGATATTTTAGGCTGGCTGGCATCAGGTATGACCAACGAAGACATCCTGGACGACTTCCCAGAACTGACAATAGCGCACATTCAGGCGGCGTTGGCCTTTGCCGCCGACAGTGAACGCCGCACCCGTTTGCAGGTCGCCTGATCGTTAATAATCCCCGCCAATGACCCCCGAAAATCCGTCCACCGCCCTCGTCACCACATCCCAATTTCCCGCCTTAGCACGCGTCTCAAACCAACTGGCGCTGACGAATAAGCTGTTGTCGAAATATACAATTATGCAAAATGAAATAAATGATAGTATAGGATTACTAGCTTTGTCAACGGAGAGATTGCTACATGCAATTCATTCGAATGGAGAATTTGAGAGTCGGTGGCTGAAAACGAATAAATGGCCTACAGTTAGAGAATATGGAGAATCTCTCAGTCAATATGAAGAAAATGAAATCAAAGCGAAAATAGATATGTATACTGACCAAATGAAAATGCATAATCTTTATTACTTATTTTACCATTACAGGAGAAGGTTAGATCAATCACCCAATCTGCATTTAAGGTGGAAAGAGATACAAGATAGGTTTCCAGATTATCTGGATAGAATAGACGAAGCATTATTGAATCATAGAACAAATCTAGAAAAAATGAGAAATAAACTAATGTCTAATCCAATAACAAACGAATTGATTGTCAAGTACAACTGTTATAATCTTCAAACGAATTAAAAAATGGGAATTCTTAATAATAACGGTTCGGGTATTGGGTTTGACTTTTGCCCTATTACAGGATACAAAGCTTCATATGGATTCAGCTCTCCAAATGCAAGCTATGATGGATTTGAGTATAAGCTGTTAGATATCAACGCTAAAGTTATCATTGGTTTAGGCTGCGACTACTTTAACGATGAGTTGGTATACGGTGAGTTGCGAAAACATTCAGATACAATCGTATCTTTAATTAAGTCTTGTAAAGATCCCTTTTTTCCTATTGACAAATTGTTTTATCAACAACTCACTACGGGCTATTTTTCTTGATTTTATGTCAATTTGTAAGCTGATTTTGTTCGCCGCAATACTTTGAAAATATAGTGACTATGCAAACTACTGCACATTTCACACGAATCCATGAAACAATTCTATCCGAATTAGAAAACGCTAAAGAACGTATTGATATAGCTATTGCGTGGTTTACAGATCGTGAAATCTTTCAGGTACTGTGCAAGTTAGCAAATCAGGGTGTATCAGTGAATCTGCTTATTTCCAGTGATGGAACCAACTTTAGAGCCGATGGCTTAAACTTTGATGAATTGAGAAAACGCGGTGGGTACATCGGTATTGTTGGCGGTGAAAAACGTAATTTCATGCACAACAAATTCTGCGTCATCGACGGGCATACGGTCATTACCGGGTCCTTTAACTGGAGCTACAAAGCGCGGCAGAACCACGAAAACGTCACGATCTCGACCGAGGCCGAACCGTTGGCCCAGCAGTTTGTAGCCGAGTTCCAGCAACTGCGCGACCGCTACGCCCCCGCGCCCGGCAAAACCCCGCTCGATCTGGGCAAGGTGCTCAAACGCCTCGACCTCATTAAAACGCTCATCGCCCTCGATGAAACCGATGAGCTTGGCCCACACCTCGACAAGCTGGCCCAACAGCACCTCACCGACGACCTGGAACAGCTTGTGGCTCTGCTCCAACGCGGGCAGTTTGCTGAGGCCGTGGGCAAGATCGAGGTATTTGGCAAGGCACATTCCGCCCTCACGGCCTACGTCGATGTGGAACTCAGTGCCCTGAAAATTGAAATCCGCATTCTGGAATTGCAGGTGCAGGCCCTCGAAGCCGAAAAAGCCGACATTGAAAAAACGCTGCACGAGTTCAGCGTACAACATTCGCTCTGGCTGGGCGATCTGATTCTGAGCTTATTACGTCATCGTCGGGCGCAGGCCGTCACTCTCGACGAGCAGGCCGAAGCCGAAACGGACTACGCACACTACAATCAGCAATACACCGAAACCCGGCAGCAACCCCGCTTCGAGCTATCGCCCGATGAACAGCGCGACCTTAAACGCAATTTCCGCAAAGCCGCCCAGCTTTGCCACCCCGACGTGGTTTCTGAGGCCCTGAAACAGCAGGCCGAAACTCTTTTTGCCGAACTCAAAGCCGCCAACGACCGCAACGACCTGACCCGCGTCAACGAGATTCTGTCCACCCTCGAACGGGGCGAAACGTTCGTGCCCCGCTCCGAGACCGTGACGGAAAAAGCACTGCTAAAACACGAGCGGACGCGGTTACAGGCACTTGCCACTCACCTGCAAACGACGGTACAAGTACTTCAACAATCGGAGACGTATCAGACAATCAGTCAGTTAGCCGATTGGGGTGTTTATTTTGAGGAGACGCGGCAGCAATTGACCCAACAGTTGCAGGCATTGGAAACGGCCTAAC
This sequence comes from Fibrella aquatilis, assembly GCF_017353255.1. Classification (GTDB taxonomy): domain Bacteria; phylum Bacteroidota; class Bacteroidia; order Cytophagales; family Spirosomataceae; genus Fibrella; species Fibrella aquatilis. The sequence continues at coordinate 19,090 of NZ_JAFMYU010000037.1, read as the reverse complement.
GCGTTTGCATCAACTCATCCCAGCTCAAGCACTACATGGCCGCGAAGCTACGCCTGCGGCATCCCGGCCCGGATGGCTTAGCGCCATGCTTTAGCTTGGCGAAGGCCCGGATGGTTGAACGCCACGGCTTTAGCCTGGCGACCCGCAGTGCATCACACCCCCTTCTCCGATGGGCGACTTTTTAGTCGCCCGTGTAGCATACGGGACAGGCGACCCTATTTTTTCCGGCTCATCTACGGCATATCCCGGCGTTAGCCCGTACTTTTGCGGGATTTTTGCCCATACGCCAACCCGGCTGGGCGATCATCATTGTACATTATACATTGTTCATTGTACATTGTTTCTCCTCCATCATGCCCAAGAATTCCTCCATTCGCTCGGTACTTATTATTGGTTCAGGCCCTATTGTGATTGGGCAGGCGTGTGAGTTTGACTATGCCGGTTCGCAGGCGGCGCGCTCCATCCGTGACGAGGGCATCGAAGTGTCGCTGATCAACTCCAATCCGGCCACGATCATGACCGACCCGATCAACGCCGACTACGTGTACCTGAAGCCGCTGGAGAAAAAATCCATCGTCGAGATTCTGGAAAAGCACCAGGCTATGGGCAAACCCATCGACGCGGTGCTGCCCACAATGGGCGGGCAAACTGCCCTTAACCTCGCTATAGACTGCGACAAGGCGGGTGTCTGGAAAAAATACGGGGTAAAGATCATCGGGGTAGACATTAAGGCTATTGAGACCACCGAAGACCGCGAGAAATTCAGGCTGCTGATGCTCGAACTGGGTGCGGGCGTCTGCAAAGGCCGCACCGCCCGGTCGTTTCTGGAAGGTAAAGAAATTGCCCAGGAAATTGGCTTTCCGCTCGTTATTCGGCCTTCCTATACGCTGGGAGGCACCGGCGGCGGGTTTGTGAACACCGCCGACGAGTTCGACAAAGCCCTTACGGCGGGCCTCCACGCCTCGCCCGTGCATGAGGTGCTGGTAGAGCAGAGCGTGAGCGGCTGGAAAGAATACGAGCTGGAACTGCTGCGCGATAACAACGCCAATTTTATCATCATCTGCTCTATCGAGAACTTCGACCCGATGGGCATCCATACCGGCGACTCCATCACGGTGGCGCCGGCCATGACCCTGCCCGACACGCTCTACCAAAAAATGCGCGACCTGGCCATCCGGGTGATGACCGGCATCGGGCAGTTTGCGGGGGGGTGTAACATCCAGTTTTCGGTAAACCCCGAAACCGACGATATCATTGTCATTGAGGTGAATCCGCGGGTGAGCCGGTCGTCGGCGCTGGCGTCGAAAGCTACGGGCTATCCCATTGCCAAGATTGCCGCCAAAATGGCCATCGGCTATAACCTTGACGAGCTGATGAACCCCATCACGGGCACCACGTCGGCGTTTTTCGAGCCAGCCATCGACTACGTAATCGTGAAGGTGCCGCGCTGGAATTTCGACAAGTTTCCGGGAGCCGACCGGTCGCTGGGCTTGCAGATGAAATCGGTGGGCGAAGCGATGGGCATTGGCCGGAACTTCCAGGAAGCCCTGCAAAAAGCTTGTCAGAGCCTCGAGATTCGCCGCAACGGCCTCGGTGCCGATGGCCGCGAGCTGAACGACATGGCTGCTCTGAAACAGAGCCTGGCGCACCCAAGCTGGAACCGCCTGTTCCACATTTATGACGCGTTTAAAGCGGGTATGTCGTTCAGTACCATCCGGAAGCTAACCAAAATTGACCCCTGGTTTCTGCAACAGATTGAAGAGCTGATTGACCTGGAGCGCGAGATTGAAAAGTACGACCTCGACGATCTGCCGCCCGAACTGCTCCGCACCGCCAAGCAGAAAGGCTACGCCGACCGGCAATTGGCGCATATGCTACAAGTACGCGAAAGCAAGATTTACCAGTACCGTCAGGACCACAACATTCGCCGGGTGTTCAAGTGTGTAGACACCTGCGCCGCTGAGTTCGAGGCCAAGACGCCTTACTACTACTCGACATTCAACAACCAGTTGCCCATTACGCTCGACCGTCCCGAACCCGTATCGGACCTGCCGGGCAACGAGTCGGTGCGGAGCAACCGGAAAAAGGTGGTTATTCTGGGTTCAGGCCCCAACCGGATTGGTCAGGGTATCGAGTTCGACTACTCGTGCGTACACGGTGTGTTAGCAGCCAAAGAGGCTGGTTACGAGACGATTATGATTAATTGTAATCCCGAAACTGTTTCGACCGACCCCGATATTGCCGACAAGCTGTACTTCGAGCCGGTGTTCTGGGAGCACGTCCACGCCATCATTCAGCACGAACAGCCGGAGGGGGTGATTGTGCAATTGGGCGGCCAAACAGCCCTGAAAATGGCCGAAAAGCTGACTCGTTACGGTATCAAAATCATTGGTACTAGTTGGGAGGCCCTTGACCTGGCCGAAGACCGGGGCCTGTTTTCGGGCATGCTCCGCGACCTGAATATTCCGTACCCGAAGTTCGGCACGGTGCGCGAGTCGGAAAGTGCCATTGAGCTATCGCGTGAGCTTGGGTTCCCCTTGCTAGTGCGGCCCAGCTACGTGCTGGGTGGGCAGAGCATGAAGATCGTGATCAACGAAACGGAACTGGAGCAGCACGTGATGAAGATCCTGAGCGACATTCCCGACAACAACATCCTGCTCGACCATTTCCTCGAAAACGCCATCGAAGCCGAATCCGACGCTATTTGCGACGGCGAAAACGTCTACATCATCGGTATCATGGAGCACATCGAACCGGCGGGTGTTCACTCCGGCGACTCCTACGCCCTGCTACCCACGTTCGATCTGAGTGAAAGCGTGATTGCCCAGATTGAGGAGTACACCAAAAAGATTGCCGTAGCGCTGAAAACCAAGGGGTTGATCAATATTCAGTTTGCCATCAAAGACGAGAAAGTCTACGTGATTGAGGCCAACCCCCGTGCCAGCCGCACGGTGCCGTTCATCTGCAAAGCCTACCAGGAGCCGTACGTGAACTACGCCACGAAAGTGATGCTCGGCGCGAAGGTGACGGACTTCACGTTCAACCCCGTCAAGAAGGGATACGCGATCAAGATTCCGGTGTTTTCCTTCAGCAAGTTCCCCAACGTAAATAAGGAACTCGGCCCCGAAATGAAATCCACCGGCGAAGGCATCTACTTCATCGACGACCTCCAGGACGACTTCTTCCAGAAGGTCTATTCCGAGCGGAATCTATATCTTAGTCGGTAGGACAGAGGACTGGTGCTAATACTTGCCAAGAGAAGTTGCGACAGCGGACGCGACTTCTCTTGGCAAGTGACTGCTAATCAGCTTAATTAAACACTTCTTCCCTCTCCGAACGCGACTCGATAGCGTTACGAATGGTAGTTAGGCAATACTGTAGTCTTTTATTTATGTCGCTTTCCCAGAAGCGAAGCACCATCCAGCCTAACGTCTGCAATTTTTCGGTTGTCTCAATATCGCGCTGCATGGTCCGCTCAACCTTGCTAATCCAGAACTCCTTGTTGGCTTTGAAGTCATGTTTCCTGCGCTCCCAATCCTTTCCATGCCAAAACTCGCCGTCACAGAAAATAACAATCTTGGGCTTTGATAGTACGATATCCGGCTTCCCAGGTAGTTTAGCGTAATTTATGCGATACCGATAACCCTCAGCCCATAAGGCCCTTCGGAGTGCAAGCTCAATACTTGAATTCTTGCTCTTACACGCCCGCATTCTATCACTAGTTGCCTGCTTTTGTTCCATAACGATTCATTTTAACACATAACAAATACTACCAATAATGGTGCTTGGTAATATGAACATCCCTCTGATTGACGCAAGTGCTGGTCTTCCTATTCGTCATATCCCCCTTACAATTGATTACACAATAATTGAGCATTTTTCTCACCATTTGTATGGCTCTCCTAACAAAGCAATTGAGGAGTTAGTTATAAATGGCTTCGATGCATTCGCCACTGAGGTGAAGGTTTTTACAGATGGTGAGTATACGCCTGGTAGAATATTAGTGTTAGACAATGGTAACTCAATGGACGTGGACGGATTGTCTGCTATGTGGCAGATTTCAAAAAGCCCAAAGAAAAATAATAGAACAGTCCAAAAAGGTACGGACATTCGTAGTGTAATAGGAAAGTTTGGAATTGGAAAAGTTGCAAGTTATACTCTAGGAAACTCCATATCGCACATATGCAAAAAGAACAATGAATACTTGGCAGTTCGAATGGACTACAAAAAACTAATGGAGCATGAGAATGCTTACATAGGCACGTCTTCGAAAGATGATATACAGTCAATCGAACACGACTATTCAAATGGTACTAGTGCCACGGAGCCTAAACAAGTAAATATCTACTCGTTGGAAAAAAATCAGGCCGAAAGTTTTATTAAACAAGCGTTTGAAAAAATTCCTGATGATTTAAATATATTCTTAGAGAATGAATGTTGGACTGTAGCAATAATTGAGGACTTAAAAGATAAAAAAATAACCCATGGTAGATTAGCTTGGGTACTAGGTAATGCTATGCCTTTACGTCCTGATTTTAAAGTTTGGGTCGATTCAACTCCTGTAATTGCTACTCTAGAGAAAAGTGGGATAGCCAAAAGTGCAGACTTGGGAAACAGAGAATTAAAAGATAGTATAAAAAGACGATGGGAAGACTATGTAACAAAAAAACTTCTTTCAGGCGATTTAATTTTTGACGAAGAAATGGGATTAGATCCTAATAATCCCGGCAAAACTATTTCGTATATAGAGTTCCCAAACTTAGGTAAAGTTTGGGGTAAAGTCATTTTGTACAATGAGTCGATAAAAAATCAAGATTCAAGTGAAGCACAGAGGAGTTATGGCTTCTTTATAATGGTACTTGGTAGATTATTAAATGACAACGATCCTAAGTTTTTACTTAATGACCCATCGTTTGGTACTTTTTATAAATCACAGTACATTCTTAATGTAGATGGGTTAGACGAAGATCTTTTGGCGGATAGAGAACGTATACATCGTGGAACTGACAAAGCTGAAGAATTAGCCTTCCTACAGCATGCAATCTACTTAGTTACAACCAACTGGCAAGCTGACTTGGATGACCAGAGAGCAGAAGAGGAATCCACAACTCTACTAAATTCAATTCCTATTAATTCGAGAGAATTCTTTAAAGAGCCAATAACAGCTTTACGTAGGCAATATTACCCTGAGGAGTTTGAGAATTTTGATCTTAGACCTCCATCAATAGAAAGAAAAGTTTTGAATTCAGAAATTGCGATAGCTGCTTTAACTGATGGAGGCAGTTTGATTGCAATCAATACGGCGCACCCTTATTATAAGTCTTTGTCAACGACTTTTGGGGCCAATACAAAAAATGGAAGAAAGCTCATCAATGAGTTTGAACGACTTGCTATATCTGAACTAACCTTTGAGGGGTATCTATACGATCTAGGCTTGGATGAAAGAATAATTCAAGAAATATTCTTTTGGAGGGATCGTCAATACAGGAACCTTGCAAGAACAAAGTCCGATTCGGTTCATAAACTTGCCGAAGACCTTAGAAAAGCTTCTGCAAGTTCGTCAGGAGCTAATTTTGAGCACACTATCGTAAACATCTTAGAATCTATGGGCTTCATTGCTACTCGTGATGGTGCTTCTGGCCAAAAAGATATTTTAATGAAAGCTTCGTGTGGTCCAGAATCGTATATTCTGACTTTCGAAGCTAAGGCGAAACTCACCGGTGAGCTACAAAATGATAGTGCGGAAATAGCAAGTGCCGCTGCACATAGAGATGCGGCTAAAGCAGAACATGCGGTGGTTATAACTAGGAAATTCTCCGGGTTTAATAAAAATCCTGAAGGCTTGCCTGCCGTATTGAAAGAGTGTGATGCCGTTGGAGGTGTGTCAATTATGGAAACTGAAGCATTAATTAAGCTTGCTGAAGTTATGAACAACTACTATTATTCATTGGCTCACGTGAAAACGATCTTTACTGAGGTAGAGGCCCCAGTTGTAAAAATGCAAAAAATAGAAGCCTTGGGTGAGCCTTTTGATCATTTCGATTATAAACCTCTGTTGAACAGGATTTGGAAGGAGCAAATAAGGATTGGAGAAAATGAATCAATCACATATCATAACATCTGGCAGGAGGACTACAGACATATTTTAAAAGACAAAAAGATTTTCGAAGCAAAATTACAGGCATTATCTATATTGGCAGACCCTTTGATTACGCTGAATATTCCAGCTAGCCTTATATTTTTGGAGCAGTCACCAGATAAGATTATGGATCTAATCATAAGTAGATTAGATCGTAACTGAGGCTGTTTGACCATTGATACTTTGAAAAAAAAGAGTAGCTTTAGCGAACAGTAATTGCAATATTTGTGTGAACTTTCACCATTACATAATATTTTGCCTCAACCGTGCTAACAGCCGTAAGCCTTTTTTCTAATTGTGGAGCGGGAGACGTTGGCTATCGCAGAGCTGACTTCCAGTTTGAGGTCATGGCTGAGCTAGAACCCAACCGTTTAGACGTTTGCGAACGTAATCACCCTGGAACAAAAGGAGTACCAGGTGATTTGCGTACCACTTGGCAACAGGTAGTTGCTGATTGGCATCAACGCCAAGAGGGTAATCGACCAGACCTTCTCTGTGCTTGCCCGCCTTGTCAGGGTATGAGTTCCGCGCGGGCCGGGCTGGGTGCTGGCAGCGATCCTAAGAAGTGGGAAGTTGATGAGCGAAACTTGCTGGTAGAAGTGGTGGCTAATGTTGTGCGTTCTCTACAGCCACGCCTGGTCGTGCTCGAAAACGTGCCTCAGTTTTTAACGCGCCTCGTCAAACACCCAGATACTGATGACGGAATAAGTGCTCCTAATTTGCTTCTTGAGCGGATCGGCGTGGACTATGCGGCTTTCCCAGTTGTCGTCGATATGGCTGATTATGGAGTACCCCAAACTCGAAAAAGAACGTTTATCACGCTTGTTCGCCGTGATGAACCTTGTCTAGTCTTGTTGAATCAAAGTCGAAAAATTCCATTTCCTATTCCTACTCACGAGGGAGACAAACGGATAAGTTTTGGTCAGTTTTTCACCCAGTATAACCTAAGCCCACTCAACCCACTTCGTGCAGAGGAAGCCGTTGATGCCCAAGACCCATTGCATGCAGTGCCAGTCTGGGATAACGGAGTTGACGATAGGCGCTATGCAATGGTTCAGGCAACTGCTTTAAACGGGGGAAGTGCATGGGATAATAAAGCGTGCTCAATAGGGTGCAACAATGAAAACGAGAGTATCAATGACGAAATGGCTGTTTGCCCTCAATGTGGTAATCCACTATTGCGTCCTGTAGTAAAAGACAAGAAAACTGGTGATTGGCGTCTTATTCAAGGTTTCCGTAATTCCAGTTATAGACGCTTAGACGAGCGGCTAGTCGCGTCAACCGTTACAACTGCCAGTGCCCACCTCGGTAGTGACATCAACATTCATCCTACCCAAAATCGTCTCCTAAGCGTTCGTGAGTGTGCGTTATTACAAACGTTTCCGTGGGATTTTGATTGGGGAAAAACGTTGGAGCGGGGCCACTTGAATAAAATACGGGAGATGATTGGTGAAGCCGTTCCGCCTCTATTTACCCAAGCACACGGACTAGTATTGAATAATTTGTTGGAAGGAACTGCCGACTTGGATTCTTTAATGGACATCAACAATACCCGGAGTCGCCGCGCCCGTATTAAGCTGGGCCTTCCACCTCAGCCTGTACAAGATCAGCCGACCCTTTTCTGATAAGAACTCGGTCCCGAAATGAAATCCACCGGCGAAGGCATCTACTTCATCGACGATCTCCAGGACGACTTCTTCCAGAAGGTCTACGCCGAGCGGAACCTGTACCTGAGCCGGTAATTTTATTGAGCTATTCTCCTGTTTAAGAGCCGCTTGCATCGGGAAGAACCGATTCGAGCGGCTTATTTGTTTTGGCGATGAAGTGATATATTTGACTTATAAACAGCTATCAGGCAAAGATTATGGAAACGATCCAACACGAACTGACTGCCGAAGAACGTCATGAAAGGCTCGTTGCCTTTTTGAAAAGACATATGGACGAAAAGCGGCGCGACGAACAGGAGACCCGTGAGCGGTATAAATCAGATCCCGCTATACGAGAGGCTTTTGCCAAGCTAAAACAAGAGAATGAAGAAAGAGGAACCCCCGTTGTTAGGTTATAACTACATCTTCATTGGTGGAGTCGACTCTGTGTATGGTTTCATAACAAACAACAACAACAGTTATGAAGTCAAATTCAAACCTAGTCCCTATGCCTTAGGCGACGATTTTGCTTTTGGTGAACATATCTACGAGTTGGTGTTGAAGGTGGTGGACTCGCCGACTGATAAAAATCCACCGTTTGATGCCCTGACTGCACCCACCGTAGCGGCCATTATCAAAGACTTTTATGACCGTAGTAGCCTGACAATCACGATTTACATCTGTGATACGTCAGACCGACGCGAGATGGCCCGGTGGTACAAATTCAACCGCTGGTACGACCATTTCAATGCCAATAACTATTTCCGCGCCGATCAGGCCGTGCTGGACGAGAAAGACGGCGTATTGTACCACTGCGCGTTCATCATCAAGGCAAATAACCCCAACAAGATGGCCGTCATTACCGCTTTCAATCGGTTGATGGACGGCTATAACGTAGCCAAATGACATCGGGGCAACTGGCAGAAGAATACCACATATCACTTCCGGCGGTAGCTGCACCCGAACCCATCATAAGCGTTATCGTCAATTTCCATTCCGGTGGTCCTTAGGCTCGAAATAACGCCGTTGGTTATTAGTTGCGGCGATCCTGACGGGTAGGGTTGCTGTAGTTGCGTTTGGATAGAGGGCGTGTCTTTTCCGGTGTAAATGCTCCGCATAGTTCCGGTTGTGTAGGTGCCCGAATAAAGCGCTGTTCCGTTACGAAGCACATCGAACTGATTACCAGCCTTGATACGCAGGATAATCTCTTCGTTGGTAGCCGGTTTGTAGGTAAGCCCGCCCGTGAATCCACCCGACGTGGCTATCCAGACCCAGTCGCCAGTCAGGGCGGTGGCTTGCGGGTTGATGGATGCTGCATCTTTCTGGCAGTTGCTCAATGCCAGCAAGAGCAGGAATGCCAGGCATATGTTTTTCATGGTCAATACGTTTGCTCTATAGACCCTACTCGCTGCCGAATGGTTGCTCACTGCCCATCATAGTAGTAACTGCCAATCCTGGTAATTTCATTTTTTAATTACCGTGCAACTAAACGCTTGCGTCCGTTATCTCTCTAACATCAATAGACTAACCAACGAAGCCGATGCAACGTATTCGACCAGCGCAACTCCGCCACCTCTACAGCCGGGCGGGGTTTGGAGCTACCCCGGCGCAACTGGAACAGGCCGGTGGGCATTCTGTTCGGGCCACGGTTAAATCGCTATTTGCTGATAGCCAGGCATTTACGCCGCTGGAATTGGCTGGTGGCGAGGTGGTTGACAAAGGTGAACTGAAGCAGATGATGCGGGCGGGTCAGCTCGACCGGCTCGAACTGAAAGCCAAGATCAAGGAAGCCGCTCTGGCTCAGCGCGGTCTCAACGTGGCCTGGATCGACCAGATGGTGGGGCAAAAAGGGGCTTTGCGTGAGAAAATGGCCTTGTTTTGGCACGGGCACTTTGCCTGCCGCATCAACCAGAAGCCCGGCTTTGTGCTCGACTACCTGAACGTGATCCGGCAACATGCGCTGGGTAACTTCGGCGAGTTGCTGCTGGCAGTGTCGAAAACGCCTGCCATGCTTCAGTTTCTGAACAATCAGCAGAATCGGAAGAACGCGCCCAACGAAAATTTCGCCCGCGAGGTGATGGAGCTGTTCACTCTGGGTAAGGCCGTTTCTGGTCCGCCGCACTACACCGAACGCGACGTGAAAGAGGCGGCGCGGGCCTTCACGGGCTGGCAGTTTACGCCCGAAGGTCAGTTCATCTTCCGCGAGAAAGTCCACGACGACGGTGAAAAGACCATTTTTGGCCATACCGGTCCGTATCGGGGCGACGATGTGATTGCCATGCTGCTCAAGAATCCCAACACGGCCCGGCACATCACGACCAAACTCTACCGGGCGTTTGTGAACGAAACCGCCGACCTGGACCGTACCGAACAGCAGCGCATTGACAAGCTGGCCGACCAGTTCTACGCATCCAACTACGACATCAGCGAGTTGATGGAGAGCATCTTCACCGCCGACTGGTTCTACGACGACCGCAACGTGGGGGCACACATCAAGTCGCCGGTGGAGCTGCTGGCGGGTATCCGGCACCTGGTGGGCGTGACCTTCTCCGAGCCGCAGCCGCAGGTGTTCATTCAGCGCACGCTGGGGCAACTGCTGCTCTACCCGCCCAATGTGGCGGGCTGGCCCGGTGGCCGCAACTGGATCGACTCGTCGAGCTTGCTGTTCCGCATGAAACTGCCCGATTACGTCTTCAAAAACGCCAACGTGGCCGTCCGGGCCAAAGAAGATGGTGACGTAAACGTGCAGCCCTTCGAGCGGAAAGGAGCCAACAAGTTCACTACGCAGGTAGACTGGGCCGGTTTCGAGCAGGCTTTTGCCCAAACTCCGTCCGCCCAACTGCCCGACGCCATTGCCGCCTGCCTGCTGCCCTGGCCCCTTACGCCCGACCAACGTAACTTGCTTACAAAGACCAACCCATCATCGGCCAACCCAATTCGGCAACTGGCCACAACGATGATGAGCTTTCCTGAATTTCAACTATGTTAAAAGTCGAAAGAGTGAAAGAGTAAATGAGTGAAAGAGCGAAAATTGCTGACGCCCAGGATTGCGCCAGCCACCTTAGTAGATTGGTAAGCAACCTGCACTCTTTCATTCTTTTATTCTTTCGCTCTTTCGCTCTTTCACCCATGAAACGCAGACACTTCCTCCAACAATCGGCTTTCGCTACGGCGGGAACCATGCTGATTCCTTCGTTTTTGAAGGCATTTGAAACGCAGGCAAAGGGCCTGGCCGGGGCTACAGGTGCCCTTACGGGCAGTTCGCCGACGGGTAAAATCCTGGTCGTGGTGCAACTGTCGGGGGGTAACGACGGGCTGAATACCGTGGTACCCTACCGCAACGACATCTACTACCGCGAACGGCCCGGCATTGCCATCAAGCCCGATAAGGTGCTGACCCTCAACGACGAAGTGGGCCTGAACCCCGCCCTGGCACCCCTCCGCGCCCTTTACGACGACGGCCTGCTGACGGTGATCAACAACGTGGGCTACCCCAACCCCGACCGGTCGCACTTCCGGTCGATGGATATTTGGCAAACGGCCTCAAATTCAGATCAATACCTGCAAACGGGCTGGGTGGGTCGCTATCTCGACGCGGCCTGTGCGGGGCAACCCGGCGTGGCCAACCGGCCCAAGGCTATTGAGGTGGATGATACGCTGAGCCTATCGATGAAGGGGCGCGGCCAAAACGCTCTGGCCCTGATTGACCCGAAAAAGCTGTTCAACCAAACGCGGGGTAACCTGGTGGAAACCCTCGCCGCCGCCAAACCCGACCCGCACCACGGCGACGTGGCTTACCTCTACAAAACCCTGGCTGAAACTACCTCGTCGGCGGCCTATGTATACGACAAAACGAAGGTAGCCAAGACGCAGACGACTTACCCGGCACATGAACTGGGCAACCGGCTCAAGACGGTATCGGAGTTGATTCAGTCGGGGGTGGAGACGCAGGTGTATTACGTGTCTATTGGTGGCTTCGACACGCACATCAACCAGCCGGGTCAGCAGGAACGGCTACTGAAGCAATATGGCGAGGCCGTAGGCGCGTTTATGCAGGACATGAAAGCGTCGGGCCGGATGCAGGACGTGCTGCTGATGACGTTCTCCGAATTTGGCCGTCGGGTGAAGCAAAACGCCAGTAACGGCACTGACCACGGCACGGCCAACAACGTGTTTTTGCTGGGCGGCATGGGCAACCGCAAGGTGTTTAACCCTGCCCCCACGCTGACCGATCTGGACGAAGGCGACCTGCGCTATTCGGTTGATTTCCGCAGTATCTACGCCACCCTCCTCCACGATTGGCTCGGCACCAACGACGCGGCCATTTTGGGGCAAAAATTTGATAGGTTGGGGGTAGTGTAGATCAAGGGGTTAGTGGTTGGTAGTTTGTGGTTTGTAGTTGGCTAATGCGAGAGTATGCTTGCCGCACCGGCGGACCGGTCAGATAACTACGAACCACAAACTACCAACTACCAATCCCTTGACCTACACCCGGTATCCCCGTTCGTCGATGGAGTAGCGGCCGGGGCCATTGAGTAGCAGGAAAAAGGCTACGGCCATCAGGTTGAGCGAGGGCATGGTGTTCTGGTAGCTGTCGTTGGTGTTGATGTGCGCCATACCGAAGGCGACGCTGAAATTGATGAGTATAAACAGCGATGCCAGCCGCGTCTGGAAGCCCAACAGCCACAACATACCGCCAATAAACTCGGTGTAGGCCGATACGTAAGCGCCCGGCGTAGGAAACGGGAATCCCAGGCTGTGTAGGTAATCGATAAACTGCGGCATGTTGGCTGCCGGGTGAATCACGTTTTCGTACGAGACTTTCACCAGCTGAAAGCCAAATGCCAGCCGCAGGGCCAGAATACCAAGGTTACGGTTCATAGTGTAAAAGTCTCTGCTATCAATAGCCAAAAATCTCGTTCAGTGTCAGCTTTTTAACCTCACCGTTTTTAGCCAAATCGGTGGGGGAAATGCGTTTTTCGGAGGCCACCACGCAGAGCGTGTAGGGCTTGTTGGCCAGTTGAGTGCTAGCAAACGTTTTCAGGTCGGCGTAGCTGAGCTTGTCGAGGGCCTCGTAGGTTTGGCGGCGAGTGTCGTAGTCGAGGCCGCGCTCAGCCGCGTCGAGGTAGCTGTAGATGATGGCGTCGTTCAGAATGCGCTCGGTCTGCATCGACTTCTTCATGCCCACCTTTGTGGTTTCGAGCAGCTTGCCCGATTCGGGCAGCGCGTTGAGTAACTCGTTCATGCCCGCCACGGCCTCGTTGAACTTGTCGGCCTGCGAACCGATGTAGGCACTAACCGAATACTGCTGGTCTTTGCGTTCGGGAATGTTATAGTTGGCGTAGGTGCTGTAGGCCAGGGCTTTCGACTCGCGCAGGGTCTGAAACACCACCGAGGCCATGTTGCCCCCGAAATAATTGTTGAATAGCGATACCGTGGGCAGCTGCGCCGGGTCGAAAGAGGCCGTGTTGCGCACCCAAAACACCTCCGACTGCACCATGTCGTAATCGGCAAAAAGCACTTCGGGCTTTTGCTGGGCCACCTGCACAAACGCCTGCCGCGTGGGCACGTCCCGAAACGCAGTGGGCATCTGGTGAGCCTGGGTCAGGTCGGTGCCGAGGGCCGCCAATGGGCGCGGGCCGTAATAAATCACCCGCTGCGGGTAGTCGAACAGGGTGTGTAATACGTCGATCAACTGAGCCGAGGTGAGGGCCTTCAGTTCGTCGTTGGTGAGTTGGTTGTTGTAGGGGTTTTTGGGGCCGTACTGGGCGTAGTTGATCAGGCCCTGCATAATGGCCCCTTTGTTGAGCTTGCTGTCGGACCGCCCCTTCATGATGCGCTCTTTCAGGCTGGCAAGGGCTTCTTCATTAGGCTTGCACTGGCGCAGCAGGTGGTCGAGCAGGGCTACGCTTTTGGCAAAGTTTTCCTGCAAACCCGACAGCTGCACGGTTGTGTAATCGCCTGAGGAATAGAGGTTATAGTTGCTGGCCAGGCCGTAGAACGCTTTGCTGATGTCCTCGGCGGTGTATTTGTCGGTGCTCAAAAAAGCCAGGTACTGCGTGGCAATGGGCAGGAGCTTATTGTGGTAGGTGCCCATCGGAATGCGGTAGCCCAGCCGGAACAGGTCGTTGTCGGGGTTGTTTACGTACAGCACTTCGGCGTTCCCAGCTTTGCCGCGCTGAATGTCTTTTTTGTAATCGAGCCAGACGGGCTGCACGTCGCTCATGGGCAGGCTGTTTACCTGCTGCAAAAACGGCGACTGCGCCTCGCGGTTCACCTCCACGGGCGTAATGGCGGGTTTGTCTACCTTGGTAATGTTTTTGTCTTGGCCCTTGCGTTTGTAGACCACTACGTAGTTGTCGCCTAGGTATTTGTTGGCGAAGTCGATCACCTGCTGCTGTGTTACCGCCGCCAGCTGAGCGTTCAGGCCAATGATGCTGGGGTAAGCACTACCGCCCGACAGGATAAAGGCGTCGAGGAGTTTGTCGGCCCGCCCGTAGTTGCTCTCAAAGGTTTCGATCTGCCGTTTTTTGTAATTGTTCACAATCGACTGCATCACGGTGGCGTCGAAATCGCCCTTTTTCAGCTTGGCCACTTCGCCCAGCAGCAAGCCTTTTACTTCGTCGAGCGACTGTCCCTGTTTAGGTCGCCCATAGAGGCTCCAGACGCCGTAATCTTTCATGAACTGCGACGATGACCCGCCGCCCAATATCTTCTGTTGCTTGTTGAGGTCAAGGTCGATCAATCCCGCCGCCGAGTTCGACATCAACTCATCGGCCATGATGGCCACGGCCCGGTTCTGGGCCACGCCGCCCGGAAACCGGTAGCCAATCCGCACCGATTCGGGCGTGGGGCCAGTTACTTCGCGGGTTTGCACGGTGGTAAGCGGGGCCTCCGGTTTGGGATTATAAAGCGTGACCGGTTTGGGCTTCATGTAGGCAAACGCCTTATCAATTTTGGCAATGACCACGTCGGGGTTGAAGTCGCCGGCCATGATCACGGCCATGTTGTTGGGCACGTAGTACTTGTCGAAATAGTTGCGGATTTCAACCAGCGAGGGGTTTTTGAGGTGTTCAACGGTGCCAATGGTGGTCTGCTGCCCGTAGTTATGCGTTGGGAACAGCGCCGCCATCAGGGCCTCGTCCACCTTATTGCCGTCGTTATCGAGCGACCGGTTTTTCTCTTCGTAAACGGCCTCTAATTCGGTATGAAAAATGCGTAATACGGGCTTACGGAAGCGTTCGGCCTGTACGGCCAAATACCGATCCAGCGCGTTAGCGGGAATGTCTTCCAGGTACACCGTTTGTTCATACCAGGTGAAGGCGTTGCTGCCCTGCGCCCCCATCGAGGCCAGCATTTTATCGTACTCATTGGCAATGGCATACTTGGCCGCCTCGCCCGATGCCACGTCGATCTGTTTGTAGATGTCCTTGCGTTTGGCCTCGTCGGTCGTTTTGTTATACTGCTCATACAGAGCATCCACCTTATCCAGCAGGGGTTTTTCCTTCGCCCAATCCAGCGACCCAAACTTGTCGGTGCCTTTAAAGAGCATATGTTCGAGGTAGTGCGCCAGGCCGGTATTGGTGCGCGGGTCGGTGTTGGAGCCTGCCCGCGTGGGGATGAACGTGAAGATGCGCGGCTCTTTTTTGTTCACGCTCAGCAGCACCGTCAGGCCGTTCTTCAACGTGTACATCCGGGCCTGCATAGGGTCGTTGGCCAGGTACTTGTAGGTGTACCCCCCCGGCGAGGTACCCGTTTTCCAGCCCTGCTGAGCCGTCTGCGCCCGACTAACCCCGCTAAAAGTCAGGAGCAGCCACAGGCAAAAAAAGAAGTGAGTCGTCTTTTTCATGTTGATTTAGTTTGGGAACTGGGAATGAAGGGGTTAATGTACAATGCATAATGAACAATGTACAATGTTGCTGACGCAGGCGTACTCTGGCCGAACCAACGGACCGTTCAGCAACATTGTACATTGTTCATTATGCATTGTACATTCCTCCTTTCACCTCATCTCCCTCTTCAGTGCGTTCATCTCTGCCCCTGGCGAGGCTCCTTCGTAGAGAATACGATATACCGCCGACACAATGGGCATGGGCACCTGGTGGGGTTCGTTGATGGCGTAGATGCTGCGCACGGCGTAGTAGCCTTCGGCAATCATGTTCATCTCCATCTGCGCCGACTGGATGGTGTAGCCCCGGCCAATGAGGTTGCCGAAGGTACGGTTGCGGCTGAAGGGCGAATAGCAGGTCACGAGCAGATCGCCGAGGTAAGCCGACTGGCTTAGGTCGCGGGCCACAGGGAAGAGCGTGTCGACAAACCGGCGGATTTCCTGGGTGGCGTTAGACACCAGCACCGCCTGGAAATTGTCGCCGTAGCCCAGGCCGTGGGTGATGCCGCAGGCCAGCGCAATGATGTTTTTCATGACAGCGCAATATTCCACGCCATACAAATCATTGATCGGTGAGGCCTTCACAAACCGGCAGGTCAGCAACGCCGACACCGCCTCGGCGCAGGCCGCACCCGTTGACGCGATGGTGAGGTACGACTGTTTCTCCAGGGCCACTTCTTCGGCATGACACGGCCCGGCAATGCAGGAAATGTGGTCTTTGGGCACGGCAAATTTCGCCTCAACCCAGTCCGTTACAAGCTGATTGATGTTGGGAATCATGCCCTTAATGGCCGAAACGACGAGTTTTCCGGTGAAATGGGCGGGCGTTAGTCCCAGTAGCGCGTCGGAGACGAAGGCGGCGGGCACGGCCAGAATAACGTAGTCGGCATCGCGGATGGCTTCCCTGATTTTGGTGGTTACTTTCACCTTGCGCGGGTTGATCTGCACGTCGCTGAGGTAGCTTTTGTTCCGGTTAAAGCGTTTGATGTGGGCAGCATCGACCTCGTTGCGCAGCCACCAGCGGATGGTCACGTTGTTTTCTGACAGTATCTTAACGAGAGCAGTAGCCCAACTTCCGCCGCCAATCATGGCAATGCGGATGGGAGTGGCGTTTTTCATGGGGTAAAGATAGATAGGAGGAGAAGGGAGTGGTGAGTGCTTAACGGTAAGTGGTGAGTTTGCTGCCGCCAAATCTCTTCTCGCGAAAGCAAACTCACCACCTACCGTTAAGCACTCACCACTCCCTTTTTCGCACTAATTCCTACCCCATTGCCGTTATAGAGTATGCTTATGAAACAAAGAAATCTGTTGAGCGCGGCGGGCCTGGCGCTGATCTTGCTGGGCAGTTGCGAACGGGCTGCCCTTCCACTGACGCATTCCACCACCGTAAAAACTAAGTCGACGCTACTACCTGAGTCGTCGGTCTGGACCGAAAAACGGCGGGCAGGCATCGACTTTGTGGCGGCAGGCATAACGCCTTCAGAATGGTCGATGGACGTTGACTTTTCCAAACAAATTGTCTTCAAACCACTCAGCGGCTCTACACTGGTGGCTGACATGCCCAAGCCGCAGCCTAGTGGCAAAAACAGTGGCGTACTGCTCGATGCCCGCGTGGGAACGGGCCTGGTGGCGGCATCGAACAAGAAAAATTACCTGCCGAAAAACAACCGCATCAAGGTGTTTATTGAGCCTACCGTCACCCGTGACAACCTTACGGGTCGGTTATATGCCTACACCGTGCGCGTGGAAAATAATGGCCGGAAATACGTAGGTTACGGGGCGTTTATCAAAGGCAGCGACCGCCTCAATGGCACCTGGGCGCTGGAAACCTTCAAAGGGCAACGGGTACGCCCCGGTCAATTTCCCAATAACGCCCTGCCCGAACTGACCATTAACCTGGAAGGTAACGAAGTAGAAGGCAGCACCGGTTGCAATAAACTGAAAGGCGAAGTGTCGGCAGAGGGTGACCATGTGAAGTTTGTGGTGAAAACAACGACCAACAAGAAATGCTCAAATCCGTTTGAGGAAGACTACCTTGCTGCCCTGGCGCAAACCACGCTGTTTCGTATCGGAAAAGATCGCCTTACCCTGCTGGTAGACGGGCAATATGTGCTGACCATGAAGCCGGCGGAGAAGTAAAGTTTATGAAAAAACGGGTCTACGTCCTCACCGAACGCGCTACGTTGCGCCGGGCGACCGACTACCCGGACATGACCCCCGCGCCGGACGAGTGGCTGCTGCCCGACGTTGATTTCGACATTATCAAGCAGTTTGCCGCCGACGCGCCCGATACCACCGCCGACGCGCTCCTGACTTACAGCCTCAGCCGGGGTCGCGATACCGTCCGCCTGCGCAGCTATGTGGGCCTGCTCGATTTGCGCGGTGGCCTCAGCCTCGACATCCGGCCCCGCGTGGGCTACCTGCCCGCCCTGCTGCGCCACCTGCCCGACGCGGCCTTTCACCGGCTGCATACCGGCCAAAGCGGCGCCACCGATCTGCCACTTTGGGAAATCTTTATCGACGCCTTTCTGCGCGAAACTACCCAGGCGCTTAGCCGGGGGTTGGCACGGAGCTACGTGGCCGAAGAAGCCGAAACCGCCACGCTTAGAGGGAAAATACGGATGGCCGAACAGGTGCAGCAACCCTATTTCCAGCCCGACCGCCTGGCCGTGACCCAGGACGAACACACCGCTAATATTGCTGTAAACCGGGTGCTAAAAGCGGCCCTGCTGCGCGTTATGGCCCGTTCGGAGGTGGTGGCGAGCCAGACCCGCTGCCGTCAGCTGCTGGCTTTTCTGGCCGATATTCCCAGTTCACAAAACCTGACTACCGACCTGCGGGCGGTGACCGCCACCAACCGCCTGTTGCAACGCTATGCCGTGGCCTTACGCTGGGCTACCTGGTTGCTACGGGGGCAGGGCGCGGGCCTGTGCGTAGGGTCGACGGTGACCAACTGCCTGTTGTTTCCCATGGAGCGCGTCTTTGAGCAGTACGTGGCGGCAGGGTTTCGGCGGGTGGGTGCCGAGGTGCAGGAATCATCGGCGCACCTGATCGACGAACATGCCGGGCAACCCAAATTCAAGCTCCGCCCCGACCTGCTCCTCCGCCAAGACGAGCAGACCATTGTGCTCGACACGAAGTGGAAAACGCTGGACGCCACCGACCAAAACGGCCACTACGGCATTGAACAGGCCGATTTATACCAGCTTTATGCCTACGGCAAAAAGTACAACGCCACCCAAGTGGTCCTGATTTACCCCGCCCACGTCGGCTTTACAAAACCCCTGCGCGTCTTCGGCTACGACGACACCATGCACCTCCACGTGGTGCCGTTTGACCTGACCCAACCGCTGCATGAGGAAGTGACGAAGGTGCTGGATGAAGTAGGAGGGGGGGGATTTAGGGTTTAGTCGGCGT
>NZ_JAFMYU010000036.1 GCF_017353255.1 Fibrella aquatilis | reverse complement strand
CCCCGAGCGCAGTCGAGGGGCCTAGCTAGCGAAGCAACCGCGACGGCGGACCGTTTAGACATTAAACCTTAGACCTTAAACCTTAGGCTCTAAATTATCCGGCTTTTTACCCAGCACGTCGTCAATGGCCTGTTCGGCGTTGGGGAAGTTGGTTTTCAGCATCTCGGCCAGTTGTGCCTTCAGCTTCTCGAAATACTCCGGAGCGTTGTCGATGGCGCCTTCCGCCTCGGTTTTCAGCTGAGTGCCCTTCTCCTTCAGGTCGGCCATCATTTTCTCGCCTTCTTCCGTTTGCATGTATTTGTTCAAGGCCACCCCGGCGGCGGCACCGAGAATGAACGTGGCTAAGTGTTTTGCATTGACAGCCATTGTAGTATGTCGTTTAAGTGAAGCACGAACGTACGGAAAAAGAATGAGCGAATGAGTGACGCTCATTCACTCATTATCTTCGCCCCTATGAAACGGCGGATTTTGTTGGGGGTGTTACTTGTCGTGGTGGGGCTAGGTATTTGCCAGCGTGAGGTAGTGAGCTACGGCTACATGCTGGTGAAAGGGCAGTTTACCATGCTCTACGAAGCCCGCCCCGTGCCCGACGTATTGGCCGATGCCGCCGTGCCCGATTCCGTAAAAACGCGAATCCAGCTCATACAGGCTATTAAGCAGTATGCCGTTGACTCGCTTGGGCTAAACCAGTTCAAAAATTTCACGACCTACTACGATCAGACCGGCAAGCCACTAACCTACATGCTCATTGCCTCAGACCGGTATGCGCTTAAACCGCTGATGCACAACTACCCCATTGTGGGAGCGTTTCCGTACCAGGGCTTCTTTGGCCTCGACAATGCCAAGCGGGCCGACTCGCTGCTACGCTTGCAGGGCTACGACACCCAGATTCACCTGGGCGCGGCCTATTCAACGCTGGGCTTTTTTAAAGACCCGATCCTGTCTAGTTTTCTGAAATACAGCGAAGGGCGGCTGGCCGAGCTGATCATTCACGAAATGACCCACGGCACGCTGTTCATAAAAAGCAGCCTCGAATACAACGAGAACCTGGCCAATTTTGTGGGTGACTACGGCGCCGACCGCTACATGGCCCAAAAATATGGTCGTACGTCGAGCCAATACCGCGACTACGTAGCCAGCAACGTGTATTACGAACACTACAACGACCACGTTCTGCGGGGCACCAACAGGCTCGATTCCCTCTACAAGTCGTTTAAACCCTCTACCCCTGTGGCTGTCAAAGATTCATTGAAATGGACGCTGATTAGCCAGATCGTAGCCACCACAGATACCCTGCCGGGGCGGTCTGCCAACGGTAGCGCGGCCAAAAGGGTCCCGTCTAAAAAAGACTTGCCGAACAATGCATACTTCGTAAGCTTTTTGACGTATAATAAACAGCAGAACCGGTTTAAAACGGAGTTTGTTAACCAGTTTGGCAGTGATTTTCCGCGCTATCTGGCGCACCTTAAACAGACCTATCCTTCTTTGTAATAGACTGATTGCCATGAAAAAAACCGGTATCATTCTCAGTATGGTTCTCGTGTTGGTTGGTTTCCGGGCCACCGATTCGTACCGACGGGTGGTGAACACCAGTTTCGGACCGGGTGAACACATCGAGTACCGCGTTCACTACGGTTTTATCAACGCCGCCGAAGCCCGCGTCGACGTGGCTCCCTCCCTCTATACCGTCAACGGGCGGCCCTGCTACCAGGTCAACGTCTTTGGCCGCACCACCGGCGCGTTCGACATGGTAAAACGGGTGCGCGACACCTGGCGTTCGTACATCGATACATCGGCCATTTTGCCGCAGAAATTCTATACCAATATTCAGGAGAGCAGCTACCGGAAGGAGGAGAACATGACCTTCAACCACGCCAACAATACCGTGAAGGCTGAAGAGCGCACCGAAAAAGACCTCTTCAAGGTGCCCGACAACGTGCACGATTTTGTGAGCAGCTACTACTTTCTGCGCACCGTCGACTTCAACCGCATGGGCCTGAATCAGATTATTGAACTGCCCACCTTCTACGACGACACGGTTTACAACCTGAAAGTACAGTATCGGGGCAAAGAGAAGATTAAGACCAAGTTTGGTCAGGTGAACGCCATTAAGCTCAGCCCCATCATGGCCGCCAACAATTTCTTTAAGGGCCAGGATGCCCTGCTGGTGTGGGTCTCAGACGACGTAAACAAAGTACCCTTGAAGGTGCAGGTCGAACTTTCCATCGGCTCGCTCGATATGGATATCAAGTCTGTCTCGGGCCTGAAACAGCCAATCCGGGTGAATTGAAGTGTAACGTTTAAGGTCTAAACTTCACCCCCTGCACTCCCCTTTCCAGCCACGTTAGTCGGCTCCAGTTCAGCAGCAGATAGGGTTGCGCTGTTGCGCCGAAACTCTCGTAATAGTTGATAATAGCCTGTTTGTCAGGGCTTTCAAAATCCAGGAGCAGCGGCAGGTCCGTTGCTTTTTTTCGTTCAGCCTGAATCAGTTTATCCAGCAGTAACGACCGGGCATCGAGCCGGCGACCTTCGGCGTTGGCGGCGTTGACGAGGTAGATGATCCGGTCGTGCTGGGCTAAAAACAACGCTCCCGCCACAACCTGCCCCCCCGCCCAGACATATTGCAAACTGGCTAAGCCACGCGGCGCGGCGGCGCGAAATAACGCCCGCAACAGGTCGTACGCCCAGTCGCCCACGCCAATTTCGTCGGCATGGTTTTCCCGAAACAGCGTCAATAGTGGTTCAAGATCCATTGATTCATCTACCCGCCAACCGGATACGGCCGCGCTACGGTTGGTGGCCCGGTGCAGGTGCTTTTGACGATATGTTGTGTAAGCAGGCTGCTCTGACTGGCTACCGCCCACCCCCAGTACGTGTGTGTGTCTGACCTGCTGCCGAACCAGCGTAGGTAAGCCCGGCATTGGCTCCGCCAGCAGCAATTGCCACTTAGACGCGTACCGGTAGCGGTCATACACCGCGTTGATGAAGGGCGCTACATCGAGCGGTTCTTGGGAGAAGATGGCCAAAAACTGACAGAACAACGGTTGATAGACTACCCAACGCCCCCACCGTTTTCGCAACGGCACGGGCATCACCACCGCATACCCCCCACCCGATTCGTGTTCGACCACTAACCCCTCCCACCGCCAGCCGGGCGTGCTCGTTACGGCATCCAGGTACCACGTATACCCATATACGAGCGCGTTGTGCGCCCCAGCCACGCAGCCATTCCAGGCGGCATCGTTTGTTATCTCTCTAGTTAACCATTTGACTAATAGTCGTTCTACCATTTGCCTACCGATTTAGTCAAAATGGCTACCAAACGGGGAACATGCCGCACCCGATTTTCGAAAGCATGTTTTGGTTGATAGTTGGCTTTCGAATGTCATTCACCCGCAGACTATAGCGCCTTCACTAATCGAAGAAGAAGCGTAGCATCTTGGTTTTCAACTATTTGAAATATCCCTTCAGCTTGGTGATCTCTTCACGGGTGTCGGCCTTCTCTTTAATAAGGTCGTTGACCAGTTGGATAGCGTGGATGACGGTGCTGTGGTCCCGCCCGCCGAAGTGGTAGCCAATGGATTTCAGCGACAGTTCGGTCATTTCTTTGGCCAGGTACATGGCCACCTGACGCGGATGCACCACCTCGCGCTTCCGGCTTTTCGATTTCAGATCGGCGATGGTGACGTTATAGAAATCGGCCACCATTTCCTGCACGGTGTCGATGTTGATTTCTTTTTCGTCGTTTACTACAATATTGCGCAGCGTCATCTTGGCCAGTTCGAGGTCGATGTCGCGGCGGTTGAGTGAGGCCTGCGCCATCAATGATACCACCACACCCTCCAATTCGCGCACGTTGGTGTTGATGCTATGGGCCAGGTACTCGATCACACTGTCGTCG
Organism: Fibrella aquatilis; assembly: GCF_017353255.1. Classification (GTDB taxonomy): domain Bacteria; phylum Bacteroidota; class Bacteroidia; order Cytophagales; family Spirosomataceae; genus Fibrella; species Fibrella aquatilis. Next base: position 51,130 of record NZ_JAFMYU010000036.1, on the reverse strand, counting down.
ATGTACACCCCTTCAGCCACCAGTTTTTTCTGAATAATGGCAATACGGGTCTCTAAATCAGGTGTTTGCAAGTCGGTGGTGAGGCCCCACTTAAAACGCGACAGCAGCCGGTCGTCCAGGCCACCAAGGGCGGTGGGCGGTCGGTCGGAGGTCATGATGATCTGCTTGCCCGACTGATGCAGGTGGTTGAAGATGTGGAAGAAGATGTCCTGCGTTTTCTCTTTCTTCTGCAAAAACTGCACGTCGTCGATCACCAGCACGTCGACCTGCATATAGAATTGGGTAAAATCGCGGAGCGAGTCGGACTTAATGGCGTTCAGAAACTGGTTCGTGAACTTCTCTGACGTGACATAGAGGACGAATTTGTCCTGGTTGTTATTCTTGACGAAGTTGCCAATAGCCTGCACCAAATGGGTTTTGCCCAGGCCCACGCCGCCGTAGATCATCAGCGGGTTGAACGAGGTCAGTCCCGGCCGCGACGCCACCGCGTGACCGGCGTTGCGAGCCAGCCGGTTGCAGTCGCCCTCCACGTAATTATCGAAGGTATAAGACGGGTTGAGGTACGAATCGAGGGTGAGCGAATCGAGGTCCTTAAGCTGAAACGGCGACCGCAGAATGTCGGGGTTAACGTTGTCTGGCTTGGCCGACTGCGGGTTTTTGGTGGTGGGCATGTTTACCGCAATGGGGCGGTTTTGGGCGTTGCCCTGATCGACCACAATTGAGTATTCGAGCTGCCCGTCGCGGCCAATGGCATAGTCGAGGGCTTTGCGCAGGGCGTGGACGAAATTTTCTTCCAGCCACTCATAGAAAAACTCACTCGGCACCTGAATGGTGAGCACACTACCCTGCATCCGCACCGGAATAATAGGTTCGAACCAGGTTTTATAACTGGCTTCGGGCACTATTTCCTGAAGAACGCGGAGGCAGTTATTCCAGACGGTCTGTACTTCGCGTTGCATGGTTCGTGGTGGATACGGCGGTCAATTTACTGGGTCAGGCGTGGCTACGGTTGCCAAAAAGGGAGACAAAAGTAGCACAATTTATGAATTGTGAGCTGAGAAAAAAGAGGTCGTACCTTTAACCGGTCAACGCTTCATTTTACACGCATGCCTACCTCTTTTTCGGCCCCGTTTCCCGCTGCTACCCATGCCGACTGGCTGGCTCAGGTTCAGAAAGACCTGAAAGACCCCAATGCCTACGAAAGCCTGCGTTGGCCTACGCCCGAGGGCTTCACTGCGGAGCCATACTACACCGCCGAACAGCTTGCCAGTCTCCCGCTTGCTCAGATACAGGCGGTCCAGAAAAGTGCCCCTGGCTGGCTAAATACCCCTTTTTACGCTATAACAGACGAAAAAACGGACAACGCCACCCTGCGCGATGCCCTGGCATCCGGGGCAGAAGCGCTGGTGTTGCAACTGCGCGCCAACGCCGATCTGCCGCACCTGCTAGCAGGTATCAAGCTGAGCGACACGCCCGTTTTCTTTCACGTGGAGGGCGACATAGTGGTGTTTCTGGAGCGGCTGCGGCAACTGGCTCCTTACCAATTGCGGGGGGGAATTATGACCCACCACGCCAACCTGCCCGAAGCCCACACGCTCACCGCCGACTCGCCCCTGTTTCGTATTGTCACGATCAACGGCGGGGCCTTCCACCACGCCGGAGCCACTGCCACGCAGGAGCTGGCCTTCACGCTGGCCCAGCTCGCCGACATGTATGACAGCCTGACAGCGAGCGGGTTAGCCGTTGACCAACTGGTACCGAAAACGACTATTACGCTGGCCGTAGGTACCAGCTATTTTATGGAGATTGCCAAGCTCCGCGCCCTGCGGGTGCTGCTTGCCCGGTTCACCAACGCCTACGCTCTTTCTTCCCCCACTTCTTTTCCTCCTTTCTTCTTAACCTGCACTACCTCCCCCTTTTATGAGGCAACGGCCACGCCCTACACCAACCTGCTCCGAGCCACGACCGAGGCCATGGCGGCGGTGATTGGTGGTTGTGACGCCTTGAGCGTAAGGCCGTACAATGCCGTTTTGAACGCGCAGAATGAGTTCAGCCACCGCATTGCCCGCAACGTGTCGGTGTTATTGAAGGCTGAAAGCTACCTCGACAAAGTAGCCGACCCCTCAGCGGGGAGCTATTACATCGAAAGCCTGACGCACCAGCTAATCGAAGCAGCGTGGACGTTGTTTTTGCAGGTAGAAAGCATAGGCGGTTTTGCCAAAGCAGCCGAAACAGGATTCATCAAAAACGAACTCGACGCTGCCTACCAAGCTAAAATTCAAGCCGTTACCAACGGCCGAACACTGGTGGGCGTGACCAAATTTCGGCATGACGAGGGCGAACAGACAAAACCTGCAAGTCAGAGTATCGCCCAGTCTGAGGGAGATTTTACAGGTTTGAACAACCGACGATTGGCGGAGTCGTTTGAATGAGGTCTTTAGCTCACTCGCTTACAACCGCAGCCCGACCGATACATACCCGGTGCGACCGTCGGCGGGTAGGATGCCGGGGCCAGGGTAGCCACCGGCGCGGCGGGTGAAGTAGCGCTCGTCGGTGAGGTTGTTAATGCCTGTGCGCAGTGTGTAGCGTTTTGCCACCGTCAGTGAGGCCGACAAGTCGAAGACGCGGTAGGCGGGAATGACGCCTGTTTGAGCGTTGGCCGTGGGCGTTTCGGTATTGTTGGCATCGCTGTAAGCCCGGCCTACGCAGTTCATCAGGGCCGTGAGCGTGAAGCTCTTCAACGAATAATTCAGCCCGAAGCGGCCAATAAAATTAGGCGCGTTCTCCACAAAGCGGTCGCGCAGGTTGGTCTCGACGGCCTGCCCATTTGTGGCGGTTGCCACGCGCAGGCTCCGGTAGCGGGCATCTGTGTAGCCCACCGAACCAAACAGGCTCACGTGCCCATAGGCAGCCCGCCCACGTACCCCGCCAGCCAACGCCGCTACGGGGTCAAGCTCTACATAGGCCTCCACGCCCTGACTCACGCTCTGGCCAATGTTGGTCCGAAACTGGTAAGGCCGTCCGGCTTCGTTGAGCAGCGTGAGTGTACCGATACGATCGTTGTAGTTCACGAAGAAATAGCTCACGTCGAAGTTGAGGTAGTTTTGTACCCGGCCACGTATGCCCGCATCGAGGGTGTAGCCACGGGCGTCGCGCAGGTTGGGGTCCACCACAAAGTCGGTGACGGCGGCGGGCGTGAGGTCGGAAAAGAGCACCGGGCGGTAGGCCTGCGAGGCGTTGCCGTAGACCGCAATGGTTTGGTTGAACTTGAATTCGGTGCCAATACCCGCCAACAAAAACCGCCGTGTGCTTTGCTGGCTTACCCCATTTTCTGAGCCATTGGCGTTAAGACTAAGCCGCCCGCTGATGTTATTACTGAGCGATTCGAGGCGTAAGCCGGGCGTAACGGTCCAACGGGGACTGAGGCGGAATAGGTTTTCGGCAAAAGCAGCCACGTTCACCACGCCCAGGCTCAGGTCGCGCGGGAAACGGTCGGTCTGTAAGTTCAGGTTAAAGTCTGTTCCGGTGTCGCCCCGGCCTTGCTGCTGGCGCTGAGTGTGACCGTTGAAATATTTAAGGCCCGTAGCCAGGGTGTGTTCCTGCCCCAACAACTGGTAGCGCGTTAGCAGGCGGAGTTCACTGCCCCAGTTCTGGTACGTATCCCGGTCGATTTGGCGTGGTTGGCCAGTGGCGGTTAGGGCGTCGGGCGTGGTGATAGCCTGGGTGAAGCCAATACTATTGCGTTCGCCAACCAGGCCGTGCAACGTAGCCGTGAGACGGGTTTTGTCAGTAAAGGCATATTCGGCGGTGAGCGTAGGCACGGTCCAGGGGGTGCTAAACCAGTTGCGGGCGCGGCTGCTTTGCCGGGCGTTTTGGGCAAACTGCGCGTCGGTGAGGCCACCCGGCTGCTGACTTTCGTTATACAGCCGCGACACCTCCAGCCCCAGTTTGAGCTTGTTGGTAACCGCATACGACAGGGCCGCGTAGCCATTGAAAATGCCGTAACGGCTGTTATCGCGCCAGCCGTCGGCGCGGCGGTAGTGGATGTAGCCGTTGTATTGCAACCGCCCCACGGTGCCACTGACGCGGTTATAGGTCGAAAACAGCCCGTAGCTGCCCCCCGTCTGCTGCGTTTCCAGGCTAAACGGTTTGCTGGCGGCGGGCTTCAACACGTAGTTGAGCAGCCCGCCAAACTGCGGTCCGTATTGCAGCGACGCCCCGCCCCGCACCAGTTCAATGCGCTCTACAGCCTCCATCGGCGGGTTGTAATAGGCCTCCGGATAGCCAAACGGGTCGGAGCTAACATCGACGCCATTTTGCCGCACGTTAAATTCCCACGACCGGTTGGGACTAAGGCCCCGCACCGACACGCCCACCTGCATACCCGACCCGTCGTTTTCCCAGACCATCACGCCCGGCGTTTTGCTAAACACCTGTCGGCTGTTGTTGGTCACCAGGTTAGCATCGAGCGCATCGAGGTTGATGACCTCGGTTTTCTTCCCAGCATAAATGGCCGACTGGCCCACGTCGGGCAGGGTTTCGCGGTCGTGCAGACCCTTGGCTGCCACTATGTTAACTGTCGCCAACTGTTGCATCGCCTCCTGCACAGTCAGGTTTAACGTACTGATTTCGGCCCGGCGTACATTGACTGGCTGGGTCAGCACTTGTACCCCCACACCCGACACTTCCAGGGTGTAAGCACCCTCAGGCACGTTTTTAAACTGGAAAAAGCCCCGTTCATCGGTGGTGAGGCGGCGCACCGTTCCCTGCAAACGCACCTGCACCCCACCCGCCGGTTGCCCCACAGCATCAACCACATACCCCTGTATGCCACCGGTAGCCACGGGGTCATTATTGGCTATGAAGATGGCCAGAGCTTTAGCCTGCGTTGTCGGCGGAAACAAGTTTACTGAGGCAACAAATAAGGCAAGACAGGTGAATGAACGTGAGCGCATTGTTTAGATTCATTTTAAACAATGCAAATGTACTAGCCGTGATAGTAATACGACTACATTATTTAGAAAAAATCTAAACAATCTTTGTTTCGGACAAAAGGCGTTATTTTGGCACTATGCGCCCCGACTTCACCAACATACCCAACCCCTCACCTACCAACGCCCAGCCTGCGGTTGGCTTACCTGCCTATACTACCGCCGAGGGTATTAGGCTGAAGCCGCGCTTTACCATTGCCGATGCCCCTGAGGCGCAAGGACGGTCCGCCGCCGCGGTTGCATTTCTACAGGCGGGGATTCCGCCCTATCTGCGCGGGCCTTACTCAAGCATGTACGTGCGCCAACCCTGGACCATTCGGCAATACGCGGGGTTTTCAACCGCCGAAGCGTCGAATGCGTTTTACCGGCGCAACCTGGCGGGGGGGCAAAAAGGGCTGTCCGTTGCTTTCGATCTGGCCACGCACCGGGGCTACGACTCCGACCACCCGCGCGTGGTGGGCGACGTGGGCAAAGCGGGCGTGGCCATCGACTCGGTAGAGGACATGAAAATTCTGTTCGACCAGATTCCGCTCGATCAGATGTCGGTGAGCATGACCATGAACGGGGCCGTGTTGCCCATTATGGCCTTCTATATCGTGGCTGCCGAAGAGCAGGGCGTTTCGCCCTCAACGTTGTCGGGCACGATCCAGAACGACATTTTGAAGGAGTTCATGGTGCGCAACACCTACATCTACCCCCCTGCCCCGTCGATGCGGATCATCGGCGACATTTTTGCCTATACCAGTCGGCACATGCCGAAGTTCAACAGCATCAGCATCAGCGGCTACCACATGCACGAGGCCGGCGCGCCCGCCCACCTCGAACTGGCCTACACCCTGGCCGACGGGCTAGAGTACATCCGTACGGGGCTGGCGGCAGGCATGGTCATCGATCAGTTTGCGCCACGGCTGTCGTTTTTCTGGGGCATTGGCATGAACCACTTCATGGAGATCGCCAAGCTGCGGGCAGGACGGTTGCTCTGGGCTACACTGGTGGAGAAGTTTAGACCACACAACGCCAAATCGCTGGCTCTGCGCACCCATTGCCAAACCTCCGGCTACAGCCTCACCGAGCAGGACCCGTTCAACAACGTAGCCCGTACCACCATCGAGGCCCTGGCGGCGGTGCTGGGCGGTACGCAAAGCCTGCACACCAACTCACTCGACGAAGCCATTGCCCTCCCCACCGATTTTTCGGCTCGCATTGCCCGCAACACCCAGCTCTATCTCCAGCACGAAACCGACATTACCCGCGCTGTCGACCCCTGGGGTGGCTCCTATTATGTGGAATACCTGACGAACGAGTTGGTGGAAAAAGCAGGGAAGCTGATTGATGAAGTAGAACAACTCGGTGGCATGACGAAAGCTATTGAAACGGGTTTGCCCAAGCTCCGCATCGAAGAAGCCGCCGCCCGCAAGCAGGCCCGCATCGACGGGGGTAAAGACGTGGTGGTGGGCGTGAACCGCTACAAACTCGACGTACCCACTGAGATTGAACTCCTCGAAGTAGACAATCAGGCCGTGCGCGAAAGTCAACTACAGCGGCTGGCGCAGATCAAGCAAACGCGCAATCAGGCAGCAGTAGATAAGGCACTGGCGGCATTAACGGAAGCAGCGCAACACCCCAAAAACTCAGCAAACCTTCTCGCCCTGGCCATCGAAGCGGCCCGGCACCGCGCTACGCTGGGCGAAATTTCAGATGCGCTGGAAAGGGCTTTTGGCCGCCACAAAGCCACGGTCCGGTCGGTGTCGGGGGTGTATTCGGCAGAGGTGTCAGACGATGAGAACTTCCGCATTGCCCGCGAGATGACCAATCAGTTTGCCGCCGAAGAAGGGCGCCGCCCGCGGATACTGGTGGCCAAAATGGGGCAGGATGGTCACGACCGGGGGGCTAAAATCATTGCCACAAGCTTTGCCGACCTGGGCTTCGACGTCGACATGGGTCCGCTATTCCAGACCCCCGCCGAGGTGGCCCGGCAGGCAGCCGAAAACGACGTTCACCTGGTGGGGGTGTCGAGTCTGGCGGCGGGGCACAAAACGCTGGTGCCGCAACTGATTCAGGAGCTAAACGCCATTGGCCGCGACGACATCATGGTGATTGCCGGCGGCGTAATCCCCGCCGCCGACTACCAGTACCTCTACGACGCAGGCGTGAAGGGCGTTTTCGGGCCGGGCACGGTCATCTCCATCGCCGCCCAGAAAATCCTGGCCGAGATGATGACACCAGAAACAGGCAATGTATAGATTTTGTATCTTCACTAAATAACCAACATCGGTATGGTCACTACCTTAGACGCGCACATAGTACAAACGCCCGGCATTGCTGGCGGTCAGCCGCGAATTGCAGGGCATCGAATTACCGTTGGTCAGGTTGCAGTTTGGCATGAATTGATGGGTTGGTCGGCGGATGAAATTGCTACAGCTTATAGCTTGTCTCTAGGCGATGTTTACGCGGCGTTGGCTTACTATTTCGATCACCAAGATGCGATTGAGTTAGCCATGAATCAGACTGAGCAATTTGTCCAGGATCTGCGCAAGGCAACCCCATCCAAACTAAACCAACGTGGCTGAGCGCATTCGTTTTTACACGGATGAGCAGGTCGCCAGAGCTGTTGTTGACGGATTGCGTCGCCGGGGAGTAGATGTGTTGACGTGTCAGGGAGCAGGCTTGTTAGGAATACCAGATACAGATCATCTCACATTCTCTACTGATAGTCATTGCATTATCTTCTCATAAGATGATGATTTTCTGCGGCTCCATGCTGCTGGCATCCCGCATACCGGCATCGTGTACGCGCATCAGCGCACACCAATCGGTGTAGTCATTCAAGGTTTATTACTAATTCACGAAGTGCTGGAGCCGCAGGAAATGGTCAATCACGTCGAGTTTATTCCGTAGGCACCATCATCTCCATCGCCGCCCAGAAAATCCTGACTGAGTTGCTTGGCACATCGCTCCTTTAACAGTTGTTAACGAAGGCGTTTGCAACGATTGGTGGCTGAGGTTGGTCAACAGCCAAACCCTTTCACCCGCTGCTTATGCGCTACCTGCTTTTTATCCTGTTTATTGGCTCAACGGCCTGTGCCCAACCGCTGTCTGACACCCAAAAACTTAGCTCCCTTTGTCATATATGGGGGTTTCTGAAGTACTATCACCCAGCAGTAGCAACGGGCAAACTAGACTGGGATCAGCGCCTCATCGAGCTACTGCCCGCCGTGCAGCAGGCGCAGAACCGGGCGCAGCTTTCTGCCCTATACGATCAGTTACTGACCGGGCTGGGGCCTGTTAAACCCTGCCGCAAATGCCTCGCAGAAGCAGACTTACCCATGGCCCACCGGCGTAACCTCGACATGGCTTTTCTGGCCGATTCAACCACCTTGACAACCGCCGTTCGGGAGCGGCTAATGTACTTGAAAGACAATCGCAATCAGGGCGCTAATTACTACGTACAGCAGGTGAAGGGCATTAATAATACGACCTTCGAAAACGAGAAAGCCTATGCCGACATGCCCCTGCCCGACGAGGCCTACCGGTTGTTGGCCCTATTTCGCTACTGGAACATCATCCACTATTTCTTCCCCTATAAATATGCCATAGATTCAAACTGGTCTGATGTGCTCACCAAACTTATCCCGGTTTTTCGGCAGGCAGATACAGAGCAGCGTTACCAACATTCGTTGTACCAACTGGTGGCTACTATTCAGGACAGCCATGGATTCATTGAAACGGTCGATAAGTCGCGCTGCCTACGGTGCGACCTGGGCACCTATTGGTTGCCAATCACAATACAACTACTTGATAACAAGGCTATTATAACACAATTACACGCTAATTCGGCTACCCTACCACGGGCAATAAAAGTGGGGACGGTCATTAGTAAGGTAGATGGAATAGCCATCAAGGAGCGTATCGACATCCTTCGCAACACAACCGTAGCCTCCAGTGAAGCAACTTTACTACGCGATATCAGGCATTTGATTTGCGTGGGAACTACCAGACAGGCTACCCTGACGATCACTCAAAACGGACAGGACACCGTTGTTGCCATGTCGCGTTTTTTGTATAGCGAACTCGACAGAAAATACGCGGCAAGCTCAAAAGCGCCCACACCCGTCAGCAAATGGCTTACCGATAGCATTGGGTACGTGAACATGGGAGTACTTACGTCGCCCAGGGTAGACAGTGTGATGAAACCGTTGCTGACCGCAAAAACGATCATTTTCGACCTTCGCAACTACCCTAAAGGCACCTATTGGCTGGTCAAACGATACCTAACCGGACAGCCGACAACATTTGCCCGGTTTACTGGCCCCGACCTGCGGTTCCCGGGCGTTTTCAGTGACGTTGGCTCAAGCGAATTACCCGGCCCGGTAGGCAAACGTTTTATGGGTCGGGTGATTGTGCTGGTCAATGAAGAGACCCAAAGCCATGCCGAATTTACGGCAATGGCCTTCCGCACGTATTCAAACACGGTGCTGGTTGGTAGCCCCACCGCCGGTGCCGATGGTAACATTTCGTGGGTACCGCTGCCGGGTGGCTACCGAACGGCCTTCAGCGGCATTGGCGTGTACTATCCAGACGGGCGCGAAACCCAACGAATCGGCATCGTGCCCGACGTGCTGGTTCGCCCCACCGCAGCAGGCATTGGCGCAGGCCGTGATGAAGTGCTGGAACGGGCCGTTGAGTTAGCTAGTCGGCGTTGAACCATTTATGATAAGCTATCTTCGACCAGCCAACCAACCGCGAAACGCTACAGGCGTTGCTCGACCCATCATGAACCTACTAACACCAGATACCGGCCTGATTATATGGCAGGTTGTCTTTCTCGTTTTTATCGCTTTCGTGCTGGGGTCCGTGGTTAAATGGTCCGTGCGCCAGTATAAAGACTAGCCTCGCCCCGCAACCCCATCGACGCGTAAGTCAAAAATTGCTCGATGATACCGCCAAAAAGCCGAACGCCCGTGTCGAGCAGTTCGTCGGGGAAATCGTAGTCGGGGTTGTGCAGGGCGGGCGTATCTAACCCAGCGCCTAAGCCAACCATAGCCCCCGGAAACGCCTGTGTAAACCAGCCAAAATCTTCGCCAAACTTAAACGGCGTGGGCCGCTGCCGAATGGGCAGTTGGGCCAAAACGGTGGCCTTCGTGACCATTGCGTTGCAGTAAGTATCGTTGAGAGTCGTGGGAAAATAATCGAACCAGCGCACGTCTGATTGCAGGTGGTAAACGCGGCAGATAGAATCGAGGTGGGTTGTCAATGTGCGTACCAGTTCTTCCATAGGTTGGGGTTGCCAGGTACGTAGTGTAAAGTGCGCCTCGCCGTAGCCCGCCGATATACCGTAGTCGGGTTGGCCAACCCGCAGGTATATGGGTGTAACAAGGGCGAAGTCGGCGCGGGCGGGGTCGGCCACCACCCGCGCATCGAACGCCCGAACCAGATCGGCCACGGCCAACGTGGGGTTGATACCGTTTTCGGGTTCCGACGCGTGCGCCTCTTTACCATACAGCCGAATAGCCATGCTCTGTACCGTAGGACTAAACTGCCCCTTCACCCAGACTACTTCATGCATCGGATAGCCGGGCACGTTGTGCAGCGAAAATACATAGTCGGGGCGCAGGTCGGCAAAGCGCGGGTCATCCAGCACGGCTCTGGCTCCTTTGCCGGTTTCTTCGGCTGGCTGAAACAGTAAAATCACGCGCCCGGCTTCAAACGCCCGGTTATGCAGCCACGGGGCCAGCCCGGCGAGCGCGGCTGCATGACCATCGTGCCCGCACTTGTGCGACACGCCCGCCCGGCTCGAACGGTGCGTAAAGACGTTGGTTTCCTCAATGGGCAGGGCATCAAGTTCGGCCCGGAAGAGCAGCGTTGGACCACCCGCGCCAAAGTCATAGACCACCGCTACGCCCGTACCACCCAGTTCGCTGACGATGCGGGTAGGCGCAAAGGGTTGCACGAAAGCAATAAGGCGGCGGGCAGTTTCTCTTTCCTGACCCGACAGTTCGGGGTGCTGGTGGAGGTCGTGGCGCAGGGCAACAAGCGGGTGAGCGATCATTGGCAATCGAATTATCTAACAAAAATGACTATTTAGACAGGCAATAATGCCACACTTTACCGATTTTCGCTCGACAATATCCTGCCTGGAGGTGTACCTAAGCAGGCCAGCGCATGACAAAGGTGGCGCCCTGGCCGGGGGTGCCGTCGGCGTGAATGGTGCCACCGTGATTTTGCATGATGCGCTGGCAAATAGCCAAACCAATGCCCGTGCCTGAATAGGCAGTACGGCCATGAAGTCGCTGAAAAACGCCCAACACCCGCTCGTTGTATATCGGGTCGAAACCAATGCCATTATCGCGCATAACTAGCTGATTCGTACCACCTTCCGTAGCATGTAGGATTTCATGGGTGAGGTGTATCCGGAGCATTTTAGCTGGATCACTGTACTTCAAGGCGTTGCTCAGCAGATTCTCCAGTAACTGCCTGAACATAAACCGAACCACCGTCACAGTCGGCAACTGACCGACTTCGATCACGGCCCCTTTCTCGGTTATTTCATCACGAAACTCGGTTTGTACTTCGGCCAGTAGCTGCGCCAGATCGGTGGGTTCGTGCAGGTCGGTGGCATCGTTTAGCTGGGCATAGGCAATCAGGTCGCGGATCAGCAACTGCATCCGGTCGGCGGTGGCAATGGTCCGGCGGAAATAGTCTTTACCCTGCTCAGTGAAACCAGCCGCTTCAGTGGTCAGAATCATGCCGTTGAAGGTCTTTATTTTGCGCAACGGCTCCTGAAGATCATGACTGGCCATATACGTAAACGAGGCCAACTCGTTGTTGCGCCGCTCCAGTTCCCGATTCTTAGCTGCTAATTCGGCATTCAGTGCCAGCAACGCAGCCTCCTGCTCCTGTTGCTTCGTAATATTCATGTCGATGCCAAACACACCCACCGGTTGCCCCTGCTCATTGCGGATGATCCGCCCGATGGTGTGAATGAAAATCTCGCGGCCAAACTTATCATACCGCCGGTACTTCATCTCTACGTTCTCGCCCGCCAGCGCCCGGCCAATCGCCGACTGTAGAATGGGCAGGTCGTCGAGGTGCGTTTGCTGGGCCACGCTGTCCAGATCAACTTCAATTTCGTCAGGTTCATAGCCCCAGAATACATACATTTCCGGACTCCAGCGAATGGCCGTGTCGCCGAAATACCATTCCCAGCTAGCCATGCCTGCCATACGCTGCGCCTGACTAAGCTGGGCTTCACGCAGTAACAACTGCTCCCGAACAGACCGGCGTTTACCCGATTTGTGCAACAACGCGCCTGTTTGGTTGTCAAAAGGCAACTGATGGCCAGTAGATTGATTCATCGAAAGGGGGTAGTAACTAGTGTAGCAGGCACGAAAATACCTATGTAAAAATAGCCTATCCGGGCTGACTCTTTGTCGAAAAAACAAAGGCCACTCGCTGCGAGTGGCCTTTGGCAACTGGAAGAGCAGGTGTTAACTATCAGTTTTTCGTAATCACCGAATCGGGCAGGAAACGAACGTCCAGACCCGTGGCCTTCTTCAGGGCTGCAAAGTTGTTTTTGCCATCCTGATAGGCCGGATTCACCTCCATCGACTTGTTGTAATAATACGATGCCAGCGGGTACTTGCCTTCGTTCTGGTAAATCACGCCTAGGTTATTATAGGCCGGAGCATAGGATGATGCCGCCCGGATAGTTTGCTTGTAATAATACTTCGCCGAGTCGACATTGGGCGTAATGCGCTGAAATACATAGGCCATTGAGAAATAGGATTCGCCGAAATTGGGGTAAATCCGGCACGACTCCTGGAGGTGGTCCAGTGCCCAGCGGGCGTATTTTCCGGCCTCCTTGTTGTATTCAGGCAGCATGGCCTGGTACTTCTTCACCGAATCGGGCCTGGTTTGATAGCGGGCCATACGGACATTGGCCGTGTCGATGCGGGCGCGTTCTTTCAGGCCTTTTTCGATCCATTCGTTAGCCACGTGCCGCTGTACCTGGCAACTGGTACCGGCGTAGGGCAGGGCTGAGTTAAACAGCACGAAGTTGTTCTCCCAGTCGGGGTTGCGGGTCACGGTTTTGAACGAATACAGGCCCGTAGTCAGCCCAATGACCAGGGCCAGCGGCGCGTAGTTCATCACCCGCGACAGCATCGGTTTTGGCGTGGCTACTTCGATCAGCGAAATAAGCTCGTCGTCGGGTTGGCCCACTTCCTTCGACCAGCCCATGCGCTCGGCCAGCGCCTGCACGGCCCACACCAGCACAAAGGCAAAGCCCATCACTGAGGCGTACAGGAATCGTTCGGCCAGAATACCGCCCCGGCTGGCAATGAAGCCCAGGCCCGGCATCATGGTTACGAAGAACCAGAACAGCCCGAAACCCCAGAGCGAACGGCGGCGAAACCCGATCCACGACAGCACGATCATACCCAACAGGGCCACAAAACCCAGCCACGACATAATATCGCCTTTGCCGCCAGTGGGAATCACGTTATACGAATAGTCATACACCAGCGGGTGGGGAAACACCAGCAGCCGCAGGTAATAGAGGAAGAACTTGAACATGGTCGAGGTCTTTGTGTCCAAGATGGCGTAGGGATAGTTGGCCCAGTCGAGGGGGGGAGTGCCGACAAGAGTACCGATCATCTGCTTTTTCTGGTAGAAAAACAGAGCAGCAATGATCAGCAGTGGCCACAAACTCACCAGCGACCGCCATACGGTGCGCTTACCAAACCAATATTGCATGGCCGGAATCAGGGCCAGACTCACCACCGACGACTCTTTCGAGAGAAAAGCAAAGTACAACGCCGCGCAGGATAAGCCCACCCAGGTGGTAGACAGCGCGCCCATAATAAGCACGCCGATGACGCCGCCCGCCGTTGACCCAAACGAGTTAACCAGCAGGCTGCTGCCAATGACCCAGCCGCCCACTACGTTAAACACCGTGAGCAAACCGCCCAGCGCCCAGTCAGCTTTGCGGCCTTCGTACCAAAATTTGGCCTTCGACTCCAGCTGTTTCCAGTAGGTGAGCAGCATCAGCGAGATAAACAGGAAGCTCAGCAGTTCGTCGCGGCCTTTTATGTTGGCCACAATCTCGGTGTGGACGGGGTGCGTGATAAATACCAACCCCACCAAAAACGCCACCACCACCTTGCCGGGCAACCATTTTTGCAGCAACGCGCCCAGGCTTACGCCCGTGAGGCCGTAAAGCGCCGCGTTGATCATGTGGCTGTATTCGGGGTGTTTGTCGCCGAAATATTCCTGTTCCAGGGCAAACGTAATCAGCGACAGCGGCCGGTAATACCCCAGCGAAATATTGCTGAAGTGCCAGAACTCGGTGCGCATGAGGTCGTTGATGCCTTTCAGACCCTGCTTCACAAACAGGTTTTGCCCAATGGCGGCAATATCATCGAGCGCATACTGATGGCCGAAAGTGTTCACGTACAGCAGTACACCAATGGCACCCAGCACCACCAGTGGCCACCAGACAACAGGCGTGTAGGGCAGCGGCAGGTCAGATGCGGCGGGAGTCGAGGGACGGGCTACCGGTGGCAGTGGTGCACTACGAACGGGCTGTGACCGAACCGGCTGTGTGGCGGCGGCGGGGCGTGGGGTTGGCGCTGGCATTGAAGGCTGGCCAACGCCGTAGCCGGGGCGTTGCGGCACCGGCGGTTTTTTCTTACTCATACGATATGGGTCGTACTATGGGTTTTCGGCCAATAAAGGCCATTTTTGGGTATTCGGTACGTTATACGGGTACAGGCACTTAGATTCTAAAGTAAAGTTCAGTAAGTATGGCAACAAAATCAACGTCCGTTTATGGCTGGCTGGCGCATCTTGGTCTTACCATTGGTTTAGTCAGCGCACTTAGCGGCTGTTTACGACCACCAACACCGACCCGGCCACCAATTGAAGCCAACGTCACGGCGGTTAGCGAACACCTCACCCTGGGCAACCCCAGCGGCGCGGCCCAAACCGACCCCAACAACTACCTGATCACCAAGCCGCAGTTTGCGCTTTGCTTCAACAAGAGCCGGGGCATTGCCAACTGGGTAAGCTGGCACCTGAGCCTCGACTGGCGGGGCACTGCCGCCCGCACCAAAAGCTTTCGGCCCGACCCCGACCTGCCCGCCGGTTTTTCAACTATCACCACGGCCGACTACAACCGAACCGGCTTCGACCGGGGGCACCTCTGCCCGTCTGACGACCGCGACAACAGCCCGACCGATAATGCCGCCACGTTCGTCCTATCAAACGTCGTGCCGCAAGCGCCGCTCAACAACCGCGAGACCTGGAAATACTTAGAAGAGTATGCCCGGAAACTAGTAGACGATGGCAACGAAGTATACCTCACGGCAGGACCAACGGGCGTGGGCGGCGACGGCGAAGCGGGTAGCGCCACGAGCATTGCCGGGGGGCGCGTGATGGTTCCCGCCGCCCTCTGGAAGGTGTTGTTGATTCTCCCTAACGGTATGGATGACCTCAACCGCATTGGCCCCAACACCCGCGTCATTGCCGTCTATATGCCCAATACCCAGGCCAACCCAAATCTACCCTGGCAGCGCTACCAGCTCACGATCAATGAGTTAGAGCAAAAAACAGGTCTCCGCTTCTTCACCAACCTTTCTCCTGATCTGCAACGGGCGCTGAAAAGCCAGGGCATTGGGAGTAATTAGTTATTGGTCATTGCGCTGCGCTGTCATTCAATAGTCATTCATTGTCTTTACAACCAATGACTACCGAATGACAGCGCAGCAAATGACCAATAAAAAAGGCCTGCCACCGTATGGTGGCAGGCCTTTTTTATGCCCAACCATTTACAACGCTGGAATGCGCAGTACCTGACCGGGATAGATCAGATCGGGGCTTTTCAGCATGGGCTTATTTGCTTCGAAAATGACACCGTATTTCATGGGGTCACCATATACTTTCTTCGAAATCGCCGACAGCGTATCGCCCGACTCGACTGTGTGATACGTGGCTTCTGGCTCCGGGTTGTCCACAACCAGTTGGTTGTCTACCACCGTTACGCCTTCCACGTTACCCACGGCAAGCGCGATCTTCTCGGCGTCTTCCTGCGTGGCCACCTGCCCTTCCAGCGTCACGGTGTCGCCTTTGGTTTTCACGGTCAGCTTCTGGAACGACAGGCCCAGCTGCTTCACATGGTTGAGGAGTGCACTGGCTTTCAGCGGCTCTGGATCGGCAGCGGGTGTGTTGGCGGCAGGTGTTTCTTCTTTACCGAAGATTTTTTCGCCAACACCTTTGAAAAAGTTTAATAGGCCCATGTCTTGAAACAAGTTGTTTAGTTGTGCATCATATAATACTGACGGTGCAAGCAAGGGGTTTTTATGATTGAAACCAAGCCTTAGCCCAACAGATTCTTCAGAACGACCCCATAAACCGCCTCCTGTGCCGGTAAATAGCATTATAGCTTCTGCATAACTTAATCTCAATAATATCTAGTTTAACTGTAGTTCTATTATATCAACATACCTTTGTGCGTTTTTTTCATTTAGTAAAACCAACTTATGCAACGTAAACAGTACACGATCTATCGGTGGAGTATCCTGGTTGGCCTTTTGGCGGGCACAACGGGCTGCTTTAACAACGAAGATGCTCAACGTGTTGACCCGATTTCCAGCGGTACCGCCGATTTTACGCGCTACGTGGCCGTGGGCAACTCGCTCACCGCTGGCTTCATGGACGGCGGCCTCTACCGCGACGGCCAGTTGAATTCATACCCCTACATCCTCTCGCAACAGTTTCGGCTGGTGGGTGGACGTGACTTTATCCAACCTCTCTTTGGCACCGATCAGGCGGCTGGAACGGGCTATCTGAAGCTCACCTCACTGCCTACGGCCACCAATCCCCTGCCCACCATCGTGCCGGTGGCTCCGCAGGCGGTGCGTGGTACGCTCAACAATCGGTCTCTTTACACCAAGTTTACGGGTCCCAACAACAACCTCGGCGTGCCGGGTATTCGCATGGGTGACATTCAAACGCCGGGCTACGGGTCGCCGCTGGGTAATCCCTATTTCGAGCGCCTCCTGCCCGACGGCACACCCCTGAGTACCTACCTGCAATACGTGGGCGACAACCTGACGGGAGCTACATTTTTCTCGTGTTTCATGGGCAACAACGACGCCCTGGGTTATGCCAACACGGGCGGCGTAACGCCCTTCACCCCCACCCCGCTTTTCACCACCAATTACAACGCTCTCCTCAATGTGCTCACCGCCGGGGGGCGTAAGGGCGTGGTTGTCAATATTCCAAAAGTGACAACGGCTCCGTTTTTTCAGGTGGTTACGCTCACGCAGGTGCTGGGGAGCGTTAACGCTGCCGTGCAAAAAGCCACCCCCGGCGCGCCCGCCATTCCGGCACTGCTAATTGAGTCGCCGCTGGCCACGGGGGGTATTCGGGCTACCAAAGCCGGTGACCTGTTGCTACTGAGCCAACAGGCCGACTACGCTACCATTGGCAGCACAGCCGTGGGTACCAAAAAAGGTCCCTACGGCCTGTCGGCGACCAATCCACTGAGCAACGCGTCGGTGCTGGACGCGGAAGAAGTGGCCGCGCTGAACGCCAAAATAGACGAGTACAATACTATTCTGAAGGCCCAAGCCGACAGCCGGGCGCTGGCCTACGTAGACCTGAATACACTCAACAACCAGCTGTCGGCGACGGGTGGCTACTCTCAAAATGGCCTGTCGTTCTCGTCGAGCTACATTTTGGGCAGTGTGTATGGTCTCGACGGTCTGCACTTTACCGCTGCGGGCTATGCCCTGCTAGCCAACGAGATTCTGAAAAGCATTGGCATCACCTACAAAGCCAGCATTCCGGCTGTAGACCCCACCCGCTACCGCAAAGTGCTTGTCCAACCTTAACAAGTAGACGTTAGATGCTGGACACTGGATGTTAGACAACTGAGTCTTTTACGGAAGATCGTTCGTCCAGGGTCCAACGTCGGGTGTCTAACGTCCCCAATAACATGAACAAAAAATCATACATACTAGCCGGGTTTTTGCTGGCATCTGGCGCGGCAACGGCCCAATTGCCAACCCGCCTTACTGAATTTGGCCTGAAAGGCGGCGTTACCTTCGTACACGGCTACACCACCATTCCGGCGCAGCCTACGAGCATTGTGGGCGTGCAGGTACCCCAACTCGAAAACAAAAACAACGGCATCGGCACGGGCTATTCGGCGGGGGCGTTTGTGCGGTTCAACAAGTATAACCGCAAAGGGTACGTGCAAATCGAGCTGACCTACAACCGGTACTTGCTGAAGCAAAAGACCAACGTTACGCTTGACGTGAACGCCAACCCGGCCCTAGCCGCCCGTTTGCCACTGAGCTTTGCCCCCGGCCTGCTCAACGCTACCGTCGACGTGACGTCGGAATCGAGCATCGAATCGTTTGACATACCGGTGTTGTTTGGTCGGCGGCTATTGAACAACAAGCTCCGGGCCTACATTGGGCCTACGCTGCTATTCGTAAACAAGTCGGAGGCCATGCGGAGTACGCAGGGGCAGATTAACCCCAACACGGCCATTGGTTTCAGTCAGGCGGTGCCCATTCCGGCTACCACCGAGACCACCAACCTGCTTAGCCCGCGCGAAGCCAGCAACTTGCAGGTGAAACGCGTTACCTGGGCGCTGGAGGCCGGTTTAGGCATTTCGCCGTTACCATTCCTCGATGTCGATATCCGGTATGCGGTGCCCGCTGGTGGGGTCTACAAAGACACCAACATCAAAGGCTACCTCGGCATTGCCACGCTGACGGCGGGTATCAAGCTGCCGTAGTTACTAGCCTCATTCTATTGCTAAAAGCCGTTTCTGATTTCCGAAACGGCTTTTTTATGTCTTTTCAAAAGACGGCATACTGTGGCCATACGCTTCATACACGTTATGTGTCAGTTGGCAGGCTGTTTGTGCGCTTTCAGCAAGTGCCGCATTTCAGGGTCAGAGGCGGGGAACTAGTTTTATACTATCTAATTGATAAACAGCTACTTTTCATACTCATGACGTACGCCTGCTACACCCCTATTGCTGCCCCGCAGCCTATTCGGCCCGCCGTTGGCCCCGCCGTCAGACAACAGTTGGTCCTGCCCTTTCGCAACCGGACCATCGTGATCGCCACCGCCGACATTGTCTGGCTGGAGGGTGCCAGTAACTACACCTTCATCCACACCCGCGACAAGCAGCGGTACCTGGTTTCCAAGAACCTGAAGCGCCTGGAAGAGTCGCTGATTGATCCTGCGTTTTGCCGCATCCACAAGTCGGCGGTGGTCAATTTGGCTTATTTGCACTATGCCAGCTACGGTACCGACGCCCACCTGCGGCTAAAAAACGATGCGCTGATTACGATCTCGCGCCGCCGCATTCCGGCCGTCCGTCGGCATGTGTTTGCCCATCAGCGGCTGGTAACTGCCGACTCAAACTAGCCACACCCTGTTACGATATGCGAATCCACACAAACTGAAAAAGCCCCTCCTGATACTCAGGAGGGGCTTTCTTTATGATGCAGTAGCCATTACAGCGTGCTGAAATCGAAACTTTCGAGGAAGGCCGTGGTGAACAGACCCGACTTAAAGCCAGGGTCGTCCATGAGTTTGATGTGAAACGGAATAGTGGTTTTGATGCCTTCGATCACAAACTCCTGTAGCGCCCGCTTCATTCGCGTGAGCACTTCCTCGCGCGATTGCCCGCTCACAATCAGCTTGGCAATCATTGAGTCATAGTTGGGCGGAATTACGTAGCCGCTGTACACGTGACTGTCGATACGAATACCGTGGCCGCCCGGAAAGTGCAGGTTCGTGATCTTGCCCGGCGACGGACGGAAACCGTTGGCAGGGTCTTCGGCGTTAATCCGACACTCCAGCGCAAATAGCTTCGGCGTATAGTTACGACCCGAAATAGGCACCCCGGCAGCTACCTTGATCTGTTCCTTAATAAGATCAAAATCAGTCACTTCCTCCGTGATCGGGTGCTCCACCTGAATCCGGGTATTCATTTCCATGAAATAGAACTTCCCGTGTTTATCCACCAGAAACTCTACCGTACCGGCCCCTTCGTAGCCAATAGACTGTGCGCCCTTGATGGCCGCCGCACCCATAGCCTCCCGCAGTTCGTCGGTCATGATGGGCGAGGGCGTTTCTTCCAGCAGTTTCTGATGCCGCCGCTGAATGGAGCAATCCCGCTCTGACAAATGGCACACCTTGCCGTACTGATCACCCACAATCTGGATCTCGATGTGGCGGGGTTCTTCCACGAATTTTTCGAGGTATAAGCCGTCATTGCCAAAGGCGGCACCCGATTCGGTGCGGGCATCGTTCCAGGCTTTTTCAAACTCACCCTCGGCCTTGATCACGCGCATACCGCGACCACCACCACCGGCCGTGGCCTTGATAATGACCGGGTAGCCCATGTTGGCCGATAGCTGCTGCCCTTGTTCAAACGACTCCAAGAGACCGTCAGAACCGGGAATGACCGGAACCCCCGCCGCCCGCATGGTAGCTTTGGCGGTGGCCTTGTCGCCCATCATGTTGATCTGCTCAGCAGTGGCGCCAATGAATTTGATACCGTAGTCGGCGCAGATTTGCGAGAACTCGGCATTTTCCGACAAAAAGCCGTAGCCGGGGTGAATGGCATCGGCCCCGGTTACTTCGGCGGCCGAAATGATACTCGGAATATTAAGGTACGACTGGCGGCTGGGTGGTGGCCCAATACACACGGCCTCATCGGCAAAGCGTACGTGCAGGCTATCGCGGTCGGCGGTCGAGTAGACAGCCACGGTACGGATGCCCATTTCCCGGCACGTCCGAATAATCCGCAACGCAATCTCGCCCCGGTTGGCGATCAGGATTTTCTTAAACATAATGAGGGGTCATTGGTCATTAGCCTCCGGCCGCACCGGCGGACCGGTCATTCGTTGTAAAAGCAATGAATGACCATTGAATGACAGCGCAACGAATGACCGGTCCGCCGGTGCGGCCGCAGGCCAATGACCAATGACCTTTTAAATTTCTTCGAGAATAAACAATGGCTGATCGTATTCGACGGGGGTGGCGTTTTCAACCAACACCTTCACAATACGGCCCGACACTTCGGCCTCGATCTCATTGAAGAGCTTCATGGCTTCGATGATGCACACCACCTTACCCGGCTTGATCTCGTCGCCCACTTCCACAAACAGCGGCGATTCGGGGTTGGCCGACCGGTAGAACGTACCAATCATGGGTGACTTAATGGTGATCTGGTTGGTGGCCGACGCGGCGGGTGCGGCGGGGCTAGGAGCGGGTGCCGCCGTTGGCGCAGCAGCCGGTGCCGCTGCGGGCAGAGCCGGAGCGGCCGCAGGAGCCGCCTGAACGGGCGCGGGCGCCGCATACATAGCCGGTGTGGCCGTACGCTTCACATTGATTTTCAGCTCACTCGTCTCGATTTTTACCTCGTCGAGGCCTGATTTCGAGATAAAATCGATCAGTTCTTGTATTTCCTGGGTGCTCATATCTATCGAATTAAGAATTAAGAATTAAGAATTGAGAATGACCGCTTTACCCTACACAAACTACGCGCGGCTGCTATGCCATTCTTAATTCTTAATTCTTAATTCTTCATTACTTAACTCGTTCCTGGTATTCCCGTGTGCGGGTGTCGACGCGGATTTTGTCGCCCTGGTTGATGAACAACGGTACGTTGATCATGGCGCCCGATTCTACTTCCACGCGCTTTTTGGCACCGCTGGAGGTGTCGCCTTTCAGGCCGGGTTCGGCGTAGGTCACTTCCAGCTCTACCGAAACGGGCAGTTCGCAAACCAGCGGCGTATCGTTTTCGGCGTTGATAAGTACCTCCACTTCCTGCCCTTCGCGCATGAGGTCGGCCTGATCCAGAATCTTCTCGCTGATGTTGATCTGGTCGAAGGTTTCTTGGTCCATGAAGTTATAGCCAGCCTCATCTTTATAGAGGTACTGAAACTTGCGGCGCTCCACCCGCACCGGAATGATGGTGGCACCTGAGTTGAAGGTGTTGTCGATCACGCGCCCGGTGGTTAGACTCTTGAGCTTGGTACGCACGAAAGCTGCCCCTTTTCCGGGTTTAACGTGCTGAAATTCAACAATTTGAAACAGGTCGTAGTTGTGATTGATTACCAGCCCGTTTCTAATATCTGCGGTCGTTGCCATGTAATGATGTACGATTTACGAATTACGATTTACGATTTGATTCACGGGCTACGAAGTACAATCAAAGCCACTTGTGTGGCACGACTTACAAAATTGTAAATCGTAAATCGTAATTCGTACATCGTAAATCAATACGCCCACTTCACATAGACGGCTCCCCAGGTGAAGCCACCGCCGAAGGCTGCCAGGACCAGGTTATCGCCTTTTGTCAATTGCGATTCATAGTCGAACAGGCAGAGCGGGATGGTGGCCGCCGTGGTGTTGCCGTACTTGTGAATATTGAGCATCACCTTATCCGAGCCGATGCCCATGCGGTTGGCAGTGGCATCGATGATGCGTTTATTGGCCTGGTGCGGCACTAACCACGCTACGTCATCGCCGGCAAGGCCATTACGCTGCATGATCTCCGCCGACACGTCGGCCATGTTTTTTACGGCAAATTTAAAAACAGAGGGGCCGTCCTGATACACATAGTGCCAGCGTTTCTCAACCGTCTCATGGCTGGGCGGGTAACGGCTGCCGCCCGCTTTCTGAAACAGATGATACTGCCCCACCCCGTCTGACCGGATAATGGAATCCAGGATGCCCAACCCTTCTTCGGCGGCTTCGAGCAACACCGCTCCGGCCCCATCGCCGAAGAGTACACAGGTGGTGCGGTCGGTGTAGTCGGTAATGGCCGACATCTTATCGGCACCCACCACGATCACTTTTTTGTACTTGCCGCTTTCAATAAACTGCGTCCCCACCGTGAGGGCATACAAAAAACCCGAACAGGCCGCCTGAATGTCAAAACTGCCTACGTTACGAATTCCCACCATGTCGCAGATGAGGTTGGCCGTGGCTGGAAATACATAGTCGGGGGTAACGGTGGCGCAGATTAGCAGGTCAATATCTTCGGGAGCGGTGTTGGTTTTGGCCAGCAGCCCGCGTACGGCCTCGGCACCCATGTGTGAGCTGCCCATGCCTTCGCCTTTCAGAATATGACGCTCTTTGATGCCCGTCC
The DNA here is from genome assembly GCF_017353255.1 of Fibrella aquatilis. Lineage (GTDB taxonomy): Bacteria > Bacteroidota > Bacteroidia > Cytophagales > Spirosomataceae > Fibrella > Fibrella aquatilis. Next base: position 27,952 of record NZ_JAFMYU010000036.1, on the reverse strand, counting down.
GCGAGGTAATCCACTCGTCGTTGGTATCTACCATCCGTTCCAACTCGGCGTTGGTGAGGATGTAATCGGGTACGTAGCCATGCACACCGGTAATTGCTGCTTTCATCATAGGGTAGTTTACGGGGGCTTAGGCAAGAGCCTGTTCAATGTGGGTAGGCACATTGGCATTGACCTGCCGAATGGCTAAGCTAATCATGTTTTGGATAGCAGCGGGCGACGAAATGCCGTGGGCGATAATGACGTTACCGTTTACGCCAATAATTGGGCTACCACCAATGGATTCGTAGTTGGTCCGGTCGATGAACGGGTGGTGCAGTCCGAGCAGTTTATTCACCTCATAAAACGACTCGCCGAGCTTAAACAAGGCATTGCCCGTGAAGCCGTCGGCCACGATTACCTCGGCGCGGTCCATAAACAGGTCTTTGCCTTCGATGTTGCCAACAAAGTTGATGCGCTTGTTTTCTTTCAGCAGTTGATGCGCTGCCTGCACCGCCACCGAGCCTTTTTGCTCTTCTTCGCCAATGTTGAGCAGGGCCACGCGCGGCGATTCGATACCAAACGTATGGCGGGCATAGATAGACCCCAGTTCACCAAACTGAGCCAGCATATCGGGTTTGCAGTCGGCATTGGCCCCAATGTCGAGCATGATAGCGGTGCCCCCGTCAAGCTGTGGAACGAAGCCCGCAATACCCGGCCGCAGTACGCCCGGAATAGCTTTCACGCTAAACAAAGCCCCCACGTGCATGGCACCGGTGTTGCCCGCGCTGCAAAACGCGTCGACCAGCCCGGCCTTTAAATGAGTAAACCCAACCCCGATACTAGAATTGGGTTTCTGCGAGAGGGCTTTGGTGGGGTGTTCGGCCATTTCGATGATATCGTCGGCGTGAACCACCTCGATACCGGAGGCATCGGCCACGTCAAATTTTGTCAGACAGCCTCGTATAACCAGTTCCTGGCCAATCAGTACGAGGGTGACACCCTGGGGCAAGCCCGCTTTGATAGTTCGGGCAACGCCCTCAACAATCGCTTCGGGGGCAAAATCGCCGCCCATGGCATCAATGGCAATCTTCATCGAATGGATCTTAATCGAACGTAGCCAGACCAGTTGAGATGGTCAAAACGGGCGCGTCGTTGTTTTGTGAAAGCCCACAGTGGCGCAAAATTAGCAGGCGGTGGGCAATAAAAAAGTATTCCGCGTTCATCTAAACCAGACGTCGGCGAAATACTCCTTTATCGTATGACCCTCAGGCGGCAAACAAACAGCGGTCTGGCCGGGTCAGCGCAGGTACGCAAAAAAATGGTTACGCTATGGGTCTGTAGCCCTCAATAACCACTTTTCCTTTGTAATACAGGTTGCCTTCGAACACGTGGGCGTGGTGACGCTCGTGCACTTCGCCGGTGGCGGCATCGGTCGACAGCGTAACGGCTACTGCCTTATAGTGGGTGCGGCGTTTGTCGCGGCGGGTGGTCGAGTGGCGGCGTTTGGGGTGTGCCATAATTCAGTTATCAGTTTTCAGTTTACTGTCTTCAGTTTCCGCTTCAGTCCAACTCTAAACTGAAAACAGTAAACTGAAAACCTTGTGTTAGTTATTGCTCAATTTTCGCAGGGCATCCCAACGCGGGTCCACTGCGGGTTTTTCTTCTCCTGTATCGTCGACCACCGTACCGGAATCTGACGAATAGATCAGTTTGCCGGGGGCATCTTCGTCATCATCGCCGTTAGCTTCGTCGCGGAAACGGGGATGAAGCCGTTTCATAGGAAGCGCCAACACGATGAAATCAAAGATGTACCGGGCAACGTGAATCGTAGCCGTGTTCCGCTCGATCAGCTCAATTTCGTCGGTCAGTTCTTCGTTCCGGTCGCCGAATTTGAGGTATAACGTGCGGCGGGTGTCCACCTGTTCGTCATACAGATCGAGGCTGCGGTCGCAGGTTTGTTCGACCACGCCCTGAATCTGAAAGTCGAGCCGGATCATGGTCTCTGACTTGTCGAGAATCAGGTGGGTTGTCACGCTCCCTTTCGTAATCAACTGTTGGTCAAGGGCTTTGAAGAACGTATCGTCCGATTTAAAATCGAATTCATACCGTTTTTCCTCTAAACCAATGATGTTGATGTCGTATGGCCGCAGTTCGTTCACCTCAGTCGTTTGCTAACAAGGGCGCAAAGATAAGGAAAAAAAGTCAATAGTCGATAGTCAATAGTCGGCTGACGCACGCGAGTTGCTTACACGTCAGCCGACTATTGACTATCGACTATTGACTTTATTCCTACGCCGCCTTCATCAACTTCTGCTTCACATACTGCACAATGATGGGCATGAGCGAGAGGCCTACGATGCCGAAGACGACGATCTCGAAGTTCTTTTGTACGATTTCGAGGTTGCCGAAGAAATAACCCAGCAGCGTGATGCTCACCACCCACAGAATGGCCCCCAAAATGCAGTTCTTGATGTAAGTGCCGTAGTGCATGCTGCCCGCGCCAGCCACAAAAGGCGCAATGGTGCGCACGATAGGGATAAACCGGGCCAGGATCACCGTCTTTCCTCCATGCTTGGCGTAGAACTTTTCGGTTTCGTAGATGTATTCGCGCTTGAAGAACAGGATTCGCTCCCGTGCCTTAATCTGCGCGCCCAGTTTGGTGCCTACAAAGTAATTGACATTGTCGCCCAGGAGCGCGGCCCCAATCAGGAGCGGGATGATGATGCCCACCTGCAAATTGTTGGTGTCGCGGGCGGCCAGGGCACCAGCGGCAAACAGCAGCGAGTCGCCGGGGAGCAGTGGCATCACAATCAGTCCCGTCTCGGTGAAGATGATCAGGAACAGAATAGCGTACAGCAGTATGCCATACTCATTGGCCCACGTGTCGAGAAACTTGTCGAGGTGAAGCAGAAAATCGAGGAGCGATTTGATGAGTTCCATGAGAGTGAAGTCGATAGTCGACTCATTTCTTATTTATCTAAAAAATGACTAAACGTATCGCCGCGAAGGCCCAGGCGGATGGTTTCGAGGGGGATAACTTCGTGGGGGGCAATGTTGCCGACGTTGACGTTGGCACCCAGCAGTTTTACAAACCACACCTGCTGCTCTTTCTGGGGGGCTTCCCAAAGGATATTTTCCGAGGGCACCTGCGTCAGGATTTCTTCCACCAGCCCCTGCCGCACTTCGCCGCTTGAACGGAACAGACCCACCGTACCGCCTTCGCGGGCTTCGCCGATGACCTTCCAGGCACCGGCTTCCAGTTCCTGCTTCATGAGCTTGATCCACTTGTAGGGCGGAATGATCTTGGCCTCGTCTTTCGACCCCACCTCCGACAGTACCGTTACCTGCCGGGCCAGCGTACGGATGTATTCGCACTTCTGGTCAGAGTCCATCTCCAGCGAGCCGTCTGACACTTCAGCGTATTTGAGGTCGTATTTGTCCAGCAGTCGGCGGTAGTCTTCAAACTGATTACGCACCACAAATGCCTCGAACAGCGTACCCCCAAAATAGACAGGAATGCCCCCGGCGCGGTATACGTCTAGTTTTTGTTGCAGGTTAGGCGTTACAAAAGACGTGGCCCAGCCTAGCTTTACAATGTCGATGTAGTCGGCAGAAATCGAGAGCATATCTTCGACTTCGCGTACGCTGAGGCCCTTGTCCATCACCATGGTAATACCGCTTTGGCGCGGCTTCGCGGTACGGTCGGGAATCTGAGATAATGTGTAGTTCATTGAAGCAAGCAGCAGCCTGAGTTATCAAAAATCGCCCAAAAGTAGCACCACTTACCGGTACCTCACAAATAAATACCGTGATACGCCCTAATTTGGCCCATTAAACTTAGTTAAATACTATTTTCGACTATGGATACCAACCCCCGCCTCGACACCTTCCGCACCCTTATCGACCAGCCTATGACCAGCATTCCCTCAGGCGTAGGGCGGTGGCTGGGGGGCGTGCTGCGCGTGGTGGAGGAAGGCCGCCTGGTGGCCGACTATATAGTGCGCGACGACATGGTGAACCCCATGCAGGTGCTCCACGGCGGCACAGCCTCGGCCATACTGGATGATCTCTGTGGCCTCACGGTGTTTGCCCTAGGCCGGGAATACGGCTACACGTCGGTAAACCTGACCATGGATTTTTTGAATGCTGCCCGTTTGGGAGAAACCCTCACCGCCGAGGCTGTGGTGATACGCGCCGGACGAAATATTATCCACCTGGAAGGTCGTATCACTAACGCAGCAGGCAAGCTCATTGCCAAATGCAGCACGAACCTTATCCAGACCGCAGTAAAATTGTGAGTATTTGTTTCTATCCGGCTTCAATTATATCAGCTAAGCTTACACACATATGAGTAAGTATACTATACTATTTTTATAGGTTTTATTAAAACAACATTAACGACAGCGTATAATTTAGCCTACATTTACTATAAAAACTACTTAGTAGTTATGGCAAGGTCATGGATTAGTTCACGTGCTGAGCGTTGTGACCACGTTCTACCTGCCTGGCCCACCTATGATTGTACCTCCTTCTGCCTTCCATGCAACCCACTGTCGACCTTACCAACTGTGACCGGGAGCCTATCCAATGGCCTGGCTATATCCAGTCTCATGGGTACCTACTAGCCCTCGACCCTACTACCTTAACTATCTGGCAGGCAAGTGAAAATTGCCAGGAACTGACCGGTATACCTACCGAAGCACTGATTGGTCAGCCCCTGCACACACTCACATTGCACCACGTACCCGGCCAGGAACTGGTCGATTTGCTTACGGTGGCCCTGCGGCAGGATGACCCGGCGGCGTTTAACCCCTACCGGCTCAAGCTCAAAAACCAACACTGGTATGTGGTCATTCACCTGCACGACGATGCCCTCATTCTGGAACTCGAGCCACCCGCCGATGCTGTCAACATCACTGATGCCGATGCGCCGCTGCTGAGCAAAGCCCTGCCCGTACAGGTCCTGCTGGCCCAGACCATGACCGACATTCAGCGGAGTTCTTCATTGGCAGACCTGCTGGAGAAAACGGCCCATAAGGTGAAAGAACTGACGGGCTACGACCGCGTGATGATTTACCGGTTTGGCGACGACTGGCATGGCGAAGTAGTGGCCGAAGCCCGTGAGTCGTTTCTGGAACCGTTTTTGCACATGCACTACCCCGCCTCCGACATTCCAAGGCAGGCGCGCGAACTGTATAAAGTAAATCTGGTGCGCATCATTGTCGACACATACAAGCCTCGCGTGCCCATCTACCCCGTTCAGTATGCAGACCGGGGCCGCCCACTAGACCTCACTCACGCGGGGCTGCGGGCGGTGTCGCCTATTCACATCGAGTACCTGCAAAACATGGGTGTGCGTAGCAGCATGAGCCTGTCGCTGATCTACCGGGGTGAGTTGTGGGGGCTGATCTCGTGCCACCACTATGCCACCGCCCGCCTGGTCGACTACCCCACCCGGGCGTCGGTGAAGCTCATCAGCCAACTGCTCTCTACGGCCCTTGAAATCAGGAAAGATGACGAAGACGAGGCCTTTGCCCAGACCCTCCATCAACGCGAACAGCACATCCACCAGCAGATGCTGGCTGACTGGGACGTGGCGCAAGGGCTGACCAGACACCCGCTTACGGCTCTAGGGCTAAACACAGCAACGGGCGGCGCACTCCTGTTCGAGAACCAACTTATCAGGCTGGGACAGGCGCCCGAAGAAGCCGACATTTATTCGCTGATCGAGTGGTTGAAAACAACCTCGCCCGATGTTGTTTTTCAAACCGACCAACTGCCCAACCTGTTTACCCCCGCCGAACGGTACCGGGCGCTGGCGTCGGGCGTACTGATGATTGTGCTCTCGCGCGAGATGAACGAGTATCTGCTCTGGTTCAAGCCCGAACAAAAGCAAACTCAGTACTGGGGCGGCAACCCCGAAAAGCCCGTTGTGCGCGATGAGGCTGGAAGTGAGCGCCTTAGCCCACGTAAAAGCTTCGACAAATGGGAGCAACTGGTGCGCAACCGGTCTGACCCCTGGCGGCAGGTAGAAGTGGCTACGGCCCTGAAACTACGGGAAAATATTTTGCAGCTCGTTACCCAAAAAGCCAACCAGATTCGTGCGTTGAATGAGCAGCTCAGGCTGGCCTATGAAGAGTTGGAAGCCTTTAGCTATACCATCTCGCACGACCTGCGCACGCCCCTCTCGTCGATCAAGAGCTACACGGAAATCTACCTCGAAGACTACGGCGACACCATGCCGACTGACGCCCGCGCCACCTTCGACAAGATCACGCGCGCCTCTGACCGGATGGCCATGCTGATTCGGAACGTGATGCAGTATTCGCGCATGAGCCGCACCGACCTAACCATGGAACCCCTGGCCGTGAAGCCGCTGATTACCCAGCTTTGGGATGAATTGCGGGCAGGCGAAAACGGCCGCGACCTGACCATTCAACTGGGCGACACCCCCCAGATTAACGGCGACCAGACCATGGTGGCGCAGGTGTTTGGCAACCTGCTGTCCAACGCCGTGAAGTACTCGCGGCAGGTGCCCAGAGCGCGCATCCAGGTAAACGGCACCGAAACCGACCAGGAGGTGGTCTATGCCATCACGGATAATGGCATTGGGATTGACATGAAGCAGGCGGGCAAGGTATTTGAACTATTCCAACGGCTCGACTCGGCGGTGAACTATGAGGGCTATGGCGTAGGGCTGGCTATTGTGAAACGTATCATGAGCCGCCACCGGGGTAAAGTATGGTTTGAAAGCTCGCCCATGCACAGCACCACATTTTTTGTTGCCTTTCCGAAAACTACTCAATCTGCTCAAACGGACTTATCAGCAGACATGCCGAAACCTATAACATCTTGAGTAAAAATAAGGTTAGCCTTTACCCGACCTTACCCGATTAACCCCTATGCTCGACATTCTGTACATTGAGGACAACGTTGATGAAGCCGATATTTTTAAGCGCGTTATCAGCCGGTTGCCCGCACCACCTTCCTACAAGATCATCGTGAGCGGCACTGAAGCCATTGATTACCTCCTGCAACAGGGTACCTATCAGGGGCAGTCGGTACCTATGCCACGGCTGGTGCTGGTTGATCTGAACCTGCCAGGTCAAAGTGGTTTCGAGGTCATTCAACAGGTGCGGGCCAACAGCCGTACGCGCTACATGTCTATGGTGGTCTACAGCACGTCCGATAGCCCCAAAGACATGCGCCGGGTGTTTGACCTGGGGGCTAATGCGTACCTGATTAAGCCCGGTTCATACCACGAGGTGAGCGATATGCTGCGCCGGGCCATTGAATTCTGGCTTACTCAAAACCAGTACATGCCGTGACAACTGCCCTGACCGACATCATGCCGCACCTGAAGCAGGAAACCGCCGGGCTGCATCAGCAAACAGAACAGTTAATGCATACCGGCAAGCTGATGGCGGGTAGTCTGTCGCTCGCCGAATATGCCCATTTGTTGGCTATACAGACGGTTTTTCACCGCTCGCTGGAACAGGCAGTGGGGCATAACGATTCATTTTTCAGCGATTTCGACTGGCAGTCGCGTCAGAAGACCAATTGGCTATTGGCTGATTTACAGCAGCTTAATCAGCCAATACCGTCTGTTGACGACACCTTGTTTGCCCACTTGACAGGCTATCAGCTGTTGGGAGCCATGTATGTGGCCGAAGGGTCGATGCTGGGCGGGCGGGTGATTGCCAAAGCGCTGGCCCGCACCCCTGCCCTATGCCAGGCCCCCATCCGGTTCTACACCGGCTATGGCGACCTGACCGGCCCTTACTGGAAGGCCTTTGGTGCCTACCTTACTCACCGCGCGCCCAGCCACGAAGCCGATATCCTGGCCGGTGCTATCCGAGCCTTTAACAGCCTGATACGCGTGGGGCAACAAACTGAGCGCATAGAGTGCTGAGTGATAAGTGGTAAGCGTTGACATCGCACCGCACACGAAACCAACACACTCACCACGAAGCACTTACCATTAACACTTATACCCCATGCCTGCCAACACCTCAACCCAACCGCCCGTAGTGATGCTACAAAGTGTCCTGAATGCCTCGCAGAACGGGGTGGCCGTGTATCAGGCTGTGCGGGCAGCCAATGGCCACCTGACCGACCTCCGGGTTACGATCCTAAACGCCGTGGCCGAACGCGACATGGGCCGACCGGCCGTAGAGGTGGTGGGTAAGCTGTTTAGTGCGGGCTTTCCAGAAATGGTGTCTACTGACCTCTACAGCCGGTTTTGCCGCGTAATTGAGACGGGGCAGTCAGATCAGTTCGAGTTCTCACTGATGCATCCTGTTCGGCATCAACAGGAGTGGTACGACGTGTCGGCAGTGCGGATGGAAGACAGTGTGGTGGTGTCTTTCGACAACATAACGGCTCAGAAAGCCGCCGAACGAACCATTCAGCAACAGGCCGAACTGTTGCAGGGCCTGATGGGCAATACCCCCGTGGGTATGGCTATTTTCGAGACAGTTCGGCGTAGCAATAGTACCGTGGCCGACTTTCGCTTTGTGCTTGTCAACCCGGTGCTGGAAGGCATCATGTGCATACCAGCACAGCAGGTGGTTGGCCAGCTGGTGAGCCGCCTGTTTCCGGCAGCCAACGAATCGGGCTTCATGAGCCGGGCCATTACGGGCGTTGAACTGGGTATCTCGCAAGTTTTCGAGATGCCCTATACCATCAAAAATACACCCGGTTGGTATAGGCTGTCGATGGCACCTCAGGGTGACCGACTTATTGCGGCCATCATTGACATTACTGAATCGAAGCGGGCGCAACTGGACCACCATCACCAGGCCGAATTACTGCGCTCAGTACTGGATGGGTCGCAAAATGCTGTTGTGGCCTTCGACGCTATCCGTAATGTTGACGGGACCATCACGGATTTTCGGTATATCCTGCAAAACGAAGCCAACCGGCAGCGGGTTAAGCGCACCGACGAGCAGGTTATTGGCAACACCATGCTTACTTATTTCCCCAACGTGCTCACCAACGGTTTGTTCAATCAGTATGTGCAGGTGGTGGAATCTGGCCAGCCCATGCGCACCGAGATTGCCTTTGACTATGGACTGGGCGCAGGCTGGTACGACCTGTCGGTGGTGAAACGCGCCGATGGCATTATCCTGACGGTACAGGATAAAACCAGGGAAAAGCAAGCTGAGCAGGCGCTTACAGAACAGGCTGGGTTACTTAAGGCAGTAGTCGATAATTCACCCACGGGCATTGTGTTGTACAAGGCCGTACGGGATGAGCACCAGCAGGTCACTGATTTCAGTCATGTGCTCTCTAACCCCGCCAACGCTGCCATAACGGGACTTAACGAACGTGAACTGGTCGATAAGCTGGTGGCCCGAGACTATCCGGCCAGTGTAGAATCGGGCCATTATGCCACCCTGCTGCGGGTGCTGGAAACGGGCGAACCCGAAAGCAACCTATTTCACTACGACGCCCACGGCATCAACGGGTGGTTCGACGGCGGCTATGTACGGCAGGGCGACGGAGTACTGTTTACGTATTCAAACATCACCGACCTCAAGCTGGCCCAACAACGCCTGGAATACCAGAACGTTGAACTGCTACGCAGCAACGACAACCTTCAGCAGTTTGCCTACGTGGCCAGTCATGATTTGCAGGAGCCCCTCCGAAAAATACAGTCCTTTGGCGATATGCTTATTAAGGAGTTTGGCGACAACCTCCCCATTAATGGGCAAGACATGGTTCACCGAATGCAGGGAGCGGCCAACCGTATGTCGCTGCTGATCAGAGACTTACTTGCCTACTCGCGCATTGGCATCCAGCGCGAACCTTTCCAGCCGCTGGTGTTAAGCGAGCTTATCGGCCAGGTGCTGGAAGACCTCGACGTGGCCATTCAGGAATCGAAGGCGGTTATTTATTGTAGCGAGCTACCCACGGTGCCAGGCAACCGGTTGCTACTCCACCAGCTATTTCAAAACCTGCTTGGCAATGCCATCAAGTTTCGCCAGCCCGGGCTACCACCGCACATCAGCATCACGAGCCGTAGATTGACCACCGCGCAACTGCCCGACGGTGTAGTACCTGCCAGCCTGCTGCTGACCACCAACCCGGCCGAAAGACCCGCGGCCTATCACGAAATCTGTGTCAGCGACCAGGGTATTGGTTTCGACGAAAAGTACCTCGACCGCATCTTTCAGGTGTTCCAGCGGCTACACGGCAAGAGTAGTTTTGCGGGGTCGGGGGTAGGGCTGGCCATTTGCAAAAAGGTGGTTGAGCACCACGGTGGGGCCATTGCCGCCAGCAGCCAGCCCAACGCCGGAGCCACGTTCCGGGTCTATTTGCCCGTGTAGATTATGAACCGATTAATATCGCTTGTTCTGTGGCTAGTACTATGCCTTTCTGTTGATATAGTTGCTCAAACAAATACGCGCACTATAGAAAAAACCGATACTAGTATCATTAAAGTCATGTATCCAAACCAGGATTTAAAATTATGGTATGGCAGTGATGAGTTTAAAGTAAACGATTTTGTAATACTGCCAAACTATACCATTCTGCATAGCCGTAAAACGTCGACCCTTCGGCTGTTGGCTAATGAGGAAATGTTGGTATTGGATAACAGCAAACTACTGGAAATTAAAACTATTAGGCCGCATATAGTCGATGAAGAAGAAGTAGCTATTGGCCCGATAAAGCCTTGGTTTACAGTGATTAACGATTCTACAGTGCTGGCGGGAACGGCGCTTTTCAAGGGTAGGAATAAGGTAGGGGGCGTCAACGAATCAATTACGTACGGCTACAACTTATTTGTCGGCGTTGACGCTGATTGATGTCGCAATTGTGGTGGCGGCAGAGGATCGCAATGATCCAATTCTTGGCCAGTATTTTGTGTATGACCGGGTTACAAAGCAGCTTTATTACCGCACATCGTCTGTTAAGGAAAAGGTACGGAAGCAATTATACATGAAAGCCGATTTGGCTGATGACAAGCTTACGTTAACCCCTTTCTTGCGGAGTGATTTAACCGATTTTTACAGCGTCTATATAAATAACCGCCGCTTGTTTTTCCACGACTCAAAGCGGGGCTATATCTACGTACTGAATTCAGACTTGCCCTAACGGCTGGCCAACGCCCCGAAACTACGTTGATGACTCTTATAACCCATGCTCGTGTGCAAAGGCAATCAGGTCAGACAGGTGGGTAATGGTTAGTTTACGATAGATGTTTTTGCGGTGCGATTTCACCGTTTCGAAACTCACAAACAGCTGATCACCAATCTGTTGCGTATTCAACCCCTGCCGCATCAGACGGATAACCTTTAGTTCAGTGGGGGTGAGTTTAAACCGCACTACAAAGCTGTCGGCGGCGTGTAGATCAACTGTTGGTGACGTTGGAAAGATGCGTTCGCCAATCAGTACGCGCCTGATGGTGTCAATCATGGTACTAATCTGCACATGCTTGAGTAAATAGGCCGCCGCCCCAGCTCCGCGGCATTCGTCGACAAAGCGTTTGTAGGCGTACATCGTCAGCATGATCGTCTTCACGGCCGGGTACGTGTCTGATAGCTGTCGGAGGCATTCAATACCAGTAGGCGCAGGCAGGTTGATGTCGAGCAATACCACGTGGGGCGTGTGAGCCTGGACAGCGGGCAGCACGTCGGCCCCCCGAAACACCTGCCCCACCACCGTCATAGCCGGGTCAGCCTGTGCGAGCTGTAGCGCCAGCCCATCGCTAAAAAGGGTGTGGTCATCGGCCAGTAAAATGCGGACGGACGAGGCAGCAGAGGTCATGTGTAAGGAACGTCGAGCCGGATGGTGGTGCCTCTGACGGAGGTATCAATCGCCATCCGGCCTCCTAACCATTCGGTTCGTGAAGCTACGTTTTTTAGCCCGATTCCACTGGCGGAATCTGCTTTGTGGTTGCCGAATCCGTGTCCGTTGTCTTCCACCATGATGTTCAGCCCGTCAGGGTGATAGACTAGTTGGACTACAGCCTCGGTGGCTCCACTGTGGCGCACCACGTTATGCATCAGTTCCAGCACGGCGCGGTAGATAGCCAGTTCTTTCACCTGCGGCAGCGGGATCACCTCACCCGCACTGACAAACAAAAACCGAATGCCCGACGCTGCCCCTAACCGTTCGGCGGTTTCGGCCAGCGCACCACCCAGGCCCAGCATAGTCAGTTCATCGGGCATGAGGTTGTGCGAAACCGTCCGCACGTTAGCGATGATCTGGTTGATCAACTCATAGGCCTCTTCACTGGCGGGGGGCAGTTTACCCCGCAGAGCCAGCAGCGACGTACCCACGTCGTCGTGGAGGTCCTGAGCAATGCGACGGCGTTCGGTTTCCTGAGTCAGAATAACCTCTTTCTGGGTGTTACCTAACTGGATAAGCGTCGCCTCGCGTTCATGAATCAATTGTCGGGTAGCACCAATACCCAGCACGATTATCTCAAACAGAGGTGCATAATAACGCAGGTAATAGTGCCAGTCCTGCGTTTCCAGTATGCCTGCGCTGTCGAGCACCCTCACCAGCACAATCAGCAAAAAAGGGGCAATAGCCAATAGGTAGATGCGGGCTTCGTCACTCCCCTTAGCGAGGCATGTTAGCAGGTACATCAGCATAAAAGCAGCCGTTATGCCTGTTATCAGCAAGGCTACGTCGGCAGTATGGTCCTGAAATGGCATAACCAGTAGATACAGAAACCAGGTGGCCTGAACGCCAATTAGCCCGTAGGTAGCCCATCTCAGCCACCCGATGGGTTTGGGGAGACGCTTGTAGACATACTGTTGCGTAAACAGTAAGTTGGCCATGTAACTCAGTGAAACCCCAAGCGCATACCCCTTGATCGTATTGAACGGATCGGGGAGGTAGTGCGCCAGTACACCTTCAATATTCAGGTTATACACGGCCGTGCCAAACGCATGGACGGCATAAAACAGCCAGATCAGATTACGGGACACTATAAACACGCCTAAACCAACTACCGTTAGAAACAGCAAAATGATAGCGGGCAGAATGAGAATGTTAGTCTCCGTGGAATAGTATAGCTCATACGCTGATCGCTCCCAGATATGGATCGGCGTGATCAGGGTTCCGCCCTCCTCCTGCGCGCGGAGCAGCACCCGCACGGTTTGTCCGGGAGTCAGATTGAGCGGAAAAGCAAAGTAGCGCGACGGAATGCTTCGTTTCCAGAGTGGAACGTGCCAACTGTCATGCTCAATCTGGTAGCTGATGCGCTGCCCATCCAGCACGTAGAAACTCATCTCGTCGGCGTAAACGATATCGACCTCCAGCACAAATTGGTGGGCCTGTTTGGCGGCATTCTGGCACGTGAAGGTGAGCCAGTGGGTCAGGCCGTCGGTGCCGAAATTAGGCTGGGTGGTGCCAACAGGTTTGAACTGGCTCAGATCCAATTGCCTCGGGGTCAGTTGACCAGTTGAGTCTGCGAACGTCAGCAGGCAGTCAGACGGGTAGGTGCCTGACGAAAGGCTATCCAGTTGCAGTGGACAGGGCTGTGCCCAGCCGCTGGCGGCTGTCAGGCCAAGCAGCAGGCCCAGCAAGAGCCAGCGCCCGGTTGGTATAAGAAGGAATAACTGGCTCATCATCAGTGCAAATGACGAAGAAATAGCCACTCAAAAAAATCCCCCAACCGGGGGATGGCGCAGGCCGGACAGACGGGGGAGATTTGGGCACCTGCTTCATCTATATCCACACCATTCCTCATCCTATTCAATGCCGAAAGCGATCCGTTCAGGCCTGTATTTGCTGATGCTGACGGGGCTGTTTAGTCAGGCCTATTCCCAGATTCCGCTGGTCAAAGATTTTCAGTGCAACCTGGCTCCCAACTCGTTCATCCGCTTCAATAGTCAGCTTTATTTTAATGGAGGCGGGGGCAATTGCCCTAACAGCGGCATCTACCGAACCGATGGTACGGCGGCGGGCACGGTGCTGGTGTCGGGCGATACTTTCGACCAAAGCCCGACGGGACGTTGTGTGGCCGGGGGGCACCTCTATTTTGGTACTACGGGTCAGTTGAAGCGGATTAACGGGCAGACAGGCGCGGTTGAACTAGTGAAATCGGGGTTTAGTGTTATTCCCAGATACATGGTCGAAATAAGCGGTGGCATTTTGCTTTTTAGCGACAACGGCACGGGCTTGTGGCGCAGCGACGGCACCACAGCAGGTACGTATGCTATCAGGAGTGAGTTAACCTCGATTGGGCAGGTAGTTTCCGATGGCACAACGGCTTACTTCCGGGCGGCAAACGGAGCCCTCTATAAAACAGATGGCACTACGGCAGGCACCGTTATTCTTCGTCAGTCAACCGCCAATCAGATTAGTGTCAGTATAGTTGGCCTCACGGTCTGGAATGGTGCCTTGTACTTCCGCGAGCAGGCAACCCCGAATAGCAGTTTTAGTACCAGCCGAATCATGAAATATGATGGCATCAATCTGGTTGCTCTTTATACCGTAGCACATGATCCAACGTATAATGCATCTGTGCTCGACGCCGTAGATCGGTTCATACCAACGGCCAACGCACTTTATTTTTTCGGCACAACACATGTCGTACAGGCAGGCAGCCCTGTATCGACCTTCAACCAACTGTGGAAAACGGATGGCTCGCAGGCAGGTACGGGCCAGGTGGCCATACTGGGCGCTACTATTCCGAGCTATTTTCGCACTTATCAGGTCAATCCTGAAGGTTATCAGAACCTGCTTTACTTTCCCGCCGAGGATGCCACGTTTGGTATAGAGCTTTGGCGGAGCGACGGCACGGCGGGCGGTACGTTCCGGGTACGTGATGTTAACCCCGGAACTGGTAGTTCAACCCCACTCGATTTTGCCAGCATCAACGGCATCTGTTATTTCCACGCCTATACCGATATCAACGGCACCGAAATCTGGCGCTCCGACGGGTCATCTGCCGGGACGCAGTTGGTACAGGACCTGTGGCCGGGTTCTGGCAGCGGGTCTTCAGCCTCTATAAGCAACGCAGCAACAAACTATAACTCACTGGCTTATAACGGTCGACTTTACTTAAGGGGGCAGCCTGATGGTAATAGCAATTCACAACTCTACAAGACCTGCGCTATTCCGAGTGCGCCCACCCTCACAGTCAGCCCCAGTGCCAGCATTTGCGCCGGAACGAGCGTTACGCTCACAGCATCGGGTTGCGCCGGAACCGTTACCTGGAATACAGGCGCGACCGGGGCCAGCTTAATTATCACGCCTTCGGCAGGTTCGGTGGGTTATTTTGCCACCTGCACCACCGAAAGCTGCGCCAGCCCCAACAGTGCCACGCTTACCGTATTGACCACCAGCATACCCACCGCCCCCACCATCAGCCCATCGGGTTCGGTTAGCTTCTGCCTGGGGCAAACCACCTCACTTACAGCCAGCGGCTGCGCGGGCGTAGTCAGGTGGAATACGGGCGTAACGGGCAATGTGCTATCCATATCAGCAACGGAGAGTTACTCGGCTTCCTGCACGATCAATAATTGCACTGGCCCTGGCAGCATGACAGTGCAGGCTACAGCCATTTCGACTACCGCCACCGTTGGACTTAACCCAATAGTGATGTGTGCAGGTAGTAGCCAAACGCTCACGGCCACGCCCACCAATGGCGGCACAAACCCGGGTTACCGATGGGCACGGAATAGATTGTCATTGCTAACTGTCAGTAACAAAACAACTACCAACGGACTGGGCAGTGCCAACGTGCTTGGTGTTTATGTCTCCGCCAACGGAAACGTTTATGCTTCAACCACAGGCGGGTTAAGTATTTCGACCGACGGCGGGCAATCATTTGTGAACCGTACCACAGCAAATGGCCTGGGTAATAATTTCATTTTCAACGCCTTCGTTGGCACCGACGGGAAAATATATGCAGCCACCAATGCCGGGTTGAGCATTTCGGCCGACGGGGGCAGTACATTCAGCAACAAGATCAATACCAGAACCGTATCGGGTGTTTATGTAGATGGCACGGGTAAAATATACGTCGCTACTGGTGGAGCAACCGCAGCAGGTCTGGGCATATCGACCGATGGGGGAAATACGTTCGCCTACAAGACAACTACCAACGGATTAGGCGGCGTGACGGTCTACAACGTCACGGCCGGCCCAGACGGGAAGATTTATGCAGCCACCTACGGCGGGTTAAGCATTTCCTCAGATGGAGGAAACACGTTTGTGAACCGTACTTCGGCGAACGGCTTAGGTACTGACCAAACCACCGACGTAGTGGTTGGTCCCGACGGCACCATCTACGTGGCTACCTACGGCGGACTGAGTATCTCCACCGACGGGGGTACTACATTCATCAACCGCACTACCGCCAACGGTTTGGGTAACAATTCCGTTGAAACTGTCTTTGTCGATGCCACCGGGACTGTTTATGCTGGTAGTGATGGCGGATTGAGCATCTCGACCAACGGTGGCCAGATGTTTGTCAATTACACTACCGCCAGTGGTTTGGGGGCCAATTATGTACAGGGGTTGTCCGTTGGCGCCAATGGTATTATCTACGCGGGCACCACCAGCAGCGCGGGTAGTGGCCTGAGCATTGCCAGACGGCCAACCAACACATACCCAGTGCAGATAGCAATGGCGGGCGACGTGTATTCCGTGAGCCTTACTCCGTCGGCTGATGGCTGTCCGGCCATAGCAGTCGTTTCGGCCAGCGTCATGGTGTATTTAGGGAACACGACGCTCAGGTCCGGCAATTGGGACGACGCTACCGTATGGTCGTGCGGGCAGGTACCCACGGCTACCGATGCCATCACGCTCAACCATGCCATCACCATTCCGGCAGGTTTCGCAGCCAGTGTACTACGGGTACGTTACGGAACAGGTGGGCAACTGCGTTATCTGCCGGGTGGGCGATTACGGGTAGGGCCTTGAACAGAACATGGCTACACTACCAACTTTTTCTACCTGCTACCACTGCCAACTGCTAACTTTTTTCTACCTTTGCACCCTCATTTTCAAGTTATACACACAATCATGTACGCAATCGTAGAGATCGCAGGGCAGCAGTTTAAAATCGAGAAGGGCCGCTTCATCTATACCCACCGGTTGGGAGGTGACGTGGACGCTGCACTTGCCTCCGACCAGGTGAAGGTTCTCCTGGTTGACAACGAAGGCACGATTACCGTTGGCGCCCCCCTCGTGGCAGGCGCAGCCGTATCGGCCACTATCGTCGAACACCTGAAAGGTGAAAAGGTCATCGTCTTCAAAAAGAAGCGCCGCAAGGGCTACAAGAAAAAGAACGGTCACCGTCAGTACCTGACCAAAGTTCAAATCAACGACATTACCGTTTAATACTCCTCAAAAAGATGGCACACAAGAAAGGCGTCGGTAGTTCGAGGAACGGCCGGGATAGTATCAGCAAACGCTTAGGCGTAAAATTGTTTGGCGGTCAGAAAGTGATTGCCGGCAACATTATTGTGCGGCAGCGCGGCACGAAACACCACCCCGGCAAAAACGTGGGTCTGGGTCGTGACCACACCCTGTTTGCTCTCATCGAAGGCACCGTACACTTCAGCAAAGGTCGTGACGACCGGTCGCTGGTGAACGTGATTCCTGCCGAAGTGGCCGCTACGGCACCCGTGGCCGAAGTAGCTGCCTAATCAACATCAGGCGGTACGTTGCTACGGGCAACTCCCCTTACAAAAACCGCCTGCTGGCATCGGCAGGCGGTTTTTTCATGTTCATCCCGCCCTCACACCGTTTATGGATTGGGCTGCTCATTACTGTAACCTGTTTGTTCCGAAGGGCACAGCGGGGTAATTTTGGGCTTTCGTTACCACGCACTCATGGATCAACTCTTCACAGCCGAGGCCATCATCAGCCTCTTGACGCTCACGTTTCTGGAAATCGTTCTGGGGATTGACAACATCATTTTCATCTCCATTGCCGCTAATAAACTTCCCCGCGCCGATCAGCCCAAAGCCCGCAACATTGGCCTGCTGCTGGCCATGATCTTCCGGGTAGTGCTGCTATTTGGTATCTCCATCCTGATCTCGCTCAGCAAGCCCTTCACCCACATCGATACAGGCTGGCTCGTGGCAGCTCCCACCGGACAAAGCATCATTCTCTTCATTGGTGGCCTGTTTCTCCTCTATAAAGCCACGTCTGAAATTCATCATAAGCTGGAAGGCGACCCCCACGGCGACGACGTAATGCCCGAAAAAAAAGGAGGATCCAAAAACAGCGTGGGTGGTGTGGTTGCCCAAATTGCCATCATCAACGTAGTTTTCTCCATCGACTCGATCCTGACCGCCGTGGGCCTGACCCAGAATGTAACCGTCATGATTATTGCCGTAATTTTGTCGGTACTGATTATGATGTTCTTTGCCGGTCCCGTAGGCCGATTTGTCAACGACCACCCCAGCATTCAGATGTTGGGCCTGTCGTTTCTGATCATGATTGGGTTCATGCTCATCGCCGAAGGTGCCCACCTCTCGGAAGTGTCCTTGTTCAACTCGCCGGTGGGTACCGTGCCCAAAGGCTATCTCTACTTCGCCATTGCATTCTCTCTGATGGTAGAAGTGCTGAATATCAAGCTCCGCAAAAACCAGAAGCCCGTTCAGGTGCGCGGCTACGAAGATCAGGCGGAACGGGACGGCATTATTTAATATTTACAAGCGGCCCGCCGGGGGCGCCTAGCCGCCGCGGTTACGAT
This sequence comes from Fibrella aquatilis, assembly GCF_017353255.1. GTDB lineage: Bacteria > Bacteroidota > Bacteroidia > Cytophagales > Spirosomataceae > Fibrella > Fibrella aquatilis. The sequence goes on along the minus strand of NZ_JAFMYU010000036.1, from coordinate 9,300 downwards.
GGACGACTTACGATTTATTGCTGACGCCTAACTACGCTTGCCTTGGCCTACGTGCGAAAGCAATAAATCGTAAGTCGTCCATCGTAATTCGTAAATCAAATTATGTCTCTCGCCGAACAACTACAAAATATACTCGATAGCCTGGGCGGCGTGGGGGCCGAGTTGTGGCTAAGCGGCCTGTTTTGTGGGCTGCTGGTGGGCGAATTAGTGCTACTGCGGCAGACCGACATAGTCACTACGCGGCGCTGGCTGACGGGCATTACCGTGGCGGGTCTGGCGGTAGCAGGGGTGCTGGCTATGGGCGAAACCGGGCGCGGCAGCCTGTTTATGAACCTGCTCTTTCTGGATCGGCAGGCCTTGTTTTTCAAAGTCATCGTCACCGGTGCGGCCATGGCTGTAGTACTCTGGGAAACTGGAAATAGCACTTCCACGGCCCCCAAACGGCTATTGCCTACCGAGTGGTACGTCTTGCTGGTGGGGCTGGTGCTGGGCCTGTACCTGCTCACGATGGCCGTAAACCTGCTCACAATCTACCTCAGCATCGAACTTGTTTCCATTGCGTCTTACCTCCTCACCGGCCTCGTCGCCGACCGGAAAGCTGCCGAAGGGGGGCTGAAATACCTGCTCTTCGGGGCGGTTAGTTCGGCCATTATGCTCTACGGCATGTCGTTGCTGTATGGCCTCACCGGCACCCTCGATATCACGGCCGATACCTTTGGCACCCTGCTGGCCGACGGCGGAACGGTGGCGCTGGTGGCGGGGCTGCTCACGCTGGCGGGGGTGTTGTTTAAACTTTCGGCGGTGCCATTTCATATCTGGACGCCCGATGCCTACGAAGCCGCGCCGGTACCCGTAGCGGCTTTTTTCTCCATTGCGCCTAAAGCAGCGGCTTTGCTGGTACTAATGCGGTTATTGTCGGCGGGGCAGTCGGCGGGCATGCAAACACCATTGGCGGTGGTGGCTCTGGCGGGCATTCTGCTGGGCAACCTCTCGGCCCTGCGTCAGACCGATGCTAAACGGATGCTGGCCTATTCTACTATTGCACAGGCGGGGTTTCTGCTGGTGGGCGTGGTGGCGCTGAACGAATCGGGCTTTGAGGCAGCTACGTTCTATGTGGCTACCTACCTGTTTATTACCCTGGCCGCTTTCTTCCTCATTGACGCCCTCGCCCCCGCCGGGTCGCTACGTATGGCCGACTTTGCGGGTCGTTTCTCGGTATCTCCCCTGCTGGGTGTGTGCCTGGTAGTGGTCATGCTGGGGCTGACGGGCCTGCCGCCTACGGTGGGGTTTACGGCCAAACTACTGTCTTTTTCAGCCCTGTTCGAGGCCTACCAGACAACAGGTAACCCGTGGCTGATCTGGCTCTACGGCATTGGGCTGGCCAACGTGGTGGTGTCGCTGTTCTACTACCTGCGCATTCCATTTCTGCTCATTTTTCGCCCTGCCCCAACGGGTGCTGTACCTAGTGTTGTGCGACTTACGGTTGGTCAGTGGGTAGCGTTGGCCATTACGGTACCACCTGTGATCCTGCTATTTTTAAAGCCCGACTGGCTCTTGCGACTGATTGCCGACTTATAAAACACTCATGCTCCATTACACCATTGAAACCTTGGGCTGGATAGCCTCTGCCCTTATTGTGGGTGCTTATTTTCTGAACATGCAGGGCAGGTTAGATGCCAAAGACCCGCGCTATATCTGGGCTAACCTGATTGGCGGTCTATTCTTTATTGTCAACACCTACTACCACGGCGCCTATCCGTCGGCACTCGTCAACATAGTCTGGGTGCTAATTGCCGTCTTTTCGTTAAGCAGGAAGGGGAAGCCGGTTTAAGGTTTTAACTGCCTTCCTTGAACTCACCCCGCGTGCGCAACACGATGTTGGCGGAGGTTAATGAGGTGGGTGATAACCAGCCCCGCAGAGGCGAAATAGGCTGTATACTCAAACAGGGAGCTGACAGCTTCGAGGAGCAGGCTCGTGGCAAACAGGGTCAGAAAACCCCAGAGGGTAGCGCGAATAGCAGCCGACGTATGATGCCTCGTAGCGAAATAAACTGCTGCTATGTTGATAGCAATGAACACGTAGTCGAGACCCAGAAAGCCGATACGCAGGGTAGCGTCGGTGCGCAAAAAGCCCGTTGTCATTACCATCACCGGGGCCGCCATGCAGTGAATAATGCACAGCACCGAACCCGTGATACCAATATAATCGGCCTTCTTGTCGAAGAGATCCAGCTTCATGGTCAATCGCAATTTTCTGTTCACAAAAGTACAAGCATAACTTCCGTTGTTGCAATAAGGTTGCAAAAATAATTGCAACAACGTTGCAAGTTCGTATGTTTGTCCTTCAGGAAAACACATCCTCGTTATGCGTACTCAAAACAAACTGCACCTCAGCTGGGTCCTTGGCATTAGCCTTCTGTTTCTATTTAATGGTTGCAAAAAAGGTACTGACCCCCTACCGGCCGATGAGAATGAACTCATTACTACCGTTACGCTGCGGTTTACGCCCGTAGGCACCACCAATACCCAAACCGCTACTTATCAGAATAAGAGTGGCGGGGCTACTCCTACTAAGTTCGACGCGATCACCCTGACCGCCAACACCAGCTACAGCCTAACCGTTGATCTGCTCGACGAAAGCAAGACGCCCACGGTATCGGTCACCAACGAGATCAGCACCCAGAAAGAGGAACACCTGTTTCTCTACGCCGCTGACCCAACGGCCCTGCTCACTTATACCTATGGCGACAAAGACAGCCGCAACCTGCCTGTAGGCCTCATCGGCACTGCCCGCACCGGCGTAGCAGGCACCGGCAAACTCAACGTACGCCTGCGTCATCAGCCCCCCGTCAATGGCACCATAGTCAAAGACGGCACCGCCGCCCCCGGCTCCGACGACGTGAACCTAAGCTTTACGCTAACGGTGAAGTGAGGGAGTGGTGAGTGGTAAACGATGAGTGGTAAGTGAAAGCATTAGCCTTGGCTACACTTACCGCTCATCGTTTACCACTCACCACTAACTAGCGTGCCACCTTTTTATACCGTATGGGGTTTACTATCCAGACCCTGTTTTCGGTCTGGTTGGCCATTTCGAACACGCCGTTACTTCACATGAAACTACTGTACTTCTACCTAAGCCGCTATTGGGGCCTGCTCATTCTGGCGCTGGTGCTGGCCACCGTCAACCAGGTGTTCTCCCTGCTTGATCCCTATATTTTTCGCAAAATCATTGACCAGTATGTGGTGAAGCCGGGTGGTACCTGGCGCGACATCAATTTTTGGGGGTTTCTGCAAAAAGGCTCCGGGCTGCTCATTTTGCAGGCATTGGGCGTGGCCATGGTGAGCCGCATTGCTAAAAACTTCCAGGACTATTACGTCAACGTCATCACCCAACGACTGGGTGCACAAATGTACTCCGACGGCCTGCAACACTCGCTCGAACTGCCTTATCAGGTCTTTGAGGATCAGCGGTCGGGCGAGACGCTGGGGATTTTGCAGAAGGTGCGCACCGATGTAGAGAAGCTCATTCAGTCGTTTGTGAACGTGCTGTTTACCTCAATTGTGGGTATCGTGTTTGTGATGTGGTACGCCAGCACGGTCTACTGGCCCATTGCCCCGGCCTATTTCCTTACCATTCCGCTGCTGGGTTTCGTCAGTTCGCTGCTGAGCAAAAAGATTAAAGTAGTACAAAAAACCATCGTAGCCGAAACCACTGCCCTAGCCGGGTCGACCACCGAGAGCCTGCGCAACATTGAGCTGGTGAAGAGCCTCGGTTTGGCCCAGCAGGAGACCGAGCGGCTCAATGGCACTACAGGCAAAATTCTGAAGCTGGAGCTAAAAAAGGTGCGCTACATCCGGTCGCTGTCATTTATTCAGGGCACGTTTGTGAACCTGCTGCGCAACGCCATCATGCTGCTGATGCTGTTTCTGGTGGTGCAGGGCAAGATCACCGTGGGCGAATTCTTCTCGCTGTTCATTTACTCATTTGCCATTTTCGGACCGTTGCAGGAGCTGGGCAACATCATCAACGTCTACCGCGAAACCGAGGCGTCGCTGGCCAATTTCCAGCGCATTCTCGACACCCCCCGCGACGAAAAACCAGCGCATCCTCAGACCGTGGGGCGCATTGACGAGCTGGCGTTTGAGAACGTGCATTTCAAGCACCTCTCGGCCAACACCCCCGCCCTGGCTGGTATTTCGTTCGATGTAAAAACGGGTGAAACCATTGCGTTTGTGGGGCCGTCGGGGTCGGGTAAGACCACGCTGGTGAAGCTGCTGGTGGGGCTGTATCAACCCAAAGAAGGGCGTATTCTATATAATGATATTCCTGGCGACGAAGTAAACCTGGACGAGTTGCGGGAGCAAATCGGCTTTGTGACACAGGATACGCAGCTTTTTGCCGGTACCATCCGCGAGAACCTGCTCTTTGTAGCCCCCAACGCTACCGACGCCGACTGCCTTCGCGCCCTGCATCAGGCCGCCGCAGACGGGCTGCTGGCCCGCGCACCACAGGGGCTGGATACGGTCATTGGCGAAGGTGGCGTGAAGGTATCGGGGGGAGAAAAGCAGCGCCTGAGCATTGCCCGCGCCCTGCTCCGCGAACCCGCCCTGCTGGTGTTCGACGAGGCCACCTCGGCGTTGGATTCGCTTACCGAAGAAGAGATCACCAACACGGTGCGGCAGCTGTCGGCCTCGCAGCACCGCATCACGATCCTGATTGCCCACCGCCTGAGTACCATCCTCCACGCCGACCGCATTTTCGTGCTCGAAAAAGGGCACGTGGTAGAGCAGGGTGCCCACGCCGAACTCCTGGCTCACAAAGGCCTCTATTACGCCATGTGGCGGCAACAAATCGGCGAACGAAAAGAAATGGCGCTGGCGTGATGGGGGTGGGCAACGAGCTGTTAATAAGCGTATTGCTGCCGTGCGGCCCCGCGGCGGCGGACCGTCTCGACTGCGCTCGGGGTGACAGGCAGGTAGAGTCAAGTTTACTGAGTTGATTCAAGGTGCCTGTCACCCCGAGCGCAGTCGAGACGGTCCGCCGCCGCGGGGCCGCGCGGCAGCAATACGCGGAATCAAAACCTATAACTTATCTGTAACTACATCCATCACACCCGCACCAGGGCAATACCGATCTGGCAGTTGAGGCAGCGTTTGGGGGTGCAGAAATTGTTATACAACTCAATCGAGGCCTGCGAATCGAAGGCGGTTTTTACGGCCAGGCCCAGGTCGTCCCAGAGGCGGGTGATGCGGTTGTCTTCGGCGGGGAGTTGTTCCAGCAGGCTGATGGCCCGGTCGAGCAGGTCGGGCTGATCTTTGCGTTTGGCGTAGGCCGCCAGCAGGGGCACGGCCACGTTGATGAGCAGGCCCGTGGCCGTGGCCTCACCCAGCGTGGCCGAGAGTTTCGCTCCCGTTTTCCCAAACCGGTAATGCGTTTGCCAGTAGGCCGAAGGCATCAGTTGCAACATGGCCAGCAACGAAGGCGCGTCGGGGGTATCGACCAGCAGCGAAAACAGGCTGCCATATTCATGAACAAGCCGGGCCAGTTGCGCCAGCCGCATGGTAGGGAACCCCGCCGGACGCAGCTTACCCCATTTCCAGACGTGGGCGGGTAGTTGCCCGTCGGTCAGGGCGTATTTGGTGGCCAAAAATTGATGTTCTCGGCGCAGTACGGCCCGGTATTCGTCGGGGGTAGTAGCAGCTTCCGGGTCGGTGTCGTCCAGCAACCCGGCCGTACCGAAGAGCAGCGCCTCTAGCTGCGTGAGGTTGTTGCGGTGTTTGTGAAGCACCCGCAGTGGCACCGTCCGGGTGAGTTGCTCCATGGGGTCGGCGTTGACTTTGCTGCCCAGGTGCATGGCCAGGAGGCGGTAGGCGGTTTCTTCCCAGTCCTGCCCCGTGGCATCATACAACGCCTGCACGTCGGCGGCTTTGCGTTCGAGGCGCTCCAGCAGGGCTTTGTCGAGCATGGCGGTTTGGCGCAGGGGCTTCACCATGCGAAACTGCCCGGCGCAGGGAATAACGTCGGCACTGCTGGTGAGGGTGCCGTAACGGCTCAGGAGGTTGTCGGCGGTGAGCGGGGCCAGTTCCAGGGTGGGCAATCGGGTGCCGTCGGGGCGGGGCACGGCGCGGTCGTGGTGCCAGACAATGTGCAGGATCACGTTATCATAGGCCTTATCGCCCTGATGCTGATGCACAAGCCAGTCCGACGTGCGTACGTGCGCTTCCACCGTGCCCACCCACTCTACCCCCGCAATGCGCAGCCGGGCGTTCAGGAAATCAGGTCCGGCATTACCATTCCGAAAACCGGGGTGCAACACCTCAACCGTTTCGCCGTCGGTAGTGGTAAGCGCCTGATTGGCAACGTATTGAAACTGCCAGATGAAATAGATGAATTCCTCGGAAATAGTCACGGTTTCCGGCGTTTCAATGACAGGTCGTGGGCGGTGTCGTAGTAGGAACGGAGGTTGGTCCAGTCGAATACTTCGGCGATGCTTTCCACGCGGTTGCGCTGCTGAATCCGGTCGCGCATGGTCATCCGCACAAACCGGAACAGGATGTCGGCGAGTTGGTTGGCCGCTTCATCGAAGTTTTGTGTTTTGCGATTGACCACGTAGATGCCCCGGTTTTCGTAGTCGCGCATGATCTGCATGATGAAATCGCCAAAGCCCGATTGGTCGCTCGTGACGGTGGGAATGCCCCGCACCACGCACTCCAGCGGCGTATAGCCCCAGGGTTCGTAGTAGCTCGGAAATACGCCCAGGTGGCACCCCCGCACAAACTGACTGTAGTCGAGGCCAAACAGCGGGTTGGTCGAGGCGATGAAGTCGGGGTGGTACACGATTTTCACACGGTCGTATTCATTATTGACCAGGTTGGCCTGCCGGATAAACCGCGTCATGTCGTCTTCCTGCAAGAGATCGTGCGTGACAAAGCGGGGCAGCTGCTTGGTTTTCCAGCTCTGAATGGTCCGCCGCAGGCGCAGCCGCCAGTATTCGTCCACAAACTTGTTAAGGTCGGGCAGGTTGGTTTCCTGCCCCGATGCCGAGGCCAGAAAGAGCCGTTCGCCCACCTGCTTTTCAATGGCATCGGTGGTTTCGCGGATCTCGTCGAGCAGGGCGCGGGTGTGGAGCACTTCGGGATTGATAGACCGGTAGGGCTGCTTGGTCACCATAAACATCACCACGGTGGTGTCCATGTTGGCCTCGCGCATCCGCCAGTTCAGCCGCGCCAGAGCCTCCAGCGTGAGGTCGTACCCTTTGTTGGTAAACTCGAACCGCCCCGACGTGAAGAAGTACAGCGTCTTGTCGAGGTCGAAGGAATAGTTCTGGAAGAAGTGACCCATCACAAACTCGTGGATGCGCTCTTTGAACTTCACGTGCAGGTTCTGAAACTCGTGGGCGGCGGCAAAGCGCGTCACGTTCAGGCCGTTGGGCAGCACCAGGTCGGGGCTGCGACCCAGAAACACCTCGCACTCGCGGGCGGTCACGTCGCTCACGGTGGTGAATACATGGCTCTGCTGCGCGGCTAGTCTTTCTACGGTTGCCTGAGCTTCGATGCCGTAGTGCCGGGCTTCTTTTTGCCAGTTGAAGGTGGGCAGCTTTTGGTAGAAACCGGTTTCGTTCTGGGCCAGGTAGCGCCCCAGCATGGTGGCGTGGGTGGTGAAGGTGGTGGCCACGCGCACATTGTCGCGCCGGAGGTCGGGCAGGCCCGAAGCGGCCATCCATTCGTGAAAATGGGCCACCAGGTCAACGCGGCGGGCATGGTCGGCAGCCAGCAGGGTAATAAATACGCGGACCATTTCGCCAAACAGCAGCGTCTGGTTCACCAGATCTTCCACGTTGAGCGTAGGCAGTTGATGCCGTTCCCACAGGCCTGCTTTGATGGCATCTACCTGAGGGGCAAGGCTTTGCACGTTGAACATGACCACCCGCGGGCGACCCGTTACCAGCCAGTAACCATATTCTACGTCGTAGCCCAATTGCCGCATCTTGCGCACAGTCTGCCCAATTTCGGTTTCGTCGGGGTCGGTAATGGGTTCGTATTCGGCGGCGGCTTTTTGGGGGAAGTAAGGCCCCAGCAGCACATAATTATCGTCCCACTTCTCGACCATCGCGGGTACTTTCGAGCGGATTACGGTGTAGATACCGCCCACCTGATTACAGACCTCCCAGGCGATTTCGAGTAAGAGTTTGCGTTTGGACGTTGAGAAGATTGATTCCACGGCAGAGGCTGGGTTGGGGTGGTTTTGTCAAGATGTAAATTTCACCTGCAAGTAAGCAGTTTACAGGCATGAAAATCGGCGCGTATGTAAGTTTACTCGATTCAATTTATCTTGCATGAACAGCCTTACATCCACAGGCACCCGTTTCCACTACTTAACAACCCACCCCGCCTGTCTGCTTCACCTATGACTAAACATATTCTGCTGATGGATGGCCCCGACGGGCCGGGCCTGATTCACCACGTCACGGGCGTTCTCTTCCGGCATGGTCTCAACATCATTCGCAACGACGAATACGTAAGTCCCGACGGGCAGTTTTTCATGCGAACCGAGTTTGAGGCCGGGCCACAGCAGGCCGGGATCGCGCTCGACAGCCACGATCCGCAACAGATTCTGGATGAACTGCGCCAAACGCTGCCCGCCGGGGTGAGTTTGCGGCTGAATCCAAAGCAGAAAAAGAACGTGGTGGTGTTTGTCACCAAAGAACACCACTGTCTGGGCGAGCTGCTCATCCGCTACGGCTTCGACGAGTTGGGGGCCGATATTCTGGCCGTGGTGAGCAACTACGCCACCCTGCAACCGCTGGTAAGCAAGTTTGGCATTCCGTTTCACCACATCGCCCACGAAGGCAAAACCCGCGAAGAACACGAGGCCGCCGTACTGCGCACCCTGGCTATCTACCAGCCCGACTACCTCGTGCTGGCCAAATACATGCGCGTGCTGACGCCCGATTTTGTAGCCCACTACAACAACCGGATCGTCAATATCCACCACTCGTTTTTGCCCGCCTTTGTGGGGGCCAGCCCCTACCGGCAAGCCTACGAGCGGGGCGTAAAAATCATTGGTGCCACGGCCCACTTCGTCAACAACAACCTCGACGAAGGCCCCATCATTGCCCAGGACACGCAGGAAGTAGACCACCGCCACACCGCCACCGACATGGCCACCATGGGCCGCGACGTAGAGAAAATAGTGCTCTCACAGGCCCTGAAACTCGTTTTCAACGACCGGGTATTTATTCACCAGAACAGGACGATTATTCTTTAATGAGTTTAAGGTTCAATGTCTAAGGTCTAAAC
>NZ_JAFMYU010000035.1 GCF_017353255.1 Fibrella aquatilis | reverse complement strand
GATGAGACCACGAATTCCATTCGTCGTTAAACCTATGGACTTCCAGTCCATAGTCGTTTAGTGTAGCACAATCTGATAAGAATTATGTTGACAACGATTAGTAATCAGGCTGACTATAAAGCGGTTATGGCCGAAATAGAGACCTACCTGCAACGGGTAACTCAACATGGCAGCTTCGATCTGCTTACACAAGCCGAAGCCGACGAGTTGCAACGGCTATCGCTGATGGCCGAAGCCTTTGAAGACAGTATTCCGCTGATGCCCATTCGGGTGCCAGAAACGCTGCCGGGCATGATCCAGGTGAAAATGGCCGAACGCCAGATGAAGCAAAAAGACATGGCTACCTTTCTGGATATTTCTGCCGCCCGTTTCTCAGAGTTCATGAACGGCAAGCGTCGAATCACCATCGACCTCGCCAAAAAACTCTACGAACGCCTCGACATCAGCCCGGAGTTTATTTTAAAAAAAGCGTAAAACAGTTTAGAGTTTTCAGTTTAGAGTTCTCGGTTGGCTGACCGGTCCGCCGAGAGTACAGGCGCGTCAGCCGGATCGCCGGACCGCAACTGAAAACTCCAAACTGAAAACTCTAAACCGTAAACTCCTTCCTCCCCTTTGCTCGATTTCCACAAAATAGCAGCCGATTGCCAGCAGGCGCTGGTGCATGATCTGGTTCCGTTCTGGCTGCGATATGCCTGCGATGGTATCGGCGGGGGCTATTTTGACCTCCTTACCGCCACTGGTCAGGCCATCGAAGCCGATAAGCAGGTGGCCCGGCAGGCCGAGCAGGTCTGGGCTTTTGCCTATCTCTACACTACCCTGGGGGCCGATCCCGACTGGCTCGACCATGCGCAGCACGGGGCCGATTTTCTGGCGCAGTTTGCTCATACCGACCGCATGGCCTGCTACACCCGTCTCGACCGCATGGGCCGACCCGCTGCCCCCACCCACGGCCCCATCACCCACGACCCGCTGACGGGTGCCCGCGTGGCTTCGGCCTACGCCCAAATGCACCTGGCCACCGCCGACGACCAATGGGCAATGCTGGCCAAGCAAACGCTGCACGTAGCCCTGCGGCATTACCAAACCAGCCGCGAAAAGGCCCTGGCAGCCACCACGGGGCCAATAACCTTACGCCACCTGAGCGGCCCGGTAGCCCTGCTTCGAGCCCTGGTTGACGTCCGCCCGCTCTTCAGCCTCCCCGACTGGAAAGAAGCCACCGAACCCCTGCTCGACGAAATCCTGAATGAATTTGTTGACAAACGGCAGGATATCCTGCGCGAATGGGTGCTGCCCGGCGGGGCCTTCAGCCACACGCCCGAAGGCCGGCGCGTAAGTACAGGCCTGACCATGGAAGCTACGGATCTGCTGGTAGACGTGGGCGTTATGCTCGGCAACCGGAAACTGACACTCCAAGCCATGACCGAATGCCTCCGCCAATGCCAATGGGCGTGGCAGGGACCCACCGATAATCAGACCGGACGAGATATAACACGGACCGTGGTGCCAGATAGCGCAATACAGGGACTGGTGCAATGGGTAGACTGGAAAGACCTGCCCATGACCTTCGCCGGGGCCGATCATCGGCTGGCATCGGTACACGCGCTGGCGTTGGCAGCACTGGCCAATGGCTACCTGCACACCCGCCACCCCGACGCCCCACGCTGGCTTAAACGCATTGCCGACTTCGCCCTCAATCAGTTTCCCGACCACGAGCATCAGGCCTGGCATATGGCGTTAACCGCTAAGAATCAGCCTACTAGCTCATTCAAAGCCATCACCGACGAAGGTTGCTACGCCCTGATACGCGGCTTGGCCAGCACAGCCCAATACGCTGATCAATGCGCCAAACTCCAGCCAGTAGGGTCACGGGTGGCTGGTCATTAGGCATTGGTTATTGGATAGTCATTCGCTACAAAGGATGGTATTTCTGGACGAAGCGGGCGAGTTCGATGTTGCTCTGCGGACCCACTTTTTTGTAGATGCTCTTGCGCAGGGTCTCCACGGCTCGTTCGGTGATGGCCAGCTTTTCTGAGATCTGGCTGATGGTCATGCCTTCGCTGATGAGCCGCACCACGTCTACTTCCCGGCCCGACAACGGACTGGCTGCGGCCTGGGCCTTCTGTTTCTGGCGCATGGCCAAATACGCAGCAGGCAGATAGGGCTTACCGCCCGCTACAGTCTGAATAGCCGAAAATAGCTCGTCGCGGCCATCGCTTTTCAGGCAATAGCCCAGCGCACCGGCCTGTAACATCTGTTCAATCGTCAGCCTGTCATCTTGAGACGAAATAGCTAACACCTGAGTACCAGGATGTTGCCTTCGTACGAGCCGAGTTATTTCGAAGCCAGATGAATCAGGCAGATCGATATCAAACAATAAGACATCGGCGGGGGTGTGGTCCAGAAATTCCAGTACATCCTGCCCGCTATGTAGTACCTCCAACACTTCGTAGTCGGTGGTATCTTCGAGCAACGTCCAGATGCCCTCGGCGAACATCTGGTTGTCATCAACAATTAGCAGTTTTATTTGCATACCGCAAACGTAACAAATCGTTGACGCTACTTGTCTTGTATTTAGTAAAATAGCTTATTTTTTTCGCCGCCGAAACTGAATAAAGTCGGCAACCTGCTCGGCGGGCAGAGCACGGGCAATGATCGTACGGTCCTTATCAAGTACATATACGGTCGGTGTTTTGATCACGTCATATTGCCGCCGGTAGTCGGTGCGGAAGGTGAAATCGTAGCCATTGACCCACCGCTGAATGCCAAATTCACGGATGAATTTCTGCCAGGCATCGGGGCTGTTGTCAACGGCGATGGCGCAAAACTGAACGCCTTTGGCCGTCGAATCCTGCGCAAATTGGGCCAGCGTGGGTATAGAGGCGCGGCAGTGCGTACAGGTAGGGTCGTAGAAAAACAGCACTGTATAATCTGCGTTAACTTGCTTTAAGTCAATGGGTTGGCGAAGTGTATCGCTCACCGCCAATGCTGGAAACGACTTGCCTATCAGCAGCGGTTTGATCGTCTCTACCCGCTTCCTGATGTTGTCGACAGTGGCGGGGTCGGCAGCCGGCATCACGCCGGAGAGGTAATAGTTTTCGGCCATGTGGACAAACAGTCCGTCGGTGCCCATCAGGCGGGGCCGTTCATATTGACTTGTGATGTACCAGATGGCATAGGAAAGCACTTCGCGGTTGGCGCGAGCCTTGTTCACAATCAAATCGGCGCTGGTAATGAGCGAATCGACCACGGGCGCGGTTAGCTCTTGCAAGTAGCGGTCAATCTTACGTTGAAAGATGGGCGTGCGTACTAATCGCTCGTCGCCGAAGTCGATGTTATCCCAGTAATGCGCCTTGTAATATCGGTACTGAAACGTCGAGTCGACCTTGCCATTGGCCTTTTTGGGGGCGGCAGGCACCGTAGGGTCGCCCATCATGCTCAGGAGTTTGCTCACGACCGGTGTGCTGTTTTTTACCAGAAACTGCTGCTGATAAATACGCGCTTTACGCTGAAGCTCAGTCATTTCGCGACGTAGACTAATCTTACTCACCTGGTCACTACGAAAACGCATTTGCAACTCAATGCCCTGCGCTTCGTTGCCAAACGTGAGCATCTGTTGCTGATAAGCATAAAACGCCTCGTTATCCGGCGATCCACTCACGGTCATCTTGGCCACTAGCGATGTGGTGTCGGTCTCGAACGAAAACCGGGGCATGACCAACGGCTTGTCGGTCGCAGCCGAGTCGCCAAAGAGAATGAGTTCCAGCCGTTTGTTTTTGGGGCCAATTACCATATATAGGCCACCGGGCAGGCTTTTGCCCGAAAAGACAAATCGTCCGGCACCATCAATGCGGGCGGTGTCTTTGGGGATGTATTGGCTATGGCCGAAATAGTGGGCCAATACGGCCGTGGTGTCGCGCAGACCCCGAATGCGCCCCTCAATTCGATACCCTTCAGTGGGCACGGTTTGGGCCGAAACGGCAGTGGCAACGCCCAGCAATAGGGCAGCAAAAAATAGCGTCGATTTCATGGGTTGTCGAGGTATGGGTGCGCCTCGAAACGACCACGTCAAAAAACGGGCCAAAAGTTTTAACCTAGGGCGGTAGTGTTGCCGACCAGTGTGCTGGTGCGGCCTTTTTACTCGCTACGCAGGCTCTTGACGGGGTCGGAGAGGGCGGCGCGGATGCTCTGGAATGAGACCGTGAGCAAGGCAATTAGCGCCGCCAGTAGTCCGGCTCCGGCAAACAGCCACCAGTCGAGCGGGGTTTTGTCGGCGAAGTTCTGGAGCCAGCGGGTCATGCCCCACCAGGCTAGCGGCGAGGCCAGCAAAAATGCCACGCCCACCAGTTTCAGGAAGTCTCTGCTAAGCAGTGTTGCAATGCTCGCTACGCTGGCACCCAGCACTTTACGAATGCCGATTTCTTTGGTGCGTTGCTGCGCCATAAACGTGGCTAGGCCAAACAAACCCAGGCAGGCAATGAAGATGGCCAGACCAGCGGCAGCGCCAAACAACTGCCCATACTGCTGCTCGGTGCGGTACTGCTCGTTGTATTTTTCGTCGACAAAGAAATAATCGAAGGGATTGCCGGGGTAGCTGGCTTTGTATAGTTTTTCCAGTTCGGCCAGCTTCTGGGGCATGTTGTCGGGCGTGAGGCGGAGGGTGATCATACCGTTGTTGACTCGCGGGAAAAATACCACCGGCTCGATGGCCACTTTGGGCGACTGGTGCCGGTAGTTGCTCACCACCCCCACCACTTCATAGTCTGACCCCCATTTCACCACCTGCCCCACGGCTTCTTTGGCCGAGTTAAACCCCAGCGCCAGGGCGGCCTTTTCGTTAATTAGCACGGCTCCACCTTTATCGTAGCCGCGTTCGGCCATGGCGTGTGTGAAATTTTGCCCTGCCGCCAGACCAATGCTGAACGTAGGCAAATACCGCTCGTCGATGAAGAGCACATTGTAATTCTTCTGTTCGTCGCCGGGGCGGGGTGTCTGCCGGGTAATGCCGTTGCCGCTGAAGTTGTACCACCGGCCCGGCACGTTACCTGCGTCACACCAGGTTTGCACGTACGACAGCGCCGCCACTTGCTGCTTGAAATTCGCCACCCTACTTCTGAAGTCGGGCTGACTTTTACCGATAGAAGGCCCTTCGATGGTCACTAGCTGGGCCGTACGCATACCCAGGGGCCTGTTTTGCAGAAAGTGCAGTTGCCGGTACATCACCATTGTGACCACCACCAGCGCTACGGCAATACCAAACTGCACCACCACCAGCCCCTGCCGCAGCCACGCCCCCCGGCCCGTTTTGGCTACGCCTACCCGCACCACCTCGGCAGCGCGGGTGCGGGTCATGGCAAAGGCCACATACCCCCCCGACAGCATGGCACCCGCCACCAGCGCCAGCAGCCCCACCAGCCAGAAACCCGCCTGTCCCGATTGCCCCGCCAGCAACATGCCCAGTGACAACTCTTTGTTAATAAACGTGTTGAGTGCAGGCTGAAACAAAGTTAGCAGCAGCAACCCAAGCGCCAGTCCCAGCGCATTGATGAGTACCGATTCGCCCAGGAGCTGCCCTGCCAACTGGCCGTTGGTGGCCCCTACTACCTTGCGTACACCCACTTCTTTGGCGCGTTGCAGGGCCGTGGCGGTACTGAGATTCACGTAGTTGAGCCAGGCAATGAGCACAATAAGCAGGGCCAAACCGCTCAGTAAATACACAAACCGCAGGCTGCCGGTAGTCATCAGTGGGTCGTTGAGCGAGGCACCCAGGTGTTGGTTGGTAAGCGGTTGCAGGCGTATGCTGGTCTGGGTTTCGTCGGGCTTTTTCTGGTGGTAGAAGGCCGTCAGCTTTTTATCGAGCGCTGCCACATTGGCCGTGGGCGAGAGCAGCAGGTACGAGGCCAGAAAATTGTTGCCGTAAGATGTCAGTTCGGCCCAGGTGTTGCCATTTAGGTTGGCTGGAATAGCCAGCGTTTGCAGCGACATCAGCAGGTCGTATTGCAGGTCTGAGTTAGCAGGCATGTTGATATAAACACCACCTACGGTAAAAAGCAGAGAGCCAAACTGCCCATTGAGAGTCAGTAGTTTACCCAGTGCAGGCTGTTCACCAAAGTATTTTTTTTCGGCCTTTTCCGACAGGTAAACTACGCCCGGCCGGGCCAGCCCCGCCGCCGACCCGCTACGCAGGGGAAAGGTGAACACCCGGAAAAAAGAAGCATCGACAAAAGCCACGTCGTCTTCCCGAAACGCCTGCGCTGTGCCGTCAGGGCCGGTGATGCTGACAATGCCCTGTGCCCCGCTCGAAAAGATCCGGCAGGCGGCCTGCACCTCGCCAAAAACCGGTTTGGCATCGGCGATGAGGCCAGCCGGGGTGTATTCGTTGGTTTGGCCACCGGGAGTTTCAAACAGCATACGGTAAGTATTGGCCTTGTTGTCGTGAAACTGGTTCACGCTCCGCTCAAAGGCTACATATTCCCACAGCAGGCCAAAGGTGGCAATGCCCAGGCCCAGCCCTACGATGTTGATGGCGGTGAAGATGCGGTTCTTCCGAAGGTTGCGGAGGCTAATTGTGAGGTAGTGGCGGAACATGGGGCGGTTTGTAGTTTTTATTCACTGCGCAAGCTTTTTACAGGGTTCACCAGGGCGGCGCGGGTGCTTTGGAAGGAGACGGTAAGTAAGGCAATCACGACCGAAATCCCAGCCACGGCCCCCATCATCCACCACTCGATCCGGATGTGGTAGGCGAAATTGGCCAGCCAGTTGGTCATGGCCCACCACGCCACCGGCGTAGCTACGAGCACGGCCACGCCCACGATCCAGACAAACTCGCGGCTGAGCAGCGCCACAATGCCCGACACGCTGGCACCCAGCACTTTACGGATGCCAATTTCTTTGGTGCGTGCCTCCACCGTAAACGTAATCAGCCCCAGCAGCCCCAAACATGCCACCAGCAGCGTAAGTCCCGCAAAGCCGTTGACGAGCGAGGCAAGCCGGGTTTCTTTTACATACAGCCGGTTATAGGCGTCGTCCAGAAAATAATAATCGAACGGGGCGGCGTTGGTGCTTGCCCGGCCCGCCTGTTCGTAGAGGAGCTTGAGGTTACCCAGGGCTACGGGCACGGTTAGTTTGGGGTCTAGTTTCACCAGCAAATAACCCCCGTCGGCCACCACGGCGCGGCTGCTGTCGGTTACCACGCGGAGCATAGCTGGGGTCTGACTTTTTTGCAGGCCAAATAGGTTGAAATTCGCTACCACCCCCTGCACTGCGTCACCATTCGGGTTAAACGGGTCGGGGTGGGGGAGGGTGGTTACGGTTTCGCCCGCGTCGGTCAGGGTTTGCTCATTGAGCACCGATATGTCGTGAGCCAGGGGTTGCCTTCCCCAGCCCACGGGCGGCAGTTTCCAGCCAATATTGAGGGTTTTGAAAAAGCCTTCGTCAACGGTTAGCTGGTTCACCAGCAGCTGTTTCTTGTCACGCTTGGTGGTCAGAAAATAAGTGGATATGCTGGAGGTATAAAGGCGGGTATTGGTGGCGGCCACCTGCGCGGCCCCAGCCCAGGTGCGCACGGCATCGCGGAAGGCCATATACTGCGGAGCCATGTCGGCATCGATAGTGATGGCCACCACCTGCGCCCGGTCCAGGCCAATATGTTTGGTTTGGAGGTAGCGCATCTGAGTATAGACGACCAGGCCGCACAGTAGCAACCCCGCCGACGCCGCAAACTGCCCCGTGGTGAGCACCTGGCGCATGCCCACGCCCCGCGTACCCGGCGACAGCGCCCCTTTGAGAGCCTCCTGCGGCCTGAACCGCGACAGCATCAGGGCGGGGTAGCCTCCTGCCAGCAAAGCGCAGAGCAGCCACAAACACACGGCCAGCAACCAGTATACAGGCTGTTGAAAGACCCGCTCATCCATCCTGATGTCGAGTTGGGTATTCACCCAGTGGAAAAGCAGCACTAGCAAGAGCAGGGCCAGTCCGAAGGCCAGCGTGGTAGTCAGGAACGATTCGATGTAGAACTGGCTGATCAACTCGCGGCGCTGACCACCAATGGCTTTGCGCACCCCCACCTCACGGGCACGCTGAGCGGCGCGGGCGGTGGTCAGGCTCACGTAGTTGGTCATGGCCAGCACCAGAATAAGCAGGGCTACGCCAATAAACGTATATAGATCCTGCCGGGCCGTGCTACCCGCCTGTCGGCTGTCGAGGTGGAGCGAAGGCAGAGGTTCAAGCAAAAATTTCGCCGAATTGTCGTGGTCTACTTTCAGGTTTTTATTGATTGTCAGCAGCTTGGCGGCGGTGTTGGCGGGGTCGGTGCCGGGACGGAGCACGAGGTAGGTATCCAGAAAACCGGCATGTTCCCAAACGAATCTATTGTTGTCGCCCAGGGTGGACACACTGCTCAGCGACACCAGCGCGTCGAACTGAATGACGGAGTTGGTGGGCAGGTCGGCGAAAACGCCGGAGACGGTTAGGGGGTATTTTTTGTCGTAAATGAGGGTTTTGCCCACCGGGTTTTGCGGCCCGAAGAGCTTGTCGGCTACGGGGCGGGTGAGCACAATCTGGCCCGGCTGTGCCAGGGCTGTGCGCGGGTCGCCGCTTGTGAGCGCGAAGCCCATTACTGACAGAAACGAGGCGTCGGCAAACTGCAGGGCGTTAGGCTTGGTGCGATGATCGGCGTCGGTCTGTAGCCAGGTGGGGCGGGGGTACGATGCGTAGCGCACCAGTTGCTCCACTTCGGGCAGCTGGCGGTTGGCTTCGCGCCCAAATGCTTCGTGCAGGTTGGTGGAGTTCATCTCATCGTCGCCATATCGGGCATAGCTCAGCACCCGGTAAGTACGGTCGGCGGTGGGGTGAAATTGGTCGTAGTGAAATTCGTGCCAGGCGTAGAGGCCAATGTAGGTACTGACGGCCAGCCCCACGGCTAAACCACCGATGTTCAGGGCCGAGTAAAGCCGGTTGCGCCTCAACTGACGCAGGGCAAGCAGAAGATAGGAGCGGAGCATACGTTGACAGGGGAAAGAGCCTGGGTATACCGGTGTCAACAGCCGTGCCAGGGGCCGAAAAGGCTATTTTGAGAAAATGAGGGCTGTTTTTGGTAAAAAGTCTGTCCGAAACCGGACGGCTGTTGTCCGTTACGGAGGTAGAAGACCGCCTAGTATATAGTGGCATGAATCACCTACCGTTTAGTATAAAATCAGAAGTTTTATGCTCTATGGATTTGCAATAGAGTCATGTTTTTATGCAACACCGCCTGTCATTGATGAGCTGGAGAGGTAGTTTATTGCTGGAATAGTTATAAACGGCAATGGTATTCTCACGAATGTATGGTTATGTTTACTACCTAACCGCACCTTGTTTGATGCTTTGTCTAACGCGTACATTTAGCCTTTGAACAAGCGGGCAGTGGTTGCCCGGCTAGTTGGAACCTTACCTCAACGAACAGCATACCTACCTGCTCTGTCTTATGCGTACTCCTCCACTTTTTGCGGCCCTCGGTGTCATGCTCTTTGGCAGCGGCACACTTTTCGCTCAGTCGTCGGCCAAGCCCGACAGCACCCATACGTCGTCGGGTGGGTCTACGGTCGTGATCCGGCAATCGGGCACGGGCAACTCGGCTACTGTAACCCAGACCAGCGCTGATGGCAAGACTACGGTGGTTACCTCGACCAACGGCGGCAACACCAGCGTAGTCCGCCACGATGGCAACTCGTCGGTGCACATCGAGCAATCGGGGCCAGCAGACCGGCCCAAACCAGCACCTGACAAACGTAAGCCAGACTGATTGCAGACTAACCGCCTTTCACTGACTCTAATCCATACACTTCCGATTTATGAAAAAATGTATTCTTACCGGTGCGACGTTGCTGGCTTTCGTAGCTGCATCGTATGCCCAAAATACGGCCACCCTCAACCAGAACGGTGGTTACCAGACCACGGTACAAAACCAGTCAGGCAGTCTCCAGAATTCGACCATCAACCAAAACCAAGGTGCGGGTGTGAACATCGGCAACTGGGCTGGTACCTACCAGACGGGCAACGCCGCCAACACGGCCACAATTAACCAGAATGGCGTGGGCACTAATGGCAGTCAGGGCAACCGGGCGAAGTTTACGCAGGGTGGTGGTATTGGCAATGCAGGCATGATCAACCAAAACGGCGGTGCCCTGGGCACCAGTGGGTCGGTGTCTGGTAATTTCCAGGCCAGCATGAACGCGGTGTCGGGCAGTGGCAACTTCGGTACTATTTACCAGCAGGGCAACAACAATACCGGCGTGATGCTGAACCAGAATAACCTCAGCAAAGACAACGTAGGTGAGATCTGGCAGAATGGTAATGGCAACATCAATACCACTGTCAGCCAGAAGGACAACTCGTTTGCCAACAAGTCGGAGGTGTTTCAGGGATATACAGGCATCAATACGCCTGGTGCCACCGCCAGCACGGGTGGTAAGGCCACCGTGGAACAAAACGGAGCCAGTGCTTCGAAGAGCAGCAGTTATAACCAAAGTGAAGTGAAGCAGTCGGGTATTGGCGAGGTGGCCACCACCCGGCAAAATGCCAGCGCCGACGGGTCGAGCGATAACAACAAAACGAAGATCT
This sequence comes from Fibrella aquatilis, assembly GCF_017353255.1. Taxonomy (GTDB): domain Bacteria; phylum Bacteroidota; class Bacteroidia; order Cytophagales; family Spirosomataceae; genus Fibrella; species Fibrella aquatilis. The sequence goes on along the minus strand of NZ_JAFMYU010000035.1, from coordinate 47,678 downwards.
CGCAGACCGGGCAGGCCCAGGTAGCCACTACTGACCAAAACGCCGGTGTGGCTGGCAACTCCAGCTACAACGAGGCCACCGTCGACCAGATGGATTTTGGTAACACAGCTACAGTGCAACAGACTAATAACAGCGACCACAACAAGGCCACCGTCACTCAGAGCGGCTCGATGATTGGTAGTGGCAACACCGCCACCGTGCAGCAAAACGGCGGTAGCAGCATGGCCGAATCAAGCCATGACAATACCGCCACCCTGACCCAGACGGGTTTGTCGAACGTAGCTACGATTCAGCAGATCGCGGGTGGCGGCAACGATGCGTACCTCAATATCGGAACCACCACGCAGACCGGCAACGGTCACCTGGCCCTGACCGAACAAAACGCGGGTAGCCTGGGCGACAGCTACGGCAACGAAGCTACGATCATGCAGGTCGGTACCACGGGCGCACACAACGCCGTAGTGAAGCAGTCGAACTATAGCTCAAACAACAAAGCTACGGTAGACCAGAGCGGGGCTACCCAGAAAGCCACCGTATTGCAAATGGGTGGCGCAACGGGCAGCAGTACCAACAACATAGCCACGGTCATGCAGAGTGGTAGTGGCAACACCACCACCATCGAAGAAGTTAATTATAGCCAGTACAACAAAGCCGATGTTACCCAATCGGGAACAAATAACGTGGGTAACATTAAGCAGGCTGACGACGCTACTTATAACCAGGCTAAGATTACCCAGAGCGGTAGCGGCAACAGTGCCGTGCTAGACCAGCGTTTCGGTGAGTCCTACGCCAAAGGCGAAATCAAGCAAAGCGGCGGCAGCAACCAAGCCGAGATGTACCAGTTTAAAGGTGGCGACGGTGACGCCAGCGGTACAGGGAATCAGGGCACGATTGACCAGCTGACTACTGGCACGGGCAACTTCGCCCGACTATATCAAGGCGACCTGTATAATTACTCGATTGGTGGGGTAGCCAATGATAACACGGCCATCATTACGCAGCGGGGTAGTAATAACTACGCCAATATGTGGCAAGCTGGCAACCGCAATACGGTAGGCATTACCCAAACTGGTGATAACAACCGGGTGCAGGGGCTGGTAGGTGATCCCTACATCGATGCCCGCCAGCACGGCAATGATAACACCTTGACCATTAGCCAGACAAGTGCTACGGGCGGTCCGGGTAATACGGCCTACGTACAGCAAGTGGGTACGGGCAATAGCTCGGTGATCACGCAAAGCAATAACTAAACATTTCGTACGATTACGGGCGCCGGTCGCTGATTGACATTACGTTCGCTTGTACGTAGTCGATCAGCGACCGGCTCGTTTACCACCACTCACGATGAAAAAAGTTATCCTCACCGGGGCGTTGCTGCTGGCTTTTGTGGCCGCCTCATATGCCCAGAACATAGCCACGCTTAACCAGAACGGCAATGCCCAGTCGGCTACGCAGCTTCAGACGGGTACGTTACAAACGTCTATCATCAACCAAAATAAAGGTGCTGGGGCGGCGGTCAACTATGGCAACTACGGCTACACCGAACAAACAGGTACCGGCCCCAACACCGCCACCATCAACCAGAATGGCGCAGGTGCCAACGGGTCGCAACGTAACCGGGCGGGCATCACGCAGTCGGGGGGCAATGGGAACACGGCCACGCTCAACCAGAACGGCGGCGCATTGGGCCTGAGTGGTGGTGGCACCACAGCTCCAACCGCCAACGCCAACACGCCGGTGCCCGATGGCAACTACAGCGGTATTCTCCAGAAAGGCAGTAATAACACGGGGGTGCAGATTGACCAGAACAACAAGAGCACCAACAACTTCGGCGAGATCTGGCAGAACGGCAACAACAATAGCAACACCACCATCAGCCAGAGTAACAACGCCAACAACAACAAGGCCGAGGTGTTTCAGGGTTTCACAGACCGTAGCGTACCAGGCACGGCCAGCACTAGTAATAAGGCCACGGTGCAACAAAACGGCGACGGAACGCTGGCAGGTGCCAGCTACGACAACACCGTACGGGTGCAACAGATTGGTACAGGTCACCTGGCCACCAGTCAGCAGAACGCCGGCGCGGGTGGCGACAGCTATGGCAACCGCAACACCGTAGACCAGTCGGGAACGGGGCAGACATCGAGTACACAACAAAACGGAACGCTCAACGGCGATTCGCACGATAACCGGTCTACTACCACCCAGGCCGATTATAACAACACTGCCACGGTAGAGCAAAATGGCCGCAGCCACGACAACCGCGCCCGTATTGACCAGAAAGGCTCAACGGCGGGGATGGGCAACACGGCCACGGTGCGGCAGAGCGGCGGCATAACGGGCGAAAGCCGGTTTAACAGGGCCGACATTGACCAGGACGGTACGCTCAACACGGCCCTCATTAATCAGAGCGATGGAACGGGTGGCAGCGCGGCCAACGTCAGCCGCAGCAACCGGGCCACGATTGACCAAAAAGGCGACAGCCACACAGCCAAGATTTATCAGCAACCAGGTGCCGATGGTAATTCGGGCGATAACGAGGCATCTATCACGCAACGAGCAGTGGATAATACGGCGGTCATCACCCAAAGCAACAGGTCAATCAACAACCTGGCCGACGTGGTGCAGCGGGGGTCTACCACCAACAATGGCAACAATGCTACGGTCAATCAGAACGACATCAGCCGCTATCAAACCGCTACGGTACGGCAGAATGGCGAAAACCTGACCAGCAATGTCAACCAGAACGGAAATAATACAGACGGTGTAGCCAGCGCTGGCAACATAGCCGAGACCATACAGACGGGCAAAAACCACAGCGCCGAAATTTCACAGTCGGCGGGTAGTGATGGGACAAGTTTATTGAATATAGCGGCTATTGACCAGGCTGGCAACGCGCTTCAGCACAACGCCACCATTGAGCAGGACAATGCCAGCGGGCTTAACCTGGCTACAGTAAAGCAGCGGGGCAGTGGCAATACCGCTTATGTAGGTCAGCTGGGCGTAGCCTTCGGTTTCGACATCGTCAGTGCAGGCAATATAGCCACGGTTGATCAGTCGGGCAGGAAGCAGGAAGCCACTGTTTATCAGGCCGATAATGCCACCGACAACGTAGCTGTCATAACCCAGTCAGATGCCCGCAACTATACCGAACTGTACCAGGCGGTGGCTGCTTCTGAGAACCAGGCTACCATTACCCAGAGCGGAACGGATGGCTACGCCTATGCAGAGCAGGCATTCAATGCCAGCGGCAATCAGCTTACGGTTACCCAGTCGGGTGCTACCAACTATACCGAACTTTATCAAAAGAGCGCAGCCTCAGACAATCGGCTGACGGTTACTCAATCAGGTGCTACCAATAGCGCCAGGGTTTACCAGCAAGATGGCGCTACCGACAACCAGGCTATGATTGAGCAAAGCGGTACGAATGACCGTGCCTCGGTGCGGCAGCAGAATGGGTCGGATAAGGCCTACGCGGAAGTAAAGCAAAGTGGCCCGAACAATACCGGCAATACGTATCAGTATGAGGGTACTGGCAATGATGCCCGCATTGACCAGCTCACCACCGGCGGTGATAACCTGGCCGCTATCTACCAGGGTGATGGTGGCGTGTCGAACCGGAACGTAAGCTCAGTGAAGCAACGTGGCAATGAAAACCAGGCATTGCTGGACATCATTGGTGATGACAATACGGCTACGGTGAAGCAAACGGGAAAAGGAAACGTGGTGAAAGGAACAAGCGCATCTCCCTATCCAAGCTTTGCCGGTCAGTATGGCAACAGTAACGTACTCACCATCGACCAGACCAGCGCTGCCGCCGGACCGGGCAATACGGCCAGTGTGCTTCAGGTGGGTACAGGAAATGCGTCAGTGATTACTCAGGGTAACAACTAATATGCCGCCTAGTAAACAACTAACGAAAGTTAGTTTTGAAGCTTGATATTGAGGCATATTTAAACACGATTAACTACCAACCATTTTCTAAAATCCACGATGAAAAAAGTTATCCTCACCGGGGCGCTGCTGCTGGCTTTCGTGGCCGCCACCCAGGCCCAGAACACGGCCACCCTCAACCAGAACGGCGCCTACCAGTCAGCCGTCCAGAACCAGACCGGCGCCAACCAGAGCTCAACCATCAACCAGAACCAGGGCAGCGCCACCAACAAAGGCAACTGGGCGGGCACCTTCCAGACCGGCACGCTGCTCAACACGGCCACCGTCAACCAGAAAGACGGCGCCCAGGGCAACCGGGCGGGGGTGACCCAGGGCGGGGGCAGCGGCAACGTGGGCACCATCAACCAGAACGGCGGGGCGCTGGGCCTGAGCGGCATGGCCAGCCCCCCCCCGGCGGCCAACGGCATTGCGCCGGTGGGCGACGGCAACCTGGCGGGCATTGGCCAGAGTGGCAGCACCAACGCGGCGACGATCAACCAGAACAACAGCAGCTTCAAGAACAGCGCGGAGGTCTGGCAGAACGGCAGCACCAACAGCGGCAGCATCAGCCAGAACGACAACTCGGTCAACAACAAGGCCGAGGTCTTCCAGGGTTACACGGGTCGGCTGGCACCGGGTGCCCCCAGCAGCAGCACGGCCACCATCAGCCAGAACGGCGACGGCACGGCCCTGGGCCAGAGCGCTGACAACAAGGCACGGGTGCAGCAGATCGGCAACGGCCACATCGCCACCAGCCAGCAGAACGGGGCGGCGGGCAAGGACAGCTACGGCAACCAGAACACGGTCGATCAGTCGGGCAGTGCCCAGGTCTCGAGCACCCAGCAGAACGCGACGGCCAACGGCGACAGCCACGACAACACGGCCAGCACCACCCAGGCTGATTTTGAGAACATCGCCACGGTAGAGCAGAACGGTCGGAGCAACAACAACACGGCCACAGTGGACCAGAAGGGTTCGACGGCGGGCATGGGCAACACGGCCCTCATCCGGCAGAACGGGGGCGTGGCTGGCCTGAGCGAGTTCAACAAGGCAACGGCCAAGCAGAACGGGTCGATGAACACGGCGGAGCTCTACCAGAACGAAGGGGCTGGCAGCAGCAACAAGAGCAACGGCAACACGGCCACGACCGAGCAGACGGGCAGCGGGCACGTGGCCAAGGTCTACCAGAACGCGGGGAGTGCGGGCAACGCCTCGGGCAACACGGGGAGCATCACCCAGACGACGGTGGACAACGCGGCGGTGATCACCCAGAGCAACCTGACGATGGCCAACGTGGCGAGCATCACCCAGAAGGGGGCCACCACGCTCAACGGCAACGACGGGCGCATCAACCAAAACGATCGTAGTGACCACCAGACAGCCGAGATAAAGCAGAATGGTACTAACCTGCTGAGTGCCATCAACCAGAACGGTAATACCACCTTCGGCACCAACAGCAGCTATAACACGGCCACAACTGACCAAACCGGTGCCCTCCACAGCGCAGCTATCAGCCAGGAAGCGGGCGGTACTGGCACTGGCACCAGCGACAATAACAAGGCCCTGATTACACAAAGCGGTACGGCGCTTCAGCATGATGCTGTTATTGAACAGAGTGATCTAAGTAGCCGTAACCAGGCCACTATCACGCAGATAGGCAGCGGACAGCGAGGCAACATCTACCAGGACGGTGCGTATTTTGGTGCCCCCGGCACTGGTAGTGCCGACAACAAGGCTACGCTTGACCAGTCGGGTACACGGCAAACCGGCAATATTTTCCAGGCCAATGGTGCCACGTTTGGTACGGCAACGGTGACGCAATCGGGCCTGACCAATACGGCCAACGTCTATCAGGCTGTTGCTGCCACTGGTAACACCGCTACCATGACGCAAACGGGCACAAGTGGTAATGGGGTTATTGAGCAGAGCTTCACGGCTTCCAACAACACAGCCACCATGACCCAATCAGGAGCTACTAATGCTGGAACCATACTCCAGAACAGTATTGCAAGTGGTAACACAGGTACAGTTACGCAAAGCGGTACTGGCGGTTCTGCTCGGATTGAGCAGCGCACTAGCACCTTCAACTCGGTGGGGGAAATCAAGCAAAGCGGTACAACCAACCAGGCTAGCATCTACGAGTACCGGGGCACAGGTGATAACGTACTGATCGATCAGTTAACCACTGGGTCCAACAACAGCGCTATTGTGTATCATGGCGATGGTACTCCACCTACATCGTCTGACCGTAACACAACAACCGTGAAGCAGCGGGGCGATTCTAATACTACGAGGTTTGACGGGTTGGGCAGCGATAACGTGAATACCTTCACGCAGACAGGTAAGAGTAACCTCATCAGGGGTATAACTGGCGTGTCACCCTTCAGTAGTTATGCTGGTCAGTATGGCAACAGCAACACACTGACTATTGACCAGACCAGCGCCGCTGCCGGACCGGGTAATACGGCCAGCGTGAATCAGGTTGGCAACTTCAACAATTCGGTGATTACACAGAGCAATAATTAAGGCACAAATTTTGCCTTCAGGGTGTGAACAATCACATTGCTCACGAAAAGACTAATGCCTGATTATCAGCGCAAAGCCGACCTATTTGGGTCGGCTTTGCGCTTTTATAATTGACCAAATCTATAGGTTGTACTTACTCAAACGTACATACCGCTCAATAAACAAATGAAATGAGCCGATTATTCGCTGCTGATATTGTATTCTAATCATTGGCTATCTGTTTAGCCTGCTTTTCTACTAAACTCATTCATGAAAAAAGTTATCCTTACCGGGGCGCTGCTGCTGGCTTTCGTGGCCGCCACCCAGGCCCAGAACACGGCCACCCTCAACCAGAACGGCGCCTACCAGTCAGCCGTCCAGAACCAGACCGGCGCCAACCAGAGCTCAACCATCAACCAGAACCAGGGCAGTGGCACCAACAAAGGCAACTGGGCCGGCACCTTCCAGACCGGCACGCTGCTCAACACGGCCACCGTCAACCAGAAAGACGGCGCCCAGGGCAACCGGGCGGGGGTGACCCAGGGCGGGGGCAGCGGCAACGTGGGCACCATCAACCAGAACGGCGGGGCGCTGGGCCTGAGCGGCATGGCCAGCCCCCCCCCGGCGGCCAACGGCATTGCGCCGGTGGGCGACGGCAACCTGGCGGGCATTGGCCAGAGTGGCAGCACCAACGCGGCGACGATCAACCAGAACAACAGCAGCTTCAAGAACAGCGCGGAGGTCTGGCAGAACGGCAGCACCAACAGCGGCAGCATCAGCCAGAACGACAACTCGGTCAACAACAAGGCCGAGGTCTTCCAGGGTTACACGGGTCGGCTGGCACCGGGTGCCCCCAGCAGCAGCACGGCCACCATCAGCCAGAACGGCGACGGCACGGCCCTGGGCCAGAGCGCTGACAACAAGGCACGGGTGCAGCAGATCGGCAACGGCCACATCGCCACCAGCCAGCAGAACGGGGCGGCGGGCAAGGACAGCTACGGCAACCAGAACACGGTCGATCAGTCGGGCAGTGCCCAGGTCTCGAGCACCCAGCAGAACGCGACGGCCAACGGCGACAGCCACGACAACATGGCCAGCACCACCCAGGCTGATTTTGAGAACACGGCCAGTGTGGAGCAGAACGGTCGAAGCAACAACAACACGGCCACGGTGGACCAGAAGGGTTCGACGGCGGGCATGGGCAACACGGCCCTCATCCGGCAGAACGGGGGCGTGGCTGGCCTGAGCGAGTTCAACAAGGCAACGGCCAAGCAGAACGGGTCGATGAACACGGCGGAGCTCTACCAGAACGAAGGGGCTGGCAGCAGCAACAAGAGCAACGGCAACACGGCCACGACCGAGCAGACGGGCAGCGGGCACGTGGCCAAGGTCTACCAGAACGCGGGGAGTGCGGGCAACGCCTCGGGCAACACGGGGAGCATCACCCAGACGACGGTGGACAACGCGGCGGTGATCACCCAGAGCAACCTGACGATGGCCAACGTGGCGAGCATCACCCAGAAGGGGGCCACCACGCTCAACGGCAACGACGGGCGCATCAACCAAAATGATATTAGCGATCACCAAACGGCCACTATCACCCAGGATGGTACCAATCTGCTCAGCAGGATCGATCAGAACGGTAGCACCACAACAGGTAAGAAAAGTGAGTATAACATAGGCGAGACCAAGCAAACGGGTGCCGGGCACGATGCCAGCATTACCCAAAATGGCGGGCTTTACGACCTTAGCTCTACCAACAAAGCGCTGATTGACCAGAGTGGTACGGCATTGATCCACGTTGCCTCAATTAACCAGAGCGATGCCAGCGCGGGCAACAGCGCTAGCATCAAGCAAGTGGGTAGTGGTCAAAACGCGTCGGTCAACCAGGTAGGTGTTGCCTTCGGTTTCAACCTGGGTAGCACTAACAATGTCGTGACAGTTGATCAATCAGGTACGAGGCAGACCGCGACTATTTTCCAGGCAGATAATGCCGATGGTGGTTTGATAACGGTTACCCAGTCAGGCGCTACGAACCAGGCCACGGTATACCATGCCGTTGATATTACCAAGAGTGAAGTGCTTGTGCAACAGAGTGGTACCAGCGGTATTGTCATTAGCCAACAATATAGCGGAGCTGACCAGGCTTACGCCGAAATCAAGCAGAGCGGCACAACAAACCGGGCCGAGTCGTACCAAGGTAAAGGCACTAAGAATGATGTACGTATTGACCAGATGACTACTGGGACCAACAACCTTGCCTACGTTGTTCAAGGCACGGGCTTCTTGGGTGCGGTGGCCAATGATAACAACAAGGCAACCGTTAAGCAGGATGGCTCAACCAACACAGTTCGGCTGCGCCAATATGGCAATACCAATACCGTTGCTACTACGCAAACCGGCGATGCCAACCTGATTAAAGGCATAACGGGGGTATCACCAGCGGCTAACACGGCCTGGCAGTTTGGCGACAATAATACGCTGACTATAAACCAGACTAGCGCAACGGGTGGCCCAGGTCAGACCGCCAACGTCTATCAGGCTGGCAATGGCAATACCTCTACGATTACCCAGAGCAACAACTAAACAGTCGTTTGCTTTCTCTTCCGCACCCCGGCCAGCCTAGCTGGCCGGGGTGTTTGGTTAAGGGGGCTTGTGCGCTAAAATAACTCCTTACCAATTTCTTTACTAATCGGCAGTTATAGGACAAACCAGGCCTTTTCAGCCTCTATAAGCTCCTACACTTTACCTACCGACCGGTAACTATTTAGATTAGCAAGAAGGGACGCCTTGCCATTTTTGGTCGCAATTTGGTAGCTTTATCTTATGAAAAAATTATCCTTTTCTTTCCTCCTGCTTGGACTAACGCATTGGGCCGTGGCGCAGACCAACGCTCAGTCAGAAGCATTCTGGACTGAAGTGTCGCCCGGCACAATAGTCAACCGGTCTGCTATTGTGGCGGGTAGCCAACCGGCCCCTACGGTGTCTAATGAAGTAATGCTTTCGCAGCAGGGCAATAACAACCAGCTTCGGTACACCAACGCCAGCGGCCAGGCAGGTAATCAGGCTACGTTCATTCAGCAGGGCGACAACAATCGCCTGAGCCTTGATGTAGATGGCACCAACAATACCTATCGGGTAGCGCAACTTGGCAGTGGCAACGAACTGCAACTGAGTGGTGTACGCGGCAGCGGTGCCCAACTCGATCTGCGCCAGAATGGCAACGGCAACAGCCTTATCAGCACGGGTATGCCTTTTGGCGGGTCGTCGGCATCGGCTATCAGGATCGAGCAGTCGGGTGGGGCGCGTGCCATCGTGACCAGCACGTACTGACCGTGGTTATGCACCGCCTTGTCTACGGCCTGCTGCTTTGCCTGCTGGCATTGGCCACCCCCACACTGGCGCAGGACCCCGACGTGCCCGGACTGGGTGAACTAGACGGGATGCTGCGCGAAGAAGGCTTAACCGAACAAAGCGCCGAGAGCCTGCTCCTCGATAATACCCGCTCAAAAACTGGCCGCGACTTCTACGACGCCTTCTACCGCGCCTACCAGGATTTGGCCCCGGCTGGATTGCCCCCGACAGGAGTGGCCCCGAACGGAGGCTCCCCGGCTGGTCAGCCCCAGGTCTCAGGCGCGCTGGCACCAGGAGCCACGGGCGCTACGCCCGGTGATACAGTGCAGGTACAGCTGCAAAAACCACTGGAGTTTGAGCTGAACCTGTTCCTGATTGCCGTGGATGAACTGCCTGCCAACTCAGGCATTGGCAGCATCATTTCTATCACCGTCAACGACGAGTTGCTTTTCCAGCAAATTGTCCAGAACCGGATTGACACCATCGAAGAATTGGCCGTATACGCCGCCCAGGTAGTGCGCGAATACGTTGATAATTATGCCGAAACCCAGCGGCAGCTCGACAGCGACGATCAGCGTGGGTCGGGCGTTTATTGACTTTATACACCCTCTTTTACCAACTTTTCCATGAAAAAACTATTACCCGTCTTGGTTGGCCTGATGAGCCTGCTGGCCTTGTCGGCACGGGGGCAGGCGCTGGTCTATCGGCCCAACAACCCGGCATTTGGCGGCAACACCTTCAACTACCAGTGGATGCTCTCGTCGGCGCAGGCACAGGATAAGACCAAAGACCCCTCCCAAAAAACGGCCAATGGCCTCAATGGTGGCCGTACTACTGCCTCATCGCTCGACGACTTTTCGGCCAGCCTGCAACGCCAGTTGTTAAGCCGGATTACCTCCAATTTGCTCAACAAGCAGTTTGGCGAAACCAGCCTGAAAGAAGGCACCTACCAATTTGGCGATTTTCAGGTCACTATCACCAACGCCACTGACGGCGTGCTGATTCGCATCGTTGATGGCAAGGGCGGCGAAACCACCGTTACCGTACCGTATTACTGAGCCGCTTTATCACCCTCTTATGAAACGTTATTATCACACCACGGCCCGGCTACTTGCGCTGGGTCTGCCCCTGTTACTATCGGGTTGCGCGGCTTATTTTCATCAGCCCACCGGCCCCCGCTCAGCCCGTTTAGGCGAAGAAACCGCCGTAACCACCAACCTGCGTAGCCTGCCCCCCGCCCGCGACAAGATTGTGGCGGCGGTCTATAAATTTCGCGACCAGACCGGCCAATACAAACAGTCGGAAAACGGCACTAGCTTCTCTACGGCCATCTCGCAGGGCACCACCAATATTTTATTGAAGGCCTTAGAGGAAAGCAACTGGTTCACGCCTATTGAGCGCGAAAACGTAGCCAACCTGCTCAACGAACGGAAGATTGTGCGTTCGAGCGTGGCCCAGTATAAAGAAGGCGAAAACCTGCCTCCACTGCTATTTGCGGGCATTATTCTGGAAGGTGGGATTGTCTCCTACGACGCCAACATCGTTACGGGCGGGGCTGGCCTACGCTATTTCGCGTCGGGTGGCTCTACGCAATACCGGCAGGACCGGGTTACGGTCTACCTGCGGGCGGTAGCTACGCGGTCGGGTAAGATCCTGAAAACGATCTACACGTCCAAGACCATCCTGTCGCAGTCAGTAGATGCGAGCGTGTTTCGGTTTGTAACGTTCAAACGCCTGTTGGAGGCCGAAACGGGCTTCACTACCACCGAACCTGGCCAGATGGCTGTGACAGAGGCTATTGAAAAGGCAGTCTATGCGCTGGTGGTAGAAGGCATTCAGGACGGGCTCTGGTCGGTGTCTGAGAAAGCAGCGGCACAGATAAAGCCGCTGCTGGATAGCTACGAACGTGAGAAAACAGAGATGACCCAGACCGACGTCTATGGCACCCGGTTGCAAACCAACGGCGCGTCGCGTTTTGGTATCCAGCCTTACATAGACGGCACCCGGCTCTACAGCGACTATACGCAACGGGCCACGCGGGCTGGCTATGGCCTGAGTCTGGAGGCTTTCCTGACACCCGCCGTGGGTATTCAGGTCAACGCAGCTACGGGTACGCTCACCAGCGGCGACATCAACCGGTCGTTCAGCAGTTTGGGGGGCAACATATTGTTTAGGGCTTTGCCCAACCAGCCGGTATCGCCCCTGTTTACAGTGGGCGGCGGTATGTTGGTGCAGCATTCGGGCCGTACGCAGTACAGCCTGCGGGGGCAGCGCTACGGCGAAGCTACCGGCGGTGCAGGTATTCAGTACAACCCCAACCGCTACCTGGGCATTCGGGCTATGATGGAAGCCCACCTGCCTTTTTCCGATAACCTCGACGGGCTGGTGTCGGGCCTGCATAACGACTATTACCTGCGGGGTACCCTGGGGCTGACGCTCAACCTGGGTCGGTTTGGGCGGATAAAACCGGCGAAGACCACCCCAATATCAACGGCAGCGGCACCACAGGTAGCCCCAGCGCAGCCTACGCTACCACCCGCCACCACCACCCCGGCAGCCCCAAAAGTGGCTCCTAAACAACCTTAATCGCTAGTCAGCTTTACCCATGTATAAAGTCAGTATCATTGCACTCCTGGCCCTGTTGGCCGTTTTATGGGGGTGTACCGAAGAAACCCTCGTTGATCCCCTCACCTACACCAGCGTGCGGGGACAGGTGCTACTCAACGCTACCCGTAAACCCGTGAAAGGTGTATTGGTGCGGATCAGCCCCGGCAGCCGCATTACCGAAACCGACTCGACCGGTAATTTTAAGTTCGACAGCTTGCAGGCGGGCAAATACTCGATCACCGCCACGCTGGCACCCTACCGAACTGAAGTGGTCACGGTTGATGCCAGCACAGGCTCAGTGTCGCAGATTGCCATTTTGCTGGTGACCGACAACAGCCAAAACCGCCCGCCCACGGCCCCCACGGCGGTGAAACCCAGTTCGGGCACCACAGGACTGCCTACGTCACTGACCCTGAAATGGGCCGCCACTGACCCCGGCCGCGACACCCTGCGCTACGACGTGCAGTTGTTCCGCGAAGGCAGCACCGCCGTTACGCAGTCGTTCACCAATATCCTGGCCGATTCGGTGGTGGTGAAAAACCTGGACTATAGCACCACCTACTACTGGCAGGTGACGGCCCGCGATGGGGTTAATACCGTTAACAGCGCCCTCTTCTCGTTCCGCACGGGTGCTTTCCCCGATCTGGCTTATGTATTTGCCCGGCGGGTAAATGGGCAGCTTCAGATTTTTACGGCTGCCAATGGCACCGATACGCCCCTGCAACTCACCACCACAGGCAGCAACTGGCGACCCATTGCCTCGCCCGACCGAAAGCTGATTGCCTACATTTCTAACGTCGACACCGAACTGCAACTCTACGTGATGAATGCCGACGGCAGCAACCAACGGCGGGTGACTACCGTGCCGCTGTCGGGCCTGTCGGCGCTGGATCTATCCTTTAGCTGGTCGCCCGACGGTACGCAGCTGGTGTATCCGGCTGGCGATAAGCTCTATGCCATTCGGGCAGACGGCACGGGCCTACGCACAGTAGCTACCGCGCCCAATGGTCGCCTATTTGCGGGTTGCAACTGGAACGGGCAGGTGGGCAAGATAGTAGCCCGCACCACGGCCGGATTCTACAACAACGAGATCATTCTGATTACGGCCAACAGTGGCGACACCCAGACGGTGTTGAGCCGCACGAACAACCGCGTAGGCAACCCCGTGTTCTCTCTCGACGGCAAGCAACTGGTATTCACCATCGATCAGGGCGACATTCGCAACGAGCAGGGGCGGCAGGCCGATGCCCGTATTTACCGCCTCGACTTGAGCAACAACGCCCTGACGGAAGTGACCACCATCAATAACGGCGGTAATAATAACACGACTAATAAGCCCGCCGGCACCAACGACCTGGATCCCCGCTACGACCCCACCGGCACCCGGCTGATCTTTACCAACACCGACAACACCGGCACTGGTGTGCGCAGCATTGTGGTGCTCGACCTGGACGGCCGCAACCGCACTACGTTACTCACCAACGGCGAAATGCCTTATTGGCGGTAAGGGGAGGAGTTTAAAGTTTAAGGTCTAAAGTCTGGGCGACCCCGTCTAAGGCTGGCTGACGCATGTGTTCTTGCGTCAGCCAACCTTAGACGGGGTCGCCCAGACTTTAGACCTTAAACTTTAAACTTCACTTTTGAAAACGCAGCAGCACGTGGCGTTTCTGTGCCCGGACGGCTTCTGATTCATCGGCTACTGCCGACTGGATGCTGCCACAACCTATGGCGGTGATGCGATGTTCGGCCACGCCTTTTCGGCACAAATACGTCCGCACCACCCTGGCCCGGTATTCCGATAGGGTCAGGTTTAGGCGGGAGTCGCCTACATTGTCGGTATGGCCCTCGGCGGTGAGGTGGAGTGTGGTGTCACGGGTCATGAAGTAAGCCACCTTGTCGAGCACGTCAAACGCCGCGGGCATAAGCTGGTAATCGCTTTGCGCAAAGAAGATCTGCTGGTTTGTCAGCCCATCTGTAGCTACTGCCACAGGTAATGCGGTGGATTCTGCCAGAGACAGGCCAGGCGGTTTTGTTATGGCAGGTTGTAGGCCCGATATGATGGCTTTCGGAGCCACTCCGGGCATTTTCTTGGTAACAATCGGCGCAGGTGGCACTGGTTTTTGCTTCAGCGCGGGTGGCGGCACTGGCTTTGGTGGGGGTGGGCTTGCTGGCTTGGGTAGTGGTCCGTTGTAGAGAAACTGGGCCGACACTTTTTGCTGCGGTGCATTCTCAAACGCCGGATTCTTACCCGATTCGTTCACCAGGTTCCAATTTAGCTGGGCATAGCCACCGTTACCAGCGTTATAATACTCGATTTTAAGGTCATAGAACTGCCCGGCTTTGAGGGCCACTGCCTGCCCGTATACTTTTTGCTTCTGGTAGCGCCATTCGTTCATCGCCAGTTTGCCGTCTACCCACACCCGCATGCCGTCGTCTACTATGGCCGTGAATTTGTAGGGGCCACTCACGGGGGCATAGAGCTTGCCTGTCCAGCGCACGGAAAACGACTTGGGGCTTACGCCGGGTGCGGGCAGGGTGTAGCCATCCCACGAAAAATCAATTTGTTTGTCAGTGCGTACCAGCACTTTCTGGTTAAAGGCAGGGCCGTTATAATATTCGCCCTGCAAGCCATTTCCGCCCTGTGCCTGGCATGGTATACTATAAAGCCAGCTGCTTACTAATAGAACCCAACGCATGCGTCAACTTCATTTGCTCTAGCTGGCTTGATTCAAACAGCCACTGCATTCCATAAATGACGTTTGGGTGTTTACTAAACGGCGTCTTTGGTACTAAACCTATAAGGTCTTTTTCGACCTGATAGGTTTACTCACTTCGTAACGATTTCACTGGGTTGGTGAGCGCGGCGCGGATGCTTTGGGTGGAAACGGTGAGCAGGGCAACTAGCAGCGCCAGCAGGCCAGAAACGGCCACCACCCACCATGGGAAGGCAATATGTGTGGCAAAGCTGTTAAGCCAGGTGTTCATCATGACCCAGGCCAGGGGCACGGATATAAGCACCGCCACGCCTACTAGCCGGACCGTCCGTTGCGACAGTAGCCAGGCCACGCTGGTTACACTAGCCCCTAGCACTTTTCGGATGCCGATTTCTTTGGTGCGCTGACGGATGCCGAACAACGACAGGCCAAACACACCCGCGCAGGCCAGCAACACCGTGATGAGCGCCATGCCCGTCAGGAACGTCTGGGTCATGTCCATGACTCGGTATACGCTGTTGTACTCGTCGCTCAGGTAGATGTAGTTGAATGGCTTGCGGGCGGGGATGGTCCCAAACTGGTGGGCCAAGTCGGTTAGTAGGGTGGCACTGGTGCCGGGTTTCACGCGTATACTTAGCCAGTTGTTGCCGCGCAGCCGGGCTGGGCCGGTAGCCCAAAATAACATTGGCCCAAGGGGTTGGTGCATACCCCGCTGGTAATAGTCCCGGAATACGCCCACTACCCTCACCGTGCTGCCATCGGTGCCGTGCCAGCGCATGACTTTGCCAACAGCCTGATTCACCGTCTTATAGCCCATTGCCCGGGCACCTGCTTCGTTGATGAGTACGCCCGTTCCGTTAAGCAACAAATCGCCCACGGCGGTGTCGGTAGCGGCCAGATTACGCCCGGCTACCAAGGGAATCTGGAAGGTGGTCAGGTACGTATCATCTACGCCCTGAAAATCGAACGACACGTCCCGGTTGGTAGAAAGGTCGGTGTAGGTGTTGGTGCTGCTCCAGAACTTGCGGCCTGGGATATCTTTCGTAGTGCTGACAGTCAGCACGTTGTCGTTTTGACGTAGCCGATTGATCAGGTTATTGACGGCTACTTCGGCAAGGGCGGGGTTACGGTAAGACCGGTTCAACTCAACGGCAATGATGTTATCCTTATTAAACCCAACCTGTTGGTTACGTACAAACCGGTTTTGGCTGATCATAATGCCCGTACAGGTAATCATGACCGTAGCCAGGGCAAACTGAATCACCACCAGCGTTGACCGAAACGGGCTGCGGCGGGTGGTGGTTTTGCCTTGCAGCGACGTCACCACCGGCTGCTGAATCAAGTACCGGCCTGGCAACCAACCTGCTAGTGTACCCAGCAGCAGCACGATGCCCACCAGAAGCAGGGCCAGACTAAAAGGCAACTGCGGCGAGAACCGGCTACTGATGTCGAAAAAGTCAATATAAACCGGGAGCAACGCCTTCAGTAATAACGTACCCAGTATAGCCCCTGCGCCACCCACCAGCGTGGCTTCGAGCACAAATTGCCCCAGAATCTGCCTCGTGGCCGCCCCCAGCGTGGTCCGCAGGGCTACCTCGCCCGCCCGCGCCAGCGATAAAGCCGAGGTTAAGTTCAGAAAATTGATCGCTACGATAAGCAAAATAAACCCTGCAATGCACCCCAGTCCATACAGAATCACCGTGAGCAAGCCGCCCGTTTGGCTGGGAAATATGTCTTTGATGGGCAAGAGGCTGAGCACCCGCTGCTTGCCTTCGCCCGTATAGTGCTGCTTTACTAATGCTGCCGTTGATGCCGCAAACGCCGCCGAACTGGCCGATGCGTCGGACCGTCCCGGACGCAGGCGTACAAAGGTCTGGCAACTGGCGTTGTACCAGTTTTCGGTGGCGGCGCGGTCGGTGGCTACGAGGTCGGCGATGGGTACGATCACCTCGGCCTGAATCACGGTGTTGGGCGGCCGGGCAGCCAGCACCCCCCGAATCACATAGGCCCGCCCATTGTCGAGCACCACGGTTTTGTCCATCGGGTTTTCGTTTGGGAAGAGCCGTTCGGCTACTTTCTCCGAGAGCACCATGGCGTTGGGCGTGGCCAGGGCGGTACGGGGATCGCCCAGTTTGAGCGGGAAATTCAGCACCGAAAAAAGCGATGTGTCGGCGTGGCAAATGGGCAGTTGTTCTTCCTGTTTTTTGTACGAAATCCAGCTGCGCTGCCAGGAAATCAGCCGTACGCCGGTTTCTACTACGGGGGTTTCGCGCAACAGGGCAGGCAGCAACGGCACCACCGTACTTTGCCCCGCTTTCTCTGATGGTTTGTTCTCGCCAACACGGTAAAGGCGGTCGGCGTGGGGGTGCTGCGTGTCGTAGTCTTTGATCTGCGTTACCTGCCAGTAGATGAGCGTCACGGCTGCTAAGCCAATAGCTATACCGCTGATATTCAATAGTGTATAAGTTCTGTTTCGCCAAAGCGAACGCAGGGCAAGGGTCAGGTTAGCGCGGAGCATGGTTAGGTGGATTTAGGTATATTTGGGAAGAAAACAGCTACTACTGATGCGAAATTATCCAGTTCCCGATGGCCCGGTCTGGCACGTACATGACGATGGTGTAAACGCCCCAATGGACCATCAGCGGGTTATTAGCCAGCTCAACGTAGGGCTAGGCAAGCTTTATTATTACGACAAAGCGATTGCCTTGGAACCCCTGCCCGAAACGATGATTGATGAGGGACAAACCTCGCCAACGCCCGATCTCGTTTTGTATGATCCTGTTACAGAGTTGATGCCCATCATTATTGAAGTTTGCCACACGCGGGGCCAAAACAATGATCTTAAAAAAGTAATCCGCCTCATTGAAGACGACGACTACGGAATCCAAGAGGGCTTTGTCTATAACTACCGCACCAACGAGTGGCTTCGTTACCGCAAAGGCGATGGCGGCGTGGCTTCAGCCTCTTCAATATCAGAATTGGTAGGGTTGGATCTAGCGCAGTTTTTAAACCTATAAGGTCCTGTAGACCTGATAGGTTGCATCAGCGTAAACTGCTGTAGTACAACCTATCAGGTCTACAGGACCTTATAGGTTTACTCACTTCGCAAGCTCTTCACCGGGTTCATCAGCGCGGCGCGGATGCTTTGGAAAGACACCGTCAGCGCGGCAACCACAACGGTGGCCAGCAACGCCAGCGCGAAGATGCCGGGGCTAAGGGTGATCTTATATTGAAACGTCTGGAGCCAGCCGCTCATCACCCACCAAGCCACAGGTACGGCCAGCACAAACGCCACGGCAATGAGCCGCGAAAACTCCCGCCCAAACAGCCACAAAATGCTGCCTGTGCTGGCACCCAGTACCTTCCGTACGCCAATTTCTTTGGTCTTCTGCGACACCATAAACAGCACCAGGCCATACAACCCCATGCAGCCAATGAACAGGGCCACGGCGGCAAAGAAGTTCACAAGGCTACCCATGGTTTGCTCCTCCTGGTAGCTCGCTTCAATCTGATCATCCACAAAGTGGCTCTCGAAATAGCTGTCGGGATAGGCCTTGTTATAAATAGCCCCCAACTGCCCGATCACCTGCTGAAAATTGCCTGTTTGCACCTGTAGGTTGGCGTTGTAATATCGGTTGGCCTGCGTACTTACAAACAGAGGGTTGATAGCACTTTTTAATTGCTGCTGATTGTAATTTTTCAGCACACCCACAATTTCCATGTTGTGCCCGTTATTATGAATGATCTTGCCCAGCACCTCGGCGGGGGTTTTGGCACCCACTTTGTGCATAAATACCTCGTTGACAAGGGCTTCGCGGGCGGTGTCAGACGGTTGCAGGTTGCGGCCCGCCAGTAGTTTGAGGTCGTACAGACCCAGGTAGTCAGCGTCGCAGTACATCTGTTGCAGCTGCCATTTTTCCTCTTCCGGGCGCGTGTCGTAACGAAACGTGGTGTGGCTCACATTACCCGACTGTGGTGGCCCACTCATGGAGTAGCTGAATTTTTGTACGCTGGGTAGTGCCTGCACCTGCTGCTTAAAGGTTTGCAGCTTGGTTGGGTCATTGGGTACTTCAACCGTCATGATCGCGTTTTGGCGGAAACCGAGATCTTTGTTGCGGATGTAGCTGAGTTGACTGCTTACCACCACCAGCCCAATCACCAGCACCTGCGAGATGGCAAACTGCGTCACCACCAGCCCGCGCCGTACGCTAAAACCGCCACCCACCTGCCGCGACGTGAGCCGCCCCGCCAGGGCTACTACCGGCCTGAACCCCGCCAGCACCAGGGCCGGATACAACCCCGACAACCCCACCACTACAACCAGCAATAGCCCCAGCCAAACCAGCACCGACGGCTCGAAATAGAAGGTAAACTTAAAGGCACCATGTAGGTGCACCTGCGCCAGTTGCAGCCCATAGCTGAAGATGAGCAGGCCCAGCCCCGTTGCCAGGAGGACAATCAGGGCGGTTTCGCCCATAAACTGACTAAATAGCTGCCCCTGTGTGCTGCCCAGCACTTTCCTGACGCCCACCTCGCGTGAGCGATTCAGCGCCTGCGCCGTGGCCAGGTTCACGAAGTTGATGCAGGCCGTACCAATCAGTAACAAGCCGATAGCCAGCAATGACGCCAGCAGCCCCCGACTCACCCCGCCGTAGTCGGTGGCGAAGTGAATATCGGCCAGTTTTTGGGCGGGGAAAAAGACTACGTTAATGGCTTCTTTGGTCTTGTGCTTCTTCACGAAAACGGGCATCTGCTGCGCCCAGTTGGCGGCGGTAAACCGCTCATTAAACAACACAAAACAGAGCGTACTGCTGTTGGTATTGCCGAAGTCGGTGGGCAGTTTTGTGCCGGCAGCCCCCTCTTCCGACGCCCAGGAGGGCATAATGGTGTAGCCGAAATCGGTGTTGTCGCGGTAGTTGGCGAAGACCCCCACCACCCGAACGGGATAACGCGCTAACAGTTTCAGGGTTTTGCCCACAGCATTCTCGGTGCCGAAATACTGCCTGGCCAGGTTAGCCTCCAGCACCACCGTACCCGGCTGGTCTAATTCTGCCGGACCACCCGACAGCCAGGTGTAGTCGAAGAGTTTGAAAAAGCCTGGTTCCACGAAGGCCCCTTTCGCGTGCTTTTCCTTGAATTTTGTTTCCGTACCCCCAATGCCCGGCACGGCCACCATCGGCTCTTCCCACTCGTCGAGCATGACTACCTGCGCAATGTCGGGGTAGTCGGTGCGGAGGGTTTTACCGAAGACAAAGGGTACGCCGGGCGTGTAAAAATCGCCGTCGGGCAATTTAAATTTGGTGGTGATCCGGTAAATCTGGTCGGCGCGGGCGTGGTGCCGGTCGGTTTGGTAATGGTAACGCACCAGGGCAAAAATCAGCAGTGCACAGCCCAAGCCCAGGCCTAAACCCGTGATGTTGATGAGCGCATAGGCTCCGTTCTTGCGGAGGTTACGCAGGGCGATGGTAATGTAGTTTCGGAGCATAGCTGATAGTAGGTGAGAAAGCAGGTTTATCTAGCAATTGACGACGGCTTATTCACTTCGTAAACTGGTTACCGGGTTCATCAACGCGGCCCGAATACTTTGAAAGCCAACGGTTAATGTGGCCACCAGGACTGTGATAAGCAGCGATGAGCCGAAGATGGCCGGGCCAATAAGAATTCGGTACTCAAATGACGACAACCAACCACGCATGACATACCAGGCCACGGGTGCCGCCACCGCAAACGCAATGACAATAAGCCGGACAAACTCGCGGTTGAGTAGCCACAGAATGCTGCCCACACTAGCCCCCAGCACTTTGCGCACGCCAATTTCTTTGGTTCGCTGGGTCACCATAAAGAGCACCAGCCCGTAGAGACCCATGCAGCCAATAAACAGGGCCACGGCGGCGAAAAAATTCACCAGCCGCCCCATCGTCTGCTCTTCCTGATACCGCGCTTGAATCTGATCATCGACGAACTGATGAGCAAAATAATTGTCGGGATACACCTGGTTATAGGCAGCTTCCAGCTGCTTGATCACACGCTGGTAGGCAGCGGTTCTCAATTGTAGGTTAGCCCTGAAATAGTTATTGGCCTGCGTTGTCATAAACAGCGGCTCAATAGCATTTTTGAGGTCGGTTTGGTTGAAATCTTTGACAACGCCCACGATCTCAAGGTGGCGGGTACGAGTTACGTTGTGCAGCATCTTACCTAGCACCTGAGTGGGATCATTAATACCCAGTTTTCGGACAAAGGTTTCATTGACAAGAACTTCGCGGGCGGTGTCTGACGGGGCAAGGTTACGCCCGGCCACAAGCGTCAGGCCGAACAGGTCTACGTAATTGGCGTCAATCGACTTTCGCTGGGAGCTAAACCGCGCCTCATCGGGACGATTGTCGTAGTTAATTTGTCCTGAATTGATCCAGTCTGCCTGCGGTGCGCCGCTCATCGAATAGCTGAACTTTGCCACGTCGGGCAGGGCCATGGCCAGATTGCGAAACGTGCTCATTTTGGCCACATCCTGGCTGGGTACGTTAGGCAAACCGATGGTCATGATTGCCTCTTTCCGAAACCCAAGATCTTTCGACTGGATGTAGTGCAACTGATTAGTCACCACAACCAGCCCGATAATGAGCATCTGTGAGATCGCAAACTGCGCTACCACCAACCCGCGCCGCACGGTGAAACCACCAGGTGGCGTTCCGTTCGCTCGCTGCGTCATGATTTTGCCCGCCAGGGCCACCACAGGCCGAAAACCCGCCAACACAAGGGCCGGGTACAGCCCCGCCAGCAGAATGACGCCCACTACCAGCAGTGTAAGCCAGGCCACTACCGAGGGCGTATAGTCAAACGTGAACCTGAAGACACCGTGCAGGTACGTTTGCACCAACGATAGCCCGTAGCTGAATACGCCGATTGCTACCAGCAAAGCCAAGGCTACAATCAGAGTTGTTTCGCCCATAAACTGACCCAGCAGTTGCCCTCGTGTGCTGCCCAGCACCTTGCGCACGCCCACCTCGCGTGCGCGATTCAGCGCCTGCGCCGTGGCTAGATTCACAAAGTTGATGCAGGCCGTGATGACCAAAAACAGGCCGATAATAAACAGCGACAGGATCAGGTTTTTGTCCACCCCGTCATAAGCGGTTGCAAAGTGAATATCGCCCAACGACTGGATGAGGTAGACCACTTTTTTGGCTCGTTCGGTGTTGTGTTTGCGCAAAAAAGCCGCCGCATCGTGGTTCCAGTTAGCCACGCTATAGCGGCTGTTGAGCAGGGCAAAACATAAGGTGCTGCTATTAATATTACCGAAATCCTCGTCCAGCGGGTCACCTCCTCGTACGGCCTTCATCGAAGCCCACGAGCCAATGAATTCGTAAGCGAAATCGGTGTTATCGGCATAGTCGGTGAAGATGCCAACCACCCGCGCCGGAATGCGTCCGTTTAGGGTAACCGTCCGGCCTATTGCGTTGGTAGTGCGGAAATACTTAGTTGCCAGCTTCGCGCTGAGTACCACCGTGTTTGGCCCGGCCAGGTTAGTGGGTCCACCGGCTAGCCAGGTATAGTCGAAAATCTGGAAGTAGGATGGCTCGGCGTAGGCTCCTTTGGCATTGTCCTCCTTGAATTTCCGGTCTATCTCCCCTTTGGTTCCCGGCACCATCACCGTTGGTTCTTCCTGCTCCTCCAGCATCGCCACGTGCTCAATTTCCGGGTGGTCTGTGCGCAGGGCGTTGCCAAACGGATAAGGCACACCGGTAGAATAAAAGTCGCCATCGGGTGAGTGAGAGGCCGACGTAAACCGGTAGATGCGGTCGAATTTGCTGTGGTGTTTGTCGGTGCGGTAATGGTAGCGCACCAGGGCAAACAGCAACAACGCACAGCCCAAACCCAGGCCAAGCCCCGCGATGTTGATGAAGGCGTAGGCCCCATTCTTGCGGAGGTTGCGCAGGGCAATGGTGATGTAGTTTTTAATCATAACGCGAGGTATATCAGTGGATTAAGCTAGCTGCCGAAGTTGCCGTTGAATGGCGAGGTCTTCTTTGCGCACGAAGGTGATGGGCACAAAATCGTCGGTGGGTTCGCCGATGTAATACAGCGACCAGTCCTGGTCATAGCCCGATAGCATCTCGCGGATGCACGCCACCCGGTCGAAAGTCGGAACGCGGCAGTCGGACCAGTAGAATAGCTCGACGCGGTAGTGCAGGGCCTGCTTTTGCCCGTTGATACTTACCTCGATTTCGATCTCCTGCTTGCCAGGAATATTGGGGATAGGAATAGCGATATAGGACATAGTCGTTTAGGTTTTACTCCGTTCTCAAACTCTTCACCGGGTCGGCCAGGGCGGCTTTGACGCTCTGGAAGCTCACCGTGAGCAGGGCAACGCCCACCGCCAGCGCACCGGCCCCGGCAAAAATGCCCCAGCCGAGGTCAGTTTTGTAGGCAAAATCCTGCAACCAGCGGCTCATGCCCCACCACGCCAGCGGGCTGGCAATGACAATAGCGATGATCACTAGTTTCAGAAAATCGCTGCTGAGCAGGGCCACAATACTGCCCACCGACGCCCCTAGCACCTTCCGTACACCAATTTCCTTCGTGCGGATTTCGGCGGTAAATGCAGCCAGGCCAAACAGACCAAGGCAGGAAATTAAAATGGCCAGCACCGAGAAATACAGGATAATACGTCCCGTGCGCTGCTCAGACCGGTATTGCGCGTCCAGATCCTGGTCCACAAAACC
Organism: Fibrella aquatilis; assembly: GCF_017353255.1. GTDB lineage: Bacteria > Bacteroidota > Bacteroidia > Cytophagales > Spirosomataceae > Fibrella > Fibrella aquatilis. The sequence continues at coordinate 23,848 of NZ_JAFMYU010000035.1, read as the reverse complement.
ATAGGCGAAAAGGTTGGCCGGGTCGGCTTTTTTGTAGAGGTTAGTTAGGGCGGCAATGGTGCGCGGCACGTTGTCGGGCCGGGTTTTCACCAGCAGGTTGAAATAGGGGTTGGTGGGCTGAAACCGGAAAATAAACGGCTCGATAGCCACCCGTAGCGGCCGGAAATGGAAGTCACGCAGTACCCCCACAATCTTGCCCGTCACGCCCCAAAATTTCACCCGTTTACCCAGTGCCGACTCGGCTGTGTAGCCCATCCGCTTAGCCGCTGTTTCGTTGATCAAATACGATCCCATCACCCGCGACGTATCAGCGGGGATTCGCGCCGAAAAATTCCGCCCTGAGGCTAGCGACATGCCTGTGGTGGTCATAAACTGATCATCTACATTCATGTTCGTGATCAGGAACTCGTCTTTGGGTGCCTGCCCTTCCCACTCCACAGTGCCCCCGTTGGCCACATCAACCAGGTTGCCCGTAGCCAGCGATGCCTGTGCCACGCTTGGTAACTGACGAACTTGCTGTTGGAAGGGCCACGCCTTGAATTTCAGATCGCCTTTGAGCCGGACGTACAATAACTGCGACTTGTCGAAACCGAGCCGGGCGTTTTGAATAAATGATAATTGCCTGTAAATGACCAGTGTGCCAATAATCAGGACTGTTGCCAGCACAAATTGCCCCACCACCAACCCCTGCCTGAACCCGCGCCCCGACTGTCCCACCACGGCCCCTTTCAGCACCCGCACTGGCTTAAACGACGACAGCACAAACGCCGGATACAACCCTGCCAACAGGCTGACCAGCACCAGAATACCAATCAATACACCCCAAAAAATGGGTAGTTGATACGGAATCACCAACGTCTTGGCAGCCACGTCGTTGAAGAGGGGTAACAACACCTCGGCCAGCACCGGCGACAGCCCCAGGGCCACAGCCGTGACCAGTCCGGCTTCGCCCAGAAACTGCCCTACCAATGCCCCACGCTGCGCCCCAACCACTTTGCGCACGCCTACTTCTTTGGCGCGTTGCGAGGCCCGCGCCGTAGCCAGGTTGATGAAGTTAACAATGGCAATGAGCAGCACAATTAGCCCCACGGCCACAAACAGACGCACGTAGCCAATGCTACTGCGCTTGCCCCAGTCGGTCTCGAATGAAAAGGTAGAGCGCAGGTAAATGTCGGCCAGGGGCTGCAGGAAAAGCTGCTTGTCGTTGCCCTTGTCGTAGCGGCTCAGCGCGTCTTTTATCTTGTCGGCAAAGGCCGTCGGGTTAGTGGCCGCGCCTGTGGCATTGGCCCGTAGCTGCACGTAAGTGTGGTAGCTGTTACCATTCCATTTTTTGCTCCATTCGTCATTTTTCTCCAGCCACTTGTAGGGCAATAGCACATCGAACTGAATGCTGGACTGGCTGGGTGGGTTTTGGGCAATGCCCGTCAGTGTGAGGTTATCCTTACCGTTGAAGGTGATGACGCGCCCCAGCAGAGCCATCTTTGCCCAATCTTTGCCGAAAAACCGCTCGGCCATGGCTTCGCTGAAAATGACTTCATCGGGATTTTTAAAGACCGTTTTGGCATTGCCCAGCCGCATCGGGAAGCTGAACAGGCTGAAGAAGGAGGAATCAACAATCAGCATCTGCTCGGCCTCCAGCGACTGTTTGCCCTGGGTTAACAACCCCGCCCAGCGCCCTACGCGGGTGGTCTGCACCACGTCGGGGAAATCCTTCGCCAGCGCGGGTGCCAGCGGACCAGGGGTCACGGCTACGTCGAAAAGGCCGTCGGCCTGCTTTTGTTTTTCCCAAACGCGGTATATGTTGGGGTAATTGGCATGAAACCGGTCGTAGCGCCATTCGTCGGCCACGTAGAGGGCGATGAGTAGGCAGCAGGCCATGCCCAACGCCAACCCACCCATGTTGAGCAGGCTATACAGCGGCGAACGACGCAGGTTCCGCAGGGCGATTTTGACGTAGTTGTGGAGCATGGGGCTACTAAGAAACAAGAGGTGAGAAACAAGAGGCAAGAAGTGAGAAGCAAGAAACAAGATGCCGCTAGAAGAATCTTGTCTCTTGCTTCTCACTTCTTGCCTCTTGCTTTTTCCAACAAGTCTCAACACCCGTGCCAGCGCCAGAAAGGCCGTTTCCTGCTAAGAAACGGCCTTTTTAATGTAGTAGCTTGTCCGAAAATGGACAAGATCTCGTCCGAAATGGTACGGCTTCACTAGCCTGAGAATCAGAACCGAACTACAATGCTTGGCCCGGCAGTGCCAAAGCTGGAATAGGGTAAGAGTTGCCAGGATATGGGCTGCTTTAGCGCCCGGTTGTAATACTGCACCGCCCGCAAAAATGTGCCCGACCGGTCGCCCCGCGATGAATAGAAGACAATGGTCCCGATTAGCGTAGACACCAAACCGGCAATCATCAGCCCCTTACCGTCTGATACCGTAACGGGCGTGGAAGTCGGGCGGGCGGGGGTGGTTGTAACGGGTATCTGCACTGACAGGGGCGGGTAGTTGCCCGTATAAGTAATGGATGGGTCTGTGGCACACGTCCAGAAGTAGACACCCTGACTGTTTGTGCTACCGCCCCAGCGATCACAATTTTTGGTGACGTAGGTAGTGGTAGGTAGGCTGTAGTAGGCAGCGTTCTGTTTAGCCACCAGGTTGCGGTATTCTCTGTTTTGAGCCAGGCCCACGCCCATCATGATCAGGCCGGGTACCATTAGCACGGTGCCCATTGTCACGGCGGTTGCCTGGTTGGCCTTTATAGTGCTGTATTCCTGTCGAAGCCGCGCCACGTCGGGGTCATTTACCGCCAATAGGGTAGGCCAAAGCGTCGTTTCGGGGTCTACCACGTCGATGCCGTCGTAGGTGTAGATGCGGTGAATGCCCGTATGGGTGCTGTAGGACGTGCGCCGGTGGCCCCCGTACGTGTTGGTGCTGGAAGTAGTATACTGGTACGGAATCTCCCGGAACTCAATTGGCTTCAGCGTATCAGCCGGTGGCCGGGGCGGGATCACCGAGCGTTGTGGCGCCAGACTATCAGGCTGGGCAAAGCTCAGGCCGGGTACCAGCAATAAGATATGTACAAACGTTTTCATAACTACCTCTTTTTGCCTGAAAGGTAGCATTGACGATTACTCTGGCCGTTAAAAATGGATTACTTGTTGGTTAAACCAGTATGAAAAAACGCGGTTAGTTAGTGCTGAATTGGCTTCAACCGTTTTCCTGCGAAATAACTTCCTCCAGCCCTATTTCACTGTCTTTAAATGATTGAGGGCGACTTCCAGCACCGCATCGCGGCCCGCTTGGATGTCGGCTACGGTGGGGTGTACCAGCACGGTTATTGTTCAGTCTTTCAAGAGTGCTTCTATTGCTAGTTTAGCATTTCTACTTGGCTTTTCACAATTATTTCTGACAACCTTACCAGCTCGATCAATCAAAACGTAATGCGGATAGGCTTTTATATTGTATTTACTGATTAGCGTTTTAGCCCACGAATCATTAGCATACAAATTAACAGTCTGTAAATTATACAATTTACTAACCTTTGCCCAGTCTGAACGTGAACTATTGACACAAATGCTAATTATTTTTACAGGTTTACCATCAAAATAATTAACCAGATCATTCTCTAACGGCATTTCTTGACGACAAGGTGCACATCCTGTAAACCAAAAACTAAGGTAAATAATTTGACCTCGAAAGTCGTTTAAGTAAGCCAAAGAGTCTAGTTTATTTTCTAATGCAAAATTTGGAGCTAATTGACCAGGTTTAAGTGTATAAGCATCCTTGTAGAAAGAATCGAGATCGATTAACCACTTCTTATTCACAAACTTTGAAAGAGAGCTTTTCAATAACTTTTCGCCGTGAGTAGGCATACTTGCCATTAATTCGTCTATTAGACGCGCCATAAATACTTCCCAAGCTAATCCAGACAGCTTATTAGCTGCTAGTGTTGGAAACAAATCTACAGGGTTACTAACTGCTTTTTGTCTAAAATAGAGTCTGTAAAAGTAATCTCGTAAAAAGCGTTGATATTCCTCAATATGAGCTGCTTGGCTATTGTTTAAAAGGTCAGGGGTAATAAAATCATAATAGTTAGTTGGTTCAGAATTAGGTTTGTCCATTTTAATAAACTCCCTATAATTTACCGTATTTACTTTTAATGCAGCATCGGTATAGCGTATTAGTCGCTCTTCTTCTCTGAGGAACCATACAGGTAGTTTATGCTCTTTAACATAGCCGTAAAAATAGTTATACTCCACTTTTAGCAATGAATCTTTTTGTTGCTTATACTTTGTTATTGACGGTGCATTATTGGCGATTAATGCATTCATAAAAGACGGGATGCCATTGAGAGCTTTTGCCTGATCAAAATAATATTGATTAATAGAAGCATATTTGCCAATAAATTTATATGAAATCAATGGATTGCTTTTACTCAGGTCTATCTGTATAGTTAATGTGTCATTAGGTATAAGGTAAATTAAGCCGCCCTGTCCATCAATTAAAAACAGACCACGTTGTGGAGAAGAAACATTATAAGTGATTATTTTAGATCCGCTTCCCACTTGAAGAGAATCATCCAGTCTAAGGTAATCGTTATAAGGAAAAACGCAAGCTGTTGCCGCAAATAGTTTTCTTGGCTGGTTGTTATACTTATAGTCAATTCTAAGTGCCGCCTTACTATGTGGTTTTATGAGAAAATCAGGCCTTTCTTGAGCAACTACTGAAACAATTTGAAGCCAGCAAATCAGAAAAATTAACCACTTACTAGCCATAGTAGATTCGGTTTACAGTTGCCAACTCACAACAAGATTATGAACACATTGTTTGCTATCACTACTGATCCAAAGCTTTCTTGTCAAAACGCTGTTGAACCGCTTTGACAAGAAAGCTTTGATTATGGCAGAATCATGGATCTAAACGCCAGTATATTCTTCCTATAACTCTATTTCGCTGTTTTTAAATGATTGAGGGCGACTTCCAGCACCGCATCGCGGCCAGCTTGAACGTTGGCAATGGTGGGGTGTACCAACACGACGGGCTGAATGCCTTTGCCTACCCATTCAGTGCCGTCGGGGTAGGTGTCGCGTTTGGTGCAGACGCGGGCCATGATGCCCCCTGGTAGCGCGAACGAGAGGGGTTGGCCGGTGCTGCCGCCGGTTGGTTCGCCAATGAGCGCACCCCGCTTCATCAGGTCGAACGCCAGGGCAAAATCTTCCGCCGCCGAAAACGTCATGCCGTTGATCAGCACCACCACAGGCTTGGTATACAGCCGCTCACCGTTAGCCCGCCAGGTAGGCTCCGGCGCACTGACCGTCTCGAATTTCACGCCCTCACCCCACGCCCGCCGCACGGGACTGTATAGCTGTGACGACGACTTCCCGATGCGGAAGGGCTTGTCGGTCAGGTAGCCCAGTATGTTCCAGCCTTCGCCACTGCTGCCGCCGCCGTTGAGCCGCACGTCGAGAATGAGGGCGCTGCTGGTGCTGATGGAATCGAAAGCCGCTTTGAACTTGGTGAACGCCTCCGGGTTCTCGAAGGTGTTAAGCTGCACGTAGGCGATGTTGCCGGGTAGCGTACGGTGCACAAACGCCGGTATGGGCGTTAGCCTGCCGTAGCCGGTGCGGGGCAGTGTCCGGCTAAATAGCTTGCCTGTTTTATCGCGAAACTGAATGGTCACGGGGCGATCTTTTGGTCCCCGCAACAGGTTGTAGGCATACGTCTGCACGTCCACGTTTTGGGTGGTCGAACCGCTTTGGTAGGGCCGGACGTAGCGGTTGGCGTAGTCTACCACCGGCACACCATCTACCTGCGTGATTTCCAGGCCGGGCACCAGGCCTGTGCGTTGCAGGCTGTCGTGCCGCACCAACTGCACCAGCACCCGCCCGTCAACCAGTTGCGCCGTGATGGGTGGCCGGGCGCTCACCGAATCGGCCAATGCCGGACTTGCCGCCCACACGTCGGTGTGGCCGTCGTGGAGTTGGGCGTAAAACTGCTTCAGCACACGATAATAAGCCACGGTGCTGTTGGTAGCCTGCACTTTAGGGATGTACTCAAGATAGAGTTTATCCCAGTCCAGGGCGGGCAGGTGGTCGAAATAAACAAAGTTGTATTTGGCCTCCGACCATAGCTTCGAAAGGCCTGCTACCTTTTCGGCGTCGGTCAGGTTGGGTTTGTAGGTTGTGGCCAGGGCCTTCGAGTTGAACACCCGGTGCAGCACTGAGCCGCCCAGTTTTTGGTAGGCAGGCAGTGCCTGAAACCGGGCAAAGGCCGGGTTGTCGTCGATGTCGTCGAAGATCCAGGCGCGGCCCTTATTTTCCTCCATCGACTCGGTAAGCGACGCCAGCGCGTCCTCATCCCGACCAGCTTTAAGTTGAACCAGCGTGCGGTCGCGCAGGATGTCATATTTGCGGGCTTTCAGATAGATATCGGTGCTGGCCAATGCCTGCACGTCGGGCCGGTTGTAATAGACAAGCGCCTCATTCAGAATCTGTTCGGCTTTGTTCAGACTGTCGGGCGGTACCATGGCAGCGTCACCAACGACTCTCGAGGCACGGCCCCGTTCGCCTTGCAAGTACTTGTAGGCTTCATTGGCAGTCAGGGCCGTTTGCGCGTAAAGCGCATAGGAACTCAGGGTAAGTGCGGCGGCTAAAAAGAGGCGTTTCATGGGTTGAAAATTGGGTTGGAAATAGTTAACGTGTTAGGAAACAGGAGGTCAACTTTTACTTTTCAGTATATTTGACAAAACACGACTAGTTATGGAAGCGATAATCGAACAACTATCAGACTACGAAACAGAGCGAGGTAAACCTATGCCCACGTTGAATCACGCCTATGTCTAAAAAAATCTACTTGTCAGTTTAGATTATCGCTATCGCAAGGACTTCACGGTCTTGTCGGAATTGAACGTGACGATGCCGGAACGGCCTGACACAGTACCTGACATTGCGATTTATCCTAAGCTCCAAATCGACTTTTTCCACGACGTTACATCAATGACTGAGATGCCGCTAACGGTTATTGAGATCGTTTCTCCGTCCCAGTCAGATGCTGAGATCATTGCAAAGTTTGAGCGGTACTTCAATGCAGGCGTTAAGTCGTGTTGGTTGGTGCTTCCTAGTTTTCAAGCTATTTCAGTTTATTCAGCTTTTGGCAAGTATCGTTTCTTCTCAGAAAACGATACGGTGGTTGACCCCGTCACCACTATCGAATGCCCGCTCGGCGACGTATTCAATTGAGACTGTGGCTTCCTTCACTCACTCCGTAAACTCTTCACGGGGTTCATCAGGGCGGCGCGGATGCTCTGAAAACTGACCGTGAGCAGGGCCGTTACCACCGCCAGCAAACCCGCCAGCCCAAAGACCCACCAGGGCATGTTGACTCGGTAAGCAAATGCCTGTAGCCAGCGGTCCATGATGTACCAGGCCAGGGGCGAGGCGATTACAATAGCCACCAGCACCAGCTTGACGAAGTCTTTGCTGAGCAAGGCCACAATACTCTGTACACTGGCTCCCAGCACTTTGCGTACCCCAATTTCGCGGTTGCGGCGCTCAGCCGAGAATGTGGCCAGGCCAAACAAACCCAGGCACGAGATCAGCACGGCAATACCCGCAAAGACGTTAAATAACTGACCCGCTTTTTGCTCGCTTTGATACAACTGGGCAAAGCTGTCGTCTAGAAAGGAGTATTTGAACGGCTTGTCGGGGTAGCTGGCTTTCCAGATGCGTTCCACGTCGGCCAGTACGTGTTCGGTGGCGCCGGGGTTCACTTTGGTGAAGATGTACGAATGCCAGCCCGGCGCGTTGAAGAGCACCATCGGGTCGATTTTCTCGTGCAGACTCTTGAAGTGAAAATCTTTCGCTACACCAATAACCTGCCCCCGCCGACTTTGAAACTCAAACCACTGCCCCACCACAGGAGCCTTCAGCCCCAGCGACTTCACGGCGGCTTCGTTCAGAATCACGTTGGCCGTATCGAGTCGCTTACCACGCTCAAACCAGCGGCCTTCTGCCAATTTCAGGTTAAACACCGTCCGCATTTCGGGTTCGACCGAAAATTGGGCCACGGTGGGCGTAAAATCGTCGCGTTTGGCGGCCCATTTCAGGCTACCGCTATGGCTACTCATATTGTTAATAATGGGCTGGTTAGCCGACGTTACGCCCGCCACGCCGCTCAACTCACGTAGTTGTTGTTTCAGCACGTCGCGGGCGTGGGTGTTAGACATGGTCTTGCTATAGGGAAGCTGCATGTAAAAGACGTGTTCGCGTCCGTAGCCGGGGTCCTTGCTGTGCACAAAACGCAGCTGCTGAAAAATGATCAGCGTGCTGATTATCAGAATAATAGAAGCTACAAACTGCGTTACCACCAGCCCCTGGCGGAAACGGGCGTTGCCCATGTTCAGCACGTTGCTGCCCTTCAATACCTTCACTGGCAGCAGCGACGAGAGCAACACCGCCGGGTACACACCCGACAGCAGCACCGTCACCGCTACGCTCCCCAGGAGCAGCAACCAAAGCATACCGTTACCCAAATCGAGCGAAAACTGATTGTCGGTGAAGTCATTGAACAGGGGTAGGCCAAGCGCAATCAGCACCAGGGCCAGCACCAGCGCCATGACCGTGAGCAGGGTCGATTCGGTCATGAACTGCCCGAACAACGCACCCCGCCCGGCGCCAATGATCTTTTTCACGCCTACTTCTTTGGCCCGCTGACTGGCCAGAGCCGTAGACAGGTTTACGTAGTTGATGCTGGCAATGACCAGGATAACCAAGCCCACCAGCCCCAGCATCCAGACGGTGTTACGGCTACCTTTGGGCAATTCGTCAGACTGAAACGAGGTGTCGAAGTGAATGGCCGTGAGAGGTAATAGGCTGGCTGTGAGGGTAGAATCTTTTTTGTAAGCCCGGTAGAACTGCGTGAGTTGCTGGCCTACGTTGGTAGCCGAGGTGCCGGGTTTGAGCTGCAAAAACAGTTGGTAGTTGAAGTTATTCCAATCCTGATCGTTCTTCCGGTCTTCGGCCGACCGGAACGAGGCAGCAATGGGCACCAGCACATCGTAGCGGAAACTGGAGTTGGGCCGGTTGGTACGCACCACGGCCCGCACTGTAAGCAGGGTGGTGTCCATGAGCACCGTCTTGTTCAAGGCAGCCTGCGGATCGCCAAACCAGGTGCGAGCTTTGGTTTCGGTCAGGACCAGGCTACCCGGCTCGTCGAGGGCGTGGGCGGCATTGCCCGCCAGAAACTCATAGTCGAAACAGGCAAACCAGGTGGAGTCGATGATGGCGCTGTTCTCTTCGTAGAAAACTGCTTCATTCACCCGAAAACTGACCGGCTGCCAGGGCTTCTTAAACCGCGCAATACGTTCTACGCCCGGAATCTGTCGTTGGGCCAGGTCGCCCAGAATAAGCGGCGAACTAGACCAGACCCAAGGTTCTTCCGACACCTTCAGCGTGTTGGTGACGCGGTAGGTTGTGTCGGCCTTGTGGTGGTAGCTGTCGAAGCTCAGTTCGTTTTGCACCCAGAGCAAAATCAGTACCGACGCCGCCAGGCCCAGGCCCAGGCCGGAGAGGTTGATGAGGCTATACAATTTTTGGCGAACCAGGTTGCGCCAGGCGATTTTGACGTAGTTGCTGAGCATGTCGGGATGAAGAAAAAAGGGTGACGAATAATCGGTGGGTTGGCGTTTGATGGCCCAGGGCCGTGCAAAGCCCAGCAGGTCGCGCCAGTAGCGCCACCGCGCCCGGCGCAGGCCCATGCGCCCAACCTGATAAGCAAATTCTTCGTGGAGGTCGCCCTGAATGGCTTCCAGTCGGTGCGGGGCCACCATCCATTCGAGCAGCCGGTCGGCGAGGCGTGGGGGCTTGGGTGCGGGCTTCATGCGATAGAGAGCGTAGGGTTGGCCGGTACGTTGTTCCAGAGTTGCGCCCGCATAGCTTGGATGTCCTGTAAGGTACGGTAGCCGTAGGCCGTAACAGTAAAGAGTAGTTTGCGTCGTCCGCCGCGTTCGGGCGTAGGTTCGCCGAGGCGCGAGGCCACCATGCCCTTCTCCTGCAAGCGGTGCAGGGCCGCGTGTACCTGATTGAGCCGCACGGCGCGGTCGGTTTCTTCATTGATTTTGTGGGTGAGGCCCAAGCCGTAGCCTTCGCCGTCGAGGGCCGCCACAAGCAGCAGCACGATCTCTTCAAACTCCCCCAGGTACGTCCGTTTCATGGCTGGTATATTACTTCCATCTTTGCTGAGCAAATCAACGGCCACAAACACAAAATCGCCGTTTCTAAGCTAGAAACGGCGATTTTGTGTGAAAATGTACTGTGCCAATTGTCCGTTTTTGGACACTAGTCGGACAGTTTACTCGCTCCGCAAGCTCTTCACGGGGTTCATCAGCGCGACGCGTATGCTCTGGTAACTGAGGTGTAGCGCGTTGAGGCAGCATAAGCGATAGGAATTGAAAAGGCCAATGGTTTGTTCTACCAAAAAAAGCGATGCTACAACCCCCTCTAACAAACGTACAGGCCGAACTGCTGAAGGTCTTTTCCCGGCAGATTCCCGACGAGGATTTGCTGGAACTGCGGCGCGTTATGGCTTCTTTTCTGTTACAGAAGGCCCGCCAACGAGCCGATGCTATCTGGGAGCAAAAGCAGTATACTGACAGCACCTTTGATCAACTCCTGCTGTTTTAATTACCGTAACCGTTGCCTTATTTACTCGCTCCGTAAGCTCTTCACCGGGTTCATTAAAGCGGCGCGTATGCTCTGGTAACTCACGGTGAGCAGAGCAATAGTAATAGCTAATCCGCCCGCCAGCGCGAAGACCCACCAACGGATCTCAATCTTATAGGCGAAATCTTGGAGCCAACGGTGCATAGCATACCAGGCCAGGGGTGAGGCAATGACGATGGCCACCAGCACCAGTTTCAAAAAATCTTTACTCAGCAGCGACACAATATTCGCGACGCTGGCCCCCAGCGCTTTCCTGACGCCGATTTCCTTCGTGCGTTGCTGAGCAGTGTAGGTTGATAGGGCAAACAACCCCATGCAGGCGATGGCAATAGCAAGTCCGGCAAACCCACGAAACAGGGTCGCGATGCGCTGCTCAGCTTCGTACTGCTTGTTGAAATCCTGATCCAAGAAAAAGTAATCGAAGTCGTAGCCGGGAAAGCGCTCTTTCCAGAACTGACCCACCTGCCCTACTGACGTGGACAAATCCTGCGGGCCTAAACGCAGTGCCACATAGCGGTAGGCGTAGGGGGCAATAAACGTCAGCATCGGCGTGATCGCCTGCTGCAACCCGTGCTGATGAAAGTCGGCGATTACGCCAAGTACCCGCCCGTCGTTCATGCCCGACGTCTGTATTTTCTTGCCAACGGCTTCGGTGGGTTGCCAGCCGAACGCTTTGCAGGCGGCCTCATTGAGCAGTACACCGTTCTGTACGTCTTCGGCCAACTGCGCGTCGTAGGACCGCCCCGCCCGCATTGTCAGGCCCAGCACCTGTACATAATCGTGGTCAACGGGAATCACTTCTAGCGACAGTGCTTGCTCTTTGGGGCGACCTTCGGGGTAGACCATCTGCCCGTTCCAGCCCGCTCGGCCCGGCAGTGCTGTTACGCCCGTTACGGCCTGCACGTTGGGTATCGCTATTAACTGTGCCTTGATCGTCGCGTAGTTGTCAATGAACTGCCGCCAAGGGAGCTTTTTCAACTCCACGACCAGTACGCGGTCTTTGTCGAAGCCTAGTGCCTGCCCCTGCATGAAGTGCAGTTGCCGCGACGCTACCAACGTACTGATGATGAGCACCAGCGACACCGTGAACTGAAACACGACCAACCCCTGACGCACCCACGCCCCTTTGGTGCCCTTGACGACCTGCCCTTTCAGCGTGTCCACGGGCCGGAACCGTGCCAAGATTAGGGCAGGATACCAGCCCGCCAGTGCTCCGATAAGCAACACCAACAACAGACTAGCCAGTAGTGCACCGGGTTGAATAAGCAGGGTGAAAGGAATGACTTTGTCGGTCAGCCGGTCAAAAAAGGGCAGCGATAGGGCCACGCCCCCCCACGCCAGCACACCTGCAAGCAGAGCCAACAGCAGCGATTCACCAATGAACTGCGCGATCAACAACGACGTACCGGCTCCGATGGCCTTGCGTACGCCCACTTCCTTTGCGCGCTCACCCTGATGCGCGGTAGTCAGGTTGATAAAATTAACCCCCGCTAGCAACAGCAGAAATAACCCAATGGCTCCCAGCACGTAAAGCTGCTTGGCACTACCTGCCGGTCGGTTGATACCCCCGCCTGTGGAGTGAAGATAGATTTTCGGCAAGGGTTCCAGCACCTGCTCGACGTACATGCCGCTGCTTTTGTACTCGCTACTGTTGTATTTCATCGGTAATGCTGCTATGGTCCGCTCAACGGTGGTTGGGTCGGCAGACTTGTCGAGCAGTATGTAGCAATACTGGTCCCACGTGAACCACTGATCCATTTTACCACCCAAGGCAGCGAACGTGGGCAGCGATAGCAGCACGTCAAAATTGATGTGCGAAGGCGGTGGATCTGCCAGCACACCCGTTACGGTGAAAGTGAGCGTGTCGGCCAGTTGCAGCGTTTTGCCTAAGGCCGGGCTGTCACCGAAATACTTGTGGGCCGTGCTCTGGGTTAATACCAGCGAATAGGGGTCTCGCAGGGCCGTCCTGGCGTCGCCCGCTACGAGCCGATAGCTGAACGCTTTAAGAAAAGCCTCGCCCGCGTACAGTTGGTTGTCGAAGAAATACTGATTGCCGTGTTTGACGGAAAACTTTGTCATCCTGATGGGCACCACCGCCTCAACGCCGGGCACCTCGCGTTGAATGACTTGGGCCAATGGCCGCCCGGTGGTGGGAGCAGCCATTTCTGATTGCCCCTTGGAACGATTAATCGTCACGACGCGGTAAATCCGGTCGGCGTTGGCATGAAACCGGTCCACGCGCCACTCATCGTAAATGTACAGAGCTATAAGGCCACAGGCTATAAGGCCGATTGTCAGACCCAGCACGGTAGTGAGCGAATACAGCTTATTTTTTAACAGGTTCCGCCAGGCGATTTTAAAGTAGTTGCGTAACATATCGGGGCTGAGTAAGAAAGGTGATGGGTATTCGGGAACGTGTTTTGACTTGGCCAGTGGTCGTAACAACCCTACTACCGCCAGCACGTAGCGCCAGTTGGCCCGGCGAGTGCCCAGGGTGTGGACCCAATGACTGTATAGTTCGAGTAGGTCGCCCTCAACCTCTTCACGGGTGTCGGGGTGGCCCAGCCGCGTGAGCAGGTACGTCGCCCAGCGCGGTGGGATCGGGTTAGCGTTTTGAGGTACATTGGTCGGCTTCATAGCCTATTCGCTTTGTAAACTCTTCACCGGATTGACCAACGCGGCCTTAAGGCTTTGAAACGATACGGTCAGGAGCGCAATCAAGATCGCCAACGTACCGGCCAGCGCGAACATCCACCACGTTAGTTCGATGCGGTAGGCGAAGCCTTCCAGCCAGCGGCTCATCACGTATCCAGCCAGTGGTGAGGCGAGGACGACGGCAATCAGCACCAGTTTCAGAAACTCTTTGTTCAACAGCGCAATAATGCTGGTGATGCTGGCCCCTAACACTTTACGAATGCCAATCTCTTTGGTCCGTTGCTCAGCGGTGAACGTCGCTAAGCCGAACAACCCCAGACAGGCGATGAAGATCGCTAAGCAGGCAAAGGCCATTGTCAACGTACCCACGATGGTTTCGTTGCGGTACTGTCTGGCAAAATCGTCATCAACGAAGCCGTAGTTGAACGGAAATTTAGGGTTCATCTCGCGCCAGAGCGTTTCGGCGTTTTGCAAGGCCTGCTCGGTTTGGCCGGGGGCGGGGCGCACCAGGATAACGCCCGCGTCGGGTTGCTTTACAGGTATTAATCGAACGATGAGGGGCCGGACCGCCACGTGCAGCGAATTGAAATGGAAATCTTTCAGCACGCCGATGATGGTGCCGGGCGTACCCCAGAATGTGAGTGGCTTACCCACCGGATTGGCAAAGCCCATGCGCCGGGCGGCGGCTTCGTTGATGAGGTAATTGCTTGAGTCAGCTCCGTAGGCGGGCGAAAAGTCGCGGCCCTGCACGAGTTTCAGGTTCATTGTCTTGACGAAGTCGTAGCCAACGCTGGTGTTGTTGAACTGAATGGCTACCGTTGGGTCTTTCCCCGGCCAACGTACCCCGTCTGACGTAGAACCGTTGTATAATGGGTTCGATTTCAGGAACGTAACCTGCTGTATGCCGGGCATTTGTGACAATCGTTCCTTAAACTGCTGGTACTGATGTATGAGTGCTCCCTCGCGGCTGAGGCTGATCAGGTTGGCGCGGTCGAAGCCGAGGTTTTTCTGCTGTATGTAGTGTAGCTGCCGGTAAATGACCAACGTACCCACGATCATGACCATCGACAACACAAATTGAAACACGACCAGCCCGCGCCGGAACTGTTGCGCCCCTGCGCCAACCCGTAGGGCACTTTTTAGCACCCGTACCGGACTCAGCGATGACAGGAAGAGGGCTGGGTAACTACCCGCCAACGCGCCCACGACCACCGCCAACCCGAGCCACATTGCCCAACTTTCGGGCGAGGCCAGTGGCATAACCAACCGTTTCTCCGTCAGTGTATTAAACGATGGCAGCACCACGGCTACGGCAATAACAGCCAGCCCCAGCGCCAGCAGGGCCAGCAAAAACGTCTCGCCCATAAACTGCCCGATGAGCGATGCCCGCCCGGCCCCCACCACCTTCCGAACGCCCACCTCCCGCGCCCGCTTCGCCGACCGCGCCGTGGCTAAATTCATGAAGTTGATGGCGGCAATCAGGAGCAAAAACACGGCCACGCCCACGAACATGCGGACGTATTCGATGCGCCCGCCGTCGCGCTGCCCGTTGCGGAAGTGCCCGTATAGATACGCTTCTGTTTCGGGCTGCAAAAACAGTTCGATGTTGAAATTGGCATTGATGTCTTTATTGCGGCCTTTCAGAAATGTCTTCAGCTTGGCGTTGACCTTCGCTACGTCGGCCTCAGGCCGAAGTTGTACCCGCGTTGTGGGACCGGAATTTTCCCAGTGGGTGAGCCATTGCTCCTGACGCAGGAAGTCCTGCCAGTTGCGGACATAGTCATATTTCTCCGGTGCGTTGGCGGGGAGGTTGGCAAACACCGCCGTTACGCGGCAATCTTGCCAATCATCAAACCGAAGCGTCTTACCAATCGCCTGTTGTACCCCACCGAAATACACCTTTGCTACGTTCTCTGAAATGGCTATTGAGCCGGGGGTGCTGTTGGCCGTTTGCGTGGTGCCTTCCAGCAGCGGCACGTCGTATAGGCGGAACCAGTCGGCCCCCGCGTAAAGACCTTTCTGCCGGGTGGTCACGGTGCCTGCCATCAACACATTTTCCACTGCCGCCATATTGGCGGCATAGACCACTTCGGGCAAGACGCGCTTAAGCTCATCAGCCAGAAGACCGGGCGTGTCTTCGTCAGTGACAATGCGTCCGTCGGCAATTTCGTGTTCCATCACCCGGTGCAGGTGTTGTGCACTGGGATACTGCGTGCCGATGCGTAGTTCGTCCTGCACCCAGAGCCAAATCAGCAGGCTGCTGGCCATACCCAAAGCCAACCCCAGCACGTTGATGGTCGAGAACGTTTTGCTACGTACCAGATTCCGCCAGGCGATTTTAAGATAGTTGCGAAGCATATCAAGGTTAAGAAAGAAAGGTGACGGATATTGCTCGGAACGCCGACCGGATACGTACCTGGGTTTGGCAAAAGGCCGTAATAGCTTCAGCGCGTTGAGGCTGTAAAGCCAGTTGGCCCTTCGTGACCCGTGGGTGCGCACCCAGAGGGCGTAGAGTTCGAGCAGGTCGCCCTGCACCTCTTCGTGGGTGTCGGGGTGGCTCAGCCGCGTTAGCAAGTACGTAGCCCAGCGCGGCGGTCCGACGGGTCGGGGTTGCGGGTGTCGGTGCATGGCTAGTGGGAATCAATACCCCATGAGTTGCAGCGCTTGTGGGGGCAGGGCTTCCCAGAGTTGGGCGCGTACCTGCTGCACCTCTACCAAGGCTTTTCGTCCGGTGGCGGTGAGGGCAAAAAACCGTTTCCGGCGACCACCGCGTTCGGCCGTGGCCCCGCCCATCTGCGAGGAGAGGTAGCCTTTTTCCTCCAGCCGTTGCAGCGTAGTGTGCACGGTGCTGAAACCCACGGCCCGGCCCGTTTTCTGCTCAATTTCCTGCGTCACGGTCACGCCATATGCCGCCTCGTCGCCGCCACCGGAAAGCACGGCCACGGTGAGCAGTACGATCTCTTCAAACTCACCCAAAAACGCTCGCTTCATGGCATCCTGATTTTATACGATAATGTCGATCAAATGCGGTGCCAAGCCAAAAAAATGCCCCTACGTAGTTGTAAGGGCATTTTATGTAAAACCCGTCTGTCCGATTTTGGACAGTTGAACGGACAATGCAAACCAAAGCAGAGTAGAGGCCGTCTAAGACAACAACGAAAAAGACCTTCCAATGGGCTTCGTCATAGGGCTGGCTACCAATTGATTGTTTGTAAATAGTCTTGGCTATGATACGCACGAGAATACAGCCTGTTGAACGTAATCTTTCTATGCTATGAATGGACTTTCAAAAAAACGGGAACAGCAGCAGCGTGTATTTTTTTCGGCCTAAACGCCTACCTTAGATAAGCGAACAAGACTATTACCACTATGTATTTTCCCGCAGTTAACCCCTCATTTGTTCATGAAGATCAGGGCGTATGGGCACCCATCGACCATCAGCGGGTGATTTCATTGCTTACCATGGGACTTGGCATTTTGTATCATCGTGAAAAATCGATCCTGCTGGAACCGCTTCCCGAAACCATGTTGGATGAGGGCAAAGCCAGCTTAGTGCCAGATATTTCGCTTCGTGACAACGCCCAATCGCTAACACCCATCATTATCGAGGTGTGCCATACCAATGGCCTGCGGGCCGATTTACGTAAGGTTATTCAACTCATTGATGATGATCTGTATGGTATTCGCGAGGGTTTCGTGTATGATTACCGAACCAGCGAGTGGCTTCGTTACCGCTTTGGCGATGGCGGTTTGACCACGCCAACGTCATACTCGGCCATTCTTGATCTGGACATGAATAGTTTTCTGTGAACGTACTATTCACTCCGCAAGGCCTTCACCGGGTTCATCAGCGCCGCTTTGGCTACTTGCAGGGCCACTACAATACTGGTCAGGACGGCCAGCGCGATAGCCACCAGCGCAAAGGGCGAAGCCGTCAGGCTGGTGTGGTAGGCGTAGGTGGCCAGCCAGCCCGACAGCAGCCAGTAGGCCAGGGGCCACGCCAGCGCGTTGGCCAGCAGGATCACCCAGGCGTATTCGCCTAAAAACAGGCCCACCAGGTTAGGCACCGATGCCCCCAGTACCTTCCTGACGCCCAGCTCTTTGGTGCGCCGCGCCACGCTCAGCGACACCAGACCCACCACCCCCAGTAGCACAATAAACAGGGCTAGCCCCGTGGCGAGGTAAGCCGCTTTTTCCAACTGAAGCTCCGATTGGTATAGCTTCTGAAGTGTCTGATCCATAAAGGCATAGTCGAAGGGTGCGTCGGGGAAGCGGGTGCGCCAGGTGCGTTCCAGCGCGGCAATAGCGTTGCGCGGGTTGCCCCTCAGCCGGAAGGAGAAAAAGCGGTAGATCTGTAGGTTCTGCGTGTGGCCAATGGCCACCGGACCAATGGCTTGGTGAAGGGTGCCAACGTGAAAATCATGCACCACGCCCAGCACCCGGAGGGGTTGTGGGCTGCCCTGCACACGTACCAGCTGATCAACGGCGGCGGCGGGCGTGGCATAGCCCATCAGGCGGGTGGCGGTTTGGTTGAGCACAATACCGCTTGAATCCTGCGGCGCACCGGCCGGGTGGAAATAGCTGCCAGCCAGCACTTTAAGTCCGTAGGTGCCGGCAAAGGATTCGTCGGTAGTCATGGATTTCATGCTCACGGCCCTTGTCGAGTCCTGCCCCGGGCGGTATACGTTGGCGCTGTTGCCCACGTTGCCGTTCGGGATTTCGAACGATAAACTCGCCGACGTTACGCCCGGCAACCGACCCAGTTCGGCGCGGACGGCCTGCATCCGGGTTACGCCCGCCGCCGACCAGTCGCGGGGGAGCGACGAGACCGTGAGGACGGATTCTTTGCTGAAACCCAGGTCGCTGGTAAAGAAAAACGCGATCTGCCGCGACACCATCACCGCTCCTACAAACACCACGATAGCAATGGCGAACTGCCCCGTAATGAGCGCCCGCCGGAACAGGCTCCCCTCCCGCACAGACCGCAGCTTGCCCTTGAGCGAATCGACCGAGGAGTAGGCCGACAGGTACAGCGCCGGGTAGCCCCCCGCCAGCCCCCCCACCAGCAGCATTAGACCCAGCAGGCCCGAAAAAAACAGCCCCGGCAGGTGCCAGAGTGGCGGAATAGGCTTGCCTACTACATCTATGAACAGGGGCCGGAACAGGCTGTACAACACCAGCGATAGCAGGGTGGCGATGGCCGTGAGCACTAGGGCTTCCATCAGGAATTGGGCCGTAAGCTGCCAGCGCAGGCTGCCCAGGGCCTTCCGAACCCCAATCTCGCGCAGCCGCCCCGACGAGCTACCCAGCGACAGGTTTACGAAATTGACCACGGCCATGAGCAGAATAAACCCGGCCACTGCCAGCAGCGTCACGATCAGTTGCGCCACCAGCCCATTGTTGCTTTGGCGGTAATAATCGGTTAGGGACGTGAGGTAGGCAGTCAGGTTTTTTTGCGTTTCGGGCGGGGTGTTGGTCCTGATGAGTTGGGCCAGTGGTTCCTGCAACTGCTCCGGCAACACGCCCGGCTGTAACTCCACGTAGGTGACGATGTAGGGGTTGGCCCACACCGTGAAATCGGCCCCGAAACTGGCTAGACTCCCCGCCGACATAAACACCTCGTTGACCTCGGTCAGCAGGTGCGAGACGGAGTTGTTGGGCAATGCGTTTAACACGCCCGTGACAAGGTAGTCGCGCTTACCGGCCTGCGGTGTCTCTACGGTCAGCGACTGGTTGAGCACGTCGGTTTTGCCGAAATATTTCAGGGCTTTATCGGCCGTAATCACGATGGCGTTGGGGGCGATCAGGGCCGTGCGCGGGTCGCCGTGGAGGAGGTCAAACCCAAACATGGTTAGCAGGGTAGAGTCGCCGATCTGGATCGACTCGCGGAAGTGGTTGGTACCCCGCGAGATGGTGGCGTTGACCCCGTGAAACCGGTAGTAGTTAGCCACCAGCGCAGGGTAGTTGGCCCGCAGGGCCGCGCCCATAGGGGCCAGCGTGGTTAAGGGCATACCCTGGTTGGCGTCGGTCCAGCGGCTTTGCACGAGGTACTGCCGGTGGGCGTGGCGCAAGCCGGTATTGACCTGATATTCAGTCCAGACATAGGCCCCGATCAGGGCAGCGAATGTGATACCCACGGCCAGTCCGACGATATTGAGGAGTGAATAAAAACGGCGGGTCAGCAGGTTCCGCCAAGCGATTTTGAGGTAGTTGTTGAGCATAATATACCTATCGTTTTCCAGGTAGGAAAGGTACGTATACTGCTAACAAACAGGCCGTTAAGAATTGTTAAGGTTGAGTAAGACGCTGCCAAACAGCCAATGCAGCCGGGTCAGTCGATGGGTTGGAAAGGACATTTTGGCCAACGGCTGGTTATCAAGATGAAACGTTATTTTTTACCCGTCTCTGCCGATGACTACCGAACAAAACGTCAAAAAAGGTTTTTTCGCCAACGCCCGGACTGTCCTGGGCGACGCTGGCAACGGCTTCCTGGACGACCGCGGCCTGAAGCTAAGCGCCGCCCTGGCCTACTATACCATCTTCTCCCTGGCCCCGCTGCTGGTACTGGTTATGTCGCTGGCTAGTATTTTTCTGGGGCAGGAAGCCATTCAGGGCCAGATTTTCGGGCAGATCAATGGGCTGGTGGGCAATGAAGCCGCGCAGCAGATTCAGACGATGATCAAAAACGTCAGTCTGTCGAACAAAACCAACACGGCCCTGCTGGTCAGCATTGGTACGCTGTTTATTGGAGCCACCAGCATTTTTGTGGAAATACAGGATTCGATTAACCTGATCTGGCGCGTGAAAGCCAAACCCAAGAAGGGATGGCTCAAGCTAATCAAAGACCGGCTGCTGTCTTTCTCGCTGGTAGTTAGTTTGGGTTTTTTGTTGCTGGTTTCGTTTATTATCAATGGGTTAATACTGGCATTGGGTAGCCAGTTGAGCCGACTGTTGCCCGGCTTAAGTGTATATGTAGTCAGTGGCATCAATTTCCTGATCAGCACAACCGTTATTGCTCTCTTGTTCAGCGTGATTTTCAAGGTGCTGCCCGACGCTAAGATTGGCTGGAAAGACGTGCGCTGGGGGGCGCTGTTCACGGCCCTGCTGTTTATGCTGGGTCGCTACGTCATTGGCCTCTACATCGACACCACCGGAACGAGTTCGTCGTATGGAGCCGCCGGGTCACTCATTGTGGTGCTGACCTGGATTTACTACACCGCCGCCATTCTCTACTTCGGAGCTGAGTTTACGCAGGCCTATGCCAACCACTTCGGCATCAGGATCGAACCCGCCGACCACGCCGTTTATGTAGAGCAAACCGAGCGTGAGCGCGACGTAAAAACGATCCCAACTGAACAGAAAGTAGCGCAAAGCAGTCAGTAGTAGTATGTTGACGGCAGCCACTTCCTATTGCCACTCCCTTTTACTCACTCCGCAAGCTCTTCACCGGGTCCATCAGGGCGGCGCTAATGCTTTGGTAACTGATTGTGAGCAAGGCAATTGATGTACCTAAGCTGCCTGCCAGCACAAACACCCACGGGCCAATCTCGACCCGGTAGGCGAAGCTTTGCAGCCAACTGTTCATGGCCCACCACGCCAGCGGCGAGGCAATGGCGATGCCCACTATTACCAGCTTTACAAAGTCGCGGGTAAGCAGGGCCACGATGCCGGAGACGCTGGCCCCCAGCACTTTACGAATACCAATTTCTTTCGTGCGCTGCCCCACCGTGAAGGCAACCAACCCGTAGAGGCCCAAACAACAAATGAGCATGGCCAAGAGGGAAAACGCGTTGGTAAGTGTCGAAAGGGTAGTTTCGGTTTGGTAGAAGTGAGCTAGGTTGTCGGTCAGCCATTCGTAGTCAAATACGTCCGTTGGGTAGAGCCGCTGCCAGACTGCCCGGATGTGAGCCAGCGTCCGCACCGATGATTGCCCCGCTATGCGGATTCCCGCCTGCCGGTACATGGCTGGGTAGGTAGCGATGAAACAGGGACCAATGGGTTCATGCAAAGACCGCTGGTGAAAGTCCCTCACTACACCCACAATAGGCAGCGGCACCGCCGACAGGTAGTATTGCATTCGCTTACCTAACACATCCTGCGGCCTGCGGAAGCCAAGTTTATGCAGTAGCGTTTCGTTAATAACGTATTCTCGGATGGAATCGCCCTCCACAATATTCCGGCCTGCCAGCAACTTGAGATTGTACGTTTTGAGGTAGTCTGCATCGGCAAGCCGTTCGCGAACGGGATAGGGCGTCCAGTCCATTTTTGCCCCGAATTTAAGGGAGCCGCCATTCATCACTTTAGACGACGGCGGGCGGTACTGCAGCGTGACAGATTTGATGTTGGCGTAACGGTTTAGCTCGTCTTTGAAAGCTGACCACGACTTCTTTTCGGCCATTGGCAGATTGATTGTCAGCACGTTGCCGGGTTGAAAGCCAAGGTCTGCCTGCTGCATGAACCGCACCTGCTTAAGCACGATAAGTGACCCCACCAGCAACGCTTGACACACCACAAACTGGAGCACCACTAACCCTTTCCGGATTGAATAGCCACCTGTTGTTGCTGCGGTGAGCGTTCCACGCAGGCTCATCGCCGGGACAAATCCCGATAGCACAAACGCCGGGTAGCCCCCCGCCAATACGACTACCAGGAGCATTAACGCGCTGATAAACAGACATATAATTAGATCAGGATGGAATGAAATAGGCACACGGACCCAGCTACCGAACAGCGGCAAGCTAACCCACGTCAGCACTATGGCCAACCCGGTAGCCACGCTGATAATCAGGCCGGTTTCGAGCAGAAATTGCCCCGCTAGTTGCTTCCGCGAACTACCCAGGGTTTTGCGAATGCCCACTTCCTTGCTCCGCCGGAAGGCTTGTGCCGTGGCCAGATTGGTGAAATTGATGCAGGCAATAAAGACGAGAAACGCGCCAATCAACCCCAGCGACACCAACAGCGACCGTCGGATAACTCCGCCAACGCGCGTTACGTCGAAATGTACGTCGGCCAGCGGTTGGGTGTGGAACTCATACGCCTTGGCCATGTCGCCAAACTGTTTTTTGGCCAGTTTGGGAAAGGCAGCGTCAAGTTGACTGGCCTGAGCGGAATTTTTCAGCGTGACGTACAGCCGGTCGGTGCTGCTGAAGTTCCACCACTCGTCTTTCGCGTCATACGTAGGGTTGAATTGCCGATGGGTGGCTATGGAAATAAACAGCCCGACATGCGTATCAGTGGGGTTGGCGGGATCGGCCACCACGCCTGTCACGGTAGCGTTTATGGTGTGGTCGAGCTTGACGACCTGCCCGATAGGGGCGGCGTCGCCGAAGTACCGTTTTGCCCAGGATGCCGTCAGTACAATACTTCCGGGCATAGTTAGGGCTGTTTTCGGGTTACCACTGAGCCATTGATAATCAAAAATCTGGAAGAACTGGGGTTCTACGAGGGCGGTGCTTTCCTGCTCCAGAAACGGCGTAGACGCGGTACGTCCGGGCCGTCTGACGCTAACCGTCAGTGACCGGTTCATCCGTAGAAACGCGGCTTGTTCCACCTGCGGGTAGTCCGTACGTAGTACCTCAGCCATCGGCAGCGGCGCTTCGGGATACGGTTCTACCGAGCCATCATCGAGGTGCAGATCGGTAGTGATGCGAAAAATACGGTCGAACTTTGTGTGGTGCCGGTCAACGCTCAGGTGGTGGCGGATGAACAGAAAAATGAGCAACCCGCCCGCCAGGCCCACACTCAGCCCGAGTATATTAAGCAGCGTATAGCTGCGCTGCCCCAGCAAATTTCGCCAGGCCAGTTTAAGTTGATTGCTGAGCATATGCCTCCCTATCGTTTCCGGCCGGAAAGGTACATACAGGGCTATTGCACAGGTTGTTAATGATTGTTAATCGTCACTCTTTCACCACATACACCTGATTAATGATGCTGGCGTGGCTGGCGTTGACGGCGTTGGCCGAGCGGGCGTTGATACGCACGGTGGCGTTGGCTTTGGTAACTACGTTGGCCTGTTGTACAGGCAGCTTGTCGGCGTTGATGGTGCCATTGGCGGTGCTGAGCAGGTTAAATGTGTCGACGGCGCCGAGCAGGGTTACGGTGCCGTTGGCTTCGTTGGTAAGGTTGAACTGCGCCCCCGTCAGGCCCCGTACCAGCACGTCGCTGTTCGAGCGGGAGGTGAGCTGTGTCAGCCCCGGCGCATTGATTGTGATGCTGATCGTGGCTTTGTTCACCCACTTACCGGCAGGCTCTTTAAACGACAGCGTCAGCGTGCCGTTGTCATTAACATACTGAATCAGCGACAGCAGGTTGTCATCTACTCCAATTTGTACCGACGGGCTGGTTGCCCTGGTATTGACCGTAATTGAGGCCGGAAACTGGTTGATGATGACGCGCTCGATGGGCTTCACCGGAATGGCTTCGTCCACGATTCGACCACTGCCGCGCAGTTCGTTAGCGGCGGTGTAGGGAACGTCCTGCGCATA
>NZ_JAFMYU010000034.1 GCF_017353255.1 Fibrella aquatilis | reverse complement strand
AGACATTGAACTTGTAAACCTAGTTAAATGAGTAGCCAATGCTCAGCAGGCCTACGCCGTTGCGGGCGTTGTTGAGTACGGCTTGGGATGCGGTTGTGTTGGCAATCTTCTGTAGGCCCTGCTCATAGCGGGCACCAATCAGGAGTTGACCAAAATACACGTTAACGCCCCCTGCCAGACCATAGTCGACACGGTTGAACTGATCGGGGTTGAGGTTGACACCCACGTTACCCAGGCTACCTTCCGTCTTTACATTCGAGCTAAGCAAATAGCCTACGTAAGGACCCGCCTGAATGTCGGCGAAGTTGCCCAGTTTAATCGTAGCCAGCACTGGTAGCTCGGCGTAATTTAGGTTGAACGAATTCCGACCCGTGTTGCCAATTGCGCTGTAGCCCGACGAAGCACCTTTGTTGATATAAAGCAACTCAGGCTGGATGGCAAATGCCGACCCTATGGGTAACTGTGTAAACACACCTGCGTGGAAACCAATGCGTTCCTTTTTGTCGGTAGCATTGGCATTGTCGTAGAAAAGTGAACTAGCCGACAAACCTGCTTTGATACCCGTACGGGGGCGGGTCTGAGCGTTGGCCGTGGTGGAGTAAAGACTTAAACCAGCCGCTGCTATGGCAGCTAGTGCGCCTAATTTGATGTACTTTTTCATAGTGTAACGTTGAGTTGGATAAAGCGTAATTGAATCGCGCTTCTACATGGCGAACTGGACAATACCGTGCCATTCGTGCGCTTGATAACTTGTTTTGTTTTATAACATACTGATTATCAATATAAAAATTGTGCTTTCTTTTTTGTTTGTATAGCTAACAAACCTTGGCTGAATCGGTTTTAGTGCGTAGGGGATTCCACACTTTCGGCACAGAAACCCCCAGCGGATTCTACTACATGCAACTCAACGGCCCCATTTCCGTACCCCATTATCAGTTTCTGGATGCTCTTCCCAACGGCGCAGTTGATTGTTGGGCGGTACGTTCGGGGCGTGTCTATCCATAGGTTAACTAGTACTTTGCCAGTATCTTCGCTAATCTGCACTGTCAGTCTATTTCGTTGGTACTAACTTTTCTTTCAATGTCACAGCCTGTTACCACTATACTGATTGCCGATGATGATGCAGACGACCGGCTGTTTATGGCCGAAGCGTTGCGGCAAAATCAGTTTCGCAGTACAATCAAGTTTGTTGAAGATGGCGAAGAGCTGCTTAACTATCTGACCTACCAAAACGGATTTACGACCGAGTCGGCACCGCGGCCCAGCCTCATTCTGCTGGACCTAAACATGCCTCGCAAAGATGGCTTCGAGGCGCTATTTGAAATCAAAACGGACCCCCGCCTGTGTCAGTTGCCCGTGGTGGTGCTGTCTACGTCGTCGGCTAAAGAAGATGTAAAACGAGCCTATGGCCTGGGTGGCAATTCGTATATTACCAAACCGCAGAATTTTGACCGGCTTACTGAATTAATGGGTTCACTAAAACTATATTGGCTGGAAACCGTTCAACTGCCCGCCTGACACCACCTCACGTTATGACAACCGCTACGCCTGATCTACAGATCGATGTTATTGATAATCAGCAACTTGTGCGTGTGTTGCTGGTGGAAGATGACGAAGATGACTACATCCTGACGCGCACGCTGATGAGTGCGCCCGAAAACCGCAACCTGCGCCTGGATTGGGTAGAAGGTTATGATGAAGCCCTGGAACGGATACTGGCCAATGATTATGACGTCTATCTCGTAGACTACCGGCTGGGGCAGCGCACGGGCATTGAATTGATTCAGGAGGCTGCGCGGGCGGGGTGCCATTCGCCCATGATTCTGCTCACGGGTCAGGATGATAAATCGGTCGATTATTCGGCCATGGCCATTGGGGCAGCAGACTACCTGGTAAAGGGGCGTATTGACTCGCAACTGCTGGGGCGTAGTATTCGCTATGCCCTGCGGCAGGCCGAATCACTGGCCGAACTGCTGGAGCAGGAAAACAAATACCGGTCGCTGTTTGAGCGATCTATCGACGCCATCTTCGTAGCCGACCAGTCGATGCACTTCCGCGACGTGAACCCATCTGTTGAACAACTGCTGGGCTACACCCGCGACGAACTGCTGAAAATGAACCCCGCCCGGCTGTTCGATCAGTTCGACAAGCTGCGGGAGATGCGGTTTTCGGTCCGTGAGTTTTCGCAGATCAAAGATTTCGAGGCTGTCTTGGTGAGCAAGCAGGGCCGGAAGCGCATCTGCCTGATTTCGGTGTGGGCGGTGGAAGATGCCAACGGCAGGCCCGTCTGGTTTCAGGGTATTGTGCGCGACATTACTGAACAAAAGAAGGCGCAGCAGGAACTGATTATTGCCGAAAAGCTCACTATGACCGGCAAACTGGCCCGCAGCATTGCTCACGAGGTGCGCAACCCGCTCACCAACTTGAGCCTGGCGCTTGATCAACTGGTAGACGAACTGGGGGAGCAAAATGAAGACACGCAGCTCTATACCGACATCATCGGCCGCAACGTAGAACGCATTGGCGCCCTGATCACCGACATGCTGAACTCCTCGAAACCCCGCGAGCTAGACCGGCGGCCGCAGGACCTGAATGACATCGTGCGCGAAACGCTGGGCTTCGTTACCGACCGTATCAAGCTGAAACAGATGACGTTGGAAACGCATTTCAGCACCCAGGACTGCACTGCCAACCTCGACCGTGAACAACTGCGGATTGCGTTTACCAACATTTTTATCAACGCCGTAGAGTCGATGGAGCCGGAGCACGGCAGGCTGGTAGTGCGCACTATGTGCCTCGATGAATCGCAGGTATGCGTTATTATTGAAGATAACGGCGGGGGCATTCCTCCCGAAAACCTGCAACGTCTGTTTGACCCTTTCTTCACGGGTAAACAAAGCGGCATGGGCTTGGGCCTGACCGCCACCCAAAACATCGTGAACAGCCACAAAGGCCACATCGACGTTGACAGCCACGTGGGTATAGGCACTACGTTTAGGCTGACGTTTCCGAAGTGAGTTTACTGTCTTCTGTTGCTACGCCAGAGCGCGAAGCAACAGAAGACAGTAAACTCAAAACGCTAAACTCACTTCCCAATCCCCACTTTCCCAATCTTCAACACCAGACCATATTCTTTGGCCTTTGAGACGTCTTTGAGTGTGACGGTGCCGTTGTTCCAGGCATATAGGCCTGCTTTGGGTTGGATGGTGCCGTAGCGGGCGTTATAGTAAGCCACCAGGTCCTGCTGGTAGGTACGCACACTGGCAGGGTTGTTCAGATACAGGTCTACCCGGATGCCCGATATCTTTTCGCCTTCGATAAAATACTGATAATCAACCGATTCTAGATTGTCAAACTCCACACTGTAGCCCACGTGGCTGGCATCTTCTTCAAACGGGCGTTCGGTTTCAGGCGCTTTGGCGGCAGCGAGGGCATCACCTAGTTTTACCTGTTTCCAATCATAATTGGGCACCAGGCTCAGGCTGCTGATGCGGGCTGTGCTAACCGATGATACAGGTGCATCGGCAGTTGGCGTGGCGGTGGTCAGGGCCGAATCAATGGCCGTGCCGGTGGTGTTGGTTTCGCCCGACGGGCGCGACGTACAGGCCGCCAACAGGAGTAGGGGCAGCGCAAAAAGGAGAAGGTGTTTCATGCCCCAAAACTACGGGTAGTGCCGGGGAAAGCGAGATAGGAAGATTGGCTACCGCCAACTATTTATTTTTTTGCTACGATTTTCATAAAGAGTTTAACGTCGTCTGAAATAGTTGCATGGCCAGACTTATCAAAGAACAATCTGTGATCGATACCCCAATCTGTTCGATCAATGATCAGCGTGCCATTCACCACGACAGTTCCGTCCATTCCGTCCTTAAACTGCATTTCGGCTGGAAAAGCAACTGCTTTCGTGATGCCTTCAATGGTCAGGTTTCCTGTAACTGTTATATTTTCATCGTTAACTCTTATGCTTCCATCACTTGGGACTTTTGTATTTATATCATTCCATGTTTCAACCTTTGTAATTACGAATGTAGAAGCAGGGAATTTTTTGACATTCAAAATTCCGGGTAGTTTATTGTATGAGCGTTGACCATCAAATTTTTGTTCGATTGTATTCATGTCGGCTTCAACCGAACCGCCTACCAGATGACGGTCATCGATCAACAAGTTTCCCTTTAATAGATCAACATCCCCTTTAATGGTACCATCACTAAGTAACATAGAGCCTTCCCAATAACCAAGTAGATAAGAACCTTTCCATATTATAGTACTTTGCTTCGTATCTACAACATATTTTTTCTGACCTTCTTTATTATAAAAGTCAGTAATGATCTTTCCATCATAGCGATACACGCCGGTCGCATCGCCAAACCAGATAATGCCATCATTAGCTTCTAAAATACCCAAAAAAGATGGCCCTCCTGACATAATTTCGGTTACCGTGGGCTTATTACTATACAAGGATTTTGCATCATAACGGGAAACTGCCTGAACCGTCGGATTAGCAGGATTTACCGGACCAGTAGTCCAGATGTTTCCTTTTTTATCTTCGATTATAGCGAAAGCACCTCTTTCCGATACCTTGGTAAAAGTACTGCCGTCATAGCGCCAGAGGCCACCGGTTTGGCTTACTTTATAGCCATTATTACCGCCGAGCCAAATAACACCTTTTCTATCTTCCATTATCCCCCAAACGTTTTTAAAGGGTTCGCCTTTATGGGTTAACGTGGTAAATGTCTTACCGTCATAAACGAAGGCGTCGCCCCTTGTGCCAACCCACAATTTTCCTGCTTTATCTTCAATGATTGTGGTAATATCGTTGTTCCAATTTATTCCGTTGTAATCACGCGAGGTGTTCGGATTTTTGTAATTACGAAACGATTTTCCATCATAACGGCTTAGCCCATTTCCAGTGCCAAACCAGATATTGCCGGCTTTGTCTTCATAAACAGCCATAACCCGATTATCGGCAAGGCCCTCCTTAGTGGTGAACTGTTGAAAAGATTTACCATTGTAATAAAAAGCACCCGAATCGGTAGAAGCGAACCAACTATTTCCTCGTCGGTCTTCCAGGGCATCCCAGAATCGGTGCGGACCTATCTTACTTGTAAGATTAGTAAACGATTTTCCATCATATTGAAAAACATTACCAAATGATGCGTTGTTCGGGCCAGCAATTAAAATGGCGCCATCTTTGCCTTTTTTTATATTACGAACCATTATATTAGGCCCTATGTCTTTGATTTCTGACTTGATATTATTTCCTGATACGTTCGTCTGATTTTGTTCGCAGGAAGTGCAGAAAACAAATGCCAGGAACAAAGGATATATGTAATGGAGCTTTGTCATTTCTTTTCTTGTTTTAAGAATGTCAACAAAGCTAAAAGGCGCTATACTGTCGTCTGTTAATGACCAATAAAAGAATGTAAACGAAACGTGAAAGTTGCTTTTACAGCCTGCTGTGTATTGTTGCCTCCAGGCAGGTGGGCATAATTACCCCACTACAACTCGCGCTGGATGTTGAGGAAAAAACCCGGTTCGTGCTGAGCGTTCATTACGCCGCTGAACCGCACCACCAGGTTATAAAACGTGACTACGTCGAGGCTGGCTCCGTAGCCGTAGAGCCACCGGTTAGCCAGACGGCTCTGGTAGCGTTCGGCCACGCTGCTGCTCACGTAGCCCGCATCGCCAATGAGCGACACGTAGGCCGAGATGGGCAGGGTGTTAAACTGCTTCACGTGCAGCCAGTTCAACTGTTTTACGGTAGAAAAAAGCCGGTACCGAACGTTGTTTCTAAATAGCGCATATTGCTGACCTTCAATGACATAGAGTTCATAGCCGCGCAGCACGTCGTCGCCATTGCCTAAGCCCCGGATGTTGGCATAGGGCTGCCGGCTGGTCCAGACCGAGCGTAGCCGTACCGTCGAGGCGGCGAAGAAATCCTTGCCCAGGGGCTGATAGCGGCTTAGGCCCAGAGTAAGGTCGGTCTGGTTGAGGTTGGCGTTGGGCAACCAGCCCATGTGGGCCAGTACGCCCGTGGCCAGGGTGCCGCGCAGGGGATAGGCTACATTGTCGCGGCGGTCGTAGCGGTAACTGTAGGAAAGGGTAGCAAACTGTTGCTCGCGGCGGCCGTCCAGAAAATAGTCGGGATTGAGGCGGGCCACGGTGTCGGCAATGGTGTTGCGGCTGTAGCGGGCCTCCAACTCATGAAAGTGGTAGAAGCCGTCGCGGCGGGTAATGCCAATGCTGGTGGTCATCCGTGAGCGCAGGCTCTCCAGCACGTTAGGGCGCACGTAGATCCACTTGTCGGCTTGGGTGCGGTAGGCGATCTCGCGGTTGGTGGCGTAGTAAAAATCGGCATTGACCCCATACCGCTGCGCCTTATCGAAGTAGGGCCGGTCGTAGGAGAGGATGTATTTGTCGGTAAAGCCGGTCTGGGCCAGGGCCGTGAGCTTGTCGTTGCGGCCGGTGAAGTTTTTCCAGTCGAGGCGCAGGCCGTAGTTGGTACGGCGCAGGTCGTGGCCCCGGTCATACCACCACTCGTTGAGGTTACGGTCGGCCAGTTCAAAAATGGGCACCACAAAAATGTACCACCGTTCTTTCATGGTCACCACCACGTCGAGGGGCCGGTAGTTGAGCGCGGCGGCGGTGTCTTCCTGCGTGGTTACCTCGACCGTGACGAAGAGGTTGGTGTTGGTGATTTTACGCTGATCCCAGGCCACTTTTTGGGCCAGATCGGCCCGGTTGATGGTGTCGCCCGGCAGCAGGGCCATCTCCCGCCTGATAATCCGGTCGCTGGTGCGGGCATTACCCCGCAGCGTGACCGACCGCACTACCACCGCGTCGAGGCTACGGCTACCTCGGCTCACCACCGAGTCGGGCGGGGGCGGGGGTCCCGAAAGGAGAGCGGCCGTAAGCAGGGTGAGCAGTAAGGACATGGGTTGGGGTAAGGCGGCTAATCCGATAGGCTGGCTAGTACAGAGACATGTAAGATACACCCATAAACGAGACCAGACAACGGTACATACGCAGGAGACTAGCGAATGGGTTGCGTTGCGCTAGGTAAAGTTACGGCTATAGCAGGGCTGGATGTGGCTATGGTAGACAAACAAAATAACCCAACTCCATCGTCAAATCATGCAACAGGCTGCGTAATATTGTTGTAGTATTAACCTTACCTGCGGTTTCACCAACCAGCCAACCTATGCAGACTGACCAAGCGCCTAGTGTCGCTCAAACTACCGCCCGCCCCAACCTTTCGTTCTGGCAAATCTGGAACATGAGCTTCGGCTTCCTGGGTATCCAATACGGTTTTGGTCTGCAACAGGCCAACATGAGTCCTATTTATCGTTATCTGGGTGCCGACGAAGCCTCTATTCCAGGCCTTTGGCTGGCCGGACCACTTACGGGCCTGTTGTTGCAGCCTATCATCGGGGCGGTGTCTGACCGGAGCTGGTCGCCTACGTGGGGGCGGCGCAAACCGTTTATTCTGGTGGGTGCGCTCATGGGCAGTATTGCCATGTTGCTCATGCCCAACTCGTCGACGGTCTGGATGGCAGCAGGCCTGATGTGGATGCTCGACGCGGGCCTCAACTCGGCGATGGAGCCTTTCCGGGCCTTTGTAGGCGACATGCTCAATGAAAAGCAGCGGCCTACGGGCTTTGCCGTGCAGTCGTTTATGGTGGGTTTCGGGCAAACGCTGGCCAACTGTATGCCGTATATCTTGCCGTTTATTGGTATCTCGATGGTGGTGAGTGCCAGTGAGTTAACCAACGGTATTCCCAACTCGGTGCGCTACCCGTTCTACATTGGTGCGGCGGCCATTCTGATTGCTGTGGTCTGGACCATGCGCACCACCAAAGAATACCCACCCGTCGACGAGAGCTACAAACAGCACCCGGTTTTCACCGCCGAACAAAAGAAGTCGATTTCATTCTGGCACCTGGCGCTCACCTTGGGTGCTGCTGTGCTGGCGTTCTTCTTCGCAGCCCGCTTGGGTGGCATCAGCAATGGCCTGATCTGGGGCGTGGGTGTTATGGCGGGTGGCTACCTGGTGTTGATGCTACCCGTTTTCAAGGAAGTGCTGGCCTCACTGTCTGAGATGCCCACGGTGATGAAGCAGCTCTGGTGGGTGAAGTTTTTCACCTGGTATGGCCTGCCGCTGATGTGGCAGTACCTCTCACTGGCGGTGGCCAAATACGCGTTCGATGCGCCCGATGCGGTCTCGAACAAGGCTGGTTTTGAGGCGGGTACCAAATGGGGTGGCCTTTGCTTTGCCATGTTCAGCGTTTCCTGCGCCGTCATTTCCATCTTCATTCCCCGTATTGCCAAGGCTATTGGAAGTGCCCGCGCCACCCATGCCGTGTTTCTGTGTATCGGTGCCCTGGGCTTTTTCCTTACCCTGACATCCAACGACAAAATGATTTACCTTGTCGGCATGGGTATTATTGGCCTGGCCTGGGGGTCTATCATGTCGATGCCCTATTTGATTTTGGCCAGCGCCATTCCTAAAGAACGGATGGGCGTGTATATGGGCATTTTTAACGGCTTCATCTGCGTACCCCAATTCATCGGTATGCTCACCGTGCCCCTTTTCTACAAAACCCTCCTCGGCGACGACCCCCGCAACGCCCTTGTCCTGGCCGGCGTCTGCATGCTCCTCGCCGCCGGTTCCTGCTTCCTGGTAAAAGCACCGAAGGCAGTGTAGTTTTAGTGTCTGCGTAGGATGTACGATGTACGAATTACGAATTGTTGCTGACGCCAGAGTAATCATGCTCTCGCGTCAGCAACAAATCGTACATCGTAAATCGTAATTCGTACATCCTAAAAAAATCCCTCATGCCCACCTCTCCCAAACTCATTCTCTCTGTCGGCGAGTTGCTTGTCGATTTTATTGGTCATCACGTCTCGGCGAGTTTGTTCGATTCGCCCGATTTTCGGCGGTATCAGGGTGGTAGCCCCGCCAACATGGGTGCCAATATGGCCCGGCTGGGCAATCGCGTGGCCCTGGTGGCCTGCGTGGGCGACGACAACCTGGGCAAATACCTGGTGCAGCGCGTGGCCGAAACGGGTGTCGATACCCAGTACATCGCCACCGACCCCACCGAGCCAACCAGTATCGTGGTGGTGTCGCGCACGTCGGGAACACCCGATTTCATTGCCTACCGCACCGCCGACTGCCAGATTCGCTCTGACTACATGCCCGACTCGCTGCTGGCGCAGGCGGCTATTTTCCACACTACCTGTTTTGCGCTCAGCCGCCAACCAGCACAGCACGCCATCGTCGATGCCGCCGAACGCGCCGCAGCACTGGGTGCGCAGGTAAGCGTCGACGCCAACTACGCCCCCAGCATCTGGCCCGACCGCACGCAGGCATGGGCTGTGTTGGGTCGCTACTGCGCCACGGGGGCCTTTGTCAAGCTCAGCGAAGATGATGCCACCCGCCTCTACGGCGAACCCCAGCCTACCGAGCGCGTCCTGGCCGACCTCCACGGCATGGGGGCCAAACTGGTCTGTTTCACCCTCGGTGCCGAAGGCAGCCTGGTTTCCTTTGATGGGGGTGCCGACACCGTGCGCATCACGGGCCGCAAAGTAGACGTGGTTGATGCCACTGGCGCGGGCGATGCGTATTGGGCGGGTTTCCTCACCGCCTGGCTCGACGGGCGTACCCCCACCGACTGCGCGCAGGCCGGTGCCAATCTGGCCGCCATCAAGCTCAAACAGGCCGGCCCCATGCCTCCGTCGGTTAACCGGGCCGTGTTGTACACGGGACACCTTTAATATGGGTATGCAAAATACAGTGGCAGTAGGCGGTGGCAGTGAGCAGTGGTCTGAGGGTGTGGCTTCGCGCTCTAGGCCGGAACGCCGGACCGCCCTCAACTGCGCTCGGGGTGACAGGACAATAAGCAATCCTCTCAAACTGATTCAAGGTTGTGTCACCCCGAGCGCAGTTGAGGGCGGTCCGGCGTTCCGGCCTAGAGCGCGTAGCCACTCCAAACCAATACTCGTTGCCACCGCCTGCTGCTTACTGTTTCTCGCGGCCTGCCAGACGAAGCCCAAAGCCACCTCAGCTTATGAAACGCTGCGCGACCGGTATCTGGCGGCGTATTATGCCGGTAATCCCGAAACGGCGGTGTACCTGGGTAAGCACGAATTCGACGGCAAGCTCGACATACCCACCCCGGCGCACTGGCAGCAACAACGCGCCGAACTGGCCCATTTCGACTCGGCCTTTGCGCGATTATATACCGCGCAACTGGCTGTTGATGAGCAGATTGACTTTAGGCTGATGCAGGCACACGTGCAAAGTGAGATCAACGACATCGACAGCATCCGCGTGGCCGAAGACCCGCTCACCTACAGCGTCGATTTCAGTTCATACGTAGAGCGTACGTTTGGTACACCCGTGGGCCGGATGAAGTCGGTGACGGAAAAGGCGCAGCTCGTGCCCGACTGGGTGGCGGCGGTGCTGGAGAATATTGGCCCGCACCCCGCCCGCGAACACGTGCTGGTGGCTATTGACGCGCAAAACGGCACAGCCGATTATTTGCTGGGCGAGGTGCAGGCCGCGTTTGCCACAACGGGCACCCCTGAGCAGCAGGCCGACCTGAAAGCCGCTACTAAACAAGCCGCCGAAGCCCTGCGCGGACTGGCCAACCACCTCCAGAAAACGGTGCTGCCGCAGGCCACGGGTTCGTTTGCCATTGGGCCGGGCAACTTCCGGCGAATGCTCCTGCACAACGAACACCTCGCCGCTAACCCCGACAGCCTGCTGACCGTAGGCCTGACCAACCTCCGCCGCGAACAGACCGAATTTGCCCGGG
Organism: Fibrella aquatilis; assembly: GCF_017353255.1. GTDB lineage: Bacteria > Bacteroidota > Bacteroidia > Cytophagales > Spirosomataceae > Fibrella > Fibrella aquatilis. Next base: position 53,203 of record NZ_JAFMYU010000034.1, on the reverse strand, counting down.
CCGCCCGCGTCATCGACCCCACCAAAACGCCCATTCAGGTGTTTCGCCAAATGCAGCAGGAACACCCCACCGCCGACAAACTCGTGGCCAGCACAAATGCCCATTGTGAAGCCATACGGCAGTTTTTGGTCGACAAAAAGATCGTGTCGATTCCCTCGGAGGTGCGGGCTACGGTGACTAAAACGCCTGAATTTATGGTGGGCGCTACCGCCGCCATGAACACGCCGGGACCGTTTGAGGATAAAGCCGCGGCACAAGCTTATTACTACGTCACGCTGCCTAAAAAGGCCTGGTCGGCGGCCCAGCAAACGGAATGGCTGACGCAGTTTAACCGCTACGTGGCCGAGGTAATTTCTATTCATGAGGCCTATCCCGGCCATTATGTGCAGTTTTTGCACCTCAACGCCTCGCCCGTGAGCGAGGTACGGAAGGTGTTTGGCAGCTACGCCTTCGTGGAAGGCTGGGCGCACTACACCGAGCAGATGATGCTGGAAGAAGGCTTCGGCAACACCGACCCCAAGACCGCCGCCAAATACAAGATGGCGCAACTCTCGGAATCGCTGCTGCGGTACTGTCGTCTGGTGAGTGCCATCAACCTGCACACTCACGGCTGGACGGTAGCGCAGGCCACTAAATTTATGCAGGACAACTGCTATTACGAAGAAAAACCCGCCTACGAAGAAGCCCTGCGCGGCACCTACGACCCCGGCTACCTGTCCTACTCGCTGGGCAAACTGCAACTGCTGGCCCTGCGTGACGAGTACAAAAAACAAATGGGTAAATCGTTTAGCCTCATGGCCTTTCATAACCAGGTATTGGGGCAGGGCGCGCTGCCGGTCGTTGCATTACGGCGGGCGTTGATGGCTCAGCCGGAATAGGGCTTGCGGTAGTTGTCTACAGGATAAAATTCCCCGATTAACGGCTCTTTAACGTCCAATTTTAAGCCATTTGCGTCCTAATCCGGGTGCAAATGTCATACCTTTATACTAGCTTAAATCGTTTTAATCCAGTACGCTAACTAATCTTACTCCTATGAATAGACGCGATGCCCTTATGCGGGTGGCTACGCTGGTGGGTGCTACCGTAGCACTGCCCGCGCTGGGTCATTCCGCGATGGCCGATACGCTCGAAGCTTCGGCCGCACAACGGGTGGCTACCGGCAAACCCGTGCTTTTCACGGCAGATCAGGATGCCCTCGTGGCCGACCTGGCCGACGTTATCATTCCGACCACCAACACCCCCGGTGCCAAGGCGGCCAAGGTGAATGAGATCATCGACGTGGTGCTGAAAGACTGCTATAAAAAAGCTGACCAACAACGGTTTATCGACGGCCTCACCCAGACTCAGAAAATGAGTCAGGATGCCTACGGCAAAACGTTCAGCCAACTCGACGGTGCGCAACGTACCGACATCATGAAGAAGCTCGAAGCCGACGCCAAGCAGCAGAAAGCTGACATGGCGCGTGCTGTGGCTGGTCAACAGGACGTGCAGATTCCCGCCGAAAAGCGGAACGTAACGCCGTTCTTCAGCATGCTCAAAGACCTGACCCTGATGGGCTACTTCACGTCGGAGATCGGCGCGACGCAAGCCCTTGAGTACGTGGCTATCCCCGGCCGCTACGACGGTTGTGTACCCCTCAAACCCGGTCAGAAGGCCTGGGCAATCTAATGAACAATGAACAATGTATAATGTACAATGGCTCTGCCGGTCCGCCGACGCGGCTCTGATTATACTGCCGCACCGATTCGGCGAGCGGCGGATCGGCGAAGCCATTGTACATTATACATTGTTCATTATACATTCTAAAAACATATGAATCTCAATATCGACGCCCAGAAAGACATGACCTACGACGCTATCGTGGTTGGGTCGGGCATATCGGGTGGCTGGGCTGCAAAAGAACTAACCCAAAAAGGGTTGAAGGTGCTGATGCTGGAACGGGGCCGCGACATTAAACACGTGGAGGGCTACACCACGGCCACCAACAACCCATGGGAGTTTCCGCACCGGGGGCGCGTGACTACGCAGGCTGCCGAAGAGTACTGGGCTAACATGCGCACGGGCTACACCGCCAACGAAGAGTGGCGGCACCATTTCGAGAATGATTCGCTGAATCCATACATCGAAAAGCGCCCCATGGACTGGATTCGGGGGTATCACGTGGGTGGTCGGTCGCTGATGTGGGGTCGGCAGAGCTACCGCCACAACGAGGAAGACTTCATGGCCAACCTCAAAGACGGTATTGCCGTTGACTGGCCCATTCGCTACCAGGACCTGGCTCCGTGGTATACGTATGTAGAGGGGTTTGCGGGCATCAGCGGGTCGAAAGATGGCCTGAGCGTGCTGCCCGACGGTAATTACCTGCCTCCCATGCAAATGAACTGCGTGGAGAAGGAAGTGAAAGCGCGGGTGGAAAAAGCCTTTGGCAAACGCCACATTACCATGGGCCGCACCGCCCACCTCACCGACCCCAAAGCGATACATACCGAGTTAGGCCGGGCGGCGTGCCAGTTCCGCAACCAATGTATGCGCGGCTGTCCATTCGGGGCTTATTTCAGCACCCAATCGGCTACGTTGCCAGCGGCAGTAGCTACCGGTCGCCTTACGCTTCGTCCCGATTCAATCGTTGCCGAGGTGTTGTATGACGACAAAAAAGGCGTGGCCACCGGCGTTCGGGTGATTGACCAGAACACGCTGCAAACCCGCGATTATTTTGCCAAAATCATCTTCCTCAACGCGTCGGCGTTTGGCAGCACCTCGATTTTGATGAATTCGAAGTCGAGCCGGTTCCCCAACGGAATGGGCAACGACTCGGACCAACTAGGCCGCAACATCATGGACCACCATCTGGCGGTGGGTGCCTCTGGTGATTTCGAGGGCATGGAAGATCAGTACTACTACGGTCGGCGGGCCAACGGGGTCTACATTCCCCGCTACCGCAACTGGGACGGCGACAAGCGCGACTACCTCCGGGGCTTTGGTTATCAGGGCGGCGCAAGCCGCAGCGGCTGGAACCGGGGTAACGGCGTAGAAGGTTTCGGTGCCGATTTCAAAGAGTCACTCACCAAGCCCGGCCCTTGGTCGATGGGTATCGGTGGTTTCGGCGAAGTACTGCCCAACCCCGACAACCGCATGACCCTGTCGCCCGACAAGAAAGATAAGTGGGGCCTGCCGCAGATCATTTTCGATGCCGCCTACGGCGAAAACGAAAAGAAAATGCGCAAAGACATGATGAACGATGCCGTGGAAATGCTGGAAGCGGCCGGTCTGAAAAACGTGAAAGGCTACAACGACGAGAGCAAGCACCTGGGCATCGGTATTCACGAGATGGGCACCGCCCGCATGGGTCGTGACCCCAAAACGTCGGTGCTGAACAAGTGGAACCAGATTCACGCCGTGAAGAACGTGTTCGTCACCGACGGTGCCGCCATGACCTCGGCCTCGTGCGTGAACCCGTCGCTCACCTACATGGCCCTCACCGCCCGCGCCGCCGATTTCGCCGTGAAAGCGATGAAGCGGAAGGAGATTTAGAAAGGAGTAACGGAGAAAAGGAGTAATGGAAGAAGGGGTGGTTGACGCAAGTGTAATTGTGCGTTAGCCACCCTTTCGCCGTCCTGGCTTTAATAAAGCAGGAATAAATAATGGCAATTAGTTACGTTGGGTAGCTTAGGCCCAGCGGGCCGTAACGTCGGTAGCAAATAGATGATGCTAGAGTCAACTAAGCCCCAGCGGGGCGCAATGTGCGGATACGCGGGCGACAAATTGACAAGCATATAAATGATCTTTATACCTGCCGGTGCGCGTATCCGCACGTTGTGCCCCGCTGGGGCTTAGTTGACTCTAGCATCATCTATTTGCTACCGACGTTACGGCCCGCTGGGCCTAAGCTACCCCACCCGAACAGTTACGAGTAAATGGTAGCATCATCTGGGGAAAGAGCAGCTGTAGACGAGTTTGCACAGTCAAACCGGAAGGGCGTATATTTATGAGTGGATTAGCTGCTAATACTTAGGACAATTCTTAAATCAAATAATCTGTATTGATATGCTTAAATTTGTTCAATTTGATAATTTTCAATTAGTGGAGTTGCCATATTTAAAAGATGAATTAGGCGCAACCGAAAATCCATGTGTTTTTACAGATAAATCAGGGGAAGTTATTTCTATTGAAATCAATGATTTGGATGTAGAAACGTTACAACCTTTATCAAAATTTAAACACCTCCAAAAGTTAACATTGCCTCTCTTTCCGAAGAGGAATTTTTCACTTGACTTTATTGCTAAACTAGTAAATTTAAAACAGTTAACAATTAGTCATAGTGAGATTACTGATATTGAGCCACTAAAATTTTGTACTAAAATTGAAGCATTGTATCTAAATAATAATAAAATTGAAAACATAAATCCATTGTCAAATTTATTTTCTCTTCACACACTTTTTATAAATTATAATAAAGTATCCGATTTGCAGCCGCTTGCGTTACTTAGTAATTTATTGCTATTTGTTGCTAGTAATAACATGATAGAGGATACAAATGCCTTGAAGGATTTGATTAATTTAGAAAACGTTGATTTAAGTAATAATTTAATTAGAGACATTAGTCCTATGAGATATTTGAGAAAAATTACTGACCTGAATTTAAGTGAAAATAAAATTGAAAATATTGACTCTATTGGTTACATGAAAAATTTAGAGGATTTGAGACTATATTATAATTTGATTGAAGACATTCGAGGATTGACTAATTTAACGAAGCTTAGAAATCTGGGTATGACAGGTAACAGAATAAAAAACATACAGCCTGCTGGTAGCTTAATATCTATCGAAAATATGGGATTCGCGGCTAATGAAATAGAAATCATACCTAATTTCGACAAACTTGTAAATCTTAAAAATTTGTATTTAAGTCACAATAAAATTTCTAATATTGACCAAATAGCAAGTATTCATAATCTTGACTACCTAACCTTGCAAGAAAACAATATTGAAAACGTTGACATTTTATCGAATAACTCTATAAAGAATTTGATTTTTTAATTATTTTAGAAATGGACAATATTTGAACAAAACAAAAACAGCGGTAACCAACATGTGCTTATGGCAAGTAAGGCAGATGTAAGTAATGGATCTGTGTTGGCCTAAAATTCATAATGTCTACTCTGACCATAGTGGGGTATGTCCTTATATTTTATAATCCGAAACTTCTAATTAGTCCAGCGATCCGGCTACGCGGCCAACAGGCTCCCCTTCCTAAGCAATATGATATCCCAAATCGTGCTTAATTTCTTTCAGGACGAAGGTACTGTTGAGGACGCCGATGTTTTCGATTTGGGATAGCTTGTTTTTGACGAAATCGTGGTACTCGCCGAGGCTGCCGACGTGGATTTTTAGGAGAAAATCGACCTGCCCGGCCATGTGGTAACACTCCTGCACCTCTTCCAGCTTCTGCACCTCCTCCTCAAACTTATTGATGAACGCCTTGTCGTGGTAGCGCATGGACACCTGGCAAAACGCCATGATCGATTGGCCGAGCATGGCTTTGTCCAGCACGGCCACGTACTGCTTGATGTAGCCCAAGTTTTCCAGTCGCCGGATGCGCTCGTAGATGGGGGAGAGAGTAAGGTTTAGTTGGGCGGCAAGCTCTTTGGTGGTGAGCTTGGCGTCGGCCTGAAGCAGGCGTAACAAGCGCTTGTCGATGTCGTCTAGTGCATCCATGCCGAAAAATTTTCTACCGGGTGATTTCGTGTAAAAGCAATACCGTAGTATTTGTGGCTAAAGTAGCGAATCGGCGGAATATTTACGGTCTGTGGCCAAAAATCGTCGGTTGTTCGTTGTATAGATACCTTTGTGCCGGAAATAAGTAGTGCGCCAAAACGCCCGTTTATGACCGGAATAGAGCCTATTTTCAACGGAATCATCAACCCACTATGCAACGGGACACGGTATTGATTATTGGAGCCAACGGGCAAATTGGTACCGCGCTGCTGCCCCTTTTGCAGGACCAATTTGGCACCGACAACGTGATTGCCTCCGACCTGCAGAAGCCCGACCATGCCACGGGGCCATTCGAGGTATTGGACGCCACCAACCCCGATGCCCTTACTGATTTAGTGCGTCGGCATAAGGTCACGCAGATTTACCACCTCGCGGCGGTGCTGTCGGCGAAGGGCGAGAGCGACCCGCTTTGGGCCTGGGATTTGAACATGAAAGCCCTGCTCAACGTGCTGGAAGTGTCGCGGTTGCAACAGCTGCGCAAGGTGTTCGTGCCGAGTTCCATTGCCGTTTTCGGCGACGATGCTCTCCGGAATAACACGCCGCAAAACAGCGTGCTGAAACCCAGCACGGTCTATGGCATTAGTAAAGTAGCTGCCGAAAACTGGCTGGCTTATTACCACAAACGGTATGGCCTCGACGTGCGGTCGCTGCGATATCCGGGCGTGATTAGCTACCAGTCGATGCCCGGCGGCGGCACCACCGACTATGCCGTGGCCATTTTCCACGAAGCCATCCAGGGCCACGCGTTCGACTGTTTTCTGGCCGAAGACACGCGCCTGCCCATGATCTATATGGACGATGCTCTCCGCGCTACGATGGAACTGATGAACGCCCCAGAGGACAGCATCAGCGTGCGGACATCGTACAACCTGGCGGGCATGAGTTTCACCCCTGCGGAATTGACCGCCGCTATTCAACGTTATTTGCCTGAACTAACGGTGAACTACAAACCCGATTTTCGGCAGGCCATCGCCGAATCGTGGCCCATGAGCATCGACGATTCTGTTGCCCGCCGCGACTGGGGCTGGCAGCCCGGATTTGATTTATCGCGGATGACCGAAGAGATGATTAACCAATTATCAGTAGTGTATCAACCAGCTTAAGTACCACGGACTTCAGTCCGTAAATAGATCATTGTCAGAATTTTACGGACTGAAGTCTGTGGTACGTAAAACATAAACTAGTATGTACGGAGCTATTAAAGACCAGCTGCAAGAAGAGCTAAGCGGCATTAAAGAGGCCGGTTTGTACAAGACCGAACGCATCATTGTCACGCCACAGTCGTCGGTGATTGCGGTGAAAGACGGGCGCGAAGTGCTCAACTTCTGCGCTAATAACTACCTCGGTCTGTCGTCGGACCCGGCGGTTATTCAGGCGGCGCATGATACGCTCGATAGCCACGGTTTTGGCATGTCGAGTGTGCGGTTTATTTGCGGCACGCAGGATATTCACAAGGAACTGGAGCAGCGCACCGCCGAATTTGTCGGGGCCGAAGACTGCATCCTCTACGCGGCGGCGTTTGATGCCAACGGGGGGGTGTTTGAACCCCTGCTGAACGAAAACGACGCGGTCATTTCCGACGAAATGAACCACGCCTCCATCATCGACGGTATCCGGCTGTGCAAGGCGAAGCGATTCCGCTACAAGCACAACAACATGGCCGATTTGGAAACGCAGCTTCAGGCAGCAGCCGGTTCGCGCCGTATCCTGATCGTAACTGACGGGGTGTTCTCAATGGACGGCACCATTGCCCAACTCGACAAAATCTGTGACCTCGCCGATCAATACAACGCCATGGTGATGGTGGACGAATGCCACGCCAGTGGTTTCGTGGGCAGGACCGGCCGCGGTACGCCGGAGTTTCGGAATGTGCTGGGTCGCATCGACATCATCACGGGCACTTACGGCAAGGCCCTGGGTGGCGCGTCGGGTGGGTTTACGGCGGCGCGGAAAGAGATCGTAGACCTGCTCCGGCAGCGTTCGCGGCCTTATCTGTTTTCGAACACCCTGGCCCCGGCCATTGTGGGCGCGTCGCTGAAGGTGCTGGATATGCTGCAAGGCTCAACCGCCCTGCGCGACAAGCTGGAAAACAACACCCGCTATTTCCGCGAGGCCATGACCGCCGCCGGTTTCGACATTCTTCCCGGCGAACACCCGATTGTGCCCATCATGCTCTACGACGCCAAACTGGCACAAACCTTCGCCGCCAAACTGCTCGATGAGGGTATCTACGTGATTGGTTTCTTCTATCCCGTGGTGCCGCAGGGCAAAGCGCGCATCCGGGTGCAGATTTCGGCCAGTCACGAGCCAGAGCACCTCGAAAAAGCCGTTGCCGCCTTCACCAAAATAGGGCAGGAGCTAGGCGCTATCAAGCAGGAAGTAGAAGCGTAATGTATTGGTTGTCAACAAGTAAGCCCCGCCCTGAGTGAATCAGGGCGGGGCTTGTTTGTGCGTATGGTGTGTGGCTTCGCGCTCTAGGCCCCGCGGCGGCGGACCGTCTCGACTGCGCTCGGGGTGACAGGATAATAACCAACTATCCTAAGTTGATTCAAGGTGGTTGTCACCCCGAGCGCAGTCGAGACGGTCCGCCGCCGCGGGGCCTAAAGCGCGAAGCCATACACGACCATATCCTTTACTTCTTCGATTCAGCGTTTGAATCGCTACCTGAACCGGTGGCATTACCCGAATGACCATGCCCGCCACGCTCGTCGGCGAGTTCAGTTTTGGTTTTACCACCCGGCGTTTGCTGACGGCCCTGCGGTGAATGGTCATCCTCTTCGCTTTGCTTGCTGCTGTGCTTGCCGCGTGATGTTTTGCCCTGCTTTTCATCGGGCAGGTTCGTGTTCAATTCGTGCTTCTTGGTGTCGTCGGCAGTATCGCGGACGGTCGGTTGCGTGGTTTGCTTGCTCATGTTGAGTGTCTTTAATGTACATTACGGTCCGCCGCTGCGGTTCATTATACATTGTACATTAAACCCCCTTCCCGCCGGGTTGTTTACCTTTACCGAGGCAGTTGCCCTATGGCTGGCCAGCCTTTTCCATGCACACCAACTATTATTTCTTGCGGCAGGTGGCCCCTGCGCTTCAGGAGCGGCTGCGGGGGCTGTTTTTCGTAGACTGTTTCAGTCAGGACCGCGACGAGGTGGTGCTGGTGTTTGCGCAGGCACGGGGCAAAATCAACTACTACAAACCGTTTTTCATCAAGGCGTCGCTCCGCCCCGAATTCTCCGGCCTGCTCTTTGCCGACGACGTGCGCCGGGCACGCACCAACAGCGTCGATTTGTTCGAGGCGCTCACGTCGGGTGAGTCGGAAGAGGTTGATGAAACAGGTGAGAAAGTGGCCGAGCAGCCTGGAAAAGCCGTTTTGGGGGTGCGCTCATTTTTGAATGAGCGTTGTCTGGCTATTGATCTGACCGACGGCTACACGCTGCTGTTCAAATTTTTCGGCAACCGGCCTAACCTACTGGCGTTTCACGAAAACACCGTTGTTGAACTGTTCAACCACAAGCTGGCAGGCGATGTTAACCTGCGCCTCGACACGCTCGACCGGCCCATCGATCAGTCGGAGGCGGTGTATGAGGCGGCGGGCGGCGACTACCGAAAGCTGTTTCCTACGTTTGGTAAGGTGGTGCGGGCTTATGTGAATCAACGCGCTGAACAAGCCGGAAAACCTGTAGACTGGCCTCTGTTGCAAAGCGTGGTGGCCGAGTTAGAGCACCCAAGCTATAACCTTGTACGGTTTGAGCACAAGCCCGAACTGAGCCTGGTGCCCATAAGCGAACCGCTGCGCACGTATGCCGAGCCGCTGGAGGCATCGAGCAGTTTTTATATTTCGTATAATGGGCAAAACAACGTCGAGCGGGAGCGGGGCGAGGTGCTGCGGCTGCTAGACAAACGCCTGAAACGGGCGCAGGCGCAACTCGACGCCAACCTGCAACGGCTCATCAGTCGCGACGAAGGGCCTAGCCACGAAGAGTTGGGCAACTTGCTCATGGCCAACCTCCACACTATCGACGTGCGGCCCGGCGGACGATCACCGGAGACGATTACGGTGGCCGATTTTTACCGGAACGACAAGCCCGTGACCATCCGCCTCAAGCCCGAATTATCGCCGCAGCGCAACGCCGAAATGTACTATCGGAAGTCGAAAAATGAGCGAATCGAGGTGGACCATATCCACGAGCAGATTGCGATGCGCGAGACCGAAATAGCCCAAATCAAAGCCGACAGGGCCGTTATTGAACCCATACAGTCGTTGAAGGAACTGCGCAAGTACATCAAGCAACATACTCTGCTCGACGTTGCGACTACGACTGACCCGACCGAATTATTCAAAGAGGTAATCTATGAAGGCTTCACGATCCGGATTGGTAAAAACGCCAAAAACAACGACCTACTCACTCAGCGTTACACCTATAAAGACGACCTGTGGCTTCACGCCCGCGACGTATCAGGATCGCATGTGGTGATCAAATACCGGGCGGGTAAGCCCTTTCCAAAAACCGTTATCGAACGCGCCGCCGAACTGGCCGCCTGGAACTCGAAACGCCGCACCGACAGCCTTTGCCCGGTGATTGTGACACCCAGAAAATTTGTCCGCAAGCCAAAGGGACTGGCTGAAGGCCAAGTAGTTATAGAGAAAGAGGATGTGGTGCTGGTGGTGCCGAAGGGGTAAATGATTTACGATGTATGACTTACGAATTACGATTTTTGCTGACGCCAGAGCATCATTCGCTGGCGTCAGCAAAAATCGTAATTCGTAAGTCGTACATCGTAAATCATTTCACTATCTCCTCGCTCATCTTCCCCCAGGTGATATCCCACGAGTTTTCGGCCAGGAACTTGTCGATGGCGTTCCAGTCGGTGGGGTGTTCGCCGTTTAGCGCTTTTTCAATGGCTTCGATAAACGCATCGGCGGTGGCAGCAATCTGGGTGAAGCCTTTTTCGCCGTAGGTGCGCACTACGTCGCGGATGGGCGTAGACACTGTTGGCAAACCTGCTGCCAGGTATTCAGGCGTTTTGGTTGGGCTAATAAACCGCGTCGATTCGTTAAGCGCGAAGGGCAGCATCGCCACATCCCAGCCGCTAAAGTAGGCAGGCAGCTCTTTGTATGACTTCATGCCCAGGTAATGCACGTTATCGCCTTTAGGCAGGGTAGCCGGGTCGATCTTTACTACGGGACCGATGATAACAAACTGCCATTCGGGGCGACGCTGAGCTATTTCGCGCAGCAGTTGCACATCAAACCGCTCATCGACCACTCCCGAAAAACCGATACGTGGGTGGGCAATATGCGCCTGATCTGTGGGGTCGGCCTGGCGTCGGCGGGCTGTTGAAAAGTGAGCAAAGTCAATGCTGCTCGGAAAGGCATGGACGTTAGCGTGACGGTTGCGCTTGGCTTCATAAAGACTATACCCACCCGTGAACACTTGGTTAGCCCGCGAAATCAGTTTCGATTCCAGATCAATTAATTCGCGCGGCGCACCTAAAAACGCCGACAACTCATCCATGCAGTCATAGACGGTGCGGGTGGGCATAAGGTGGTCGCTAAACATAAGCGCCATGGGCGTGTAGTACCAACTGACGAACTCAGTTATACGCTCAGATTCAATAAGTTGATCGATCATCCGGCGCTGATAGGCCAGCACCTCTTCAAACGGTGTACCGTGAGGAATGTGCGGCACCAACACCGTCAGGTTATCGCCTTCCGACCTTACTTCTACCCGTAGCTCATTACCCCAGATAGGCTCTTCCAGAAACCACACGTTCACGCCCTGGCTGGCGCGGCTCATGAGGTGCTGAGGGCGCTGATACACGAAATTCCAGCGCAGGTGCGAAAAGCAAAGTAGATGTTCGGGCAGGTTGCTCTCGGCAGAAACAAGCTGTGTGGGATGAACGGGCTGTTTGACGGCCACCGGCACACGCTTTGTCCCTAGGGAAGACGCATTGGTTTCGATGCTGGCCGACGAGTCGGCGGAGGAGGCTGTGTAGTCACTGAACTTCATGAAAAAAGGACGTTGAGACGGTTAACAAAAGGTCAATTCCGTTATTTAGGGACAAGATCAGTCTACCGAGAAGCGTGCGAGGCTACCTAGCTGGGAATGCTTACCTAAAAACTCGTTGATATAAATGCCTGACTGGCTGTATATGATCACATAACAATGAAACGACACATATTGTTAACCTGACCCAACAGCAACTTAGGGAATGGCCCTTTTACATTAGGTACTGCCTACTTTTTCTCGTTCAACTCCCACAGGTAGCCGTCGGGGTCAGAGAAGTAGATTTGGGTGACGCCGTCGAAGCGTACTTGCTTATGAAAGGGAATATTTTTGGCCGTCAGAAAGGCTTCAGACTTGGCAATGTCGGCCACGAACAGGGCGAGGTGACTACCGTTTTTGTCGTGATTAATCTGTGCTGTCCGCCCCGATAGCAGGTGGATCATCTGCCCGTTATTCATGTCGAACCAGGCGCGGGTGGCCTTCAGGTTGTCGGGCACGGGAATGGGTTTGAGGCCCATCACGTCGCGGAAAAAGGCGGCGCTGGTAGGGATGTCTTTCACATGCAGGGCCACGTGGTTGTGCCCCGTAATGCCCAGACCAGCCTGAGCTACAGCGAGTTGTGAAATAAGCAGGAGAGGAAGGAGGAAGCGCATAACAAGGTTCAATGTTTAACGTCTAAGCGGTCCGCCGCTGCGGGTCTAAAGTTGCTTCACGCACGGCATATCTAGTGCGCGAAGCAACTTTAGACCCGCAGCGGCGGACCGCTTAGACGTTAAACATTGAACCCTCCTTTTCTACTTCACCAGCACCGATGTGCTCTGCGTACCGTCGGGGGTTTGGAGGCGAAGTATGTAGGTGCCGGTGGCGAGTTGGCGGATTGGGACGGTTCGTTTTTGGGCACCCGCCGCCGCGTTGGTCTCAGACTGGGTGGCCACCGTTTGTCCTAGTGTGTTCACCAGCGAGAGCGTCAGCGGACCCGCCGTTTGGATATTGAAGGTGACCGTAAGCTGGTCGTGGCTGGGGTTAGGATACACCTGCAAGGCATCGGGCGTGGGTTCGGTGGCCAATATGGGTGTGGGACCAACGGGCGGCGCTTCAGACGTGGCTGTCTTCAGAATCCAGTTGTCGGGGTCAAGGAGTACACCCGTGACTGGTCCGCTGCCTGTGACAGTGAAGGACTGCACATCCTGGTTGTTAAGGATCGTGATCGTCTGGTTGCCCGCCGCCGACTGCACCGTCACCTGAATGGGCATTGTAAACGACGCAGGGTTGGTATTGGTGGCCTGGCTGATACGCAAAACCGCCTGGTTGGTGTTGGCAATGGGCGCTACCGAATAGGTGTAGCGGGAGTAACCTGCCCCGTAGACCCACTCCTTGAAAAAGTAGTTGAGATCCTTGCCCGATGCCTGTTCCATCACGCGCTGGTAGTCTTCTGTCACGGCGGTGCTATAGGCTGCTGGCGAGGCCACGTAGGCTTTCATACCCCTGAAAAACGTGCTGTCACCCAATACGCCGCGCAGCATGTGCAGCACCCAGGCCCCTTTGCAGTAGGTCCGGTTATAATCGAAAATGGCACCGACGCTGCTTACGTTTTGGGCATATAATGTACCGGAGGCTGCTTTTGCCCGCGTGGCAAAGGTGTTGTTCATGTAGCTCTGGTAGGTTGTCTTGCCCCCAATGGCCTCCTGGTAAATGGCCTCGCCGTAGGAGGCAAAGCCTTCGTTGAGCCAGATATTTTGCCAGTCGCGGCAGGTGATCTTGTCGCCAAACCACTGGTGCATTAACTCGTGCGACACCACGTTCTTGTCGAGCAGGGCGTTTCGGTCCATCGACGAAATGGTCTGGTGTTCCATGCCGCCCTGGTTCTTGCCAAATTCAGCATGGCCATATTTTTCGCGGAAGAACGGGTACAGGCCAAACTTGTCGGAGAAGACCTTGATCATGTTGTTGGTCTCGTCGATAACAGGCTTGGCAACGGCCAGGTCTTCGGGGAAGACGTAGTGTGTCACGGGCATGGTCTGGCCCTGGTAGGTCAGCGGCGTGTCGTACTGGCTATAGTTGGTGCAGGCAATGGAGATCAGGTACTGCGCAATGGGATAGCTGTTTTTCCAGGCGTAGGTCTTCGTGCCGTCGATGTTGTTGGTCACGCGCTGCAACAGGCCGTTCGAGACTGACACAAACGTGGGCGGGGCCGTAATACTCACCGCCGACGAGTCGGCTTTGTCGGCGGGGGTGTCTTTGCACGGAAACCAGTCGGAGGCTCCATAGGGTTCGCTGAGGCTGTAGATCAGCTGGTCGGCGGTGTTATCGTGGGTGGTAAACGCGAAGGCGCCGTCGGCGCTCACGGGCAGGCCCTGGTAATACACCAACAGGCGCTGGGTTTGCCCCACGGCCAGTGTCTGCGGGAGGGTTATCGTGAGGCGATTGCTTACGTGCGAGAACACCAGACGCCCGTTGCCGACCTTTACCGAGTCGACGCGCAGGGCCGAGTTGAGGTCCAGGAAAAGGCTGCTCAGGCTCGCGCTGGCGGGTTTGAACGCCACCGTGGCCACCCCGCGCAGGTATTTGGGTATGTAGGTCAGGTTGAGGTTCAGCCCGTAGTAGGTCACGTCGATGCTGGGGTCTCCCGCCGACTGGACGTCTGGTGCTAATTGCCGGGCTTGCTGCGGGTTGAACCGCCCCGGCTGCCCGAAAAAACGGGCTTTACCCTGGGCACAAACCTCACCCCCTGTCTGCGCTAACGCATTAACACAGAGACAGCAGGCTATCGAGAAAAGAAAAACGTGTTTCATTTAAGTTGAATATGTATCACTTTGTTGTCGTGGCCAATGACCACTTTGCAGTCGGCAAAACTGGGAGCCGACATACGTGGGCGAACATTATTACTAAAGCCATAAGGCTCTTTGGGAATGCCAAGTAGCCGGGTGTCCAGTTTTCCGTTACTATTTATATCATGGTAGGCGGCCAGGGCATACTCACCAGGTTCAACGGCAAAGACGAGTTGTACGCTGCCTTTGGTTGCCGCAATCATACGCGTGTCGAAAGGCTTGGCTTTGTCAGGAAAACCAGCCGACGGTTTAAATAAGCCTAGTTGAATGCGCCCTTCGTTGTCGCGGATGTTGCGGATCTCTACGGTAAGAGTGGCTTTATTAGGTGGGTTGGGTGCCGGACGTGGTAAGGCTAATAAAGCGGCCAGGAAAATAGACATAAGCGAAACTGTTTTGGAAGAAACGAAATTAACTTGCGTACTGATGCTTTGTTCACCCGCCGCATGATTACGCAACCCGTACCACCCTCGAAACGCTGGCTCTTCAAGCCCTTTCCCGACCAAGCCGACGAGCAACAGGCCGTGGCTGATCTGGTACAGGTGCTCAATATCAGTCCGTTTCTGGCGTCGTTGTTAGTGCAGCGGGGGGTATATACGTTCGACGAGGCCCGCTACTTTTTTCGGCCCGAACTAACCCACCTGCACGATCCTTTTCAGATGCGCGACATGGACCGGGCCGTGGATCGGATTACGCGGGCCATGCAACAGGATGAAAAGATACTTATTTACGGCGACTATGACGTAGACGGCACCACGTCGGTGTCGCTGATGTACGGCTTCCTGCGCACCCATTACGAACACCTCGATCATTATATTCCCGACCGCTATAAAGAAGGTTACGGCATCTCGAAGGCGGGTGTTCAATACGCCGCCGACAACGGGTTTACCCTGATTATTGCCCTCGACTGCGGTATCAAATCCATCGACCGTGTAGCCGAAGCCAGTGCCCTTGGCATCGATTTCATCATCTGTGACCACCACCGTCCAGGCGACGTGCTGCCCGCCGCCGTGGCCGTGCTTGACCCAAAACGGGCTGACTGTCAGTATCCTTACAAAGAGCTGACGGGCTGCGGCGTGGGCTTCAAGTTGCTTCAGGCCCTGTGCCAGCGCTGGAACCTACCCACCAACGGCCTCTGGGCTTACCTCGACTTGGTAGTGGTGAGCATTGCCTGCGACATTGTACCTATCACGGGCGAAAACCGGGCCTTGGCCTATTACGGCCTCAAGCGCCTTAACACCGAACCCCGCACGGGTTTTCAGGCCCTCATGCGCGTGGCCGGGTTCATGCGCGACGACGAAATTTGCCCCCACAAAGACAAACACCTCGACATTGGCAACGTGGTGTTTGGGTTGGGGCCGCGCATCAACGCCGCCGGGCGTATTAAACACGCCCGCGATGCCGTGAACCTGCTCCTGGCCGAGACCTTCGACGAGGCTGAAGAGTTTGCTTACTTCCTCCACGCCCACAACAAAGACCGGCAGGATCTGGACAAGGGCATGACCGAACAGGCGCTGGACATGATTCGGCGCAACGACCTGTTAATTAATGCTAAATCGACGGTGTTGTACGACGCTTCGTGGCACAAAGGCGTTATTGGCATAGTGGCTTCGCGGTGTATTGAACAGTTCTACCGACCCACCATCATCCTGACCCAGTCTAACGACAAGGCGGCGGGGTCGGCGCGGTCAGTGGCGGGGTTCGATGTCTACGAGGCCATTGAAGAATGCGCCGATTTGCTGGAGCAGTTTGGTGGGCACACCTTCGCGGCGGGCCTGACCATGCCGATTGAAAACGTCGACGCCTTCCGCGAAAAGTTTGAGCGCGTGGTGTCGGAAAAGATTTTGGACGAATACCTCATTCCCCGCGTGGAGGTAGACTTGCCGCTCGATTTCAGCGAGATCAACGACAAATTCTACCGGGTCATGAGGCAGATGTCGCCATTTGGGCCGCACAACCTGGCACCGGTTTTCTGCACGGAAGACGTGGTGCTGGTGGGCGAACCGATGCTGATGAAAGAGAAGCATGTCAAGTTCACCTGTCGGCAGCGGCGGTCGGGACATCAGTTTACGGCGGTGGGGTTCGGCCTGGGTGCCTGGGCCGACCACCTCCGCCCCGACGAACCGTTTTCGATTTGTTATAACCTGGAGATGAACCACTTCAACAACCGCTCAACCATGCAGTTGTATTTGAAAGACATAAAGATTTAAGGAGCCGCTGTTCGCCAAGCTGAAGCATGGCGTTCAACTGTTCAGGCCCGGAGGTTGAACGCCATGCTTCAGCTTGGCGAACAGCCCTACACTACATACATGATTCTCAGAACCGAACATTTAGTGAAGAAATACGGCAGTCGGCTGGTCAACAACGACGTGTCGTATCAGGTGGCGCAGGGCGAAATTGTGGGGCTGCTGGGGCCGAACGGCGCGGGCAAAACCACCTCGTTCTACATGGCCGTGGGCCTGGTGAAGCCCAACAGCGGCAAAGTCTTCATCGACAATGCCGACATCACCGACCAGCCCATGTACAAGCGTGCCCGGCTGGGATTAGGCTACCTGGCGCAGGAGGCCTCTATTTTTCGCGACCTCACGGTGGAAGAAAACATCCTGGCCGTGCTGGAAATGACGGGCAAATCGAAGGCTGAGCAACGGGCGAAGTGTGAAGAACTGATTGCCGAATTTAACCTCGGCCACGTGCGGAAAAACAACGGCAAGGTCCTCTCCGGGGGCGAACGTCGCCGCACCGAAATTGCCCGGGCGCTGGCCGTAGACCCCAAATTTATTCTCCTCGACGAACCCTTTGCGGGCGTTGACCCCATTGCTGTGGAGGATATTCAGACCATTGTGGCGCAACTGAAACACCGCAACATTGGCATCCTCATCACCGACCATAACGTCAACGAAACCCTGTCCATCACCGACCGGGCGTACCTACTTTTTGAGGGGAAAATCCTGAAGCAGGGCACCGCCGAAGAACTCGCCAGCGATGAACAAGTCCGCCGCCTGTATCTGGGCCAGAATTTTGAGCTGAAACGCAAGTTTGGTCCACCCGCTCAGCCGCAGATACAGCCCCCGCCAGTGGTGTAATCTACCCCAGCACTTCGCGCAAAACGGCCAGCGATTTAACGTCGCCGAGGTTGTCGAAATGAATACGGTAGTAGCCCACGAGGGCATCGAGCAGGTCGGCACGCTGGGCACGGTTCAGGCGCACGGACGTGCCAATGGGCTGGCTCATGAAGATGTTCAGGGCATCGGTCATCACCTCGTCGGCGAGGAAGGGGAGGGAGCGTTCGCGGAGTTGATTTTCGAACTCGTTGGCGCTTTCGGGGCCGAAGCCCAGGTAGGAAGCCAGTTGCAGCAGAAACGCCAGATGGAAATTTTCGTACTGCTCGGTGGCCTCTTCCAGGTAAACAATAGACGTGAGCAAAAATCGGAATAGGTGCGGGTTGCCTACTTCTTCTTTCAGTGTCTTGCTCAGCACCTCGGTCACAAACAGGGCCAGGCTCGATTTAGCCACCTCAAAGGGGATGTGCTGAAACGGATACGGCGTTTTCACTTCCGACAGCCGGTGCAAATCGCGGTCGTCGCGGTGGTAGACCACCATGTCGAGCAGGGTAAGGGGTTGGAATAGGGCAATCCGGTTGGTTTTGTTTTTGGCCGACCGCACCCCGTTTACGATGTAGCTTTGCAGGCCAAACGCCTCGGTATAGACCCGCACAATAATGGATGATTCGCGGTAACGAATGTAGCTAAGGGCAATTCCTTTGGTTTTATAGAGCATGAACAAACGGGTATATACGGCTACTGAAACAACACCAGAACACCGAAAAAAGTACCGGGCAACAATCCGACCTGACCGCGTGTTTGTGAATGCAGTTGCCACCTACTTTTCACGCAATCTTTTGATACGCACCTGTTTAATTAGCTGGTTAGTAGTGGGTTTGCTAACCACCGCCCACGCCCAGCGTGATACCTCCTTCTACCGGACCACACCCATTCCTACGCACCTGCGGCCTATTGAACGGGCACTGGGATCGTCGTCATTAGGAAGCGTTTATTACTACGGTGGCAAAAAGCTTACCGGTGCTTATTCGCTGGAAGTGCCCTTTTTTGAACTGAACGACCCTATCGTGAACCGCCACTACCGCAACTTCCGAATCTGGAACACAGTGAGCAGGCTTACGGCTCTGGTGCCGCTGGTATACTTCATAGCCCGCACTCGGTCAACGGGATTCAATTCTGGCGAGTACTGGACCATCTACGGCGGTAGCGTGGCCTTGTCCATTGGCACCGTCATTGTGGCCAACACGCAGGTGAATAAGTCTGTAGCCCGGTACAATTCGCTGCTTCGTCAGAACTACCGGGTACAGGTTGGTGCTACCCTTACTCCCCTGCCCACCGGTCTGCCCGCGCTGGGTATAGGTGTAGTGGGGAAATGGTAGAGGGGTGAAAGAGTGAAAGGTGAAAGAGCGAAAGAGTGTTGGCGCCGTTGTCACTCGGCTGGGCGCCCCCGGCTGGAGCCAAGCGACAACGGCGCCAACACTCTTTCGCTCTTTCACCTTTCACTCTTTCACTTTAAACTCCAGCAGGATACCTTTTTTGCCGTCGCCTTCGCTGGAAAGGTAGAGGGTACCGTCAGGCAGGAAACAGATGCCTTCGGGTTGGGACAACAGGTCCTTGTCCAGCTTCACTACCGATTTTACCTTGCCCTGCATGGTGCACACTAGCAACTGATGCGACGCCGCTGAGAGTAGGTAATAGTCGTGCGTCTTAGGGTGTACGGCAATACCCGACGGTTTGAATGGCTTTTTGCTCTCACCAAAAGCGGCAATGTTGGCCTGCTTCAGGATGAAGCCCTGAAATAGCGTCTTGTTCTTCAGGCTGTAGAAATAGATCGTTTTATCGTCGGTGTTGGGGCCGTCTTTGGTGGCCAGTAGCAGCGCGTCGAGTTGCGGGTCATAACCCAGGCCTTCCATGTCATTTTTGCCCGGCAGGTCTATCTTGATGTGCCGCGTTTCGGGGCTGCCACCCAGAATCTTGATGCCGTTGCCGTCTTCATGCTCAAAGGCATACAGCTCGCCATCGCTGCGGAGGGCGTAGAGCGTTTTGTCGACGTACTCCACGCCTTCAAAATCGCCTTTCGGGCCAAAAACGTGGTTGTCAACAACCGCCTGTTTCTTCAGGTCATAGATGTAGACCATGCCTACTTCGTCCTGCACACACGCCAGCCGACCCGGCTTGTAGTAGCTCAACCCCGAAATCTCGCGCAAATCGGCGGGAAGTTTCTGGGACTGTGTGGGGTTGGCAAGGTCATACGGAATAGGTGCGCTGACGGCTGTGGTGGTCGATTGGTCGGCTTCATCGGCCTTCTTTTTGCCGGGTTTGCAGGCTGAAAAAAAGGTAATCAGCAACAGGCTGGCAAGAGTAATTCGGTTAAGCATGTCGGGTTAGTGGTTATGAGGGCTAAAGTAGCCTGATAGATTTATTACACCACTAAATTTTACACTCCGATTACAGGATTTAGCCAGCTGGTAGTTGGTATCCAGACAGGAATCGCGGCGGGCAGGGGGTATAACCGCACCTTGTCCGCTTTTTCTTTATTTTTAAGGTGATTTTTCATTCACAAACTCATTCCTATGCGATACCAAATTGGGTCGGTGCTGGTAATAGCCCTGTCCCTGCTACTCAGCGAACGGGCAGCGGCCCAAACGGCTCCGTCGAACTTCAGCGCCAATGACAAGTTCGAGCAGATGGGACCAGCGCTGCCCACGCCCAATACTTTCCGCACGGCCGCTGGTGCCCCCGGAAAAGATTATTTCCAGAACCGCGCCGACTACGACATTAAGGCTACCCTCGACGATGCCCAGCAGAAAATAATCGGCACCGAGACTGTTACCTACTATAACAACTCGACCGATGAACTGCGCTACATCTGGCTGCAACTCGACCAGAACCTGTTTGCCAAAGGCTCGACCGGCAGCATTACCCGCACAGGCGGCCTGAATGAAAACGGCATGAGCTTTTCGCAGTTGCAAAACCTGACGTCGGTGCGCGAACGCAGTCAACAGCAGGCGAGCGATAAGTTCGGCTATAAGATCACGAAGGTGACCACGGCCGGAAAGAGCGTACAGCCACTGCCCTACACCATCAACGAGACCATGATGCGTATTGACCTGCCTACGCCGCTGAAGCCGGGTGCGTCGTTCTCGTTCAACGTGGACTGGAACTACTTCGTCACGGAATACTACGGTCGTTCGGGCTACGAGAAATTCAAAGATGGTAACAGTAATTATTTCATAGCACACTGGTTTCCAAGGCTTTGTGCTTATAACGACGTCAACGGCTGGCAGAATAAGCAGTTTCTGGGGCAGGGCGAATTCACGCTCATTTTCGGCAACTACAAAGTAGCCATCACCGTACCGAGCGACCACGTGGTAGGCTCGACGGGCGAGTGCCAGAACTACAAGCAGGTGCTTTCGGCCACGCAGCAGCAGCGCCTGGCCAAAGCCGCCACGAGCAAAACGCCCGTCGTGATTGTGACCCAAGACGAAGCCACCGCCGCCGAAAAAGCGCAGCCAGCCGATGTGAAAGGCACCAAAACGTGGGTCTACAAAGCTGATAACGTGCGCGATTTTGCCTTTGCCAGCAGCCGCAAATTCATCTGGGATGCCATGCAAACCGACGTTTATGGCGATGGCCGGAAGATCTGGAGCATGTCGTTCTATTCAAAAGAGGGTAATCCGCTGTGGGGGCAGTATTCAACCCGCGTGGTGGAGCATACGCTGAAGTCATACGGCAACCGGACCATCAAATACCCGTATCCGGTAGCCATCTCGTGCCACGCCACGGCGGGCGGCGGCATGGAATACCCCATGATCTCGTTCAACGGCGGTCGTCCGGAGGCCGATGGTACGTACTCGGAAGGCACCAAAGCAGGCATGATTGGCGTGATTATCCACGAGGTAGGCCACAATTTCTTCCCCATGATTGTGAACTCCGACGAGCGGCAGTGGACCTGGATGGACGAAGGCCTGAACACTTTCTGCCAGTATTTGGCCGAAAAAGAGTGGGACTACAACTTCCCCAGCCGTCGCGGCGAACCCCAGTATATTGTTGATTACATGAAGGCTGATAAATCGGTGCTGTCGCCGATTATGACGTCTTCCGACAATGTCATCAACCTGGGGGCCAATGCCTATGCCAAGCCCGCCACGGCCCTGAACATCCTGCGTGAGACCGTCATGGGCCGCGAACTGTTCGACTATGCGTTTAAAGAATATGCCCGTCGTTGGGCCTTTAAATCGCCCGAACCCGCCGACTTTTTCCGCACGCTGGAAGACGCCTCGGGCGTGGATCTGGACTGGTTCTGGAAAGGCTGGTTCTATGGCGTAGAGCCGGTAGATCAGGATCTGGTAACGGTAAACTGGTATCAGCCCAACAGCCAGGACCCGGAGGTAACTAAGGCCGAAGCCCGCGCCGCCTACCAGCGCCGGATGAACACCGTGTCGAAACAGCGCGACGCCCTGAAGAAAGACGAAACGGTGGTAAACCAAGACACCACGATGATGGATTTCTACAATCGCTACGACCAGTTTGCCGTGACGGATGCCGACCGCAAGAAGTACCAGGATTACCTCGCCACGCTCACCCCCGACGAGCGGGCGGTGCTGGAGTCGAAGCAGAATTTCTACACGCTGACGCTGAAAAACAAAGGCGGTTTGCCCATGCCTGTGATCGTGCGGATGGAGTTTGAAGACGGCACCGACTCAACGGCCCGGTTCCCTGCCGAAATCTGGCGGTTCAACAACAACCAGATTGCTAAGGTGATTGCCACCTCGAAGAAGGTGAAGCAGTGGACGCTGGACCCCTACCAGGAAATCGCCGACGTTGATGCAGAGAACAACTCGTTCCCCCGCACTTCGAAGCCCACGCGGTTCCAGTTGTTCAAGCAGCGCCCCGGCGGTTTTGGTCCGCCCGCAGGCCCCAACCCCATGCAGCAGCAACGGCAGGCCGCGCAAACCCCCGCTCCCCCCGCTAAACAGGGGAGCGGCAAGAATTAAAGCGCTCTTCCTTAGCACAAAAAAAGGCCCCTGGCAGTGCGTCAGGGGCCTTTTTTTGTGCTAAGGAAGAGCGCTTCATCCATTCATTTCGGTGATACTGATCCCTATTTTTTTGATAATCTTAAGCAACAGTCCTTTACCAATGTCTTTGTTACCGTGTACGGGTACTGGCATTGTCTCATTCAGGTCTGGGTTGAAATAGATGTGATGGCTCCCCTTGATACGTTTGAGCACCCAGCCTCTCTTCCATCAGTCTGATTAGGTGTTTAGGTGACTGATTCATTTAAGCCGCTTCGAGTTGGTAGGAAGGATCCGTCGATGACGCGGGTTTGCTGATCGAATACTCAATGATATTTGTGTCGTCGGGAATGGGTAGTCCTTCTGCTTCCAGCACTTCCAGTACACCTTCCAGTGCCTCATTGATGTTGGCCATTACTTCCTCAATAGTCTCACCGTAGGCTACGCAATGCTTCAGGGTTGGGATATCGGCAACGTATCCGCCGTCTTCATCTTTCGTGATAACAACCCTGTATGTTCTATTCGGATTAGCGTTTGACATAGCTGTAAGTGTGTTATTGATTGGTTACTGACAAAAGTAATTCACGCCTTATAACGTGCAAGCAACAGCCGCTGTTCGGTTAACGATTCAAAAAATACGCCTTGAACTGAGCCATTTCGGCTTGTTCGATCTCAATGTATTTGGCGAAAATCGTATCGCCAACCTGACTTTTTAACGCCGAAATGCCTACGTCGATAAGGCGCAAGCCTTGTTCGGTTAGGAGGATGTTATCGAAAGCCAGGCCGTCGAGGTCGGAGGGGCGTTTCAGGTCGCGGTGGACGAAACCACTGGCGTGGAGTTGAGTCAGTTCATCGGCGAAAACGTCGAACCATAGTTCGCGGCGCTCTACTTCGTAGGCCCGGTAGTCGATAGGGCGGATGCGTTCCATCACCAGCATTTCAGCTTGTAGGGATTCATTGTAATCGAGGCGAATAAACCGCACAACCAAGTCATTAATGGTATTGGCAACCTTCATTTTCTCAGCCTCCGAACCAATGTCTGAGCGGGTATCGCCGGTAAAGAGCTTGGCAGCCTCCGTCTCAGACAAGACAATAACCGTGTTCTGGTCACCTGACGAAAGACGAAGGGGGTATTTCATGGAAAAAGGCTTTTAAAGCCTACAATAGCACGTTATCGTGATGAGTAGCCGGGCCTTATTCCGGCGTTTGATGAATGCGTATTCACGCGGCTTCTTTTGTAAAAATAACCTATTTCCATGCATCAACAAGTACTAAAAACCCGGCGCGGCACCTTGCTGCTTGGGCTAACTATGTGCGCGTCGGTCGTGCTGGCGCAGAACCGGCCCACGGCTCCTACGTCGGCTACGACCACCCCACCCGCTGGCACTACGTCGGCTTCACCCACCGCCGCCGGTCCGCCGCGCGTGGCCATCAAACCCTACCGCGAGGTGATTACCAAAGCGGCCAAAACCAGCAAAGGCCTGTTCACAGCCCACCAGATCGACGATAAGTATTACCTCGAAATTGCCGACTCGCTGCTGGGGCGCGAGTTCATGGCCATTACCCGTATCGCCAAAGCCCCCACCGGCGCGGGCTACGGCGGTGAACTGGCCAACCGGCAGGTGCTACGCTGGGAACGTGGCCCTGACAAACGTCTGTTGCTCAGGGTAGTTAGCTACATCAACGTAGGCACCGCCGGGGGCGATACCCTGCCCATTTCGCAGGCCGTGCGCAACTCGAACGTAGAACCCATCGCGGCGGCGTTCGACGTTCGGGCTATCCGCAAAGACTCATCGTCGGTGATTGACGTGACCGATTTCTTCCGGAACGATAACCAGGTAGTGTCGCTCACGCCCACGACCAAGTTCCGCTACCGGATTACAGCAGCGGCGGCGGACCGGTCGTTTATTCAGAGCGTGAAATCGTACCCGATCAATACCGAGGTGCGGGTGGTGCGCACATTTACGGTCAACACCACACCCACACCGCCGTCGCCCACGCCCTCGCCGCTGCCTACGGTGAGCCTGCCGGGCGGCAACGACGCCGGGGCCGTGACGATGGAGATCAACACGTCGATGATTCTGCTGCCGAAAGTACCCATGCGCAAACGCCTGTTCGACAGCCGGGTGGGTTACTTTGCCAACAACTATACCGTCTACGACGACAATTCACAACGTACTGAAGATGAGACCTTTGCAGTGCGGTGGCGGCTGGAGGCTAAAAGTGAAGCCGATGCCGAACGCCAGAAAAAGGGTGAGTTGATTGAGCCGAAAAAGCCCATTGTCTATTACATCGACCCCGCCACGCCGACCAAATGGCGCCCTTTCCTGAAACTGGGTGTGGCCGATTGGCAGAAGGCGTTTGAAAAAGCGGGCTGGAAAAACGCAGTTATCGCCAAAGACTGGGACAATCGAGATACGACTCTAAGCCTGGAAGACGCCCGGTATTCGGTGATCCGCTACTTCGCGTCGGACATTGAAAACGCGTATGGTCCCAACGTCAACGACCCCCGTTCTGGTGAGATCATCGAGAGCCACATTGGTTGGTACCATAACGTGATGAACTTACTGCGGAAGTGGTATGTGGTGCAGGGGGCCGCCGTAGATGCCCGCGCCCGCAAACCCAAATTTGACGATGAGCTGATGGGGCAACTTGTGCGGTTTGTGTCGAGCCATGAGGTAGGCCATACGCTGGGGCTACGCCACAACTTCGGGTCGAGCCACGCCACGCCGGTAGAAAAACTGCGCGACAAGGCGTTTATTGCCCAAAATGGCCATACTGCCTCTATCATGGACTACGCCCGGTTCAACTACGTGGCCCAACCCGAAGACGGCATCACCGATTTGTTTCCGCGCATTGGTACCTACGACATCTGGGCCGTGGAATGGGGCTACAAACCCATCTACGACACCAAAGACGCTACCGCCGACAGGCTGGTACTCAACGAGATGGTGAAAAGCCATGAGAAAGATCCACGCTACTGGTTTGGCACCGAAACCAACCCGATGGACCCCCGTTCGCAGAGCGAAGACCTGGGCGATAACGCCATGAAGGCGAGCGAATATGGGATTAAAAACCTCAAGCGCATCATGCCCAATCTGCCCGAATGGACGCGCGAGGAGGCCGAAGACTATGACAAGTTGCGTGAAATGCACGGCGAGATCGTAGGGCAGTTCCGGCGATACATGGGCCATGTGACCAAATACATTGGCGGCATCTACGAAACCCCCCGCACCTACGACCAAACCGGCCTGACGGTCTATGAACCCACGCCCCGCGCCCTGCAAAAAGAGGCCGTAGCGTTCCTGAACGCACAGTTGTTCCAGACCCCAACCTGGCTGCTCGACCCTAAAATTCTGCCGCTGGTACGTCCCGATCAGGGCGTGGATTATATTCGCACGTTGCAGGAAAACACACTTAACAGCCTCACCGACGTGGGCCGACTGTCGCGGCTGATCGAGACGGGCACGGGCAAGATGGGGCAGGCAACGGCACCGGGATATTCGCTGATCGAGTTCATGACTGATTTGCAGAACGGCATCTTCAGCGAACTTCCCACCGGCAAGCCCGTCGATTTGTTTCGCCGGAATTTGCAGAAGGCCTACGCCGAAAAGCTGATTGCCGTGCTCAACACCCCGGCCTCGGCGGGTGGTGGGGCTACTCCGTTCAGCGGGGCCGGTTTCCGGTTCAATCCCGGCCCGGTTACCGACATCCGCAAATCAGATATTATGTCGGTGGTACGGGGGCAACTGACTGGTTTACAGCGTAGTGTGACCGCCGCCATCCCCCGGCAAACCGACGCCATGAGCCGCTACCACCTCGCCGATTTGCAAGCCCGGATCAAACAGGCGCTGGAGCCGGGGAAATGAATGAATAATGTACAATGAATAATGTACAATGCACAATGACCGTAGCAGTCGGAATATTTGTCTTCCGGGGAGTCATTGTGCATTGTACATTATTCATTGTACATTATCTTTGTATCACCAAAACGGGATGTAGCGCAGTCCGGTAGCGTGCTTGCATGGGGTGCAAGAGGTCGTGGGTTCGAATCCCGCCTTCCCGACAGTAGTAGACCCTGTTTCTCTCGTAGAAACAGGGTTTTTCTATGTTTAACATCATCTCATTAACAGAACGATTAACATTTACCCTAATGGATTGCCAAAAAGGGGCTAATTCCGAGCCAATACCCTATAAACCCTGTCGGCTCTATCACTTCGATTATTCCACCCGCAAGCCGTGGCGTTTGGTCTATTCACAGTGGAACGTGAAGACCGGTCAGCTACACCGCCGACACTTTACGGGATTCAACAATATTCCAGACGTGAAACTCCGACTGAAGGAGGCCCGTCACTGGGAACGGTTCATAAATGAACAGTTAGTATCTGGCAAGGTCTATAACCCTGACCTGACCAAAGCGGCTCCTACCCCCGTGGTTGCTCCGGCCTTGCCAACGTTCGCGGATGACTTCGCCGCGTTTACTGCTGCGAAGTCGGCCACGTTGTCGAGCGACACCATAGACGCGTACAATACGTTTTTTTGGTGGTGGGAACGCTACATGGAACAGGTTAGTATTAACCACCTGCTGACCGTCGAAATCACTCCTGCACTCTGTCAGGGATACCAAGACTTTCTGATTAACCACAACGTAACCGACAAAGAACCGTTGGCTCCTAAAACGATTAATAACTATGTGGGGACATTAAAAGCGGTGCTAAACTATTACTGCAAACCCGCCCGTAAACGGTTTGAGGTAAGCCCCGCCTTGCACGTAGATAACCTACCTGTCGAATCAGAACCCGATGAACCCTTTAGCCCTGAGCAAGCCGCCGCCGTGTTGGCTGAAATCGAAAAACGGGAAGAATGGCAGTTGCTTTTATTCGTGTATCTAATCCATTACACGTTTGCCAGACCGGGTAAGGAAATTCGGTTCTTGCGGGTCAGGGACATTCGGGAACGTACCATAGTGTATAAAGTCTCGAACGTGAAAAGCAACGCCCAAAAGGCCCCGACTATCCCTAAGCCCTTGCTTGAGTTGATAGACCGGTTAGGCATCCGGGACCATGACCCCGAACTGTTCGTTTTCAGTCGTTCCGGCAAGCCCGGCACTAAGGCCGTGGGGAACGTCTACTTTTGGCGCAAACACCGCGCCGTACTGGACCATCTAAATATTGTGGGCAAGTACACGCTGTATTCATGGAAGTATACGGGTAACATTAAACTATTCAACACGGGAATCAATCTCAAGAATATCCAGATGCAGAACGGCCATACGACGCTAAGGACTACTGAGAAGTATCTAAAGAGGTTAGGCCAATTTGTTGATAATGATATTTTTGAAAAGTTTGTCTAACGCGCTCAACGAATGAAAACGCTATTACTTCTGTCCCTTTTGAGCCTGTCAGGCTGTAACGAGATTCGGGAAGCACAGTCTAACCAAGTTCTAACCGCGCCAACTCGTGAGGCCGATCAACCCACCAAGCCCAACAAAAAACAGTTGCGGGCCTACCTGAACCGGGTAACGGCCCGCGTCGCTCAGGCCGACATAAACAGCACATTTGGGGGCATCACTAACGTGTTGATTGAATTAGATAACCCTACGCCGATCACGTTCCACATGGTGGGGGTTAGTGTTACCTACGTGCTGAAAAGTGGGGAAGTGTTCACCACAGAGCCGGTACTATTTACCGACGTTCCGGCCAATGGTAAACTACTTGCCACCGCCCCGAATGCCAGCCGTGGCACACGAGTAGTGGCCAATATCACTGAATACGAATCCGAGCAACTACCGCCAAACCTTAACAAGCGGTTGGGCGTAGGCACGATGATTAACTAGTTGTCTATACAAAGGGGCATAAGAAAGCCCCCACTGGCTACCGATCAGGAACCAGTGGGGGCTTTCTTATGCCCCTTTGTATAGACAACACTTGATCTACCGCTTAGCCTTGCCCTTCTTAGACAAAAGCACCGCTGCCAGACCTAACCCGCCGATGAGCAAAACGTTGTTCGATTGCCCCCCGCTGCCAGACGCTACTAGCCCGTTTTTGCCACTGGTGGTTTGAACCGGATACTGTGCGGCCAACTGTTGCAATTTGGCGTATTCGCTGCCTAGCATCTGAAGTATTTTCGTGGCATCGCTGGTAATGGCCGCTATATGGTCTTTCTTCTTGTTGCCTGAAAAGGCATTACCGAGCAAGCCGATCAACGGACCTAATGCCAACCCCACAACAGGTATAAACGTTGCCCCTACTGCTGCGGCTGAAACGGCCCCATCGGTTGCATTAAAGTTGGCGGCTCCGTCTGTAGACTTCTGCGCCACTTCCTTGATATAGGTCGTTTCGTCTACTAGGGCTTGCATTGCTTCCTGAATCCGCAAGGGAATGTTAGCGTTACGGATGGTGCTGGTGCTAGTTATCAGGCCACCCGCCCCGCCAATGGTAGCCCGTATTTGGTCGGCTGTATCGAAGTCGGTGGGGAACACCCGGAAATACGTCGTTATGTCGTATCCGTCACCAATGTAGCTTGAGCGATCTTTGGTCAGCATGGCTTAGGCGAAGTATAAGGCTAGTTCTTTACTCCGACGTACCACAAGGCCCGGCAATACCCGCCCTTTGGCTTTCACCCACAACATATACTGTTGGCGTACTGCCTTGCTGGTGGGGTCCTGGTTGATCTCCTTTGCCAGCGTGGAACGTGAAAACGCGGTTTCGCCAATATTGTAAGCCAGCGATACTAACGCGTCAAACTGGTTCTGTGTCAGTGGCTTACTAATGGTGTGGTTTACGCACGTCTCGAACCGGGCCACGTCATCTAGCAGTAAATCCGTGGCGTGTTCTTGCGTAATGGTCAGGCCCTCGTGAACATCATGCCCGGTGTGGCCGTAGCCAATCGTTAGCACGTTAGCAGGACAGTAATAAGCCGTTAAGCGCAACTGTTCAAAGTACTTAATCAGGTCTAACCCTTTCTTTGAAATCTTCATAACTACCTGTGTTTTAGGTTTTCCAAACGCTCTGTAAATCGGTCGATAGCTCCCCGCATTTCCTGAATGACTTTGGTATTTTCTACATACTTCGCCAATAGGTCAGCTTTTTCTAGGCACATACGTTCAATCTGTGCCGCGTGGTCCTGACGCTGGTAGTAGAACATCACAATCATTACCCCTATCGTTGGGCTTTGCTCAGCGAGTTTCTGAATGACTGTTTCCATGTCTACAGATGCTTAATGGTGTGCAATTCGACAAGGAAGAACAGCCACCCCAACACCGCTGCAAATAGGGCCACGATAGCCGCCGTTCTCCAGCCGGTTTGTGGCTTCTCGAACACGTTGCGCGTGGTTACTGCCAGTGGCACCCGTACCTGTTGATAAATCGTATCTGGTAGGCAATCCGCTTGCACCCGCGTAACCTGCGGGGTCCGTACATACGTCACCACCGCCCGCCCTTCCCGCACGATCTGAGTAAGATAGGTCGTGTCGGTCTTCACCTGAAACCCCGCCGTAGCGGCTGGTACGGCTACCGTATCCGTTCGCTGTATATACGTGGTATCGGTATGTGTTGCTGTCTGGAACTTGTCCTGACAGCGTTTGTAGGTCACGCAACTTGCGAGTACACTACACAAAAGGAGTGCTGAAATAAGTGCTTTCATTAGAATGATGCTGGGGGAGTAAAAGCCGCTGTGTAGACCGCTGACCGTGTAATTTTTGCGTGCATATAGCCCTGATACACGTCAACCGCACCGCCCGTGACTGCCGGGAATCCTGCGATGTTCAAGGGCTTGTTTGCGTTGTTAGCTTCCATGCTCAGCGTACCCGCCGCCGTGCCAATCAGTACGCCGTTCTGATACATTCGCCGTGTGCCGTTCTGAGATACGAGGGCAACGTGTACCCACTGATTCAAGGGCAAGTCTGCCGACGTGTTCAGGTTTTGCGCCTGATAGCCGCCCTGAGTAATGAACAGTTCGGTACGGTTGGCCGCGTTTGGAAAGCACCAAACCCATTGGTTTGCGCTACTGTCACCCCGCGAGAACAGGCCGGGGTATCCGTTGCCGTTGCCGGTTTTGTACAACCATGCCTCAATGGTAAAATCAGCCGTGCCAAAGTCAAAATCAGCACTTGAAGGCGTGGTCAGGTACGTACCCGCCGACCCATCGAAATACATCGAACTCGTGCCGAATTTGGCTTGTGTCGTACTAATTCGGGCGTTGCCCTGCGGGGTCATTGCGTGGCCCGCTTCGTCGGTGAACGTGGTTGCGTTGTTGGCCCCTTGCCCGCGCAAGTTCAGCACAACGCCGCCCGGTGCGGCTGGTGGGGTTGGCGTAGTGCCACCGCCCGCTGTTCCGGTTGAACCTGACAAGAGGAACGCAATAGACTGCGGATTGAAACCAGTACGCACGAGGGGGGCTGCTTTGGCCGCAATGAAGTTGCCCATCTTCACGTAACCGGCATCATTCAAGTGCGTACCATCAGGATAGGTTAAACCCGGTATGGTGTCCACGTCGGCCAATACGTCGGCAAATTGCAGGTAATTGGCCCGTATGTAGCTGTTCACCACTTGTCTACGGCTCTCGAACTCACTGGCAGAAATGCCCGAACCAAAGAACGAGGTGCGCGGAAATACCGTAGTAGCAATGACTAAAAACCCTTTGGCCCGACGTGCCTTGCAGTACGCCACGTAGCTATCTATAGCCTGTTGAGCCGTTGCGCCACCGTCGGCAATATGGTTGGTCACTTCACCCGATATAATCAGGTTACGGTCATAGGTAGCAGGATTGAACAGCGTATCTACCCGCCCGGCATCGTTAATCATGGTCGGTGTCTGCCTACCTGAAACGCTAAAGTTTTTCTTGGCAAACGTGGCACCGGGAAACGCTGCTGACAGCGCATTCATCATCGTGACCGGGAACGGCCCCGGCGTGTAGTCATCGGGGTTGTTGATCTCGTGCGATGAACCCCGCCCGGCTCCCAGACTGTTAAAATCAACAATGATCTGTGCGGCTCCGGCATAGTCTACGCCGCCGCTACCGTCTGCCCCTTTTGGCCCGGCTACCCCTTGCGGCCCCTGTGGTCCGGTTGCGCCGGTGTCGCCTTTGGGGCCTTGTGAGCCGGTTGCACCAGCAACGCCCTGTGGTCCCTGTGGTCCGGTTGCGCCCGCAATACCCTGCGGCCCTGTAGCACCTGTGTTGCCCTTTGCACCCTGCGGACCGGTTGCGCCGGTGTCTCCTTTTACACCTTGTGGACCTTGCGGACCTGTTGCGCCCTGCGGTCCGGTTGCACCTTGCGGCCCGGTGTCTCCTTTGGGGCCATTGGTCCCCGGACTATCTGAACCGGTGCGGGGGACTTCCTTAATTTTTGCTTCGACAAACAGCACGAAGTCAGAGGGAATATTACTCATCTGTTGAGCGTTTGGAGCGTTGGTATAGCCAGTAGCCCCCCGCTAGGAGTGCCACCGCGCCAATACCGACGCTGGTTGTTGGTTCGACGTACCCACTTGGTACGTACTTTCTGATTGTAGCCTGAATGTCAGCAAGGGTAATGTACCCCTTCTTACCCCTGTCTAAGGGTGCGTTGGCGGCATAGGCCGCTGTACCTTTTCGGTGGATGACTGAGGCCGGATCACGACCGAGGTAGGCCGGGGCGAAGACGATTGTATAGACATCTTCTAGGCTGTGCATCTTACCGACTGCCTTCCACGAGACGAAGTACTTTTCTACGTAGTCAAGCTGTTGAATGGCCGTTAGCTTGCTGAGTGCGTCTTTCGTACTGCCTACCTGACTTGCCCCCGCGCTGGTGAACTGGATAAGCCCCACCGCGCCCGATGACGCGTAATAGCCCGGCTTGAACAGCCCCGCTGTCTCGAAATTCATTACGATCATCAGCCAATCAGGCTGAACGCCCAACCGACCGGCAATTGCAATAACCTTCCGCCCGAACGCGTCCCGATCTGTGGGGACGCGTTCGAGATAGGCAAGGGCCATTTAGAACTGAATGGCAAAAAAGGTGGTCTGTGAACCGTTCACCGCCCCTAAATCCACGTTTTGCCCGTTAATCTGCACCTGAACGTTTTCGGTCTTGTGGGGGGCAATGTTGTAATTTAGATGCACATATGCCGCCCGGTTTTTCGTGGCATCATAGGCCACGTAACCCCACGAACGTTTTGCCCGGTGGCGTTGCACCACGTAGGCCCGGTCATCATAGGTCGGGCAAAAATCCGCGTCACCCTGACCTTTCACCGAGGCATACGAGAACACTTTACCCCGACCGACCCAATCACGCACCTTGATTGCCAAATCTTCTGCGTCATAGATCACATCTCCCGTGCCTTTGGGTTGCACAGGATAGGCCACCAGTACGTTATCTGGTTTGTACTCATAGGCGGGCTGTGCCGTGGGTGGGTTGCCCGTGCCGAAGAAACCCATATCAACCCCGCTTTCGTTGTACGTCGGTGCGTAGGCCCGTGGCTGGTGGTCGAACTTGCTGGTATCGTCCCAGTCATCAATGATGCTGCAACGTTGTTCCAGAAAGGCAACCGCGTTAACCCCGCGCATCATGGCCCAACTATTCGAGGCAAACGTATTGCCCTGTACATAGCCGTTTGGCACTGCTACCCGCGTAAACTCATTGGGGCCACCTACCCCCGCTGTCAACGCGTTCCACGTAAACAGGCAAATACGCCGAGCATTGATCTTGTCCCGTTGGGCTTGCGTGTGGTAGTAATTGCCGTTGGTGTCTTTTTCTTCCGCTAAGGCCCGTAGGCCCGCCCGGCAAGCCGCAATACCAAACGCGGTCTGCGCCACGATGTAGGAGGCTGGAAAATTGGCCTGCACGTACATCTGAACTAGGGGGGTCATATAGAGGGCCTGGCCCCGATAGGACACCCCGCCCGCGTTATGGGGCTGAAAGGCCAGATTTCCGAAACTAGCCCCCTTCGTGCGTAGCCAGTTCAAAGTCGCCGCATCACTGGCAACGTCGCTTAGGCTTAGCCAATTGGACATTAGCCCTTCAAAGCGCACCGCCCCGTCATACCCACCCACGTAGTACCACCCCTTACCGTCCTGATACTCACCAATCAGTTTTTCAATCAGTAGGCTGTTGGCGTTGCGAGTGATATAGTAGGGGTCGTTATCGCTGCTGGCCCCTTCGCCCATTTGGGAGCTAAGGAAGCCCGCGCCGGGGTCGCTGCCATCAGTACGCCGCCGTGACGTGGCCAGCTCTAAAGCCAACTCTTGGCACTGTGCGGGGGTTAGGTTTGGAACGCCCGTGTTACGCGCCTGACAGTACGCTTTTACGATGTCATGGGTTAGACACGTTGACCGGTTGGCCGCTGCCACTACCGAGCCAATGCCGGGGTTTTCGTCGATGTATTCAACACCCGTTGCCAGTACGTCGGCATCATGTACGTGAGCTTGCTTGTTCTGCTTAGTAATCAGCATATCAGCGGGCTTGTTGAGCCGGATACCCTGACGCGTTGCAGTCGGCACGGCCCCCGCGTTGATATTAAGCGGGCTAATTTTCTTGAACGTCGTTGCCATAGTTAGACGGGGTAATAGATTTCTTGTTTGGCCTTGAAAGTGCCGTTAGCAATCAGGTTCAGGTCATCGTCATTACTGTTGACCTCGTAGAGTTTGATTTGCAGCCGTGAACCAACCTCGTAGGTTTGCGACCCATCCAACAGGTGCAAGTCTCTGTCGATGAAATTATCTACCACTGTGAGCAACATCCGACCGTTACCCGGTTGCACGTTCGAGGTAGCCGTAAGTGCAAACCGGCCGTTGGTCACTGCGCCAATCTGGATAGTCAGCGCCGGGCTATCCATAAACACTTTGGTAGGAGGCCCGTAGGTAGTGGCTACGAAGTCGGCAAGGCTGTTGATTGTGCCGCCACCGTTGCCCCCACCATTGCCACCAGTACCACCACCAGTGCCACCCCCCGTATTTTGCACCGGCCCGGCAATCATGGTAATCGTGCCGCTGGTTTGGCCCATCGTAACCGATACCTGATATACGTCAAGGGGTGTGCTGGTGCGGCGAACAGACAATGTATATACACCGTCTGCCAACCCTACGCCCGTACCCTTGTTGTAGGATTTGCGCCCGGTATAAGGTGCGACTATGAACCCATCAGTAGCCACGTTGTGCCAGTTACCGAGCGTCCAACCGTCGCCGCTTAACGTACTATTGCCTTGCTCCAACTTCACTTGCAACAGGCCCGTACCGATCAACCAAATATTCGTATCCCGGCTGGTGGTGTCGTGACTATACCCCACCTGCGTAAGCCACGTCGGTAGGCTGGTGGTAATCGTTTCGGTTGTGCCTGCCGGTGGTGTTGGTGTGGTGTCACCACCCCCTGACGAGCTACCGCCCGACGAACTACCACCGCTGCTAATAGGCCGGTTGGGGGCTATGCCCTGTATTACGCCTTGCGGTGCTTTGGGTCGCGTGAAGTACCATACGGCAAGCACCGCAAGGCCCAGCAACAACCAGTTTAAAGGACTCATTTTCATGTTGTTAAAGCGTTAAACTAGATAGACCGTGTAGGGGTCTGCATAGTGAATTTCAGGTGTTGAGAACAAACCGGGGGGGCTGTATTCGTAGACCACTACCAGTTTACCGTTGTAGATTTTCCAGCCTTTAGCGGCACCTAACGAGGTGCCACCGGCAAACACCCGTTTGGGGTTTACGTTGGTGTGGTACACCGTTTTCCCCCGCAATACCTTCACAATCTTACCCGTAATGGAAGGTCTT
This sequence comes from Fibrella aquatilis, assembly GCF_017353255.1. Lineage (GTDB taxonomy): Bacteria > Bacteroidota > Bacteroidia > Cytophagales > Spirosomataceae > Fibrella > Fibrella aquatilis. The sequence goes on along the minus strand of NZ_JAFMYU010000034.1, from coordinate 17,791 downwards.
CCCGGCACTTGGTAGGGGTCAGGATTGAGCACCGTTGGCGTAAGTGGCCCGCCCGACGAACCACCCGATGAGCCGCCCGATTGGGCGTTAAGCAGTAACAGAAACTTTTGAAAATCCGCGTTACCTAGCTCTTTGGTTAGCCGCTCGGTCAGGGGTTCGGCGTACAACTGCTGGTAGGCTTCCTGAACGCCGCTCCATCCGCTTTTGCCGATCTGTGGGGCAAGGGCAAACAAAGCATCTTCGTCGGTCCCGTCGTAGTTAATCATCCAATCGTTGCCCGATGAATTACAGGCTTGCCGTACCGCTATGGCCTGTTGTACGTAGGGATTAGAGGGGGCATCTTGTAGGGCCTGTTCCCGCTTACTGGCATCGCTGCTTTTCTTAAGCACCACATACAGCACCGCGAAGAATACACCCAGTACAATCTTGTCCCACGTAGACGAACTGATACCACCACCGCCCCCGCCGCCGCTGTCGGCATCGTCTCCGTTGCCCTTCTTCTTGTCCTTTCGGGTCAGGAAGAAGCCTAGTATGATGAAGATGATATTCCACATACTAACCGAAGATTTTAATGGCTTCTGACATCATGCCGGGGTAATCAAACAGGCCCGGTTTGGTACCCTCGTATTTGGCGGCTAAGGCCATTAGCCGAACCTGAATCACGGGGTTTGCCAGCTTGCGGGCGAAGTCAGGCCGTTGCAGAATCAGGCCGGTAATCGTCTGCAACAATTGTATGGTTGGGGCAACGCCTACGGTGTTTATAGCCGTTTGCATGAGGTCAAGGCTTGCCGTTTGCAAGTCGCTGGCTTGTTGGTCTGTCAACTCCATTAGTTACTGGCTTTTAAGGTTTTTAATCATGTCGCCAAAGCCGCCCATTGCCTTGCCGATGTCGGCTATTTTCTCAAGGGCTGGTTTGTCGTTCGTATCGTCGTCGTCGGTCAATTCCTTCACGGCCTTTTGTAGTTCGTCCGTGAGTGCTTTCAGGGTCTCAAAGCCCTTTTCGAGTGCCTGTAAGCGGTGTTCAATACTGGCATCACGTTCGCCCTGTTTGCGGGCTGTTTCAAGCATTTCGGTAAGCGTAGGGCCTACGGGCTGGTGCTGGGATTGCATGGGGGTCTGTCTAGTTGTTTCGCGGCTGGTTGGAATGACGAAATCCAAATGCCCTTGCCCCGCGTCACCCGATTTGGTGTCTTTTACCTTTATCGTGTACCGGCCCGGCTCAAGCGTACTTAGATAGTCCTGCAATTCGGCTTCCGCGTCGGCTACATCGTCACCCCCAAACTCGTGTATCTTTTTACCGTCCTTTTCTAATTTCCAGTACGGTTTATTCTTAAGTCGGAAGTAGTCAAGTGCCTTCATGGTCGATCTGATTTTGTCTATACAAGTAGGGGCAGGTTTGCACCCACCCCCCTATGATCTGGCAATCGGGCGAACTACTTCGCTTTCATTTTCTTGACACGCTCCACAACCTTTGCCCGTTCGGCTGTCTCCTTGTCGATGCCGTCATTGAATTTCTTCACGTCAGCGCATTTCTTTTCCCATGCCTTGAGTACGTCAAGGTTTTTGCTCTTAGGCTTAGCGGGGAATGATTTTTTCTTAGCCACTGTGTTTAAGTGTTTATGAGTGAGATAATTAGCAGTCCCCTACAGATTTAGTTATACGCGACAATCAAATCTGTAGGGGGCTGCGTGGGCTAGGCTACTTCTTGCCCTTCTTGCCTTTCTTCTTGCCGCCAAACCAGCCGAACGGGTCAAGGAAATAGACCGCTGCACAGATGATGATGACAATCAGAATGTTGTTCTGAATCAGGTTAATCAGGTCATCTACGACACCGATACCCGTAATGCTGGGGGCTACGCCTTGCGGAACACCGGCCATCATAGCCAGCGAGGCCGGGGTATAGATCACGTCAGCCGCCGAGTTGTCGTAATCGGATACCGTGTCCCCTTTCAGGCTGAAATACGGCGCACCCAAATAGGCTTCGGTCAGGTTGTCGTTCAGGTTCGTTACCGGTACCTTACGATAGCCCGTAGCCACCGGGGGCGTACCCGTCGTTTGGGCTTCGGTGTAGGCCGGGGCCTGTGCGTTGTCGAGCTTGGATACGTCTACCCGGTTGTCGAGAATTGCGCTTTGCGTGGCAAGCGAAGTCATCAGGAAGTCATACGGAACGTAGACGATTTCTGACCCCTTGCGGAAGGCGGTGAAGGATTGCCCGTCCGCGTCACCGATGAACAGGTTTTTTTTGTCGCCGCCGATAATAATCATACCGACGTTGTACAGAATGCGTTTGGCCATTGCTGGAAACTGTTGATTGTGAAAGAATTAGAGTTGGATAAAGAATTGACTGTCAGATTACTTAAGTAGCAGATAGAGCGCAACGCCCCCGCCGATAAGTAGCAATGTGGTACTGTCGATGCCGCCCCCGCTGCCACCATTGCCGGGAGTGTCACTCCCCGCGTTTTGGTACTGGCTAGGGTCGAACTGTGGTAGTTTGGCCTGTTCTTTGGCGGTCTGCCAGTCGAGTACCTTACCCGCCGTGCCGAATACGGAATCTACCAGCTTGCCCCAATCGAAAGGGTTCTTAGTGGTTGCCGTGCCAGCGGTCCCCGACGTGGCCGGGGTGTACGGTTTCGGTATCGTGGGTAGGGTATAGACCGGGGTCTGAATGCCCTTTGGCGTTAATGGTTGGATGATTGCACCCATTAGAAAGAGAGGTCTGGGAGTTGATAATTATAGAGGGTCTGGCTTACCGGAATTGTGAAGCCTTCGGCCCGTACTACGCCCCCGTACCGTACCCGTAACTGTTTGGCTTTGATCTGCTGTCGGAACTCAGGGAAGGCAGTTAACAGCCGCGCAATGGAGCAATTGACTTGGACGGGTAGCGTAACCGAACCGTTGGGGGGAACCTTGAACAACCCCGCAAAAAACGCCGTGCCGATGGGTGTACCGTTTTCGGTCTGGAACTGCATATCAGCCCCGCGAATGGTGAGCGGTGTTGCCGTTAGGTTGGTCAGTACAATTGGCTGAATGAAGACTAACCGGAAATTGTCTATACGTACCTGTTGGGGCAAATCCCAATCAATCATCAGGTTATTCGCCGCCCGTGCTTTGTTGCCGACCAACCAGCCGAATACCAGCAACAGGACTAGAACCGCGCTGCTCATCGGCTAAGGAGTTTATACAGCCCAAACCCCGCCCCCGCCAACACGAGCCAGCCGGTGTAATTAGGCTTTTGCGAGGCGGTAGGGGCCAAACTATCCATCGGCAAACCAAGCCGGGCTTCTGCTTCATGCCGCGCCCGCATTTCGGCCAGAGCCTTGTTAGCTTGCTCCACCGTAATCATCTTACCACCCGGCTTAATCATGCCGCCCGTAGTATCGGCTAAATCAGGTACGTTAAGCGGTTCAAGGATACCACCGCCTACTGGTGGTACTGGTTTTTGGAAATACATAGCCCGTCAGTTAGTTGAATACTGAAAGAGGGGGGTAACGCTGGTTGCTCTCTTGTTTCCGCACTACCGAGCCGTTCCCCGCCCTTTCGTTGTACAACATTACGATGGGTTTAATTTTGAGTTTACTATTTGGCTAACTGCCTTACTAATTGTATCTTACTGTCATAAACACGCACTAAACGGCATAGCTTTTTCTAACCAATGAAGGTCAACGGGTCATTAAACAAGAGTGATTTGATACGTCTATACAATAGTGATTACCGCGCTTTCGTGGTAGCCATTGCCGAAATCAAAGAGGAGATAGGATGGAGGGACGGTAAGCAACGGTTCTTTACAAAGCAGATACGGCGCATTTACGAGCATTTAGGCCCGCCCATACTGGATATGCAGACCGAAACCATTTAAGGCCCTACAAGGGGCCTTTTTTAGTACCATATCAGGCACCATTTACCGGACCATTTGCCGCACCATATCCTGACCATAGGAAATTTGGGACACGACAGTTTACGACACGACGCGGAGTTATCTATATAAGGGGTTTTTGTCGTGTCGTGTCGGATTATTATTTGGTTGAAAGCCTTGTCGACACTACTTATGCGGAATATTCTTTGGTTTGGGGTGTGGCAATGGGGCCACCGTTGGGCAATAGTGCCGTCTTCTTGGACAAGTACTATTGTCGGATTGTCGGAAAGTTTACGACACGACACGACAACCGACCCTATATATACCTTTTGTCGTGTCGTGTTATAGGGGGGGCTACCGTACCACCCACCTATAACTGTAAATAATGCAATAAAAAAACCGGCCCATGTCGAGCCGGTCTTTATTATTAAAAAGTCGTGGCTACTCAATACACCGGCTGTGCTACGTTAGACTCCCTAACTGCATCTGTAATCTGCTCAACAGCCGACTGAATGCCAGTGGTAAACCCTTCATCCCAATCCTTCATGTTTTTATTCATAGGTTCTTCTTCCTTTATCATCGCGCACCGAAGCACGATTAGAGCCTTTCGCGTCCTGTTAAAAAAGTCACGTTTTCTTAGTAGCTCTATTCGTTGGTTAGCCGCCCGTTGTAAGCAACCCTTTTCAGCGTCAGACAAACACTGGTCAGCATCAAAGCAACGTATAAGCTCAAATACTCCATCCTCAGTTTGTGTATTCTGGATAAGATCACAAAACTGTAAAAAGTCATAGTTTTTGTTAATATTCATTGTGGTAGTTAGTTGATTGTGAGTCAATTAAGGTGCATACTGTAGTATTCTGCCTTTCGTTGTGGTCTGCCAGCCACCGCCCGCGCAATGGCCTGTAAACGCGTCTCGTGCTTATCCGGTCCAAAATGGAGCATCAGCCGTTGGCTCATGCGTGTACTGTAGATGGTGCTACCGTCCCAATCGAACGCGTCCAACATGGGAAATTGTAGGCTGAGTTTAGTTTGATGGAGCTTCATTGGTTGTAGGAAGTTAGTAGGTCATCCATTTCGTTCTTCATGCGTATATACGCATCCTTACACCCATCTAGGTAGCGGAGCTTTTCGGCTTCATCTGGGGTATAGTCAGGTTGGCCGCTGAACAATGGGCGTTTCTTGGCATCGTCCCGGATCATCTGCTTTTCTGTGATGCATGACTGAATGTTATTTGCTAGACGTTGGCGGTAATCCCATACGTGCCTACCTAGTTCAATCATTGTCATACCCATGAACAGCACATCAGCCTGTGATCTGCCATTAAGTTTTTTCTCTTTGCGGATAGCGCATATTGCGTTAAGCCGGTCGATTTCGTCTTGGGTTGCCCGTACAGCAAGTTGCTTGTCGCGCCCCATTTTGTGTTGTTTGGGTTTCATGTCGTTGATCTGAGAATGTATAGACAATTAGAACGGGGTTGGTTTGTTGGGGTCCTGATCTGGCTTGAAGTCTGGTAAATCCGAGGTGGGGAGTATATGGGTTGTTTTGCTGTAAATGGCTTTCTTGCCCTTGCCCTCTTTGGTCAGGTAGCCGTGGGCTACTGCACTTTCTACCTTGCGTTCATAGGTGCGTTCAGATGCCCCCGGTTCTATCTCTTTCAACCGGGCAAGTAATATTGGGTACTCCATCTGTGTAATGTCGTTCATGGCTTCAAGTACCTGCGCTACTCCTTTATCTGTCTGCTGTTCGGCTGCTTCTTTCTTGAGCGATTCGGTTGTTACGTCATCGGCTAGTACCATGCGTTTGTGTTCGTCGGACCAGTGGAAATATTGCGTCTCGAAATCGTCACCGACACGGATAAGGCGAGATTCTATACTGTGCATCTTCTGTTCACGATTTTTCTTAATCGACAGCAACCCCGCGCATTTGCGCTCTATCTGTGAGCCGAGATGCCCCCGCACCGAGCCGCCCCCTTTGTTCTCGTGAATGACCACCAACACACACGCATTGTGCTTGCTTGCCAGTATCGACAGTTCGTCTATAAGCTGGTTGCTTTTCTCTTCGTCGTTGACCGATGTCAATACGTCGGCTAACCCATCCACTACAATCAGGTGTAGGTCTAGCTTCTCGAAACAGGTTAGAATAGCGTCCCGACGTTGATCTAAGGTGTATTCTAGTAGGTTGAGAATATGAAGGTTATCGGGCTTTTCCTCTAGTCCTGCATACCTTAATACCTTGTCGTGTAGGTCTTGCGTACTGCTTACGTGCTGCTCAAAATCGAGGTAAACCACGTCGCGCCCTTTGGCAAATGAGGAAAGCACATTCAGCGACTCTTTAGGGTCGCTGGGATGGGCAAAGCAGGTAGAAAGAATGTAGCCAATTACAGTTGTCTTACCCGATTTGGGGGGGCCTGTCAGGGCTGAAATCATGCCCCGTAGGCCAAAGTTTGAACCGGCAATCTGTATCACGTCGATTGGTGCGGGGTGCTTGGTTTTGTGGCTTACGCCTTTGCTCAAGAGGGTTTCAAGGTCTAGTCGTGGTTTCGTGTTTAGTGGTAAAGTTCCTGCTGCATTCAGCGTAAGCAGGTTGGAAACGTCGCTTTGGACTTGCATTATTTAGGTCGAGTAAGAAGGGTATGTAAGTGTAAGTGATTGGCTGAGTTGAGCGCCGCCCGTTCTGTTTCACAGTCGAGAAGTAGGCTCAATCGGTGGTTTGTGTTGGCTAAGCGGTCGATCTGTGCTTGTTGCTCTTGCAGCTTAGTATCGACCGCCAATAAGTAGGCAATCAGCGTGGCTATGTCGGATTCTAACAGATTCAGCGACCGGTTACGGTCGCTGGTGGGTTCTTGGTCCTGTTGCTGTATCAGGTAGTTTTTGCGTCTTACCGCCCGCTCTATATAGGCTACCAGTTGCCCCCGCGCCTGCTGGTAGCCTACGGCTTGGGTTGCTGCATTCATGCCATTTTAAGGGTTTGCAGACGTGACAAGGCATTGTCGTTGCTGTCTATTAAGTGTTCCCGTGCGGCTGTAGCAATGGCATCAGGAACAAGCCCTAGTACGGTTGCAAACTGCCAAGTATCCTGAAAGCGGCCCATGTAGTCGATTTGGTCACGCTTCCCCGCTGTGATGAGTGTAGCCCGAAACAGTAGTTTCTTTTCTGTATCTGCCGTTGCATAGGCTTGGCCGTAGGTGTTTTTAAACTTTTTCATATACGCTTAATCAAAGTGTTGTTGTTGATTTGGTTGTTTTTCCGTTATATCGGAAAGTTTTTCCCGTCAATCGGATAGACAACATTACGAGTGACCACCAACATAAGTCAAGCAAAAACACAACTAAATTTTAAACCTAATGCATCACGGACAGAAACTAGCTCAGATTTTTGAGGCTAAGGGCCTGAAACAAAACGCTGTAGCTGAGCTAATAGGGGTCAGCAAACAAACGGTACATAAGGATGTACACGCCGATACGATAAGCCGGGATGCATTAGGTAAGTATACCGGTCCGTTGAATTTCACGCTGACCGAGTTCTACGACGATGCGCCGATAAGTGTACCCCAGCGGGAACAGGTCAGCGCATGGGACCTGTTGAAGGTGAAAGACCAACTGATAGACGAGCTTAGGAAACGGCTTGATCTACAGGACCAACTACTAAATTTTACAAAGGCGGGAAACTCGGTTAACAATCTGTTGCCGCGTTAACAGTAATAACAATCAATCAGAGAGTGAAACAGGCTCTATTACTGTCCTTTTGAACTATTGTCGGCAACGCCGCTTGGTTCGAATCCCGCCTTCCCGACTCAGTATAAAGCCAGTCAATGTTGACTGGCTTTTTTTGTGGATTGATAAGTACCCATACAGCATTGAGGCTCGGCTGATGCAGGCACGGGCAAACATCTGTTGGGGGCGGCGGGTTAATAAGGTCAGAATTAACTACGCAACGATATGGACAGCATCAACCGCCAACAGCCGGAAGACAACCACAAAGACCTTCAGGCCACCGAGGCCGGGAAAAAAATTAAAGAGCTCGCCGAAAAGGCTGGTACTTGCTTTTTCTGCACTGATATTCAGACCGGTAGCCCACTCACGGTGCGTCCCATGTCGGCTCAGAAAGTAGACGAAGCTGGCAATTTCTGGTTTCTGAGCGCCAACGACAGCCACAAGAACCAGGAAATTAAGCACGATAGCGCCGTTCAGTTACTGTTTCAGGGTTCGTCGAACTCCGATTTTCTGAGCATCTATGGCACGGCTACCATCTCAACCGATAAGGCGCTGATTCACGAATTGTGGACGCCGCTGCTGAAAACATGGTTTACCGAAGGCGAAGACGACCCGCGCATTACGGTGGTGAAAGTGACTACGCAAGAGGGCTACTACTGGGACAACAAACATGGTGACGCTGTTGCCCTGCTGAAGATGGCTGCTGGTGCCCTCATAGGCAAAACCCTCGACGATTCTATCGAAGGGCAGTTGACGGTGTAGAGATGCCTCGCCAAGCAACGCGATCTGATAAAAGCCCGGGCGGGGCGTAACATGTATTTCTTTCACAGAAACGCAGGTTACGCCCGCCCGGGCTTTCTACTAGAACGGACCACGGCAGACTATTGGGTAGTACACCGTAGTAAGTTAACCCTTCCCTATTTTCCCGATGCCTTCGGCGCGACGGCTTTGGCGGTGCCAACCGACTTTGGTGCCGCCGTAGCAGCGGCCTGTTTGCGTGTAAAATTCAGAAAGTCAGCCACTTGCTCTACTGGCAGGGCGCGGGCAATGATTGCCCGATTTTTGTCGAGGACGTATATCGTGGGTGTGGTAAACACGTCATACTGCCGCCGAAAGTCGATCTGCTGCTTATGGTCATAGCCATTGACCCAACTTGTGAGCTTGAATTCGCGGATGAATTTCTTCCAGTCGTCTACGTTATCTTCAATGGCAATGGCGACCACTTTCACGCCTTTGCCTTCGGGCGAATCGGCAAAGGCTTTCAGTTTGGGGGCGGCTTCGCGGCAATGGCCGCAGTGGGGGGCATAGAAAAAGAAAACGGTGTAGGCCGCGCCCTGCGTGGCAGTCACCAGGTTAATGGGTCGCGCCAGGGTGTCGCCCACGGCGGGCAGGGGCAAGGGCTTACCCACCTGCAACGGCTTCAGCACCGCCACCCGCTCAGACACACTTTTCAACGTGGCCGAATCTATGCCGGGCAGTTCTTTGGTGAGCCAGTATTTTTCAATCATGTGCACAAACAGGCCGTCGGTACCCAGCACTTTGGGCCGCTCATACTGACTTGTGATGTACCAGATCACATACGACTTCACGTCTTTGTTGGCACTCGCTTTTTTCACCAGAAAATCGGCCTCCTTCGTCAGCGAATCCACCTGCTGCACGGTTAGCTCTTTCAGGTACCGGTCTATCTTGGGCTGAATCATGGAGGTCCGCAACATGCGGTCGTCGCTGAAGTCGAAGTTGTCCCAGTAGTGGTTTTTATAGTAGTTAAACTGCCAGATTGAATCGGGGCGACCGTTGGCGGCTTTGGGCGGCGTGGGAATTTCGGGGTCGGCCGAGGCGCGCAGGATTTTGGTGGTAAACAACTTGTCGTTTTTGACCAGAAAATCGGTGCGGTACTGCCCGGCTTCTTTTTGCAACGCCCGCAGCTGCTGCGTAATAGCCTCCGACTTGGGTTGCTTGTCAAGCTTGCGCATCCCGTCGAAGGCATCGCGCAGGCGGTGCTGGTATTCGTAGAAGGCGATGTTCTCGGGTGAACCTGTCACCTTCATGTTTTTCCGGCCCGAATCGGCGGTGTCGGTCTCGAACGAAAACTGCTGTTCTACCACCATCAGGTCGAAAAACTGCCCTTTAGGCATTACCACCAGATAGAGGCCACCGGGCAGCGGTTTCTTGCCCTGAAACACGAAATTCCCCGCCGCATCGACGCGGGCTGTATCTTTCGGCACGTAATGCGTAGCGTCGTATTGGTAGTGGGCCAGGATCACGGTCGTATCGGCCAGGCCCTTGACTCGGCCCGCAATTCGGTGTCCGGCTGTTGACTGCGCCGCTGGCGTCTGGGCCACGACCAGCCCCGGCATCAGCCCGAGTACCAGCCAAACAAGATTACGTAGGTTCATTGTACAAAAATAAGATTCAGGCCACAGATTCTGGATACGTACCCAAATCTGCCCACGAGATAACGTTTTATGTTCTACTTTTTGTCGAAAACGGCCGGGTATTTTCTAACGCCCGCCGGGTTGTTGCTGGCCTGTTTGGTGGGGGCGTTGCTGTTCAAGCGCTACCGGCGCAACCTGATCTTAATTACGTTAGGCCTGTTTTGGCTGCTGGGTAATGGTTTTCTGGTCGATGAGCTGGCCCGCATCTGGGAAGCAAGCCCCACCACCACGCTCCCCCCGCCCGACTCCACCGCCCGCGTGGCCGTGGTGCTCACCGGCGGCATGGTCAATGCCAATTTGCCCGTAAGCCCCGTCCGACCGTTGCTGGGCGGGCAGGCCGACCGGCTGGAGCAGGCACTGTATCTCTATAAGACACGGCAGGTGCAGAAAATCCTGATTAGCGGCGGCAGCACGTCGCTATTTTTTCTGGGTAAAGAAGCCATGCACGAAGGCGAACAGTCGATGCAGTTTTTGCATCTGGCGGGTGTTCCCGTGGCTGACCTGCTGTGGGAAACCCGGTCACGCAACACCCGCGAAAACGCCCTGTTCTCGGCCTCGGTGCTGCGCAACCGGTATCATACTAATAGCTGTGTGCTGGTTACGTCGGCGTTTCATATGCGCCGGGCCGAAGCCTGTTTCCGCAAGGTAGGTATACGCCCCCTGCCTTTTCCGGCCGCATTTATCCAACAGCCCCGCGACACAGCCCCCATCACCGATCTGCTGGTGCCCCATGAGCAAACCCTGGCCGAATCGTTACTGCTGATCCGGGAATTATTTGGCTACACAGCCTATCGCGTGGCTGGCTATTTATGAATGCCTGTTTTATTTAAATCGTTCGATGCTGTAGGCCGATGAGGTAAGGCTGGCGGGATTGCCACTGGCAGCGGCCGCGCCCACTTCGCCAATGCGGGCGTTGAGGGTGTAAATTTGCCCATTTACCACGGTGTTGGTCGTAGACTCTGCGTATCCCGCCGCGTCTGTTTTCACTACCGATGCCGTAGCCCAGTTGTTGGCCCCGCGTAGCTGCGTTACCTGGCTCCGCTTATTGACCACGTATAAGTCATTGTCGATAAGCACCATCCCATCGCCCCCCGTCAGCGGCTCGAAGCCTGTAACTTCGGAGATAGCGTTGCCATTGGCCAAATCTATTTTGTATAGCTGACCTGTGGCGGCCTTCACCACGATCAGGTAGTTGCTAGGGTGAAACACAATGCCGTTGAGGCCAAACTGACCTGTTGGAACGGCAAAACGCGGGTCGTTTACCAGCACCGTGGGTGTGCCGTCGGCGGCAACGCGATACACTACCGGCGAAAACGAGTCGGTCACGTAGGCCACGCCCTGCGCGTCAAGCACTACATCGTTGGCTAGGTGGGGCGCACCGGGCAAGAGCGCGGCCAGATCAGTGCGACGTTCTATCTGCTTGGTTGTCAAGTTATAGACGAATAGCCCAGCCGTTTTTCCGGTGGCCTGCGGGGTGGTTTTAGTAGCTACAACCTGAGCCGCATTGCACACGTAGACTTTACCGTTTTGCACCTTAATGCCCTGCGCCGAAATCAGTTGCGGGTCAGTGAAGAGATCCGCATATTGCCCGCTTACGCTCACCGTGCCTACTTTACCCTGCGTGAGCGAGGTGACCAGAAACTGGTTGAGCGTGGAGGCGTAGGCAATGCCTTCAGGGTACTGCCGGTCGGCAGTGAAGGCCGTGGTTCCGGCAAATGCCGGGGCGTTGGGGTCAGTGCCGTTGTTTTTGCAGGAAAAAGCCAGCAAGCCTAGCAGGGCCACGTGGGCTGCATTTTTCAGTAAGGTTTTCATCGTTGACTAAAGCATGTACCTACCGATAAGCCGTGCACTGAATTGATTGTTCTGCTAAACCTATCTGGTAACTTACTATTTATCCACGTGCCGCTCCATCACTCGACTCGTGTGTGGCGAACAACTGCCCCCCTGCGGGGTTTACTAGCTAAAAAACATATCGTTATGAACCACTTCACCACCCTCACCGAAGCCATGCAGGATTTGCATAAGCGCGGGTATACCGAAGAACTGGCCCCCGCTGGCGACTACCTCAAAGTGACCAGCCACGACGACATCAAGCTCCGTAACGATGAGTTTACGGTCGATGAGTTTCACCGGTTCGAGGGCACATCTGACCCCGGCGATGAGATGACACTCTACGCTATTTCGTGCAAAAACGGCATGAAAGGCCTTTTTGTAGCTGCTCAGGGCACTTATTCCAACGAAGCCTCGCCCGAATTGATGGCCAAATTCAACGTCTCGGACCGCGCCAACGTCAATACCGAAGGTGCCGTACAGCCAATTACGCCGACGACGGGCCTTTAAGTTATGTGGTTTGTAGTTAGTGGTTTGTAGTTGCTTCGCGAGGTAGGTTGCTGTCGCGAAGCAACCACAAACCACCAACTTCCCCCTTCCCTACACTTTCCATACTTTAAATTTGTATCTTTGCAAAATTCCCCGTATTCTATTAGCTTGTTTTCAGGGGAGTGTATATATGAAGCTATCTGAATTTAGATTTGACCTCCCCGAAAGTCTAATTGCCAAATATCCCGTTGAACGGGGCGAAGCGCGGCTAATGGTCATCGACCGCAAGGCAAAGACAATTGAACACAAGAAATTTCCTGATATCCTAAGCTATTTCGCCGATGGCGACGTGATGGTTATCAACAATACCAAGGTGTTCCCCGCCCGGCTCTACGGCAACAAGGAAAAAACGGGTGCCAAAATTGAAGTGTTCCTCCTCCGCGAGCTTAATCGCGAAATGAAATTGTGGGACGTATTAGTTGACCCCGCCCGGAAAATTCGGGTCGGTAACAAACTGTATTTCGGAGACAGTGACCTGGTGGCCGAAGTCATCGACAACACCACCTCACGCGGCCGCACCATCCGGTTTCTCTTCGACGGCAACCACGACGAGTTCATGAAGGCTGTGGACCAGCTCGGCGAGATGCCCATTCCCCGCGAAATCATGCGCGAATCGGTGGAGGCCGACCGGGAGCATTTCCAGACCGTTTTTGCTAAGCATGTGGGTGCGGTGGCGGCCCCCACGGCAGGGCTTCACTTCACCCGCGCCATGATGAAGCGCATGGAGATAAAGGGTGTTCATTTTGCGCCCGTCACCCTGCACATTGGCCTTGGCACCTTCCGGCAGGTAGACGTGGAAGACCTCACCAAGCACAAAACCGACTCCGAGAATTTCCGGATCGAGTCAGACGCAGTGCAGATCGTAAACAAAGGACTTGACGAAGGCAAGCGGGTGTGTGCCATTGGCACCACCGCCCTGAAGGCCCTCGAATCGTCGGTGTCGGCCAATGCGCGGCTGAAACCCGTAGAAGGCTGGACAGACCGGTTTATTTTCCCGCCCTACGACTTCAAGATCGCCAACTCGCTGCTTACTAACTTCCACCTGCCCGAGTCGGTATTGCTAATGATGACGTCGGCCTTTGGTGGTCATGAACTCATCAAAGAGGCCTACAAAGTGGCTATCGAAGAGAAATACCGCTTCTTCACCTACGGTGATGCGATGTTGATCATTTAAGCAAGCGAGTGGTTGACACTGCGGAGCGTTTACTTACCTGTATGATAGCATAGCTTCTGCCAGTTTGCCTGCATCGTTTATCGCGTACTTGCACCCTTTGCGGTTGATAAATCGTACGTCACACCTCGTAATTCGTAAATCTGTTTGCTATATTTGCACTCCCAAACGGCCTTTACGGGCCAATTTGGGCGTTCTGCTTCCGTAGTTCAATGGATAGAATTTCGGTTTCCGGTACCGACGATAGGGGTTCGAATCCCTTCGGGAGCACTAAAAAATACCAAAGGCTAACTCGTCACAGGTTCACCACCAGCGAGTTAGCCTTTTTCTTTGCTCGTTTTTACGGCGGTTAAAGCGTCTACAATTCATGTTAAACCAATTCCCAATCGGTTAGCTCGTGGAGGTCTTTGATGGAGCCGAAGCCGATGAGTTCTTTGACGGGGTTTTCGGGGTTGAGTTCGGTGGCGCGCATGAGGGTTTTAGGACCGAAGCGGTCGTTGATGGCGTAGAGCGTTTGCCGGAACTTGTCTTTGCGGGTGTTGTCTTCAAACAAACCATACTGCACCCTGTTGGCGGGTATGAAATCGGTGACGCCCACGCCTAGCTGCCGCACGTCGGGGTTGAGGAGTGGCTTGCCTCCATGGGCCTGCTGGTAGTTGGTCATCCGGCCACACAACACCTGGAACATGTCGATGCCGTCCTGCATGGGTACGCTCACCGCTAGCTCGTCCTGGTAGCATTGGCCATTCCAGTACCGCACCCAACCATGTAGCCGTCGGCAGAAGAGTTGCTGCCGCACCATGCGCCGTTCCAACGTGAGGCAGAGGGTGCGCAAAATCGTTTCCAGCATCTCGACCGACTGCCGTTGTGCGCCCGACACTGACCGGATGGCCTGCATCTGTTTATACGCCTGCGTGGCCATGTCTACCTCCCCGCCGAAGTTGAGCCGCAGGTGCCAGTGCCAGCCCACAATGCTTTTGCAGACCAGCTTGAGGCGGTCGGGCGAGGCGTAGCGGAGTTCCAAGGGTGTGTTGATGCCGCCTGCCCGCAAGCGCGTGGCCATGCCGTGGGCAATGCCGGGAAGGTCGGTAAGGGCGAGCTTGCCCAGCACCTCGTCGATGTTAGCAGGCGAAATGATGCTCAGGCCGTCGGGCTTTTGGAGGTTCGAGGCCAGTTTGGCCAGAAAGGCGTTGGGCGCAATGCCGATAGAGCAGCGCAGGTAGTCGCCCACGTCGGTGCGGATGGCCTGCTTGATGCGCCGGGCCACGTCGGTCATGCTGGAGTAGGCCAACTGGTAGCGCGTGAGGTCTACCACGGCCTCATCAATGCTCTTAGGCAGCACCTCATCGGCGAAGCGTTTAAGTACGCCAATGATCTTGACGTGGTAGTCGCGGTAGCGGTTGGGATGTGTTTCCACGGGCACCAGATCGGGGCAAATGAGCGTGGCTTCGTCGAGACGCATACCCGTTTTCACGCCCCGCTGCTTGGCCTCAACAGACGGCGCAATGACGCAGCCCTGCTTGCCGGTATAGACGCACACGGCCACCGGCCTACCGCGCAGCCAGTAGTTATCCTGCTGTTCGCAACTGGCGAAAAAGCTGTTCATATCAATAAAGAGCACCGTTGGCTCAGTATGCGTACGCAGGCGATTAGCATTCATCAAAAAGCGGCTAAAAAGTAGGTCATTATGCTTTCCTTTTGATAGTAATTGTCGTAAAATTGCAAGAGGACGGTGCAATATATTTTACTTATAACATACTATCCAAATTTCATAACATAAAAATGGACGAGTGCGCCATGAACATCGAGGCAGTGGAAACGATTCAGGACCGGCTGAAACAGGTATTTGACGGTCTGGGTCTGACCATCTATCAGATTGCCAAAGACTTGGGCGAAAATCCGTCTAAGTTCTACAACATATTGAGTGGGCGGGCCAAACCTTCTTATGATACCATCATGAGTTTGCTGGCCTGCTACCCACAGATCAGGGCCGATTATTTGCTGCGGGGTATTTTGCCCGTGCTGGGCGAAGGCGGCAGCGAAGGCAACAGCCGGTTTATCGTATCGGAAGAAAACCTGATCGAGGTACCGTTTGTACCCATTAAGTTCTACGCCAGTTTTGTGGAGACCTACACCGAAGGGTTCCGCAAAATGGACATGGAAACCTACCGGGTGCGCAACGCTTCGCTCCGGTCGAATAAGCCGGTGGTGGTGATCGAGATTTCGGGCAACAGCATGACCCCGCAGCTAAGCAACGGAGCCAAAGTGCTGGCCGAGCAGGTAGACCAAAGCAACTGGGAGTACCAGTCGGGCGGGATCTTCGCCGTGATGTACCGCGACTTTTTCGTGGTCAAACGCATCCGCGACAACGAGTTGATGACCAAAAAATACCTTACCCTCCACTCCGACAATCCGCTGGGTGGCAGCGTGACGGTAGGCCACAAAGACCTGCGTGGCATGTGGAAGATCGTTTCCATCGTCGACTCGCCAGTAGAGTAGGGAAGCGGGTAGTCGTAACTTCGCAGCTCGTTCTACTGCGTTCATGCTCTTCACGCTTGTTTACTGGCTCTACATCACGCTTATCTGCTATCTGGCGGGTCAGGCGCTGCTGACGCTGGTTGCCCGTTTTTTTTCGGACCAACATACGGACCAATCCTGGCCGCTGACGTGCCTGCTGGGGGCCGCCGCGTTGACCACTTCTTTGGGCTATGCCTATCTGTGGACACCCATCAACGGCGTCGTACACGCCGTTGTGGTGGTTCTTTTAGTGGGTTATGCAGGCTGGAAAAGGCCTTTCTCTTACCTACCAGATAATACGGGTTCACGTCAGCTTTGGCCCGTTTTGCTTGCCCTACTGTCCCTTACCATCCTCATTCGCAGTACGCAGCTACCCCGCCTGAACGACACTGGCGGCTACCATGCGCCCATGATCGAGTGGATCAGGCACTACGCCGTGGTGCCGGGGCTGGCTAACCTGAACTACCGGTTTGGGTTCAACAATTCGTGGTTTTTGCTCAATGCCTTTTTTGCGTGGCCGCTGCCCGGCGCACCCCTGCCCAACGGCCTGCCGGGCTTTGTTTCACCCTGGCATGGGCTAAACGGCTGGCTGTTGCTGCTAGGCTTCGCCCTGGCTATTGTGGAGCGAAAAAAGCCCCTGGCATGGCTCTGGGGCGGTTTTATGGTGGGTCTGCTGCTCATTTTCCACTGGACACTAGCCTCGCCCACGCCCGATCTGCCCGCCCAACTCTATGCCGGGCTAGTGGTATTCAGTTGGCTCCGCCACGATGGGTTTCGGGCAAAACCGCTGGGCATCGAAGCCTGGTTGTGTTTGTTTTTCGGGCTGGTGGCCATGACTACCAAACTCAGCACGGTGACGGTGTTGGCGCTGCCCGCGCTGCTGTTGCTGTCTGCGTTGCGGCGGCGGTCATGGCGGTATCTGGCGGTGGCGGTCCTAACCATCGGGCTGGCAACGGGCTACTGGTGGGCGGGCAACATTATCCTGTCGGGTTACCTGTTCTACCCCAGCCTCAGCCCCCTCGCCGATCTATTTAGTGTTGACTGGAAAGTGCCACGCTATCTCATAGAGCAGGGCCTGTTTAACCTGACCGACGGCACCAAAGCGGGCTATGCTGGCCCCACGTGGCACGTCTGGGCCTGGGTGCCCCACTGGTTTGCCACCCGCCCGCTGCTGGAACAAGCTACGGCCCTACTACTGGCGGGCGTACCTGTCGCAGTGCTTTTCGGTCAAAAGAGCAACGACAATACCAGCCAATACACGCTCCGCTGGGCCATAGCCACGGCCACGTTAGGAGTACTTTTCTGGTTTTTGCTGGCCCCGGATCTCCGCTTCGGCGCGGCGAGTGTGTTACTGTTACTGCTGCTCAGCTATGCCCCCCTGGCCCGTCGGCTGGCGGCCCTTTTCCCCGAAAAACCACGTCAACGTGTACTTCAGTTCACTGCTAGTCTGTTGATAATCAGCTTACTATTTGCTGCTCTGAAGCGTGAGCCTAGCTCGTGGTTACTGCCCACGCCGTATCCAAATCCACCTCTGACAACAGTCAAACTGGGCAGTCAAACCCTCTATATCGCCACCGACCGCACCGACGAAGCCCATGGCATCCGGGGCTACTGGAGCAACTGCTACGCCGCCCCGCTTCCCTGCGCGCCCTACGTCCCGCCGGGGTTGCGGTTGAGGGGGAAGGAGTTGGGGGAGGGGTTTAGAATGTACAATGCACAATGAA
>NZ_JAFMYU010000033.1 GCF_017353255.1 Fibrella aquatilis | reverse complement strand
AAACCCTAAAATCCCCCCATGCCCCTGCTACTCACCTTTGCCGGTATTCTGGCCTTGATTGTCCTCATTGCCTACATCCACCTCGACACGTTTATTTCGTTCATCATCGTTTCCATTGGCATTGGCCTGGCGGCGGGTATGGACGTAGGGGCGGTGGGTAAGTCTATCTCATCGGGTATTGGCGGCACCCTCGGCGATCTGGTGCTGATTATTGGTTTTGGGGCGATGCTGGGCAAAATCGTGGCCGAAAGTGGGGCCGCCCGCCGCATTACCGACGTGCTCATTGGGGTGTTTGGCATCAGGAACATCCGCTGGGGGCTGGCGCTGGCGGGGTTTATCATTGGCATTCCGCTGTTCTACAACGCCGGGTTCATCATCGTGGTGCCGCTTATTTTCACCATTGCGGCCTCCACGCGCCTGCCCATGCTCACGGTGGCGGTGCCTATGCTGGCGGCCCTGTCGGTGGCGCACGGGTACCTGCCGCCGCACCCCGCCCCCGCCGCGCTGGCAGCACAATTGGGGGCCAATATTGGCAAAACACTGCTCTACGGCATACTGGTGGCCATCCCGGCCATTGTGCTGGCTGGGCCTATTTTTGGAAAAACCCTAAGCCGCTTCACGCCCAAGCCCGACAATGAACTCTTCGACGCCAAAGACGCGCCGGTGAAGAATCTGCCGGGCGTGGGCATCAGTTTTTTGGTGGCGCTGATGCCCGTTTTTATGCTCACGGTGTTTGGTCCGTTGCGCGGCTGGCTGAAAGATCATGGCTACGCCCAAACGCTTTGGGGGAAGACGCTGACGCTCTTCGGCGAACCCTACGTGGGCATGCTGGTGTCGGTGCTGGTGGCCGTGTACGCGCTGGCGTTGCAGCGGGGCGAGACCATGAAAAGCGCCATGAAACTGCTGGAAGAGGCCATCAAAGCCGCCTCACCCATTTTGCTCACCATTGCCGGGGCGGGGGCGCTGAAGCAGATTTTCAATGATTCGGGCACGAGCGTCTACATTGGGCAGCAGCTGGCTGGGTTCAACCTGCCGCCGCTGGTGCTGGGCTGGGGCATTGCGGCGCTCATTCGGGTATGCGTGGGGTCGGCCACGATTGCGGGACTGACCACGGCGGGTATTATGGTGCCGCTGCTGCAAACGCAGGCCGCCGTCCGGCCCGAACTGATGGTGCTGGCCATTGGGGCGGGTAGCCTTATGCTCTCGCACATCAACGACGCTGGTTTCTGGCTCTTTAAAGAATATTTCAACCTGAGCATCAAAGACACCCTCCGCACCTGGAGCGTTATGGAAACCATTGTGGGGGTGGTGGGCTTGTTGGGTGTGCTGCTTTTGGATGTTATTTTGTAGCAAACCTGCCGAATCTGATGAAAAAAATTGCTTTTATCCTGCTGGCACTGCTGGCTGGAATTTACCTGACATTATACCGTAGTGATCTGACTGTGAGAGAGTTAGTAGAACGATATACCACGCCAAACTCGCGCCGCATTAAGGTAGATGGCCTCGACGTGAACTACCGGATGGAGGGTAGCCCAACCGATACCGTACCGTTGCTGTTGCTCCACGGCACCGGCGCGATGCTACAAACCTGGGATGGCTGGGTGGGTCGGTTGCAGGAAAAACGCCGCATTATCCGCCTCGATTTGCCCGGCTACGGCATCACCGGCCCAGCTCCCGGTAACCAGGCATCGGGCACGTATTACGCCGATTTTATCGTGCATTTTCTGACTAAAATCGGCGAGAAACGGTGCGACGTAGCGGGCAACTCGCTGGGGGGCAATATTGCCTGGCACATGGCCCTGCTACATCCTGAACACGTTCGCAAGTTGGTGCTGATTGACGCGGCGGGGTATCCGTTCACGTCTAAATCGGTGCCCATTGGGTTTAAGCTGGCGCGGGTGCCGGGGGTGGCCGGGCTGGTGGCCAAACTCACCCCCGATGCTCTGTTTCGGAGCAGCCTGGAGAACGTCTATTTCAACGATAGCCTCATCACCGACAAGCTCGTGCAGACCTACGCCGATCTGAATCGGCGTGAAGGCAACCGTCAGAATTTCGTGAAAAGAAAGCCTCAGCTAGACTCGCTTTGGCAGAAGATAGGCCAAATCAAGCAGCCCACGCTGATTATGTGGGGCCTCCACGACGACCTGATCCCCCCCGCCATCGCCGACCGGTTCCACCACGACCTGCCCAACGACACACTGATTGTGTACCCCAACGCCGGCCACGTGCCCATGGAAGAAATCCCCGCCCAAACTGCCAAAGACGCCGCGGCGTTTTTGAGTAAAGGGAGGTGATTTACGACTTACGATGTACGATTTACGATTGTTGCTGACGCGTCTATTTGATCTACAGAAAACAGACGCGTCAGCAACAATCGTAAATCGTACATCGTAAGTCGTAAATCATTTCACATGCGTCCTCTCTTCCTCCTGCTTCCCCTCCTGCTGGCCTTCACGGCCCCGACCAAACCTACCCGCATCATCTTCTTCGGCGACTCCATCACGCAGGCGGGTGTGCAGCCGGGCGGCTACATTACGCGCATCCAGGATATGCTGACCAAGCAGGGTAAAGCGGCTGATTATGAGTTGATTGGTAAGGGTATTGGCGGTAATAAAGTCTATGATCTGTACCTCCGCATGGACGACGACGTGCTGGCCCTGAAACCCGACGTTGTGGTGATTTACGTGGGCGTAAACGACGTCTGGCACAAGAGCACCTACGGCACCGGCACTGATCCCGATAAGTTTGTGAAGTTCTACGAGGCCATCATCCGCAAGATTCAGGCGGGGGGCAGCAAAGTGGTGCTCTGTACGCCCGCCGCCATTGGCGAAAAAACGGACTTTACCAATGCGCAAGACGGCGACCTGAATGCCTACAGCCAACTGATACGTGATCTTGCCGCCCGCCAAAACCTGCCTCTGGTAGACCTCCGTAAAGCGCTTCTGGACTACAACCTGAAAAACAACGCCGCCAACAAAGACCGGGGCACTCTCACCACCGACCGCGTTCACCTCAGCGACGCTGGTAATCAGTTCGTTGCCGATCAGATGTGGGCTGTTCTTAAATAGAGTTTATAGTTTTCTGTTCGCCGGTGTGGGCCAACTGAAAACTGTAAACACCTTCTATTGGGTTATCTTTACGTAAGAACCACCGACCAGCAAAAGCACTATGTCTGTTATTAAACTGCCCCTTCAATTTGTCGGCTCACTTGGTGAGCAGCAATTGTATACATTATTCGACAGTGGAGCTAATTTGTCGTGCATCAGTCCCGACTACGTTAAGCACGTTGAAAAGCCTGTGAGTTTGGGCCGGGTGCGGCGCGTAGCCACGGCGTCGGAGGGGTATTACATCGAGATTCATGAAGCTGTCAGGCTCGATTTCTACATCGACGATATTCTATTATCCGATGAATTTTTGGTCGTGCCGGGCCTTAGCGAAGAAGCCATCATTGGTGCCGCCACTATGCAGAAATGGCGTATCAAGCTCAATTTCGAGCATGATACTGTAGAGGTAGATCCTAAAGTGGCTAAGATGCAGCTCATATAAAGGGAGTTTACTGTTTGCCCGCAGCGGCGGACCGGTCTTCAGTTGCTTCGCGCAGTGGCGTATGGCTGCCGCGCGTCAGCAACCTTGAGCGCGGCAGCCATACGCCACTGCGCGAAGCCAACCACAAACTACAAACCACTAACTCCCTCTTTCCCTTGGATGCCTGGTCTTTTTTGCGGGAGCATACGGCCGCGCGGCTGGCGCAGGGCATCACGGGACATAGCCTCCCCACCCGCGCCCTGCTCGACTTTCAATTGGATCAGGCCCGCGCCCGCGATGCCGTGTACTCCACGCTCGCCTGGCCCGAACTGCTGGCCGGACTAATCGATCTGCTCCCCTCGACCGCGCCCATCCGATTACAGAGCCAAGCCCCCGACCGGCCTACTTATTTGAAACGGCCAGATCTGGGTAGGAAGATTAATGAGTTGTCTGTGAGGCAGTTAGCTGATATAGCTATCGTGCCAACTGACCTTAGCATCATCCTGGCCGATGGGCTGTCGGCTACGGCCATTAACCGGCACGCGCTGCCTCTGTTGGCCCTGTTGCTGCCCGAAGTTGCCCGGCTGGGATGGTCGCTGGCACCCGTTTGTGTGATGGAACAGGCCCGCGTGGCGGTTGGCGATGCTGTGGCCCATGCCCTGCAAGCGCGCATGACGGTGGTGCTCATTGGCGAACGCCCCGGCCTCACATCGCCCGACAGTTTGGGGGCTTATCTGACCTACAACCCCCGCCCCGGCCTCACCGACGAGTCGCGGAACTGCGTGTCGAACATCCGGCCTGAGGGGTTGCCGTATGCGTTTGCGGTTCAGAAACTGCTTTACCTGCTTACCGAGATGCACGTGCGGAAGCTATCGGGTGTGGGCTTAAAAGATGAACTGATCCTGGGTATTTCGCCGAACGATCCCCCAAATCGTGCCGTTGACTAACCATGCCCCTTTATATTACGTCGTTAAATTCGGGTAGCAACGCCAACTGCTATTACGTGGGCAATGCCCAGGAAGCCGTCCTGATTGATGCCGGTCTGTCGTGCCGCCAAACCGAGCAGCGCCTAAAGCGGCTGGGCCTGTCTCTGCAAACGGTGAAGGGCGTATTCATCTCGCACGAACACAGCGACCACATTAGCGGGCTGGAACAACTGGCCTGGAAACATCAACTGCCCGTGTATATCACGCCCGGCACGCTAAAGCACTCGCGCCTGCCGCAACAGTCTTTTCCCATCCACCACTGGCCCGCCGACAACACCATCTACATTGGCGACCTGACCATTACGGCCTTCCCCAAAGAACACGACGCCGCCGACCCACACAGCTTTCTGGTGCGCGACCAAACCACCTGCGTCGGCATCTTCACCGACATTGGCGTGGCCTGCGAGCAGGTCATTCACCACTTTAGTCAGTGCCACGCCGCCTTTCTGGAGGCTAATTATGATGAAGATTTGCTGGAAAATGGCCGTTACCCATACTTCCTGAAACAGCGTATTCGGGGTGGCCGGGGGCACCTGTCCAATCAGCAGGCGTTGGCCCTGTTCCGCGCCCACAAGCCCCCGTTCATGAGCCACGTGGTCATGTCGCACCTGTCGCAGTCGAACAACAGCCCGCAACTGGTGGCTGAACTATTCGCCCCGCACCTCGCCGGCACCGAGCTAATCATTGCCCCCCGCTTCGCCGAAACGGCTGTGCAGGTGGTGGGGGGTTAGAAGTTTGTAGTTTGTGGTTGCTTCGCTAGCTAGGCCCCTCGACTGCGCTCGGGGTGACAACGACCTTGACTCAACTCAAGAGAACTGTAATAGTGTCCTGTCACCCCGAGCGCAGTCGAGGGGCCCAGCGTCAGCTCACTACAGCGCGAAGCAACCACAAACTACAAACTTCTAACCCCTTCCACTACCTTGTTTTTCGTATCACAAACGGGGCGCAGATGTCGGGTTTGCAGGTGCAGTTGGCGGGTAGGAGAGTCAGCGTGAGGTCTTTGGTGCAGCCGTCTACGGTGAAAATACGGACGGTATACGGCTGACCGGCAGCGGTAACTGGGCTTTGTAAGGTGTTAACTAGTAAGCCATTAGGTGGCACAACAGGCAGTTTGACTGGGTCGTTGATAACAGTGGTGAAACTGCTGCCTTCCGAGATGGTGAAGCGCCAGGTAGGGTCGAAGGTGGTGAGCACCAACTGCCCGTCGGGGCGGGGCGTTGGACCGGCGCAGTTAGGCGCAATGGCCACGCCCGCCAGTGTCAGCGCGGCGCTTTGGGTGAGGGTGAATTGGACCACTTCGCGGCAATTGTTGGCGTCGGTCACAGTAAGCGAATAGATGCCGGCAGGCAGGTTGGACAAGTCCTGCGTGGTGGCCCCGTTACCCATTGGGCCAGTCCAGTTATAACCATACGGTTGAGCGGGTGCGCCGGGTGTGGCCCCTTCCACCGTTATGTCGATGCTGCCCGTGGCCGCGCCGTTGCAGATTACCGGGTTAACCACAGCGTTGATGCCAAACGGCGGTGGCTGCGACACCGAAACGGGCGTGGTGGCCGTGCAGCCGTTGGCGTCGGTCACGGTGAGCGAATAGGCTCCCGCCGTCAGGCTGACCACGGTGGCGTTAGTTGTTCCGTTAGACCACGAATAGCTATACGGCCCGGTGCCGCCCCGTACTTCGGTTGTCACGGTGGCGGGCTGACCGGTACACGATACCGACGTAGGCAGGGCCGATACCGTGAGCGGTTCGGGCTGGTCAATGACAAACCGGTCGATCAGCAAACAGCCGTTGCTATCGGTTACGGTGACGGAATAGGCACCCGTCTTCAGCCCGGCAACGGTTTGTGTAGCAGCCGAAAACGATGTTGTGGCGCTGGCCCAGACATAGGTGTAAGGGGCTGTGCCCGTAGCTGAGGTCCCGCCCGACACCGTGAGGCTAATGCTACCGTCGGCGCCACCTGCGCAGTTCACGTTAGTCTGCGCACTTAGCAGCGAAAGTGCCGTAGGCTGATTAACCGTTAGCGACAGCACCGCCGAACAGGCATTGGCATCAGTCACGGTTACGCTGTAAGTGCCTGATGATAAGTCTATTATGGCTGACATTGACGCGCCCGTTGACCAACTGTAGGTGTAAGGAAGCGTGCCGCCCGTAGCCAGTACAGAAGCCCCGCCGTCGGTGCCAGCGTAGCAGCGGACGGCCGTTGTTTCGCCCGTGAGTGAGAGGGCGGTGGGCTGGTTTACGGTAAATGATTCCGTCAGCGAACAGCCGTTGGCATCAGCAACCGTAGCGGAATACACCCCCGCCACCAGGCCCGTTACCACCGACGTTGACGCCCCGGTTGACCAGGAATAGCTATACGGCGTTGTGCCGCCCAAAACGGTCAGGCTCACTGCGCCACCATTACCTCCGTTGCAGCTAACCGGCCGAACAACAGCGGTTAAACTTAAGGCTGTAGGTTGACTGATCGTATATGAATCAACCCGTTGGCAGGCATTGGCATCTGTTAACGTTACCGAATAAACCCCTGCCGACAAGCCATTTAACGCTGATGTAAACACGCCGGTTGACCATGAATAACTATATGGTGCGGTGCCACCGGTAGCAGTCAGGCTCACGGCCCCATCGGTGCCGGAGAAACAACTGACCGCCGTAACCAGACTCGCTACGCTCAAGGCCGTGGGTTGGTTCACGGTGAACGATTGAATCACCGAACAGGCATTGCCATCGGTCACGGTTACGCCATAAACGCCTGTTGATAAACCCGTTATGCCCGACGTTGAAGTACCCGTTGACCATGAATAACTGTACGGTTGCGTGCCGCCGCTGGTGGTCAGGCTTACGGCTCCGTCTGTCCCAGCGAAGCAATTGACAGCGGTGGTGGTACCCGTTAGCGTCAGGCCTGTTGGCTCGCTGACAGAGTAGGATTGCAGCAAGGTGCAGCGATTAGCATCAGTAAGGGTAACACTATATAACCCTGCAGTGAGACCGGAAGCCACTGATGTTGAGGCTACTAACGCGCCGTTGGCGTTGCGCCAGATGTACTGGAACGGCGCTGCGCCACCCAGTGCGGTCAGGCTGATTATGCCGTCGGTGCCGCTGAAGCAGCGCACCGGCGTGACGCTTTCCACCAAACTCAGCGCGTCGGGTTGGCCAATGCCGATGGTTAAATCGACCTGGCAGTTGTTGGCGTCGTTGATGCGCAGGAGATAGGTTCCGGCCATCAGGTTGGTTTGCGTGGGCGTGGCGGGCAGCGGCGTACCTCCGTTAATCGTCCAGGCAAAGGCATAGGGCGGTGTACCTCCCGACAGGGTGGTGCTGATGGCCCCGGTGCTGTTGCCGAAACAATCGACGTGGGTCAGGCTGGTGAGGGCGGCCAGACGAGTGGGTTCGGTGAGGGTAACGGAGGTTACCTCGCGGCAGGTCTGGCTGTCGGTCGTAATGAGCGAATATACCCCAGCCATGGCGTTGTCGAGCACATTGGTGGTGCCCACTACCGCGCCGCCGTTGGCAATCCAGGTATAGCTGTAGGGGCCGGTTCCGCCCGATACGGTGGCCTCGGCGCGGCCTGTGCGGTCACCTTCGCAGCGGTTGTTTTGGGTAGCAATAGTCACCGTCAGGCGCAGGGGTTCTGTCACCGTGACGGACGTAGCCAGCGAACAGCCGTTGCCGTCGGTGCCCGTTACGGAGTAAACACCTGCTACCAGGCTCGTCTGGGCGGCGGTGGTAATGGCATTCGACCACACAAAACTGTAGGCCGGGGTGCCGCCCGTGGCCGTTACGCTCACGGTACCGTCGGCGGCTCCGGCGCAGGTGGCCGCCGTAGCCAGGGCATTTATGGACAGTGCCGATGGCTGCGTAACGGTCTCACTCCGCACGTCGCTACATCCCTGCGCGTCGGTTACGGTAACGGAATATACCCCCGCCTGTAGAGACGCAAGATTTTGCGTCTCTACTCCAGGTACGATCCATGCGTAGGTGTAGGGTTGCGTGCCGCCCGTGACCACCGCCGTAAGCGACCCGTCGTTGCCGCCAAAGCAGCTCACCGCCGCCGACCCTAGCGACAGGCGCAATAAATCGGGTTGATTGATGGTACGCGAGAGGCCCGTTTTGCAGCCGTTGGCATCGCTGATGCTGACGAGGTAACTGCCCGCCGTGAGGCTGCTGCGGTCCGAAACGGTGGGCCCGTCGGCCCAGGTGTAGCTGTAGGGGCCAATGCCGCCCGCCACTGTGAGGCTAATAGTGCCGTTGGCGGCGGCGAAACAACCCGCATCGGTGCTGCTGGCTGTAGCCGACAGGGCCGTGGGTTGGGTTAACGTAAATGACTGACTGGTAGTACATTGATTAGCGTCGGTGGCCGTTACGGCATACGTCCCGGCAATCAGCCCCGTGCGATTGGGCGTCTGCGAACCGTCGGCCCAACCATACGCATAGGGCGATGAACCCACCGCCGGAGCACCGCCTGTGGCCGAGACGCTGATTGCCCCATTGGCCCCGCCAAAGCAGGCGATGGTTTGGGCCGTGGTCACGAGCGTGAGCACAGGCGGTTGCGTAAGCGTGAACGACTGGAACACCTGACAGCCGTTGCCGTCGGTAACGGTAGCCGAATACACCCCGGCACCCAACCCCGACTGTGTGGCCGACGTGCTGGCCGAATGGCTCCAGGCGTAGCTGTAGGGGAGGGAGCCACCCGTGGCTTCGAGCGAAATTTTTCCGTTCAAGCCGTTGAAACACAGAATATTTTCGGTGGTACCCGCTACGCTAAGGCTGCTGGGTTGCCCCACCGTGGCCGTGGCCGAGGCCGTGCAACCGTTGCCGTCGGTGGCCGTCACGGCATAGCTGCCCGTAGGTACGGCGGAAAGCGTTTGCGTTTGGGCACCGGTGCTCCATACATAGGTATAGGCCCCCCCCGAACCCGGCGTACCTCCCGTGGCCGTGGCCGATACCTGTCCGTCGGTGGCACCGTTGCAGCGGGCGGGTAAGGTAGACAAAGACAGGGCTACCGGCGTGGGTTGGCTCAGTGTCTGGGTCAGGTTAAAGCGGCAGCCGTTGGCGTCGGTCACGTTGACGGTGTATGTGCCAATGGCCAAATTGGTGCGGCCTGGTGTGTTTATGGGGGCGTCGGTCCAGGTGTAGCTGTAAGGGCCTGTCCCGTCCAAAATAGTGGTGCTGATGGTTCCGGTAAGGCCGCCAAAACAGCCCGGATCAACACCCGCTATTTGGCCGGTTAGCGCGGCGGGTTGCGTGAGTGTCAGGCTGTTTTGCGCCGCACAACCGTTGGCATCAGTGGCGGTTACGGAATAGGCACCGGCTGGTAATGCGTTGATTGTCAGTGCGATATCTCCTGTATTCCAGTGGTATGTGTATGGCCCAACCCCGCCCGACGCCGTCAGGCTAGCCGTACCGTCGGTGCCACCGAAGCAGGCAATGTTGGTGCCCGAAACCACCACGGGAACAGCCGTGGGCTGGGTCAGCGTGAACGTCTGGACGTTGCTGCAACCGTTGGCATCGGCCACGGTGACGGAATAAATTCCCGCCGCCAGGCTCGATATGTCTTGCGACGTGGCGCCCGGTCCGCCGTTGCCGTTTGACCAGGTGTAGCTATAGGGCGACGTGCCGCCCGCCAGGGTCAGATTGATGGCCCCGTTGGTGCCGCTGAAGCACAGTATGTTTGTCGGAATGCCCGATACCGAGAGGGCTGTGGGCTGGGTAACGGTTGTCTGCTTGGTGACGGTACAGGCATTGCCATCAGTTACGGTAAGGGTGTAAGTGCCGGTGGGAATGGCCGTCAAATTTTGGCTTGTGGCTCCAGTGTTCCAGGCAAAACTGTAGGCAGGCGTACCGCCCTGAATGCTCGTGGTAATGCCGCCGGTGCTACTGCCAAAACAAGCCGCTGGCATGGGCGTGAGTGCGAGTTGCAGGGCCGTAGGCTGGCTCAGCGTGGCCCCATTGCTTGTCTGGCAACCGTTGCCGTCGGTGATGAGCACGAGGTAGCTGCCCGCCGCCAGTCCGGTGCGGTTTGGGCTTGTTACACCATCGGCCCAGGTGTAGGAGTAGGGGAGTGTACCGCCCGCCACGGTCAGGTTGATGCTACCCGTGGTGCTGCCAAAACAGGCAATGCTTTGGCTCGAAATGGTTGAGGTAAGCGGGGTAGGCTCGCTAATGGTAAATGACTGACCAGCAGCACATTGGTTTGCATCTGTTACCGTGACAGAATAAACCCCTGCCACTAGGCTGGTGCGGTTTTGGCTCGTGGTACCATCGCTCCAGCGGTAGGCTCGTGTGCCCGTCCCGCCCGAAACGGTCAGGCTGATTTGCCCCGTCGCCCGACCAAAACACGCCACCGGCACCGTGGCACCGGTCAGGGTCAGAAGGTCGGGTTCGGTTAGCGTAACGGACTTCACCAGCGAACAGCCGTTGGCGTCGGCGATGGTAACGGAATATGGCCCGGCCTGTAGAGACGCAAGATTTTGCGTCGTTAAATTGTTGCTCCAGTTGAAGACATACGGCGATATACCACCCGCAGGGAGTAGGTCTATCTGGCCTGTGGCGTTGCCCTGGCAGGTGAGGTTTTCGGTCAATAGCTGCGCCGAGAGGGCCGTGGGTTGGCTGATCACAAACCGGATTTCGTCGGAACAGCCGTGGCCGTCTGTCACCGTGACGCTGTATGTACCCGCCACCAAACTTGAAACGGTCTGCGTAATCGCGCCGTTGCTCGTGGGTCCGGCCCAGATATACGTGTAGGGGAGGGTGCCGCCCGCTGGCGTAACCGTGGCCTGTCCGTTGGTAACGCCGAAGCAGGCAACGTTCGTAAAACTGCCTCCCAGGCTCAGCAGGGGCGGTTGGGTGAGGCTAACGGCGGTCGTGACGGTACAGGCATTAGCATCAGTTACCACCACCGAAAAGCTGCCCGCCGGTAGTCCGGGGCGGTTGTCGGTGGTGCCACCGTCGCTCCAGGCGTAGGCAAATGGCTGCCGACCACCCGTGGCTGTGAGGCTGATGGCCCCGTCGAGGTTACCGTAGCAGCTGATGTGGGTCAGGGCCGTGCTGAGGGTAATCACGGGCGGTTCCTGCACCGTAATGGCCACCGTCTGAATGCAATTGAAGACATCGACTATGGTGGCTGAATACACCCCCGCCGAAAGGCCCGAGACCACTGACGTGTTGCTCACCGTTGCGTTGGCTGGGTTTTTTATCGTAAATGCATAGGGCGGCGTGGCCCCCTCCACGTTCAGGACAATTTTACCGGTACTGCCCGCATTACAGGCCACCGGCGTGACCACGGCAGCAATGCCAAACGGGGGTGGTTCTTTGATCGTGGCCGACGTAGTGGCCGTGCAGCCGTTGCCATCCGTTACGGTCAGCGAATAGGTAATGCCATTGATTGCCTCGCCGGGCAGGTTGCGCACTGAGGCCGTAGTGGCCCCGTTGCTCCACAAGTAGCTGTAGGGCTGTGTGCCGCCGCGGGTGTCGGTCACGATGCTGGCCGTTTGCCCGTTACACAGCACGTCCGATGGGTCGGGTTGCACCGTCAGCGGGCGGGGCTGGATGATGGGCACGGCGTAGTTGAACGAACAGCCGTTGGCGTCGGTGATGGTGACGACGTAGGTGTTGGAACTTAGACCCGAAATGTCCTGGGTAACAGCGCCGGTACTCCATAGGTAGGTGTAGGGCAAAACGCCGCCGCTGGGGGTTAAGTCGATGCGGCCGTTGGCCCCGCCGTTGCAGCTGACGTTGGTGAAACTGGCCGTGGCGGCAATACCCGTGGGCTGCGTCAGCGACCGGCTCAGCGTAATTGAACAGGCGTTGGCATCGGTCACGGTGAGTGAATAAGTGCCTGAAGATAAGCCAATTATGTCTTCGGTGGTGCTGCCATCTGACCAGCTAAACCGATACGGCACAATGCCTCCCGACGGTGTGGTGTTGATGGACCCCGTCTGTCCGCCCGCGCAGGCAATGTTCGTCACTCCCGCCGCTAACGACAGCGCCGACGGCTGCAAAACCGTAGCTGACACAATGCTGCGACAGCCGTTGCCGTCCGTGACCGACACCGAATATATCCCCGCCGATAATCCGCTCAGGGCCGAACTGCTGGCCGCATTACTCCATAAATAGCTATACGACTGGGACGCCAGCCCGGCCGTTCCCCCCTGCACCGTCAGACCGATTTGCCCGTTGCTGCCACCAAAGCACGATACCGGGCGCGGGCTGGGCGTAAGCGTCAGCGACGAAGGTTCCTGAATAGTGGCTTGGGTGGTGGCGGTGCAGCCGTTGGCATCTGTTACGGTGACGGAGTAAATGCCCGCAACAATACCGGTCAGGTCTTGCGTGGTGCTTCCACTCGTCCATTTGTAGGACAAGGCACCCGTACCACCCGTGGGCGTCAGGTCAATGCTGCCCGTGGCGGCTCCGTTACAGGCCGCGTTTTGGATCGAAATGGCCAGTGAGAGAGCGGGTGGGTTGGTTAGGGTGGCGGTGGCGATGCGGCTGCAACCCTGCGCGTCGGTGACGGTCACGGTGTAGGTGCCCGCCAGCACGCTTGTCAGGTTTTGAGTCGTGGCTCCGTTGCTCCACAAATAGGTATACGGCTGAGACGCCAGCCCGGCCGTGCCCCCCGTAGGCAGGCTGTTGACCGACCCCGTGTTGGCCCCAAAACAAGCCGGGTTTTGGACTGTGGTGGTCACGCTTAGGGCGGGCGGGTTAGTCAGGGTCAGGCTGCGCACCAGCGTGCAGCTTTGCGCGTCGGTGAGGGTAACGGAGTAGACACCCGCTAGCAGGTTCGTGAGGGTTGGCGAGATGGCCCCGTTGCCCGATGGGCCTGACCAGCGATATGAATAAGTGCTGGTGCCGCCCGTGGCCGTGGTCGAAATAGCTCCCGTAGCCGTGCCGAAACAGGCTGGATTTTGGGCCGTAGTAGCCAGGCTAAGCGCCGTAGGCTGCGTAAGCGTATAGGAAGCCGTGGCCTTACAGCCGTTACCATCCGTTACCGTGACAGAATAGGTCCCCGCTGGTAGAGACGCAAGGGATTGCGTCTGCGCACCCGTATTCCAAACATACGTGTAAGTATTTGATCCAGAAGGTGTTCCACCCGCCATCGTGAGGTCTATACTGCCGTTGCTGCCCCCCGCGCAGCCGGGATTCTGAGTGCTGGCCGACAGCGAAATGGCCGTGGGTTGGGTGAGCAAAATAGCCGCTGTAGCCGTGCAATTATTGGCATCGGTGAGAGTGACGGAATAGGTTCCTGCCGTTAATCCGGTCAGGTTCTGTGTGGTTGCGTTGTTGCTGGTTGGTCCGGCCCAGCGATACGTAAACGTGCCCGTCCCGCCCACGGGAGCCAGGTTTGCCGTGCCGGTATTTCCCCCGAAACAGGTTATGTTTTGGCCAGTCAAGTTCGGAACAATGGGCGCGGGCTGGGTGACGGTAAACGACTGGCTGGCCACGCAAGTATTGGCGTCGGTGACGGTCACGGTGTATTTGCCCGCCACCAAGTTGCTCAGGTTTTGCGTGGTGGCCCCGCTGCTGACCGGACCCGTCCAGGCGTAGCGGAAGGGGGCCGTGCCGCCCGCGACGGTCAGGTTGATACCGCCCGAATTGCTGCCGTTGCAGGCCACATTCTGCACCACGCCCGATACGCTCAGGGCGGTGGCCTGGGTGATGGTAAACGCCTGAACCTGAGTGCAGTTGTTGGCATCGGCCACTGTTACCGAATAGACCCCGGCGGTCAGGCCGTTGAGGTTGCTGGCCGTGCTGCCATTGCCCACGGGGCCGTTCCACAAGTACCGATACGAACCCGTGCCGCCCGAAACGGCCAAACTAATGCTGCCCGTGTTGCCCCCGAAACAACCCACGTTTTGCTGCGTGGGGGTCAGGCTTAAGGCCGTAGGCTGCGTGAGCGTGAGCGACGTTAAGGCCGTGCAACTGTTGCCGTCAGTGACGGTAACGGCATACACGCCAGCGGCTTGACCCGTTAAATCTTCGGTTGTTGCGCCACCAGTCCAGCGGTAGGTATACGACAGTGTGCCACCCGAAACGGTGAGATCGATGCTGCCGTTGCTGCTGCCGAAACAGGTGGGGTTGCTGCGGGTGGTGCCCAGCGACAGCGCCGGGGGTTGTTGCAACGTTACCTGGCTGGTGGCGGTGCAATTGTTGGCATCCGTTACGGTGACAGAATAAGTCCCTGCCGGTAGAGACGCAAGGGATTGCGTCTGTGCGCCTGTGTTCCAGCGGTAGGTAAACACGCCCGTGCCGCCGGTGGGCGTCAGGCTTACGGCCCCCGTGGTTCCACCAAAACAGGCCACGTTTTGCCCAGAAATGGCCAATGCAATGGCTGGAGCCTGATTGATCACCACTGGTAGGTTACTGACGCAGCCATTTTTGTCTGTCACTACCACTGTATAGGACCCCGCCGCCACGCCCGTGAGGTCTTCGGTGGTGGCAATGCCCACGGTACTGGTCGAATTCCAAACATAACCGTAAGGTGCCGTGCCGCCCGTAACGGTGAGGTCAGCGGCCCCGGTGGTGCGGCCATTACAACCCACGTTCATCACCGTAGCCGCGAGCGAAAGGGCCGTGGGTTGGCCCACGGTGGTGGTGCCTACGGTGCTACAGCCGCCCCGGTCCGTCACCGTGACAGAATATACCCCCGCTGCCACGTTGGTGAGGTCTTCGGTGGTGGCGCTCTGGTTCCATTTGTAGGTGTAGGGCGTGGTGCCGCTGCCCGCCGTGAGGTCCACGCGGCCCGTACTTCCCCCAAAACAGAGCGCGTTTTGCACCGATAGCGACAGCACCGGCGCGGGCAGAATCGTTACCGTTTGCGTGACCGTGGCCGTACAGCCGTTGGCGCTCGTGACGGTGGCTTTTAGTGTGCCTGTACCCGCCGATGGCCCCCAAAGCACCGTGGCTGTTTGGCTGTTGGGCGTACCCCCCGACACGATGGTGCCGTTGGTGACAGACCAGGCATAGGTGCCCGCCGTGGCTGAGAGCGTATACGGCACCGACGTGCCCGTGCAGTAGGATAAACTACCCGCCGAACTGCCCGTGAACTTCAGCGTCGGGGTGTCAGGATTTAGGACAATGGAGGTGGTGTCGATACAGTTTTTACCGTCCTGTACACTAATCAGGTACCGTCCGGGCAGGGTGGCCTGAATTACCTGCGTGGTCAGCACCTGTTTGTCGGGCGTGATCCACTGGTATTGGAATGTGCTAACTGAACTGGTCGGAATGATGGTCAGCGAGGTTGCGCCGGTGGGCTGACAGATAAACGGATTATTTGGTATGACGTTGACGATCAGATCGTTATTCTTATTGACGTATTCCAGGCAAACCTGTCCTTCGCGCCCCAGTTCGTTCTGCACAATCACCCGGATTGTGTCGCGGGCGCAGATGGGGGCCGTCGTACTCATGGTGTAGGTAATGCACTGCACATTGTTGAACGTGGCCGACTGCGTGTATTTGCCCGGAATAATGCTTTTGATGGTGTTGGTGGTGCCGCAACTGGTGAGCGTGAGGCAGTAGTTGACCGGGCTGCCCACCGTGACCTCGGCCACGGTGTAGAAGTCGTCGGGCTGGCTGGTGTTGGGGTTGATCACGTCTACCCGCGCTTCGTAGTTCGAGTAGTAGCCGTAGTTGCCCGTGGCCGCGCCGCCCGTGTTGGAGACTACACCCACGTGAAACCGCTCGGTAGACGTGAGCGTGTTCACATTACCCGCCGCCGCGATGCTGCCGTTGGGAAAGCTGATGATGCTGTGGGGTACGCCGTTGATCGTGATCTGGTCAATGACGGTGCCGTAGACCGAAAACGGCTGCCCACGAAACGTGAGGCTGGGCGTCCCCGAAGAGGGAATCGTAACGATGGCCTGGTCGTTGGAACTGCCCGACGTGCGGTAGAATTCAATGCGCTTACTGCCGTTGCAGGGGTTTATGGTGGGCAGCAGGCCCATGCCAAACTCGTTGGCGGCGTAGGACGAGACGTGGTAGGCATAAGCTTTGCGGCTCGTTTTAATATAGAAAGCCCGGTTTTGTGCGCTGTTGGGCAGGTTGTAGGTGAATACCTGCCCCGCCTGCAATACCGTCGTCGACAGTACCGACGAGGTGCCCGCCGTGGTGGTTGGCCCCGAAATGGTGACGGTGGTGTTGTTTTCAATGGCCTCCACAAACACGTAGTCCGAGTTGGCGGTGGTGTTCAGACTGTGCACGGCCACGTAGTCGGTGCCCACCGTGCGGGCGGGTACCAACTGATCCATGCCGGCGTCGCGGTTGCCGCTGTAGGGCTGCACCGTATGCTGCGACCCCGAATTAACCACAATCGGGTGGTCGGGGTCGGAGGTGATGAGCGTGCCGGCCATCGACTTGTTTTCGGTGCTGGCCCCGTTGTTGATCACTTTAGACGTGACCATGTAGGTCTGCCCGGCGTTGAGCGTTACCGAAAAAGGCACGTTGGCGGGGCGTCCTTCCAGGTCAATGGGGCTGTTGAACGTGACCACCGTGCCGTCGAGGGTGGCCATAACCGAGGCGAAATGGCGTTCGCTGGCCACGTTATTACCCCCCAGCCGGGTTTGGCTACCGGCATAAAACGCGTAGCCCAGTGCAGCGCGGCACTTAAGCGGAATAATGTCCTGGTTGTTGCCCGCCGTTTGCCGGTAGGTCACCTGCACGGGGTCGCCGGAGGTGATAATCAAGCCTTTGTCTGTTTGCTTAGTGTTAGGTTGATCAGACATCACCACCGACAGGGGCAGCGACACGATGGTGGACCCCGACGAGGTAACGGCTACGGTTTTGGTGTAGGAGCCGTCGGCGCTGCGGATGGTGACGGTGGTAAACGGCGCACTCGTCGACAGCACCAGGTCCTGCGACCCGTAGACCAGACTACCCGTTGAATTAGGAATACCCCAGATGGGGGGCATGTAGCAGGTGTTAGGCTGTACGCAACTCTGAAAACGAACACATTCGGGGCAGTCAGGATCCTGACAGTCAACGAGTTTGTCGCCGTCGTCGTCAATGCCGTTGTTGCATATTTCGACGGCCTGCGCCTGCATGCTCTGAGGGATAAACACCCCAACAGCGGCACCTAAACCCAACCATACCTGTAGGAATAGGTAAAACAACCGATTGTGAAGGGGGCGAAATAGCATTGGTCAGCGTAGGGTATTCGCCCAAAATCAACCAACATTCATGCCAGATCGGCATTAGTTTACTAAGTTACAAGACTAATAACATGTGCTGACTTACAGCTAGTTATTCGTTCACCTCTGCCATAGATCAACTAGCACACCTGAGCAATTAGGGTACTTAAGTATAAATATGAATACTCTACCGACTATTGACAGATGTATTGCGTACTTTTGTTGCAGTTTTACTTATATAAATCATCTATGAACAACTTGTACGAAAAGATGGCAAGTCGCCCGTTAAAGCGGCTGCTGTGGCTTTTTTGCCTGCTCACCGTGGGTCAACTAGCCAATGCTCAATCCCCCACCCGTTACGTGCTGAAGGGCCGCGTGTTGGACGACAACAGGCAGGGGCTGCCCGGCACTACGATTGTGCTGGTGGGTACCAGCGTGGGGGCCACCTCCGACGCCGAGGGTAACTACACTCTGCCTGTAACGCGCAAAGCCGGTCCGGCCACGGTGGCGTTCACGGCCATTGGCTATGAAACGTTGCGGCAGGACGTCACCTTTGGCGCCGATGAAGTCGTCACGCTGAACGTGAACATGGTGGCGGCTGCCACCAACCTCGATGAAGTGGTCGTAACAGGCTCAACCCTGTCGGCACCCAAGCGTGAACTGGGCAACGCCATCAGCACAGTGCGGGCGCAGGACATCGTACAGTCGGGGTCGGGCAACCTCATCAACTCGTTGCAGGGCAAGGTGCCCGGTGCCCAGATCACCCAAAACTCCGGCGATCCGGCGGGTGGCATCACCATCCGGCTGCGGGGTATCAAGTCGCTGGCGGGTTCGTCTGATCCGCTGTATGTCATTGACGGTGTAATTGTTAGCAATGCCAGTACCAACGTGTCGCAACTGGCGCTGGCTGGCGACGTAGGTAACTCGAACGTGGGGCAGAACCGCCTCTCAGACATTAACCCCGATGATATTGCCACCCTCAACGTGATCAACGGCGCGGCGGCAGCGGCGCAGTACGGGTCGCGGGCTGCCAACGGCGTGGTCATCATTACCACCAAGCGCGGCCAGGCTGGCAAGCCCACGGTAACGTTTTCGACATCGTTCAACAGCAACGAACTCCGCAAGGGCGTGCCTGTGAACACCTACGGCAAGCAGTTTGGCTTTCCGGCGTTACGCCTCTACACCATCGGGGCTGTGTCGGCAGCGCAGATTACGGCCAACCCCGGCACCACCGTCACCACGCCCGGCATCTTCCGCGACGGCACCTTCACCAACCTGGCCACTAACCTGGTGGATGTGACACGCTACAACTACTTCGACCAGATTTTCCAGACGGGCACGGGTACCGATAATAACCTGTCGGTCAACGGCGGTACAGACAACACGCAGTACTATGTGTCGGGGGGGTATTTGCAGAATCAGGGTATTATTAAGGGTACCAACTTCACCCGTTATAGCCTCCGCGCCCGCGTGGATCAGCGGCTAGCAAGCTGGGCTAAGGTGTCGGTGGGTCTGAGCTACGCCAACAGTTTGTCGGACGAAAAAGCGAACGGCAACGTGTTCTACAGCCCCATCAACGCGGTCAACATCACCAACAACATCTACGACATCACCAAGCGCGATGCCGCCGGGAACCTGCTGGCCGTGGAACCCACCCGCGTAAACCCCCTGTCGACGATTGAAGACATGAAGTTTTCGCAGCAGATCAGCCGCACCATTGGTAGCGTGCAGTTGAACCTGACGCCGTTCAAAGGTCTTTCGGTCGATTATATTGCCGGGATAGATACCTATTCGCAGTTTGGCAAAAACTACATCCGGCCCTATCCCTATCAGGCCGTGGCTGGTTTGCCCGCCGCCCGGTATCCGGGTGGGTATGCCGCCAACGCTACCAACGTGGTAGCGCAGTTCAACAACGACCTGAACGTTTCATACACGGCTCAACTACTTGAAAGCCTGAAACTTAGTGCTGTTGCGGGCTACAGCTACCAGTATTTCCAGTCGGACTATACGCAGCTGAACAGCCAGAACCTGGCGCCGTTTATTGAGACCGTCAACGGCGGTACCAGCACTACCTACGGCCTGGGCTACGGGCTGGACCGGTACGCGCTGAGCGGGTTGTTTGGGCAGGCTACGCTGGGCTTCAAAAACTTTGCTTTCCTGACCGGGGCCATCCGCCGCGACCAGTCGAGCAAGTTCTCGCCCACGCAAACTAACCAGTACTACCCTAAAGTGAGCGGTTCGCTGGTGGTGTCGGATATGAGTTTCTGGAAGACATTGTTCAACGGCAATGATTTCAATAGCCTGAAGCTCCGGGCCAGCTACGGCGAGGCAGGTAACCTATCGGGTATTGGGTCCTATGCCCGGTTCTACCAGTTCAATCCGGCAGCCTACCTGGGCCGGAACACCATTGTGCCCGGCACCCAACTGGCCAACCCCGATGTGCAACCCGAACGGATGGCTGAACTGGAAGCAGGCGTAGATGTAGGTTTTCTGAACGGGAAAATCAACCTGGGCTTCACAACCTACCAGCAGCAGATCAGCAACCTGATCGTGAACCGCACCCTGGCTCCGTCGGCGGGGGGGACGAGTATCGTAAACAACGTGGGCGCGATGCAAAACACGGGTTTTGAAGTGGTGCTGGATGTAAACCCAATCAAAACGGCTGACTTCAACTGGGATTTTACGGTGATCTACAACCAGAACCGCAACAAAGTGACCGACCTGGGCGGTCTTACGGTACTCGACGTGGGCGCCGAAGGTACGTCGGGCGCACCGGTGCGGTTGCTGCTGAATCAGCCCGTGGGTGTGTTCTTTGGAACGGGCTATGCACGCAACCCGGATGGCTCCCTGTTGCTCTCGCCGTCGGGCTTTCCGATGTCAGAAAGGGCTACTACGGCCAATACGGGCACGATTGAGTTTACGCCCGCCCGCGCTGCCGATGGCAAAGTAGACGTGACCAAGCCCCTGGCCAACATCATCATTGGCAACCCGAACCCGAAATGGACCGGCTCGTTCAGCACCAATTTGTCCTACAAAAAGCTGAACCTCCACGTGCTGCTCGACGCCGTGCAGGGCCTCGACGTGTTCAACGCCGACAAACGTACCCGGCAGGGTGTGGGCCTGGGCGATTACGCCGAGCGCGAACTCCGCGGCGAGTTGCCACGCGGCTATATTTTCGGCATCTACAACACACAAGAATTTCGCGTCGATCCGGGTTCATATACCAAACTGCGCGAGGTGTCGCTGAGCTACGCCCTGCCGCAGTTCACGCCCGCCATCAAACGCCTGAGCGTGGGTTTGGTTGGCCGCAACCTCTATTCGTGGGATAACTACACCGGCTTCGACCCCGAAACCAACGCGGGCGGCAACAACGACCTCATCCGCGGCGTCGACTTCGGCAACGTCCCCATTCCCCGCACGTACCAACTGAAACTGACGGCAACATTTTAAGCACATGAAAAAAATCATTATTTCCGCCTTGTCGCTGGTGTTGCTGTCGCAGATGGCTTGCCAGACGCCAGAATATTTGAACCCCAGCACCATCAGTCAGTCGCAGGCCGTTAGTTCGCCCGACGGGCTGATAACGCTCTGCAACGGCCTCCAATTTCGGTACAGCACCGGCGGGGCGCTTAGCATTTTATATAACGCCACGGCCGGTGCCGGGCTGACTACCCGCGAGCTAAGTGTGCTCAACGTGGGTAACATTGAAGAAGCCAACCTGGCCACGGGTGGCGGCAACGTTAACAACGGCAACGGCGTGGTGCGTAACCTATGGACCCAAAGCCAGTTGGTGCGCGCCAACGCCGAGCTGATTCTGGCCAACACCGCCGTGACCGACAACGACCCTGGCACCAAAAGTGGCATTGTGGGCTATGCGGCCATTTTCAAGGCGCTGTCACTAGGTACGCTGGCGCAGTTTTTCGAGCAGGCACCCATCACCACGGGCACCAACGCGCCGTTTGTACCCCGTATACAGGTGTTGCAGGAGGCCATCCGTACGCTCGAAGCAGCCGCCACGCAGTTAGCTGCCGCGCCGGTGTCGGCCAACTTTACGGGCAAAATTGTGCCTGGCATCGACATTCCGAACACGATACAGGCGCTCATTGCCCGCTATGCCCTACTGGCCGGTGATAATGACAAGGCCCTGGCCGCCGCCGCTAAAGTAGTGCTGACGAGCAAGTCGGTCTTTAACTTCGACGACCTCACCCGCAACCCCTTGTTCGAGGCCACGTTTGGTAACCTCAACAACTACCAGCCCACCAACGCCAGCCTCGGCCTCACGGGTGCCCTGGCTCCCGACCCCGCCGATAAGCGGCTGGCGTTTCTGACCAAAGTGAGCAGTAACACGGCCGTGTCGCCGGTGGTGGCGTCGGCTTACTACACGGCTAACAACGCAGCGGTGCCGGTCTATCTGCCGGGCGAAATGGGCCTGATTCGGGCGGAGGCGTTTGCCCGTAAGGGTGATTTGGCCAATGCCATTGTCGAGCTAAACAAGGTGCGCACCAAGACCGCCGCTCAGGATGCCTTCGGGCTGGGGGCTGGCCTGCCCGCCTACGCACCCTCAGGCGATACGCCCGTCACTGCCGATGGTGTTTTGCTGGAGATCTACAAAAACCGACTGGTGGAACTGGCATTCCAGGGCTTCCGGCTGGAAGACAGTCGCCGGTTTAACCGCCCCGGTCCGGGTGCTACGGGTGCCGAACGCAACCGCAATTTCTTTCCCTACCCCCGCACCGAGCGCGACAACAACGCCAGCACCCCGGCAGATCCGGGGGTGTAGGGGTTGAGTTTAACGTTTAACGTCCAAGGTCTAAAGTTGCTTCGCGGGCTACCTCACCCCCAGCCCCTCTCCTTTAGAGAGGGGAGCCGCACTACAGCAGATTCGCCAGCTATTAAAGTAAGCGAAGCTACGCCGAAGCGGCTCCCCTCTCTAAAGGAGAGGGGCTGGGGGTGAGGTAGCCCGCGAAGCAACTTTAGACCTTGGACGTTAAACGTTAAACTCAACTTCCCCGTACCTTGCAGCTTCTACAAACGCTGCCCATTATGACTATCGCACTCGGCTCGGACCACGCCGGTTTTGCCTATAAAGAACTCGTCAAAGCGCACCTCAGTGAAGGGGGACATACCGTTGTCGACAAAGGCACGTTCTCCACTGACCCCGTCGATTACCCTGATTTCATCCGTCCCGCCGCGCAGGCCGTACTAGACGGTGAAGCCGAACGGGCCATTGTGTTTGGTGGCTCTGGCAACGGTGAGGCCATGACGGCCAACCGCCTCAAGGGCATCCGCTGTGGCTTGTGCTGGAGCGAAGAAACCGCCCGC
This sequence comes from Fibrella aquatilis, assembly GCF_017353255.1. Lineage (GTDB taxonomy): Bacteria > Bacteroidota > Bacteroidia > Cytophagales > Spirosomataceae > Fibrella > Fibrella aquatilis. Next base: position 46,985 of record NZ_JAFMYU010000033.1, on the reverse strand, counting down.
CTCACCCGCCAGCACAACGACGCCAATGTGCTCTCGATGGGTGCCCGCATGATTCCCGAAGACCTGGCCCTGCGCATCGTCGATATCTTCCTCGAAACACCGTTTGAGGGAGGAAGGCACGTGGCGAGGATTGCGAAGTTAGACGAATGAAAAATGTAAAATGAAGAATGTAAAATGCGGTCCGACGGGTCGGCTTCGCGCTAGAATGTCAGAGTGCGGAGCCGACCCGTCGGACCGCATTTTACATTCTTCATTTTACATTTTTCATTAAAAAAATACCCCCATGCCCACATCCTTCTACTCCCCCCGCGACTTACGCTTTCACCTCTACGAGGTTATTAAGGCGCAGAATCTGAGTCAGTTACCACACTTTACCGACCATGATCGGGATTCGTTTGATATGGTGCTGGAAGCGGCGGGCCAGATTGGTGAGACGTTGCTGCGACCGCTACTAACGGTAATGGACCGCGAAGAACCCCAACTGGTAGACGGTAAAATTCGGGTGCACCCGCAGCTACGGGCCATTATCAAGCGCTTCGGCGACGATGGCTGGATCAACGCGCCGTTCAGCTATGACGAAGGCGGGCAGCAGCTCCCGGCCACCATCATGAACGCGGCCACGTTTATCTTCGGCGCAGCCAACTACTCATCTAGCGTGTTTCCGTTTCTGACGTCGGGCGCGGCCAACTTGTTGCGGTCGTTTGGCTCGCCGGAACTGGTGGCTATGTTTACGCCGAAGATGTACAGTGGCGAATGGCAGGGTACGATGGCCCTCACCGAACCCGACGCCGGTAGTTCGCTTTCTGACATTACCACCAGCGCCGAACCCACCGATAATGAAGGTGAGTACCGCATCCGGGGTCAGAAAATCTACATCTCGGCGGGTGACCATGATGCCTGCGACAACGTGGTGCACCTCATGCTAGCCAAGATCAAAGGAGGCCCTCCCGGTGCCAAAGGCATTTCCCTCTTCGCCGTTCCGCAGAAGCGCCTTGAGTCCAATGTTCAACGTCCAGCATCCAACGTCCTCGTCGACAACGACGTACAGACGGCGGGGGTGTACCACAAGATGGGCTATAAGGGCGCTCCCATTGCCCACCTTATGGTTGGCTCTGGCGACGGGACCATCGGCTACCTTGTGGGCGAACCGCATCAGGGGCTGCGCTACATGTTTCAGATGATGAACGAGGCCCGCGTGGGCGTGGGCATGAACGCCGTCTCTATTGGCACCGCCGCCTACTACGCCTCGCTCCAATATGCCCGCGAACGCCCTCAGGGCCGCCCCATGGCCGAAAAAAGTGCGGGCAGTCCGCAAGTGCCCATCATTCGCCATGCCGACGTGCGCCGGATGCTGCTGTTTCAGAAGTCGGTGCTGGAAGGATCGCTGGGATTGTTGTTGCAATGCAGCTACTACGCCGACCTGGCTCATGCGGGCGAGGGCGAAACCGCCCAACACGCGGCCCTGCTGCTGGATTTGCTCACGCCCGTGGCCAAATCGTACCCGTCGGAGATGGGGTGCCTGACCACAAGCGCGGCGGTGCAGATTCTGGGCGGGGCGGGCTACACGACCGATTTTCCGGTGGAACAGTTCTACCGCGAAGCCCGCATTCACCCCATCCACGAAGGCACCACGGGCATTCATGGGCTGGATCTGCTGGGCCGAAAAGTGACACTGCATGGCGGAAAGGGCGTTCAACTGCTCATTGCCGACATGCAGCGGGCCATCGCTGAGGCCGCCGTTCATCCCGAATTAGCGCCCCTGGCTAATCAGCTGACCGAAGCCATTGGCCGCCTTACTAAGGTCACTACCCACCTGCTGGGCCTTGCCGCCGACCCCAACGCTTTTTTGGCCGACGCTACGCTGTACCTGGAGTTTTTTGGCATTGTGACCCTGGCCTGGCAATGGCTCCGGCAGGCTACCGTAGCTCAGCTTGCCCTGCCCACCGCCCAGGGCAACGACATCGCCTTCTACCACGGCAAGCTGATGACCGCCCGCTACTTCTACGACTACGAACTGGTGAAAACCCTGTCCTTAGCCCACCGCCTCCAGTCCGACAGCCGCGTTACCCTGGAGATGCAAAGCGACTGGTTTTGAGGGGGCGTGTCGTGGGAGGTTGCTGCCGCCTGGCCCTTCGACTAGGCCGGTCCGCCGGTGCGGTCCCCGACAAGCTCAGGGTGACAACAACCTTGAATCAAGCTAGGATACTTTCTTATTTCCCTGTCACCCTGAGCTTGTCGAAGGCCCGCGCGGCAGCAACCTATAACGCGAAGCCAACCAACGCGGAGCCACACGCAACAACAGCCTACAACGCATAAAAAACGTCTGTGCGTCGTCGCACAGACGTTTTTTATGCGTTGACTATCAGTACACTAGTACCTCAGTTCCGTGATTGTGTGATGGTGGCGGTGTTGCCGATACCGATCTGGCTGACGCTGGCGATGTTGGCTACGTAGGGGGCACTGCTGCCTGAATTCTGCGTCACGGTCAGCGTGTTGTCGTTGCCCTGCTGGATGGCAAAATCACCGGTGAGGCCTTTAATCACGTTGTAGTCGCCGCGCTGGCTGAGCGTACCCGTGTTGCCATTGCCTACCTGCGACAGTTTGGCCGTATTGTAGCTGTATTCCTGCGTAATAGTAGCCGTGTTGTTTTCCGATAACGTGGCACCAGCACCCTGTTTGATGTAGGCCACGTTACGCGACCCCGCCGTGGTGAGCAGATCCTGTGTAATGGTGGCCGTGTTGCCTGTGCCTGAAGTACTGCCACCATACACCTGATCAATATTGGCTTTGTTGAGAGAGCCGTTCTGCGTAATGCTGGCCACGCCGTAATAATCATTGTCTTGATTAATGGTGGCCTGGCTTGAGGTACCTAACTGTAGTATGCTGGCTTGCTCATATCGGCTACCGTTCGATTGGGTGATTGTACCCTCGTTATCACCTCGCCGTTGCTCTACAGAGGCCATACTCTCCCTTGTATTCGTCTGCGAAATCGTTGCCGTTGACCCCAATCCGCCAATTTGCAGCACCGTGGCTTCGTTGTCGTAGCTGCTATTATTTTGGGTGATAAAGGCATCGTTGCTACTGGCTGTCTGCGTCACCGTGGCCGTGTTGCGACGGCTGAAATTTTGCTGTACTATCACGGCGCGGTCATCATTTACCCCCGCACTGGCCGTTCCCTGAAAGATGTTGGCCGTGTTGTTGTTTGACGTGCTGCTCTGGTCAATAGACGTCTGGCGGTTGTTGTCTCCATACTGGGTTATCTCACCAAAGTTGGCGTAGCTGGTGTTGCTCTGGTTGATGTAGGTAGTCACGTTGCCGTTCCCCTGCTGATAGATGCCCGCCCAGTTGCCCTTGGCCGCGATCACCGCCGCCGCTGAGGTGGCTCCTGTTACCTGCACCGCTGCCGTTGCCAGTGCCCCGCTGTTATTGCTCTGGGTGATGGTTGCTTCGTTGCCGGTGCCGCCACCCACCTGCGTCACATACCCCCGGTTCGAGTTCGAGCCATCTTTCTGATTAACGGCGGCGTAGTTGCCCGCCGCGCCGGTGCTTTGCTGACGCGTGGCGGCATAGCTGCCGTAGTTGGTTGCCGTTCCTTTGTCCTGCGTAATAAACGACTGGAGGTAGCTGCCCGTTTGCAGTTGGGTGGCCGTTTGGGCGTTACCGTTCTGGTTGAGGGTGGCGGTGTTGGTTTGGGCTAGGCCCGCTGTGGCAAAGGCGATCATCGCGGTGCCAGTAAGTACTACATTTTTCATGGTTGAAAACCGATTAGATGAAACAAGTGGATTAAGGTTACAAGGGGTGGCCGTTACGCCGTTTTGGTCAGATACTGAGTCAAAAGTAGCCGTGCCCAGGAGGCAGTGCCGGACAAAGGGGGTGAGCAACGCCCTGTGGTAAGTGAATTGGCGCGTTTCGGGAGGGAATGAATCCAGACCCCTATTGAGGCAGGCCATAGGCTCGGTTGAGAGCCATAAAAAAAGGCACCGCCATGGCGGTGCCTTTTCAGGGTTAGGGCAATAATTTGGTCAGTTATCGGTGCAAAAAGTGGCGCATAAAGTCGTCTTTGCAACTCCGGCTTAGGGGGATCAACTGCGGCCCAATGCTCACTTCCACGTCGTTAAACGACTCCACCGAATTGATGTTGATGGCGTAGGACCGGTGAATACGCACAAGCCACGGCTGACTGATGCGTTCCAGAATGCTGCTCAGCGTAAGCCGGAGAATGTACTTCCGCCCCGTGGTAACGAGTTTGGTGTAGGTGTTGTCGGCTTCCAGGTACAGCAGATCGTTCATGTCGATCCGAATAAACTGGTAGTTCTGCTTGATATACAGGTAGTTATTGATCTGAAGCAGGGTTTCGCGGCCGGTGCCATCACGTTCGGCGGCGGGTGGCGGGGTGCGCATGGTGGCGTTATGAATAGCCAGTTCAATGGCCGTGCGCAGGCTGGGCAATTGGTAGGGTTTGTTGAGGTAAGCCGCCGGGTAGGTTTGCTTGGCCCGTTCCAGCGTATCGCTGTCGGTGAGGGCGGTCAGGTAAATCACCGGTACGGGGCGTTCGGCCGTTAAATGGCGCACGGTTTCGATGCCGTCCCAGTCGCCTTTGATCATGATGTCGCACAGGACCAGGTCAACGGGCCGAGTGCGAAACAGATCGAGCGCCTTGTGGCCGTTGGTGGCTACGCCTACCACGCAATAGCCCTCTTCTTCCAGGCTGTCAGACAGGTCCATAGCCAGAATAGGCTCATCTTCTACTACCAAAATGTGCATTCGTTCGGCCGTTTTCATACCGCTACAGGGGCATAGTGTGATTGATTGGTAGAAGGTAAAGCGTTGGCTGTTAGTCGAATGTGTTGAATGGACAACCGGAACAGCGTACCATTTTGCCTGAGCCACTCGCCCTGGCCATCTAGTTGCTCACTAAGCGATGCAATGAGGCGCTTGCCAAACGACCGCGAACCGGTTGGCTGCCCGTTGGTGAGGTCAATGCCCGGCCCGTTGTCCTGCACTTCCAGCGTCATGCCTGACCCACTCAGGCCTTCGCTGCGGCGCAGGTCAATGCGGAGTAGGGGGTGTGGGCTGTCGTCGTAGGCATATTTGAAGGCGTTGGTAGCCAGTTCGTTGACAATTAACCCTAACGGAATGGCCACGTCGACATCTAATTCGGGTAGATCTACGTTCAGTTGCAGGTCGAATGAGTCAGGCTGATACCCGTAGGCCCTGATTAAACTGGCGGCCAGGTCGGTGAGGTACTCGGTCATGTTGACGGTGGTGAGCTGATCGGTCTGGTAGAGCCGCTGGTGAATGAGCGACATGGCCTCTACGCGCTGCTGTCCCACCCGCACCGCCTGGATGGCCTTCTCATCGTCAAGCCGGTTCGACTGGAGTTTCAGCAGGCTCGACACAATGGCGAGGTTGTTTTTCACCCGGTGGTGTAGCTCTTTCATCAGCACCCGCAACTGATCCGACTGGCTGACCAACTGCTCACTGTTGGCCGTGATGATGCCGTTTTGCACCGACAGGCGGCGGTTTGTCCGGCGAATAACAACATACAACCCCATCAGGCTACCTGCCAGCAGCAGTAGTAGCACTAGTCCCCCCGTCATGTATCTGATCTGCCGGGTGCGCTGTTGATTTTGCCCGTCGAGTATAGCAATCTGATGCACTTTCTTCTGCGTGTCATACTTAGCCTGCACACTCGCCACTGCCCGCGTCTTAGCCACCTCAGCAATGGCCCTAATCTGGGCTACGCGGCGGCTCTCTTCTGCCTGAATAGCCACAATCTCCTTTGCCTTCTGCGCCTCTATCCGAGCAATTTCCTGTGTCTTAGCCAGTTCCAGATTAGCCTTAATTGTAGCCAGGGCGTTGGCCTGCTGCACGGCATAGCGTCCCTCAAGCTGGGCGATGGTCCAGGTTTTGGTGATGTTGACCAGCGAATCTTCAATCTGCTTGTGGATGATCGAGGCCGCGTAGGCTTTGTCGTAATGGCCTGCACCGGCATAGCTTTTGGCCAATATGCCGTAGGTGGAAGCCGTCAGGGGTGCGTCTTTGGCTTTCTTGCTAAACGCCACGGCCTTTTCGGCACAACGAACGGCCATGTCGGGTTGCCCAAGGCCGTTATAGGCGGTGGCCAGGTTCCGGTAATTATGGGCCAGACTGCTGGTTTTCTGGAGCGATTCATTAATAGCCAGCGCTTTTTCGAGGTAGGTGATGGCCTGTTTGTGCAGCCCCTCTACGCTGTAGTTTTTGCCCAGGTTGTTGTAAAGAATGCGGGCATCTTCGGGTGTTACCTCGGTATTGTCGATACGGGCCAGTCCTTTGAAAAAGCACTCACGGCCTTGTCTGTAGTCACCCAGATCTTCATAAATAATGCCCAGATTGATGTAGTTACCACGCAACTGCTGCGTGGCTTTAAAGCGCTGGTTGATGGCGATAGCCTGCTGAATGTAGGCCAGCCCCTGCCGGGTATATGCCTGTACACCCTGACTGTCACCCATCATTTTGTACAGTAACCCCAGGCTCTGGTAAATTTTAGCCACCGCTTTCTGGTTGCCTACTTTGGTATAGCAGGCAATAGCGGTCTGACAGTAGGTCAGGGCGTCTTCATACAGGCCCCGGTGCATAGCCACTACGGCGCTAAGCCGGTTGTAGTCGCCCAAGCCCAGCTGGTCGTTGCGGCGCACGCAGAGTGGCTGCATCCGTTTCAAATACAGCGTGGCCGAGTCGGGGAGGTTCTGTTTGTAGAACGCGTTGGCGATGTCGTAGTAAATATGAGCACGGGTGGTGTCGGCCAACCGGTGCGTCAGGCTTGTTTTCAGACTATCGATCAACCGCGATTGTGCTGTTGCTGACAATGCCGAAAGTGTAAATAACATAACGCCCGTGAAAACGTGTCGATACAACGTCATGGGTTAAGTCGAAAGAGGTTGTCAGTGATAAAGCGCGTTGGTCTGCTGGTATTGCCGGGCCTGTACAGGTATAGAAATGATCCTCGAATTTGTCCTCTCGAAATAACAGACTTTAGGTATATGAATGCACCCTGATGCACCAAATAGGATGATATGTTTATCAGACGGTTACTGAATTTTCAAAGCAGAAACTCTGCTCATTCCGCTCTTCATCACCGCCGTGCTCGCCGAAGGCCTTTCCAGATGGCTTTGGCCATTTTTTGGCGAAAAGCGGGGTCTATGGCCAGGGCTTCGTCGGTGGGGGTGCTCAGAAATGGGCCTTCTACCAGCAGGTTGGGGTAATCGGTAGGGCTGTTGAAGAAGAAGTTGAAATGCCCCACGTTGCCAAACTCGGTTACGGGCAGTTGGGTCAGCAGTTGAGCCAGTACCGCCTGACTCCACGGCCGGAAGCCCAGGTGTTTGTAATACGTGCTCACGCCCCGCACTCCAGCGCCTCCTGCCGAATTGAAATGGACGCTTACCACCAGGTTGGGCAGCAACTTCCGCATGGCCAAAATCCGGTCCGACGGGCCGAGTGTTGTGTCTGTTTCGCGCACCATTACCACCCGCGCCCCGGCTTTGGTCAGGTAGGTTTGCAGCCGCCGCGCCACGTCGAGCGTGAGGTCTTTTTCCAGTAGGCCAGACTTCTCGCCTTTCGCGCCGGTATTGGTGCCCCCATGCCCGGCATCGACGGCGATGACCATGCCTCGCAGTGACCGGCCTGCGGGTGGCCTGCGCAAACGGAGCATAAGCGTAGTACGCTGATAATACAGCGAATAACCCCAGTGTGTTGGGCCATGCTGCGGCTTTTTCAAGGCAACAACTACCCGGAAATGCCCGTCGGCCACCTGCTCAAACCAGACCCGATCAATGGTTTGCACCGTGCGTAACTGCGTGATCCAATTGGTGTTGGCTGTGGCGCCGAAGATATCGAGCACGATCCGGTTGGGGTCAATTTCGGTTCGGCTTTGGTAAGGCAACCGTTCAGGCAATCGGATGGCCACGTAGTCATACAGGCTATCGCCGGAGACGGTCCAGTTGCCGGTGAGCAGGGTAGGGGGTGGGGGCGATGACGCAGGTATGATAACCGTTGTTGTCTGGGCCGTACTGTCGGGGATGGGTGCTGGTTTGAGGAGCGCATCGGCATCTTGCCGAAGCGGGACAGGCTGTACTTGCTCCATTGGTACAAACCCGGTCTGATTGGGCGCCAGTTGCACCCGGTACAGCTTGTCGGCCACGCCCGTAATGCGCAGCACCACCCCCGAATCGAGCGTTTCGCGCTTGGCCCCGCCGAGGCGGTCCGTGCCCTGTCCGTAGTATAAATTGGTGAGGCTGCTTTTGGTCTGCACCGTCAGGGTCGTGTCGCGGACGGGGGTGTTTTGGGCAAAGAGGTCGTTAACAGTCAGCCAGCTAAACAGTAACGGAAGCAGGTAACGTTGATTCATGCACGAAAATAGGGATTAGCCACAGAGATTATAGCCTGGGTGTGTGTTGGTCATTCCGTTAGGTCCGTACCTGAGCGGAGCGGCAGGCCCGGAGGCTTAACGCCATGCTTTAGCTTGGCGACGCGGGCTGCGACCACAAAAAATGGGCTACCTGTTTTCTGGAGCTAGAAAACAGGTAGCCCATTGTACTTGGCTGTCCTTGTGGTCTTTTTACTTTATCAGTTCACGCTAAAATCCGAATCCTTCAGTCCTTTATTCACCTCTACTTTATCCACCGAAAGCGTCATGGTCATGGGACCCATGGGCTGCTTGATGCTGTAAGGCACTTTCACGCCGCTGACATCTTTGTAGTCGCCGTAGCTGACGGTCTGTACCACCTCGCCCTGCGGCCCCTTTTGGGTCGACATAGTCTGTACTTTTAGGCCCGACGCGGTATCATAAAAATCGGTCCAGGTGAGGCCGTTGGCGGTGCTGTTTTTCACACGGTAAGCGTCTTTGCCGTCTACTTTTTCGGTGCCTTCCAGCGTACTTGTTACCTTGTTGTCGGCGTAGCGCAGTTCGGGGAAAAGGCCGCCCTGCACCAGCACCTGATCGGCGTCTTTGCCTTCCAGTTTGGTGGTGTTGCCGCGCACGGTCCGCGCCGCCGACGTGCCATCGCTGGCCATTTTCATCATCTCCATGCCCATCACCGTGGCCGACATCATCGACTTGTTGGGGGCTTTGGCTTTACGCGTCATCAGCACGGCGTTGCCCTGCATCTCGGTGCTCATCTGGGTGGTCATGTCCTGAATTTTCAGCAGGGCGTCTTTCCCGCCAATGGCCGCTACGTACTTATCAATCACCTGCTGGGCGGTCATGCCCACGGGCACGGCGGCAGCAGCTTTGGGTGCCTCCACGCGGTTGCCTTTGTTGTCGTAATACTCGATGTCGCCAAACTTTTTCAGCTTGTCGGCAATCTCACTGGCCTTACCCACTACCACGATCACGGCGTTTTCGGGCCGGATAAACTGCTTACCCGCTGTCGATACGTCGGCTTCGGTGATGTTGTCGACGTACTTCAGGTAGTTGGCGAAGAAGTCTTCGGGCAGGTTGTAGCGGGCCGTGTTGATGGCGAAGTTGGCAATCGTCTGCGGGTCTTCGAGAGTGAAAATGAAGTTGCCGCCAAACGCATTCTTGGTCTGCTTCAGCTCGGCCGCCGAAACGGGGCTGCTGCTGATCGACTTCAGTTCGTTCATGATCTCGGCTACTGAGCTGTCGGTCACCGCGTTGCGCACGCTAGCCCCCGCCCGGAACCGACCTACCAGCCGGTCGCCGCTCAGGTTCGAGTACGCGCCGTAGGTGTAGCCGTGCTTCTCGCGGAGGTTGTTGAACAGCCGCGCTTCTGACCCACCCAGAATGTCGTTCATCACGCTGGCCAGAATGGTTTCCTGCGAATAAGGCTTGAGCGTAACGGGATACACCACCGAGATCACCGACTGTACCGAACTGGGCCGGTCTACCAGCGCAATCTTGGTTTTGCCAATGGCTGCCGGAGCAGGGTAGGTAGGCTTGGGCACGTCGCCGCGCTGCCAGCCGCCCAACGACTTCTCGACCAGCGCTTTGGCCTGCGCGGGCGTGATGTCGCCCACTACGGCCATGTAGCCAATGTTGGGCCGGAAGTAGGTGGTGTAGTAATTCTTCACGTCGTCGATGGTGATTTTATCCACCGACTCTTCCGTTTGCTGCTCCCCGTAGGGGTGGTTTTTGCCAAACATGACCACGTTGGCCACCTTACTGGCAATGGCGTTCGGGTTATCTTTCTGCGAGGCTAGGCTCGATTTTGTCTGCTTTTTCAGCTTGTCTAACTCCGCCTGCGGAAACGCCGGGTTCAGCACCACGTCCGACATCAGTTCGAACAGCTTACCCACGTTTTTAGTCAGCGAACGGCCATACACGTTGGTGGCTGATGTGCTTAAGTCGGCGCCAATGAAGTCAACTTCCTCATCAAGCTGCTCTTTGGTGCGAGTCTTGGTGCCCATCCGTAACAGTTGTCCAGCAAAGCCGCTAACGCCTGCTTTGTCTCCTTCCAGCAACGGCTCACGGTCGAGCACTAGGTTTACGGCCACGCGGGGCAGCTTGTGGTTTTCCACCACAAACACCTTCAGACCGTTGGCCAGCGTAAACGATTCGGGCTTACCGATTTTGATCTGCGGCGCGGGGGCGTCCACAGGTAATTTGCTCCTGTCGAGCGGGTTCTGGGCGAAGCTGCTGGTGGCGATGCCCAACAGCGAAAGGCCCAGGAGGGTATGTTTGAGTATCATTATTTTGCTTTCGGCAGATAATATAAAACTACCCGGTTTTCGGGTTTGAGGTATTGGTTGGCCACGCGGCGGACGTCTTCCTTGGTGACCTTGTTGTAGCGGTCAATTTCGGTGTTGATCAGGTTGGCGTCACCGTAATACATTTTGTAGTTGGCCAGGTTCTCGGCCACCCCGAAAATGCGGGCGTTCTGGTTCACGAAATTGGTTTCGAGCTGGTTTTTCACCTTTGTCAACTCAGCATCCGTTACCAGGTCTTTCTTTACCCGGTCGATTTCGGTGTTCACCGCCACTTCCAGATCATTAGGTTTAACACCCTGGTTAGCAATGGAATAGGTCAGAAAAAGCCCCGAATCTTCGTTAGCCACCGGAAACGCCGCCGACTGTAGCGCCTTCTGTTGCTTATCGACTATCTCCTTGTTCATGCGCGAGCTTTCGCCCCCGGCCAGAATCGTTTGCAGCACCTCCACGGCATAGGAGTCGGGGGTGCCCTGCGCGGGGATGTGGTAGGCCTGCACCACGGCGGGCAGCGTGATGTTGTCGTAGATGGTGTCGCGCACCTCTTTCACCTGCTCCGGCTCTTTGATCGATGGACGGTAGATAGCTTTGGCACCCTTGGGAATTTCGGCGAAGTACTTGGTGGCCAATGCTTTAGCCTGCGCCGGGTCAATGTCGCCGGCAATAGACAGGATCGCGTTGTTAGGTACGTAGAAGTCTTTGTAGAACTGCCGGAATTCGTCAATCGTGGCGGCGTTCAGGTGCTCCAGCGAACCAATGGGTGCCCACTGGTAGGGGTGTTTGGTGTATGCGTGCTTCAGTACCTCGGTGAAAATAGAGCCATAAGGTTGATTATCAATCCGTTGGCGCTTTTCTTCCTTTACTACTTCGCGCTGCGTTTCCACACCTTTCTCGTCGATCCTGGCGTGCAACAGCCGCTCCGATTCCAGGTACAGGCCCAGCTCGAGCTTGTTAGACGGCATTACTTCGTAATAGAACGTGCGGTCCTGACTGGTGTTGGCATTGAGCTGTCCGCCGTTGCCTTTCACGATCTTCATGTACTCGCCCCGCTTAATGTTGTCCGAGCCTTCAAACAGCAGGTGTTCAAAGAAGTGGGCGAAGCCGGTGCGGGTGGTTTGCTCATTTTTCGAGCCCACATGATACATCATCGTCACGGCCACCAGCGGCGTACTATTGTCCTGATGCAAAATCACATGCAGGCCGTTAGGCAAGTCAAATTCGGTGAATTTAATGCGACCAGACGTAGCAGCGGCCGGGGCAACTGGCACTTTTGCTGCGTTGGCAGCCCCCGACTTCACGGCAGCCTGCATAGGAGAAGCCTTTGCCGGGGCTTTTTTCGACTGGGCTGGAGCTTGTGCGTAAAGGCAGGTGCCCACGGCCAACAGCCATAAGGTTCGTTTCATGCGTATTGGTTTTTCAGTTATTGATAGGGTGTTGCCTTAAGGCAAGTCCTAAAAATACAACCCCGGCGTTACATAGCGCAACGCCGGGGCTGGTGATTACACGAAAGGAAACCAATAGGTGATGGAAGGTAAGTCTGTATGGTTTGGTAGCACCCTTCTTGTTTCTTGCTTCTTATTTATTCAGCGAATCCTTCCGGGCTTCTTTGGCGGCGTCGTTGTATTCGGCTTTGGCCGAGTCGAGGTTGGCTTTCTCATCGCGCATTTCGCTGGTATCGCCTTCGGCGCGGGCCTCGTTGAGGTCTTCTTTCGCGTCTTGTACCTCTTCGGCTTTGTTTTCTTTCTTCGAATCGCAGGCTACAATGGTAGTAGCGGTCATGAAGGCTACGGCTAAGCCGACGACTAATTGTTTGGTTTTCATACGTGGTTTTTTTATTGAAAGTTGAACCAGACCTACTAACCGGCCTTTGACTAGAGTGTTTATGAAACTGTGTAAACGGTGTTCTACATCAACCGTTTTTCGTAGCAGTAGAAGCGCAGCCCCGGTCGAAAACCAAGGCCAATTTCACCCGCAAACACGTACCCCATGGCTGGAAAAAGTGCCTGCGTAGCCTGATTTTGCGTGTTTGTGTCGATCCGCAGGCGGGGGATGCTCTTCGCCTGCGCTACTGTTTCGGCCTGTTGCAGCAGCGCTTTTCCTACGCCCTGCCCCCGAAAAGCGGGATCAACCGCCAGCCGGTGCGTGACAATAGCGGGTTCACTGATGTCCCAGCCCACCTGCGCATACTCCGGTTCCTGATCGGTCGTGATGGCCGATACGCCTGCCAGTTGCCCGTTGATGTCGGCCACCCAGAGTTGCTGTTTGCTAATATCATCACCGAAAACGGTGGCATTGGGGTAGGTGCTGTCCCACTGAAAATTGCCCGATGCCTGCATTTGCGGCACCACACGGCCCAGCAGGGTTACTAATTGAGGAATATCGGCGGGCGTAGCGAGGCGAATGAACATGTGGGGATGTACGATGTACGAATTACGAATTACGATTTTTGCTGACGCACGAGTACAGACGCGTCAGCAAAAATCGTAATTCGTAAATCAGTTCAATCCAGTCCTGGTCTTCTAAACGAGCGGGCTTGGGGGAAGGCGATTTCCATGTGTTTGGTTAGCCGGTTTAATGTGGCCAACAGATCGAGCAGGTCATCCATTTTTTCGGGGAAAAACGCCAGCATCGTCTGCCAGGCCAGCAGCGACCGGTCTATGCTGACCAGCACCAGTTTAGCCTTGCCATTGTAATAATCCAGCAGGTACTCGTCGTCGGTAGGTTCTTCGATAGCGCGCAGGGCCGACGTGGTTTTCACCGGAATTAGGGTGCGGTACCAACGAATTTGCTCGTACGCATCTTTCAGGGCGTTTAACAACACCATGGCTTCGTCTTCGGTGCGGATTCCTAGTTGCACCTCGCGCAGTTGCTGCTGACCGGCCTGTTCTAATAGCCCTTTCTCGTCGGCCAGCCAGGTACCAGTTTGAGTGAGGTAGGCCAGCGCCAGCCGCGACGCAGGGTGTTCTTTAGCCTGCATTCTTGGCATAGCTGCCTGTTGTTCAAGCAGTTGCTGCTCTTCCCGATCTGGTGTACTGTTGAGCAAAATATCCTGTTCGCGCTGTAATTTCTCTACATAACGCTTGGTCAGGTTAAGCGCTTCGGTGAGTTGATGCACCAGCGAAGCGCTGGAGTCAACCGGCTGAGTGGGGCCGTCGGGGTTTTGCATCTGATAACTGCGGCAGCGGGTGGTCAGCTGGCAGCGTTCGCACCAGGAATCGCAGTAGTTATAGATGCCCGGAATCAGGTCGGGTTTGGCCGCAGCAGACGGCGACAGTGGTTGCGTGATCATTAGAGTAGTACAATTGAGGGATACGGTCGTTCATTTGTACCTTAAATATAGAGTCCCCTGAATCACCACCGTTTAAACTATACGGACATTTTTTTGACTTACTTTTAGCAAGCAAATTGGTCATTGGCCCCGTGGGCGTCATTAATCGTCATTCGCTACGCTGTCATTCAGTGGTCATTCAATAGTCATTTATTGCCTTTACAACGAATGACCATTAAATAACCACTGAATGACAGCGTAGCGAATGACGATTAATGACGCCCACGGGGCCAATGACCAATGACCAGCCCTTATCGAACCTACTTTATATGTCGTCATTCATAAATCAAGTTGCCCTCGTCTCCGGTGCCGGGTCGGGAATTGGACGGTCAACGGCCCTCGCGTTTGCCCAGTCGGGTGCCTCCGTTGTTGTGTCAGATGTAAACGATGCCAATGGTCAGCAGACCGTATCCATGATTCAGGATACTGGCGGTCAGGCGAGTTATATTCACTGCGATGTGGCTGATCCTGAACAACATACCGCTGCTGTTGCACATGCCGTGGCCACCTATGGTCGGCTCGACGTGGGCATCAACAACGCCGGCATTGGCGGTCGTTTTGCCCGCTTTCTTGAGCAGTCGGTGCGTGATTGGGACACCATGATGGCGGTGAACCTGGGTGGTGTTTTCTACGGCATGCAGGCCCAGATCAGGCAGATGATGCAGCAGACCGATGGGGGAAAGATCGTTAACGTATCGAGTATTGCGGGGGTACGGGGCATGCCCATGGGCGCACCCTACAGCGCGGCCAAGCACGGCGTCATTGGCCTCACGAAGACCGCCGCGCTGGAATTTGCCAAGAAAAATATTCGGGTAAATGCCATCTGCCCGGTCTATACGCACTCGGCTATGGTGCAGGACCTGATAGATACCGCCCCTGAAATGGAAGAGCGGATGCGCCGCCTGATTCCGATGGGCCGGTTTGGCCAGCCCGAAGAAATTGCCCAGGCTATTTTGTGGCTCTGCGCCCCTGAAAACGCCTTCTGCACCGGCCAAGCCCTACAAATGGACGGCGGTACCACGGCGGGATAATTATAGTGAGCAGTTCTACAGCAGGCAGTATGCAGTGTGGCTGACGCATGAATACGCTGGCGTCAGCCACACTGCATACTGCCTACTGTAGAACTGCTCACTGTAATTACCAGCGGCGTTTTTTGCCTCCGCTGTTGCTGTTTCCGCTGCCTGATGATTGCTCACGGGGCTTGTCGAAGCGGTCTGGTGAGGTAGAGAGGGATGCCGTCCAGGGTTTCCAGCGGGCATCTTCGGCGGTGTTGTCTGCCGACCGATTGCCGCCGCTGTTGCGCCGGTCGTTGTTGCGGGGTTGACCGCTACGGTTGTCCTGATTGCGACCACCGTTTGGCCGACCGCTGTTACCACCGGGGCGCGGGCCTTGCGGACGCGATTGCTCCGTGCGTGGCTCCTGCGGACGGGACTCCGACCGGGGCTGCTCGGACCGAGGCTGTTGCGGACGAGACTCCTGCCGCGGGGCGTTATCGCGGCGGGGTTCGCGTGAACCACCTTCACGGCCTTCGCGGGGACCACGGCCCTGTTTCTGCACCATCTTGGGGGCTTTGGCCCGCTCAATAGGTTCGTTATTGTCTGACTGGTAGGGGTTATCAGTGGCTACCGGTACCTTCCGGCCAATCAGTTTCTGGATGTCTACCAGCCAGGCCCGCTCGTCGGTTTCGCAAAACGAGATAGCAATGCCGCTGGCACCCGCCCGGCCCGTACGACCAATGCGGTGCACGTAGCTTTCGGGAATGTTGGGCAGCTCGAAGTTGATCACGTGCGTAAGGCTGTCGATGTCGATACCCCGCGCGGCAATGTCTGTAGCCACTAGTACGCGGGTGGTGTGGTCTTTAAAGTTACTCAGCGCCCGCTGACGGGCGTTTTGGGCCTTGTTGCCGTGGATGGCTTCGGTCTTGACGTTGTGCTTGTTCAAAAACTCGGCTACCTTGTCGGCACCGTGTTTGGTCCGGCTAAACACCAGCGCCGATTCGATTTTAGGATCCTGCAACAGGTGCAATAGCAGGCTCCGCTTGTCGTCGCGCTCTACCATATAGACCGACTGCGTAACCGTGTCGGCGGTAGAGGAGGCGGGCGTTACTTCCACCTTCACGGGGTCGGTCAGGATGGTATCGGCCAGTTTTACGATTTCGGGCGGCATAGTGGCCGAGAAAAACAGCGACTGCCGTTTGGCGGGCAACTGCGCAATCACCTTGCGCACGTCGTGAATGAACCCCATGTCGAGCATCCGGTCGGCTTCGTCGAGGACGAAGAACTCGATGCCTTTGAGGTTCACAAATCCCTGTTGCATCAGGTCGAGCAGGCGGCCCGGTGTGGCGGTCAGGATGTCGATGCCATTACGCAGGGCATCGGTTTGGGGCTTTTGACCGACGCCGCCAAAAATGACGGCATGGCGCAACCCCACGTGGCGGCCATACGCGCCGAGGCTTTCATCAATCTGGATGGCAAGCTCGCGCGTGGGCGTAAGAATCAGGGCTTTAATCTTGTTCGACCAGTTGCCCGACTGCTTCATTTCGTACAGGCGCTGGATGGTTGGGATCGAGAAGGCGGCGGTTTTGCCGGTGCCGGTCTGGGCGCATCCGAGCAAGTCGCGACCTGCGTTGACGTAAGGGATGGCTTGTTCCTGAATCGGGGTTGGGGTGGTGTATCCTTCTTCGGCGAGGGCCTTCAGGATGGGAGCTATAAGCTCTAAATCGTTGAAATTCATTAAGTTGGGGTGATGTAGAAAAGGCCGCTACAAAAGCCGTGCCTAAACCCCACCACAGAGTGTATATCCCCCTTACTACGAAGAAGGTCAGCCGTTTAGTTCCCCCTCGGGCTTGGTGGGCACCCACCTTAGGTAGGCGCCACGAGCTGCCTGGTGAACCAGTTGGCGGCCATTGGCCACAGCACCCGGCCCAGGTCACGCCGAAAAAACCGCGTGTGGCCAATGCTGTCTGCGCCAATATCGGCGGGGTTTAGTCGCTGATACTGAACGGGTGCGTTGGCCAGCTGTGAGTACAGGCGGGTCATGGCCATGGGTGTGCAAAGCGGGTCGTCGGTGGCCGAAAACGCCAGCGTGGGGCAGATCAGGTTCAAGTGGTGCGAGGGCAGATTTAACTCGGCCAGGAAATCGAAGATGTTTTCATAATGGCGTCGCATTGCAATTTCGTGCACAAACTGTGCGGGTATGTCGGCAAAACCCAGTTTGAGGCGCTCACCCGGAAAATACCCGTAGCAGCGCGTAAGTAGGGGCATGAGCATGAACCACTGGAACCGCAGCTTGACATTGTCCCACCAGCCCGGCCCAAAATCGGGCGGATAGGCCATTTGAGTACCCACCGTAAACATAGCGTCGAGTTTCCGGTTTTCGGGTGTAAGCAAGGGCAAAATACCGCCAATAGAATGGCCGATTAGCCCCAGTGGCAAACCTGGGCATTGGCTTTGGGCATACTGCATAAGACATTCGGTGTCGGTCACCAGCTGGCGGAACCCACCCGCAAAATCGACCGTGAGCCGGGGCGGTGCCGACTTGCCCACGCCCCGGTAGTCATAGGTAATGGTGGTGAAGTGATGTTGCGCCATGTACTGCGCGAAAGGGCGGTAGTACCGCTGCGAAATGCCCACAGCGGTATTGACCAGGAGAACGGCGCGGGGTTGTGGTGCCGCGAACAAGGTAACGCCCAGCGGGTAGCCATCGAGCGAACGCACCCGCAATGGCTGGCCTGATGTGTGGTCTACGGCCATAGCTCGTCGGTGATGTCGTCCCAGGAAATATCGCCCCGGGGCGTGGTGAAATCGAACTGATCGAAGGAGAACGAATTGTAGAGGAGCAAAGCCCAAAAGGCCGCTACGAGCGAAATAAGAAGCGTTTTCATTGGTGGCGCATTGTTTTTCTACAAAACTCCCCCTTAGAAACGCCCTTATCAATCGCCGAATCCGGTGCTTTTTTGTCCCGGAATTCCGTGATTTTCGGGAGTGATCTTTACCCTATTGGTACGGTAGCTAAAAAGCCTGACCGGTTGCCCAGTAACCTGTTGACAGAGTCGGGGTGGGTATTGGTTATTTGCAGGTTACCCCCTTTCGCTTCGGTATCATGCATTGTTTTTGGCGCTACACACTGCTGCTTTGGTTGGGGACCACCACGCTTAAGGCCCAATCATACCAGACCCCCTTGTTCAACTTCGACCGGGGGGCCGAGCGGAGCTATGTCGATAGTTTGTTGCAGCTGTCGCGGCAACAGGTTCGGCTTATTGGCCAACTGCCCGCCACACCCACTGCCGACACCGCCCGCATGGAGTGGCTGCATTTTATGGCCACGGTGTATCACAACAGTTATTCGCGGCGAGACAGTAGTCGGCTGGTGGCTAACCAATTGGCACAGCTGGCCCAGCGAAAACACAACATCAAATACCAACTGAAGGCCCTGCAACTGCTGGAACGCTACCACCGGTCGGCAGGCGATAAGTTTGCCGAGGCCATCCGGCTCAATTTTCAGATGCTGGCGCTTATTGAAGCCAACCCGCCACTGGCCAGCATGTATACCTGGCGCATTTACCGAAACCTGGGCAAGATCAACACTAGCCTGGACCAACGTGCCGACGCCATAACGTACCTGCTTAAAAGCCTGGCCTGGTTTGGTAAAGACCCCAGGGGCGAACAAAACCAACTGGCCGATCTGCACCAGTCGCTGGCCAATGTTTATTTGAAAGATAACCGGCTGGCCGAGGCTGAAACGCATTTTATAGAATCGCTGCAACATGTTGATAGTCAACACGGTAATTTGTCCAGCCTGGCTTACCTGTCAAATGATATGGGGCGACTCTACCTTGCTCAGCACAAACCGGCGGTAGCGTTGCAGCACCTGGAAAAAGCCATTGCTTACTGGGGACAGCTCAACAGCCCTATGCCGCAGTCTGACGCCCTGGCCGACATAGCGCAGGCCTACGTGGCGCTGGGGAAGCCCGACGAAGCCATTGCGCATGCCAAGCAGGCTCTGGCGCAAAACAGAGTAGTGTTTGCCGTGCGGCTTACGGCCCTCAACACGTTGGTGGCGGCTTATGGACAACAGCACGACTGGAAAAATGCCCTCGACGCCCAAACCCTTTACCTGGCCCTTAAAGCCGATGAGCAACAAGCCCAAAACCGGTCGGACGTGCTGCGGCAACACGCCGTTTTTGAGCGCGAACGGCTCGAAACCAAGTACCGGCACGAACGACAGTTGCAGGAGCAACGCTACCAAACACTAGCCCGCGAAGCCGACATTGACCGGCTGAATAACGCCCTGGAAACGACCGCTTTGCAGCAGCAAAGTCAAACCAATGCGCTCTGGTTTCGGCTGGAAAAAGAAGCGCTGAAAACCGCGGCTACCCAAAAGCAGCTGGCGCAGCAAGCCACCATCAAACAGCTCACCGTGAGTGAGTTAAGCACGCGTTTGGCTACGCGAAAACGGATTCAGGATCAACTGTTTACGGGCCTGATCATCATCAGCGGCTTGGGCGTATTGCTGGTCTATTATAGTCTACGCCTGCGGCGAAGCAACCGGGCGTTGCGGGCGAAAAATGCCGATATTGAGGCCGCGCTCATTAAAGGGCAGCGGCTGGAGCGCAAGCGTGTGGCCACCGAACTCCACGACCGGGTGAGCAGTTTGCTGGGGGCCACCAAAATGACGATCCAAACCATCGACGCCGACACACTGCCGCCACAAGCCAAGAAACTATACGAAAACAGCCTTTTTCTGCTCGACGATGCCGCCAAACAGGTACGGCAACTGTCGCACAACCTGCTGCCTAAGCAGTTGCTGGAGCAGGGGCTGGTGCAGGCCATCAATGACCTGGTTGCCCGCCTGAACCTGGCCGACCAGACTGAATTCTCTTTCACCTACCCCAGCGCCAACCGGTTACCCCTGAGCGAAACCGCCGAGTTCAACCTCTACGTAATCTGCCTGGAACTTTGCACCAACATTATCCGCCATGCGCAGGCCAGCCACGCCCGTATTGAGCTAACGCAGCAGGAACGGGGTCTTCAGCTGGTGTTGCACGACAACGGCGTGGGCATTACCGACGGATCAGTGGCGGGTATGGGCCTTAGCAACATTCGGGAGCGGGCGCAGCAATTGGGTGGCCACTTCCACCTCGAAAGCATCCTCGGCGCCGGCACCCAGACCACCATTTTGGTGCCGCTGGGCTAACAGCAAAGGGCATGGAGCTTAGTGCTTAACCCATACAGCTTCTTAGCTCCTGGCTCTCTGCCCTAAGCTGTACTTGAGCAGACCCAGCGAGGTGTTGATGCCTAGCTTTTGGTAGATGCGTTTGCGGTGCGTCTCGACCGTATTGAACGAAATAAACAACTTTTCGGCGATTTGTGTGCTCGACAACTCGTTCAGAATGAGGTCAACTACTTCTTGCTCGCGGCTGGTGAGCGGGTTTTCATCAGGCCGGACAGTAACGTCTGCTTCCAATTCATATACCCGGCTGTCAACATAGCGGCGACCTGCTGCCACGGCCATGATAGCATCATAGAGTTCGGTTTTATCGGCCGATTTAGTCACGAATCCGTTGGCGCCCGCCCGCATTACCTGACGAATCAATGACGCATCGAGGGAGCCAGACAGGACCAAGATGGGGAGTGATGGGTGGTACTGCCGAAAGAGCGTGATCAGGTCCAGCCCGCCGAGATTAGGTAGCATCAGGTCGGTGACCAGCACGTCGGCGGGGGTGTCGTCAAGGAGGTCAAGCAGGGCCGGGGCGTCAGTAGCCGTGCCAATAACGGCAAGTTGCTCGAAGGTGCCGAGCAGGTTGGCAAAGCTTTCGAGTACCACCCGATGGTCATCCAGCAAAGCTACTTTATAAGGCATGGTATACACAGATTACAACGTGGAGCGGTCAGTATATTCAATTGCAAACCAACGGGTTATCGGCTACATTATGCCGCGTAGAACTACGTGAACTAGTTGCCGAAAACTCAATCTAACCCATAGATATGCCTACCTGCATAGCCAGCCAATGGCGTTATGGCGTTGTGCTGACCACCATTTTTGTCTGGTTTTTTTACTCCGTTTCGGGCTGGGCACAACGCGCCGATAGCCGGGAGAGTGCCGATTTCTGGGTCACCAAAGGCACCCGACTGATGGGGGCAGGGCACTACGCCGAGGCATACACCGCCTTTCAGCTGGCGCGTAGCCTGGGCGCACTTAACATGGCCGCGCAGATGGAACTGGCCAAAAAGCGTAACATCAACAGCGTTCAGTTTCGGGCGCTGGTGGCCGAAGCCCGCCTTCAGGCTACCACCGACCCCACCCAAAGCCTACGGTTGCTGGAATACGCCCACCAGCAGTTTCCAGACAGCACCTCCTTACTACGGGTCATTGGCGACGTGGCCAACCAGCCCAACAACTGGTATTACGCCCTCCGCGCCGATAGTATCCGGGCCTCGCCCCAATTCACTTACCTGCTGGCACACAGCGACAAAAGCCGCCTCTACTACCGACGGGGCGATTCGCTGACGCTGGTGTACACTTTTGCCGAACGGCCCCGCATCCACTTCTTTTCACCCGACGACCGGTACCTGTTTGTGGCCACCGGCGACAACTGGCGGGGCACGCTGCTCACGCTACGTGGCCCGAAACTTGACCCGCCCCGTCCGTTTGGTAATGCCGTCAGGAGCGTACTGTTTTCGCCCACGGCCAACTACGGGGCCTGGATACTGGTGAACCGCTACAACCGGGGGGCGCAACTCCACGACCTGCAAGCCGCCGACCCCACCGCCGTGGTGGCTAAACTTCCCGATAAGTGGCTGCACGAATGTCAGTTTTCGCCGGCTGGACATTACCTGATTAGCCCAAAGGGATTGCTGATGCTGGAACCGGACCAAGTGCAGTACATAAAACCGATGCAAAGTGCCAGTTGGGTTCGGTACGGCAATTTCAAGGGCTACTTTTCCCCCGACGACCGCCACCTGCTGCTGGTATACCGCGCCTCGTTTATCGGTGTCCAGGAAAATGGCGCGTCGGGGCTGGACATGGGCCTATACGCCATGCCCACTACGCCCGGCGACACCCTGCGGCAGTTAGTGGACCACCTGAACGCGTTTACGTTGCTGCCCCGCCGACTGTGGACGCCTTTTTCAGCCGATGGCCGCTACCTGTTTACCAGTCAAAGCCGCCTGTTGACAGGGGCAATCCGGTATGCTGGTAGCCGTTGGGACACCTTACCACCAACGTCTGTTACGGTCCCAACATCAGCCGATTCGGTAGTACGACTCGTCAGGAATGCAGTTCGGTTTTCGCCCGCCAATCAGTTGCTTACGCTAGAAGCGGTAGCCTCGAAGGAAGTAGTAGCTCGCCTTTGGCAACTCGACGGGCAAAGGCGGCGACTGTTGCATACGTTCGACCAGAAGACAACGGTGGCCGATGACGTTTTTTCGCCTGATGGCCGCTACCTGCTGGCCCGCCACACCACCGCCGATTGCCTCTGGCGCATCGACCCCGACACGGTGGTGCTAGTATATCGGTTCGCCCGGTCTATGCGGACAGTGAACGTATTTGATGAGGGTGGGTGGCCCGTGGCGTCGGCCTGGTTTTCGCCCAAAAGTGGCTACCTGATTACCTACAGCAACACGACCCAGGATGCCGACAGCCTGTGGCGCATTGGGCCGCAGGGGCTGGTGCCGGTCTATGGGTTTAGCACCCGGCTTAGGCCAGAAAACACCGTTTTTTCGCCCGACGAGCGGTTTTTGCTCACCGAAGGCAGCGGTATTCAACCTGCTACAGCCTGGCCTATGGCGGTGCAGGTGCCGCTGTTGTCAGACCGGCTTGGGTCGGCCACGGAGGCTCTTTTTTCACCACAGGGCAACGTGCTGCTCACGCACCATGCACCGCCCAATGCGCCCCGGTCGCGGGGCACCGTATGGCAGGTGACAGACCGGCAACTGCACCCGCTGGCCGACACGATTGGCCTTACCACGATCAGCAACTGCCAGTTTTCGCCCAACGGGCACTACCTGACCACCACATTGGCTGAACAGCGTGGTGCCGAAACGGCCCTGTATGGGGTGAACGCAGACCGGCTTACGTTCCTGCGCCGCTACCCCATCAACACGCCACTATATGTGGTTATGGAGGGGAGCGTACGGGTTATCACGCACCAGACTGGCCTGTTCTCGCCCAATGGCCGTCAGTGGCTGCAAGCTAACCAGATGGTTATGATGCCGGAAAAAGCGCCGGACAATGCGGGTGTTCGCCCGGTTAACCGCCCCGATTCGCTGTGGCAACTCGACGGAACAACGCCCGCCACGGTCCTGCAATTGGCCTCAAAAAAAGCCGTTCGGGTAATTGATAAAATGGTGGTGAAAACGTCGGAAAATTCGGTTTTTCAGCAGTGGCACGTCACGCCCGCCGCCCTGTTTTCGCCCGATAGCCGCCTGCTGATGACCCGTGAACGGGACAGGCTGCAGGTATACCAGGTGAATCCTATGGATCGGCTTAATACGTTGATAACCAATGCTCCCGATTGGCCTCTCGACGTATCGACTACGGGTAATTTTTGGCTAACGAGGAGCCAAAGACTGTATTATATGCCGTCCCGACAACAAACGGCTACAGACACCAACGAGATCGTTCATGAGTATAAAATGGATTTCCCCGTCGATCTCGACACCGTGCGCCTCTGGCGACTGACCACCAATCGGGCGGGTCAACCCGGCTGGAAGCTGATGGGTAGTTTCGACCCGTTCTACGAGGGCCTGAACAACGACTGGCAGGGCACCCGGCGGCAAAGTCTGTTTTCGCCCACTGGCAACTACCTGCTGCTGCCCACCACCACACCCGCCCTTACCACCCTTTATACCATAGCCAATGACGTTCTACGGCCTGTTAGTAATCTCAACGTCAGGTTATTAACAGCGTCGCATCTGCCTGCGTCGCCACAGAACGGCTGGGATGTGAGCCTGCTCTACACCACCACGGCGAGCCAGACGTACCTGCTGCGCCATAGCCGGGCGGGTACACGCACCACCTTGCTGGGGTTTGGGCAGTTGCTGCACCCTCCGCGCCCCTGGGGTACGGCGGCCTGGTGGGTGCGTAAAAAAGACGAGAGCCAGCAAACCGTGGAACTGCTCGATCTGGTCTCGACCCGGACGCTGGTGCAAGTGCCGTTTGGGTCGGTGCTGGACGTGGCCGTGCGCCCCAACGGCGACGCCTGGGTGGTGTCTACGGCTGGTGCGCGGCTGGTGCGGTCGCCGCAATCTACCCTGCGCTGGTTGCAGCAAGCCCCCATAGCTCCTCTAAGTAGTGGTCTGCGACAGATGTTTACGTTTTTGTAGTTTTCGGTGCGTTGCCTTTCGTTTTGCTGGAATAGTTTGTGGCCGCAAATAGATTACGGTCTCGGCATGTACCTTGCTGCCGGAAGTACGTACCAACCGCCGTCTATGTCTTCGCCCCTGCGTACCCGCCTGCTTCAGTTTCTGGATAAACAGGCCCCAAACCGCGTCTACTGGCTGCTGCTGACGCTGGTGGTGGGCGGGCTGGTTACGTTTATCGAAAACCAGTTCGACGGGCAGGATATCCACTCACTCACAGCTCGTTACGTCGATTCGGGGTTGAATCCGATGGCGCTGATCCGTCGCTGGGAATCCAACCGCCAACGGCTGGCGTGGCTGGAGGTACTGGTCGACACGGTGCTGTTCATTCCCGCCTACCTCACCACGCTCACGGTCTGGTGCTGGTATTTTTCGGCCCACACGCTCTTCGTCACCAACCCCTATCAACCCCATATTGCCCGGTTCATGCGGCGGTTTGGTCAGCTGGCCACTGGAGTAATGCTGGTTGGCGCGGCGGCTGACCTGGTCGAAAATCAAATCATGATGGGCTGGCTGCTCTACGTGCCAATTAGCCTGCCGCCCTGGGCCGTGGGCCTGATCCGGTTGCTCAAACTGGCACCTATTGCGCTGGCCGTTTTCTTTATCCTGCTGCATCCACTGGGCATTGTGTTCTCCCTGCGCGAGGCCTTCTTCCGGCTGCTGGGCGTGACCGGTTTCACCCAAAACGATGGTCGGCGGGTGTTGCTCAACCACATCATCAGTCGGCGGAAAAACGAAAAAGCCATCGACGACGCCCTGGCCGACCTGCGCGAACAGCACCCCGTTCGGGCGCGTCCGCTGCGGTTTCGCGACTACCTCAGCGCCGCCTGGAAGGGGTTTTTGAACGTGCAATATGTGGTTTACCTGCTGCTGATGATGGGCGGCCTGTTTCAACTGGATCAGTTCGATGAGTTGTTCTTTTTCCTGCTCACCGAATGGCGCGGCGTGTGGGTGAGCCTGGCTACGCTGGTGGCCCTGGGCCTCTGGGGCGGTATGGTCTATGTGTGCAGCAAAATTCTCTTGTTTGTGCAGCCCAATTTCTTTGGCGACGTTGACCCCGGCGATGCCCGCGCCACGGCCAAACTGCTGCTCACTCACCAGCGCGAACTCCGGCTGTTGCGTAATACGCCCAAGTGGCTGGCCTACAGTCCGTTTCTGATCATGCTCGTTACGCTGGGCCTCAACTACAACCGCCTTCGTCCCGACGAGCAGGGCAACCCCGACTACGCCTTCAAATACGTGATCCTGCTGCTGGCGCTGGCTGCGGCCTACTGGCTCTTCACCCGGATTATCAACTACTTCCACCGCAGCCTCGACGAGCGCGACATTGTCCTGTTCAAATCGGTCAACCCCGCCCGCGATTATGCCCTGCTGGTAGACCTGGCTCCGCGCAGCATTTTGTTTGGGCAGGGGCTGCTGGTGGCCGCGCTGATGGCGTTTTTGCCCACGGCCACAGGCTTAGTGCTGGCCAAAAGTATTGGCCTCTACGCCATTGTATTGCTCTGGCTGGCCGCGCTGACCTATTTTATCACAATCCTCTATCAGTTCAATCGCCTGCCCAACTACCCCATTCTGGTGGTGCTGGTAGGAGCGGTGCTCATTTTTTCGCGCTACAACGACAACAGTGCCATCCGCGAAAGTCCGCTGCCCACCCGCCAATTGCGCCGCGAAGCCGAACTAGCCCCCTCTCCAGCCCTGCTGCGACCCACGCTGGCTGCTTATTACACCCGCTGGCTCCAAACGCGCCTGGCAACCCCGCCCGGTCAGCCCGTAGATTCCACCAGTCCGTTGCCAGTGGTGGTGATTGCCACGGCGGGGGGCGGCATTCGGGCGGCGGCGTGGACAACGGAAGTGCTGGCGGCGCTGAATGAGCAGATTCCCCAGTTCGACCGGCATCTGTTTGGTATCAGCGGGGTGTCGGGCGGTGGGGTAGGGGCGGCTACCTATGTGGCCCTGCGGCGGGGCGGACAGTCGCCCACGGCGGCTGAGTTCGGGCGGCGGCTGCGCTACGTCGTGACCGAAGACCTTGTCTCGCCCACGGTGGCGTCGATGTTGTTTCGGGGCGGGGTGCACAACTTCATGCCGCTGCCCGTGCCCGCGCTGGACCGCAACCGCTGGCTCGAAGATGCCTGGGAACGCCGGATGCTCACCACCGACATCCTGCCCGACTCGGTCACGCGCCGTGATCTGCCCCAGTCGTTTTTGTCCTTTTGGCCCTCGGCGGGTGCCGCGCTCGATACGGCCTCGCTTACCTTGCCCGCCCTGCTGCTCAACGGGGCCGTGGCCGAAACGGGGCAGAAGATAATCATGACCAACCTCGCGCTGGGCAACACCGCCGACGTGCGCAACCCGTTCTATGACGTGGCCGACCTTTTCGCCAGTGCAGGCCACGACGTGCCCTATAAAACGGCCACGTTTCTTTGCGCCCGTTTCCCGTTTGTCACCAGCGGCGGGCGCAGTAGTGGTCCCCTGCCCAACATCTCCGATAGCAACGCCGACCACGATTACCACATCATCGATGGGGGTTATGCCGAAAACACAGGGCTACTGACGGCCGTGCAGCTTATTAAAAACATGCAGCGCATTGAAGACGACCTCCGCCGCCACCCACCCGTCTGGCTGGGCTGTCGGCCGGTGCAGTACTATCTGCTATTTTTGCCTAATTCGGCGGCAGCCGAGACTAAAGGGCCACTGGGGGCGTTCCGGTTTCTGACCGAACCCGTGCAGGGTTTTCTGCGCACCTGGGACCGCAACGGCGTAGGCCTCAACCAGCTCATTGGCCGCACCCTGCGCCGCGACCGGGGTGGCCTCAGCTTCGACTACACCAGTCTGGTGCTCGACACCAAAAACCACCACTACCCGCTGGGATGGTACATTTCGCCCACCGCCGTGGCCCGCATGGGTGAGCAGGTGAACCGGAATCTCGCCGATAGCCTGAACCCAAAAGCCGGTCAACCTGCTACCCTGTTCAGCCTGTTGAAACAGCAAATAAAACGGGGAAAAGAACCACCCGTAAGGAAGTAAAACAGGGCCGTTTTTGTTCTGTTTAAGACCACCACACCCATAGACGCACCCTCCTATGAATGATCCTTTTTTAGCTTGCCCAGCGCTTGGAAAAGCGGCAAAAAAGTCGTACTTTTATTAGTGTAAAACAACCCCGTAAACATGGCAAAATCGGACTCGGCTACGGCCACAGCAACTGCTAATGACAACAAGCTGAAAGCCCTTCAGACCACCATTGAAAAATTAGATAAAGCCTTTGGTAAAGGCACCGTGATGCGGCTCAGCGAGACCAAAGTCATGGACGTACCTGTGATCTCGACCGGCTCGCTTGGCCTTGACCTGGCCCTTGGCATTGGCGGCCTTCCCCGCGGTCGTGTCGTAGAAATCTACGGACCGGAATCGTCAGGTAAAACCACGCTCACGATGCACTGCATCGCCGAAGCACAAAAAGCCGGTGGCCTTGCCGCTTTTATCGATGCCGAACATGCCTTCGACCGTACCTATGCCGAGAAGCTGGGCATCGACATAAACAACCTGCTCATTGCCCAACCCGACAACGGTGAGCAGGCACTGGAAATCACCGAACACCTGATTAGCTCAGGCGCTATCGACATCATCGTGATTGACTCCGTTGCGGCTCTGGTGCCCAAAGCTGAGATCGAAGGCGAGATGGGTGAAAGCAAAATGGGTTTGCAGGCCCGTCTGATGTCACAGGCCCTGCGGAAGCTGACCGGTACAATCAACAAGACTAACTGCTGCTGCATTTTCATTAACCAGTTGCGTGAGAAAATCGGTGTAATGTTCGGTAACCCCGAAACAACCACTGGTGGTAACGCTCTGAAATTCTACGCCTCGGTCCGCCTTGATATCCGCCGCATTGGGCAGATCAAAGAAGGTGCCGACAACATCATTGGTAACCGCGCTAAGGTGAAGGTGGTGAAGAACAAGATGGCCGCCCCCTTTAAAGTGGTTGAGTTCGACATCATGTACGGTCTGGGTATCTCGAAGGTGGGCGAAATTCTTGACCTCGCCGTTGAGATGGAGATCATCAAGAAATCAGGTTCGTGGTTCTCATACGGCACCAGCCGCCTGGCACAGGGCCGCGATGCCGTGAAAGACCTCATTCTGGATAACCCCGAACTGATGGCCGAACTGGAGAACAAGATCCGCACCAAGATCGCCGATGACCAAAACGCCCTCCTCGACCCCGCCGGTGCCAGCGATGCTGATGCCGATGAGGAGGACGAAGCAGACGTGTAGTGTAGCAAACCTATAAGGTTTTTAAAACCTTATAGGTTTATTAGAAAGGCCATTTCCACGCAGGAAACGGCCTTTTTTTATGCCTTGACTGGTACGTAGTTCCACCCCCGCACGTAGTTTCCACGTCACTCATTCATGGGACGCGCCGTGGTGCTTGGTAAGTCTAGTTTTGTAATAGTCTAAGCGGCTTTCCGCACTATCCACACCACCAGCATGCCCACCATTCACGCCACTCACCATGAAAACGTTCCTGACTACACTCGTCGCCCTTGGGCTGAGCGGGACCATCGAGGCGCAGATTCTTAGTCCCGACCCACCCACCACTGGTACCTTGACAGACATCCGTGCTGCACAACTGCTAAACAGACTGCGCCAGCCACCCCCGCCACCGGCAGGTGGTTTCTGGGTTGTAGAAGATCAGGTAAGACAAAAAGGGCCAACGATTGTCCGGTACTATACCGAGCAAAATCGGGAGATTCACGCCGATACGTTAATCCGTAAGCGACTGAATATTAAGAAAATAGCGGTAGTCTATTGGTTGAATGATCGGTTGCGGCAAGCGCTGGCCGCGCAGCAAAAACCAACATTGGCGTTATTCCGATAAGCTTACGTTTTTACTGAAAAATACCTTCGTAGAGGTCTGTCAGCGAAAGCGTTAAGCTCAGTGCCGGAATAGCAAATGAATCGGTAATGGTACGGTAAGGACGGTATTCCCACGTATCGCCTCGACGGATATAGGCTTCAACAAGCGGCTCGTTCTGATCAATGATAAGGTAACACTGCACCGATGGCAGCGACGAGTATTCCAATAACTTGCTATGCGTGTCGGTTTCAATAGTACTCTCTGATGTGATTTCAGCCACTAGCACCGCTTCGCTTACCATATGCGTTTCGCGGCGGTCGGTTGCTGACACAACCATCAGGTCAGGGTAACGATAGCGGCGTTTCTCGTTTATTTTCAGTTTTACCTCGTGAGTAAGGGTAATGTAAGGTTGCCCACGCAACGTGGCTTTGAAAAACACCGCCAAATTCAAGGTGATCATGTTTGCTACAATCGATTCTCCTGCCATTTCTAGTAAATGCCCATCAACAAATTCATGGCGGAGTTCGGCTGTTTCTTCCAAAGCCAGATACTCTTCTACCGTATAGATCTGCTGTTCAACTGCCGTCTCCATGTCATCAAAACGTGTTCAAGGGTAAAGATAGCGTTGGAAAATTCTGTTTACTGCCAATTCGGCGCAACGCTCAATAGGGCCGGGATGAAAAGTTAGTCCAGCCCCAGCGTTTCAAACGCTTTTTCGGCGGCCGACTGTTCAGCTTTTTTCTTGCTGTAGCCCGTGCCGGTGGCCAGCGGCTGTTCGTTCACCAGCACCTGCGCCACAAACTCGCGGAATTGGCTTGTGCCCCGCTCCGACACAATGTCGAACCGGAGTTCTTTGCCTTCACGCTGCGCCCACTCGATGAGCTTGCTTTTGAAGTTGATTGTGTTGTTCACAATCGCGTCTAAGTCGTAGTGCGTCAAGAGGTTATGCAGAATAAAGCGGCGCGAAAAATTAAATCCCTTGTCGAGATAAACTGCGCCTACGAGAGCCTCGAGGGCATCGCCGTACATAGAGGTGCGGGCGGGCATCATGCGGCCGCGCTGACCGTCATATTCGAGGAGGTTGTCGAGGCCTATTTTGCGCGAAATGCCATTGAGGGCTTCGCGGTTGACCAGGCGCGACCGGATCTCGGTCAGGAAGCCCTCGTCTTTGTAGGGATATTTTTTGAAGAGGTACTCGGCAATGACCATGCCTAGTACAGCGTCGCCCAGGTATTCGAGCCGCTCATTCGACTCCCGAAACCCTTTGACGATGGTTTCTCTAGAAGCCGACGTATGCCGAAGCGAGAGTTGGTACAGCCCGATGTTGCCCGGTTTTTCACCAATGATGTGCGTTATTGCCTGACGCAGATGTTTCCGGCGGTCTCTCTCTTTGGAAGGACCAAACCAGTTAGCTAAAGGCTGCGTGATAAAGCGGGGTAACGCGAGGGGCACGAACAAGTTGACGTGGGGAACAGGATGACGTAGGCGGCGAAGGGGAAGGAGAATAAGTTACCCGGTATTCGTGTGAGCAGCAGGCTGTTAGCACCAATACCGGGTAAACGGCATTACTTGCCAGCGTTTGCTTCAAGGTATTTGATAGCCTGACCCACAGTCGTGATTTGCTCGGCTTCGTCGTCGGGGATTTGGATGTTGAATTCCTTTTCAAATTCCATAATCAATTCGACGGTATCAAGCGAGTCGGCACCCAGGTCATTGGTAAAGCTTGCTTCCGGCGTAACTTCCGACGGATCAACGCCTAATTTGTCAACGATGATTTGCTTTACTTTTTCGTCAGTCTGAGACATTTTGGTAGTCCTTTTTTGTTAAAAAACGATGCAAAGAAAACACTTTACCCGCTGATTGCCAAACAATTTTTTCAGCCCGGCAGCGTTCAGACGGTCCTAAACATAAATGATAATGTGCTGTTTATGAATAGGTTACAACTGCATACTAGAACATGTTATAGCTATAGTAGCTAATTACTCTATCCATAAAGTAGTGTATTCTGATTGTCATTTTGGGCAGCGCCGAACCTACTACCTTTGCCAATAGCTAACACCAACCATTTTTCATGCAACTTACCAAACTGAAACATACTGACAGTGGCCTTTTCTTTTTGATGGCCGGCCCCTGCGCCATTGAAGGCCGCGATATGGCCCTGCGCATTGCCGAGCGCATTGTCACGATCACCGACCGCCTCCAGATTCCCTATATTTTCAAAGGGTCATACCGCAAAGCCAACCGCACCAAGCTCAATTCCTTCACCGGCATCGGCGACGAATTGGCTCTCTCGATCCTGGAAGAGGTAGGCCGCACGTTCGACATTCCGACCGTGACCGACATCCACGAATCGCACGAGGCGGCACTGGCCGCTCCGCACGTGGACGTGTTGCAGATTCCGGCGTTTTTGTGCCGCCAAACCGAGTTGCTCGAAGCCGCCGCTAAGACCGGAAAGGCCGTTAACGTGAAGAAAGGGCAGTTTTTGTCGGGTGAGAGTATGAGATTCGCCGCCGAAAAAGTGAAGGCTACCAACCCCGACGCCATCGTTTTTCTCACCGACCGGGGCAACAGCTTTGGCTACGGTGATCTGGTAGTCGACTACCGCAACATCCCCGCCATGCAGTCGTTTGGTGTGCCCGTGGTCATGGACTGTACGCACTCGCTGCAACAGCCCAACCAGTCGTCGGGTGTGACGGGCGGGAAACCGGCCCTGATCGGCACCATTGCCAAAGCCGCCATTGCTGTGGGTGCCGACGGCCTCTTCATCGAGACGCACATGAACCCCGCCGAAGCCAAATCGGACGGCGCCAATATGTTGCCCCTGGACCAATTGGAGGCTCTTTTAGAGCGGCTGGTGCGGGTGAGGGAAGCCGTTATGTAGTGGTAAGTGCTGAGTGGTAAGTGGTGAGTTTGCTGCCGCAAGAGAAATACACTTGCGGCAGCAAACTCACCACTTACCACTCAGCACTCACCACTCCCTTAAAGAACGCCTTCAGCTTCTCCTCATCCAGCCGCCCGTTGGTGCGGACGCCGCTGCACAGGTCTAGTCCGAAGGGTTGAACAGCGTCGATGGCCTGCCGGACGTTGTCGGGGCGGAGGCCACCAGCCAGGAAAATCGGCACCGGCGACTGTTCGCGGATTTGGCGGCTGAGTGCCCAGTTGTGTACGCGACCGGTGCCGCCAAGTTCTTTTACCGCCAGATTCGGATTGCCACTGTCCAGCAACAGCGCATCGACGTGCGGGGCAATCTGGAGCGCTTCTTCTACCGATTTTTCGTCAATAACATGGATCACCTGCACCAGCCTGATGCCGGGCAGTGCGGCTCTTATCTGCGCATAATCGCCTGATTGTAAAGCGTCTACGATCTGAACGGTATTGGTGTCTACCCGCCGCTGGTGGGCAATGATGGCGTCGGCATCGGTTTCGCTTGTGAGCAAAAACGTGGCGATGGGCGGCGGCACCGTTTTGGCAATGGCGGCAATTTCTTCGTCCGTAATAACGCCGGGGCCGCTGGGCATAGGACCAACCAGTCCTAGCGCCGATGCGCCATACTGAATAGCCATCCGGGCTTCGTCGGGGCTGGAGATGCAGCAGATTTTTACGCGAACCATGGGTAAAGAGTGAAAGATAGAAAGAGTGAAAGAGTGCTTTTATCAGCGGATGGCCAATGAGCGTCAGTTATACGATGTTAAAAGCACTCTTTCACTCTTTCTATCTTTCACTCTTTAAAACTGGCTCCCCCCTTTCCGTGTTGTATGAACGAACCGCCCTGCACTTGAACTTTTCGGCGATGGGGCGGGGCTTTCGATTTGTTTTGGTACTAATTTCGCCCGCTGCTCTGGAACATGAGCGCACAACCTGTTAACGCTGAATATTCTCCTCCGCACGCACGTATGGCAAGCAATGCTGAACTAATCGTTGACGGCAAATCGTACAGTTTTCCTACCCTGGAAGGCTCTGAGCACGAAAAAGCTGTAGACATTTCGAATCTCCGTGACCAGTCGGGTTACGTTACCCTCGACCGGGGGTACAAGAATACCGGTGCCACCCAAAGTGCCATTACGTTTCTCGACGGTGAAGAAGGCATTCTGCGTTACAGGGGGTATTCTATTGAAGAGCTGGCCGAGAAAGCCTCGTTTCTGGAAGTAGCTTACCTGCTTATCTATGGCGAACTGCCCACGCAGGCCCAATACGACGCTTTTGCCACGGGTATTCGCCGGCATACGCTGGTGAACGAAGATATGCGGAAGATCTTCGATGGTTTTCCCGTCAACGCCCACCCCATGTGCGTGTTGGGTTCGCTGGTAAATGCCATGAGCGCGTTTTATCCCGATTCATATGAGGGCAACCAAAACACCGACCTGCACATTACGCGGTTGATGGCCAAGCTGCCTACCATTGCCACCTGGTCGTACAAACGGTCGCAGGGGCACCCGATTAACTACCCCAAGAATGAGCTGGACTACATCCCGAACTTCCTGAATATGATGTTCGCGTTGCCGGTGGAAGATTACAAAGTAGACCCTGTGGTGGCCCAGGCGCTGAACGTGCTGCTGATCCTCCACGCCGACCACGAACAAAACTGCTCGACGAGCACGGTGCGCCTAGTGGGGTCGTCGCAGGCCAATATTTACTCGTCTATCGCTGCCGGGATCAACGCCCTGTGGGGTCCGCTGCATGGTGGTGCCAACCAGGAGGTGATCGAGATGCTGGAAGAAATCAAAGCCGGTGGCGGCGACGTGGCGAAGTACATCGACATGGCCAAGAATGCCAAGACTACGGGCTTCCGCCTGTTTGGTTTCGGCCACCGCGTCTACAAGAATTTCGACCCCCGCGCCCGTATCATTAAAAAAGCTGCCGACGACGTGCTGAGCAAACTCGGCGTGAACGACCCCGTGCTGGAGATTGCCAAAGGCTTGGAAGAAGCCGCCCTGAACGACCCCTATTTCGTGCAGCGCAAGCTATACCCCAACGTCGATTTCTATTCGGGCATTATCTACCGTGCTTTGGGCATCCCGACCAATATGTTTACGGTGATGTTTGCCATTGGCCGGTTGCCGGGCTGGATTGCGCAGTGGCAGGAAATGCGGACCCAAAAAGAACCCATTGGCCGCCCCCGCCAGATCTACACCGGCTCTACCCTCCGCGACTTCAAAACGATGGGGGAGCGCTGAGAAGCGAGAATCAAGAGGTAAGAAACAAGAAGTGAGAAGTAAAAATGGGCTGACGCTATGGTGTTAGCCCATTTTTGTTATATATTTTTCGTTTTAGATTATATTTGGCAAGATTCTATTCCATGATTCCATATGAATTCATTTCGATGTCAATTGCCTCTAATCAGCCTGTTTTTCCTATCGTTAATTGACCAATATGCATACGCACAAGTCCCTGTTTATGAATCGGTTAACGTCGATTCGGTGGCGGTGCCGCGTGGTGGCTACCCCATGCTGGAGACGTTTTTGAAGGCGAACGTTCAGAAACCGTTTATGGCGCAGGTAGCCAATGTGACGGGTAAGGTGTATGTGAAAGCGGTGGTGGAACCTGACGGTCAGGTAGCTGACGTGCAGGTTATCCGGGGCTTACGTCCCGACTGTGACCGCGAGGCCCTGCGGGTGGTGCGGCTGTTCACAGCTTGGAAACCGGCATGGAAAGATGGTAGGCCTGTTAGGCAAGCAATCAAGCATACAATTAATTTTACTGAAAATGAATCGTTGATCTACAAAAGTGGCTGGGTATTTAACTACTTTGATATTAATAGAAAAAAAACAGATAGAATAAAAAATGCTAAATATGTAACAGCAATGGCAGTTGATACAATGAGAGGCGTGCCAAACGGAGATTTAGTAGTCAGTGAGTTTTATTTAGGTGAATGGAATGAAATTTCTCGCTATTCGTTACATAAAGAGCGGATATCCAACGATTTGCCAAATGCTGAGACGGCAATAATGATTAGTTATAAACCAGATGGTACTGATTGGTTTGGTAATTTTTATGTTATTAATACAGACAGCTTAATAATAAACAAAGGGATTTTAGAAGGCAATGAAGGTAATTTAGTCCAGTTTTATAAAAATGGCACAGTCAAGTATATTATATCGAATAAGGACCAGAGGTGTATTAAATGGCATACAAATGGAATCATTCAATATGACGGTATTCTCACCAATGAATCATCGTCAGCAGCAGGCGACTTTGCCAGCATTAATGAAGCATGGGATAGCACAGGGAATCAACAGGTTAAAAAAGGATTTGGTCATGCGTTTTATCATTCAACAATACCATCTAGGCTAGCGTCTGGGAAGAATACATTATTTTTTGAAGAGGGAAATTATAGCAATGGGCTTAAGCATGGTACTTGGATAGGTATTACTAAAGACAAGTCATACTCATATACTGAACGTTTCGATAGAGGCAAAGAAATAGGAGGTGAAGTGATTATAAATGATAGATCTATTAAGTATGATAATGACATAGAATCAGGATTCATTGGTGGCAAAGAAGCTATGTTTGCCTATCTGAGTAATAATATTAAATATCCTCCTGAATGCAAAGGCCAAAACATTTCAGGAAAAGTTATTATATCTTTCAAGGTTAACGTAGATGGCTCATTGGATGATTTTGTTTTGGTAAAAGGTATAGATTTATACATTGACAGAGAAGCATTACAAGGTGCAAAGTTATTGAATGGCCATTGGCAACCTGCTTTCGAACGAGGTGAGCCAAAGAGTGTTACCTATGTTTTGCCGCTTACTTTTCAATCAGCTCAAAGTTTACGCAACCCATTAGTTCTAGGTAACAGTTTCTTCGGTAATTATTTTATGCTGAAATCTTTCATGCGTTAGCTCGAAGCCGAAAGAATAGGCTACCAATTTTTCTTAGATGCTACTAACTGTGATCTCATCACTCCAGACAAACGTTAAAAGGCCTTATTTTTGCGGGCTATTAACTCGTCAACATGTCGCTGAAACACGTTCCCCTTGAGGCTGTCCACCGGGCGTTGGGGGCCAAAATTGTTCCTTTTGCGGGCTACGAAATGCCCGTTCGCTACTCCTCCGATCTCGACGAACACCATACCGTTCGTAATGCCGTGGGTATCTTCGACGTCTCGCACATGGGCGAGTTTGTCCTTAAAGGCCCCGGCGCGCTCGACCTTATTCTGAAAGTCTCGGCCAACGATGCCACCGCGCTCTACGACGGGCGGGTGCAATATTCCTACCTCCCCAACGACCACGGCGGCGTGGTAGATGACCTGCTGGTGTATCGGATTTCGGAGATTGAATACATGCTCGTGGTCAACGCCTCGAACATCGACAAAGACTGGAACCATATCAGCCAATACGCCGCCGATTTCGATGTAGAGATGGTGAACGTATCGGACGGTATGTGCCTGTTTGCCGTGCAGGGGCCGCTAGCCGCCAAGGCATTGCAACCGCTGACCAACGCCCTGCTCGACGGAATGAGCTACTATACCTTCGAGAAGACCGATTTTGCGGGTATGGCCAACGTGATCGTGTCGGCCACGGGCTACACGGGTGCGGGTGGGTTTGAAATTTACGTGTCGAACCATCAGGCCGAAGCTGTCTGGAACGCCATCATGGAAGCGGGTAAGCCGTTCGGTATCAAGCCCATTGGCCTCGGTGCGCGCGATACGCTCCGGCTGGAATCGGGCTACTGCCTCTACGGCAACGACATCACCGACGAGACTTCACCGCTGGAAGCCGGGCTGGGTTGGGTCACGAAATTCACCGCCGGGACCCAGCCGCATAATTTTGTGAACGCCGCCGCCCTGAAAGCCCAAAAAGAGGCGGGTCTGTCGCGCAAGCTCATTGGCTTCAGTATGGTAGACCGGGGCATTCCGCGCAGTCACTACGCACTCTGCACTGCCGACGGCACCGTGGTGGGTGAGGTAACATCGGGCACGCAATCGCCCACCCTCGGCAAAGGTATCGGCATGGGCTACGTCCCCACCGAACTGAGCAAACCCGGCACCGAGATTTTCGTGAACGTGCGCGATAAGCTCTTGAAAGCCGAGGTGGTGAAGGTGCCTTTCTTGAAAAAATAAGGATTTTGGACGTTGGATACTGGATGTTGGATTACACTTAATCGCTTCCAGTGTCCAACATCCAGTATCCAACGTCCAAAATCATAGTTAATGAAACACATTGACGTTTGCTTAACCCCCGAATTGCTTGATCTCCACGACGTTGACAACACGATTGTGGTGGTAGCCGACGTGTTCCGGGCTACCTCCTGCATGGTTACGGCCTTTGCCTATGGCGTGGGGAGTATTATTCCCGTGGCCACCGTTGAGGAGTGCCGCGACCTGCAACAGCGGGGCTACCTGGCCGCCGCTGAACGCAACGCCCGCACTGTAGAAGGCTTCGACCTCGACAATTCGCCATTTAGCTACATGGATGAGCGGCTGGAGGGTGCCGACATTGCCATGACCACCACTAACGGTACCCTGGCCATTACCAAGTCGCGAACGGCGGTGAAGGTGCTGGTAGGATCGTTTCTGAACCTCGATGCCGTGGCCAACTACCTCCGGGGGCAATCGTACGACGTGCTGGTATTGTGTGCTGGGTGGAAAGGGCGCGTCAACCTCGAAGACACGCTCTTTGCCGGTGCCCTCGCCGACCGCCTTAAGGACGACTACTCGATGATGGAAGACAGCGTGCTGATGGCCCACCGCCTGTATGTCGATGGGAAGGACAACCTCATCAGCTACCTCGCCAACGCCTCGCATATCCGCCGCCTACAACGCCTCGGCATCCAGAAAGACATCGCCTACTGCCTGCAACACGACCTCTACGACGTAGTACCCGTCCTCCGCGGCAATGCCCTCGTGAAAATGGAAATTTAGTGGCAGTAGGCAGTGGCTACTCCTGCGCCAGCCACTGCCTACTGCTCACTGTAGAACTGCATACTGTAATGATTTTCCCCGACATCACGGCTCTTCTTGCTCAGCGCTTTACGGTGACTGCCGTGGAGGGAGCTTTCCAGTCCTACCTGACCGTGGAGGCTGGGGAACTGGTGGCGCTGTGCCAGTTTTTGCGCAACGACGAACGTCTCTTTTTCGATCTGCTGGCCTGCGTGACGGCGATTGATAATGGGGTAGAGGTTGGTACGATGGAGGTGATTTACAACCTGACGTCGATTCCCTACGGCCATGATCTGATGCTGAAACTGACCATACCACGGCCTGTTCAAACCCAGCAAGCACTTGATTTAGAAGAAGTTAGCGCTGTGGTGCTACCCGACGTACCCAGCCTGGCAAGCGTCTGGCGCACGGCAGACTGGCACGAGCGCGAAGCCTTCGACCTGGTGGGTATCCGCTTTACCAATCACCCCGACCTGCGCCGCATTCTGCTCCCCACCGACTGGACCGGCCACCCCCTCCGCCGCGATTATCAGGAGGCAGAGCGGTATCATGGTATTTCAACGAAATAGGAGGCAGTTTTTTGTCTAATTTGCCTTTCTATGAACATGCGTACTCTTTTGGCCGGGCTGCTTGGCCTGGCGTTGGCGGGGGGAGCCTGTGCCCAAACGGCGGTCGATTCGGTGATTGTGTCGGGACAGGTGCAGCGACTGTCGGCGCGGTTGTATCGGCAGTCGCCCAACGTGGTGGTGAGCCGGACCAACATCCTGCGCGGGGGCGTCGATCAGGCGTTTGTGGCCCCACTGCAAGTAGACGGCAGTTTCCGGGTGTCGGTGCCCATTATTTACCCGCTTGAAGAAATGGCGTTTCAGGTGGGCAACGCCACCACGGCCTTTCTGGCCACGGCGGGGGCGGTGACGATCAACATTGATAATGATTCGCTGTATGTGGCGGCGGTACCGTTTCAGTTTGGCGGGGTCAACGCGCAGGTGAATCAGCAGTTTGCGCAGTATAAAGCTTTTGAGGCCGAACAGTTGACGGGCAAGGCCGCTGCGGCTCGTCAGAAAGCCATTCAGAAAGCCCTGGGCGGCTCAATCACTGATGCTTTTGCCAGTATTAATAATCTGTTTACCAATTCGTTAACGACTTTTTCGACCAGTCGAAACGTGTTTCCGCTGGTGAGCACCTGGGTGCAGGCCAACGCCCGCTACGATGCCGCCGCCTACGTGATCGACAGGGCTGCTGAGACTGGTCAGCGGATTAACAACCTGGGGCAAGTGGGTCTTTCGGGTGGCAATGATAACCTGATGACCCCCGCCCGCGCCACGGCGCTGGGGCGTTTTGGGGCTTACGCTACAGGCCTTATTGCTCAGAATCCGTCGCGGAATATCAAGGTGCGCACGATGGCCGGGTTGCTGCTGCGCTATGGCAAAAACCTGACGGCCACAGACCGCGAACGGCTGGCTGGTTTCGAGCAAACCAACACCGCCCGGCAGGCCGATCTGCGTTACTTTTCGCGGCTCATGGAAAACAACGTCGATACGCTGGCCAAGGTGATTGCTTACGAAAACACCCTGGCCACGGCCCGTACCCTGTTCGACAGCACGAGCGTAAACTACCTGAAAGGCTTCACCTTGATTGCCGAAATACCACAGCTTACCCTCAATATTGTTGCCCTGCTAGGGCAACACGTACGGCCGCAACTAGCCGGCCAACGCCTCGGCCAATCGTTCGGCGACGTGCTGGCCCTGGCCCTGCGCGACACCGCCCGCGTGCGGCAGGCCCGCGCAGCCTACCTGGCGCTGGACAAAAAAAGAGCCACCGGGCCGGTGGATAATGGCGTGCTGATAACGGCCGCCTCCTATGACAACGGCAGCGACCTGGTGCAACGGGTGCTCGACCGCAACCGGGGGCGCGTGATTTACACCGTGCTGTGGTCGCCCGAAAGTCCGCCCACGGTGCAATTGGCGCAGGACATTCAGCGCCTCAACGACGTGTTCAGCCCCCGTGACCTAACCATCTTCTACGTTTGCACCAACAATGCCGATGACGACCTCTGGCTGGAAACCATTGTGCGCAGCCGCCTGCGTGGCGAACACGTACGCCTCAGCGAAAGTCAAACGCCGCAGACAACGGGCTTGCTGGGCCTGTTCGACGCTAACCCCGCCCGGATTTTTACCCCCACCGGCAAGCTGGACCGGAAGCAGGCGCTACTGCCCGATCAGTTCGAGAAGCTGGTGGCACAAATTCGCGAGCTGCTGAAATGAAAGCCCTTTTCTGGGTGTTTCTAGCCCTGCTGCTGGCTACGTTCTACCATCGCATTCATCACTTCGATGAGGCCTGGCTAGCCGAGCAGGCGTATTGGCTCGTGCACGACGGGCGCGTACGGTCTGAGCTGTTTTGTGGCCTGAACGGCTGGGAAGATCAGCTCTTTATTTACCACAAGCTTTTTATATACTTCAGCGCCGCCTGGCAGTGGGCGTTCGGCTTTTCGCTCTTGGCTGGCAAAACTTACAGTCTGCTGTGGGCGGTGCTAATGGGGGTACTGCTACTGGGTTTTCTACGACAGCAAGATATTGACAATCAATACGTTCGGCTGGGTATGGTTTTGTATGTGGCCAACGGACTGGTCATTGAGTTTTCGTTTGTATATCGTCCCGAAACCATGTGCGTGGCGTTTGGTTTCGCGTCGTTCTGGCTGCTTACTACCCGCCGTCCGCTATGGTCCGGGGTGCTGGCGGGGCTGGCCGTGCTGACGCACCTCAACGGCCTGTGCTTTGTGCTGGCAGGGGGCGGCTGGTTGCTGTGGTACCGGCAGCCCCGGCAGGCCGTTAGCTTCGGCTTGCTGGCGGGGACGTTGGCCAGCCTGTACCTGCTCGACGTATGGCTGGCCAACGGCTGGGCCATGCTGCTGATGCAGTGGCAAAACGAACCCGCACTAGCACACCTCACGACTTTAGGCGACAAGCTGAAAGACACGTTTCATGCCCTAAAACCAGCACGCCTAATGGCCGAACTGGGATTATTGGGCTTGGGCACCTACTGGCTCACCCGTTCCGTTGGTCGGAGGCGGTCCCGCTCGCAGCCGGTGGGTCGCTACCTGGCGCTGCTGGGGGCGGCTCATATCCTGACAAACCACAGCACCGCCATTCAATACGACCTGCAATTTGTGCCATTTCTATGTGCTTTCGTGGCCCTGCGCGTGGCGGCCTGGCAACCCGACAATCAACCAAAACGCCTTATCTGGGCCTGGCGAATGCTGCTGGGGGTCTACCTGCTGGCAGGTTTGTATCGTACTGGTTATCTGATCGTTACAAACGTAACCTCGCCGCCGTTGGCAGTAATGAACGCGCAGATGGCCGCATTGATTGGTCGGCCGGGCAGCGAAGTCATGGCCCCGGTCGATTTCTTTTATGAGCAGATTGGCCACTACAACATCCGCTGCATCGACCGGCACCTGGGGGGCTTCTTTGCACCGATGCACTACGGCGCACTACCCAGCCGCAACAGCCTCTTCCAGATGGCCGAACGCGAAGGTTTTGCGGCCGTTATTACCTACGACGGCAAAGGACTCGGTACTGCGCTTGCAGATACCCGCCCCCTGCCCGATTCGCTCAACCACATCGGCCACTACCACCGCGTGTATCAGGACTGCTGGAACAGTTTGTATCTACCCGACAACTAACCGCCCCTATGCTAACACAAACGGGCTATCTGTCAGGCCCATCTGCGGCAATGATCCGGGTGCTGGTTGGGGTGTTTCTGGCTCTGCTGCTAGCTACGTTCTATAACCGTACGCCCAATTATGATGATGCCTGGTTTGCCGAACAGGCCTACTGGCTCGCACACGACGGCCGGGTGCGTTCGGAGCTGTTTCGAGGCGTAAATGGCTGGGAAAAACAGCTCTTTATTTTCCACAAAGGCTTTATTTATTTCGGTACGCTGGTGCAGTGGCTGTTTGGCTTTTCGCTCCCGGCGGGTAAAAGTGTGGGTGCCATCTGGACAGCGTTGCTTGGGTTGATGCTGTGGGTCTATGGTCGGCAGGTGGAGGATGGCTGGGCGTTATGGCTTTTGCTGTTGCTCTACGTGGCCAACGGAGCGGTAATCGAATTGGCGTTTGTGAACCGCCCTGAGCCGATGTACACGGTGCTGGGCTTTGGCTCGTTCTGTCTGCTGACCACCAACCGGTGGCCGGGCGCGGCTGCTTTGGCTGGGTTAGCTGTATTTACTCACCTCAACGGTCTGTGTTTTGTGGTGGCGGGCGTGGGCTGGCTGCTTAGCAGTCGGCAGTGGTGGCGGGCCATTGGGTTTGGGCTGGTGGCGGGCCTGGTCAGTAGCCTTTATTCGCTCGACGTAGCGCTGTCGGGGCAATGGGCTACTTTCTGGATGCAGCTCACCAACGAACCCGCCCTGGCACACATCAGCGGCGTTTCGGACAAACTAATCATCATTTTGAACGTCTACAGGCAATTTTTCATCAACCGCACCACCACTGCGTTTACCATGCTGGTGCTAGGTACGTTGCTGCTGAACGCCCGCCGGTTGCTGACCAACCAAACGCATCCCGCCCGTCCGTCGGCTCTTTATTTGCTGTGGCTGGTGATTGGTTTTGCGTTGGTGACCCGCACCCATACACCCAATTACGCATTTATTTTTGTGCCGTTCTGCGCTGTGGTGGTTGCGCGTTGTATAGTGTCTGTGTACCAGTGCCAACCCGTCATGAGCAGGCAAGCGGCTGGCTTCTACGGGTTGCTAACGCTCTACCTGCTGGCTGGTGCTGCCAAGGCCGTTTATACCATCCGCACCAACTACACGACCCCCGTTTTGGCAGAACAAAACGCCCGTATGGCCGCCCTGATTGGTCATCCGGGGGCCAATGTGCTGGCTCCTGTGAGCTTTTTCTACAACCAGATGAGCCGATACCACCTACAAGCTGTTGACGCCTACTTGTTTTATTATCAGTCAATTACGGGTAAAAAATTGACCAATGCCGTGTTGTTTTCGCTAGCAGAAAGCACCAACATGGCAGCCGTCATCACCTACGATGGCAAAGGCCCCACCGCCTCCCTCTCAGATACCCGCCCCCTGCCCGATTCGCTCAACCACATCGGTCATTACCACTGCGTGTATCAGGACCGCTGGAACAGTTTGTACCTGCCCGACCGGTAGCATGTCGTTAGGCAGCGCTAAGTTTCGGCTCAACTACTCGTTAATGAAGCCTTTATTCCTGCTTTTTCTGGTACTTCTCCTGGCCACTGCCTGGCACCGTAGCGAACATTTCGACGATGCCTGGTTTGCCGAACAGGCCTACTGGCTGGTGCACGACGGCCAGGTGCATTCTGCCTTTTTTCGGGGGCTAAACGGCTGGGAGAATCAGCTGTTTGTGTTCCACAAAGGCTTCATCTATTTCGGGGCGGCAGTGCAGGGGCTGCTGGGTTTTTCGCTGCCTGTGAGCAAGGTAGTGGGCGCTTTCTGGACTCTGCTGGGTGGCGTGGCCATTGCGCTGCATATGCGCAGGCTGGAACTAGGCGGGCGCTGGACGTATCGGGCCTTGCTAATCTACGTGGCCAACGGTATGCTTATCGAATATGCCTTCGTAAACCGGCCCGAACCCATGTACATGACGCTGGGGTTCATCTCGTTTTCGTTGATGACCCGCCGTCGTCTACTAGTTGCCGGTATATTGGCGGGGCTGGCCGTGCTGACGCACCTCAACGGGATTAGCTACGTACTGGCTGGCTTGGGTTGGCTGGTCTGGGATGGCCTGCGCCCTGCCTCGCCCACGCTGACTCGCCGACCAGATTGGCAAGGACTGCTGGCCTTCGGTGCGGGGGCGGGCGTAGCGAGTGCTCTCTACTTCGCCGATGTGGCCGTGGCTGGGGCGTGGTCTACGTTCTGGATGCAGTTTACCCATGACCCCGCCACGAATCATGTTACTGGGTTGGTAGATAAACTACTCATCA
This sequence comes from Fibrella aquatilis, assembly GCF_017353255.1. GTDB lineage: Bacteria > Bacteroidota > Bacteroidia > Cytophagales > Spirosomataceae > Fibrella > Fibrella aquatilis. The sequence continues at coordinate 2,908 of NZ_JAFMYU010000033.1, read as the reverse complement.
CCAGTAAGTTGCATGAACTATTTTTTCATAGCGAAGAAGAGGTAGCACTCTCAGTGCTGGTGCTGGGCGTTACGCTGCTGACGTTTGTTCGACCCCAAAAACAGCCCGACAAGCTAACTCCTAAGCGCCAAAGCCGTACCGAGACAGGGCGCTACCTGCTGCTGTTGCTGGGATCATTTGCCCTGATTACCAAAAGTAATACCGACTATTATTACCTCATTTTCCTGCCCATCATGGCCGTTTGGGTGGCGCAATGCGTGGCCGGCTGGTCGGGCAGGGCGTTGCCGGGTGTGGGGCGGTGGCATGCTGTTGGCCTGCCCGTATTGCTGGGCCTGTACCTGCTGGCGGGAGCCTATAAAGTGTTCGTGACCATCCAGACAAATAAGGAGCAGCCCGACGTAGCGGCTAAAAATGCCAGGCTAGCCAACTTCATTCAGCAGCCCGGTGCCCGCGTCATTGCCCCGCTCGATTTCTTTTACAACCAGCAGGCGCATTACCGAATCCACGGCCTGTCGTACTACCACCTGCTCAACCAGAAAACCTACGATGGCCACCTGACCGCCAACCAGTTTTTCCAGCTAGCCGAAGCCGACAGCGCCGCGGCCGTCATCAGCGACTACGGCCGCGACTTTTCTTACCCCATTCCAAAAGAAACACCCGCTCGCATAGGTCACTACGAGCGGGTGTATCGGGATAAGTGGAATGAGGTGTACCTTCTAAGAAGCAAGAGGTAAGAAATGAGAAACAAGATGTGAGAAGCAAGAGGCAAGATTGACTGCTTTAGTCTTGTCTCTTGCTTCTTATCTCTTGTTTCTCATTTCTGAAACGACCCGAAGATATAGTCCCACATGGGTGAGGAGACGCCGTAGTTGCTTTCGGGGTTTTTGTAGTGGTGGATGCTGTGGTTGATCCAGAGCTGTTTGAAGGCGTTTTTGGGTGGGGCGTAGGCGTGTACGATGAAGTGTACGGCCAGGTAGCCCGTGTAGCCTACCATGAAGCCGGGGAAGAACGCATAGGCGGCTTCGCCCATCATCAGGAAGAACAGGCCGAAAAAGAAGCTTGCCACAATGACGGCCAGCGCCGGGGGCATGGCCAGCCGGGTTTTATCTTTCGGGTACTCGTGGTGAACGCCGTGGAAGGTGTACTGAATCTTAGCCCGTTCGGGTGTGGTGGGGGCCAGGTGATAGAGGTACCGGTGCAGCACGTATTCAAAAATAGTGAAAATGAACAGGCCGGTGGCAAACAGGCCGCCAATACGGCCCGCGCTCATGTCGGTATACGTGAAGGCGTACCACCCCAGAAAAGCCGACAAAGTTAGCCACATGGTAATGGGCACCATAATGTGGGTACGTGAAAGCGCTTCGAGAATGGGATTGTCGAAAAGTTGCTTGGTTCCGTTGTTTTTGGGTCTTGAATGAACCGCTTTGTATTCTTCAACTTGCATACAATCGAGTAATTAGTAGTTGGCAATATTAACCGATTTCGTGTTTTGTCTGTTCCAACCAGTCAACCAAATTGACTAAATCGCCCCTGATTTGGCGACTTCCACCGAATCGTTTAATCGTTCCTTCGGAACATCCAATGGGGCTTTGGGTAGCTTAGGCTTGATAATTAACCGCAAAGACTGGTTGTATGTTAGGTAGTTCCACATCCAGTTAATGAAAATAAGGAGCCTGTTTTTGACACCCAGGATAGCCATCAGGTGTACGAACAGCCAGGTAAGCCACGCAAAGAAGCCCTGAAACTTAACAAATGACAAATCGACTACGGCCAGCCCGCGCCCAATGGTAGCCATTGAGCCTAAATCGCTGTAGACGAAGGGCACCATCTGCCCGCCCCGTATCAGCAGGGTAAGGTTTTTGGAGAGTAATTTGCCCTGCTGAATAGCGGGCTGGGCTACCTGGGGATGCCCATTGGGCCATATATCGCCCTCGGCCATCGTGGCCAGGTCGCCCACGGCGAAGATATCGGTGAAGCCCTGCACCTGGTTGAACCGGTTCACGATTAGCCGCCCGCCGCGCCCCACAGCTTCGGCCGGAATGCCCGTGGGGGTGTTGGCTTTCACGCCCGCCGCCCAGATCAGGTTGTTGGTACGCAGGGTGGTGCCATCGTTCATGAACACGGTTTTTCCGTCGAAATCCTTCACGCGAGTGTTTAGCCGTACGTTTACGCCCAACTCCTGCAAGTACGCCAGCGAGTGCTCCTGCGACTGTTTCGACATTGGCCCCAACAGTTCTCCCCCCGATTCGATCAGGTGGATGTCCATGCCTTTGAAGTCCAGTTCGGGGTAGTCGCGGGGGAGCACGGTTTTGCGCATCTCGGCCAAGGTACCGCAGAGTTCCACGCCCGTGGGTCCGCCGCCTACCACCACCACATCCATCAGGCCGGTTAGTTCGTCTTCTGTTTCTACGCTCAGGGCCTCTTCAAAATTCTGCAATAGTCTGTTTCTCAAGGCAATGGCTTCCTGCACCGACTTCATGGGCAAGGCACGGTCGATGATGTTCTGCTGCCCGAAAAAGTTGGTGTCGGCCCCCATAGCCAGCACCAGAAAGTCGTAGGTGATGGGGCCAATCTCGGTATCGATGGTTTTGTCGGCGGGGCGGATACCCGACATGCACGTGATGCGAATGTGCACGTTGGAGTTGTCGCCGAGGGCCGCCCGCAACGGAAACAAGATCGAGTTAGCTTCCAAACCGGCGGTGGCTACCTGGTAATAGAGCGGCTGAAATTCGTGGTAGTTGTATTTGTTCACCAGCACCACCTGAAATTCTGACCGGTGGGCCAACGACCGGGCCAGTGTCAACCCGCCAAAGCCCGCGCCCACAATCACCACGCGCTTCCGGTCTGTAATGGGTATGTTTGGGTTCATATTTTTAAATTAATGTACAATGAATAATGAACAATCGGT